>NZ_JAKKCJ010000009.1 GCF_021726515.1 Vibrio sp. CK2-1 | reverse complement strand
TTGTTCTTATTGAAAGCGCTTAGCGCGTCTCGTTGAACAGGGCGGCCATTTTAGCGATTTAAAAGTTCGTGTCAAACACTTTTTTAAAACTTTTTCCGCAAACCTTTTTGAGAAGGTTTTGACCTCTGACTCGTTGCTGCCGTTAGGCTGTGTGCTCCGTGTCAGTGAGGTCGCATTATAGAGATCCAAATCACATTGGCAACCCTTTTCTTTAAAAAACTTTAAAAATATAGCTTAGATGGTCACTTTCCGCCCAAAGCCTTATTTATACCACTTTACCCTTACCTTAATAACAAGTTATCCACAAAATAGAGGTAATTTAGCTACTGGTCTAAATGAAAAAGAGGCTATCACCAAAGTGTATAGCCTCTTCTTTATATATAAATAAACGCTTAAGGTTAGATTTTATATTCCAGAACCATCTTGTTGCTGCTCAGGATCATCTTCATGGAGACCACATTCCCGCTTCAAACCAAAGAATCGTGTTTCTTCTTCCGTCATTCCTGGTTCCCATTTGCGAGTAGTATGAGTATCTCCAACTGAGAGATAACCTTCCTCCCATAATGGGTGATAAGACAACCCATGTTTTTCTAAATATTGATGTATCTCTTTATTACTCCAATCGATGATCGGTAAAAACTTAAAAACACCATTTTGAACCGCAAGGATAGGTAGTCCATTACGTGTATTTGATTGCTCACGTCTCAACCCTGAAAACCAGGTAGAAACATTAAGCTCTTTTAATGCACGTCGCATTGGCTCTACTTTATTTATCCGGTTGTACTTCTCAATGCCATCGACACCTTGTTCCCAAAGTTTGCCGTAAGAAGCTTCCTGCCAATTAGGACTTTGTTCAGCTCGGAAAACTTGTAAGTTAAGGGTAAGCTTTTCCTTTAACTCGTCAATGAATCGATAAGTTTCTGGGAATAGATATCCTGTATCTGTCAATATGACGGGAATGTCTGCTTTCACTTCCGTTGCCAAATGCAACATTACTGCAGCTTGGATGCCAAAACTTGAAGACACCGCAAACTCACCTTGCAAGTTTTCTAAAGCCCAGCGAATTCTTTGTTGAGCTGTCATTTCTTCAAGCTGAGCATTAATCTCTGCAAGCATCAAACTTTGCTCTACTTTATTAAGATTGACGAGCTTCTCTATATCTAAACTCTTTTCTTGTGTACTAAGCATAGAAGTCCCTCTTAGAGATCACGACCTCATCGATAATACCAACACGAATCACAAAATCGCCGAACGCTTCTTTGTCTTCACGTTCTTTAGACCAGCGAGCCACCAGCTCATCGATCTCTTGTAGAATTTGTTTATCCGTAATGTTCTCTTTATACATCTTAGGTACACGAGTACCGCTACGGTTACCGCCTAAGTGTAAGTTATAACGGCCAGGTGCTTTTCCGACTAAACCAACCTCAGCTAACATCGCTCGACCACAGCCATTCGGACAGCCTGTTACTCGTAAAATAATATTCTCTTCTTTCGGTAACTGATGCTTTTCTAAAATACCTTCCACTTCCGTAACAAAAGAAGGAAGGAAACGCTCTGCCTCAGCCATTGCTAATGGACAAGTTGGAAATGCCACACACGCCATCGAGTTTTTGCGTTGCTCACTAGTCGATGCATCCATTAAGCCATGTTTTACTGCAATACTCTCTATTAACTCTTTTTGATCAGCAGATACGCCAGCCACTATCAAGTTTTGGTTTGCCGTAATGCGGAAGTCACCTTTATGCACTTTCGCCAATTCAGCCATACCTGTTTTAAGAGGTTTATCTGGGTAATCTAAAATACGGCCATTCTCTATAAATAGAGACAAGTAGTGTTTACCGTCAATCCCTTCAGACCAACCAATGCGATCGCCACGCTCAGTAAACTCATAAGGACGACTTGCTTCAAATTGACTTCCAGCGCGTTTTTCAACTTCCGCTTTAAATACATCAATACCAACACGGTCTAATGTGTATTTGGTTTTGGCATTTTTACGGTTAGAACGGTTACCCCAATCACGTTGCGTGGTTACCACCGCTTCAGCAAATGCCAAAGTTTGATCAACCGGAATAAAGCCAAAGTCATCTGCACGACGAGGATAAGTAGACGTATCACCATGAGTCATCGCAAGGCCACCGCCCACCAGCACGTTAAAACCAATTAACTTGCCGCTCTCTTCAATGGCCACAAAGTTTAAGTCATTGGCATGAACATCTACATCGTTTAATGGTGGAATCGCAATCGTGGTTTTAAATTTACGTGGTAAGTAGGTGCGCCCCAAAATAGGCTCTTCTTCTTGAACCGTACTATCGATTTTTTCCGCATCCAACCAAACTTCCGCATAGCCTCGAGCGTGTGGCAAAAAGTGCTCACTGATTTTCTTTGACCATTCATACGCTTCTTGATGTACTTCTGATTGATATGGATTCGCCGTACATAGTACATTTCGGTTCATATCTGCTGCAGTACCAATCGAATCAATACCAATCGAGTTCAGCGCTTTATGAACCTTCTTAATATTCGGCTTTAAAATGCCATGATATTGAAAGGTTTGACGCGTGGTTAAACGAATACTGCCATATAAAGTATGTTCATCCGCCCACTTATCGACACCAAGCCATTGGGTTGGCGTGATCACGCCCGCCGGTAAACGCGCACGAACCATCAAAGTATGTAGCGGTTCTAGTTTTTGCTTGGCACGCTCAGCTCGGATATCACGATCATCTTGTAAGTACATGCCGTGAAAACGAATCAATGTAAAATTATCGCCCGTCACTGCACCAGTAATTGGGTTTTGTAGATCTTCTGCAATCGTGCCACGTAAAAAGTTACTCTCAGCTTTTAAACGCTCACCATCAGAAAGTGGACCTAATACTTCGCCTAATACTACTTGTTCTTTCGTGCTCATTAGTACACATCCCTTTGATAACGTTTTGCTTTACGTAGGTCATTCACAAACGCTTCTGCCTGCTCACGACCGAGTTTTCCTTGTTCTTGCGCAACTGAAATTAATGCTTCATGAACATCTTTAGCCATACGGTTCGCATCGCCACAGACATAAAGGTACGCACCTTGCTGTAACCATTGCCAAACTTCAGCGGCATTTTCTAAAATTCGATCTTGGACATACACCTTCTCAGCCTGATCTCGGCTAAAGGCAACATCGAGTTTTGTTAGCACACCTGATTTCAAATACTTTTGCCATTCAACTTGATATAAGAAATCTTGAGTAAAGGTACGGTCGCCAAAGAATAACCAGTTTTTACCTTCAGCATCTCGCGCTTCTCTTTCTTGAATAAAGCTACGGAAAGGTGCAATCCCCGTTCCCGGACCAATCATGATCACTGGAGTATTATCGTCTTGTGGTAACTTAAAGTTATTATTGTGTTCAATGAAAACTTTAACGTTATCCCCTTCTTCCAAACGATGAGTCAGATAATGAGACGCACCACCATAACGAGTTTCTTCGCCTTGCTGATATTCAACCAGACCAACCGTTAAATGCACTTCATCTTCAACTTCAGCTTGGCTCGAAGCAATCGAATAAAGTCTCGGTGTTAATTTTCGGAATAGGCTAGCGAGTTCTTCTGCGGTCAGTTTGGTTTTCTTTTCTTTTAAAACATCAATAATCTGAGTGTTACCAGCGTACTCACGCAGCTTATCTTTATCGTCCACCAGCTTTTGTAGCCTCTTACTACCAGATAACTCTGAGTACTTTGTGACAAACTGTGGGTTAGAGGCGGTAATTTCAAACTTATTAACCAGTGCACTATGAATAGAAATGCTTTCTCCATCGAGTTCAATGCTTTCTATTCCAGATAAACCGACTTGATCCAAAATCGCAGCCACTAGATCTGAACTGTTTTCATACCATACCCCTAGTGCATCACCAGGTTGATAAGTGATACCTGAGCCTTCAAGATCAATTTCAATATGTCGAACATCTTTACCTGAATCACGACCGGTAATCTTTTGACTAGTCAGTAAACTCGCAGTGTAAGGAGTTTGTTTATTCCAAGGGCTTTCAACATGGGCACTTTGCCCTACCGGTAATTGCACCACTTGTGCATCACTCGCCGATAGCGTTTCTTTTACTTTTTCTAATGCTTGTTTACGCCACTCACTCGCCGGAGCTTCATAATCAACATCACAATCAAGGCGGTCAAGGAAAGCCGTTGCACCAAGCTTGCTTAAGTAACTATCGAAATCTTTACCGGTTTGGCAGAAAAACTCATAACTAGAATCACCTAGTGCAATAACCGCATATTTTAAATTGGCTAATTTAGGCGCTTTTTTAGATTGCAGGAATTCATGCAACTCAATCGCATTATCTGGCGCTTCCCCTTCACCATTGGTTGAGGCAACAATAATGACATGAGTTTCTTTGGCGAGATTCTTACCTTTGTAATCACTAGCATCAAATAATTCTACGGCGATACCATTGGCATCAGCTTCATTTTTTAACGCTTCAGCGACGCCTTTGGCATTACCGGTTTGTGAGGCATAGATAATAGTCAATTTGCCAGCAGGTTCAGCGGCGACTGAAAGTTGAGATTGAGTAGCGCCTCCGGTTGCTGGTTGTCCGGTTTGGCTTAGCCCCCAGAAGTAACCACTCACCCACGCAAGCTGCTGCGGTGATAACTCAGACATAGCCTGCTGCAATTGACCGATTTGTTGATCATTGAGCGGACTTGCCAAAGCAGAAAGATCCTTAAGTAACATGTCACGACATCCTATCTTTTATATAAGCTCAAACGTTCTCAATTCAGGTGGGAACATTTAGGGATACAATATTATTGCTTCATGACAATAGATTAACGACTCTGATGAATCGCGAGAAAGAATTGATAAGTATGTTTTATAACTTTTTGGAAATAAGAAAGGAGAGAAATAATAAAAGCAGAGAAAAAACAGCCGTTAGTCCGCTGTTTCTTAATGACTATTTGTTAGCAATACGAACTTGTTTAAAACCCACATCTAAAGCGGAGCGAGAAGCTTCGTCGGCATCTTGATAATGACATTCTTTTCCATGCTCATCAGTCAGTAACACTAAGCCACCTCTATTATGGCGAAATTCGACAATCCAGCTTTCCTCTTCAATAGAGGACTCAATAATCGCTTCAATCAATTGCTTATCTTGATATAAACGGCGAAGTTCTGTCACGGTCATGATGTGCCCTTCCATGTCACTCACAATGCTCACTATTAATCATGGCGCAAATTTCAGAACTTGCTAGTTTGGCGGGTAAATTACCCTCCTCCTGTCAAAAAAATTAATAAGAGCTTGGCTTATTGTAGTGTTTATAAATATACAAACCTATCAACGCGACAATGATCCAAGGCAGTAGTTTTATCACCGCCCCTACCATGCTCACGATAAAGGCAAACACGAGCGCAGCCGCTAAAGCGATAAAGAAAGTCACCATGGTTACACCCGTGAACATCAACATGCCGATAAAAACGAGAATACAAAGCAGTTCAAACATAAATAGTCCTATTTAATCAAAGTCAGATATTGCATTTAACTAGCTATGCAGATTACGCGCCAAGTTAAACCAAATATAAAAACTTAAAATTCAGTAACTTAAAGCGAGGCAAAAAAGGTGAGACAATAAAAAAGCGGATTTAACCAATAAAAGGCCAAATCCGCCACTTCAGAAGTGAGATTAAACGTCCAATTCTGCTGGAATTTTGGCTAATGCCGCTTCAACGACTTCAATACCAGCACCCGGTTTATGAGCATTTTCACTAATATAACGTCGCCATTGACGAGCGCCAGGCATTGCTTGGAATAAACCTAGCATGTGACGAGTGATATGACCTAGGCTAGCACCGGCCGCCATTTCTTGTTCAATGTAAGGCAGCATTTCTTGTACTACCTGACGACGTTTCTTAATCGGCTTATCACTGCCAAATATTTTCTGATCGACTTCGGCTAGCAAATAAGGATTTTGGTAAGCTTCACGCCCAACCATCACACCGTCAAGGTGCTCTAAATGAGTCAATGAATCCTCAATGGTTTTCACGCCACCATTAATCGCAATAGTTAAATCAGGAAAATCTTGTTTAAGTTGGTAGGCGCGAGGGTAGTCCAGCTCTGGAATTTCACGGTTTTCTTTGGGACTTAATCCACTTAGCCAAGCTTTACGAGCATGGATGGTAAATTGATCAGCACCACCCTTTTCGCTCACCATAGCAATAAAGCGGGTTAAAAACTCATAGGAATCTTGATCATCAATACCAATACGCGTTTTTACCGTAACCGGAATATCCACCACTTCACGCATCGCGGCCATGCAATCAGCCACCAGCTCAGGTTCTGCCATTAAGCACGCACCAAATTTGCCATTTTGTACACGATCGGAAGGACAACCGACATTTAGATTCACTTCATCATAGCCACGCTCTTGGGCAAGCTTGGCACAATGGGCTAAATCAGCAGGATTCGAACCACCAAGTTGCAACGCCACCGGATGCTCTTGTTGGCTAAATTGCAGAAAATCCCCTTTGCCATGAATAATCGCACCGGTTGTAACCATTTCAGTGTATAACAACGTATGCTCAGATAATAAGCGATGGAAGTAACGGCAATGGCGATCAGTCCAATCGAGCATCGGGGCAATGGAAAAACGTTGCATTGGGTAATTATTCATAATGGTATATGGGATAAATATCTCTGACTTATTTGGCCAAATATTTTACCATAGGCAGCAAAGGCGTACACCAATGAAAATTAAGGTTAACAGATTTTGAATAAACGTTTGATCCAACAAGTAACGGACCTTTGCCAACAACGAGGGGTTCGCCTCACCTCGCAGCGTCAGCAAGTGCTTGAATTAATTTGGCAACAAAAAGGCTCTTCGACTGCTTATGAGTTACTAGATAAACTCAAACAAACCGAACCTCAAGCAAAACCACCGACGGTTTATCGCGCATTAGAGTTTTTGCTTGAACAGGGATTTATTCACCGGGTGGAATCAACCAATAGCTTTGTATCATGCTGCTTTTTTGATGAGCATGATTGTCACGGTAGTAATAAACACTTTTCACACTTATTAATTTGTGACCAATGTGGTGATGTCAGTGAACTTCAAGATAAAGCCTTAGTTGAATTGCTGACCAAAAATATTGCTCAACATGGATTTAAACTCACTAACCATGTCATCGAAACACATGGGATTTGCCAAAACTGTCAATCTGACTAACCCTCACTCTTCTTCATGGCAAAATTGACAAAAAAAGAGAAGCCCAATTTGAGCTTCTCTTTTTTAATATCAGTTTATAAATAACTTACGTTTTAGTTAATCGCTTAGGCTTTAAAAGCTTTAAATGCATTAATCAAACCATTAGTTGAACTATCATGCGAGTCTACCGCATTGCTGTCAGCCAACTCAGGCAAAATTTGGTTAGCAAGTTGCTTACCTAGTTCTACGCCCCACTGGTCGAAACTGAAGATATTCCAAATCACGCCTTGAACAAAAATTTTATGCTCATACATCGCAATTAGGTTACCTAGTGTCTTAGGCGTAATTTGCTTAACCAAAATAGAGTTAGTTGGGCGGTTGCCTTCAAACACTTTAAAGTTCACCAAATCTTTCACTTCTTCAGCCGATTTACCTGCTGCTGCAAATTCCGCTTCAACTTGTGCTTTTGATTTACCAAATGCTAGAGCTTCGGTTTGAGCAAAGAAGTTAGACATCAATTTTTGGTGATGATCGCTTACTTGGTTATGGCTGATCGCAGGGGCAATGAAATCACATGGGATCAACTTAGTGCCTTGGTGGATCAACTGATAGAAAGCATGCTGACCATTGGTACCCGGCTCACCCCAAATGATTGGGCCCGTTTGGTAATCAACTGCATCACCATTACGGTCAACATATTTACCGTTTGATTCCATGTTACCTTGTTGGAAGTAAGCAGCAAAACGGTGTAGGTACTGATCGTAAGGCAAAATAGCTTCTGATTCCGCGCCATGGAAGTTGTTGTACCAAATACCAATCAACGCCAAGATCACAGGAATGTTGTTTTCAAATTCAGTATTAGCAAAGTGCTTATCCATCTCATGGGCACCTTCCAATAACTCAATAAAGTTATCAAAACCAACCGCTAGACAAATAGACAGACCGATTGCAGACCATAAAGAATAACGACCGCCAACCCAATCCCAGAATTCAAACATGTTGTCCGTATCAATACCGAACTCTTCGACTGATTTTGCATTAGTAGAAAGTGCAGCGAAGTGTTTAGCAACATGTGCAGAATCTTGCGCCGTCGCTAGGAACCAGTCACGCGCACTGTGTGCATTAGTCATGGTTTCTTGCGTAGTAAAGGTTTTTGATGCCACTAGGAACAAGGTTGTTTCTGGGTTCAAGTTCTTTAGCGTTTCAGCAATATGAGTACCATCCACGTTAGACACAAAGTGCATGTTCAGACGTGTTTTGTAAGCGGCTAATGCTTCAGAAACCATGTAAGGACCAAGGTCAGAACCACCGATACCGATGTTCACTACATCCGTGATTTCTTTACCGGTATAGCCTTTCCACTCACCCGATACGATACGGTTAGTAAAGCTTTCCATTTTCGCCAGCACAGCATTTACGCCAGGCATAACATCTTCGCCATCAACCATAACCGGTGTGTTGCTGCGATTACGTAAAGCGGTATGTAAAACGGCGCGACCTTCAGTTTGGTTGATCTTATCGCCAGCAAACATTGCTTGAATCGCTGCTTTAAGTTCAGTTTGCTCAGCAAGGGCAAATAAATGAGTGAAGGTTTCTTTATCCAACAAATTTTTAGAGTAGTCGACTAAAATGTCGGAGCCAAATGTTGCAGAAAATTGATTAAAACGATCGGCATCTTGAGCGAATAAAGCAGCCAGTTCCATATCTTGTGCTGATTCAAAATGCTCAGTTAGCGCTTTCCACGCTGCCGTTGTGGTTGGATTGATATTTTTCAACATTACTCATTCCCGATAAGTCTATTGGATTTATTCAGAACAAAAACGGTCGTGTTTATTAAAAACATAATCGTTAATTGCCTACCCCGATACAAAACAAGCTTAGCCGAATTAATAGGCTCAACTTAAAATTTCTTATACTGCTATGGAATAATTATCGCAGTGATTTATGTGATCTATATTGCGTTATATCAGTTTAAAGAAAAGTGGTGACTAAAGAAATCAACAAATCACTGATTCAATTAAATAACCACGATAACTTAAAACGGTTGATTAACCATTACTCGGAACATACTTTCTTCATCGCCCCATGCCATTTCAGCGCGAACCACCACACCTTCAACCTGAAAACGCACTGCGCCGCCGTAGCTCACTTGCATATTTTCATGCAGCTCCGATACATCATACTCATCGGCCACTCGACCAACATCGGTAAAAAGTACCCATTGCCACCACGGCACTTTGTACCAGTCAAACACAGGCCAGTTTTGTAATGGCTGCCAATCCGGCATCACACGATACTCTAAACTATAGTTAATCGCCGCGCGGCCAGTGAATCGACCGGAAGAAAAACCACGTTGACGATATAGACCACCTAAGCGTACTCCAGCATATTCCGGTGGACGATGTTCACCATCAGAGCCTTGCTCCCAACTAGGTGTACCAGCAGTATAGAAATCAAAAGCAATCACTTGTTTGTTAAATAGGTTACCTAGTGAGCCAATATCAAAATACTGGCTGTTTTGAAATTCCCAGGTACTCCATGATTCGTCATTACCTAAATCGGGTGCATAGGTGTAATTCAATACCGTACGAGAACCTTGAGTAGTATTGCGAGTACTGTCTCTGTTATCCCAATCAAGACTAAAAATCGCCCCCCACGTAGAATCGGCTTCATCGTAATCAATATCATCTAGCTTGCGGGTTTTATAAAAAGGCGAAATACCAAGGGTAGTCACACCACTATCCCAAGGCGTCATTCCTGTGAGTTTGCGGTTAGGTAAATAGCTGGCTTTTGCTGCGTCTTCTTTTCCCTGTCCTAACGGCAAGACATAACGAAACTTAGCTTGAATTCGAGATTCCTGACCATCGGTTTCAATATAGTCGTTAAACTCAGAATCGTTATTAGTCGCATCCCCTAGGTAATAGCTATAGTCTTTAAACTGAGCAATATAGGCATCTGAATCCACCAACCAGCGATCAGTTAATTGATAGTTATAGCCACCTAAATAAGTAACATAACTGCCTTTATCTGAAACAAACGCTACCCCTAGCAACGCCGCTTGAGGTTGGCCGACGCCTTTAAGTAACCCCGCCGCCCCAATAGAGTTACCAATCGAATCAGAAATAAAACCAAATGGCACGACTTTGAAATCAGAATACCAAGAGTCGTCCTTGCCCTCACTAGTATCAGATGGTGATTGAGAGGTTTCAGATTGTTCAACGTCGGCGTTTTGCTCTGCGGGTTGAGATAATTGAATATTAGGTTCTGCATGGCTATTAACGGAATATAGCGTCAATAATCCCCAACAAAACAGACTACTCAATAACTGTCGCGCATTTCCCTGCATAAATGACATTCTCTTTTTCATCGTTCGATTATGGTTATTCAGAATAAAGTAGCGCTACACGCCCGGTTAATTTAGTCACGAGTTCGTAAGCAATCGTACCAATATGATGAGCCACTTCTTCTGCTGGCAATCCATTTCCCCACAAAGTTGCCTCATCGCCCACTTTATCTTGACTATCCGCGCTCAACTCAACCGTCAACATATCCATAGATACGCGTCCAACTAACGGCACTCGACGTCCATTAATTAATACTGGTGTACCATTTGGCGCGGTGCGTGGATAACCATCACCATAGCCCATCGCAATCACCCCTACTTTAGTATCTTGTTGAGCAGTCCAAGTCGCACCATAACCAACACTCTCTCCAGCTTTGACATCTCGCACAGCAATTAATTGAGAGGTTAAGGTCATGGCAGGTTTAAAGCCTAAAGACTCAGCGGTTTGATTTTCAAAAGGTGATACGCCATACAGAATAATACCCGGTCTGACCCATTCTAGGTGGCTATCTGGCCAGGCTAAAATACCTGATGAAGCGGCAATAGAACGTTCACATCCAGGTTCAGCTAATTGGGTAAATAAGGTTATTTGTTGCATGGTGACCGGATTATCCAGCTCATCGGCACAACCAAAATGACTGATAAAACGCAGCGGTTTCGCGACATTCGGGCAAGCATGGAGACGCTCAATAAAGGCATTAAGATCTTCTGGGCGAACACCTAGTCGATGCATGCCCGTATCAATTTTCAGCCATACATGAATAGGAGAAGCTAAGCTTGCCTGCTCTAGTGCGACTAATTGCTCTTCACAATGTAGCGCAGTATGAAGATTATTGGCTTGTAAGATAGGGAGATCGGAATCGGCATAGAAGCCTTCTAACAATAAAATCGACTGACTGATCCCGGCGCGTCTCAACTCTAAAGCCTCTTCAATTCTCGCTACGCCAAAATTATCAGATAATGACACTAGCGCTAACGCGACAGGAACCGCGCCGTGGCCATACCCATTGGCTTTAACAATTGAGGTGATTTGGCTATTCGGTACCTTGAGCTTAATTTGCTCTAAGTTGTGACGCAATGCTGCTAAATCTATCTTGGCAGTCGCGGCCAGAGTTGGCTTCATTTCAGTGTGTCCTTGAGATGCAGGAAGGGGTAATCGGCAATAAAAAATCAAGCTGACTAACAAAAGCCAGCTTGATTGTGTTATTTATTCATCATCAAAAGCAGGGCCAGCGTAATTATCAAAGCGTGAGAACTGACCTTGGAAAGTGAGTCGCACAGAGCCGATTGGACCGTTACGCTGCTTACCAATAATAATTTCAGCGATGCCTTTTAATGCACTATCTGGATGGTAAACCTCATCACGATAGATAAACATAATCAAATCGGCATCCTGCTCAATCGCCCCAGATTCACGTAAATCCGAGTTAATTGGACGTTTATCAGCACGTTGCTCCAAAGAACGGTTAAGCTGAGATAGTGCAACGACTGGAACATTTAATTCTTTAGCCAGCGCTTTAAGAGATCGAGAAATCTCGGAAATTTCCAAAGTACGGTTATCTTGCAAACCCGGTACACGCATTAATTGAAGGTAATCGACCATGATCATCGATAACCCACCGGTTTCACGAGCTATTCGACGTGCACGTGAACGTAAATCGGTTGGCGTTAAACCCGAACTATCATCGATATACATATTCTTCTTCTGCATCAGAATACCCATGGTCGATGAAATACGCGCCCAATCTTCATCATCCAATTGACCGGTACGGATCTTAGTTTGGTCAACGCGTGACAACGAAGCCAACATACGCATCATTAACTGTTCGGCGGGCATCTCTAGTGAGAAAATCAGTACTGGCTTTTCTTGATCCATTGCGGCATTTTCACAAAGGTTCATCGCAAAAGTGGTTTTACCCATCGAAGGACGTGCCGCGACAATGATTAAATCAGAGCCTTGCAAGCCTGCCGTTTTCTTATTGAGGTCAGTAAAGCCCGTTGAAACCCCAGTCACCCCATCTTGTGGTGATTTGTATAATTCTTCAATTCGCTCAAGGGTCTTTTCTAGGATATTATCCACCCCTTGAGGGCCTTCACTTTCGGTAGTGCGCTCTTCAGCAATGGCAAACACTTTACTTTCTGCCATATCAAGTAAATCTGCCGAGCTACGCCCTTGAGGATCATAACCTGCATCGGCGATTTCATTCGCAATACCGATAAGGTTACGAACTAAAGCACGTTCACACACAATATCGGCATAGGCATTAATATTGGCAGCACTAGGGGTGTTTTTAGCGAGATCGGCTAAATAAGCGAAACCACCTACAGATTCTAGCTCTTCTCGCTGTTCGAGGTGCTCAGATAAAGTGATAAGATCGAGTGGTTGGCTATTTTCTAAAATCGCTTTGATTGCGGCAAAAATAAGACGATGTGGTCGACTATAGAAGTCTTTTTCTACCACCTTGCCAGCAATCGAATCCCAGCGTTCATTATCGAGCAAAAGACCGCCGAGTACGGACTGTTCAGCCTCTAGAGAATGAGGAGGAACTTTAAGGGCATCAACTTGAGCGTCTACGATTTTGCGAGGTTTATTTTCTGCCATGGGACCACTTACTTGCGAAATGAGGTCGACTATTATAACTGAGTGTGTCGATTTGTAATCACACTATCGAATAAAAAAAGTTTTAACGTTATGATGACGGCAAAATGTCGACATCCTTTATTATCGTCGGCTGTTATTTTATTGAGGTATCACGCTTAGTGCAAAATCGATTATTACCACTATTGTGTTTAATTATAAGCAGCCAAGCTTATAGTGAAGACGCGTTACCGAGTCAATCATCAACAAATGATGTGACAGGTAATAATAGCGTGGTAACCGACAATTCCGTAATCGTACCCAAGGATGATACTCAAACCGCAACGCCCTCCTCTGAAAGCACTCAGCAGGAGAACTCAACGACAGCTGAAACAAATAAAAATGTAGATTCAACTGAAGAGACAGAAGTTGCCGATAGTGATTCTGAAGAGATCACATTCGAACCAACACCTGATGCCGAGACTACAGCAGATTCAGCAGATTCAGCAGATAATAATCCTACCGATCCTTCCACCCAATCAACTGAGCAAGCTGCAAGTTCAGACTCAGAAGATGATGGCATCGATGAAGATCTTATTGCCGAGCTTCTTGATGAAGGGAAGGGAAAAGAAAAAGTAGCCAAGCCAAGCACAGGTACTGATAAAAAAGCCGTCAGTGAAACGCTAGACACGACGAAAAAAGACGCTTCTACAGAATCTAGCTCGGTTGGTAGTTCAACCTGGTTGCCTGAAATCGAGTTTGGCTATCGCTCAGAACAAGGCAATGAAGATGAACGTGCTTTAAATGCACGCCTATCACTGTCACAAATCAGTGGCCGCTTACGTAATAGTGGTGAAATAAAAATCTATCTGAAAAATGAAGATGGTGAAGAAGACGAGCGCGAACAAACCTATCAATTGCAAAGTGACTATAAAATCAGTCCTAAATTCTATATCTATGGCAACTTTAAAGGTATAGATTCGAAATACAGTTCATACTTTCATGATTATACCGTTTCAACCGGTTTGGGTTATCAGATCACAAACACCGAAACGCTAAAAGTTGAGACCGAACTCGGCCCTGGTTATCGTTATCAAGAACCCAATACCGATGAAATCGATGACGACGACCCAATATTTCCAGAAAATGTTGACGAGCCGATTGTCCGTGCAAGCTTAACTCTTAACTGGAAACCGCTTGATAGAACCTCATTTAACTTTGATGGCACTATGGTTAGTGGTTCAAGCAATACTCGTTTTGATACTGAAATTAGTATTATTAACGATATAACCGAAGATATTGCTTTGAAAATATCACAAAGCATAGAACACCTAAGCCGAGTACCTAATAACCTAGAAAAAACAGATACCGTGCTGACCATCAATATATTGTACTCGCCAAAGTAACATCGCTATTTATTCTCTAATCGACCAAATACGCTCTACACATACCAAGCAAATACCCTAAAATTTAGACATAAAAAAACCGACACTAGGCCGGTTTCTTTATTACGCTTTGATGCTAGCGATTAAGCAGCAACAACTTGAAGTTTAACTTCAGCAAATACTTCAGAGTGAAGTTGGATGCTGATTTCAAACTCGCCAGTTGTACGTAGTGCGCCTTCAGGAAGACGAACTTCGCTCTTAACGATCTCAACGCCAGCTGCAGTAACTGCATCAGCGATATCACGAGTACCGATAGAACCAAATAGTTTACCTTCGTCACCCGCTTTAGAAGCAACAACAACTGCTTCTAATGCGTTAACTTTCTCAGCGCGAGCTTGAGCAGCAGCTAGTTGCTCAGCAACTTTAGCTTCTAGTTCAGCGCGACGTGCTTCGAAAACTTCAACGTTAGCTTTAGTAGCCATAACTGCTTTACCCTGTGGGATAAGGAAGTTACGAGCGTAGCCAGATTTAACGTTAACTTGGTCGCCAAGGTTGCCTAGGTTACCGATTTTATCAAGTAGAATAACTTGCATTATCTTAGTCCTCTTAAACTTAATTAAACTGCTGCCAATTACTGATGTTTGTCAGTGTATGGAAGAAGTGCTAGGTAGCGAGAACGCTTGATAGCGCGAGCTAGTTGACGCTGATATTTAGCACTTGTGCCAGTGATGCGGCTAGGTACAATTTTACCAGCTTCAGTGATGTAGTTTTTAAGAGTTGCTACGTCTTTGTAATCAATCTCTTGTACGCCTTCTGCAGTAAAACGGCAGAATTTACGACGACGGAAGAAACGAGCCATGGGCTATCTCCTGATCTTAAATTTGAGTAATGTTGTCGGCATGTAACACCAATTTCCCCAAACCATTTCGGCCGGTGTGATAAGCGACAAAACCACTTACCTTGATGTGACTACCTAAAACTAAATATTGAGTTAATTCTTGTGACCCTTGCCCACTCACGACTACCTGCATACGACAATAAACTTGTCTCGGTAAATTCGCTTCTTGTACTGTCGAGCGGTGCTCAATACTAAAATGGCAATGAGCGATGCCGGCAGGACTTAGGCTTCTAACCGGAGCTTTAACGACAGTGCCGCTTAACTCCAATCGATTGGTCATCAATGATTACTCAGCTGCTGCTTCTTCTGACTTAGCTTCAGAACGCTCTTCACGACGAGGAGCGCGTTCTTCACGTGCTTTCATCATGATTGATTGTTCAGTTACTGCAGATTTAGTGCGCATGATCATGTTACGTAGAACTGCATCGTTAAAACGGAAAGCAGTTTCTAGTTCGTCAATCACTTCTTGGCCAGCTTCTACGTTCATAAGAACATAGTGAGCTTTGTGAAGTTTGTTGATTGGGTAAGCCATTTGACGACGACCCCAATCTTCTAGACGGTGGATAGTACCGCCAGCTTCAGTGATAGAACCAGTGTAACGCTCGATCATGCCAGCAACTTGCTCGCTTTGATCAGGGTGCACCATGAATACGATTTCGTAATGACGCATAGGTTGCTCCTTACGGATTATTAGTTTCCACATTGGCTCGGTCATCCGGAGGAAACAAGGAACGAAAAATATAAAAGACCGAGATTTCAGGACGGCGAATTGTATAAGACGTCACCAGATTAGGCAAGAGAAAGATGAAAAAGAAAAGGGGGGGAGCGTTTCTCGGGGGCTCGGGCGCTACGCTGCTCGTGGCTCGAAAAAACAGAAAGTCAGGTTGCGAGAGCCGAGTACGCTGCGCTTCGAGTTGCGAGGAAGAGCAAAAAGCAAAAGCCGGCCGCGAGAGCCGAGTACCTTCGCTCCAAGTTGCGAGGAAGAGCAAAAAGCAAAAGCCGTTACCAAACACGAAATACGCTACACGCGACTCGCAACAATTTCCTGCTTTTCGGCTCTCTAGCGAAGCGTCCCCGCACCTCGGCTCTAGCTTTAACCTAAACGCTGACGCACAGCTTCAAACAAACACACCCCAGTTGCCACTGAGACATTTAAGCTTGAAACACTACCCGCCATTGGGATCTTGATTAAATCATCACAGGTTTCACGAGTTAAACGGCGCATACCGTCACCTTCTGCTCCCATTACAATCGCCAATGGGCCAGTTAATTTGGCTTGATAGATATCGTGAGTCGCTTCACCCGCCGTGCCGACAAACCAGATTCCTTGTTCTTGCAGCGCTCTCATGGTGCGAGCAAGGTTGGTCACTCGAACAAATGGAACCGTCTCTGCCGCGCCACAAGCGACTTTGCTTACCGTACCTGTCAAAGGTGCAGATTTATCTTTTGGTACGATAACCGCAGCAACGCCGGCTGCATCAGCATTACGCAAGCAAGCGCCTAGGTTATGCGGGTCGGTAACGCCATCTAAAACTAATAATAAAGGCTGCTCACCTTTTGCTTGGCACGCCGCAATGATGTCATCGAGGTGATGTTCATTTAACTGCTTAGCTGGTTTTACTTTGGCAATAATACCTTGGTGGTTCGCCCCTTGCGCTTTGTCATCAAGCGCTTTACGTCCCATTTGTTGTACTGATACACCAAACTTCTGTAGTTGGTTGATCACCGGCATTAGTCGGTCATCTTCACGGCCTTTAAGAACAAATGCTTCAACTAGGCGTGCTGGGTCTTTATCTAACACAGCGTTAATGGCATGAATGCCAAAAATAAATTCGTTACTCATTGTTTACCTTGAGGGTACTAGCACCCATATTTATTAATGCGGCTCTCTGTGATTCAGAAAGCCACTAAACTTAAGAATTTTGTTGTTTCATCTTAGCGCGCTTAGATGCCGATGGCTTACTACGCTTAGGTTTCGTGCCCGGTTTTCCGGCAGCGGCTCCTTTCGGCTTACGCGCTTTTTTCTTTTTCGGTTTGTCAGAACTGTCATCTGGTCGCTTAGTTGGCTCAACCAGTGGCTTCGCTTTTTGACCAGGTTTATTGGCTTTAACCGCTTGTTTCTTTTGAGTCGATGCCTTTTTATCCGCATTAGCAGCACGCTTCTTAGCCGTCTTACCTTTACCGCGAGGTTGGCGCTCAGTACCCACTACTTCAAAGTCAATTTGGCGATCATCAAGATTTACCGCTAATACTTTTACTTTAACTGAATCACCCAAGCGATAAATAACGCCTGAACTCTCACCAATCAAGCGCTGACCTAGAGGATCAAATTGATAATAGTCATTCGCTAATGACGAAATATGCACTAAACCATCAATGTGTAGATCACTCAATCGAACAAAGAAACCAAAACCAGTCACATTGGCAATCACCCCGTCGAGCTCTTCGCCGACATGGTCTTGCATGTATTCACATTTTAGCCAATCAGAGACATCACGGGTGGCATCGTCCGCACGACGCTCAGTCATTGAGCATTGCTCACCGTAAAAGTCCATATCATCAAAGCTATAATGATAACCACCGGTTGGCGTCCAACGGTCGGTATTCACACCGTCATTCTTCGCAATTAAATATTTAATCGCACGGTGAAGTAGCAGATCCGGATAACGACGAATCGGTGAAGTAAAGTGAGCATAACGCTGTAATGCTAAACCAAAGTGGCCACCATTTTCCGCATTATAAACCGCTTGCTTCATCGAGCGTAACAACATGGTTTGAATCAGCTCTTTATCTGGACGCTCACCAATTGCTTTGATCAATTGCGCATAATCAGTTGGCGTTGGCTCAAGCCCGCCGGTTAAGTTCAAACCTAACTCACCCAAGAAATCTCTAAAGCCTGTAAGTCGCTCTTCACCTGGAGTGTCATGCACACGGTATAGTGCAGGCTCTTTGGCTTTTTCAACAAAAGAGGCCGATGCGATATTGGCTAAAATCATACATTCTTCAATGATCTTATGCGCATCGTTACGCACGACAGGTTCAATACGATCAATTTTACGCAGTTCATTAAAGATAAATTTGGTTTCCGTGGTTTCAAATTCAATCGCCCCACGGTTTTCACGCGCCACTTTCAGCACGTTATACATTTTGTGTAATTCTTCTAAGTCCGGCACTAAGGCATGATAACGAGTACGTAACTCTTCATTACCCTCTAAAATATCCGATACTTTATTGTAGGTGAGACGAGCATGTGAATTCATCACCGCTTCATAATGCTTGTAGCCAGAAAGCTTACCCGAAGCCGAAATGGTCATTTCACAGACCATACATAAACGGTCAACTTGTGGGTTTAACGAACATAAACCGTTCGACAAAACTTCAGGCAACATAGGGACAACTTGCGATGGGAAGTACACCGAGTTACCACGATTAATCGCTTCTTTATCTAGCGCAGTATTCGGGCGAACATAGTAACTCACATCCGCAATGGCGACCCATAAACGCCAACCACCACCTTTTTTCGCTTGGCAGTAAACCGCATCATCAAAGTCACGGGCATCTTCACCATCAATAGTGACAAGTGGTAGATCACGTAAATCCACTCGGCCTTCTTTGGCTTCTTCTGGTACTTCTTCACCAAGGTGTTCAACTTGCTTCTCAACGGCAACCGGCCATTGGTCGGGAATTTGGTGTGTATGGATCGCGATTTGAATTTCCATACCGGGTGCCATATTTTCACCTAGTACTTCAACGATTTTACCCATCATGCCACGAGAACGCGTCGCACGAGCGGTCAATTCAACGACTACCACATTCCCCATACGAGCGCCTTCGCGGAACTCATCAGGGATCAAAATATCTTGGCTAATACGAGAATCATCAGGCACGACAAAGGCATGGCCATCTTCTAAAAAGAAACGTCCTACAAGATTGGTTTTACGTGCTTCAAGAATTCGAACTAAGCGCCCTTCCTTACGACCACGTTTATCTTCGCCATTCGGCTGAACAAGAACATAGTCACCATGGATCACTGTACGCATTTGGTGATGAGGAAGCAGAACATCATTGTCTTTGCCTACACTTCCTTCAGGGCGAACCCAACCAAAGCCGTCGCGGTGTCCAATTACGGTACCTTTAATTAAATCGATTTTTTCTGGTAAGGCATAGCATTGACGACGGGTAAAGATCAGCTCACCATCTCGCTCCATTGCTCTCAAGCGACGGCGTAAACCTTCATATTCATCCTCACCTTTTAAGTTCAGAGCTTCAAATAAATCATTACGATTCATTGGCATATTTGCTTGCTTTAAAAAATCAAGAATGAACTCTCGACTCGGGATTGGATTTTCGTATTTTTCGGATTCACGAGCTGCGAAAGGATCAATATGGGTACGTTCGGACATGACAAACCTGCTTATGTGCGCAAAGTGTAATGATTAGTATATCTGAGTGAGGCGTTAACCTACAGAAATCGTTTAAATATCTTCTTTTAATTAAAGCAGATAACAATGACAAGCGTATGTCACACAGGAGTAAGGAGTAATACCAGATCATCATTATTATCAAGCAAGTCAGCAAGAGTACATTGATCAAGTTGAGACAAGAATGCCTCTTTTGCTTTGGCGAGTTGCGATTTTAAACGACAAGCCGATGTAATGTGACAGGCACTTTCAGAGCAATCAATTAGCTGCAATGGTTCTAAGTCTCTAACCACTTGGCCGACGACAATCTGTTCAGCTGGCTTACCTAAAACAATACCGCCATGCTTACCTCTTGTGGCTTGAATATAACCAAGCTGTGCAAGTTTATTGATGATTTTAATTAGGTGATTTTTGGGAATAGAAAATCGCTCACTCACTGCTTGTATATTAGAACGCTCACCCTCAGGCAATGCGGCTAAATAAAGTAATGACCTCAAACCATAATCAGTAAAAGATGTTAATTGCATATCTACTCCCAACTTCGAATTGCAACATTATATACCCAAGTAACTTCAAGATGCAGAATTCACTTGAGTATAAGTATTAGATTGACTGAATGATACGTTTAGATAACAATAAAGATACATCTTAAATGCAACTTTAAAAAGGTACGGATATGTTAAGTCAATCAACCATCGATATCGTCAAGTCTACCGCCCCGCTTATTGCCGAAGCGGGACCTTCAATGACCGCTCATTTTTATGATCGTATGTTCAAGCATCATCCTGAACTGAAAGATGTATTTAACCTAACTCATCAAGATACTGGTCGTCAGCGTGAAGCTCTATTCAATGCGGTTTATGGCTACGCTGCCAACATTGATAATGTTGAAGTTTTACTACCTGTGGTTGAAAAGATCGCCCAAAAACATACCAGCTTTAACATCACAGCAGAGCAATACGATATTGTTGGTACTCACTTACTAGCAACAATTGATGAACTAATGAGCCCAGGACAAGCGGTTCTCGATGCTTGGGCTGAAGCTTATGGCTTACTCGCCACCATTTTCATCAACCGAGAAGAAGAAATTTACCAACAAAACGAACAAGAAATTGGTGGTTGGCGTGGAACTCGTGAATTTAAAGTCATTGAAAAAACGCCAGAAAGCCATGTGATCACCAGCTTTGTTTTTGAGCCTACTGATGGTCAAGGCGTTGTTGGTTACAAACCTGGACAATACATTGGTATCTACCTCAACTCAGACAAACTAGCCAACCAAGAAATTCGTCAATATAGCTTGTCAGATGCACCAAATGGTAAGACTTACCGCATCTCGGTAAAACGAGAAGATCAAGGTGTGGCCTCTAATCACATTCATAATGAAATCCAAGTGGGCGATACTGTACAACTTGCAGCGCCAGCCGGTGATTTCTTCTTTACAGCAGAAGCAGACAAGCCGGTTGCCCTAATTTCAGCAGGTGTTGGTCTAACCCCAATGCTCGCCATCTTAGAAAGCATTAAAGCAACTCACAAAGCGAACATCCATTGGTTGCATGCTGCAGACAGCATTGAGCGTCATGCATTCGCTCAAACGGTTGCTGACTATGCAGAACAACAAGCAAACTTAAGCCAACAGGTTTGGTATAAAGATCAACAAGGTTTCATGGATTTAAACGCTGTGGATTCTATCGACTGGCAAGCGACAGATTTCTACCTATGTGGTCCAATTGAATTCATGCAGTTTGTTGCGAAGCAATTAGTCGAAAAACAAGTACCAGAAGCAAACATTCACTACGAATGCTTTGGTCCTCATAAAGTACTGTAATTGACTCGATAGTCACAAATTACACGCAACAAAAAGCCGACATTGAAGTCGGCTTTTTTAATACTCAATTTAATTCAACATTAAGAATTAAATGGGTGAACCTTAATGATGGTTTCGTTACGGTCAGGACCTGTTGAAATAATATCAACTGGAACACCGGTTAACTCTTCAATACGCTTGATGTAATCAAGAGCCGCTTGAGGTAACTCATCAATAGACTTAGCACCGAAAGTATTTTCAGACCAGCCAGGCATAGTTTCGTAAACTGGTGTCGCTCTTTCAAAATCATCTGCTGACATTGGAGACACTTCAACAATAGAACCGTCATCCATTTTGTAGCTAGTACAGATTTTGATTTCTTCTAAGCCATCAAGTACATCAAGCTTAGTTAGGCAGAAACCAGATAAAGAGTTAATTTGAATGGCACGGCGCATAGCAACCGCATCAAACCAACCTGTACGACGTAAACGACCAGTGGTTGCACCAAATTCGTTACCCACTGTACCTAAGTGTTTACCAACCGGATCTTGCTTCTCTAAGCCATCGTATAACTCAGTCGGGAATGGACCGGAGCCAACACGTGTACAGTAAGCTTTCGCGATACCTAAGATGTAACCTAAGTGGCGAGGACCAAAACCAGAACCTGCAGCAACACCACCAGCAGTAGTGTTTGAAGAAGTTACATAAGGGTAAGTACCGTGGTCGATATCAAGCAATGTACCTTGCGCGCCTTCAAACATGATTTTATCACCACGTTTACGAGCAGAATCAAGCTCATCGGTCACATCAATCACAAGTGAAGTCAGTAATTCAGCATAGCCTTTTACTTGCTCCAACACTTCTTCGTAGTTCACTTCTTCTACTTTGTAGTAGTTCACTAGTTGGAAGTTATGATATTCCATCACTTCTTTTAATTTTTGCGCGAAAGATTCCATGTCGAACAAATCGCCAACACGTAAACCGCGACGAGAAACTTTATCTTCGTAAGCTGGACCGATACCACGACCAGTTGTACCAATTGCTTTTTTACCACGAGCTAATTCACGAGCTTGGTCTAAAGCAATATGATAAGGAAGAATTAGAGGACAAGCTTCAGAAATGTATAAGCGTTCGCGAACTGGAATGCCACGCTCTTCAAGCGGTTTCATTTCTTTTAATAAAGCGTCAGGTGAAAGTACTACGCCATTACCGATAATGCATTTTACATTTTCGCGTAGAATACCTGATGGAATTAAGTGAAGAACGGTTTTTTCACCGTCAATGACTAGAGTGTGACCTGCATTGTGACCGCCTTGATAGCGAACCACATATTTTGCATCTTCAGTTAAAAGGTCAACTATTTTACCTTTACCTTCGTCACCCCATTGGGTGCCCAGAACGACTACGTTATTTCCCATCTTTCTAAGTCTGCTTGCTAGTTAAAAAAGGATTCTAGCATAGCCTAGTACCATCTTGCAGTCATTTTTTAGATGATTTTTTATGCAAGTTAATTTTGCGACAAATATTGTATATCAGACAGCATATTAGGTTTTACAAAATTGAAGCATAAAAGCTAACTCACCACCAATAACACAATAACAGCACCAACCAGAATCAGACCGGTACCAATACGCTTTAATTGCTGATCGGGCTGCTGAGCCATTTGACTCACCATATCGCGCCACTGTTTTGGAAATAACGCTGGCCCCATCCCTTCAAAAATCAGCAATAGACCAATGGCGATCATCAATGCGGTCATTTTCAATCTCTCTCTTTTATATCCCAAAAACTTTTATATATCAGAAACAAGAAAGACCCACGAAGGGCCTTTCAAATCTTACTACCGAATAAGTTCAATCAACTTATTTTCGACCATTACTGTCATTCATGTACTTGAAGAAATCACTCTTAGGATCAAGTACTAACAAGTCACTCTTGTTGCTAAATGACTTCTCATACGCTTTCAATGAACGTAAGAAGCTATAAAACTCAGGTGACTGTGTATAAGCTTTTGAGTAAATATTCGCTGCAGTTGCATCAGCGTCACCTCGTGTTACACGAGCGGTCTTATCAGCTTCTGCAAGAATTGTCGCCACTTCTAACTCAGCTTGAGCTCGAATGATCTCTGCCTTTTCACGGCCTTGAGAACGGTGTTTACGAGCAACCGATTCACGCTCTGCACGCATACGTCGGTAAATAGACTCACTGATTTCATCAGGTAAGTTGATTTTCTTCATACGGAAGTCAACCACTTCAACACCCAAATCTTTCATTGCACTACCACGAGTATCTTCCAATACATCTTGCATGATTTGATCACGTTCGCCATCAATTTCAAGTGCTTCTTTGGCAGATTCAGGCAGTACTTCATTATCATCGATAGAATCTACCGCAACAACATCACTGCTTGGTCCAGAAACAATTTGCTTAATTTCACGTGAACCAATTTCAGAACGAAGTACATCAGTCACTTTACGCTCAAGTAACGTTTCTGCTGTTAAGGTATTACCGCCACCCGTTGCTAGGTAGTACTGACCAAAATCACTGATTTTCCACTTAACATAGGTATCGATGATTACGTCTTTTTTCTCTGAGGTTACGAAACGGTCAGAGCGGCCATCCATGGTTTGGATTCGCGCATCTAACGTTCTTACACTATCAAAGAAAGGCATTTTAATGTGTAACCCTGGCGGGTAAATCTTAGAGATTTCATTGGTATCTTTAAGTACACGACCAAAACGGATCACGATGCCACGCTCACCTTCAGGGATCACGAACACCGACATTAACGAAACGACAATTAAAATCGCAACTAAAGGGATAATTAACTTACGCATGCTTAGAATCTCCCTTGACGTGTAGATGTTGAGTTAGTGCCTGAATCTTGAGATTCAGTGCTGTTTTGTGGATCCAACTGAATACCATCATAGGTTGGTTGCGTTTTATCTTTTGCACGAGTTGAACTGTTGTTTTGCTTAGATTCTGAAATCAACTTATCAATTGGCAGATATAACATATTGCCTGATGAGTCAGAGTCAATCAGCACTTTCGAGCTATGAGAATAAATCTTCTCCATTGAATCTAAGTACAAACGGTCACGAGTGACACCTGGTGCTGCATTATATTCAGGAAGTAATTTCTCAAACTGAGCAACTTGACCTAATGCTTCATTTACCGTGCGTTCAGTATAACCTTGCGCTTCTTTCTTCAAACGTTCAGCTCGACCCGTTGCTTTCGGTAAAATTTCATTTTTATAAGCTTCTGCTTCACGAATGAAACGTTCTTCATCTTCTCGAGCCGCAATCGCATCATCAAATGCATCTTTTACTTGCTCAGGAGGACGAGATGATTGGAAGTTCACATCAATAACCGTTAAGCCCATATCGTATTTATCGATAATTTGGTTCAAGGTTTTTTCTGTTTCTTGACGAATCGCCTGACGACCACTAGTCAAAATACTATCCATTAATGAATCACCGATAACCGCACGTAGTGCTGAATCAGTTGCTTGACGTAAGCTATCATCAGCATTCGTCACACGGTACAGATATTTATATGGATCGGATACGCGATATTGAACGCCCATTTCAACGGTAACTACATTTTCATCTTTAGTCAGCATCAAGCCAGATGCACGTAAAGAACGAATAGCTTGTACGTTTACCGCAGAAACTTCATCAATAAAGCGAGGACGCCAGTTTAGACCAGGGTCAACCATACGCTCATATTTGCCTAAGCGTAAAACCACACCTCTTTCTGCTTCACCGATAGTGTAGAAACCAGAGAACACCCAAATTAAAATGGCAATAATCGCAATGGCACCAAAGCCCATTACACCGCCACCACCAAAAGAAGGCCCTTTACCGCCTCCTTTCTTACCAAATTTTCCACCTAACTTTTGGCTGAGTTTATTAAACACCTCATCCAAATCAGGTGGACCTTGTTCACGACCGCCACGATTATTGTTCTTACCCCAAGGGTCATTATCGCGGCCGTTATTGTCGTTATTATTTCCAGGCTCATTCCACGCCATTAGAAAGCTCCATCGTATAGATATGACGTTATATCAATCTGTCTCGTAATAATTGATATCATACTGTAGCAGTGATGTCTGTGACGATAAAGTCACTCATGACTGCCCCTTCTCTTTTCACTAATCTTAACCAATCAACTTGTTGCATTCTAATATCAATCAGTAAATTGCCTTGTTCATCATACTCTTCCGCTTGAATTGCATTCAATTGGAAAAACAGGCTCCGAATTCGCCCCTGATTCATAGGAGGAATACACAACTGATATTGAACAATTTGAGTTGCTAGACGTTCTGTCAGCGCAGCAAATAGCAAATCAATGCCTTGCCCTTCCATCGCTGACACCCACACAGTGCGAGGTCTGCCTTCATCATCACGGTCGATTCTTGGCTTCTGATCGTCCATGCTATCAATCTTGTTCATCACTAATAGCGATGGAACCTCATGAGCATCGATCTCTTCAAGAACTTCGTTTACCGCATGAATATTCTCACGAAAACGGTCATCACTTGCATCCACAACATGTAACAAAATGTCAGCTTCTTGCGTTTCTTGCAAGGTTGCTTTAAATGCAGCGACTAAGTCATGTGGAAGGTGGCGAATAAAACCAACGGTATCCGCTAAGATTGCCCCACCAACATCCTCTAACTCTATCTTACGCAAAGTCGGATCTAGCGTTGCAAACAATTGGTCTGCTGCATAAACCCCAGCTTCGGTAATACGGTTAAATAAAGTAGATTTCCCCGCATTGGTATAACCCACTAATGAGATAGTTGGAATTTCCGCACGTTGACGCGCTTTACGCCCTTGCTCACGCTGCTTAGCCACTTTCGCTAAACGACGCAAAATCGCTTTAATACGCTCACGCAATAATCGTCTATCGGTTTCAAGCTGAGTTTCCCCCGGCCCTCTTAAACCAATACCACCTTTTTGACGCTCCAAGTGTGTCCAACCACGAATCAAGCGAGTAGAAAGATGGCGTAACTGTGCCAACTCTACTTGCAATTTACCTTCATGGGTTCGAGCTCGTTGGGCGAAAATATCGAGAATTAACCCGGTACGATCCAACACACGGCATTGACATAAATACTCTAAGTTACGCTCTTGAGCAGGACTTAAAGCATGATTGAAAATGACAATTTCAGCCCCGAGAGACTTAACTGTATCCGCGATTTCTTGAGCTTTACCGGTTCCGACATAGTATTTTGTGTGCGGAGATTGGCGGCTACCTGTTACAACTTGTAGCGATGTGACGCCAGCGGAAGATACCAGCATTTCAAACTCACTGAGATCTTCCCACTCACCTTCTTGTGTGAAGTTGATATGAACAAGTACAGCCTGCTCACCGGCTTCATAACGGTCAAACAAGCAGCTCGCTCCTTAATGATTGATAGTTCAAAATTAGATAGATATTAATCTTCAGAATTCTCTTGTTGAGGACGTTCCGTACGTTCACCTTGTGGACGTTCAGCCGTATGATGGCTAACCGCACGAGCAGGAACGACGGTAGAAATTGCATGCTTATAAACCATTTGGTTTACTGTATTTTTCAATAGGATCACAAATTGATCAAATGACTCAATTTGGCCTTGTAATTTAATGCCATTCACGAGATAGATTGATACTGGGATACGCTCGCGACGTAACGCATTTAAGAACGGGTCTTGTAAAGATTGCCCCTTAGCCATTTTATATTCCTTATATTTGTTGTTTATTTTATTTTTAGCTAACTTTCTCTTTTTACTACGTTCCAAGTGGGACTTAGTGTAGAAAATCAAAAGTACTTACTTACACAAAAAGCAGTGCCAATTCTTATCGATATTGCTGATTTCTCAGCATAAGCGATAAGTCATGCATTAACGGATGAATTCACCCGACTGCTAAAGTTTCTTTTATATAGCGATTTCAACCTTGAAGTCGCTTTTGACACATACGCAAAGCACTGAGTACAAAGAGCATGAGCAATTACAGTATATACTCAAACTCATTCAAGATGCTTGCATCAATCAGAATTTACTTACAATTTGATTGATAAAGTTATCAATGTGAATAATGATCAATTTCGGCAGAAATCGCCTTAACCCCCGCATCGATATCTTCGCTATCTAACCAAATTAAGTCATTCCAGCTGCGTAACCAGGTGATTTGTCGCTTGGCCAATTGACGTGTGGCACACACCCCACGGAAGATAGCCTCATCCAATGTACCATTGCCATCTAAATATTCCCACACTTGTCGATAGCCTACACAACGAATTGAAGGAAGATCAAGATGTAGATCACCTCTGGCACGTAATGCTTTAACTTCATCTTCAAAGCCGGCTGCCATCATTTTTTCAAATCGCAGTTCAATCCGACGGTGAAGCTCTGCTCGCTCTTTTGGCATAATGGCAAACTGCTTCACTTGGTAAGGCAATGCTTCACCCTTTTGTTCCGTCAATTCGGTTAGGCTTTTACCTGAAATACGAAACACTTCTAATGCGCGAGACAAACGTTGTGGATCGTTAGGATGAATACGCTTAGCGGAAACAGGATCAATTTCACTTAACTGTTGATGCATTGCATCCCAGCCTTTCTCATTGGCTTCTTGTTCAATTTGTTGACGAATGTCCGGATCAGCCGCGGGTAATGGTGATAACCCTTCAAGTAAAGCTTTGTAGTACAGCATCGTCCCGCCAACCAACAATGGAATTTTACCTTGAGAGACGATTTCATCCATCTGCTGCAACGCATCACGACGAAAATCCGCAGCTGAATAGGCTTCACTAGGATCGAGAATATCAATCAATCGATGCGGTGCGAGTGCTAGTTCTTGTGCATCAGGCTTAGCAGTACCAATATCCATGCCTTTATAAATTAACGCAGAATCGACACTGATGATCTCAACCGGATATTTTTGTCTTAAGCGAATCGCCAGTTCAGTCTTACCTGATGCGGTTGGGCCCATTAAAAATAATGCGAGTGGTAATGGTTGTTTCATGATTGCAGCGCCGCTATTGATTCAGAGAAATTCACAGGTTGGATCCAGTTATATTGATGATAAGGCAAATAAGCGCCCCAGATTTGTTCGAGTTCTGCGACTAACTGAATCGCTTCAGAAAGCCTATATTTTGGTTTTGCTACCACAATCTTGCTTGTGATCCATTGAGTGATCAAGGGTAGTTCAATATTTTGTTCTTTTTGTAATTCAGCCAATAAGTCAGGTATTAATTGCTGTAAATTTTTCTGACGTAATGGTTGTGGTACGCCCATTACCATCACGCTACTTTTGCCTTTCGCTGTTAATTCAATTCCCAGCGTGAGCAATAGATTCTGATAAATCGTTAAGGTTTCAATATCTTCAGCCGACATTGGAATATTTAAAGGGATCAATAAAGGCTGAGCTTTCAACATTTCCCCATCAACAAGATTAAACTGCCCTTGAACCCGTAGCGCTTCTGCTTTATTTAAATCAACCAAATGGCAACCTTGCGCATTTTGCATCAATAAATACACATCTTGGATCACCGTTAATGCTTTACCTAGGTCGGTGATATTGATCGCTGAGCTCTCATGCTTTTCCATTGGAGATTGAGAAACATAGATATTACCCTGATCCATAACATCTTGTTCCATAACACCTAGCTCCGACTCATCACACTCCTCGTCAGCAACATTCGGCAAAGGCTCAAATAAAGCACGATAAGCATCGGTTTGCTTTTTCTGGACTATGGATGATGGGCGCGAGCTTGGATAAGAGACAGGGGAAGATGATCGCGAATGCCCCGATGAAACACGAGATGATTCCCACGCTTGAGTGTTAGCACTAGGGTTAGAGCTTGTATGCTGAGGTTGATGGACTGGAGCAGACTCTCGAATCGAGTAATCATCACCTCCAGCGGGTTCAGTTGCGTACGCCGATTTAGATACCGATGGTTTAACGAGCTCAATGCTTTGCGCCAGTGCATCACTTAACGCTTGGTAAATAAAGTCGTGAACTAAGCGAGCATGGTGAAAGCGTACTTCATGCTTAGCGGGATGAACATTAACATCGACCTGATGTGGGGCGACTTCAATAAACAACACATAAGTCGCGAATTGCTCGGGGCGCAGTGCATTCTCATAACTTTGACGGATAGCATGATTAATTAACTTATCACGCATCATTCGACCATTAACGTAACAGTACTGAAGATCACTCTGACTACGTGCACCATCCGGTGTGGTGATCCAACCTTTAAGCTTTAAATCATCATGGTTAAGTTCAATCGCAACCGCGTGATCCATAAAATTATTACCACATACCGCAGACACTCGTTTTTCAACTTGTAGATCGGTTTTAGCAGAGCGATATTGGCGTATGACTTTACCATTATGACGTAAGGTAATGGAGACCGAAAAACAGCTCAACGCAATACGTTTAAGCAGTTCATCGATATGAGAAAATTCGGTCTTTTCAGTGCGTAGAAATTTGCGACGTGCAGGCGTATTAAAAAAGAGATCGACCACTTCAACAGTGGTTCCAATCGGGTGTGCGGCAGGGGTTAATTGCACCGCCATATCTCGACCTTCCGCATACGCAGCCCATGCTTCAGCTTGTGTTGCCGTGCGAGACGTTAAGGTTAAACGCGAAACCGAGCTGATACTGGCCAGCGCTTCACCGCGAAAGCCTAGGCTAAGAATGGCTTCAAGATCATCAAGAGAATGAATTTTCGAGGTGGCATGACGACTGAGCGCCAAGCCTAGTTCATCTTTTTCAATACCCGAGCCGTTGTCACGCACTCGAATCAGCTTGCTGCCACCCTTTTCAATATCAACATCAATGCGCGTCGCGCCGGAGTCGATACTATTTTCAACCAGCTCTTTAACCACCGATGCAGGGCGCTCAACTACTTCACCTGCCGCAATTTGGTTGGCTAATCGAGCGGGTAAAATTTTTATCGCCATAACGCTACTGCACCATTTAATCGATTGAAATTAAGAGCGAGCTTAAGATTGAGGTATGGTCAACTTCTGCCCTACTGCTAGACTATCGGATCTCAAATTATTGGCTTTACGAATATCAGAGATACTGACGCCATACTTGTCGGCAATCTTACCTAAGAAGTCGCCACTTCTTACTTGGTAGATCGTGGTTTTTACCGGGACGCTGATTTGTAATTTTTGGCCAACTTTTAAGGTATTAGAGCGCAAGTTATTCTGTTGCTTAATGCTACTCACCGATACTGAATATTGTTCAGCAATTTTACCTAGGTAGTCACCACTTTTTACCACATGAGTAACGGTTGTATTACCAGAACTACGAGAAGCCGTTGAACCGCTATTACTAGATGTGGCACCTGGTGAAGCAACTTTCAACTCTTGGCCAACAAATACCGTCGAACTTTTTAAGTTATTCCACTTCATCAAGTTTGCCGTAGTGGTGCCATAATTATGGGCAATCACCGAAAGAGACTCGCCACTTTTCACTTTATGAGTCGAACCTGATGATTGATTCACGACAATCATGCCTTCCGGTGGGTTGGCTTTAAAGTACTCTACCACTGCATTGGAAATCGCACCGGCTAATTTATTTTGGTGGTAGTTCTGAAATAATAGCTTCTCTTCCTGTGGATTAGAAATAAAGCCTGTCTCAACTAATATTGATGGAATATCTGGAGACTTCAATACGGCAAGGCTGGCATAAACTGGTTTAGACGTGTGCATTTTTGTCACTTGTCTTAACTCTTGGATCACTTTCAACGCGAGTTTATTACCTTCAGTTTGCGAGTGGCTAAACTGCAAATCTAATACCGTTTGGCTAACGTTTTTATCATTGCTGTTTTTAGACAGTAGAACACCGCCACCACCTAGAAGCTCAGATTGTTCTTCTTTTTTCACCACCCAACGGCCAATTTCAGTATTAGCACGACGAGTACTTAATACGAATACCGAAGCACCGCGTGGCCCTGCCGTCGTATAACTATCGGCGTGAATCGAAACCAATAATAGAGATTTATTTTTACGGGCAATTTCCGAACGCTTATTTAAGTTAACGTAGTAATCACCGGTACGAGTTAAGACCGCATGAATATTGGATGTTGAATTCAGTTTAGCCGCCACTTTTTTAGCAATCGCTAATGTCACGTGCTTTTCATATTTACGAGTCGGGCCAATAGAGCCTGGATCTTCACCACCATGTCCTGGGTCAATCGCCACTACGATTTTAGATGGTGGAATGGCGCGCGTTGTAACCGCTGGAGCGGATGCTTTTTGAGGGGCACTTTTAGCAGCAGTAGCATTTTTAGCAACAGTAGCATTTGATGATGTCGAAGCGGTTTCTTCATGTTTAAAGTCAACCACTAACCTATGTCCATATTGACCATCTGCAGTTGGCGCTAAAGTAAATATTTCTGGTTTTTGTGCTGATTTCAATTCAAACACTAAACGATAACTTGATGGCTCAGCCGGTGTACTATGACGAATTTTAGTTAATACCGGGCTATCTTTAATTACAATCGGTAGCTTGGTTTTTAATTGTGTTTGTTTTAAATCCAGAACCAAGCGATCTGGCCCACTTAAGGTGAAATAGCTAAATTTAGCCTCACTGCCCATGTCCATCACCACGCGGGTGTCATGAGGTGAAGGCCAAACTCGAATACTATTTAAAGAATTAGCATTGGCACTCGCAATAGCACCAAGCCATAACATCATGAGCAGACACAGCGCTCGAAAATAAGAATGTTTCAACACAGCTCCAACTTATTGACTAAAGATTGCCCATATTCATTATTCGCCGTGATCACAACCTGACGTTGCACATCGACGTAACGTAGTTCTATATCCAGATCGGCTAAAGGAAGCAGACCTTCACCTTTTTCAGGCCATTCCACCAAGCAAATCGCATCGGGGGTAAAGTAATCTCGGATCCCCATAAACTCGAGTTCTTCAGGATCCGCAAGACGGTATAAATCAAAGTGATAAACTTGCCACTTATCTAACTGATACGGTTCAACCAAGGTATACGTCGGGCTCTTTACATTTCCTTCATGGCCTAAAGCACGAATGAAACCTCGGCTAAAGGTCGTTTTCCCAGCACCAAGATCACCATGTAAGTAAATAGTGGTTTGCTGAGAGCATAACTTAGCCAGTTGTGTTCCAAACGCGATGGTCGCAGATTCATCACTTAACATAGCTTGTTTTATCGTCTGCTTGGTCGTCATAAAGTGTCATCACCCGTAAAATAAATGGCCTATTGGCAGCTTATAATTCCATCAATAAAAAATAGTAAACTGACTGAGTCAACAGTGGCAAGACTCAATCGGTCTATTATTCTATATATTGACGACAAATTCTAAACAAAGTGTCAAAAAGAAATAGAAACTTGGTCAAAATTACGTTACTCAGCAAATAGAGATCGTCGTTGCTACTGAATCACACTCCTAACTCATGCTAGAATTCTAATATAAATCTTACCGAAATAGCCCGTCTAACATGAACTATCAAGAACTTGCTAATAAAATCAAACAATGGGGTAAAGAACTCGGCTTTCAGCAAGTTGGGATCACCGATGTTGACCTCTCGGAACATGAAGCCCAATTACAGCGTTGGCTTGATGCTGGTTACCATGGTTCTATGGATTGGATGGCGCGACACGGCATGATGCGAGCGCGCCCACAAGAACTCCACCCAGGTACCATTCGTGTAATAAGCGTTCGTATGGACTACTTGCCTCCAGAGGCACAATTTGCTTCAAATTTATCCGATCCTACTCAGGCTTATATTAGTCGTTATTCATTAGGTCGCGACTACCATAAGCTCATCCGCAACCAATTAAAAAAGCTAGGTCAACGAATTGAAGAAGAAGTGGGTGAATTAGGGTATCGACCTTTTGTTGACTCTGCGCCCATTTTAGAACGCCCTTTAGCTCAAAAAGCAGGATTAGGTTGGGCAGGAAAACATTCCCTCATTCTTGATAAGCAGGCTGGCTCATGGTTTTTTCTTGGTGAGCTATTAGTTGATATCCCCCTTCCTATTGATGAACCTCAGACAGATCAATGCGGCCAATGTCGAGCTTGCATGACATCTTGCCCTACAGGAGCGATAGTCGAAGAAGGCGTGATTGATGCTCGTCTATGTATCTCCTACCTCACTATTGAACTAGATGGTGTCATCCCTGAAGAGCTTCGTTCAAAAATCGGCAATCGAATTTATGGCTGTGATGATTGCCAATTGGTCTGCCCATGGAATAGAGCAGCAGACGTCACAAATGAAACAAGCTTTCACCGACGTGACATCTTCAATGATGCTGACCTTATCAAGCTATTCCAGTGGAACGAACTTCAATTTTTAAAAAATATGGAAGGCTCTGCTATTCGCCGTATTGGCCACACTCAGTGGTTACGTAATATTTCGATCGCCCTAGGTAATGCGCCTTATGAATCTGCGATCCTAGAAGCACTAACAGCACGCCTAGGGTTAGATGATAATTTGGATATTCATATTCAGTGGGCGATAGAGCAACAAAATAAAAAGAAGAATGATATTGATGCCAATACAGCACGAAATACTAAATTAGAAAGGCTAGTTAGAATTATAGGAAAAGGGTTACCAAGAGACGCTTAGTGATACTTATCCCAAAAAATATTAGAAATGTGGAAAAAGTGACAAAAGCGAGAGCGTGACAGGGCGTAACAAAAAGTTAAGCACATTCAAAAGAAATGATAAAGATCAAGTAAAAATCAAATAAAGATCCTTGTTATGCACTGTTTTTCCATACAGTAAAAACACAATGATTATACAAAACAACAGGTTACAACCATGTCATTTAATTTGTGATTTTAATCAACTTTAGATGATCCATTAGAAATGGATTTCACTACAACTAAAAAACAACTTACACACCAAGTTATCCACAAAAAAAACATGTGGATAAGTTTGTAGATAATTATTGATTCTTCTCAGATAACGCGGGTAATAATGCAGAGAAGCATTGAGATCAAACGTGCAAATTGAGTTTGGAAATATAAACTGTAGCAATCAAAGAGCAGAAATCCAGAAAAACTGAATTTATTATTGAATAGTGATATCACTCACTGAATTACAAAGAATAAAAAACGACCCCTAAAGAGATCGTTTTTATATATTTGGAGGAAGCTAGGATACAAGTTCCTAGTCCCTAGGCTTTCAGTCTTTCCCTAGAAACTAGGGACTATAAACTAGAAACCTTATGTATTTGGAGCGACACACGAGGTTCGAACTCGTGACCTCAACCTTGGCAAGGTTGCGCTCTACCAGCTGAGCTAGTGTCGCATGATAAATCGCTAAGTAGCAATTCATCTTAATGTGGTTGCGGGAGCAGGATTTGAACCTACGACCTTCGGGTTATGAGCCCGACGAGCTACCAAGCTGCTCCATCCCGCGTCCGATCTTTTCGTTTCTCGTGACTCGGAATCTCGTTTCTCGATAAACGAGTAACGGCTCTTTCCGAATGACGTTTTTATTTGGAGCGACACACGAGGTTCGAACTCGTGACCTCAACCTTGGCAAGGTTGCGCTCTACCAGCTGAGCTAGTGTCGCTTTTTTTCGTTTCTCGTGGCTCGGAATCTCGTTTCTCGATAGACGAGTAACGACTTTTCCAAGATACGATTATTTGGTTGCGGGAGCAGGATTTGAACCTACGACCTTCGGGTTATGAGCCCGACGAGCTACCAAGCTGCTCCATCCCGCGTCCGATCTTTTCGTTTCTCGTGACTCGGAATCTCGTTTCTCGATAGACGAGTAACGGCTCTTTCCGAATGACGTTTTTATTTGGAGCGACACACGAGGTTCGAACTCGTGACCTCAACCTTGGCAAGGTTGCGCTCTACCAGCTGAGCTAGTGTCGCTTCGCGTTTCTCGGAATTTCGTTTCTCGTGGCTCGATTTTCGAGGAACTAGAAACGTTTTTTCCAAGTAACTTTTATTTGGTTGCGGGAGCAGGATTTGAACCTACGACCTTCGGGTTATGAGCCCGACGAGCTACCAAGCTGCTCCATCCCGCGTCCGGATGTCATTGTTAAAGTACAATGATAACTATCCCTTCTCTATAAAAAAGAAGTGGAGCGACACACGAGGTTCGAACTCGTGACCTCAACCTTGGCAAGGTTGCGCTCTACCAGCTGAGCTAGTGTCGCTTTGCGATTCTCGGAATTTCGTTTCTCGTGGCTCGAATTTTCGAGGAACTAGAAACGTTTTTTCCAAGTAACGTTTATTTGGTTGCGGGAGCAGGATTTGAACCTACGACCTTCGGGTTATGAGCCCGACGAGCTACCAAGCTGCTCCATCCCGCGTCCGATCTTTTCGTTTCTCGTGACCCGGAATCTCGTTTCTCGATAGACGAGTAACGGCTCTTTCCGAATAACGTTTTAATTTGGAGCGACACACGAGGTTCGAACTCGTGACCTCAACCTTGGCAAGGTTGCGCTCTACCAGCTGAGCTAGTGTCGCTTTGCGTTTCTCGTGGTAATAAATTTTACACTTCGAGAATCGTCACCCTGAACGTCTTTCGTTGTTCAGGGCTGCGAATTATAAGAGCATTTTTTTTTGATGCAAGTACTACTTCAAAAAAAATGCAAATATCTATTCAATCGTTGAAAAATAACTCAACCTGCGGTTTATAGCCGCACTTTTTATAGCAACCGACTGAGAATTATTAAATTTTAAACACGCTTGAACGATAGTACTGCAATTCTGCAATCGACTCACGGATGTCATCAAGCGCTAAATGACTACCTGATTTTGAAAAACCATCGAGCACTTCTGGTTGCCAACGACGAGTTAACTCTTTAATTGTGCTGACATCTACGTAGCGATAATGGAAATACTCTTCAAGTACTGGCATGTGCTTATATAAAAAACGACGATCTTGACCAATACTGTTACCACAAATTGGTGACTTACCTTTGGGTACCCATTGCTCTAAGAAGGCAATAGTTTGAGCGACTGCATCATCTTCTGAAACCGTACTCTCTTGAACACGCTTCACTAAACCGCTATTGGTATGGGTATTGGTACACCAGTCATCCATCTTAGCCAGTTCAGATTCTGGCTGATGAATAGCAAGAACCGGTCCTTCAGCTAGAATGTTCAATTCACTGTCGGTCACGATGGAAGCGATCTCAATGATTTTATGTGTTTCAGGATCAAGTCCTGTCATTTCTAAGTCGACCCAAATTAAGTTTTGGTCACTGAAAGACGCATTTGACATAGATCTTTGCCTTTTTTATCCAGAAAAGAGGTATCATACTCTGCTTGTATAGAGAAAAACATACGTAGAGTATCCAATAGGGAATAAGTATAACCTGTGGCAAAAAAGAAAAAACTCACTAAAGGCCAAGTTCGCCGAGTTCGAACCAATCAAAAAAAACGTCTGACTCAAGAAGATTCCATTCAATGGGATGAAAACATGTTGGGCGGTATGCAAAAAGGCTTAGTGATCTCTCGCTTTGGGCAACATGCCGATATTGAAGATCTTGAAACGGGCGATATTCAACGCTGTAATTTACGCCGAGGTATTGAAAGCCTCGTCTCTGGCGATCGCGTTATTTGGCGCCCGGGCCTTGAATCTATGGCGGGTATTTCTGGTGTGGTTGAAGCGGTTGAGCCTCGCAGCTCTGTTCTCGTTCGCCCTGATTACTACGATGGCGTAAAACCGGTGGCTTCTAACGTCAATCAAATGGTGATCGTATCGTCTGTTCTACCAGAGCTATCACTTAACATTATCGACCGTTATTTGATTGCAGCAGAAACACTCAAGATTGCCCCACTCATCGTATTAAATAAAACCGATTTAATTCCTCAAGGCGAAGAGCAGCAATATCGCCAAGCACTTAGTCATTATCAAAAGATTGGCTATGAGGTGTTATTTGTTAGTCGCGAAACCGAAGATGGCTTAGCAGAATTGCAAGAAGCCCTTAAAGATCGTTTAAGTATCTTTGTGGGTCAATCAGGTGTAGGTAAATCAAGCTTAGTTAACGCCTTAATGCCGGAAGTAAAAGTACTTGAAGGCGACGTGTCTGAAAACTCAGGCTTAGGTCAACACACCACCACGACAGCTCGTTTATATCACTTCCCGAAAGGTGGTGATCTTATCGATTCTCCGGGAGTGCGTGAATTTGGTTTATGGCACTTAGAGCCAGAAGAAGTGACACAGGCGTTTATTGAGTTTCGTCCCTATCTTGGTGGTTGTAAGTTCCGTGATTGTAAACACAATGACGATCCTGGTTGTTTACTACGCGAAGCGGTTGAGAAAGACGATATTCCGCGCGTTCGTTTTGAAAACTATCACCGCATCATTGAAAGCATGACGGAAAACAAAGCCAATCGACAGTTTTCTAAAAATAAGAAAGACTTATAACGCTAATTTTGAAAAGCTGACAACGGGTTTGCTTTTAAGTAAAATCGGCTACCCTTTTCGTAACTAAGACGAAATGTTCAACAAAAACGGATATTCACGTGATAGATAAAATTAAAGTGACTCTGCAATACTGGATCCCACAGCACGGCTTAACTCGCCTGATGGGTAAATTGGCCTCAGCCAAAATGGGCAGCCTCACTACCGCGGTTATTCGCTGGTTCATCAAGCAATACAACGTCAACATGGACGATGCGGTACATTCTGATCCGGCTTACTTCAATAGCTTTAACGAATTTTTTGTTCGTGAACTGAAAGAAGGCATTCGCCCAGTTGCTGAAGGTAGTAGTGTGATCACTCACCCTGCCGATGCTCGTACGAGTCAGTTTGGCCCAATTGAAAATGGTCGCTTAATCCAAGCAAAAGGCCACGATTTCTCAGCTCAAGAGCTATTAGGTGGCGATGCAAAATTAGCAGAAGAATTTATCGACGGTGAATTCGCAACGTTATATTTATCACCAAGTGATTATCACCGAGTTCACATGCCTTGTGATGGTACGCTACGTCAGATGATTTATGTTCCTGGCGATCTATTTTCAGTGAACCCACTGACAGCTGCGAATGTACCAAACCTATTTGCTCGCAACGAACGTGTCGTGTGTATTTTTGATACGGAATTCGGCCCGATGGCACAAGTACTTGTTGGTGCAACCATTGTGGGTAGTATTGAAGTAATCTGGGGCGGCACCATTACGCCACCAACCGGTTCATCAGTACATCGTTGGAACTATGAAACCACTGGTGATAAAGCGATTCACATCAAGAAAGGTGACGAAATGGGTCGCTTTAAACTTGGCTCAACCGTGATTAACCTATTTGCTAAAGATCAGATCCGTTTTGATTCAAGCATGGCTGAAGGTGAGGCAACTGTACTAGGTACGCCTTATGCCCACGCTATCATTAATGATGCTGAAACGGCGAGTACTGAGTCTCAAGCAGAGCAAGACTAAAACCGAAAACAAACTGTCGAGGGCTACCATGATTTGGTGGCCCTTTTTTATGCACTCAACGGGTCAATTCCCACTAGCCAAGTCCTTCTCAATTCCACTACTATGAACACTTAATCTTCGAGTTCAGGTTATTTAATTATGTTAATCATTGCTCACCGTGGCGCGCGATCTACCCATCCAGAAAACACCTTAACCGCTATCCAAGCGGCAATCGATATGGGATGTAAAGCCATTGAAATTGATGTACATGAGCACGATGGGCAGTTTTGGGTGATTCACGACAAATGGCTGAATCGCACCACAGATCATATTGGCAAATTGCATTGGATGAGTAGTGATAGGCTCAAAAAAGTCATAGTAGAAAAAACCGAGCCCCTACCGACCTTATTGGATGTATTAAAGCTGGTTAACGGTAAATGTGCGCTCAATATTGAACTAAAAGGTGTTCAGCATCTCGAACTCCTCTACCTTCATCTTCAATTTGCCACCGAGCAATGTCAGTTCGACAGCAATCAATTGATCATTTCATCGTTTAATCACAGCTGGTTGCAACAAATCAAACAAGAACAACCGCAGTGGCTCATAGGTGCACTTACCGCATCAAAAGGCACCGACAAAGCCGCTTTTGCCAAAAACTTAAATGCCACCAGCTTGAATTTAGATATCGATGTAGTCGATGAAGATTACGTACAACACGCTAAATCTCTAGGCTTACAAGTTTATGTTTATACAGTGAACCGCCAAGAAGATTGGCAATGGTTGTCAGAAATCGGGGTTGATGGCGTGTTTTGTGATTGTCCTGCTGAAGCGATAAAGCACTACCCTCAGGCAGATGGATTTTCTTGGTATTGAAATGAGAGGACGCTTCGCTAGAGGCACGGGGACGTTTCACTCGAGAGCCGAAGAGCTTAAAGACTATTACGTGTTTCGAGTTACGTGTAAAAGCAGAAGCATTTTGGGATCTGCTTTTCGCATCTCGAGCCTAGCGTCCTCGGTTCTCGCGCGCCCTTCCATGCCGTCATTCCCTACATGAGCCTAAGCGAAGAAGATAGGGAATCTACTTAAAGCGCACTGAATTGTTAAGCCCATAATGGTCTACAACGCGTGGCCTGTAGATCCCCGGTTCCTCGTTTTTTGAGTGATTTGATGTTTTTAAGTACATTGCAACTCGGCCCGAGGATGACGGGTTTCTTGGGCTTTTTCTTCTCGCGTCTCGAGCGTAGCGTCCTCGGCACTCGGCTCCGCTCCTCCCTTAAGCTCTCGGAAATGGAAACGCCGTCACCTGATCTATATGATCCGCGCCGATCGCCAGCATCACTAAGCGATCAATACCTAGCGCAACCCCTGCACATTGAGGCAATCCTGCTTCTAACGCGGCAATCAAATGATGATCAATCGGTTGTGGTTGTAACCCCATCTCTATCCTTTGCTGATTATCTTGCTCAAAACGCGCTAGTTGCTCTTTGGCATCATCCAGTTCATGAAAACCATTCGCTAATTCAATGCCTTTAAAGTACACCTCAAAGCGATCGGCAACTCGTGGATCTTGTTGATTAATCTTAGCTAAAGCCGCTTGTGATGCAGGGAAATCATAAACCATCACCGGCATTTGCTGGCCGATATGCGGTTCAATCCCAACGCTGAATAAAAGTTGCAGTAACGTGTCGCGATTATCCTCTGGTTCAGCAATATCGGCCAAGCCTAAGGTTGCAGCCACTTCTTTTAGTTGCCTCATGGTCGACTCTAGCGGGCAAATATCGAGTACTCGCAAAAAGGCTTGTTGATAGGTGATTTTTTCACATGCTTCACAGCCAAGCACCATCTGTAAAAGCGCATCCATTTCCGCCATTAAATCATGATGATCAAACCCCACGCGATACCATTCCAACATAGTAAATTCTGGGTTGTGATAACGGCCATTTTCTTCATTACGAAACGCTTTATTAATTTGGTAGATCGAACCACTACCGGCCGCTAATAAGCGCTTCATATGAAACTCTGGGCTGGTCATCAAAAATACGTTTTTTCCGAACGCATATTCCGGCCCAACAAATTCAGTTTTAAAGGTATGAAGATGAACATCGGTAACCGTCGCGTGGCTCATGGCTGGCGTATCCACCTCTAAAACCTGTCGTTCGGCGAAGAACTGGCGGATAGAAGTAATGATCGAAGCGCGTTGCTTTAATTGGGAAATCGAACAGGAAGGCTGCCAAGTATGCATAAAAAACTCAAAACAAATGAAAGTGCGCTCAGTTTAATTAAACTGCTAACGATAACCAAGCCCTACCTTAAAACCTAAGCGACTTCTCACTATTGAAACAACCAATCAAAAGCTACCACTTTAGGGTAGCAAAGTGCCTATTTACCCCTGTCAGATCAATTTATTATTCATCATTATTTCCTACACTTATGGCGCACAAAATTTATAACTACTATTTTTCCAATCGTGCTCGTGAAACAAAGCTCTTATGAGCACACCTACTCTGGAGGATAACTGTGAAAGTCATAACCACAGATATCGCAGTCATCGGCGCTGGCGGCGCTGGTTTACGTACTGCAATTGCGGCAGCAGAAGCAAACCCTGAACTTGAAATTGCACTGATTTCAAAAGTGTACCCTATGCGTTCACACACGGTTGCTGCCGAAGGCGGTTCAGCAGCAGTTATCAAGGAAGAAGACAGCTTAGATAATCACTTCAACGATACCGTTGGTGGTGGTGACTGGCTATGTGAACAGGATGTTGTTGAATACTTCGTAGCAAACTCAACCCGTGAAATGATCCAAATGGAGCAATGGGGTTGTCCATGGAGCCGTAAAGAAAATGGCGATGTAAACGTTCGTCGTTTTGGTGGCATGAAAATCGAGCGTACTTGGTTTGCGGCCGATAAAACTGGCTTCCATATGCTACACACACTTTTCCAAACCTCTATTAAATATTCAAACATCAAACGCTTTGATGAGTACTTCGTAGTTGACCTCTTAGTCGACGGTGAAGATGACGCAAAAGAAGCGCAAGGCATCGTAGCCATTCACATGTCTGAAGGTGAGTTAGTCGCGATCAAAGCAAAATCAGTGGTACTTGCTACTGGTGGTGCAGGCCGTGTTTACAACACCAACACCAATGGCGGTATCGTAACCGGCGATGGTATGGCGATGGCTTACCGTCACGGCGTACCTCTACGTGATATGGAATTTGTTCAATACCACCCAACCGGCCTACCAGGTACAGGTATCTTGATGACCGAAGGTTGTCGTGGTGAAGGCGGTATTATCGTCAACAAAAATGGCTACCGTTACCTACAAGATTACGGCATGGGCCCTGAAACGCCAGTGGGCGAGCCTAAGAACAAATACATGGAACTTGGCCCACGTGACAAAGTTTCTCAAGCGTTCTGGCATGAACAACAAAAAGGCAACACCATCAAGCACCCACTTGGTGATGTGGTGCACTTAGATCTTCGTCACCTAGGTGAAGAATACCTACAAGAACGTCTACCGTTTATCTGTGAGCTAGCAAAAGCTTACGTCAACGTTGACCCTGCGAAAGAGCCAATTCCAATTCGTCCAACGGTTCACTACACCATGGGTGGTATTGAAACCAATGGTCAATGTGAAACTCGCATTAAAGGCCTATTCGCAGTTGGTGAATGTGCGTCTGTTGGCCTACACGGTGCAAACCGCCTAGGTTCAAACTCTCTGGCTGAATTTGTGGTATTTGGTCGCGTCGCGGGTGAACACGCCGCTGAACGTGCTAAAGAATTCAAAGGCTGGAATGAAGACAACATCCAACGTCAAATCAGCGATGTAGAAGCTCGCATTCAAGCGCTATTAGATAATGATGGCACTGAAAGCTGGTCTGATATCCGCACAGAAATGGGTCACACCATGGAAGCGGGTTGTGGTATCTACCGTAAAGAAGACTTGATGCAAGCGACTATCGATAAGCTAACTGAGCTTAAAGCGCGCTACAAGAAAGTGGGCATTAAAGATAAAGGTAAAGTGTTCAACACTGACCTACTTTACGCTATCGAAGTGGGCTACGGCTTAGAAGTGGCAGAAGCGATGGCACAATCAGCTATTCGTCGTAAAGAGTCTCGCGGTGCACACCAACGTTTAGACGAAGGCTGTACCACTCGTGACGATGAGAACTTCTTGAAGCATACGCTATCTTTCTACCAAGAAAACGCTGCTCCTGTGATCGACTACAACTCTGTTAAGATCACTAAGTCTCAACCGAAAGCTCGCTTGTACGGCGCAGCGGCTGATGAAGCTGCCGCCAAAGAAGCTGCTGAACAACAAGCGCAGGAGAAATAATAATGTCTGCGACTCCCGATCTACAACAAAAGCAACGAATTCAGAAAGTTAATATTCTGCGTTACAACCCGGAAACCGATAACGAACCGTATCTACAAACGTTCGATGTACCTTGTGATGACACTACATCCATCCTAGATGCGATTGGTTACATCAAAGATCACCTAGACAAAGATCTGTCTTACCGTTGGTCTTGTCGTATGGCAATCTGTGGTTCATGCGGCATTATGGTTGATAACGTACCAACGCTGGCTTGTAAGAGCTTTATGCGTGACTACCCAACTGGCGTGACCATCGAGCCTCTTGCTAACTTCCCTATCGAGAAAGATCTTATCGTTGATATGACCCCTTTCATCGAACGTTTGGAAGCGATCAAGCCATACATCATTGGTAACGACCGCAAACCAGAAGACGGCACCAACAAGCAAACTCCAGCGCAAATGGCGAAATACAAACAATTCGCTGGCTGCATTAACTGTGGTCTTTGCTACGCGGCTTGTCCTCAATTCGGTCTAAACCCTGAGTTCATCGGTCCAGCAGCGTTAACTCTGGCACACCGTTACAACTTAGATACCCGTGATAACGGTAAAGCTGAGCGTATGAAACTTATCAACAGTGATAATGGCGCTTGGGGCTGTACCTTTGTTGGTTATTGTTCAAAAGTGTGTCCAAAACACGTTGATCCAGCCGCAGCGGTAAACCAAGGGAAAGTGGAATCTTCAATGGATTTCGTGATCTCTATGTTCAAATCTGAGGAGATCTAGAATGAGCAATCGTAAGCCTTACGTTCGTCCTATGAATCGTACTTGGTGGAGCAAGCATCCGTTCTACCGTTTTTACATGGTTCGTGAAGCAACGGTACTGCCGTTAATTCTATTTACCTTGTTCATGCTTTGCGGTCTAGCAAGCTTAGTGAAAGGCCCTATGGCTTGGGTAGAGTGGCAACACTTTATGCAAAACCCACTAGTGATCGCGATTAACATCGTGGCATTAGCCGGTAGCTTATTCCATGCGGCAACCTTCTTTAGCATGATGCCACAAGTGATGCCTATCCGTTTAGGTGGCAAATTAGTAGAACCGAAAATGATTATTGCCGCACAATGGGGCGCAGTTGCTGTGATCTCACTGATTGTATTGGCATTGGTGTAGGAGAGAAGAAATGATTAATCCAAACCCAAGACGTTCTGATGAGCCAATCTGGTGGTCACTATTTGGTGCTGGCGGTACTTGGTTTGCCATGATCACGCCAGTAACGGTTTTAGTACTGGGTATCTTAATGCCACTAGGTGTGTTTGATGCGGGCAGTTTTAACTTTGTGCGCGCCCATGCCTTTGCAAGTAGCATTATTGGTGGCCTATTTATTATCGCCTCAATTGCACTACCAATGTGGCATGCAATGCACCGTGTTCACCACTGCATGCACGACCTAAAATTCCACACTGGAATCGTTGGTAAAATTGCTTGTTACGCAGCGGCAGCGATTGTCTCTGTTCTCGCGATTGCTTATATTTTCTTACTGTAAGTAAATATCGTTAATAGATTGAAAAGCCGGCATTTTGCTGGCTTTTTTTGTTTTAGAAATAAGAACTCGATACTCGTTGCTCGGGCGCTTTGCTTCTCGTAACTCGAAAAAAAAGTCGTCATCCTGAAAAGCGACGAAGGAGCGCAGTTCAGGATCTCCCAAAGGTACGCTGAAGAATTAAGGTTTTTAATAAGTCACATGTTGTTGGAGATCCTGAATCTTCTTCGCTTAGGCTCATGTTCAGGATGACATAGTTTTATTTCATTTCTCGTTAATAGTGACTAATAACTTTATTCCCTTAACAAAAAACGGGCCGCTGAAAATTCAGCGGCCCGTTTGCCATTCTTCGAGCTACGAGCAGCGAAGCGCCCTAGCTACGAGAAACGTAAATCTTACTTAACACGACCAACATATTCGCCAGTACGCGTATCCACTTTCACTACTTCACCAATCGCGATGAATAGTGGAACGCGAACTACTGCGCCAGTGCTCAATGTTGCAGGCTTACCGCCCGTACCTTGAGTGTCACCTTTAAGGCCAGGATCGGTTTCTGTTACTTCAAGCTCAACAAAGTTTGGCGGAGTCACAGAGATAGGGTTATCATTCCACAACGTTAGAGTACAAACGTCATTTTCAACTAACCACTTAGCCATATCGCCGACTGCTTTCACGTCTGCTGCAATTTGCTCAAAGGTTTCGTTGTTCATGAAATGGTAGAATTCACCATCGCTATATAGGTAACCTAGTTCTACATCAACTACGTCAGCCAGTTCAAAGCTTTCACCTGACTTGAACGTTTTCTCTAACGTTTTTCCAGACAAAAGTTTGCGAAGCTTAACGCGGTTAAACGCTTGCCCTTTACCAGGCTTAACGTATTCATTTTCGATGATTGAGCAAGGCTCATTATCCAACATGAATTTTAAACCGCCTTTGAATTCATTGGTGCTAACTGTCGCCATGATTTCCTCTATTATTCTTCGAGTTCAATTTAATGCCCGATATGATAACCCGAAAAGTCATTTCTGTTGAGCAAAAGTGGCGTAAAACCTCGCCAAATGCCCGACAAAATGATCCAACTCGACAAAATTCTTGGTTAACCGAATTAGCACAGGCGATTTCCGATCCCATGCAATTGCTTGAGTTATTGGAAATCGATCCTACGCCGTGGTTATCGGGATTGAAAGCGCGCCAGCTATTTGCCCAACGCGTCCCTAGAAGTTTTGTCGATAGAATGGAAAAAGGCAATCCGCACGATCCTTTATTACGCCAAGTGTTGCCTTTAAATGAAGAATTTGAAGTGCATGACGGATACTCAACCGATCCGCTAGATGAGCAAGACAACGTGCTGCCCGGCTTATTACATAAGTACCGCAGCCGAGTACTGATGATCGTCAAAGGGGGTTGCGCGATTAACTGTCGCTACTGTTTCCGTCGCCACTTTCCCTATCAGGACAACAAAGGCAATAAAACCACTTGGCAGCAAAGCCTAGACTACATTGCTGCGCATCCTGAACTCGATGAAGTGATTCTGTCTGGCGGCGATCCATTAATGGCTAAAGACAGTGAATTGCAGTGGCTTATCGAAAATATCGCTCAAATCGAACACATCAAAACGCTGCGAATTCATAGTCGTTTACCAGTAGTGATCCCATCACGCATTACTGATGACTTATGCCAAACCCTCCAACACACTCGCTTAAATGTCGTGATGGTGACGCATATTAATCACGCCAATGAAATAGATGATGAACTAAATGCTAGCTTAAACAAGTTACGCCAAGTTGGTGTGCACTTACTTAATCAGAGCGTATTATTAAAAGGCATTAATGATTCAGTCGAGGCTCAAGCAGCATTAAGCCACGCTTTATTTAATGCCGGTGTTCTACCTTATTACTTACACTTGCTGGATAAAGTACAAGGCGCGGCTCACTTTTATGTGTCAGATGAGAAGGCGAGACAAATTATGTCGAAATTGCTCAAACAAGTATCAGGCTACCTAGTTCCTAAACTGGCACGAGAAGTGGGTGGTGAAGCGAGTAAAACCCCCATCGATCTTCATTTATCTTAATAAGGCAGCATTATGGAATTGGAAGATATTTACCGCCGCGATCTTAACTTGCTTATTGCCTTACGAGTATTAATTGAAGAAGGCTCGGTGAGTAAAGCAGCCCAGCGTTTAAACTTGAGCCAATCTGCGATGAGCCGGGTTTTAGGTCGCTTGCGAGTGTTACTCGACGATCCTTTGTTTACTCGCCAAGGGCAACATCTCATTCCCACTCAGAAAGCCTTGGATTTTAATCAATCGCTTACTCAACCACTTGAGAATATCCGCGATATTTTATCTCCTCAAGAATTTGAGCCTCAAGAGTGTCGCCAAAAATTCACCATCGCTACTACTGATTATGCGATGCAAACCATTCTACCGTTTGCTTTGCCGCGTATTTATCAAGAAGCACCGAACCTGCAACTTAAGCTCGTTCCGCTGCAACATAATAACCTCGTCCACCAGCTGACAACCCAAGGTGCCGATATCGCAATCTGCCGCCCGACTTATTCGGTAGCGCCGCTGCACAGTGATATTCTCGGCAAAGTCAGCGTCTTTTGCTTATTGTCGAGTCACCATCCACTAGCCAATGTTGAACTGACATTGGATGATTATCTCAATAGTCGACATGCGATGATTGCGATTAGTGATGGGGTTAAAGCTCTAATTGATGAAGCGCTTTCTGACTACCCTAGCCCTAATTTGGTTCTACGCTCTTATCATTTAGAAGCGGCATTAGCGGTAATGGATACTCTACCTTTGATTGTCACTGTGCCCGCCGATCTCGCCTACCTAGTGGCAAAGCGCTACAACCTAGTGATTAAGCAACTACCTTTTAACTTAACCCCATTCGATTACTCGTTAATTTGGCATTCTCGCTGTGATCATGCCGCCTCACAACAGTGGCTCAGAGGAGTATTAAAGCAAGAGTGTGGTAAGTTAATTGCAGAAAGGATTAAAGTGATGGGGATAGAGTAAAGAGTTCCTGGTCCCTAGTTTCTAGTTTCTAGTTTCGGGGAAAAGATGATCGAGTCTCGTGGCTCGGGCGCTTTGCTGCTCGTGACTCGAAAAGAAATAAAAGTCCCTAGATCCTAGTTCCTAGAAAGAGCGAGTCGAGATCGCTATTGCTTTCACATACTACCCACAGCAAAACCTCGTCCAAATAGCATAATTTTTAATCTATGATAAACTTTGTGTGAATAGTTAACACAAGGTAAATCCCATGGGACGAACAACAAGTGTCACAATCGGTGAATCACTCAATAGCTTTATTGAGCGCATGGTACAAAGTGGTCGTTACGGCTCAACCAGTGAAGTAATGAGAAGTGCCTTACGTTTATTGGAGCAGCAAGAAAACCAACAAAATATGCTACGCAATGCAATTGAGGAAGGTGAACAAAGTGGTGAAAGCAACTTATCTTTAAAGCAGATCGCTGCGCAGCGCAAGGCTAAGTTGAGTGTATAAATTATCAAAAAAAGCCGAAGAAGATTTCGGGACAATTTATGAATACACTTGGTTAAATTTTGGTGAAGATCAGGCGGATGACTACACCGATGATATGGAACACTGCTTACTTATTCTATCTGAAGCGCCTTTACTTGGCCGCGATTACAGTGAACTTAAACAAGGAATAAGAAGGCATGATTATAAAAAACACGCCATTTTCTATCGAATAAGAGAACAGGATATTTTCATTCTTCGCATTTTACATCAACAAATGAACCCTATGCTTCACCTATAAAAAAAAGCCAAGCAGCGACTCATGTCAAAGCACTGCAAGGCTTTATAATCAATTAAATACATTACTATTTTACTTTTCTCATTGCTCAAAAAACCAAAATCGAGTAACGAGAAACGAACAAGCGTAGCGCTCTAGCCTCGGACGTTAACCACGACACGACCAGTCACTTGACCATTAGTAATGTCTTCTGCGTATTGTGGTACTTCTTCTAAAGTAATTTCTGAACAGGCTTGTTCAAAGTAACTTGCTGGAAGGATCTCAACCAATTTATTCCACGCGGCAATACGTTTTTCTGCTGGGCAATTGACCGAATCGATACCTTGTAGACGCACATTACGTAAGATGAAAGGCATCACCGTTGTTGGTAGATCAAAACCAGCTGCTAGGCCACATGCAGCCACGGTAGAATCGTAATCCATTTGAGCCAACACTTTAGCGAGAACTTTACTACCTGCAGTATCAATCGCTCCCACCCACACTTGTTTTTCAAGCGGACGAGCTGGTTCTTCAAATTCTGAACGGTCAATAATACGAGATGCACCACGCGCTTCAAGCCAAGGGCCATTGGTTTCTACACGTCCAGTTACTGCCGCGACTTTATAACCAAGTTGGCTTAATAAAGTGACAGAAACTGAGCCCACGCCACCACTTGCGCCAGTCACTAGGATCTCACCATCTTCTGGTTTTACACCCGAATCTAAAATAGCTTGTACACATAGCATGGCAGTGAAACCAGCAGTACCGATCATCATAGCTTGCTTAGGATCAAAGCCTTGCGGTAATAGCACTAACCAATCGGCTTTTAAGCGTGCTTTTTCAGCCATGCCGCCCCAATGGTTTTCACCTACGCCCCAACCCGTTAGAACCACTTTATCGCCTTCAGAGTAACGATCATCTTGAGACTCTAAAACCGTACCGGCGAAATCAATGCCAGGCACCATTGGAAAGTTACGAATAATTTTGCCTTTACCTGTTACGGCTAGGCCATCTTTGTAGTTAATTGAAGAGTAATCAACCGCAACCAGTACTTCACCTTCCGGCAATTGACTTTCATCGAGTGTTTCAATGTTTGCGATTGTACGTTTGTCTTCTTGGTTAAGAACTAAAGCTTTAAACATAACATCTCCAACGTGTGGGTTAGCAATTCGACTTAATATGCTGGCAGTATAGGTAATAAACCTTAATAAAAACAGTGATAACAACGCATACAGATCATGCGCAAAACGCATACTTAAATTAATTACTAATGTGTTTTTAGCATTATAAATAAAGTCCTTATAAGCGACTAATGAGCAATCTACGATAGAAAGCATTTACCTTAGAGATAAAAAAATATCATCAACAATCAACTAGATCTCGAAGCCAAAAATCGTCATATTCCACTTTCTTGCTACGCCTCTTTTATCATTAATTTCATTCATCTTATTTAAGGAAAAATCTCCATCAATGAATCCGGTATGGCTTAATATTGAACCCTTTGATTGGTGGTCTCTCGCTGCCTGTGCAGTTAATGGCACTTTAATTGGCTTGGAGCGTCAGCTTCGTGGCAAACCGGTCGGTATTCGCACCGCGATATTAATCATTTCCGGTACTTATTTATTTATGGCGATGGCGGTCTCTCTGTCTCCTAACACCCTCGACCAAGCACGAGTTCTCGGGCAAATTATTACCGGCGTTGGTTTCTTAGGCGCAGGCGTGATGATGACGATGGACGGCAAAATTCATGGTGTGACTTCTGCGGCGGTAATTTGGGTTCTTGCGGCATTAGGATTAATGATCGGCCTTGGTCATGAAACTCAATCCATTATTTTTACCGCGTTAGCCCTCGGCGTTCTACTAGGGGTAGATAAGGTAGAAAAGAGCTTTCAAAGCCTACGTCGCGGCGTACATCAAACGATGCAAAAACGTCGTCGCCCTAAGACGATTAATATGAATCGGGTGATAGTGAAAGAAGAGCAAAGCAGCGAAGATTAAATTGAGACAAGGTTTGTCTATACCTAATACGTCCAACATACCCACGTAACCTCTAATTCAACATACCGGGGTTACTGGGTATAAACGTTTTATGAGCATATCAAAGCGTTTTTATTTCTACTTGGTATCCCATCTCTGAGCTGCCAACAAAGTCCACATAGTTACGGATCGCCGGCAGTGCATCATCGCTATGATGAGAGACATACAAAATCTGACTCAAATTCTCTTCGGCGATCATATTAAGAGTATTCATCACCAGCTTACGATTAATGAAATCTAGGCCTTGATAAGGTTCATCGAGAATTAATAACACTGGCTGCTTAATCAATGCGCGCCCAATTAATAGCAATCGCTGTTGGCCATAATCGAGTTGTTTAAAGCTGGTTTTCTCAAATTGACTCATATGTAAAATTGCCAGCCAATCTTTGGCTAAATCCATCTGCTTTTTACTTGGTTTTTGATAGAGCCCTATCGAATCAAAGAAACCGGAAAGCAATACTTCTATGGCGCTGCAATTGACCCGATACTGCAAATGTAAGGCAGATGACACAATGCCGATTTGCTCTTTTACCTGCCAAATTGTTTCGCCACTACCGCGAGGCTTGCCAAACAAGGTTATATCATTGCTATAGCATTGTGGATGGTCACCAAGAATCAAACCGAGCAAGGTACTTTTTCCGCAGCCATTCGGGCCACGCACTTGCCAATGTTCACCATTATTAATTCGCCAATTCACCTCTTTGAAGATCAAACCATCGGTGTATTCGACTTTGCCATTTTTAAGCTCCACTAGAGGATCGGGATATTTGGCTTGATAACGCTGCTGCTTAATGAGATCAAGTACTTGCTGACTACGTTGCTGCGAGAGAGCATTGAGTTGGGCCATGACAGGGTGCTCATGCCATTCGCTGATAGTCATAGAATCACTTAGGTGATGAATGATGTTGCTAGCCTTATCTACTTCTACATTAAACATCGCCACATGGGTAATGCAGTCTGGTAGTTCATCTTCACGGGAAGTAATGATTAACAATTGAATCGACGTCGAAAGGGTTTGCAGTAATTGGGATAATTGTTGCTGATGGTCAATATCGAGTCCTGCGTAAGGTTCATCGAGCACTAGTAATTCTGGCTCAATTGCCAAAGCTCGGGCCAACATGACCCGACGAGTTTCTCCAGTAGAAAGCTGACGAAAACCTCGCTGACGTAGATGAACTAGATCGGTTAACGCTAACAAATTCTCTAGCTGTTCAGAGTCGCTGCACACTTCCGACACCAGTGATTCGACACTCGAACCGTAGTCCAAACGATCCATAAAATCCGTGTCATCATCGGCTAATTCTTTTTCGAGCAACTGCTGTTGAAGATACAAAGAAACCCAGCCCACTTTTTTAGGTCGGCCTTCAATCACTGCATGCTCTAGTTTGAGATCGCCGGCTAACAAACGACCAAGCAAAGATCCGGCATGACTATAGGTTGAAAATATCCCCCAATGTTGCCCGGTTTCCATCTTCCAATCATCAATTTTCAACCCATAACAATTATCAATAAGGTTTTTTATCTGCATCGCCAAAATAATTTCATCCCTATAAAAACACACACCAACACAGCACGCACAAACAAAAAATTAACACAAAAAACACATCATTGAACTATCTTTTATTAATCGCTAAATCAAAGCAATAAATGACATTAATTTTACATACCTCCTTATTTTCGGAGTAAGTTACCCCTCATTATCTACTCAAATACAAAGGTATTTATCATGTTAAAACGCACTCTAGTACTATCTCTTGCTCTTGCTTCTACTTTTGCTTCTGCTGCAACGCTTACAGATAAGCAACAGCAAAACATTGATGATATCAACGCTCAACTACAACAAGTTGAAGCAACAGCCGCTTCAAACATCGACTCTCTAACTAAAGATCTTGATGCAGCAACAGAGAAAAAAGACCAAATGAAGCTTAACGCTCAAATCAAATTAAATGAGCAAGCAAAAGCGAGCGCTGAAAGACAACAAAAACAAATGGAAGAGTTCACAGCTAAAGTTGAAGACTTAACTGATGACCAAGTAAAAGACATCCAAAACAAAATGGATGAAATGAAAGAAAAAGCAGACAAAATCGCAGAAGACCTAAAATAAGTCGCGATGTAAGCTAAACAATTATAACAAGCTATCCCCTTGCACTAATGAAGTGTGAGGGGATTTTTTTGCTTGCGATTCGGCCTCGGTAGGTAATCAACCTCAACCATAGTTAATAGCAACGCTTAATAAAAATATGCTTAAAAACGATAAGAAAAAAGGCTCACAACCTAAGCTGTGAGCCTTAATATCTTTCTCTATATATGTTGATCTATGAGAGATTTAGATAGCTAGTGATCGGTTGATCACATCATGCCACCCATACCGCCCATTCCACCCATATCAGGCATTGGAGCAGCATCTTGTGGCTTGTCTGTTACCATTGCTTCTGTGGTGATCATAAGACCCGCAACCGATGCAGCGAACTGAAGTGCTGAACGAGTTACTTTAGTTGGATCCAAAATACCCATTGCAATCATATCGCCGTATTCGCCTGTTGCCGCATTGTAACCGTAGTTACCTTCGCCAGCGCGAACATTGTTAGCAACCACTGATTCTTCATCACCTGCGTTCTTCGTGATTTGACGAATTGGTGATTCCATTGCGCGAAGTGCTACGCGGATACCCACATTTTGCTCTTCGTTGTCACCTTCAAGGCCAACCACTTTAGAAGCTGCGCGAATCAGAGCAACACCACCACCGGCAACAATACCTTCTTCAACCGCAGCGCGAGTTGCGTGAAGAGCATCTTCAACACGGTCTTTTTTCTCTTTCATTTCAACTTCAGTTGCTGCGCCAACTTTGATTACCGCAACACCGCCAGCCAGTTTCGCTACACGCTCTTGAAGTTTTTCTTTGTCGTAGTCAGACGTTGCATCTTCGATTTGTTGACGAATTTGCGCGACACGACCTTGAATCATTTCTTCTTCACCAGAACCATCAATGATAGTGGTGTTTTCTTTAGTGATCGTCACACGCTTCGCTTGACCTAGATCTTCAAGTGTCGCTTTTTCTAACTCAAGACCGATTTCTTCAGAGATAACCGTACCTGCTGTTAGAACTGCGATGTCTTGTAGCATGGCTTTACGACGGTCACCGAAACCAGGTGCTTTAACGGCAGCTACTTTCACGATACCGCGCATGTTATTCACAACGAGAGTCGCTAATGCTTCGCCTTCTAGATCTTCTGCGATGATCAATAGTGGACGAGATGCTTTTGCAACTGCTTCAAGCGTTGGAAGCAATTCACGGATGTTTGATACTTTCTTATCAACCAAAAGGATGAATGGATTGTCGAGATCCACGCTACCCGCTTCTTGGTTGTTGATGAAGTAAGGCGATAGGTAGCCACGGTCAAACTGCATACCTTCTACTACGTCTAGCTCATCTTGTAGCGCTTGGCCTTCTTCAACAGTGATAACGCCATCACGACCTACTTTTTCCATCGCTTCAGCAATGATTTTACCTACTGAGCTATCTGAGTTAGCAGAGATAGTCGCCACTTGCTCGATTTCAGTGCTGCTTGAACAATCTTTAGAAAGTCCTTTTAGCTCTTCAACTGCAGCTACTACTGCTTTGTCGATACCACGCTTAAGATCCATTGGGTTCATACCCGCAGCAACCGCTTTTAGACCTTCAGTGATGATAGATTGCGCAAGAACCGTTGCAGTCGTGGTACCGTCACCGGCTACATCGTTTGCTTGAGAAGCGACTTGCTTCACCATTTGTGCACCCATGTTTTGGAATTTGTCTTCCAATTCAATTTCACGAGCCACAGACACACCATCTTTAGTGATAGTCGGTGCGCCATAAGATTTGTCTAGTACAACGTTACGACCTTTAGGGCCTAATGTTACTTTTACCGCGTCTGCTAGGATGTTGACACCTTCTAGCATTTTAATTCGTGCGTCATTACCAAATTTAACGTCTTTTGCAGCCATGTTTGTATTCCTTATAAAATCTATTGAATGCTTTGGTTTTGAATTCAGAAGTTGGCGCTTGCTTACTCTACAATTGCCATGATGTCGTTTTCAGACATGATGAGTACTTCTTTACCATCGATTTTTTCAGACTTAGTGCCATAGCCTTCTGCAAAGATCACAGTATCACCCACTTTTACGTCAAGCGCTTGAACTGTGCCATTTTCTAAAATACGACCTTTGCCGACAGCTAGAACTTTGCCGCGTGTTGATTTTTCCGCAGCTGAACCAGTTAATACGATGCCACCAGCAGACTTTGATTCTACTTCTTGGCGCTCAACGATAACTCGGTCATGTAAAGGACGAATGTTCATCTGTGCATCTCTCCTGATTAGATGTTCATAGAAAAATTAAAGACACCGATCTATTTGTATCGGTCTGCTTGAATATGTTGGGGGGCTAACAGCAAAACCCAAGGGGCTAGGCGAAAAAAATTGTGATGGGGATCAGAATAAAGAAAGTTGTGATAGCCTAGAACGCTTCGCTCGAGAGCCGGGTGCGCTACGCTTCGAGACGCGAAAAGCAGAGCGAGATCGTTTTTAATCTTTTCGGCTCCCGAGTGAAACGTCCCCGAATCCCGGATTCCCAAGCGAAGTGTCCCCGCAACCCGGCGCTCGCTTTACCCTAGTCACAAGTAACAAAAACCCTTATCCTAACCACTTCATCATCAGCGAATCATTTCCATGCAAGATAAACACGGCTTATTGACTGGCCCTATTCCCCAAGTATTACAAACCATGACCTTACCTATGGTGGTTGGGCTATTGGCGATCTTAACCTTCAACCTAGTCGATACCTTTTTTATCTCACTGCTTGGTACTCACGCGCTTGCCGCGATCAGCTTTACCTTCCCTGTCACTTTTGGTGTTAGCTGTATTACGCTAGGTATTGGCATGGGTTTATCCGCCAATGTTGGTCGCTTACTTGGTCAAGGTGATACTCGTAATGCGGCGCGCTTTTCCACTCATGGACTTATTCTCGCCATATTATTAGTCACTCTTGCCTCTACGCTTGGTTTGCTGACTATCGAGCCACTATTTCGTATGCTCGGTGCAACGGATGATTTACTTCCGCTAATCAAGCAGTACATGCAAATTTGGTACTTCACCATTCCACTATTAGTCATTCCGATGGCAGGTAATAGTGTCATTCGCTCAACGGGTGATACCAAGACGCCAGCCAAAATAATGATGACTGCGGGTCTAATTAATGGCGTACTCGATCCATTGCTGATTTTCGGTTACGGCCCATTTCCGGAATTAGGCATTCAAGGCGCAGCCATTGCCAGTGCGGTCAGTTGGTTCGGCGCTTTATGTGCTGCGCTATATATTTTGATCAAACGAGAAAAACTATTAGCGCCGCCACAAATTAAGCGAATTTGGCAAGACTGGATTCAGATACTAAAAATAGGTACACCAGCGGCTTTTTCAAGTGCTATGAACCCACTTTCAGGTGCGGTATTAATGATGATGCTCGCCAGTTTCGGTAATGAAGCCGTCGCCGCCTATGGAGCCGCGCAGCGAGTAGAGTCGATTATGATTATTGTCTTGATGTCGCTCGGTTCAGTACTCACGCCATTTATTGCCCAGAATATCGGGGCCAATAATCAAGAGCGTAGCTTTAGTGCTTTATTCCTTGCGATGCGGTTTGCGGTCATTTTTCAATTTGGACTCTTTATCTTGATGGTGCCACTCAGCATGCCAATCGCCTCAGTCTTTAGCCAAGAGCAAAGCGTACAAGATTTCTTATGGCACTTTTTGATTGTGGTGCCGATAAGCTATGGTTTCCAAGGAGTAGTGATGATGTTAGTCAGCTGCTTAAATGCTATGCACTTGCCAGTAAAAGCCTTCCTATGGAATTTCTCGCGCTTGTTTATTTTTACTCTACCTTGCGCTTGGTTAGGCAGCTTAATGAGTGGCGTCGAAGGGTTGTTTATCGGTATTGCAGTTGGCAATGTGATTGGCGGGATGCTGGCGTATGGGTATGCGGTGAGGATGAGGAAAAGTTCCTTGTCCCTAGTTTCTAGTTCCTAGGAAAAGCAAATACGTAGCTCGGGTATCGGACGCTACGCTGCTCGTGGCTTGGAAAAGATAAGAGCAAAAGCAATATAGGAATTCAAGAGAGCTCGTCATCCTGAACATGAGCCTAAGCGAAGAAGATTCAGGATCTCCTACAGTCGATGACTCACTCAAAAAGCCTATGACTATCAGAACGCTTTGAGAGATCCTGAACTGCGCTCCTACGTCGCTTTTCAGGATGACGACGACCAGTTAGCGATCGCGGTTACACGCAACTCGTTACCGTCTTTTAATCTCTTCGGCTCTCGAGCGCAGCGTCCCCGAAGCCCGGCTCTGTTCTAAATCCCCGCCCCATCAACAAGCTTATGACCATTACCGTTAAACGCTTGATCCATATCTTCTGATGGTTTGTCGCTTTGTGGACGACCGACAATTTTAGCAGGAACACCTGCCACTGTAGTGTGAGGCGGAACCGCTTGTAGTACGACAGAGCATGAACCAATCTTCGCGCCTTCACCCACTTCAATATTGCCAAGAATTTTCGCACCTGCGCCAATCATCACGCCTTCACGGATCTTAGGATGACGATCACCACATTCTTTACCAGTACCGCCAAGTGTCACATCTTGCAGGATAGAAACATCATTTTCGACCACCGCGGTTTCACCAATCACAATACCAGTGGCATGATCGAGCATGATGCCTTGACCAATACGCGCTGCCGGGTGGATATCAACCTGACAGGCGACTGAAATCTGATTTTGAAGATAAGTTGCTAAGGCGAAACGACCCTGCTTCCATAGCCAATTCGCCACGCGATAACCTTGTAGCGCGTGGTAACCTTTCAGGTATAACAGAGGCGTCGAATACATAGAAACAGCTGGATCTCGGTTTACAATCGCACAAATATCACAAGCCGCGCTGTCGGTGATAGAAGGATCATCTTTAAATGCTTCTTCTACCACTTCACGTACCGTCATCGGTGGCATAGTCGCGGTTCTTAACTTATTGGCTAAGATATAGCTCAGCGATGCGCCGAGACTATCGTGATTAATGATCGTCGAGTGATAAAAGCTTGCTAACATCGGCTCTTGTTCCGCCTGACGTCTCGCTTCATCAACAATTGTATTCCAGACTTTTTGTTTTTCGCAGTGTTTCATATATGTTCCTAGATACTGGTCCCTAGTAAAACTCGGATTTCGTCTATCGGGTGCTTCGCTGCTCGTGGCTCGGGTAAAGTTCCTAGTCCTAGTTCCTGATTTCTAGGAAGAGTTGCTCCGCGATCGCGTTTCAGCTTAACCCAACAGCCAATAGATAACGCAATCACGTTAGGAGATCCTGAACTACGCTCCTACGTCGCTATTCAGGATGACGAGTAACGTCTAACGATCGCTGTTACACGCAACTCGAAACACGTAACTCGCTACCGTCTTTTCGGCTCTGGAGCGAAGCGTACTCGAAGCTCGGAGCACTCTTTCGCTTTTTCGAGTTACGAGAAGCGAAGCGGCCTAGCAACGAGATACGGGATAGAAAACCGCGGCTCGCTATTTACCCTTCCGCTTTCTTCTGTCTTGCTAACAAATCTTGCGCGGCGAGACGGGCATCTTTTCCTTGATACAGTACTTGATAAATTTGTTCAACAATCGGCATTTCAACACCCATTCTGTCGGCTAGTAGCCAAACTTCTTTGGTGTTTCGGTAACCTTCCACCACTTGGCCAATTTCAAGCTGCGCGGTATCGACATCTTTACCTTTACCTAGTGCTAAGCCAAAACGACGGTTACGCGATTGGTTATCAGTACAAGTCAGCACTAAGTCACCTAAGCCAGCCATTCCCATAAAGGTTTCTGGTTGAGCGCCTAATGCTGCGCCTAAACGACACATTTCGGCAAGACCGCGAGTAATTAATGCGGTACGAGCATTGGCACCAAAGCCAATACCATCGGACATTCCTGCGCCAATCGCAATGACATTCTTCACAGCGCCACCAAGTTGCATGCCCGTAAAGTCATTATTGGCATACACACGAAGAGATTTACTGCAGTGAATGGTTTCTTGAAGATCTTTAACAAACTCAGCATCTGGTGACGCGACCGCAATCGCAGTCGGCATACCTGCCGCTAATTCTTTAGCAAATGTCGGCCCCGACAATACTGCAAGAGGTATTTGATCGCCGAGCACGTCATGCGCGACATCTTTTAACAAGCGTCCGGTTTCAGGCTCTAAACCTTTGGTTGCCCAGCAAATACGAGTATCACTACGCAAATGAGGCTTTAAATTGTTTAATACGATACCAAATACATGACTCGGCACGACCACCAGCAAATCTCGACTCGCGGCAACCGCTTTCGACAAATCCGATTCAATAATCAATGACTCTGGAAAATCAATGCCAGGTAGAAACTCTTCATTAGAACGGTCTTGCTCTAAAGCCGCCATATGCGCAGGCTCATGCCCCCATAAAATCACTTTAGAGCCATTACGTGCTAAAGCAATCGCTAACGAAGTACCGTATGAACCAGCACCGATCACTGTCATTACGACATCATTATTGGCAGTTGAATTTGTCATGGTGAGACCTTTAAATAGTTAATAGCGTTGCTCGAGCGCTTCGCTGTTCGTTACTCGTATGTCGAAAAAGACAAGAGGATAACTTTGCTATTACACGCAACTCGTCATACGAAGCAAGCTGCTTTTGCTGCATGTTACATAAACACTTCATGTACGAGAAAAGAGCATTCGAATCACGCAAGGAAATCCTGAACTACGCTCCTACGTCGCTATTCAGGATGACGAATAACGTTTAGTACCCACTGTTACAGGCAACTCGAAACACCTAACTCGATACAATCTCTCTTCGGCTTTCGAGAAGCGAAGCGACCTAGCTACGAGTAACGAGCCTGTAAGCACAAAGAGCGAGACACTGCTGTCTTCGCTCTTTTAGTTTAGCTTGAGATTAAAAAGCGATATTACGCTTCTTGTGGTGCTTGCTCAGCTTGTTGCTGTAGGTAGTTCATGAACAACGCATCAAAGTTAACTGGTGCTAGGTTCAATTGTGGGAACGTACCTTTAACCACTAGGCTAGAAACTGTTTCACGAGCGTATGGGAATAGGATATTCGGGCAGAATGCACCTAGACAATGTGCTAGTTGACCTTCTTCCATATTCTCAGCAGTAAAAATACCACCTTGTTGGATTTCACATAGGAAAGCCACTTCTTCAGCGTTTTTAACTGTAACGGTTAAACGAAGAACCACTTCATAAACATTCTCACCTAGCTCACGGCTTTGTGTGTCTAAGTCTAGCTTCACATCTGGTTCCCATTCTTTTTGGAACATTTGTGGTGCCGTTGGTGCTTCAAAAGAAAGATCTTTTAGGAAGATACGTTGAATAGTGAAGTTCTGTTGTTCTTGAGGTGCTGCTTCAGCCATGATGGAGTCATCCTTATTAAATTAAAATATTTTATCGATTATCGAGCGCTTCGCTACTTGAACGCTGCGCTTCTAGTGGCTCGAGTAATGAGAATCGAGCCATCGAGAACCGTGATTACTTCTTACCTTTCTTACTTGCTGGCTTATCAGAAACCAAAGGTAAGTTATTTTCATTCCAAGCCGTCATACCATTTTTCAGCATGTTCACTTTTTCAAAGCCGGCTTTCGCTAACAGGTTAGCACTTTCGTGTGACGTTTGACCTGTCTTGCATACAACAATAATTGGGGCCGCTTTGTATTTTTCAATGTTAGTGATGGCACCAGATTTGATTTCAGATGGTAAAATGTGAACTGAGCCCGCAATATGACCACGTTTAAACTCATCGTTAGTACGAATATCAACCACAACACCATCTTCACGGTTAATAAGGTTCGTTAATTCACTCGCACCGATTGTTTTATATTTAGCGGTTGATGACTTAAAGATAGTCGCGACTAGAGCAGCTAACACAGCAACCCAAACTAAAGACAAAATCATGTTCTGTTGAAAAAATTCGATATATTCTTGCATGCCCTACACTCATAAATGCACTAGCTGGGAACATCCACAGCCAAATATTAGAAAGGCCAGAGTATAACGGGCAAAGCGGCAAGTGGCGAGAGTAAAGGTGGAAAAGACGATTTAGATCTATTTTCGAGGCTCGTAGCTCGGGCGCTTCGCTGCTCGTGGCTAGGGTAAAGTTTCTAGTCCCTGGTTCCTGGTTTCTAGGAAGAGCAAACCGCGAACGCTGATTTTACACGCCACCCCGCTCTCGCTTTTCGCTTTTCGCTTTTCGCTTTTCGCTTTACCGAGCTACGAGAAACGAGAAACGAGAAAATCAACACGAAACTCGCAACACGCTACCGTCTTTTAATCTTTTCGGATCTCGAGCAAAGCGTCCCCGTCCCTCGGCTCTGCTTTTCGCTTCCCCACCTATCAAACCCATCGTTTAATTCGATTTTCATCTAGACTAATTATTAGGCATAATGCGCTCATAGCTTGAAAATTAGCACCAGATAAATGTGACACCGAAGGGGTGAGGCTGGTTAAATTGATCTTACCCTACAGTTTAGAGCGAAAAATGTAGTAAAATTACGCTCAGTGCAGTTTTTTAAATTAAACGAGGTTTGAACATGTCAAATAAGAAGCCAATGGCTCTAGTGATTCTTGATGGTTGGGGTTACCGCGAAGACAACAGCAACAATGCTATCGCAAACGCAAACACACCAGTTTTAGATGGTTTATTTGCTAACCAACCAAACACCCTAATCTCTGCATCAGGTTTCGATGTTGGTCTACCTGACGGTCAAATGGGTAACTCTGAAGTTGGCCACACTAATATCGGCGCTGGCCGCGTGGTTTACCAAGACCTTACTCGTATTACTAAATCTATCGCTGACGGTGAGTTCAAAGACACACCAGCGCTAGCCAACGCGATTGATAAAGCAGTAGCGGCTGGTAAAGCTGTTCACATCATGGGTCTTATGTCTCCAGGTGGCGTACACAGCCATGAAGATCATATCTACTCTGCTGTACAAATGGCTGCTGAGCGTGGTGCTAAGAAAGTTTACGTTCACGCTTTCCTTGATGGCCGTGATACTCCGCCACGTAGTGCGAACAATTCTCTACAACGCTTCCAAGATTTATTTGCTGAGTTAAACCTAGAAGAAGGCCGCATTGCTTCTCTTATCGGTCGTTACTACGCAATGGATCGTGATAACAACTGGGATCGCGTGCAAAAATCTTACGACTTATTAACTCAAGCGAAAGCTGAATTCACTTTTGATTCTGCAACCGCAGGTTTAGAAGCGGCTTACGCTCGTGAAGAAAACGATGAGTTCGTTCAAGCAACTGAGATCCGTGCTGAAGGTCAAGCAAGTGCGGCTATCGTAGATGGCGACGCGGTTATCTTCATGAACTACCGTGCTGACCGTGCGCGTGAAATCACTCGTACTTTCGTACCTGAATTTAGCGACTTTGAGCGTGAAGTATTCCCAAGCATCGACTTTGTAATGCTGACTCAATACGCAGCAGACATCCCACTGCTTTGCGCATTCCCACCAGCATCACTAGAAAACACTTACGGTGAGTGGTTGTCTAAATGTGGCAAAACTCAACTACGTATTTCTGAAACTGAAAAATACGCGCACGTTACTTTCTTCTTCAATGGCGGTAAAGAAAACGAATTTGAAGGCGAAGAGCGTCAATTGGTTGCTTCTCCAAAAGTGGCGACTTACGACATGCAACCAGAAATGAGCGCACCTGAGCTAACCGACAAGCTTGTTGCGGCAATCAAATCTGGCAAGTTCGATACGATCATTTGTAACTACCCAAATGGCGACATGGTTGGTCACACTGGTGTTTATGATGCAGCAGTGAAAGCGTGTGAAGCCGTTGATGAATGTATCGGTCGTGTGGTTGAAGCGATTAAAGAAGTGGATGGTCAGCTATTAATTACTGCCGACCACGGTAACGCAGAAATGATGATCGACCCTGAAACAGGCGGCGTTCACACTGCTCACACAAGTCTTCCTGTTCCACTAGTTTACGTGGGCAATAAAGATCTTGAATTCAAACAAGGTGGTAAGCTGTCAGATCTAGCACCAACCATGCTTGAATTAACTGGTATGGAAATCCCTGCAGAAATGACAGGTCAGGTTATTGTTAATCTAAAATAATCCCTATCAATTGTATGTTTGTCTGATATATCATTACGCTTCATCAGGCTTTCTATACAATTTGTACCCAAAGAATTGCCTTAATTTAGGCCTTCTTTCTGGTATAGAACAAGGCTCATCAACACGGTGAGCCTCATTCTTGGGAAATGTTTCGTTTATGACAATGACTTCGTCAGTATCTAATTCAAGCGCCAGCTTACGTGTTTCGTTTTCTGGCGCTTTTCTCTGCGCTCTGCTTAGCTGTTTTTCTCTTTTTACCACTTCCGCTCATGCAGCATCTAAAGAAGAGCTAAAAGGCGTATCTGCTGAAATATCTCGCCAAACCTCATCGTTAAGCTCTCAGCAAAAAAAACTAAACCAATTACAAAGCGAACTAAAAAACCACGAAGTGGCGATCTCAAAACTAGGCCAAGAAATCCGCAGTAACGAACGAGAATTATCACAAGTTCAAGCCAACTTAACCGAATTAAAATCTCAAAAGCGTCAGTTAGAACAAACCAAACAACAGCAAACTGACACGCTCGAACAACTCATCAAAACATACTACCTCACCAGCCGTAGCAATAACCTACCTCAGCTCATTCAAGGCGGTGACGCAGAAAAGATGGATCGTATTAGCCAATACTTTCAACACTTAGCTCAAGCACGAACAGAAGCGATTGAAGCTTTAGCGAAAACACAAAGTGAATTAACCGAAAAAGAGCGCCAACTTTCAGAAGAAGAAAACCGCCAATCGACCCTGCTTGCTAACAAAAAAGCCAAGCGTGATGATTTGGTTAAAGCGCAAAGCCAACGTAAAGGCACCGTTAATAAAATTCAGGGCAATATCCGTAGCAACCAAAGCAAACTGGCCGAACTACGTCGCAACGAAAACCGCTTAAAAGCCGAAATAGCCAAAGCGGCCAAGCGTAATGTGTCACCAATGAATGGTTTATCCGCCTACCGAGGCAAACTCCCTTGGCCTCTACAAGGCAGCATTCTGCATAACTACGGCACCTCACAAAGCGGACAAATTACCTGGAAAGGTATTGTAATCAATGCCAAACAAGGCGAAACAGTCAAAGCGGTTCATTCAGGAAAAGTGGTATTTGCCGAGTGGCTACGTGGATACGGTTTAGTACTACTGATCGACCATGGTAAAGGCGACATGACCTTATATGGCTATAACCAAACATTGTTGAAGAAAGATGGTGATGTGGTTGCAGCAGGCGAAACCATCGCACTTGCCGGTAACACAGGTGGACAATCACGGCCTTCACTGTATTTTGAGATCCGCCGTAATAGTCAGGCGCAGAATCCTAGAAGTTGGTTGAAGTAAAAGGAAAAGATTGTTGCGAGATCCGAGTGCGCTTCGCTTCGGGTTACGAGTAAAAAAACAATCGAATCTCGTAACTCGGGCGCTTCGCTTATCGTGGCTCGAATAGAAAGAAAGTCCCTAGGCCCTAGTTTCTGGTCCCTAGGAAAAGCAAACAGCGAACGCTTTGCTTTCTACGTTACACGCAACTCGAAACACGCTACCATCTTTTCGGCTCCCGAGTGAAACGTCCTCGTCCCCCGCTACCCCGGCTCTGCCCTTAGCTTTTCCACGCAACTCGAAATATACTACTAGATTCTTATATAGACTCTTTATTTTTATTGTTTTTATTTCTACCTCATCAACTTATACTCAAAGTGATTTCAATGTCATTCATACTTTAGGTGAATATAACCTCATGCCTCAGCTAGATACGACTTTTGCTCATTTAGAAGAAGACGAACTTAAAAACAAACGAGTACAAACCAATATATTAAAGCGCTTTAGCCTTATCTGGACTGCCTTCACTCTACTTTGTTTGGCGTTAGGAGCCTATTGGTATCACACCTATACCCAAAACTTAGAACGTAAGTTACTCGCTCAAGAAGAAGCTTTTGTTGCCACGACTAAAAACGCTCTACAAAAAGAAATGAAGGTACAACTCACCGTTTTACACATGGTATCTAAAGCTAAAGTCATTACTGATTATATTGATCACCCTACAGTTCAAGACAGCATAAATGTCGTTGGGTTATTTTCTAACTTAACTCAAGCCTTTCAGTATTATGATCAAATTAGGCTTTTTGATCTCCAAGGTAACGAACTGGTTCGAGTCGATTATGATGATGGAATCTCCACTCAAACAGATATCAGCCAATTACAAAACAAAAACCTCCGATATTACTTTCAAGAGTCATTATCATTAAAACCCGGAGAGATCTATATCTCTAGAATGGACCTCAATATAGAAAACGGTGAAATCGAAGTCCCTTATAAGCCAACGTTACGATTTGCTACTCAGGTTTTAGATAAAAATGGAGAGGCTATTGCCGTCGTCATCCTCAATTACATGGCTAATGACTTACTTGAAAACTTTCGTCACCAAAGTAAGTTACGTATTAATGGTCAGGGAATGATTATTGATGGTCAAGGTTATTGGTTAAGCAACCATGACCGAAGCAATGAATGGGGACACAGCCTGGGAGAGCCAGAAAAAGATTTCGAACAACGTTACCCACTAGCTTGGCCAACTATTTCAGCTAATGACAGTGGGTTGCTAAAAACACGCAAAGGTTTATTCCGCTACCAAAATATTGAACCATTAGATTTCAGCGCCATTGAGACCCCAGAACTTAACACCCTTACTGAACAAAATTTTCCGGTGTCTGAAAATTCAATTGCCAATACGAATTGGAAGTTAGTCATCTTCCTACCTAATGAAACGATTCATGAAAACTCTCTTTTCTATAACCCCGTTTGGCAACTGATATTATGCTTGCTCTATCTAGTAAGCTCTGTCTTGATCTTTCTTTTGATCAGCCACTCTGAACAAAAGAAATTTCGCCGTACAACACACCGTCGCATCAGTGCTGAACTTCACGACTTATATGAAAATGCACCATGTGGCTACCATAGCTTAGATGCAAATGGCACCGTTACTCGTATTAACCAAACCGAGCTAAACTGGTTGGGTTATGACAAAGAAGAAGTCATCGGCCAATCTTTTGATCGATTCCTAACACCAGCAAGCCAAAAGACATTCCAAGCATTTTTAGAGCTGTTACCTAACGAACAAGAAATTAGCGGTATAATTTTAGAAGTCGAAACTAAGCAAGGGGAAACCTTCTTTGTTTCAACCTCCGCAGTTTCCATTTTTAATGAGGGGAATTTTGCCGTTGCTCGAACTTCAGCATTCGATATTACAGACCGAATTGAACTAGAAAAACGACTTGAATACATTGCTCATACCGATGTACTCACAGGGATCAGCAACCGACGACACTTTTTTGAACGAGTGACTCCTATTTTCAAACGCCACTTGGCAACCCAAGAACCATTATCATTGTTAATGATCGATATCGATCACTTTAAGCAAGTCAATGATGGCTATGGACATGATATTGGCGATATGGTTTTACAACAAATGAGCCTAACCATACAGCAGCATATAGGGGGCAGTGATATATTTGCACGCTTAGGCGGAGAGGAATTTGCGGTTGTCACCACGGATACTCAAGAAGAAGCACTAAAACTAGCCGAAAACATTCGAAAAGTGGTATCAGAGCAACCTATTGAAATTTCAGGCGGTGAAACATTAAATGTTACTTTATCGATTGGAATTGTAGCGATAACACCTGATATATCGAATATCGATAACATGCTCAAGCAAGCTGATATAGCTCTTTATCAAGCTAAAACTAGCGGTAGGAATAGGGTTGTTGCTTCGTGATTCGAATAGAAAAAAGGCCCTAGTTTCTAGTTCCTAGGAAGAGCAAACAGCGATCGCTTTGCTCTTCCACGTTACACGCTACCATCTTTTCTACGCCCGAGTGCAACGTCCTCACACCCCGGATCTGTTTTGCACCCAACCAAAAAACGTCATTCCTGACGAGCCTTAGCGAGAGCGGGAATCTACTCACCACGCGCTGTATATAGATCCTCGATGTCGCTAAGGATCCTCAAGGATGACGCTCAATTTTAGCGTTCACTTTTAGCTTTTCGGCTCCCGAGTGAAACCTCCTCGTAACCCGGCTCTGCTCTTAGCTTTTTACGCCACTCGCAACCACCTTTGCATCTCAGCACTCAAATCTCTTTGCCATAATTTCAACAAACTTATCAACCAGACCGATCGGTAATGCATTAATCCCTGCTGCAGCGCGTCGTCCACCACCGGTTGCAAACTGGTTACACACTTCATCCGCCCCTTCTCGACGATTTAATGGCGCGCGAACACTCACCGTATAATCAGTTTGATTTTCATTAAGCGTTAACACGGCAAACGCTTTGTCTGGATTTTGATTCGCTAATTGATTACCAAAATCACCACTGATACGTCTCGCCCAAGCAGCGTTAGGTAATAAGAAAACTTCGTAGTCTTCCGCAGAAAAAGTGGCTTTAATATTTTTTAACAGAGCCAGATCTTGCTCGTAACCGGCTTTTAATTGATAAAAAACTGATGAGGTGTCATCCAATAAATCAAATGGATTGGTGTAAGTGAGTAGCGTTTGAAAAAGCTCAGTAGGAGTAATATGAAGATCGGCCAAGCTCGCGCCGTAGCCATTGTAATTAATCAATGTCCCAAGCTCTTTTAGGAAGGTAATTTGAGAGCTTGTTAAACCACTTTGACGCGATAAAGCCATGGCGCGCTTTGTCATATTATCGCCAAAGGCCCCAGCAATCGCCCAGATTTGAAATTGACCTTTTAAGTGTTGACTGATCAACAAACTAGTGCAAGTTTCAGCATCAAGATTGATTAAAGAAGTGAGGTATGGAGATTGCGGAATTTCACCACTTTGATGGTGATCGCAATAAAATATAGGAATTTGTTGCTCAAGCAAGGAGTTAAGCGCAGTAATATTCTTTTGTAGAGATATATCTAAGACTGTGACGGATGTCACATCTCCCTTTTCAACTACCTGAGACAGCAATTGAATATCGCGCTTCACACCCGTAATTAACTGACCTTTCTTTGGTTCAGCCAAACGTAACTGAAGCAGCGCAATGATCCCATCCGCATCACCGTTAAACACATCGTAGTGCATAAAAATCCTTTTAAATGCAAAGAGGTTCCTAGAAAAAGATAGTCGAATCTCGTGGCTCGAACGCTCCGCTGTTAGTTGCTCGATCCGCTCTTTGCTTTTTCGAGTAACTAGCTACGAGAAGCGAAGCTCCCGAGTCACGAAACTAATCTGAACCAAACAAATCTCGGGTATAAACCTTACCTTCAACATCGGCAAGCTCTTCTACCATACGGTTTGAGACAATCACATCCGAGATTTGCTTAAACTCATCAAAGTCACGAACAACGCGAGAGTTAAAGAAATCATCTTCTTTTAACACAGGCTCATACACTACTACTTCAATGCCTTTGGCTTTCAAGCGTTTCATAATGCCTTGAACACTGGAAGCTCGGAAGTTATCTGAACCGGCTTTCATAATTAAACGGTAGATACCGACAACTTTAGGCTCGCGCTTCAAAATTGAATCAGCCACGAAGTCTTTACGAGTGCGGTTAGCATCGACAATGGCACCAATAATATTATTGGGTACAGAGTCATAGTTAGCCAACAACTGCTTAGTATCTTTTGGTAGACAGTAGCCACCGTAACCAAATGACGGGTTGTTGTAATGATTACCAATGCGAGGGTCTAAACCTACCCCTTCGATGATTTGACGCGCATCCAAACCATTGGCTTCGGCGTAAGAGTCTAATTCATTGAAATACGCAACACGCAGAGCCAGATAAGTATTAGAGAACAACTTCACCGCTTCTGCTTCAGTTGAATCAGTAAACAGCACATCAATGTCTTGCTTAATTGCGCCTTCAACTAATAAATTGGCAAAGACTTGAGCACGTTCAGATTGCTCACCGACAATAATGCGAGATGGGTGTAAGTTATCAAATAGAGCACGGCCTTCACGTAAAAATTCAGGTGAAAAAATAATATTCTCACACTGCATTTCTTGCTTAATATTGGCGGTATAGCCCACTGGCACAGTCGATTTAATCACCATCACCGAATCTGGGTTAATCGCAATAACATCACGAATCACAGCTTCAACTGATGAAGTATTAAAATAATTGGTTTGCGGATCGTAATCGGTAGGCGTCGCGATCACGACAAATTCTGCATCTTGGTAGGCCGCGTGTTTATCTAACGTCGCAGTAAGATTGAGATCTTTTTCAGCGAGAAACTGTTCGATTTCAGCATCGGCGATTGGTGATTGACGATTATTAATCATCTCCACTTTTTCAGGGATGATATCAACTGCAACCACTTCATGGTGTTGTGACAACAAAACAGCGTTTGAAAGGCCGACATAGCCGGTACCTGCGATGGCAATTTTCATAAAACACTCTCATCAATTAATATGCGGATAGTATAAGATAATTAGATAAATGAATCGACAAAACCAAAGACAATACTTGCATTTACCACCAAGTAAATGAATCATACTAGCTGCTTTTTAAAACAAAGAATTCATAGTGAAAACTCAAATATACTACCTACTCAGTAGCCTACTTATCACACTCTACTGCACTTTAACTAATGATATGGTTAGAGAGCAGTTACTTTTTCCAAACACCGTAATAAATGCGCTCGTTTTTGTTTACACTAGCTATTGGTTAATTGTTTTTTCATTACGACGAATTTCTCAATATCAGTTCACTTCGCCGCTCTATTATCTCATTCCATCTACGTTAGTAATCTATGCGCTTGGTTTAGTCATCATTGTTTTATTCCGACTTGACTATGCTCGCTCCCCCCTTGTACACGGTTTTTATGCCACTATTATTGCTCTGACAATATGTGAGTTCATCAGAATAAGGCGAGCACAGCGGATACTGTCAATCATGCCAAACGTGAATGAAGTATTTACGAATAAATCAAACCTTTCATTTGAAAAAATAGCTTCACCATTTGATCCAAAGCAAGTACGAAACGGTATCATCGTCGACCTTCATTCTGAGCTATCAGAAACAGAAGAAGCGTTCATCACAGATTGCTGTGTTCAAGGTATCCCTGTATTCAACTCAAGCAGTTTGCAAGATCAGCTAGATGGCAAATTACATGTAATTGCATTAACTGAGAATGCTATAGGTCAATTAAACCCACCTAGCCTATATTTAAGTATTAAACAGCTATGGGAGTCCGCTTTAATCTTATTGCTATCTCCGATCGTTGCCGCCCTTTTTCTCATCATATCGATTGTTATTTTTTTAGAGAATCAAGGCTCAATATTTTATAAGCAGCAACGTGTTGGGCAAAAAGGACGAAAGTTCTATATCTATAAATTTAGAACTATGAGACCCAATGATGATGAAAGTACGGATCAGAGATTTGCGACCCAAGAAGAGAATAGAATAACTACAATAGGAAAACTATTGAGGTTGTCTCGACTTGATGAACTACCTCAAGTATGGAATGTACTAAAAGGCGATATGGCACTAATTGGCCCACGCCCAGAACAACCACATTTTGTTGAACAATTTAAGCAAGAGATCCCTTTTTACCACTATCGCCATATAGTGAAACCTGGCATCACTGGATGGGCTCAAGTGATTCAAGGGTATGCAGACTCAACCGATACAACAAAGCACAAACTGGCTTATGACTTTTATTACATAAAGCATTTATCATTTTGGTTAGATATGAATATTATTTTGAAGACTATTAAAACAATATTAACGGGAAGCGGGGCAAGGTAACACTAGTGTTTAGGTAATGAGCGCAAATAACGATAAATAAGCTCTAATACACTCTTTGGCATGAGACGGATAAAAGCACGAAGAATAAAATGTCCTCCAACTAACCAATTTGCACTCCAACCTTTATGATAAATAACTTTCAACAATCGTAACTCTGACATAGCGTAGCGCCATCCTCTTCGTCGACCTAACATGTCATTACCCACTCGCGCATAAACCAATACTTCATCTAAATTCGCTAATTTAAAATGACCAAAGTGTAAACGGAGCCACAAATAATAATCCTCCATCAATGGCATATCTTGATAATTACCGACCGAAAGCACAGCACTTTTTCTTAATGCAGCAGCCATGTGATTTATCGGATTACGAGTTAAAATTGATGTAGAGATCGCCTTATCAAGAGGAATTCGTTTAATAACGAGATCATCATTCAAATCTTCTTGAAACTCAGCTACATGAGCGCTTACTACCGCAATGTTGGGATTCTTTATAAGAAAATCATATTGATTTTTAAATCGCTCAGGAAAGTTTACATCATCACTATCTGCCCGCATCACAATATCAAACTGGCATTCAGATAAGCCAATATTCAATGCCTCCCCCAGCCCCACATTCTTTTCCAACACAATACAACGTATAGGTAGCTTTTCCGAAAACAGCTCGACAACATTCTCCAACTCAATACCAATAGGCCCATCTTGTATTAAGATAACCTCGGAAGGCAATAAGGTTTGAGCATAGATACTCTCTAATGCCATAGCAAAATAGATCGGGTTTTCTTTAGAATAAACTGAGATTAAGACTGAAAACATAATCTACTCAATATTACGATAAATAAGATAATGACTCTGATAAACCGCCCCATAACGCTTCATCAAACGAACTTTAACGTCAGCATCCTCTTCGTCAGGTAAAATTACGTAATAGAAGAAACACTGATTGGCAATAAGCATAGTGATCAAAGTAGAATCATGAATAAATACTTTCTTAGCACAAAAAGGATTAATACCCACGCCGATCTTGAAGCCTTGTGGATATGGAAAAAAATCTCTTGGGTGCTTCTGAATAAGGGTTGAGTCAAAACTTGACATCGTATTAACGATCCAATGAGAAAAAATATCCGATACTGTTGAATAAACTAAACGGTCGTAAGTTTTTATAATTGATGAATCATAAATAATTTCATTAAAATCAGAATGCTCTACCACTCCTCCATAGCCAACCTCATTCACTAATTTTTCAGCCCAAAACTCATTCCAAACCAATAAAGTACCTTTGATAAAGCCAGTAGGAATGTTGGCATAATCAGGGTGATCAAAACTGATCACCCCGTGCTGAATTTCAGTGCTATTCCTTTGTCTGGAGTGCTCGTCTACACATGCATGCAGATTCATGTATTTCTCGATTTTAGGAATAACACAGTTTGAATAATAAACTTGCTTACCCTTCAAAAATACATGTAAAAATCTATTATAATAAAAATCTCCAACCACTTGATTGGCTAGATTAGCGTTTAATTGGGAATTAGAAATTTGGTTAACTCGAGCCAATAACGCATTTCTTTCTTTACGTTTAACCACATGAGTACATTTACGAAACAAAAACCAAATTAGCTCAATAAAGAAAACATTACCGGGTAGCTGCTCCGAGCGCTGAAAAAGTATCGTATTAGAAGTATCAAAGTGGTGTTCAATAAATTGATTAAGCTGATCACGTGATGTCGTCAATACCACCTTGTCTTGCCTGCGAAACCTCAAAGTAAGGAACAGCCACAGAGCAGTTAAAGAGGCTAAAGAAATGTCAACCCTAGGTTTGTAAGTCAGTATTTTTCGTTGCTGATAAGTGCTTCTAAAATAGCTCCAAACACTCACGCCCTTAAAACTAACAGACCAATGAGACTCATCTGGTATAAGACTGTTTTCCTCCTTTAGCACTGACTTTCCTTCCTTAATTTCATCTTACCCATGTCTTAATACCTAGCTTTTTATATGCAAAGTAAGCACATAGAACACCTTGTAGCGTAAAGCTCATTGCCATTGACGTTGCCGCCCCGATCGCTTGATAAGATGGCACTAAGTTGATAAGTAAAAAACCGTTAATGATTAAGCCTAACAGCGTTATCTTCAACGCTAATTTTTCGTGTCCCGTAATATTTAATAAAGTTAGTCCCTGCCCCGAAAGCAATAATACGGCATAACCACATGACACAATAACAAAAGGGGAATAAGCAGCGAGGTATGACTGACCAAATAAGGTTTGAATAAAAAACTCACCACCAAGAATAAAAAATAACAACATAGCTAGCGCGCCACATAAACACAAGCGCATAGACTTAGTCAGTATTTCTTGAAGAAGCTTTTTATCACACTGATAATAAGCAATTTTAGGTGATAATACGGCATTCAGAGCAAAGCTAATAATCAACAATACACCAGCTCCTTGGAGGGCAATTTTTAAATAAGCTAACTGTTCATAATATCCAAGCCAACCAGTAAGAAATGCAGCGCCTTCCATATTCAAGGTTTGAACGCCAGCAACCATAGCGAAAGGGAACCAATGTCGATAATGGTTTATTGATGATAACTCTGACTCTTGTATAGATTGATATCGACCGACTATTTTCGTAGTACTCACAACCCCAACCAAAATACTCACAATAAGAGCAACAACTTGACTCACCAAAACAGAAGCTAAGGATATCCAGCCTAGAGCATATAAAACGAATAATATTGCTAAATTCAGGCAGGGAAAAAGAACAAGAGAAATAGCAATGGAAGTAGAGACATAGCCATTTGCTTGAATCATAGTCGTTCGTTCATTTAATAATGCTTTGAACAAACTAATCCCAAGGGAAAGCAGCAATAATAAAAAAGGAACAGAAATCCAACCTAAAACAAAAGCAAGCATAACTACAATGCTACTGATTAGACTCATCAATAATACATGGCTTAACGACCAATGACTCAAAGAAGAATAAGCGAATGATTGATTAACCAACTTACCTTGAGCTGAAGAGCTTAGACGAGGGAGTTGCTTGACTAAATAGACATTAACTCCAGCCATCGCGGGTATTGCAGTTAAAGCAGCAATAGAAATCAAATAACCATATTGACCAAAATCTTGAGGGGGCAATTGCCGAGCGAGAAATATACCAATTAAAAATAGTACACCGCGATTTAAGATCTGCAAAAAAACCGAGTACAACAGTGACTTCTTTAGCTCAAAGAATGTTACCTTAGGATCTGATGAATTCAATCTATTGCCTCGCTATTAAGCCCTTCCTTGATTAAACAACACGATCACCGGCGCCTTTTCCTAGTACTGTTTTAATAATATAAGAAAAGTAATTTTTCACCGTCATTGTTTGGATCATTTCCTGATCCCATTGCGCCAATTTTTCAGGTTCTGACATATCAACTTCATTAACTTGAGCTAACCCCGTAATACCAGGACGTACGCTATAAACGCTTCTTTTTTCTCGCTCCTCAATTAGCTCAATTTGATTAAACAAGTTAGGTCTTGGGCCTACCAGACTCATTTCTCCTTTTACCACATTAATCAACTGAGGCAATTCATCCAATTTCGTTTTACGCAGAAAAGCCCCAAGTTTAGTCACAGAATTAGCCCCAACCAAATGGGTTGCAACAGACTGAGTATCAACAGGCATAGTTCTAAATTTTATTAAGGTAAATGGTTTTTGATTTCGTCCAACACGAGTTTGAAAAAACAAAGGCGAGCCCGTATCGAAATAACCAATAAGGATGAGCACTAACAGCACCGGCCAAAGAAATAACAGGCCGAAAAAAGCAAAAATAAAATCAAATAACCGCAACATTAATGGCATTCCTAATAACTACTTAGATTGGAGATAATACCTAACCGTTTCCGAGATCCCTTGTTCCCAAGAAACGGGTGGCTGCCAGTTTAACTGTTTTTTAGTTTCAGAGATATCCACTTGTAATGAACCACATAAACGTTGTGCAATCTGTGGCTTACCAACCAGGCTTGCTACAAGATTAAACCAACTCATGGGAATAGGCAGCAGTACACTGTGAGACTTAGATGACCGTTTAATTTGCTTTAACAGTTGAGTGGTCGATACATCATAATCATCAGAGACTAAAAAAGTTTGATTCACGGCATTAGGGTGCTTAATACACACCGTAATTAGAGCTACTAAGTTATCCAGATAAACCAAGCTTCTCTGATTATGGATTGCCCCTAATGGTAAAGGAATCGATCGACGGACCCATTTCATCATTGATTGAAAATTGGCTTTAACTCCTGGTCCATAGACTAGAGGTGGGCGAAGAATAACTACTTCTAACCCTGTTTTTTGAGCAAGCTCCATCAAGGCTATTTCTGCTTTATATTTACTTAAACCATAAGGATCGACCGGTGGAGCAGAGGCTTTCGGAAAAAAAGGTTTACCCGACTCCGTTTGCTCGCCATTGACCTTAATTGAGCTTAAAAAAATAAAGCGTTTTACTCCAGCGTCTACAGCTTGTTGAGCTAAATTTAAAGTACCATGGTAGTTAGTTTCATCATAAACCGCTTGAATATCCTGCGCCTCTTCCTGCATTTGGTGAACACGAGCAGCGCAATGAATTACACAATCAATATCAGTTAAGTTTTTAGACCAATCAAATTCGGGAGAAAGGTTTCCAGTACACCATTGCAACCGCTGCTCAGAATCCACAATTGGTACAGGCTCAGAACGCCTCACAGCGGAGACCTTATATTGTTTATCTAGCGCAACGTCCACCAAGCGACTTCCCACAAAGCCAGTTGCGCCAGTGATTAATAAATTCATTTAATTACTCTTAATTTAAAAAAACAGATCCGAGGTTCGAGTGCGCTTCGAGAGCCGAGTTATCCAAGATTGCTTTTCGCTCTTCGGCTCCCGACCTCAGCGTACTCGCCTCTCGAAGCTCAAATAAACCGTCATGCTGAACAAGTAAGGAACGAACGCGATTCAGTATCTCCCACAGCACGTTACTCACATTTTATATAAATTAAATCTCAACGCGTTTTAGGAGATTCCACATATTCTTCGCTTAGGCTCATGTGCGGAGTGACAGAATAAAAAACTCCCTAGTGAAACGTCCTAGTAACCCAACTCTGCACCTAGCTTTCCACGCTTCACGAAACAATCTTTTACGCTTTTCCTAGAAACAACAATCTTTTACGCTTTTCCTAGAAACTAGGGACTAGGAACCAGGGCGGCCTCCCCTCGCTTTTAATAATATACTAAACTGTTTATAGAAAATGGCTACAAAGCCGTTTACAATCTAGCTTACCTGATTCCTCACTTGTACAAGTTATCTCCTATATGTACCGAACTCTCAAAAACTTGTTGAAAATCCGCCGTAATGAAAAACGTATTATCAATGCCATCTACGATATTGCAGCTATCACAGTCTCTCTCTATGCGGCCGTTGCAGTTCGTCTTGGACATACACACTTTCCAATCAATACTCCAGAAATTTTAAGTTGGTTAGTCACAGTATCTGTCACTATCATCGCCTTTATTAAGCTCGGTATGTATCGTGCGGTTATTCGATATATGATGATAGCCGCACTTGGCCATATATTCTTAGCTGTCGGTTTTTCAACAATCGCATTGAGTATCTCAAGCTTCTATTTCCATTCTTTTGTTCCACGAAGCGTACCACTTATCTTTGCAGGTTTTGCCATTTTATCTCTTGGTGGTCCTAGAATTTTAATTCGTAACTACTACCACCAATACTATCGCCGCAACAAACCAAACGTATTTATTTATGGAGCAGGAGCTACTGGCAGAGATCTTGCCTTTGCACTTACATCTGGTGAAGAATATAACCCCGCTGTACTATTTGATGATGACCCTAAAAAAATAGGACAGGTCATATATGGTTTAAGGGTGCACCCTAGCTCTGATTTTGAACGTTTAAAAAACCTATACCGGCCAGTCAAACTACTATTAGCAATAAACAACATAAATAAAGGGGAGCGGTTACGCTTATTAAATAAATTATCTAACTGGCCAATCGAAGTTCAGTCAGTGCCTTCTGTAGAAGATATTGCAACCGGGCGTGCACAAATCGATGAAATCAAAGATCTAGAGGTTGCCGATCTACTCGGGCGAACTCCCGTAGACCCTGTTCCCAAATTATTAAGCCAAAATATTACCGAAAAAAACATTATGGTAACCGGTGCTGGAGGCTCCATTGGCTCCGAGCTATGTCGCCAAATCGTTAGTCTAAACCCCAAATGCATCGTTTTGTTTGAGCTTAACGAGTACAACTTATATAAGATTGATCAAGAGCTACAGCAAGCTAAAAAACACCTCAAATTTGATACAAAAATAGTAGCAGCACTTGGGTCAGCACAACGACAGAACCGAGTTGAAAAGCTGATGAGAGCCTACGATATTGAAACTGTATATCATGCTGCAGCATACAAACACGTTCCCCTAGTAGAAGACAATATTGTCGAAGGTATTCGCAATAATGTCTTCGGCACCTGGTGTGTCGCAGAGGCTGCTATTAATACTGGCGTTAAAAATTTCACACTTATCTCAACCGATAAAGCCGTACGCCCTACAAATATAATGGGCGCAAGTAAACGCTTAGCTGAACTAGTACTTCAAGCATTATCAGATAGGCAGTCCCAAACCTGCTTTACCATGGTTCGTTTTGGTAACGTACTCGGCTCTTCTGGTTCAGTAGTGCCGCTATTCAAAAAGCAAATCCGTAAAGGTGGCCCTGTTACCGTTACCCATCCAGATATCACCCGCTTCTTCATGTTAATACCAGAAGCAGCCCAGCTAGTAATTCAAGCTGGCGCCATTGGCCATAATGGACAAGTGTTTGTATTGGATATGGGAGAGCCAGTTAAAATCCTAGACCTTGCTAAACGCATGATCCACCTAATGGGGATGACAGAGAAGTGCACAGAAGAAGGTGAAAAGAAAGATGGGGATATTGAAATCAAATTCACTGGCCTGAGACCTGGTGAAAAGCTGTATGAAGAATTATTAATTGGCGAGAATGTGACTGGAACTTGTCATCCTAAAATCATGACGGCTAGTGAAGAAAGTTTAAGTTGGGAAGAAATGTCTCTTGTTCTAAAACAACTTGATATTTGTTGTCATGATTTTGATTTAGATTGTATCAAACGCATCTTACTGGAAGTACCTACTGGTTATAAACAGGTAGGATAACTAGTACACTAGATATGACATAATTCAAAAATATATAGCAGTTAAACAAGTGTTGTTGAAGACCGTCAGGATTTTGTGTCAGTTAATTTTGACTAAAGACCTATCCAAGAAATCAGATACAGCCATATTCCAGTTATAGATTAGCATTGTCCACTTCTTATATGTGTTAAATAACCCCAACCAAAATGTCGCAGTAACTCATAGCTAAAGAAAATTTTACGATTAATTAATTCAATCTTTGGGTTTGGTTTTCTTGATAAGTTGATATCTAAAAAGCTTGAACACTCGTAAGAATTAACAGGCCAAACACTAAGATAAAAGACTTAACGACCTTTTCTAGGCGTTTCATTGTTTAAATTTGGTCAGTCAACGTTACCCGGTACACTATGGATATTTAACCTTAAAGCTACTTCTGTGATTTACTAGATAAAAGAACTTAAAACCACCTCTGCTTGTCAAAGGCTAACTATGTTGAAAATATTTAATCGGTTTAGCAAGATCTAAATAAATTATTGACATGTCATTCATTGCATCTATTTTTAGTAGAAATCATAAACCCATCTAAATACTATCATTTTTATTATAACAGCCGATAATTCATAATTTTAAAAACAGAACATACCCTTAACTTTTAATTAATTTAAAAATAAGTCATTGTAAAATAACAATGACTTATTGAAAAATTAAACATAGTTATCAAGAAGATATTTTACTTAAAAATTCTTCTGATGACTCTACAGCTCTTATAGCTGAAGTTAATATATCATTATCACCATTTTTTAAATAATCATCTAAACGTTTTATATTATAGACTGGCGGACCTATGTAATCATTCGAAGATGAACGTTTAATTATATCTTGTTTTAGAGATACATCATTAGTTCCCATGTAATAAAGTAAGGCAGCGGCTCTCTCTTTTAATTTATCAGATGGTTTTCGAAAATCACCTTCCAATATATATTGTTTATATTGTTCTCTAGACTCTGGATAAATAAGATCTAATGGGTAATCAATTTTACCATAATAACTAGTCATCATGATAGGAACACCTAAAATAGTTAATTCCATAGATGAAGTTCCATTGTATAAAATACCAAGATCTAAATAAGGGGCTAGCTCTGAAGTTGTAAATTCATCATGTCCCAAATACAATACATTATCAGGAAGATCATTAATAATTAAATCTCTAAAGTATTGCTGAAGATCCAATGCTGACTCAGAAACCAATTCAACAGGGTGAGGCTTAATGAGAAGCAATATATCATCCTTGCCTTTCACTACATCAATTGAGTGATTGATCCAATCCTTCATATCTGCATGAGCAGGACCGCCATCAAAGGGCACACCAAGATCACAAGTTAGCTTACCAAAACAACAAATTATTCTTTTACCGCTTAGTTTTGCTTGTTCTATTGCTGGAAGTGAATTATATTTCAAATCTTTAATATCAGAACCTCTATTCATTTTTAAAAATTCATTAGCCTTATCCCTAGACTGTAAAATATTTTTCTCATCTCTCATCCAATATTCGAATCGTTCAGGGATAGCCAAAAAACCAGCCCTACATGGGTGATGCTTTGTAACATCAAGTACCGTTATTACAGAGGATACTTTAGTAGACTTTCCTCCATAATATTTTTCGTAACCAATATTATAGAAAGTTTTAAATATTGGCCTTTCATGATTATGAACAGAAAAGTCTCTAAAAATAGATGCAGGCGCTCTATGTGATGCAGATGATAAAAATGTTACCGGTATATTTTTTAGAGTATCATCTCTTTTTAACTCCAAACATAACCTAAGAGCCAGATCGCATTGTTTCAATGTTAAATCAAAAAATCGACTTATTCCAGGGTTATTTATATCAATATCAAATGCACGGAACCTTATTGATAAATGTTCATAAATACCTTGGTAAAAGTTAATACCTTCACACTCGACAACTTTATTTTCCCAATCAATATTCCAATTAAGTTTAACTTCACCATCAGAACAGTTAAAATTCAAATAACCAATATATTTATCAAAACACTCAACCCCAGTTTCCCCACAAACATTAGCTTCCATAGATAAGCTAAGGATAGCGTAGCCCATTTTTTTTAATTCATATACCATCGGAGCCGATAAAGCTAAGGAGTGTTCATGATCAACACATTGAGCTTGTAAAATCAGCCCTCTATAACCATTCAATGGTATCTTGTCAGTATTATTTTTTAAAATTCTCTTTGTTGAATTTAAAAAATCGAGATTTTTTATATTAAGATTAAGTTTATTCCATGCAAAATTGCTAATATTTTTCCGATTATTTACAATATTATTTTTATATTCAGATAAAATTAATTTTGCATTAGAAAAATCACCTATAGATCTATAATATGTTGATAGTGCGTAAAATGCATCCCCTTCATATTTTCGGCCAAGTAGGTTCTTTACATTTAAATATCCGTTATCATTTAAGTATTCTCCAGCCACATCTAAACCTTTAAACTTAAGAATTGATTTAAAATAAACCCATTCAAACCTCTCATTATCAAGTAACTCTCGATGCTTATCAAATATATCAATCAAATATTCACTTACATTGAAATTAAAAGAAAAATATATAATATCCTTTAACTTTCTAAATTCCTCAATATCACTTTCCGTTATTTTCAATTCATGTAATGCATTTCTAAAAGAGTCTATATCTTTTACTATGAAACATTTAATACAATACCTTAAGTTACTTCCTGATACTTCAGGAATAGACAAAACCCTATCACCAATATATTCTAATAACCTTTGCCTTTCATACCAATTAGAGTCCACACGAAATGCGTTATTACCTTCGGTTCCATGGATTATATGAACAAGCTTAGACCAAAAATTATAGCTATTTGATTCACTTGACTTTAGCATATCCCAAAGCGCATTGTATTCAAATGTTAAAGCATAATGCTTAAATATCAAAAACCAAACATCTTCATGTTGATAGTTATTAATATCAAAATTAAAAACCAATTTATTTTTTAACTTTCGCCCACGAGATCTTAATATTGAGTAATTTAAAGAATGAACAACCCTTCTAAACTCAAATATATTAACGCTTTCATTCCTCGAAGAAAAAACGTCAATAAACTCATCTAAGAATAAATACAACGAGTCAAAGTCAACCTTATTTCTATAATAGTTATCAATTGAAAAACAATACTTAGCTAATCGTTTTCCATTAAGTCTCTCTATATATTCATAAATATCGTTTCTTGATATTTCATCTCCATTAATAATACCTAAAATAATCTTGCTTGATAATGTAGACTCAGAGTTTAAACATTCTTTAATACTTGAAAAAAAACAAGAATTCTCAATCAATTCAAAATTGAATTTCTCATTAAAAACCACTGAAGAATCAGAATCATAAAACGATTCAAAATCATAGAACGAAAATAAAACGCTCCAAACAAAAAACTCATTTATTGATATTGGCTCATTTGTTAATGGTGAACGATATTTACACTTTCCGAATGTTCTTAAAAATATCTCATGAGGATCTTTTTTTATTTTAACATTTCTTTGACCTCGATAGTTAACACCTTCACAGTCAACATAAAAAGTATCACTAAAAACATGTACAACCTTACCATGTATTAAAGCATCAAAACCATAATCACTATCATATGTATATATTGCTTTTGCATCTGCTATATATTCCAACGGATTTGTTTCCATTGAAAAAACAGAGACATCTTTCTCCATACATATTACTTCATTTTCTATCGATTTATTACATATATGATATATCTTAACCTCTGGATATTCCTTACTTACCAGAGAGTATAAATCAACTTCCTCACCCTGTTCTCCATTTTTTATATGTTGCTCACCAATAATAAGAACAAACTCCTCCCTCCCTTTAGATGGATATAAAAACCTTGATAGTTGAGTAAAGTTACTCATAAATGCATTAATATCTTTATTATTTGTTTTTATACCTATCAAACTAGAAGAATATGAATCCTTCATGTGTATAAAACTATTTAATGACAAAGGGTTAGCATTGAAAACTCTAGGAACCTTTTTATACTTTCTATTGACAATACGCCCTACAGTTATAATTTTCTTATAGATAAGTTTTCGAATATTATTAATCAAAATAAAAGCCTTAAAAAAAAACACAAAAAATCATTATAAATCAATCTTCGAACGACTTAGACTAATGAGATTATTACTAGCTAAAACATTAGATATATCTATAATTTCATCCATACTAACCGAAATCAATTCTGATATATCAATTAGATTTTTACCCCCATCACAATAAGAGATAAAGTTCATCATTGCTCTAACTTTTTTCCCGGTATCTTTAGTACTCAAATTAGGATAAAGACCTCTTTTTCCTAATTGAGGCTCACAAAAAACCTTTATCTTGGGATAACAATTCTTTTCTATAATATCAATTGCTTTAATCAATGCATTATACGCACCTTCTAAACCACTAGCTGTAACAAGAGTGAGATCATCAAGTGATGTATGATATTCAGGGTATTCACCATACTTACTTCTCATAATAGTTGTTACAGGTAAATCGACACCTGGAGCACAATATTGACGCTCATCACTACCTCTATCTAACCATGAGTATTTTTTAAAGTCAGGGGAAATACTAGTCAGCGAACTAATGGCAGCTTTATCAGCTAATGTATTTCCATCTCGTGATGGTAAAAAGGAATAACATCTATCATCACCAACACATGTAACATTAAAACCGGCGATAATATTTTTTTTCATTACATCCAAATTTTTACTTAGATAAGTAATTGATCCTATCGTCTCAGGTATAAACACTATTCTATAAGAATAATATCTATTTTTATTTCCTAAAATGCTTTTTGCTAATTCTACTGTAACGACTGGTCCTGAAAGTTCATTATTAGCCATAGAAGGATGACAAATATATGTAGAAATGAATATTTCTTTTTCACTTTCTCCTGGAATAATCAATTCCCCATAATTTAATACACCAGGCTTTAATTCAGATTTAACCACAACATGATATAAACCTTCGCTTAATTTTTCTTTTTCATTATCAGAAAGACAAAATCCCCACCTTTCTTTGTAGTATGATGTGATATATGGGATAGCATCTGGTTGTTCTGGTAACGAATATAGATGATTTTTCAACTCATCTAATGTTAACCATTTATCTACAGGTGTAGAATAACCAACGAGATGTAAATTATTATCCCCAAAATCTAATACTCTTTTCCCATCTTCATTTTCAATATACGCTTCAGATACAGACCATTCATTTGGCACTTCCCAATCAAAAACTTTGGTACCACTTTCAACTGAATGAACTTTCAAATCAGGTAGTTCACGTGTAAGTATTGATAGCGTTTCACGCACACCAGGGCCTGTAATGCTTCGGCAAATAGGGAACAATTCCTGGCATAGTGAATACATTTTGTTTCCAACATTCATATAAAACTCACTTACTTATTCAAAATCTTCTTGTAAAAAACCACGCCCTAAAGTTTCTAGCATTGGCTCTACCCAGGTGCGACTTTCTTTATCTAATAGATATAAAGGATCGTCTAATAACTTTGACAACCAAAAATCGGTTATATTTTTAGCTTTACAGCCAAAAACACTAGGGAAATGTATATTTATAATTCCGGCTTTTTTTAGATCGTTTTTTAAACGAGGCCAATCATAATCAAGGTGCTTCCCCATAGGCCTGAAATGTGAACAAAGTTCTACATCAGATTCTACATCTTTATTGTTTAATATACCTTTAAAAGACTTCCAATAACGATATTGAACGTTTGCTTTACATTCAACATAGTGAATTATCGTAGCTCTATTAAGATCTGTACCATAAAATAAAATATACGAGTTATCATTTACAAGCTTTGAAAATATTGAGTTATCGTCGAAGGGACATTGTAGATCTGAATAATTTATATGCGGTTTTCCAGAGCCACAAACCGAGAACATTGGATCATGACTTCGCCATAAAGCAACATTGTTTCGATAGTACTCAGAAATATGGCCGACTTCACTTGGTGTTTTATCTAAATCAAAAAAACGATTTCTAGGAAATTGATAACTAAATGTAGGTATTAATAGTTTTTCTTTTCCGGCTATATCTTGTAATAGCTCAATATGGGCAGTTAAAATCGCATCTTTAGATGGTGACACTTTAATCAGAGGCATTGTTTTCATTGCGTCCGAATGCACAAAAAGATTTTCAAAGTCAATATTTGAAAAACTACCAATGAAATCATCTTGTTTTTTACGATACATTTTATTTCCTTTAAGCCGTACTACCCGCATCTACTGTAAATGTCGCACCAGTGATTCCTGTTGCTTTCTCTGATAACAAAAAAAGAACCATGTTGGAAACATCATTAACATTAGCAAGACGCCCTAAACAGCTCCTTCGCTTTATTTTTTCTAGCTTATCTCCAACTAAACCATCCGTCATATTAGTTTCCATATAACCCGGAGCTAAAGTGTTGACTGTTATTTGTGATTTACCTAATTCTCTTGCGAGCGATTTAGTAAATCCACCTAATGCAGATTTAGTTGCACCATATACACTCAAACCATTAAACCCTGTTGAACCAATAATTGATCCTACATTAATAATACGTCCTTTACGGTTAAGTAACATTGAACGAGAAACATATTTAGTCAATAAAATAGGGGCTTCGACATTCACCCTTAATAAAGCAGATATATCAGATTCATGCATTGTAGCTAGTACGCCATCATGTCCTAAGGCTGCATTATTAACTAATCCGTATATACGGCCGTGCTCACTTGTTATTTTTTTCACCAATGCTGATATATCTTTTACCTGATTAAAATCAAATTGATAAAAACAAACTTGTTCCGAATAATCTTTTTGTAATTTTTCATAACACTCAGTTGGAGTGCGGCTAATTCCAATTACCTTATAACCTGCATCAGCAAGTATTTTAGATGTTTCTAACCCAAGACCTTTTGCACAACCTGTAACAATAATATTCATCAATTTCTAACCTTTTTCCCAGTGGCATTTGTTTCTATTGATTTCACAACTTTTATAAGAGCAGGAACCTCAAATGACTCTAAATACCCTCGACAAAAGTATAAAATATCACTTTTTAATTCCTTCAAAGAAAGTGATGTTTCTATTTCAGATATTACTACATCACAAACGACTAATGAGCCTAAGACTGGGTTTGATTTAGGATAGACTTTTGCCATTAATACAGATGGATGCTGCTCAAGTATTGATTCAACCTTTTCAGGCATTACTTTGCTTCCACCTACATTAATTGAACCATTTTCTCTTCCTAAAAAGATAACCCTATCATTTTCAACCTTGACCATATCCCCTGTATTGATAAAACCATCCTCATCAATATCAAGTTGAGCGTTTACAAACTTAGAACACCCATTAGAACTTTTTATCCACAAATTTCCGGCTACTATTTTGAGTTGACATGTACTCTTTGGATCACCAGTCAAATACGTTAAAGGAAAACCTTCTTGTTTATCCTTAACAGAAAAGCCTACACCAGCTTCCGTTGAAGCATAAATATGTACTATCGCTGCTGATGGATAGTGTTGTGTTAAAGCTGAAAGTATTGACTGATTACTTATTTCACCACCCAGTGTAATTCTGTGTAATGGTACTTCCAAGTGTTTGGGATCCATTAAAAATTTACGCCAAAATGAAGGAGTAGCAGACAAGGCATTTACTTTCTTATCTGAAAATAATTCCATTAACTCTGTCATTGAGTCCTTACTTGAAGGGATCACCAAAGTAGAGCCCGACAAAACTGATTGAAGGTAAACTTGTAAACCTGCAAATCTATTTATATCGTAGCTTAATCCCCAAATGAAACCAGCCCCTTTATCAATATCCATCTTGGTTGTAGAAAGCAATGATTCAAGACGATAGCTTGCTAATTTAGGAGTACCTGTTGTCCCTGATGTAGCTAAAAAATATGCAGGCGGTTCATTGTTTCTACACTTAGGGTTATTATTCAAATCTTCAATTTCACTTACCTCACATTGAGATAAGTGTATTACATAATCAACGTCTGCTGATGTGTAAAACTCTTGTTTAACACTATTATCGGTACATTTAGGAAGTAATAATAGACTATGGCATATGCTATTTATTGCTGGTAAGTATAAAGCTAAAGACTCTCGGTCACTTGTAATGATAGCGCAAGTACTTCCAGATAAGTGAGGATACCGCTCTATGAAATTCTCACTTAATTCTTTGACATCACGATAGGTATAAATTACTTCTTTCGTTGTCAGATAAACTCTACTTTCTGGAATTCTTTTTATCTGACTAATAATACCATCATGATTAAACTGAATATTTTTCATAAATTGCCACAAACTCACCAAATGTTGTTGGATAAACAGCCTCTTCCATCTTTTGGAAAGGGTCTAGGTCTAATTCTTCTTCTAACAAAGCGACTAAAATTGCAAACCCAAGTGAATCTAAGCCACTTTCAAGTAAAACTTGTTCATTATCAATCTCTTGATAGCGTTCTGTGGCGTCCGTTTGCTCTAATGCTTCATTAAATTTTTCTAAAATAATACTTCTCATAACTACTCCAAATAATTATCAACCAGATATAAAACGCCTAAACTAAAGCTTTATATCATCTCTTAACATAGGGGTGCCTGACTCTAAATCCTTTGTCACTATTTTCCCCATAATTTCATCATAAAACTTAGGCGCCAACCCAAAACCCGGGCGAATACTTCTCACATTTTCTGGCGTGATTTTTTCACCGGCTTTAATGTCTTTTACTACATACAAAGAGCGGCGAAATTTTACATTACCTTTTTCAGCTTCGGCTCTTTCATAGTTCACTTTCCCCATCGCTTGCCAGGCAGTTTTCGCATCTTTGCAAAGCTGGGTTAATTCATGTGGTTCAAGTGAAAAACTATCATCAGCACCACCACCATTACGATCTAATGTTACATGTTTTTCAATCAAACTCGCTCCAAGAACCACAGATGCAATCGCAGTCGCATTATCAATCGTATGATCAGAAAGTCCTGAAAGTACATCAAAACGCTCAGAGATATCGGCAATAGTACGCAGGTTATATTGGTCTGCTGGGGCTGGGTAGCCACTTACGCAATGAAGTACGACAAGTTCTTCACAACCATTATTTCTAGCTGTATCAATAGCCTCTTGAATTTCTTCTTGGTTCGCCATCCCCGTAGACATGATCATGGGCTTACCAGTCTGAGCAACACGCTTGATCAAAGGCAAATCGATTAACTCAAATGAGGCAATTTTATAAGCCGGTGCACTCAGGTCTTCTAATAAATCAACCGCGGTAAAATCAAAAGGAGAACTGAAAATGGTAATATCTAATTCTTTGGCTTTTTCAAATAAAGGTTGGTGCCATTCCCACGGCATGTGAGCGCCTTTATAGAGCTCATATAAGGTTTGGCCATCCCATAAACCACCATGAATTTTAAAGTCTTCACTATCACAATCCATCGTGATGGTTTCATGAGTATAGGTTTGCAATTTTATCGCATCAGCCCCTGCTTTCTTTGCTTCTTCCATGATCTTAAAAGCTCGATTGATATCACCGTTATGGTTTGCGGAAAGCTCTGCAATAATATAAGGAGGGAAGTCAGGGCCAATTTTTCGATTATTTATTGTAATGTACTTATTCATTATTTACCTTCGGAAGTAATACTGTTGCTTCACCTTCAATGAAAGCTAGTTCGTCATTTTTAACGATAGTTTTAAACGTTGCTTTTCGACCAACTTGAGAGATAAGTAAAAGCTGTATCTCTACTTTAGAATCCACATAAAGCGGTGATTGAAATGATAATGTTTGTTCTAGATAGATAACTCCATGTTCAAATGGGCTCTCAGTAAACATGGATGAGAATAAGCTCCCAGTTAACATTCCATGAGCAATGCATCCCGCAAAGCCTTGACTTTTAGCGTATGAATTATCTAGGTGGATAGGGTTATGATCTCCACTCAATGTAGCAAAGTCTGCCACCATTTCTCTCGTAACAATTAACTCTTTTTTAATCAGCTTCGGTAGCTTCTTATAAACAAAAGATTGAGAGTACTCCCAATCTTTTCGTAAGATTGAAAGACAGTAAATATCATGATATGAACCATTTCTACAGAAGGCTTTTCTTTTTATTCCTTCAAGTTCAAACCCAAACTTTCTGTGGAAATTCACTACAGCATAATTGAAATCAAGCACTTCACATTCCAACCGATTAAGATCGAGAATAGTAAATGCATAATGAAGCGCAGCTGTTTCCATATGTGTGCCTACGCCACGAACACTGGTATTAGAAGAGTAAAATGCCCAAGTAGCAGACCGATAATCATTTCTGACATTTGTAAATGTCACAACACCGACAGGTTGTTCTGATATCTCCGCAATCAACAATACAGAGGCTGGGTTTACTGATTCTCTTTCCCACCACTTTACATGTTCTGAATAGGCAATTTCATGTGAGGTATACATATTGTTTCTGACAGTAGGATCATTTCTCCAAGATAAAACTATTTCCAGATCTTTCTCTGTCATTAGACGTAATCTACACTTCATCATTTATCCTCTCAATTTCTTTAGCGACTCTCAAAGCACCAAAACCATCTACATTTAACACGCCTTCATAACGAATATTGTTCCAATTGTGGATTAAATACTCGAGCTCTGTTATGTACGTATTTACCGAAGTTTGACTTCCGCGACCTAAATATCTCACCGCGTTCATTTGGCTTAGATACTCAGACAAAGACTCTTGGTTTTTAGCTACGGAAACAATAGTTGTTGGTAATTCCAAACAAAAACGCTCCCAGTTACTAACACCTGATGCACCAATCGCATACTTGGATTTCTTTAACTCATATTCAAAATCATTAGTGTGCGTTTGTATTTCTACTAATGGACTAGAATACTCTAATAACTGCTCTTTCCATGGATTAATGACACCTGCCAATATAAAAATATTAAATGGAAGAGCCTCAAAACTACGAGCTGCCGAGAGTAACTTTAAGCACTCCCCTGTAGGGTCAGCCCCACCAAAGAAAGCAATAACTCTATCTTTTTTTTCCATTTTCTCAGATTTTAACGCTCTGAATTTAGGACGTAACAATGCATAATTTGGCCCTAAAAGACGTTCACCTTTACATTGAGAATAGCGTGACGCCATATCAGGCCAATAATTTTGGTCAACTATCAAATCGGCTACATGTGGTCTATTTAAATCGTCTATCGCGACGATATTACAATTAAATTTCTGCCTAACGATATCTTCCCACTTGCTGTCAAGAGCATAATGATCAGTCACAATCACATCACACTCTAACATATTCGAAATAACCTCTTTCGCGTCCTCAACAATTGAAACTTGTAACCACGATAAATAGTCATCACTAGCTTTTGGTTTAATTGTTTCCACTTTTTTCAACTTGATTACTTGAAACTCAGCATTGCGAATAAACTCAATCAAGTTACCTTCTAACTCTCGGCACATGAAAGTAATATCATGTCCCCTATTTTTTAATTCTTCAGCAAGAACTAAGCACCTCATTACATGCCCACTACCAACATATAAAGAAGCATCCACCCTAAAGGTAACCTTCATGTTAATCCGCCTTAGATACTGAAAATAAGGCTTCTGCTAACTCCCAGTCTTCTAACGTATCAATGTCTTGAACGCGCTTTCTTGGTAATAAGACCACTCGAGAGTATGAGCCAAATATTCCTAATTTAGATTTAAAAGCATTAACGCTCCCCCAGTAAAATTGACCAGCATCGTGGTAGGCTTCTTCAAGATCTTGAGAGCGCACTAGGGCATTTTCAGGCTCAAACATAGCCACTTCCCCCTTTTCAGACAGCTTAATCGCACGCTGAATAGGGAAAGGGAAACTGGTGGCACTAAAAGCGTATTCAACCTCAGGAGCTTGCACTAAAGCCAGACCTGATTGTAGATCCTGAACTTGAATAAAAGGCGCAGTGGCATAGATACAACAAACATAATCAATATTGCCAAGATTTTCTTCACACCAGTTCACCGCATGTTGCAGCACATCTAAGGTGGTTGCGTGATCATCGGCAATGTCCGAAGGGCGTAAAAATGGCACTTCAGCCCCATATTCACGTGCAACGTCTGCGATTTCTTGATCATCGGTTGAGACAATGATCTTATCAAAACACCCTGATGCTTTGGCCGTTTCAATTGAATAGGCAATCATAGGCTTGCCATGAAACGGTTTAATGTTTTTTCTTGGAATTCTCTTACTGCCACCACGCGCAGGAATAATTGCAATCTTCATGCTTCACCCTTTTAAAATACGCGTTAGGGTTTCAACTACCACATCTTGCTGCTCAACTGTCATGATATGAAACATAGGCAGAGAAATGGCTTCTTGGTAATACGATTCTGATTGAGGAAAATCCCCCCATTGGAAGCCCATTTGTTGATAATAAGGCTGAGCATGCACAGGAATGTAATGCAAGTTAACGCCAATACCTTGCTCACGTAATGCTTCAAAGACTTCTTTATGGGTTTTGTTGATCTCATCAAGCTTTAGACGGATCACATAAAGATGAAGCCCTGAATAGGTGTTTTCAAGTTGAAAAGGAATAGTCAGTGGTAAGTCTTGCAATAAGGCATCATAACGACGAGCAAGGGCATGTCTCGCTTCAATAAAGCTATTTAGACGCGACATTTGACTCACACCTAAGGCGGCTTGAAGCTCGGTCATACGGTAGTTAAAGCCCAAATCCACTTGCTCATAATACCAACCACCATGAGAAGGGTTGTGCATTAACGCTTCATCACGAGTGATCCCATGACTACGATACAACGCCATTTTATCGGCTAGTGTTTTATCATTAGTTAAAGCTGCGCCACCTTCAGCAGTTGTTACTATTTTTACTGGGTGGAAGCTAAAAACAGTAATATCTGAATAGGCACAGTTTCCAATCGGGGCATCGTGATATTTTCCGCCGATCGCATGAGAGGCATCTTCAATGATCTTAAAACCGTACTCAAGCGATAACCCGTGAATGGCTTTCATATCACAAGGTTGTCCGCATAAATGCACTGGCACAACCACTTTTGGCAATTTACCATCCAACTTAGCTTGTTTTAATTTTTGCTCTAAGGCCACTGGGCTCATGTTGTAAGTCTGCGGGTCAATATCTACAAAATCCACTTGAGCACCACAATATAAGCCACAATTGGATGATGCCACAAAAGTCACCGGGGTGGTCCACAACCAATCCCCTTCACCCAGCCCTAATGCTAAGCAAGCAATATGTAAAGCTGACGTCGCACTGTTCACGGCAAGTGCATGCTTTGCACTCGTATGTGCCATCAAAGAGTCCTCAAACTTAGGGACTTGTGGACCCTGAGTTAAAAAGTCCGACTCTAAAACACTCACAACCGCATCGATATCTTGCTGTGTGATTTCTTGCTTACCATAGGGGATCATAATGTGACTCTTTAGCTAAATAAAAACAAATTGTGAAAATTAAACCGCAAAGTTCGGATCAACGTGCTCTTTGATCAGCTCACGCAAACCTTCAATACTTTCCCATTCTGTATTCGTTCCCGAATTATATTTAAAACCAAATGGGACCTTAACAGCACCATGGTGTTTCATAAAGTCATCCTCGGTGTAGGTATATGAAACTGATGGTAAAATCACATAATACTTACCCAAGTCTATGGTGTTTAATGAGTCAGCATCTGTGATCATTTCCTCATGAATTTTTTCACCTGGTCTTACACCTACAAACTTCACTTCACATTCAGGAGCCACCGCTTCTGCAACATCTGTAACGCGATATGATGGAATTTTAGGTATGAATATTTCTCCACCTAAGTGATGTTCAATTGCATACATCACCATATTCACACCATCTTGTAATGAGATATTAAAACGCGTCATTTCTTCGTGCGTGATTGGTAACACGCCTTCCGATTTTTTCTTCATAAAGAATGGAATAACAGAGCCTCGTGAGCCCATAACATTACCGTAACGCACAACACTAAAACGAATATCTTTCGAGCCTTTAATATTATTCGCAGCTGTGAATAGCTTATCCGATGCCAGTTTTGTAGCTCCATATAGGTTAACTGGTGCACACGCTTTATCTGTAGAAAGTGCTACTACATCATTCACACCACATTGAAGCGCGGCTTGGATCACATTCTCGGCACCATCAACATTAGTACGAATACATTCTGTTGGGTTATATTCTGCCGTATCTACTTGCTTTATTGCCGCAGCATGAATTATCACATCAACCCCTTCACAAGCCTGGATCATGCGATTTTGATCACGCACATCACCGATGAAGAAACGTAATTGTGGAAATTCGGAATGTGGGTATTGTTGCTTGATTTCAAACTGCTTTAACTCATCACGAGAGTAAATTATAATTTTCTTAACATCCTGATAAGTTTCAAGAATTGTTTTAATAAATTGCTTACCGAATGACCCAGTACCGCCTGTAATTAAGACTGTTTTATTATTTAACATTTTAAACCTTATAAAATTTACACATTGTGTTAGGAATATGATTGAAGTACACTGTCTACAGATCCATCAAGTATAACCTTACCTTTATCTAAATACACGGCCCTGTTACACATATTTCTTATATCTGAATCTGAATGAGAGACTATAATGATTAATCGAGATTGCTTCATTATAGCTTGCATTCGCTTCTTACACTTTTCTCTAAAGTACTTATCACCAACACTTAGGACTTCATCAATGATAAGGATATCGCTTCTATAAGTTGTCGCTATGGAAAATGCCAACCGAGAAACCATACCACTAGAATAAGTTTCAACAGGCTTATGAATAGATTCTTCCAACTCAGAGAAATCTATAATTTCCTCAATTTTATCTTTGATCTCTTTTTTATTTTTCCCCAATAGAGCACCAGCTAAATATATATTATCCAAGCCACTCAACTCTTTAGCAAAGAAAGAGTTTAATGATAATAAAGAGCCAATATCTAATTTTGAATAAAACTTACCACTCGTTGGCTCTAAGACCCCTGATAAAACCTTACAAATTGTCGACTTTCCGGCTCCATTTCGGCCAACAATTCCAACAATATCACCTTCATAAAATTTAAGAGATATATTACTTAGTGCAGCCTCACGATTCGCATTTGAGTCAGAAGAAACTCGTTCTCTTTCGTATTTAGATAAAAATAGACGTTTAAGGTTAAAACTAGTGCTATTTGCATACTTTAACGTCACATCATTAAGCTCTACTACTAAATTTTTTTCATTACTCATTCTAAACATTCCTAATGATCTGTGGAGTAATACGCTTACAAAAACGCATCAAAATTATTAATGCTAATGATGAAAGAACCAATGCGTAAAGCATATGACTATAGATAATTTTATCATTATAAATCAAAGCATTATTATAAAAACCAATAAGATGAGCGAATGGGTTTAATTCTATCAAAAATCTATAGTTTTCTGGTACACGGCTTGGTGGATAAATAATAGGAGTAACATAAAATAAAATTCTAAGACCAAATCCAACCAAAAATGCTGTATCTCGTACAAAAACATTTAATATTGCCAAGAATAGTGAGATAGCACTGATTGATATCATTGTGATAGCAAAGGTTAAAGCGAGTGCAAACAGATCTGGAGTATAACCAAAAAATAACAGCACAGTTTGTAGGAGTAAGTAAGCAAAGCAAAACATATAACTTTCACCAAATACTTCTGATGTTGGGAGAATAGGCAATGGTATTTTTACTTGACAGACAATACCTTTATAGCGTCGAAATGATGTTGTAGAAATAGACATACTAGAACTCCACCATTTCCACAATGTCACTCCAATACCAATCATTAAAATTTGATCAGCCCCTCGATGACCAAAAATCACACCAACAATGTAGCTATATAAGGCAATCAACATCATCGGTTCTATGATCCACCATAAGTAGCCAAGAAAGGTTCCTCTTATATTAGCTTTTTTCTTTAAATGGGCTAGGGTGTAAAGAATGTACAGGTTTCGTGATATCGCTTTAGTATTCAAACTAGTTACCTATGTCTATATTTAACTCTTTACGAGTTTAAAAATTAATTCCGCATTTTGTTGAGCTTGTTTTTTCTGCACAACATTCAACCAGTCATTGGTATCTTCACGTTCTTGAAGGTAGTAGGAATTATCCTTCAATAAACGAGTCACTTCCTGTAAAAACTGTTTTTGCTCCTTTGGTTTTGGTCCCGGAGTCACTGCATGATAAGGTAATGTAAACCCAATTTTTGTTTCATACTCTACATAATCATAAGGTAAGAAAAGCATAGGTTTTTGAATTAGTAAATAATCTACATAGATACTTGAGTAATCAGTAATTAATAAGTCAAACTGTCCTAATATTTCATTAATATCAACAATCTTATTTCGTGATAACAAGTTAAGATTACTTATTTCTTTCAAATCATTAGAGATTTTCGATTCAAAATTAGGGTGTACTCTAAGATGTAATATACAATTATTGCTTTGTAAAAATCGCCCTATTTCCTCTGCATCAAAATCCTCGAATGGGAAAATAACCGTATCATTGAAGGGCCTCCAAGTAGGCGCGTATAAAATGTGTTTTTTACCTTTATCAAGTTGCAGTACTTTCGAGTAATGAGGGTAAGTTGAATTCAATGCTTCATTACGAGCCTGCCCTGCAATTACAACTTGTTCTTTTTTTAAGTTTAAGCATGCTCGCCATGTTTCAGAAAATGCTTCTGAGGTCGAAAAAAAGTAACTAAAATTGCCTTTTATCAATCGATAATACAGCGCCTTCTTCCAGTTAAGATACTTTTCAGCCCTGCCGATACACTTCAAAGGTGCCCCATGCCCTAGATGGAAAACATTACGTCTATAGGCTTGGAAAAACCCACCAATAGGAGTTTCTAACGATGATGTTATCCAAGTCTTAGCTTTCAATATATAAAAAATGCTTTTTAGACTATAGCTATCTATAAAGTAAGGGCCAATAATTTTATTGAGTTCATCTTTTCGCTCAATATTATTAATGACAAAGCGGATCTCCAATTCGGGATAATGCTTAATCAAATATAAAAAAAGATATTTAGAGTTATGGTTAAATTCGTAAGCGCATCATAAACCCCGCATTCTAATCGTCTAGCCCGAATAATAAGATCAAACCTCCAACCCAAAGCAGCAAAGGAGATTTGAAATGGCCAAACGACGCACTAACCAAGAATGGCGAACCCTG
>NZ_JAKKCJ010000008.1 GCF_021726515.1 Vibrio sp. CK2-1 | reverse complement strand
AGTAGGACATCGCCAGGCTTTGAATTGAAATACTGAATAGACACTGCGGAGTGGTAGTTCAGTTGGTTAGAATACCGGCCTGTCACGCCGGGGGTCGCGGGTTCGAGTCCCGTCCACTCCGCCACTTTTTCTTAAATATTAGAAAAAGACAATTTACTTTATTAGCCAATATAAAGTAATATAAACAAAGTTTTAGGGGTGTAGCTCCAATTGGCAGAGCAGCGGATTCCAAATCCGCGTGTTGGGAGTTCGAATCTCTCCACCCCTGCCATATTGAAGGCCTTAGCAGAAATGCTGAGGCCTTTTTTACGTTTAGTGGATCTGATGCAAAGCAGCGGATTCTCGTAGTAGAAGACTAGTCATGTCGTACTTTTGGCTTTAAATTCAATTATAGATATGATTTTTATTCATATTCTCTTTGCGTATTCTCAATTAAAGCAAAGCGAGATAATGTGGTAGAGTTGCGGCAAATATTAGAGGAGAAAGATATGAATTCGACTATTGAAACTATGCTAAACCACCGCTCAATTCGTAAGTTTACCGAGCAACCGATCGCTTCTGAGCAATTAGAGTCTATCTTGTCTGCGGGAATCTCAGCATCATCATCTAGCTTTCTCCAAACTACCTCGATCATTCGTGTTACCGACCCGACTAAACGTGCTGCATTGGCTGAGTTTGCTGGCGGGCAAAAATATGTTGAAACGGCCGCTGAGTTTTTAGTGTTTTGTATCGATTATCAACGCCACTTTCAATTATCACCCGAAGTGAAACCAGAGTTCACTGAACTGACATTAATTGGCGCGATTGATGCCGGTATTATGGCGCAAAATACACTACTTGCTGCAGAGTCACTAGGCTTAGGTGGTGTTTATATTGGTGGCTTACGTAATGCACCTAAAGAAGTCGATGAATTGTTAGGTCTTCCGAAATATTGTGCAGTGATGTTTGGGATGTGTTTAGGTCATCCAGATCAAGATCCACAAATTAAGCCTCGTTTGCCACAGAGGGTCATGGTGCATCAAGATGGATATCAACCGCTTTCAGAGCAAGCAATCAAGAAATACGATGCTGAGACTAGCCATTATTATCAGACGCGCGGTAGTAATCAAAAGTCAGGATCGTGGTCGGATCATATTAGTAGTCGACTAAGCCAAGAGTCACGTCCATTTATCCGTGACTACTTAAATTCTAAAGGGTTGGCGACGAAGTAATTCATCTTTAAATGAGCATAAAAAATCGCCTGTTGCATGATAAGTGCAGCAGGCCATTTTGTTTATTCAACGTTTATAGAATTTTAATTAGCTAACAATTGATGATTAAGCCAAGTTTTGGATAACCACAAACTTTTCAAGTAGCTGATCTTCCGTTTCTATATGCTCAGGATCGGTAATGATGCAATTGTTAATTGGGCATACCGATTGGCAGGTAGGCTTATCGTAATGTCCTTTACATTCAGTGCATAGGTTATGATCAATTTCATAAATGCTATCACCCATACTGATTGCGCCATTCGGGCATTCAGGGTCGCACATATCGCAATTGATGCACTTATCTGTAATTAATAAGGCCATATTACTTTGCTTCTGCTGTCGCGGCTGAAACTGGATTACGCGTATTTTGTCCATTAGACAGGTTACGCATTAATAAACCGTAGCTTAAATCGAGCTCTTCCGGCACAGGGATAAATACAAAGTGTCCGTTACCTTTTGCGTCATCCACTTTTTCTGACTTACGGTTTTCCATTTCTTCTAAAGTGAAGTTGATATTTCCGTTTGGTGTCATTAGCTCCAAGCTATCACCTAGTAAGAATTTATTTTTCACTTCAACTTCAGCTAAATGGCCACGGCGTTTACCGGTAAATTCACCAACAAACTGCTGAGAATCCGATACTGAATAGCCGTAATCATAGTTTTGGTAAGTATCGTGAGTATGACGACGTAAAAACCCTTCGGTATAACCACGGTGAGCAAGGCTCTCTAATGTACCCATTAGGCTTTCATCGAAAGGTTTACCTGCTACCGCATCATCAATCGCTTTGCGATAAACTTGTGCAGTACGCGCGCAGTAATAGAAAGACTTAGTACGGCCTTCAATTTTCAACGAATGAACACCCATCTTAGTTAGGCGCTCAACATGTTGGATCGCACGTAGATCTTTCGAGTTCATGATGTAGGTACCATGCTCATCTTCAAATGCCGCCATTTTTTCTTCAGGGCGGTGAGATTCTGACAGCAATACCACTTCATCAGTTGGTTTACCAAGACCTAAAGTATTTTCAGGACGTTGCTCTTGAACTTCAATATCTTGCGCTTGGCTTGGATCGAATTGTTCAACGATCTGGCCGGCATCATTTTCGGTGCCTTTTTCTACTTTATATTCCCAGCGACAAGCATTCGTACACGTTCCTTGGTTAGGATCTCGCTTGTTCATGTAGCCAGATAATAAACAACGGCCAGAATAAGCCATGCATAACGCGCCATGAACGAAAATTTCTAATTCAGTTTCAGGGCAATGTTCACGAATTTCTTCAATTTCTTCTAGAGAAAGCTCACGTGATAAAATTACGCGCTCAACACCTTGAGTCGACCAGAACTTCACTGTTGCCCAGTTAACCGCATTAGCTTGAACCGATAAGTGGATTGGCATTTCAGGGAAAGCTTCACGTACCATCATGATTAAACCAGGATCTGACATGATCAACGCATCCGGTCCCATATCAACGACGGGCTTCAAATCACGAATGAAAGTTTTAAGTTTTGAATTGTGTGGCTGGATATTACATACCACATACAATTTTTTACCTAAAGCGTGGGCTTCATCGATACCGATTTGTAGGTTTTCATGATTGAATTCATTGTTACGTACACGCAGGCTGTAACGAGGTTGTCCGGCGTAAACCGCATCGGCACCATAAGCGAATGCATAGCGCATATTTTTTAGGCTGCCAGCAGGAGACAGTAGTTCTGGTTTAAACATAATGTATTTCTCTAGGTCTGATTTCAGGTCAGATTCATACCACCAAGCGGTATAAATTAGGGGAGCGAATTTTACGCCAAGTTAAGAAGAAAAGCGAGAAAAGCACAAGGGAAGTAGGGAATAAATAAACAGCAGAGCCTTGCTGTGTAACAAAGCTCTGGATAATGGTTAGGATTTAACGATTAATTGTTTTTCGGTAATCCACCTAGTGCATCAAATAGTTGCGGGAAAAATGCGTCGAATTCACCGCACATTAGAGCAAAATCTGCATCAAAACGTTGAGCTTGGTCTTCACGAGGAATGTCTTCATTGGTGTCTTTTAATTCATCGCTGAATTTTAAACGTTTAATGCTGACATCGGCAGCCAGTACAAATTCAATACGTTCTTGCCAATCAAGCGCCAGTTTTGTTACCACTTTATCGGCAGCGATATGGTTTTGAATTTCTTCCGCGCTCAGCTCTTGTTTCTTACAACGAATGATCCCGCCTTCTTCCTGTAAAGAATGGAACTCAGCTTCATCTAATAGTTGCAGACCTTGTGGTAGATCGCCGGTTTTTACCCATTCGGTTAAACTGGTTTCAATCGCAACTTCTGGAATAGCTGGTACAACAGGAAGACTACCTAAGGTTTTGCGTAGTAGAGCGAGTGCATCTTCCGCTTTTTTACTGCTGCTTGAATCCACCACAATAAAGCCAAGCTTTGGCATGATTAAAATTGATGTAAAGTTATGACGACTAAACGCACGTGGTAATAAGTCGATTAAGATTTCATCTTTAAGATCATCTTTTTCTTTTTTCTTAAGAGGTCGACCTTCTTGTTGTTCAAGCAGATCAATTTTGTCTTGTAGTGAGTCTTTAATTACTGAAGCAGGAAGCAGCTTCTCTTCTTTTTTTGCTTTGATCAGAATGTGATCACCAGCGATGTGAGTTAATACATCTGAGTGCTTATTCAGTACACTCGTCCAGCCAAATTTTTGCTTATCTTGGCTACCACAAGGCGTGAACTTAAATTCAGCGAGTTGAGATTCGAGTTTATCAACATCAAAGTTAATTTCACGATTGAAACGGTACACTAAACAATTCTTAAACCACATAACTCTCATACTCAGTCTGGAAATTGGACGCCTATCATAGAAGATTTATTCACTTAGTCAAAGTGAAGGAGAGTATTCAACGCAGTTCTGACTTAAAGCAATGGTTGCTGTGACAAAATAACCATGATTGGTTGACAGTTATATGAAAATTACTTTGCAGAAGTCACAAAACTGTCATACTTAAGACACATAATAAGTAGCAGATTAATTTTGGCTAATTTAAATTAGTAAAGTAGACGCGAAAGGATTTTTGGGTATGTCGAGAAGAATTTTGGTTGTTGAAGATGAAGCTCCTATCAGGGAAATGTTGTGCTTTGTTTTAGAACAAAAAGGGTACCAACCGGTTGAAGCTGAAGATTACGATACCGCCATTAATAAATTGTGCGAACCCTATCCGGATTTGATCTTATTAGATTGGATGTTACCAGGCGGTTCCGGTATCAATTTTATTAAACACCTTAAGCGTGAAGAGTTAACCCGAAATATTCCTGTCGTGATGCTTACTGCACGTGGTGAAGAAGAAGATAAAGTTCGCGGTTTAGAAGTCGGTGCGGATGATTACATTACCAAACCTTTTTCTCCTAAAGAACTCGTCGCTCGCTTAAAAGCGGTTATTCGTCGTGTTACACCTACAGCAGTAGAAGATGTCATTGATGTTCAAGGATTAAAACTCGATCCTGTCTCTCACCGTGTGACAGCGAATGATTCTCCACTCGACATGGGGCCGACTGAGTTTAAAATGCTACATTTCTTTATGACGCATCAAGAGCGAGTCTATAGCCGTGAACAGTTATTGAATAACGTTTGGGGCACCAATGTTTATGTTGAAGATCGCACGGTTGATGTACATATTCGTCGCTTGAGAAAAGCATTGGAGCAAGAAGGTCACGATAAACTTGTTCAAACCGTACGTGGTGCAGGTTACCGTTTCTCAACACGAGCTTAATTTATATTTTATCCGAATGACGGAGTATCGAACTGAATGGTTGAAAGGTTAACCAGAAAAAAGCTAGCTTGGTCGCTGGCTTTTTTTTACCTTCCGTGGCTAATAATTGGCTGGTTTTTTGGTTATATGGGCTGGCTCTTATTTGCCGCTACCGTATTACAACTCTTATGGCAATTGCATAACCAAATACGCTTATCTGAATGGCTGTGGGATGAAAAACGCTTGAGCCCACCTTCAGGTACTGGCCATTGGGAACCGGTATTTAACGGTATTTATCGTTTGCAGCAAAAGCAGCGTCGTCGTAGAAAAGAACTCGCCAATTTAATTCGTCGTTTTAGAAATGGTGCGGAATCCTTACCCGATGCCGTGGTGGTATTTCGTAGTGAAGGCAATATTGTCTGGTGCAATAAACTCGCTCAATCGCTACTTGGCTTTCGTTGGCCAGATGATTCAGGGCAACCGATCGCCAATTTAATTCGCACGCCTGATTTTATTAAATACCTTTCTAAGCAAGATTTTACTGAACCGCTTGAAATGCTATCTCCGCTTACGCCTGAGCGTATTTTAGAATTGCGTATTGTACCTTATACCGATGGTGAGCACCTGATGGTTGTGCGTGATGTGACGCAATTAAAACAACTGGAAGGGATGCGTAGAAACTTCTTTGCTAATGTTTCCCATGAATTAAGAACGCCGATGACGGTATTGCAAGGTTATCTTGAGATGACTGAAGATCCTGAAATCTTGGCGGGACCAATGTGGTCGAAGGCGCATGGTGTGATGACTGAGCAATTGTCGCGTATGAATGCCTTGGTTGAACAATTGCTGACACTCTCGAAGATTGAAGCATCACCGATTCATGAGCTTGATGAAATTGTGAATGTGCCGGCGATGTTAGAAATTTTAGAAAAAGAAGCCATCGCGTTAAGTGGTGATAATCAACATAAAATTGTGTTTGATATCGATAAGAACATGACGGTATATGGTGATGAAGAGCAGCTACGCAGTGCCATTTCAAACCTAGTGTATAACGCCGTTAAGTACACTCCGGCGGGGGCAGATGTACATGTTAAATGGTATGAAACGTCTGAAGGTGCATGCCTATCGGTTGAAGACTCTGGTGATGGCATTGAGCCTCAACATATTAACCGATTAACAGAACGTTTCTATCGAGTGGATAAAGCTCGGTCCCGTGAAACTGGTGGTAGTGGGCTTGGTTTGGCAATTGCTAAGCACGCATTAAGCCACCATGAGTCTTATTTAGAGATCACCAGTGAAGTCGATAGAGGTAGTTGCTTTTCGTTCGTATTACCTAAGAAGCTTGTCGCTCGTTCAATTTCATAACATGCAAAGGAAGAATATGCGTTACGCAGTACTCGCTTGTTTGATGGTCGTATTTTCAATGCCTTGTCTGGCAAAGGAAATCGCTAGTGATGAGCTTGACAGCTACCATAAAGTATCAGGAATGTCGGGAACTATATCTTCTGTAGGTTCGGACACTCTTGCGACATTGACCTCTGTGTGGGCGGAAGATTTTCAACGTATTTACCCTAATATTAATATGCAGCTTCAATCTTCTGGCTCATCAACGGCACCAACAGCTTTGACAGAAGGAACATCACAACTTGGCCCAATGAGTCGCCCTATGAAAGCCAAAGAATTGGAGGCTTTTGAGCGTCAATATGGGTACCCACCAGTTCAATTAAAAATTGCCATTGATGCAATTGGTATTTTTGTACATAAAGATAACCCAATTGAAGGTTTAAACTTTTCACAAGTGGATGCCATTTTTTCATCAACGTTAAAATGTGGAGCAACCGCACCATTAAATAAGTGGCAACAACTAGGCATAAATACCGAGTGGGCTAAGTTAGGTTTCCAACTTTTTGGTCGTAATTCGGTATCAGGTACTTATGGTTACTTTAAGCAACATGCATTGTGCAAAGGTGACTTTAAAAGGCAAGTGAATGAACAACCTGGCTCAGCTTCTGTTGTGCAATCTGTTGCCTCTTCAATTAATAGCATTGGCTATTCTGGTGTGGGTTATCAAGTATCAAAAGCGAAATTGATCCCCATTGCTCTTGAAGGGCAAGATTATATTTATCCAACTCGAGATAATATTTTAGATGGTCGTTATCCACTCGCTCGTTATTTATATGTTTATGTAAATAAGAATCCATTAAAGCCACTGCCTCGACCACAGGCTGAATTTTTAAAGTTTATATACTCTAAACAAGGACAAAGAGGGGTGGAGAAGGATGGTTATGTTCCTCTATCACGTGAACTGGCCAATGCTCAACTGCAGAAAGTCGGCTTGCGTTAATTTATTAGAGAAGTCATTCGAAAAATGATAAACGTTTTCTAAACAGCTTAGTTTAATCTTTATAAATAAAAACAGCCTTGAAAAAGGCTGTTTTAACGTTCAAAAAAGTTGTCATGGCAATAAAGGGTATATCGCTTTAAAAGCTGAGGTTCCAACCCGCATTGCTCCAATATTGCTGCTCTGTTTGTAAGTCGGCATGTAATAAGCGATTGTTATCTAGCCAATCTTCATCTTCACAAGCTAGTTTCCATAGTTGATCAGCACCTTCTTCATTCTTTCCACCGTTTATTGTTTCCACTGAAATAGTCAACTTAGGCAGCTCATTTTCTTCTTTTCGCTGCCCATTAACGACGATCGCTAAACGTAATATGGCAATTAAAGGTAGTATTTGTTTTTTCTTATAAATGGTTAATTCGGGCATTTCTTGCAGTTTAAGGGCTTTACGTTGAAAACGAACTAATGCAGCAAGAACTTGTTGTTGTTCTTGGTTAAATCCCGGCATGTTGGTGTGTTGAAGGATGTAAGCAGAATGGCGGTGAAAGCCTTTATAGCTAATACTAAGCCCAACTTCATGTAGTAAGGCTCCCCAGGATAATAAGCTGCAAAGTCCGCTTTTAGGTTTTATATCGAGTTCTGAACCTACTTGTTTTAAAAAGCGCTCAGCTTGATTACGTACATTTTTAGCATGACTCACATCAACTTGATGTTTATCGGCAAGGTTTTCTGCGGTACGCATGCGAATATCTGAACGCTGGAATCGCTCTTCCATTTCATACATTAAACCTTCACGTAATGCACCATCGGAAAAATGCAGTTGTTTGATGCAAAACGATTCAAATATAGCTAATAAAATCGCGACACCAGCTGCAAATACAGGTTTCCGTTCATCGGTTAAACCTTCGAGCTTAATATCATCAATTTGATCTAGTTTGCACAATTCTTCAACCAGTTGGTTGAGTCGTTCTAAGGTGATAATGCCATCTTCATGCCCCATACCAATGAGGACTTCTCTGATTGCTTTTATCGTACCCGAAGAGCCTATTGCAGCATCCCAACCTAACTTCTTGTATGGTTTACATAAGGCTTCTAACTTTTGCTGAGCCGCTAAGATAGCTTTAGAGAAGTTCTTCTTTGATAACTTCCCATTGTGGAAAAATTTATTGGTATAACTGACGCAACCTAACTGCTTACTATTAAGTAGTTGAGGTTCAAAGCCAGCACCAATGATCATTTCAGTACTGCCACCACCGATATCAATAACAAACTTTTTCTCCCACTCAGGTTGAGTATGGGCAACGCCTAAATAAATTAAGCGTGCTTCTTCAACACCTGCAATCACTTCAATTGGAAAGGGTAATACATGACGAGCACGAGAGAGAAATATATGAGCATTATTGGCTTGGCGAAGCGTATGTGTTGCCGCGATCCTGACGTTATCGGCATCGAAGTCTTGTATACGTTCAGCAAACATGGCGAGACAGTCCAAGCCACGTTGCATTGCGGTATTGTCTAAGTTCATATGTGAATCTAAACCATCAGCTAACCGAACACGTTGTTTATGGCGACTGACAATTTGCAAATCATGGCCAGTGACTTTGGCCACCACCATGTGAAAACTGTTTGAGCCTAAATCGATAGCGGCAATGTGCCTAATACTTGGTTCGGTTGCTAGATTCATAAATACCTATTTATTCTGTTTTTAAACGAGCCTTCCTCTCAATTTGCTTTAAATAATCATAAATAGCAATTTGTGAGCGGACTTTTTTTCGATTGCCGCGTGGTACATAGCTGTTACTCATCTCTTTATCGATACGTCTGGCTTTGACGGTATCAATAAAATGAATGTTGAGAATATCGATGATCCGTTGTTTTAATCGTTGAGAATGGATAGGGGTTGCGACTTCGATTCGATAATCTAAGTTACGTGTCATCCAGTCGGCTGAAGAAATATAAACTTTTGGATCGCCATCATTTTCAGTCACAACGACCCTAGGGTGTTCTAAAAATCGATCGACAATACTAATAATTGAAATGTTTTCACTCACCCCAGGAATGCCAGGTACTAATGAGCACATGCCGCGAACGATCATGCGGATTTTAACCCCAGCATTGCTTGCGCCGTATAACTTATTAACGAGGCCCTTATCGACTAGGTTGTTTACTTTTAAAGTAATACCAGCGGGGCGACCTTCTTTAGCAATGGCGATTTCATTGTCTATTAATTTATAAATTTGTTGGCGAGCATTGCGTGGTGACACCATCAATTGAGTAAATTTGACAGGGCGATAAGGGTTTTCAATATAACCAAAGACACTTTTCACTTCGCTGGTTAATTGTGGATCTGCAGTTAACAAAGCGAAGTCGGTATAAATTCGAGCGGTTTTTTCGTGAAAGTTACCGGTACCAATATGAGCGTAACGCTTTAATTCATCATCTTCTCTACGAGTAATCAGTAATAGTTTTGAGTGTATTTTTAATCCTGGTGCGCCGAAAATAACATGTACACCGGCATCCGTTAGTAATTTAGCCCATTCAATATTGGCTTCTTCGTCAAAACGAGCTTGCAGCTCAACCACCACGGTGACTTTCTTTTTGTTGTGTACCGCATCCATCAAGGAATTCATCAGCTTCGAGTTTTTTGCAACACGATAAATATTGATTTTGATACTGATTACTTTGGGATCAAAAGAAGCCTGTCGAACTAACTCGGTAATATGGTCAAAGCTGTGATACGGATAATACAATAAAATATCTTGCGCGCTGATGGCTTCAAAGTTATTTGGATAACCATCAAAATCAGCACATTTAAGTGGCGCTAAAGGTTTGTTTTCTAAGTAGTCCCTTCCCACGTTTGGAAAGCCAGTGAAATCTTTAAAGTTATGATAACGGCCACCAGGAATTAAGCTGTCATAACTACTCATGTTTAGCTTTTCACATAAATATTTAAGTAGATCTTCCGGCATATCTCGTTGATAGACGAGTCGCACAGGCATAGCAGTCAGGCGCTGGTTGACCCCTTCCGACATCTGCTCTAATAAACTGTGTTCAACCTCATGGCGTAAATCATATTCAGCGTCACGCGTCATGGTCATGGTGTAGCAATTAAGCTCATCGTATTCAAAGAAGCCTTTGAAAATATCATCCAGACAAAAGCGAATAATATTATCAAGCAGTATAATCGTTTTACGTCTCTTACCTTTTTGTTCCGGTACCATAATGAAGCGCGGAAGATGATCGGTGGGAATATCAATTAAGGCATAATTCTTTTGGTCTTGATGAATGATTTCCGCAGTAAGGTAAGAATGCTCATCCTTTAAAAAGCTCAGTACGTCGGTATCTTTATTCATCAAAAAGGGGGTGATGTGAGGAAGCACTTCACGTTGGAAATACTTTTTGATCCATTTTTGTTGAGATTCTTGCAGCTGTGATTCGTTAACTAAGAATATGCGGCGTCGAGCCATTTCGAGTATTAATTCGTTATACAATTCATCAAATCGTTGATTAAGCTTTAATACTTTCGACTGCATCTTGGTTAAAAGATGTTTAGGGCTGTCGTTGCTACCACTTTCTTGGCTGATTAAAATGCGACGTTTTACATCAGCAAAGCGAACTTTATAAAACTCATCTAAATTACTAGAAAAGATCCCTAAAAAACGTACACGTTCAATCAGAGGAACTGTTTTATCGGCCGCTTCTTGTAAGACGCGTTCATTAAACGATAGCCAACTTAGTTCTTTTTCTATGTAGAGTTTCTCGGAGCTCATTTTACCATCCAGCATGTATTAGTAGAGAAGGGGAGAGAGAATGGAATCCTTTACCATATCTAATAGAGTACGTTAGTGGTTTTTTGTGACACTTTTATTTCAATGAGGCTTATATAAAGAAGCAATAGTAGTAAAATCAACTACAAATCAAAGTATAGTAATAAAACTGTCACACAATCGACATATTATGTCATCAATCAAAAAAGGTACTGTGGAACATGGCTCAAGTCGATACTTTCTTTCAAAAACGAGATAAAAGGCGATGGCTGACAGATCGCTTTGCAAGCTCGGTGATTAAACTGGGAGGTATTAGTGTTCTTATCGCTTTAGTATTACTGATTTTCTATTTGATTGTAGTCATTGCGCCTATATTTTCTCCTGCAGGTATAAAGCTAAAAAGTGAATACTTACTTACGGCTAATCAAACTATAAATAAAACCTTTGCCGTTGGTATTGATGATGACGGTAGTACGGCTTTCCGCTTTACTGACGATGGAAAGTTGATTTTCTCTTCGCTCAACCAATCTTTAAATTCCTCGGTTAACACTAGTCAAAAGGTCGAGCCGTTATTGGTGAGCCAAATTGTTGAACAGCCAGTGGCCTTTAAGGCGGCGGAAACCAGTTCTCGTTGGTATGCTTATGCTGATAACCAAGGAGGAATCCATGCGGTTCGACCTAAGTTTTCGACTGTGTTTACCGCTGGTGGTCGTCAGTCTTCTCCAAGCTTTAGTGCTTTTGCCGATAACCCGGTCTCCCTTGATAGTGATGGGGTCGCAATTCGTCAGTTTGATTTTTCTATACAGGCGGATCAGGCGACCTTTATTGGTATTAACCAAAATGGTGAGTGGCGCGCTACTGGTTATCAAAATACTTCACAATTTGGCGATACGGAATCACATTGGCAAAGTTCTCCACTTAACCTACCCAAGTTATCTCCCAAGGTGAGAGATTTTGTACTCACGCCAGATGGGCAAACCTTATATGTGCTATATCCTGATTCGATCAGCGTTTTAAAGCGTAATGATGCAGGTTTCCTATTACGAGAAAGTGTCGCTTTAGTGAGTACACCTATTAATCAGGATTCTCAAAAAGAAAAGTCGCCATCGGTACAAGGCGTTAAGCTCGATTTACTTTCCGGAGCTTATTCCGTTTTAGTTACTCAATCGGATGGTAAGGTTTCGCAATGGTTTGATGTGCTAAAAGAGGGTAAGCGCCAGTTTACTCAAATTCGTGATTTTGATTCAGGCAATAAGGCTGAAACCGCTTTTGTGTTGCCGGACTTTTATCGTAAAGGTTTCTTCTTATTTGATGATGCTGGCCGAGTTAATAATTTCTACACTACTTCAGATGATAAAGTTTTCTCGAAAAAAATTGCTCAAACATTGCCTCTAGCTGCGGCGACCTCATCCAATGAGCAGTTTTTAATTACCGCCTTTCAAGACAAACTATCGCTATTTAAGATTGATAATCCTCACCCTGATATTTCCTTTACCTCTTTATGGAAAAAAGTATGGTATGAGGGGTACCCTGAACCTGAGTTTATTTGGCAATCTACGGCTGCCAGTAATGATTTTGAAGCGAAATTTAGCTTAGTTCCTATCGCTTTTGGCACTTTAAAATCAGCGTTATTTGCCATGATCTTTGCTGTGCCAATTTCTATTTGTGGCGCGGTTTATACGGCTTACTTTATGACGCCAAGAATGCGCCGTTACGTAAAACCGACGATTGAGTTAATGGAAGCTCTGCCGACGGTGATTATTGGTTTTCTGGCGGGATTATGGTTAGCTCCAATCGTTGAGTTAAATTTACTCAATACCGTCTTGTTTATCGTGTTGTTACCTGTGGTGATTCTGCTCGCAGCGCTGTTGTGGCAAGCGGTTCGAAAATCTACTGGGCTAGGTGAATATCAAGGTTGGATAGCGTTATTTCTAGTACCTGTGGTGATCGGTTTTGCTTGGTTGGTATTCAGCTATGGCCATTATTTCGAACATTGGTTGTTTGGCGGTGATGTTCGATTATTTATGGCCAATATGGGCATCGACTTCGATCAAAGAAATGCATTAATTGTGGGCTTTGCAATGGGCTTTGCGGTGATCCCAACCATTTTTACCATTGCGGAAGATGCCATATTCTCAGTACCAAAACACTTATCCGATGGTGCTAGTGCGCTTGGTGCGACCCCGTGGCAATGTTTAATTACCGTAGTTTTAGTCACTGCATCTCCCGGGATATTCTCAGCGGTGATGATGGGACTAGGGCGCGCGGTTGGTGAAACCATGATTGTACTGATGGCAACCGGTAATACTCCTGTGATGGATTGGAATATTTTTGAAGGCATGCGAACCTTGTCGGCCAATATTGCGATTGAAATGCCGGAATCGGAAGTCGGCAGCTCTCATTTCCGATTATTGTTTTTGTCGGCTTTCTTATTGTTTATTTTTACCTTTGTCGTCAACTCGATAGCAGAGCTAATCCGCCAACGTTTAAGGGATAAGTACAGTGCTTTATAGTTCAATGACAAAAGGTGGCTTGATATTTGGAGTGATATTGGGAGTACGAGGTCTGCAATGTTAAGCCGTTATCAATTTACTTGGATTAAATCTGGTAATCCTTGGATATGGCTGACGGCTGGCGCTGTGAGTATTAGCCTTATTTCAGTATTAGGCTTACTGCTATTAATTGGTTGGAAAGGGCTAGTGTACTTTTGGCCAGCGCCTTTATATCAATGGCAGGATGAGAATGGGCAGCGCTTGATAGGTCAGAACTATCAGCAAAATTATGTTTCTCTTGATCAGCTATCAAATCAAGATAGACAGTGGCCAGAGTCTGTATTGCAATCTGGGCAAGCGCAGCGATTATCTATCAAAGTGGCTAACCGTGATATTTATCCGCGAGATTTTATTTCGGTATTATCAATAGATTTACATCATCAAGATACGCCTCAAGATCTTGCTGTTTTTGAGCGTACGCGTTCAGGGGACTTTTTTGGTCAACCGGTATCATTTGAAAGCGAAGGCCAAGTTTATAAAAACTCACTACCTAAGCGCATTGCGATTGCGATACAAAGTGCGGATGCGGTTCGGGATCAGATTGATGATATTTTACAAAATGAACTGCAAGTCGTTACTCAACAACTTAATAAGTTACGTATTGAGAAGCGATTAAAGCAGCAGGAAGGCCAAGCGACAGCCGCCTACCTCAAAACCTTATATCAACGTCAAGATGCGTTAGAGTCTAAGTTTACTCTGGCTGAAAGTAAGATTTTAGCATTGCAAGAACAACTATCATCAGCACGAGTGCTAGTGAAAGATATGAAAGGTGAGATTGTTTCCTTACCTTTAGATTCAATATTGGATGTTTGGTATCCCAATGCAATGAGTTGGGGAGAAAAGGCTCATCATTGGGCTAAACAAGTTGGAAAGTTTTTACTCGATAACCCAAGAGAGTCGAATTCAGAGGGTGGCGTCTTTCCGGCTATTTTCGGTACCGTGTTATTAGTTATTATCATGTCAGTGGTCGTTATGCCGCTTGGTGTGATTGCTGCAATTTATCTGCATGAGTACGCCAGAAATACCATGCTTACACGACTGATTCGAATCTCAGTGGTTAATCTCGCCGGCGTGCCATCGATAGTCTATGGCGTGTTTGGTCTAGGTTTCTTTGTCTACACCATAGGTAGTTCAATTGATGAGTTGTTCTACTCTGATACCTTACCTACGCCGACGTTTGGTACTCCCGGTTTGCTATGGTCTGCGATGACGTTAGCAATATTAACTCTACCAGTGGTGATTGTTGCTACAGAAGAAGGGTTGGCTCGGGTGCCAAACTCGGTTCGACACGGTTCTTATGCTCTAGGAGCAACTAAGTTCGAAACGTTATGGAGAACCGTGTTGCCTATGGTGAGTCCTGCGATCATGACGGGTTTAATTCTTGCGGTTGCAAGGGCGGCAGGTGAAGTAGCCCCTTTGATGCTGGTGGGGGTAGTGAAATTGGCTTCTAATTTGCCGGTTGATGGTAATTTCCCATACCTACACTTAGAAAGAAAATTTATGCATCTTGGTTTTCACGTTTATGATGTGGGTTTCCAAACGCCGAATATTGAAGCGGCAAGGCCATTGGTATTTGCGACGTCATTTTTATTGATCACGGTCGTCGTTGGTCTCAATATTACTGCGATCATGATCCGCAATAATTTACGCGAAAAGTTTAAGATATTAGGAAACGATTAATATGCTTTCGATTCATTCGGCGCTTGGGCATCCTGAACCTTTAGATGTTCATAACCTAACCGAAAAACAAACGGCGATTTCTATCGATGGTTTGAACTTGTTTTACCATAAAGCTCAAGCCTTGAAAGATATTAGTATGCGTATTCCTAAAGGCCAAGTGACCGCTTTTATCGGACCTTCTGGCTGTGGTAAATCGACTTTGTTGCGCTGTATCAACCGCATGAATGATTTAGTAGATGGTTGCCGAGTAGAAGGCGAGGTTCTTTTAAACGGTAATAATATTTATCACCCTAATGTTGATGTCGCGAGCTTGCGTCGACGAGTGGGTATGGTATTCCAACGTCCTAACCCTTTCCCTAAATCAATTTATGAAAATGTGGTATATGGGTTACGTTTGCAAGGGATCAAAGATTCTCGCTCTTTAGATGATGCGGTTGAGCGTTCATTACGCGCGGCAGCCTTGTGGACTGAAGTGAAAGATCGCCTACATGAAAATGCTTTTGGATTGTCTGGAGGCCAGCAGCAACGTTTAGTGATTGCTCGCGCTATCGCCATTGAGCCTGAAGTCTTATTACTCGATGAGCCGACATCCGCTTTGGATCCGATTTCTACGTTGACGATTGAAGAGTTGATCTCGGAATTAAAAACCAAATACACAGTGGTGATTGTTACGCATAATATGCAACAAGCCGCACGAGTAAGTGATCACACGGCTTTTGTGCACATGGGGCAGCTGGTGGAATATAGTGATACCGATTCAATTTTCACTTCGCCAAAAATGAAGAAAACCGAAGATTACATTACGGGACGATACGGTTAATCTATTGTCAGTAAATAAGTAATGGTAAATAAGGATTTAAAATAGCATGCAACTTGGTCGTCATATTTCAGGGCAGTTTAATGTCGAGCTTGAGTCTATTCGTACTCACGTATTGGCGATGGGCGGCTTGGTTGAAGAGCAGCTTTCTCTGGCATTACACGCGCTGTATAAACACGATTCTCAATTAGCCACTAAGGTTAAGCGTAATGATGACAAAGTGAACCAAATGGAAGTGGCGATTGATGAAGCTTGCACGCGCATTATTGCTAAAAGGCAGCCAACCGCAAAAGATCTACGTTTGGTGATGGCGATCATTAAAACCATTTCAGATCTGGAACGAATTGGTGATGTCGCGACTAAGCTGAGTTATGTCGCACAAGAAGCATTTGCCCCGAAACAAGAAACCTTGATTGTTTCAGTTGAAGCGTTTGGGCGCATGGCCGTCAACATGTTACATCAAGTGTTAGATGCTTTTGCTCGCATGGATGTACAAGCTGCAGCAGCGGTATATCGGATGGATGATGAGCTGGATTCGGAGCATAAAAAAGTTCAGCAGCAGATGATCAATTTTATGATGCAAGATCCTAGTTCAGTACCCAAAGTGATGCAGATAGTTGCCTGCGCTCAATCGATAGAAAGAGTCGGTGATCGCTGCCAGAATATCTGTGAATACATCATTTACTTCGTACAAGGTAAAGATGTTCGTCATGATAAGGATTATTTAGAATCTTTAATTTAAGATAAATGACTAGCTTTTCATTGTAAAAATGGCGACTAATTGAGGTCGCCATTTTTATTCGATTGCTATTAAATGCCAGTTTTTTAAACGCCTACTTTTCAAAAGCACTGGATGGCTTGCTTCACCGATTGAATGGTTTGTTTACTGGTTACCGGAATTGCAAAATCATCGACTGAATCTGAACCCATTTTTGCGCTATCAGCGTGCAGTTTCATGTAACTAGGGCGAGTAGTTTTTCCTGAAAGGTGAATCTCGTGAATACCAGTTTGCTTGATTATTTGCGCTGCATTATCAATGTTAACACCTGCGCCAGCCATAATCGAAAATCGCCCTTGAGCTTGTTTAACCATTTCCGCGATAACGTTAATGCCTTGTTCTGCGGTACTCGCTAACCCTGACGTTAATATGCGTTCACAGCCTAGTTCAGCGATATCTTCTAGTGCTTGTTTAGGATCTCGACATTGATCAATTGCTCGATGAAAAGTCACGCGCATACCTGAAGCGGCTTCGATAAGACGCTGACATGTTGCTTTATCCACATCACCTTCTGCGGTAAGAGCACCAATCACAATGCCTTGCAAGCCCGCTTGTTTGGCGCAAAGCACATCTTCTAGCATCGATTCAACATCTTGCTCGCTATACAGAAAGTCACCTTGGCGAGGGCGAATCATGGCGTAAACCGGAACACTTGAGTATTGAGCGGCTTTTTTCATAAAACCATAGCTAGGGGTTAAGCCACCTAACGCAAGCGATGAGCATAGTTCAATACGAGTCGCACCACCTTCAATCGCAAGGTGTAGGGATTCTAAATTATCAATACAGACTTCTAATTCAATGGTCATGATAGGCTCTAAGCTAAAAAGTGATGGTGTATTGTAAAACAAAAAAAGCCCCGCACAATGGCGGGGCTCAATAAACCGTTTAGGCTAAATTATTTTTTGCCTAGGTCATCTGAGTGCTCAGATAGGAATGAAGCAACACCTTTTGGAGATGCGTCCATACCTGCTTTACCTTCTTCCCACTGTGCTGGGCAAACTTCACCGTGTTTTTGGTGGAAGTTTAGTGCGTCAACCATACGTAGCATTTCATCAATGTTACGACCTAGTGGAAGATCGTTAACCACTTGGTGACGTACAAGACCGTCTTCGTCGATTAGGAAAGAACCACGGAAAGCAACGCCTGCTTCTGGGTGCTCAACATCGTATGCTTTAACGATTTCGTGTTTAACGTCAGCAACTAGAGGGTATTTAACTTGACCGATACCGCCGTCAGCGATAGCAGTGTTACGCCATGCGTTGTGTGAGAATTGTGAATCGATAGAAACACCGATTACTTCAACGCCTTTAGCTTGGAAATCTTCGAAACGCTTGTCGAAAGCGATTAGCTCTGATGGGCAAACGAATGTGAAGTCTAGAGGGTAGAAGAAAACAACGGCTTTCTTGCCTTTAGTGAATTCTGTAAAGTTGAATGAATCAACAATTTCACCGTTACCTAGAACTGCTGCTGCTGTGAAATCTGGGGCTTGACGACCTACTAGTACCATTTTATTGCTCCTAAATTTTTCTTTGATATAAAAATCAACACTCAAACTTCTGTGTCTGAGTTTTGTTTCAACGCGACAAACTATAGTACAAGTTGTAGTATGAAAAAAAGCGAAATAAACCGATTAACTTCATCGAAAAAAGCGATTATCTCTAATTTGTGATCACAGCATGATTTCACCACTACTTCATCGAAATTTAATATGACTAAATGGCCAAGTTTAAAACAGCTACATTATCTCGTGACGCTTTATGAAACGCGTCACTTTAGCGAGGCAGCAGAGCGCTGTTTTGTTAGCCAATCGACCTTGAGTAAAGGTATTCAAAATTTAGAGTCCTTAATTGGTTGCCCACTTTACGAAAAAAAAGACAAAAAGAGCCCGCTGGTTTTTACTTTGGCAGGTAAGCAAGTGGTGAAGCAAGGACGGGAACTTTTAGCCAAAAGCCAAGATCTCCTTGAATTAGGCTCGTTGTGTCAGGGCAATACTATGCAAGGCCAATTAAGAGTTGGCTGTATTCCTACCATTGCGCCGTTTTTACTGGGTGATTTGGTACAAGAAGTGAATCAACGCTTTCCGCAACTGACTTTATTGTTGCGTGAAGATACCACGACCAATTTATTAAAAGCTTTGCGTAATGGTGATTTGGATGTGTTGATCTTGGCGATGCCGGTAGAAATTGACGGAATGGAATGTCGAATTGTTGGCCAAGATCCATTTCGTATGATCATCAGCCGAGAGCAAGTTGGTTCGCTCCGTATTCCCCTGCGTTATGATGACCTGCCGGATGAATCGGTGTTCTTGCTTGAAAATGAGCACTGCTTAACCGAGCACGCGGTGTCGGCATGTAAATTAACTAAGAAAGAAAAAATTAATCCATTCTCCGCCACCAGTTTGCATACCTTAGTGCAAATGGTCGCTAATGGGTTAGGCACGACTTTTATTCCTCAAATGGCGATTGACCACGGTTTAGTGGATAACCAAAACATTGTTGTGATTGAGCCGCCGGGGAAAAGTGCTCACCGTCAAATTGGTTTGATTTGGCGACCAAGCTCGAATCGTACGGCGACCTTTGAAACATTAGCTAATGTAGTAGAAGGTTTACTTTGATTCAAAGCCCATCAGTCCTTATACTAGCGCCAGATTTTTACACCGCTAATATCCAAATTGAATAATTGTTTAGCCTTAAAAAAGTGACCCTTCATGCAAGTATCTGATTTTGACTTCGAACTACCCGATGAGCTGATCGCTCGTTACCCTCAACCACAGCGCACTGCAAGTCGACTATTACAGTTAGATGGCAATAGTGGTGATCTAACGGATGGGAAGTTTACCGATGTGTTGGATCTCGTTCAGCCGGGTGACTTAGTGGTATTCAATAATACTCGCGTTATTCCTGCTCGTGTGTTTGGACGTAAAGAGTCAGGCGGTAAAATTGAAGTATTAGTCGAGCGTGTATTGGATGAACATTCGATTCTTGCTCATGTGCGTGCGTCAAAATCGCCTAAGCCAGGCAATGCACTATTTTTAGGTGAAAATGACGAATATCAAGCCACTATGGTTGCACGTCATGATGCGTTATTTGAGATTCATTTTGAGCATGAAAAAGGCGTGTTCGATATTCTGAATGAAATCGGCCACATGCCACTTCCGCCTTATATTGATCGCCCAGATGAAGATACCGATAAAGAGCGTTATCAGACCGTCTATAATCAAAAGCCAGGTGCGGTTGCTGCGCCAACTGCTGGATTGCATTTTGATAATGAACTTTTAGAGAAAATTAAAGCCAAAGGTGCCGAGTTTGCGTATGTGACTTTGCATGTTGGCGCGGGGACTTTTCAGCCAGTTCGTGTCGATGATATTAACGATCACCACATGCATTCTGAATATGTGGAAGTGCCACAAGATGTGGTTGATGCCATTAACGCAACCAAAGCTCGTGGTGGGCGAATTGTTGCCGTGGGTACCACATCCGTTCGTTCGTTAGAAAGTGCCGCGCAAGATGCCAAGCAAAAAGGCACCGAGCTTGTACCATTTTTTGGTGATACAGAAATTTTCATCTACCCAGGTTATGAATATCAATTAGTCGATGTACTGATCACTAATTTCCATTTGCCTGAGTCGACCCTAATTATGTTAGTGAGCGCTTTTGCTGGCTATGAGCATGTGATGAACGCTTATCAACATGCTGTAAATAAAGAATATCGCTTCTTCAGTTATGGCGATGCGATGTTTGTTACAAAGCGAGACTCGTAAGCTCGAATCTCGTTACTCGATATACGAGGCTCGATAGACGAGCCTCGATTTTTCGTTGGACTGTTTATCCGACATTTTGGAGGCTTCGTGAAATACGAACTAATTAAAAAAGACGGCGTTGCTCGTCGTGGACGCTTAACCTTTAAGCGCGGATCGGTTGAAACCCCTGCATTTATGCCGGTGGGTACTTATGGCACCGTTAAAGGTATGACGCCAGAAGAAGTGAAAGATACTGGCGCAGAAATTTTGCTGGGTAATACTTTCCACCTATGGCTTCGTCCTGGTCAAGAGGTCATGAAATTACATGGTGACTTGCATGACTTTATGAACTGGCAAGGCCCTATCTTGACCGACTCAGGCGGCTTCCAAGTATTTAGCTTAGGTAAAATGCGCAAAATCACCGAAGAAGGTGTGCACTTCCGTAATCCTGTGAATGGCGATCGCATTTTCATGGACGCAGAAAAGTCGATGGAAATTCAAAAAGATCTTGGCTCTGACATCGTAATGATTTTCGATGAATGTACGCCATATCCTGCGACCCATGAAGAAGCGCGTAAGTCGATGGAAATGTCATTACGTTGGGCGCAACGTAGTCGTGACCATTTCGATAAGCTTGAAAACCCAAATTCTCTATTCGGAATTGTTCAAGGTGGCGTGTACGGTGATTTACGTGACGTTTCAGTGAAAGGCTTAACGGAAATTGGCTTTGATGGTTACGCGGTGGGTGGTCTTGCGGTTGGTGAACCGAAAGAAGATATGCACCACATGTTAGAGCACACTTGCCCACAACTACCGGAAGACAAACCTCGTTACTTAATGGGAGTTGGCAAACCGGAAGATTTAGTTGAAGGTGTACGTCGTGGTATTGATATGTTCGACTGTGTGATGCCAACTCGAAATGCGCGTAACGGGCATCTGTTTGTAACAGGTGGCGTAGTTAAGATTCGTAATGCGTCACATAAAACGGATACATCACCGCTTGATCCACACTGTGATTGTTACACTTGTAAGAATTATTCGAAATCCTACTTACATCATCTTGATCGTTGTAACGAGATTTTAGGTGCGCGTTTAAACACCATTCATAATCTTCGTTATTATCAACGTTTAATGGCAAGCATCCGCCTTGCAATTGATGAAGATCGTTTCGAAGAATTTGTACAAGAGTTCTACGCTCGTCGTGATCGAGAAGTACCACCATTACAAAAAGAACTACGAATGAGTGATTCATCACAATAACATCGTATTTTAAATGGGTTAAGCTGCTCTTTGCCTTGAAAAAAGTAGAGAGCACCCCAATCTAAAAACAAATTATCAAAATCAGAAAAAGGAAATGTTTTAATGAGCTTATTTATTTCAGAAGCACACGCTGCAAGTGCTGGCCCAGCTGGCGGTGGTATGGAAATGTTCATCATGCTTGGTATGTTTGCGTTGATCTTCTATTTCATGATCTACCGCCCTCAAGCAAAACGAGTAAAAGAGCATAAAAACCTAATGGCTGCGATGTCAAAAGGTGATGAAGTGATTACTGGTGGTGGCCTTGTAGGTAAAATCGTTAAGATTTCTGACGATAACGACTACATCCTACTAGCTTTAAATGAAAACAATGAAGTAACAATCAAGAAAGATTTCGTTACGGCTGTGCTACCTAAGGGTACACTTAAATCTCTTTAATTATAGTTAGTTAGCTATAAAAGCTAAAGGATACCCGCTGTGCTAAACCGTTACCCGTTATGGAAGTATCTGATGGTGGCTACTGTCATCTTAATCAGCGCGCTCTATGCCCTTCCAAATATTTACGGTGAAGATCCTGCGGTACAAGTCACTGGGGCGCGCGGCGCCTCAGTTGACATGTCTACACTGGATTCTATTAATACCGTATTAAAAGAAAACGATCTTGAAACCCAATCTGTTGCATTAGAAGACGGTTCTGTTCTTATTCGTTTTAAAGATACTGATTCTCAAATCAGTGCTCGCGATGTAATCAACCAATCAATGGGTAAAGATTATATTGTTGCTTTAAACCTTGCCCCTGCGACACCGAGTTGGCTTGATTCAATCGGTGCAACCCCAATGAAGCTTGGCCTTGATTTACGTGGTGGTGTTCACTTCTTGATGGAAGTGGATATGGACGCTGCGATGGAAAAACTCGTTGGCCAACAAGAAGAATCTTTCCGTAGTGATCTTCGTGATGAACGTATTCGCTACCGTGCTATTCGACCTTCAGGTAAAGACGCTGTTGAAGTAGTTCTACGTAATGAAGAACAACTTGAACAAGCGAAAAGCATTCTTTCCGATAAGCATCGCGATATGGTGTTTACTGAAGGTAAAAACAACGCATTGATCGCCAAGTTTAATGAAGCTCGCTTACTTGAAATTCGTAACTACGCGGTTGAGCAAAATATTACGATTTTACGTAACCGTGTTAATGAACTAGGTGTTGCAGAGCCACTTGTTCAACGTCAAGGTGCAAGCCGCATCGTAGTTGAATTACCAGGTGTTCAAGACACTGCGCGTGCTAAAGAAATCCTTGGTGCTACAGCAACGCTTGAATTCCGTCAGGTTGATGATAAAGCTGATTTAGCTGCCGCTGCCGCAGGTCGTGTACCACCGGGAAGTGAAGTTAAATTTGATAAAGATGGCCGTCCGGCAGTACTGAAAAAGCGTGTAATTCTTGGTGGTTCAAGTATTACGGATGCAAGTTCTAGTACCGATGAATATGGTCGCCCTCAAGTAAATATTTCTCTTGATAGCGAAGGCGGCAATAAAATGGCTGACTTCTCGAAGAAAAATATTGGCAAGTTAATGGCGACAGTCTTTACCGAATATAAAGACAGCGGTAAACGTACGCCAGAAGGTAAAGTGGTATTGGCTAAACACGAAGAAGTGATTAACCAAGCAACCATTCAATCGGCTCTAGGTCGTAGCTTCCGTATTACTGGTATTGATTCAGCGGCAGAAGCACATAACTTGGCACTACTATTACGTGCTGGTGCTTTGATTGCGCCTATTTCAATTGTAGAAGAACGCACCATTGGTCCATCAATGGGGCAGCAAAACATTGATAAAGGTATTCAAGCTTGTGTTTGGGGTATGGTGGCAGTAATGCTATTTACTCTGATCTATTACCGTCGATTTGGCTTTATTGCCAATATGGCCTTAATGGCTAACCTAGTGTTAATTATTGGTGTTATGTCGTTGATCCCAGGGGCAACAATGACCCTACCGGGTATTGCCGGTATCGTATTAACGGTTGGTATGGCAGTGGATGCTAACGTTCTTATCTTTGAGCGGATACGTGAAGAGCTAAAAGAAGGGCGTAGTCCTCAACAAGCGATTCACCAAGGTTATGCCAATGCCTTTAGTACCATTGCAGATGCCAACATCACCACGCTTATCACCGCAATTATTCTATTTGCAGTGGGTACAGGTGCGATTAAAGGCTTTGCGGTTACTCTGTCTATCGGTATTTTAACGTCTATGTTTACGGCTATCATCGGCACCCGTTGTGTGGTTAACCTGATGTATGGCGGCAAGCGTAATATCAAGAAATTGTCGATCTAAGGAAGAGTCATGTTTCAAATATTGAAAGCTAACAAAGCGATCGACTTTATGCGTTGGTCTAAGTTTGCCTTTGTGTTCTCTGGCCTAATGATCGCTGCATCTTTGTTTACCATTTCAGCTAAATGGTTTAACTGGGGGCTAGATTTTACCGGTGGTACTTTGATTGAGGTGTCATTTGAGCACCCAGCCAACCTACCTGTATTACGTGAAGCGCTAGCCAAAGATGGCTTTGCTGATGCTACTGTACAAAACTTTGGCTCTGCGCATGATGTGATGGTGCGTATGCGCCCACGTGAAGGTGCAAAAGGTGAAGTCATTGGTAACCAAGTCCTTGAGTCATTAAAACAAGGTACGGGTGATCAAGTAACCCTTAAGCGTATTGAATTCGTTGGACCTAACGTTGGCGATGAGTTAGCCGAAGCGGGTGGTTTAGCGATTCTGATTTCGCTTCTTTGTATCTTAATGTATGTATCGATGCGTTTTGAGTGGCGTTTGTCTGCTGGTGCGGTATTAGCACTAGCGCACGATGTAACCATTACACTTGGTATCTTCTCATTACTACAAATTGAGATTGATTTGACCATCGTAGCAGCACTATTGACGGTAGTCGGTTACTCACTCAACGATACCATCGTAGTATTTGACCGCATCCGTGAGAACTTCCGTAAGATGCGTAATGGTCTACCGGGCGATATCATGAACCATTCAATCACTCAGACATTGAGCCGTACTTTGATTACCTCTGGTACAACTTTGTTTGTGGTTATTGCTTTGTTCACTCAAGGTGGGGCGAATATTCACGGTTTTGCACTAGCATTATTGCTTGGTATTACCGTAGGTACTTACTCGTCAATTTATGTGGCTTCTGCATTAGCATTGAAACTAGGCTTAACACGTGAGCACTTGATGCCAACACAAGTTGAGAAAGAAGGCGCTGACCAAGAGTCAATGATCCCTTAATCGGATATCAGTTCAAAACAAAGGCTTTGAGTTTTTCGCTCAAAGCCTTTTTTATTAGCTTGCTTCTAGCGGAGAAAGTGCTCTATTACCTCGAGCAACGAGCAACGAGCAACGAGCAACGAGCCGCACAAACAAAAACGCCCGCTGAGAAACTCAGCGGGCGTTTGTTTTACTCTACTATGAAAGGATGAATTACTTCATCATACCTTCGTTAGAATGTTCACGAACGTGTTTTAGGATGTGTTTCACACCACGTGCGCTTGAAGCGACTATGTTACCAGAAGCTAGGTAGTTAGTACCGCCAGCGAAATCAGTCAAGATAGCACCTGCTTCACGAGCGATAAGTTCACCAGCTGCGATATCCCAAGGTTTCAAACCTAGTTCAAAGTAACCATCAACACGGCCAGACGCTAAGTAACATAAATCTAGGGCTGCAGAACCAGTACGACGGAAGTCTGAACATTCTGAGAATAAGCCACCAACGATTTTTACGAAGCTTTCTGCGTGTTGTTTTTGTTTAAATGGGAAGCCAGTAGCAAGAATAGCGCCATTCAAATCTTTAATAGGATTAATACGTAGACGAGCGTTGTTTAACTGTGCGCCAGAACCACGTTGAGCGGTAAATAGCTCATTACGAATTGGATCGTAAACACAAGCAACTTCAGTTTTACCGCGCATACGCACAGCAATTGAAACTGAGAAGTGAGGGAAACCTTTTACAAAGTTATTAGTGCCATCCAGTGGGTCAATGATCCATTGAACATCAGTATCTCTACCTTCGATAGAACCGCCTTCTTCACCTACGATGCAGTGATCAGGGTAAGACTTCTTGATGGTATCGATAATCAGTTGTTCTGCTTCTTTGTCGACGTTTGTGACAAAGTCGTTCTGACCTTTTTGAGTAGATTCAATCTTGTCAGTATTTTCTAATGATTTTGCAATATGGTTGCCAGCCATTCGTGCAGCACGAATAGCGATATTTAGCATAGGATGCATATAATTTTCCCAACGGATGTTAAAGAACGAAAAAGCGGCGTGCAGTATACCAGAGTTTATCTAAATAGAAAGCGTCTATTTTTTGTTCACTCGTAAATTGTCTCGATTAAGGTAGCATTTATTTGGCTTGGAGTATGATATTATGCGGCTAATTTTCACTATGACGAAGACTGCAATGTTAGACAACGTAAAAGTAATTTTAGTCGGCACCTCACATTCTGGGAATATAGGTTCTGCGGCAAGAGCAATGAAGGTGATGGGGCTAACCGAATTAGTGTTAGTTGCACCACAGTGTCAAGTTGATGAACAGACACTTTCTTTAGCATCAGGCGCTGGTGATGTGGCGGAAAATGCCCGCATTGTAGAAACCTTAGATGAAGCGGTGTCAGACTGTGCATTAGTGGTTGGGTCAAGTGCTCGTTCTCGTACGCTTGAATGGCCAATGCTTGAACCTCGCGAGTGTGGTGAAAAATTTATTCAAGAAGCTGAAAAAGGTAAAGTCGCTTTAGTGTTTGGCCGTGAAAGAACCGGGCTAACCAATGAAGAGCTACAAAAGTGTCATTATCATGTTTGTATTCCGGCAAACCCTGAATATAGCTCGCTTAATTTAGCGATGGCAGTACAAACTTTAAGCTATGAGATCCGCATGGCTTGGCTTAACAAGCAAGCAGGGCAGTATCCAGAACCTGTCGCTGAAGAGTACCCAAGGCATAAAGAATTAGAATTATTTTATCAGCACCTTGAAAACACCATCTTGAAGACCCAATTTATCTCTAAAGATAAACCAAATTTGGTGATGAATAAATTACGTCGCTTGTTTAGTCGAGCTCGTCCTGAGGTTCAAGAATTAAACATGCTACGAGGCATTCTAACCTCGATTGAAAAGTCTATTCCTGAGAAAAAATAGCCACTTATGAATACTTGACTAAAATGGTCAAATAAATACTTGACCATTTTAGTATGGTATGGAATTATAGTCCCCACATACTTACTGTGGGTACGGTGCATATGAGACTTACATCAAAAGGAAGATACGCGGTAACAGCAATGTTGGATGTAGCTTTACATTCAAATCAAGGACCTGTGCCGTTAGCGGATATTTCAGAACGCCAAGGGATTTCACTATCTTACTTGGAACAACTTTTTTCACGACTACGTAAAGCCGGCTTAGTGGCAAGCGTACGTGGTCCAGGTGGTGGTTACCGTCTTGGTATCGAAGCGGATCAGATCGCGGTCGGTACTGTGATTTCAGCCGTTGATGAATCGGTTGATGCAACAAAATGTCAAGGTAAAGGCGATTGCCAAGGTGGCGTACGCTGCTTAACTCATACCCTGTGGCATGATTTAAGTGCTCGCATTAGTGAGTTCTTAGATGGTATTACGCTTGGTGAGCTTATGATGAACAATGAAGTTCTTGATATCTCCGAGCGCCAGAATATTGAACTAATAGTGAATAACAGCTTTGGTAATAACAATTACGCTTCAGAAAAGAATGATAAAGCGGACACTGTTGGTATGAATGCTCACCTTTAACGTGAGCGAAAAGTTTTCACATTGGAGTAAAGAATGAAACTGCCTATTTATTTTGACTATTCAGCGACATGTCCGGTTGACCAACGTGTGGCGGAAAAAATGGTTCAATTTATGACGATGGATGGCACCTTTGGTAACCCTGCATCGCGTTCTCACCGATTTGGTTGGCAGGCAGAAGAAGCAGTTGATCATGCTCGTGAGCAAATTGCAGACATCTTAAATGCAGACCCACGTGAAATTGTATTTACTTCTGGTGCTACAGAATCAGATAACCTTGCAATTAAAGGTGCCGCGCACTTTTATGGTAAGCAAGGCAAACATATCATCACTTGTAAAACTGAACATAAAGCTGTGCTAGACCCATGTCGTCAGCTAGAGCGTGAAGGTTATGAAGTGACTTATCTTGAGCCGGAAAGCACTGGCTTAATTGATATTGAGAAGTTTAAAGCAGCACTACGTGAAGATACGGTTTTAGTTTCTATTATGCACGTCAACAATGAAATCGGTGTTATTCAAGATATCGAAGCGATTGGTGAATTATGTCGTGCAAACAAAACGATTTTTCATGTCGATGCAGCGCAATCAGCAGGTAAACTACCTATTGATACCAAAGCATTAAAAGTGGATTTAATCTCTTTATCAGCACATAAAATTTATGGTCCTAAAGGTATTGGCGCACTTTATGTTCGTCGTAAACCACGCATTCGTTTAGAAGCACAAATGCACGGTGGTGGTCATGAGCGTGGTTTCCGTTCTGGTACTTTAGCGACTCATCAAATTGTTGGTATGGGTGAAGCTTTTGCGGTTGCTAAACAAGATATGCAAAAAGATTACGACCATGCATTAGCACTGCGTAATCGCTTGTTAGACGGCATCAAAGATATGGAAGCTGTGACAATTAATGGCGATCTTGAGCAGCGTCTACCAAACAACTTAAATGTAAGTTTTGCATTTGTTGAAGGTGAATCATTATTGATGGCACTGAAAGATCTTGCGGTATCTTCGGGTTCTGCATGTACATCTGCCAGCCTTGAGCCTTCGTACGTACTACGTGCACTAGGGCTAGATGATGAATTAGCACACAGCTCGGTTCGTTTCTCTTTTGGTCGTTTTACGACTGAAGAAGAAATTGACTATGCCGTTAAACAAATTCGTGTAGCAGTAGACAAACTCCGTGACATGTCACCATTATGGGACATGTACAAAGAAGGGATTGATTTGAACACCGTTGAGTGGGCTCATCATTAATCTCAAGGAAGTCGAGGATTCGAGGTAAACATTATGGCGTATAGCGAAAAAGTAATTGAACATTATGAGAACCCACGTAACGTCGGTTCTTTTGATAAAGAAGATCCTTCTATCGGTAGCGGTATGGTAGGTGCTCCAGCTTGTGGTGACGTAATGAAACTGCAAATTAAAGTATCGCCAGAAGGCATTATCGAAGATGCGAAATTTAAAACCTATGGTTGTGGTTCTGCCATTGCATCAAGCTCATTGGTAACCGAGTGGGTTAAAGGCAAAAGCCTAGATGAAGCGGCTTCAATTAAAAACGCTGAAATCGCAGAAGAATTGGCATTGCCACCAGTAAAAGTTCACTGTTCAATTCTTGCAGAAGATGCAATTAAAGCGGCAGTGTCGGATTATAAAAAGAAACATCAGCAATAATGTAAAATCAGGGGAAGGGCTTTCCTTTCCCTGTTTTACGTAGGCATCTTTTTAATTTTTTACCCTATTTATTGATATACACAAGGTTGCAGTATGGCCATCACCATGACAGACGCGGCAGCAAATCGCGTAAGAACATTCTTGGAAAACCGAGGCAAGGGCATTGGTCTTCGTTTAGGTGTAAGAACCACTGGGTGTTCAGGTATGGCTTATGTTTTAGAGTTTGTTGATCAGCTTAATGAAGAAGATCAAACTTTTGAACATGATGGGGTAAAGATTATTATTGATCCTAAAAGTTTAGTTTACCTCGATGGCACCGAACTTGATTTCGTCAAAGAGGGGCTAAATGAAGGCTTTCAATTTAATAACCCTAATGTGAAAGGTGAATGTGGTTGTGGTGAAAGCTTCAACGTATAATCCTTCATGATAGGTACGATGGCACTCTAATTAGGGTGCCATTGCCATTTTAAGACGCCAGTGATGTGTGAATACCATGTGACTGGCTAGCATTAGGCACGAGTTATTACTATGAACCATTTTGAATTATTTGGCTTACCGAATCAGTTTGAGTTAGATAATAATACGTTGTCAGAAACGTTCCGTGATCTGCAACGTCGCTTTCATCCAGATAAGTTTGCCTCTGCTTCTGAACGAGATCGATTAATGGCTGTGCAGAAAGCAGCAGAAATTAACGATGCCTATCAAACCTTAAAGTCTCCTATTTCTCGAGCAGAATATATCCTTGCTCTACAAGGTGTTGATATTCGTGCTGAACAGCAGACAATGAGTGATCCAATGTTCTTAATGGAACAGATGGAATTGCGAGAAGAAATTGAAACTATCGCTCAATCTGATGAGCCAGAAAGTGCTTTATTGGATTTTGATAGTAAAGTTCAAAAAATGTATCAGCAGCAACTCGTACAATTAAAAGCACAGCTTGAAAGTGAGCAGTGGGATAGTGCTGCGGATGGCGTTCGAAAGCTTAAATTTGTTAATAAATTAAGATATGAAATCGAGCAACTTGAAGATAAGTTGCTTGGCTAAAGCTTTAGAGTTAAAGCTCGTTTAATCTCTATTAGCCAATATAGAAAGGATAGTTCCGAATATGCTACTTCAAATTGCAGAACCTGGTCAAAGTGCCGCACCACATGAGCATAAGTTCGCCGTAGGGATTGATTTAGGTACTACCAACTCTCTTGTTGCCGCAGTAAGAAGTGGCTCATGCACTCCTTTGGTTGATGAAAACCAAAAAGCGATTTTGCCTTCAGTAGTTCATTATTCTCAAGATGGTGTGTCAGTCGGCGCACAGGCAAAACAAAAAGCGCAACAAGATCCAAAAAATACCATTAGTTCAGTGAAACGTCTTATTGGTCGTTCACTTGATGATGTTCAATCTCGTTATGCTGATCTACCTTATCAATTTCAAGCCAGTGACAACGGTCTACCACTTATTCAAGTGCCTACGGGCTTAGTCAATCCTATTCAGGTTTCGAGTGAAATTTTAAAAAGCTTAGTTGAGCGAGCGGAAAGCACTCTAGCCCATGAGATCGAAGGCGTTGTGATCACCGTTCCTGCTTATTTTGATGATGCTCAGCGCGCGGGTACTAAAGATGCTGCCGAATTAGCCGGATTGAAAGTACTCCGTTTATTAAACGAACCAACTGCCGCGGCAATAGCTTATGGCTTAGATTCAGGCCAAGAAGGTGTGATCGCGGTTTATGACCTAGGTGGTGGTACTTTTGATATTTCACTATTACGTCTATCAAAAGGCGTATTTGAAGTATTGGCTACAGGCGGTGACTCTGCACTAGGTGGTGATGACTTTGATGATCTTTTATTAGGTTATTTTAAGCAGCAAGTTGGTCAGCTTGATAAATTAAGTGCCGAGCAGCACCGAGTGTTATTGGATGCGGCAACTCAAGCCAAAATCGGTTTGTCAGATAATGAACAAGTTAGCGTTGAAGTGCTAGGTCAAACCATCACATTAACTCGTGAGCAATTTAATGACATTATTCAGCCACTAGTTAAAAAAACCTTACTATCGTGTCGTCGCGCATTAAAAGATGCCGATGTTACCGCGGAAGAGGTCAGTGAAGTCGTGATGGTAGGCGGTTCAACTCGTACTCCACTTGTACGTACTATGGTTGGTGAGTTTTTCGGCCGTACACCTCTGACTAGCATTAACCCAGATGAAGTTGTGGCAATTGGTGCTGGTATTCAAGCGGATATCCTAGTCGGTAATAAACCCGATTCAGACATGCTGCTATTGGATGTGATCCCGCTTTCCCTTGGTATCGAAACCATGGGCGGCTTGGTTGAGAAAATCATTCCACGTAATACCACTATCCCTGTCGCTAAAGCGCAAGAGTTCACCACATTCAAAGATGGTCAAACCGCTATGCTGGTTCACGTCGCGCAAGGTGAACGTGAAATGGTTGATGATTGTCGTTCATTAGCTCGTTTTACTCTTAACGGTATTCCGCCAATGAAAGCGGGGGCTGCGCATATCCGTGTGACTTATCAAGTTGATGCTGACGGATTGCTTTCAGTGACGGCAATGGAAAAGAGTACTGGCGTACAAGCCGATATTCAGGTGAAACCTTCTTACGGCTTAAGTGATACTGAAATCGCCGACATGCTGAGATCTTCAATGACTCATGCTAAAGAAGATATGCAAGCTCGTGCGTTAGCGGAACAGAAAGTTGAAGCTGACCGAGTGATAGAAGGTCTACTTGTCGCCTTGCAAGAAAATGGTGAAGAGCTACTAAGTAAAGAAGAATACTTAGCACTAGAAGATTCAGTAAGAACCTTGATCCAACTACGTAATGGCCAAGACGCGGATGCGATTGAGCAAGGAATTAAAGATACTGACAAAGCAAGCCAAGACTTTGCATCGCGTCGAATGGATGTATCAATTCGCGCGGCATTAGCCGGACAGTCAGTCGATAATATTTAATGAATGGATACTGGTTAAAAGTACTTAACCAGTTGCATAGACAATATATTATGAGTAAAGAAAACTTATAATAACTCTATTGAAGTAGGATGGATTATGCCTAAGATTGTTGTATTACCTCACGAAGATTTATGCCCAGAAGGTGCTGTATTAGAAGCACAAACAGGAGAATCTGTATTAGATGTCGCATTGAAAAATGGCATTGGTATTGAGCATGCTTGTGAAAAATCATGTGCCTGTACAACTTGTCACATTGTGATTCGTGAAGGCTTTGATTCATTAGAAGAAAGTGAAGAATTAGAAGATGATATGCTAGATAAAGCATGGGGTCTGGAGCCAGAATCTCGTTTAGGCTGTCAGGCGAAAGTCGCAGATCAAGATTTGGTGGTTGAAATCCCTCGCTATACCATCAACTTAGCATCGGAAAATCATTAATAATATCTGGTAGAGCAAGGAGTAGCACATGGGATTAAAATGGACGGATTCACAAGATATTGCCATTGAACTCGCGGATAAATTTCCAGATCTCGATCCTCAAACGGTACGTTTTACGGATATGCACCAATGGATCACTGAGCTCGAAGATTTTGATGACGAGCCAAATCGTTCTAATGAGAAAATCTTAGAAGCTATTTTGCTTTGTTGGTTAGATGAAATTTAACGCTAGATAACATATTAGATTTTCATTTATAGAAAGCCTCTTCGGAGGCTTTTATTTTGCCTGAAGGTTTTCTTAGAGGAAAACTGACTGGATTTTCAGCAAAGAAAGGTCAAAGTCACAAGTTCTCACGGCTATTATGATACTTGTGATGAATCGCATTATGATATAGCTTAGCTTTAAATCTAATTTATATACCCAAGTAATTTCAAGATGCGAGCTTATAGAGCAAATTTTGCGCTCGTTATCTTCTCAAATAATGACAGCCTATTTGGTTTTAAGGGCTCCCCAGACATTTAGGTAAGGAGTAAAAATGTCAACACAACTATCAGTGAGTATTACTCGTGAAGCGGCTCCATCTCAATGGGGTGAAAAGGCACTACTTTCTTTTTCTGCCGAGGGTGCGATTGTTCACTTACCATCAGCATCTGATTTTGATTCGGCGCAACGTGCAGCACGCAAACTCGACTCACAAGGCATTAAACATGTTGAGCTAACCGGTGAAGATTGGGATTTGGAAATGATCTGGGCTTTCGTTCAAGGTTTCCGTTCTTCTAAAAAAGGCAACACCGTTACTTGGCCGCAGTTAGATAACGAAGCGCAATTAGAGTTAGAAGCACGCATTAAGGTGACGGATTGGGTTCGTGACATTATTAATAAAAGTGCCGAAGAAGTGGCGCCTCGTCAATTAGCCACGATGGCGGGCGAATTTATTAAATCTTTAGCCCCAGAAGGCAGTGTTAGCTACAAGATTGTAAAAGATAAAGATCTACTCACCGAAGGCTGGGAAGGGATCTATGCGGTAGGTCGCGGCTCTGAGCGTACCTCTGCGATGTTACAACTCGACTTTAACCCAACCGGTGATGCTGATGCGCCTGTCTATGCGTGTTTGGTCGGTAAAGGGATCACGTTTGACTCAGGTGGCTACAGTATTAAACCATCAGGTTTTATGGATTCAATGAAAGCGGATATGGGCGGCTCTGGTACTATTACTGGTGGACTAGCATTAGCCATCGCTCGTGGTCTGAATAAGCGTGTAAAACTGATCTTATGCTGCGCGGAGAATATGATTTCTGGCCGAGCATTAAAACTAGGCGACATCATTACCTATAAAAATGGCAAGACCGTTGAAGTAATGAATACTGATGCGGAAGGTCGACTAGTACTAGCCGATGGCTTAATGTACGCCAGTGAGCAAAAACCAAAACTGATTATTGATTGTGCCACTTTAACGGGTGCTGCCAAAAATGCTTTAGGTAATGATTACCATGCTCTCCTTACTTTCGACAGCAAGCTAGCACAGAAAGCGCTAAAAAGTGCGGAACAGGAATCAGAAGGCTTGTGGCAATTACCGTTAGCTGACTTCCATCGCAATATGCTGCCATCAAACTTTGCTGATATGTCGAATATCTCGTCAGCGGCGTATAGCCCAGGCGCAAGTACAGCGGCAGCCTTTTTGTCTTACTTTGTCGAAGATTATAAAAAAGGCTGGTTACATTTTGATTGTGCCGGTACTTACCGTAAATCATCAAGTGATAAGTGGTCAGCTGGAGCGACAGGGATGGGTGTCCGAACATTAGCTAGAATTTTAATTGATCAAGCAAAATAGCAGCGCAATATAAAAATAATCACAACATAAAGCTTTGAGGGAGTGATTTTCTCCCTCTTGCTAACAATGATAAAAATAAGACCAAAGGATTTTATATGGCTTTAGAAAGAACATTTTCAATCATCAAGCCTGATGCAGTTGAACGTAACTTGATTGGTGCTATTTATCAAAGAATGGAAAAAGCTGGACTGTCTATCGTTGCGGCTAAAATGGTGCATTTAACTGCAGAGCAAGCGAGTGGTTTTTATGCTGAGCATGAAGGCAAACCGTTTTTTGAGCCGTTAAAAGAATTTATGACATCTGGACCTATTATGGTGCAAGTATTGGAAGGTGAAAATGCCATTGCTCGTTACCGTGAACTAATGGGAAAAACCAACCCAGAAGAAGCGGCTTGTGGCACTTTACGCGCAGATTATGCGCTTAGCATGCGTCATAATTCGGTTCATGGCTCGGATAGCCCAGAATCGGCAGCGCGTGAAATCGAATACTTCTTCCCTCAATCAGAAATTTGTCCACGATAATTACAGTTTTATTCAGATAGATAGAATTCCACTATACTTAAAGAGACCTGATATAAGGTCTCTTTTTTATGTGCGATTTAATCGGTAAGGCTGAACAAACCTTGTTGTGAGTGTATAAACCCTGTACAATTCGCGCCCTTATTTATCGTTCCATTAGTGAGAAAACCATGACCATGACAAAAGTAAATCTGCTGGATTTTGACCGTAAAGGTTTGCGCCAGTTTTTTACCGAAGAGCTGAATGAAAAGGCATTTCGTGCCGATCAGATCATGAAATGGATCTACCATTTTGGTTGTGATGATTTCTCACAAATGAGTAATATCAATAAAGCCCTTAAAGCCAAGCTAGAAGCGCGTTGTGAAATTCGTGCTCCTTATGTATCTGAGGCTCAGCATTCCACTGATGGCACCATAAAATGGGCTATGCGTGTTGGCGATCAAGATGTTGAGACGGTTTACATTCCTGATGGCGATCGCGCGACCTTATGTGTGTCATCTCAAGTTGGTTGTGCACTGGCTTGTACTTTCTGCTCAACGGCGCAACAAGGCTTTAACCGCAACTTAAAAGTGTCAGAAATTGTTGGCCAAATCTGGCGTGCATCACGTGAAATTGGTTTAGAGAAAGTCACTGGCCGTCGCCCGATTACCAACGTAGTAATGATGGGAATGGGTGAGCCGCTACTGAACATGAAAAACTTGATGCCATCACTTGAGATCATGCTTGATGACCTTGGTTTTGGGTTATCTAAACGTCGTGTGACGGTTTCAACCTCAGGTGTAGTTTCTGGCCTTGACCAAATGACTGGCAACATCGATGTGGCATTGGCGATCTCATTGCATGCGCCTAATGATGAGCTGCGTAGTCAGATTATGCCAATTAACGACCGCTGGGATATTCAAGATTTCTTAGAATCAGTTCGTCGTTATATTGCCACTTCAAATGCCAACCGCGGCAAAGTGACGATTGAGTATGTTTTACTCGATCACGTTAATGATGATATGGAACATGCTAGGCAGCTCGCAGAGTTGCTAAAAGATACCCCTGCAAAAATTAATTTAATTCCATTTAACCCTTATCCTGGGTCACCATACAAGAAGCCGAGTAATTCTCGCATTGATCGTTTTATGAAAACTTTAATGCAATACGACTACACGGTGACGGTACGTAAAACTCGTGGTGATGATATTGATGCGGCATGTGGTCAGCTTGTCGGAGATGTGATCGACCGAACAAAACGTACAAAGCAGAAGCAGCAAGGGGAACCTATTCCTGTAAAAGCCGTCTGATAAGTATAGATGGCATTGGTTCCCACTCCTGAATTAGGTGGAATCCAATGTTTTCTATAAAAAAGTTAGTTTTTACTTTAGTAGTTAGTTTCTTAGTTGGTTGTGTTACAGTGACCGATAAGCCAAATACTGCTAAATTTGATAATATAAAAGCGTCGGAAGCGAGAATCTCATTAGGTTTGGGATACTTGGAAGAAGGCAATATGGTGAAAGCTCGAGAAAACCTTGAGATGGCAGTCAAATATGCGCCATCTTATTATCGAGCTTTGAATTCGGTAGCGTATTATTATCAACGAGTTGGCGAATACGAATTAGCTGAAGAGGCTTATGAAGATGCATTGGATAGTTCTCCTAAAAATGGGGATGTCTTAAATAACTACGGTGCATTTTTATGTCGACAAGGCGAGTATGAAAAAGCGGATGAATATTTTAACCGCGCGATAGAGCAACCTTATTATTACTTAGTCGCAGCCAGTTATGAAAATGCTGGTTTATGTGCCCTAAAAAGTGGTGATAAGGAGAAGGCAAGGAATTATTTTTCTCGTGCTCTTGATCATGATCCCAGCAGGTCTCAGTCGTTATTACAATTGGCTGAGTTGGAAATCGAAAAGGACGAGTTTTCCAATGCAAGGGTTCGACTATTAAAGTTTAATAAGAGATATGGGTACCGTCCAGTTAGCTTAGGCTTGTTAATAGAACTAGAAAACAAAGCCAATAATCCTGAGCTAGTGTCTAAATATGGCAACATACTTAAGACTAAATACCCAGACTCTGTCCAATATCAGAAGTACAGGCAGAATGAGTACTGAAAATAACGAGTTAGAGACAAAATCAGACAATCACAAAATCCTTCCTGGTGAAATGTTACGCCAAAGAAGAGAAGAGTTAGGATTAACTCAGAAGGACATTTCTGAACGTTTACGCCTAAAAATATCTGTGATTGAAAATATCGAAAGTAATCATTTCGATAGCCATCATGTAGCCACATTTATTCGTGGCTATTTTCGATCTTACGCTAAGGCCGTTGGCATTAAAGAGAAAGATATCCTTGCTGCTCTAGAAGAGTCAGGAAGAGGGCAGCATAAAGAGCAGCCTATGCATAGCTTTTCTCAAAAAACCAAGAAACAACAACATGATAACCGTATCATGCGTTTAACTTGGGGGATCTTAGTGATCATCATCGGGATCTCATCAGTATGGTGGTGGCAGAATCACCAACTCGATACCTTATCCCCGTCGTCTTTGTCTTCTCAACAAGAAAGCGCAGTGATCGAATCTGAACAGGTAGAAGACGCCCCACAAACTTTTGTTTCAGAAGAACCTACTTCTGAAGAAGAGACGATAGCTGAATTTTCAACGCCATCAGAGCAAGACTCTACAGCGACAGACGATAATCAGCCTGAAGTCGTTACCCAATCAGAAGCGCTAGAAACAGAACAAGCTTCATCGGACGAAAATGCAGTTGAATCTTCAGACACAGTGGAATCAGCCCAAGCTGAAAGCCAAGATGCCACTCAAGATTCAGAGCAACAAAAAACGGATAATGCGCTAGCAATGCACTTTAAAGATGATTGCTGGATACAAGTAAAAGATAGCTCAGGCTCAGTACTTGCGACTGGACTGAAAAAAGCCGGTGAATCTTTAACCTTAACGGGTAAAGCACCTTACTCTATTATTTTAGGCGCTCCTGAAGGGGTGTCTATTTCGTTAGCCGAAGAACCTGTTGATCTTTCTAAGTATACTCCAGGTAAAGTGGCCCGATTGACATTACCGTAGAATTATTATGCAACACGAATCTCCTATTAAACGACGCAAGTCGACCCGTATTTATGTTGGTAACGTGCCAGTTGGCGACGGTGCACCGATAGCTGTTCAGTCAATGACGAACACTCGTACTACTGATGTGGAAGCAACCGTCGCGCAAATTAAAGCACTTGAAAAAGTGGGCGCCGATATTGTTCGCGTATCGGTACCAACCATGGATGCAGCCGAAGCCTTTAAGCTGATTAAACAACAAGTGAATGTTCCTCTTGTAGCGGACATCCACTTTGATTATCGCATCGCGTTAAAAGTAGCGGAATATGGCGTGGATTGTTTACGAATCAACCCAGGTAATATTGGCAACGAAGAACGTATTCGTGCGGTTGTTGACTGTGCTCGTGATAAAAACATTCCAATTCGAATTGGTGTTAATGGCGGCTCTTTAGAAAAAGAAATCCAACAAAAATATGGTGAACCGACTGCGGAAGCATTAGTAGAGTCTGCAATGCGCCATGTAGATATTCTTGACCGCCTTAACTTTGATCAGTTTAAAGTCAGTGTGAAAGCTTCTGATGTATTTCTAGCCGTTGATTCTTATCGCTTACTGGCGAAACAAATTGATCAACCATTGCACCTAGGGATCACCGAAGCGGGTGGCGCTCGTGCAGGCTCTGTTAAATCAGCGGTTGGCCTAGGTATGCTGCTAGCGGAAGGTATCGGCGATACATTACGTATTTCTCTAGCCGCTAATCCTGTTGAAGAAATTAAAGTTGGCTTCGATATATTGAAGTCACTGCGTATTCGTTCTCGCGGCATCAACTTCATTGCATGTCCAACCTGTTCTCGTCAAGAATTTGACGTCATTGGTACGGTGAATGCGCTAGAAGAACGTTTAGAAGACATCATCACTCCAATGGATGTCTCTATTATCGGTTGTGTGGTTAATGGCCCAGGTGAAGCTGAAGTTTCGCACATGGGCATCGCTGGCGGTAATAAGAAAAGTGCGTTTTATGAAGATGGTAAACGTCAGAAAGAGCGCTTTGATAATGATAATGTTATCGATCAACTAGAAGCGAAAATTCGCGCCAAAGCATCCATGTTAGATAGCAATAACCGTATTGATATCAGCCACATCGATAAATAATCACCTATACGAATATAAACGGTAAAGACTGTGAGTAAAACAATTCAAGCAATTCGAGGCATGAACGATTGCCTTCCGACACAATCTCCACTTTGGCATAAAGTTGAAGACGCCGTGAAGCGTGTCGTTAGCTCTTATGGATACAATGAGATCCGTATGCCAATCGTTGAGATGACGAACCTATTCAAGCGTGCGATTGGTGAAGTTACCGACGTGGTTGAAAAGGAAATGTACACCTTTGAAGACCGTAATGGCGATAGCTTAACTCTGCGCCCTGAAGGGACTGCGGGTTGTGTGCGTGCTGGAATTGAAAATGGTTTGATTTATAACCAAGAGCAACGTCTGTGGTACATGGGACCAATGTTCCGCCATGAACGTCCACAAAAAGGTCGTTATCGCCAATTCCACCAAGTCGGTGTTGAAGTGTTTGGTTTGCAAGGACCGGATGTTGATGCGGAATTGATCATGATGACGGCACGTCTATGGCGTGAGTTGGGGATCGATAAGCACGTTCGCCTTGAATTGAACTCGATTGGTTCTTTAGAAGCGCGTCAACACTACCGTAGTGTCTTGATTGAATTTTTAGAGCAGCATATTGATGTACTGGACGAAGACTGCAAACGTCGCATGTATACCAATCCTCTACGTGTATTGGATACTAAAAATCCTGAGATCCAAGCGATTTTAGTCGATGCACCTCAACTAGCAGATTACCTTGATGATGATTCAAAAGCCCACTTTGCTGGCCTATGTGAATTACTCGATGCTGCGGGCATTGAATATCAAGTCAATCAACGTTTAGTTCGTGGTTTAGATTACTACAATAAGACCGTTTTTGAGTGGATCACCGAAAGCCTAGGCTCACAAGGTACCGTTTGTGGTGGTGGTCGTTATGATGGTCTAGTTGAACAGCTTGGTGGTAAACCTGCTCCAGCAGTAGGCTTTGCGATGGGGCTTGAGCGCTTAGTATTAATGCTAGAAACCTTAGAACTTAATGACACTCGTAAATCGGTTGACGTTTACTTAGTGACAGCAGGCGAAGGTACTTTAGTTAATGGTATGAAGCTTGCTGAACAATTACGTGAATCAGTACCGGGACTTCGTCTTATGACTCACTTTGGTGGCGGTAACTTTAAGAAGCAATTCAAACGTGCGGATAAAGTAGGCGCAACCCTTGCACTGGTATTGGGTGAAAATGAAGTGGCCGAGCAAACGGTTGTGGTTAAAGACCTTGCTGGTGGTGAACAACAAACCATGTCGCAAGCCGATGTTGCTGCTCATTTAGCTAACATTATTTAATTTATATTGAGTCGATTTATTTAAGAGGACAGGACGTGAGTATCTACGACGCTGATGAAGAACAACAAGTAGAAGCAATTAAAGATTGGTGGCATGCGAACGGTAAAGCCGTGATTATCGGTGTTGTTGTTGGTATCGGCGGCATTTTGGGATGGCGTTATTATCAAGACACCCAAACAACGGTACAAGAAACTGCATCACATGGCTATACGGCTATCGTTTCGAATATTGAAGCGAAAGGCATTGATGCTGCTGCATCAGCGCAAGAGTTCATTGATAATAACGATAAAACGGCTTATGCGGTTTTAACAGCATTACAACTAGCAAAAGTACAAATCGATGCGGATAAGCTTGATGATGCACTTACTCAGTTGAAATGGGCTCAAGCTAATACTAAAGATGAAACCTTAACGCCAATTATCGCTTACCGCACTGCACGCGTACTTGCAGCACAAGGTGAGTATGATAATGCGATTAAAACAGTTTCAGATGTAAAATCAGAAGCTTGGAAGGCGAGAAACCAAGAGCTTATGGGTGATATTTACCTACTGAAAGGTGATAAAGACGCCGCAGTGAAAGCCTATACTCAAGCTCAACAAGATGGTTCAACCAATCAAGCGCTGCAAATTAAACTTGATGATCTTGCAAAGTAAGGGATGTCTTGCATGAAAAAAATGTTCAACCGTAGCTTAGCGATTTCAGCTATTACACTTGGTCTACTCGGCTGTTCTAGCGAAGAAGATACAATTGTGATGGCTCCGCTACCAGTCGTAAATAGCCAATTTACTCCGACAACAGAGTGGAGTGCTTCTATCGGTGATGGGGTTGGACATTATTTTTCAAAACTTTCTCCAGTGTATGCTTACGACAAAGTGTTTGTTGCAAGCCGAGATGGTGAAGTTAAAGCATTGGATCCTGAAACTGGAAATACGCTCTGGGAACAAGATTTATCTGAAGACGGTCCAGCTCGTTTATCCGGAGGCTTAACCGCCTCTTATGACAAGTTGTATATCGGTACTGAAAATGGCGAAGCATTTGCTCTGTCGGTAGAAGATGGTTCTATTGTTTGGCAGCAGAAAGTCGATGGTGAGATCTTAGCAAAGCCACTAGCTGATGAAAGCCTAGTGATGTTGCATACCAGTAAAGGCTCTCTGATTGCTTTAAAACAAGACTCTGGTGAGCAAGTTTGGGATATCAGTAATGAAGTGCCTAACTTAACCTTACGTGGTGATAGCTCTCCGGTTTCTATTTCTGGTGGTGTGTTTTGGGGGATGGCAAATGGCCGTCTTGCTGCAGCATTGATTCAACGTGGTCAGTTATTGTGGCAACAACCGATTGGTACGCCAAAAGGCTCAACAGAAATTGATCGTCTCGTCGATGTTGATGCTAGTCCGTTAATTATTGGCGCTAACCTATACGCGGTTGGGGTTAATGGCCAGTTGGTCGCGATTGATTTACGTTCAGGTGCACCAATGTGGAAGCGTACTTATTCTTCTGCAACCGACCTTGCAACCGACGGCAGCCGTATTTTTGTGGTGACTGATAAAGATCATATTTCGGCAGTAGATATCCGTAGTGGTACTGAGATTTGGAGTAATGAATCTCTAGAGTATCGTCAGTTAACAGCACCTGTGATGATTGGTGATTACCTCGTGGTGGCAGATGGCGAAGGTTACCTACATTGGCTAGATAGAACCTCTGGCAAGTTTGTCGCTCAACAGTTAATTGATGATGAAGGTATCGCGACCGCGCCAATTGAAACCGATGATGGCTTTATCATCATTGATCGTGATGGCGGTATAAAGAAAATGCAGATCCCTGAAGGATCGTGATATAATCTGCGCCCCTGATTTTATCAGTATGAGTAATCGGCTCCTATCCAACTCGGATTATAGGAGCCGTTGTTATTCTTAGCTATGCTATTTAAGTGGTTAGCTAAGAATGTGAATAGATTAAGTAGTTATAGGTAACCATCATGTTGATGATCATTACCTATAACTACTGATGTGATTTTAAAGATTGTAGAGGTAAATATGATTCCTGTAGTGGCTCTAGTTGGGCGTCCAAACGTTGGTAAATCCACGTTATTTAATCGTCTTACACGTACACGTGACGCGCTGGTGGCTGACTTTCCAGGCTTAACTCGCGATCGTAAATATGGTCAAGCTAAATCGGGTGAGCATGAGTTCATCGTGATCGATACTGGCGGTATTGATGGCACCGAAGATGGCGTAGAAACCAAAATGGCTGAACAGTCATTAGCGGCGATTGAAGAAGCAGATGTCGTTTTATTTATGGTGGATGGCCGTGCTGGTCTAACCGTAGCCGATGAAGCGATCGCCCGTCATCTACGCATGCGTGAAAAACCAAGCATGCTAGTGGTTAACAAAGTTGACGGTATTGATGCTGACGCGGCAAGTGCTGAATTCTGGCAACTAGGCATGGATAAGATTTATCAAATCGCAGCAGCGCATGGCCGTGGTGTTATGAGCCTAATTGATAAAGCATTAAAACCATTTTCAGATGAACTTGCAGCAGAGCAAGCACTACTCAATGGTGGGATTGAAGATCTTACTGGCGATGTAGATGTGGAAGAAGAGCAGCTTGAATACACGGAAGAGCAAGCGGAAGCTGAGTTCAAACGTCTACAAGATCAGCCGATTAAACTTGCTATCATTGGTCGACCAAACGTAGGTAAATCAACCCTGACTAACCGTATTCTGGGTGAAGAGCGTGTCGTAGTTTACGATATGCCAGGAACCACTCGTGACTCTATCTATATCCCGATGAAGCGTGATGAGCGTGAATATGTGTTGATTGATACTGCCGGTGTTCGTCGTCGTAAGCGTATTAATGAAGCGGTTGAAAAGTTCTCGGTCATTAAAACCTTAAAAGCGATTGAAGATGCCAACGTGGTATTAGTGATCATTGATGCTCGTGAGAACATTTCCGATCAAGATCTTAGCTTATTAGGCTTTGCGCTCAATGCGGGTCGTTCACTGGTGATTGCGGTGAATAAGTGGGATGGTCTTGATACAGATGTCAAAGAGCGCGTGAAGAAAGAGCTAGACCGTCGTTTAGGTTTCGTTGATTTTGCTCGTATTCACTTTATCTCGGCATTACATGGTACGGGCGTTGGACATTTGTTCGAATCAGTACAAGAAGCGTATAAATCTGCTACGACACGTGTTGGTACTTCTGTGCTAACTCGCATCATGAAGATGGCGCAAGATGATCACCAGCCGCCGCTTATTCGTGGTCGCCGTGTGAAGATGAAATATGCCCACGCCGGTGGTTACAACCCGCCAATCGTGGTGGTGCATGGTAACCAAGTAAAAGATCTACCGGATTCTTACAAGCGCTATTTGATGAATTACTTCCGTCGTTCTTTGGAAATCATGGGTACACCAATTCGTATTCAATTCCAAAATAGTGAGAACCCATTTGAGAATCAAGCGCCAACCAAAAAAGCGGGCTATTCTGAAGAGCAGAAGCGTAAGCGTATGGTGAGTTTGATTAAGCGTGGCCGTAAGAAGTAGTTTTCTACACGCACAATAAGCTGTAACGTTAAATACCACTCCAATTGAGTGGTATTTTTGTATATAGCCAAGTGACTCTAAGCATATCTATCTATCTTGAAATCACTTGGGTATAGATAAGCGTACTGGAAGCATGAATACCAATTAGAAGTCACTTCTCCTGTGAGACGATGATCTTTTGGTTTAATAGCCTAAATAGCGTTTTTTGGAATATCGAAAATATCGGATCGTGGCGTTTTAAAAATAAAATTTAGATTTTTATGCTTTTTAAAATTGAAATGCAGAACATGTAACTTATGCTTTCGGCATATGGTGATATAAATATTCTTAATGGGGTAGATCGCTGATCACGGGGTAGAAAGCGGAAGATCGGTGAAAGATCTATTTATCTTATCTGAAGTCAGTAAATTTTTTTGTCTTGCTAGGATAATAGTACTATTGAGTTAAATCTACAGGTATTTTTACAGAGGTGATTATGAAGCAGGATTTATGCCCTTCTTGTCAGGGGGAATTAACCTTCGATGCTAGTGGCAACAAGGGAAGTGAGCAATATCAATGTCATGCATGTCAGCATAACTATACGTGCGTAGCCAAGTGTCCAGACTGCCAGCAAACGGCAGACAAAATACAGGCCTGTGGCTCGGTGAGTTACTTCTGTTCTCATTGTAATGAGCTTAAGTCTAAATCGCGTATTCTATTTGAGTACCATGACGCCCTTTAAACAGGAAGCGGTACGGCGCCTATTTGCCTGATAGCGGTAGGTACAAAAAAGCCAGCGAGCATAATGCAATACTTCGCTGGCTTTGAATTTCAAATGTTGTCGTTATTTCGAGGAATCAAGGTAGGTTGATTCAAAATCTTCCGGAGAGAGTGGACGATCCCAGTAGTAACCTTGCATAAAGTCACAATGCAGCGATTGTAGATTTTGGCAGATATCTAAACTTTCCACCCCTTCAGCCACCACTTTCAAGTCCAACATCTTACCTAGCGATAAAATACCTTTCACCAGTTGTTCTGATTTTTTAGAGCTGTTTAAGCTAAAGATAAAGCTCTTATCGATTTTCACAATATCAATCGGGAAGTCATGCAAGTGGCTTAAAGAAGAAAAACCCGTTCCAAAATCATCCAGAGCGATTTTTATGCCTAGTTGAGACAGTTCCTGACAGTGCTTCATCACTTGTTGTTGATTATCAAGTAGTGCGGTTTCTGTCAGTTCTAGCAAAATATTATCTGGGTTAATCTGGTACTGCTTCAATTTCGCTTTGATCTTATCGGTAAAATCATCTTGGCTAAATTGCGTGCTGGAGATATTAATGCTGATATAAAAGTCAGGATTATTCTTCTCCTGCCAGCGCTTCAAGTTTTCAAGCGCTTGCTCGATGACCCAATCACCGAGTCTCACCATCGCGCCACACTTCTCTGCTAGAGGAATGAATTCATCTGGGTAGATCATTCCCAATGTCGCGTTATTCCAACGAACTAGGGCTTCACAACCTACAATCTGATTGGTTTCCGCTGAGATAATAGGCTGATAGTTGAGATAAAACTCATCATTTTCAAAAGCACTTGGGAATTGTTGCATGACTTCATAATGATGCTGACGCAGTTTTTGTTGGTCAGGATTAAAGATATGAAATGCTTTACTGGAATGTGCTCCTTGAGTACAAGCAACGGTCGACATATCAAGCACTTCTTCAAAGCGGTACTCATTGTTGTAAGAAAAGGCACAACCAATGCTGATTGGAACGGTGATTTTTTTATCGTTTAAATTGATCGGAGAGGAAAATAACTCGCGTAGCAAACAAGCTAGATTTTCAGTTTCACCGGCTAATGTATCGGGAGATTGAGAGTTAAGAACCAAGATCATTTCAGAGTTACTGATGTAGTAGATTTCTACTTCTTTAGGAATACAGCTTTTGACCTGCTTATAAAACTCTTGAGTTAACCTTTGCGCATCAATCAAGCCAAGATTATCTCGAATATCAAATGCTTGAATATTGCGAATAAAGAGAATGGATAAATTGAGATCATCTTTATGTGAATATTTGAGTTGGCCTAGCGATTGAGTCGGTAAGTTGGTGAGAGAATGATAATGATCGCGCTCTTGAAGTTCATCGCTTAATTTCAGATTTTCAACATGCATAGCTAGTGAGCTTTCAACTGAATTAGCCAGTAGTTGCATTAAGCGTTGAAATTTCTCGTCAAACTCGCGTTCTTTGTTATCTAAAATACAAAAAGTGCCGAAAGTACTGCCATCAGCAAAATGAATTGGTAAGCCATAGTAGGCGACCATGCCGAGTTTGATATCAGGATTGTCTTTCCATTTATCCAACTTTAGAGCGTTGGAGATATGCAAAGGAGAATCTGTTTGTACCACATGGTGACAGTATAAGTTATGACACAAGGCTTCCTTAGCACCAATCTGGTAAGGATTATCAGCCCTATTATTATTGGCCGCTATGACTTCCATGCTATCGGCATTTTTACGCATAATCAGCGCGACCGGCACTTCGGTAAGGTCTGTAACCAAGTTTACGATCTCTTGCCATAGTGATGGCCAAATTTCTTTATGCTGATTCAAATCAAGCCTCGATATTGGAGTGCATAGTGATCAAAAAATACTCATACAATAACTGAGTATATATCACCATCAATAAATTTCGTGTTAATTGTCTGACCTGAACGGAGTTGTTTAGCATCCGTGATCAGCTTGCCATTTTCATCTCGGGTTATCGAATAGCCGCGCTTTAAAGTGGAAAGGGGGCTAACGGTATCGAGTTTTTCCGCTTGAAGAGAAAGTCGATAGTGTTGATTTAATAAATGTTGGTTGATTGCTTGGATCAATCGTTCTTTATTATTTTTTAGGTGGTACTGATTACGTTCAATCGTCTTATTTGGCGAATAAAAATTGAGTCGTTGTTGAGCTCGATCCAATTGATTTCTTGATTGTGTTAGCTGCCTAGTTAAAGCTTGCTGCATACGAAAAGAAAGGTCATCTAACTTTTGGCTTTGCTTTTCTAACTGGTAGCGAGGATGCTGCTTTTCTAATGCAAATTGTAATCGATTGAGCTGCGTTTTTTGCTGGTGGCGATAATGACGCCAAGCACTCATTAACGCTTGTTGCTTGCTTAAAATGGTTTGTGCTTTATGGCTATTATCTCGGCTAACTAGTTCAGCCGCAGCCGATGGCGTTGGTGCACGTACATCGGCAACAAAATCAGCAATCGTGACATCAATTTCATGGCCAACCGCGCTGACAATCGGAATTTGGCTTGCCGCTATAGTTCTAGCCACAATTTCATGGTTAAAACACCATAGATCTTCTAACGAACCACCGCCACGTCCAACGATTAAAATATCGCATTCATTACGGCTGTTCGCTCGTCCAATCGCTTGGGCAATTTTAAATGCGGTGTCTTCCCCTTGTACCGTCGTTGGGTAGACGATGACAGGTAGACTAGGATCGCGACGTTTTAAAACATCGAGAATGTCATATAAAGCCGCGCCGGTTTTGGACGTAATCACCCCAATACGTTTGGGATTATCGGGCAGGGGCTTTTTAAGGTGCTGAGCAAATAAGCCTTCACCGGCCAATTTCATTTTTAGTTCATCGAACATTTGTTGTAAGCGGCCATCGCCTTCAGGCTGCATACTTTCGACGATCAATTGGTAGTCGCCACGTGGTTCATATAAAGATAAACGCGCTTTAACGAGAACTTGGTTACCATTAAGTGGTTTAAAACTCACTCGTCGGTTATTGCCTTTAAACATGGCACATTTGACTTGGGCGCGAGCATCTTTTAATGAGAAGTACCAATGGCCAGAAACCGGCGCTGAAAAGTTTGATAGCTCACCAACAAGCCATACAATGCCCATTTCATTTTCAAGTAGCATTCTGACTTCGGCATTTAAACGAGAGACGGTAAAAATATTGGGATTAGAATTTAAGGTCATTGGTCGCCATTTTTAGATAAAAAAGAGGTAAGCAATCGATTTCATTATAACGTTAGTTGGCTTTTGAGCCTAATAGTGTTGGCTATTTCGAGATAAAAAACACGTCCGATAACATTAATAAATGAACGAAATTTATTCATATTTTTAATCAATAATTTTACTGATGAAAATATCATAAAGAAACTATCAAAAACGGCTAGTCAAACGATTGCGTGAGGCGTATAATCCCGCTGCAATATCAAATCCCAAATTCATTTTGTTATGCGAAACGATGAAATGAGTTTATCGCGGAGAGTTCAGGCTCAATGCGGGATTTATTCCTCCAAAACTCTTATGTGAGATATTGCAATGTTACGAATCGCTAAAGAAGCTTTAACGTTTGATGACGTACTGCTCGTCCCAGCACACTCCACTGTTCTTCCAAATACAGCTGATCTTCGCACTCAGTTGACTAAAAAGATCACCCTTAATGTACCAATGATCTCTGCCGCTATGGATACGGTAACAGAAGCTCGTTTGGCTATTGCTCTAGCTCAAGAAGGCGGTATCGGTTTTATTCACAAGAATATGTCGATCGAGCAACAAGCTGAAGAAGTTCGCTTAGTAAAAATTTACGAAGCGGGTGTGGTTAGCAATCCTGTGACAATCCGTCCTGATGAAACCATTGCTGATGTAAAAGCATTAACCGAGAAACACGGTTTTGCTGGTTTTCCTGTTGTGACAGAAAGTAACGATCTTGTCGGTATTATTACCGGTCGTGACGTGCGTTTTGTAACCGATTTAACCAAAACTGTTGAACAAGTAATGACACCAAAAGATCGTCTTGCTTCTGTAAAAGAAGGCGCATCAATGAGTGAAGTTCAGCAATGCATGCAAGCCCATCGTGTTGAGAAAGTATTGGTCGTCAATGACGCTTTCCAACTTTCAGGCATGATCACGGCAAAAGATTTCCAAAAAGCTGAACGTAAACCGAACGCTTGTAAAGATGAGCGCGGCCGTTTACGTGTTGGTGCTGCAGTTGGCGCTGGCGCAGGTAACGAAGAGCGTGTTAAAGCGTTAGTTGAAGCCGGTGTTGATGTGTTATTGATTGACTCATCACATGGCCACTCGCAAGGCGTACTTGATCGCATTAAAGAAACACGCGCTCTATACCCTGACTTGCAAATCATCGGTGGTAACGTAGCAACGGCTGCCGGCGCTCGTGCACTTATTGATGCTGGTGTTGATGCGGTTAAAGTGGGTATTGGCCCGGGTTCTATTTGTACTACTCGTATCGTAACAGGCGTAGGCGTTCCACAAATTACCGCTATTTCAGAAGCGGCAAGTGCAGCAGCTGAATTTGGCATTCCTGTGATTGCTGATGGTGGTATCCGTTTCTCTGGTGATATCTGTAAAGCGATTGCCGCTGGCGCATCTTGCGTAATGGTTGGCTCTATGTTCGCAGGTACGGAAGAAGCACCGGGTGAAGTCATTCTTTTCCAAGGTCGTTCTTACAAGTCTTACCGAGGTATGGGCTCACTAGGTGCGATGTCTCAAGGTTCATCAGACCGTTACTTCCAATCGGATAATGCTGCAGACAAGCTAGTACCTGAAGGTATTGAAGGTCGCATCGCATACAAAGGTCGCCTAAAAGAAATCATCCACCAACAAATGGGTGGTTTACGTTCAAGTATGGGCTTAACGGGTAGTGCAACCATCGAAGATATGCGTACTAAAGCTGAATTTGTTCGTATCTCAGGTGCGGGCATGCAAGAGTCGCATGTGCATGATGTGCAGATCACCAAAGAAGCGCCAAACTACAACAGAATGTAAGTTGTTAATCTATGGGGAAAAGTGAGTCATAACGGCAAAGCTTTACCCCAGATAATATTTTAAAGGTATGAGTGTTTGAGTTTAAACAAAGGGAAGCCAGTCTTCTCGAAACTCGTACCACACCCACTTTGATTAGATTATTAGAGAACACTAATGACAACCAATATCCATGCTGAACGCATTTTAATTTTAGATTTTGGCTCTCAATACACCCAATTGATTGCTCGTCGTATCCGTGAAATCGGTGTGTACTGTGAACTGTGGAGCTGGGATGTAGACGAAGCGGATATCCGTGAATTTAATCCAAACGGTATTATCTTATCGGGCGGTCCAGAAAGTGTAACTGAAGCTGGTTCACCTCGCGCTCCTGAATATGTTTTTAATGCTGGCGTACCGGTATTTGGTATTTGCTACGGCATGCAAACCATGTCTGAGCAACTAGGCGGTAAAGTTGCTGGTTCTAACGAACGTGAATTTGGTTATGCTCAAGTTAAGTCTGTTTCTGACTGTGCTTTATTCAAAAATATCGAAGATGCAATCTCTGAAGATGGCAAACCACTTTTAGATGTATGGATGAGCCACGGCGATAAAGTAGTTGAGATCCCAGCTGATTTCACCAAAGTTGCTCAAACCGACACTTGCCCGTATGCAGCAATGGCCAACGAAGAAAAACGTTTTTACGGTGTTCAATTCCACCCAGAAGTAACGCACACTCGTCAAGGCTTACGCATGCTTGAAAACTTTGTGCTGAATATCTGTGGCTGTAGCAAACTATGGACACCATCTTCAATCATCGAAGACGCAGTTGCCCGCATTAAAGAGCAAGTGGGCGATGATGAAGTGATCTTAGGTCTATCTGGTGGTGTTGATTCATCAGTGGTTGCAATGCTAATCCACCGCGCGATTGGTCCTAAATTAACTTGTGTATTTGTTGATAACGGTTTACTACGTTTAAACGAAGCTGAGCAAGTGATGGAAATGTTTGGCGATCACTTCGGTCTTAACATTATCCATGTCGATGCAGAAAACCGCTTCCTTGACGCACTAGGTGGTGAAGATGAGCCAGAAGCCAAACGTAAAATCATTGGTCGTGTATTCGTAGAAATCTTTGATGAAGAATCGAAGAAACTGAAAAACGCTAAATGGTTGGCACAAGGCACTATCTACCCAGATGTAATCGAATCTGCAGCATCGAAAACCGGTAAAGCGCATGTGATCAAATCTCACCATAACGTTGGCGGCTTGCCAGATGATATGGCGATGGGTCTGGTTGAGCCATTACGTGAATTGTTCAAAGATGAAGTACGTAAGATAGGTCTAGAGCTTGGCCTACCATACAACATGCTTTACCGTCACCCGTTCCCTGGCCCGGGTCTAGGTGTGCGTGTTCTAGGTGAAGTGAAGAAAGAATATTGTGATTTACTACGTCGCGCCGATGCTATCTTCATTGAAGAGCTTCACGCTGCAGATCTTTACAATAAAGTTTCTCAAGCCTTTACGGTATTCCTACCTGTACGCTCGGTTGGCGTAATGGGCGATGGCCGTAAATACGATTGGGTTGTGTCACTACGCGCGGTAGAAACCATTGATTTCATGACTGCACATTGGGCGCACCTACCATACGATTTCCTAGGTAAGGTTTCTAACCGTATCATCAATGAAATCGATGGCATCTCTCGTGTGGTTTACGATATTTCGGGCAAACCACCCGCGACGATTGAGTGGGAATAATTTTCCACCAACACTAGCTTGATATTAAGCATCCTTAAAGTCCGCATTTATTGCGGACTTTTTTTGTCCGTTATTTGGCCATGGCGCTCTCCTGACCAAAAGTGATAGCAAACGGAATACCTAGCTCTCATAAATGAATTCTAAATAGGAGTTATTATCAAAAAAGCATATTACTGATTTAAATGTCCTGTTATGATTTGCGCGTAATAGTCGGGGAGCCAAAGATTGGCTGAGATCGAAATTCGAGACCCGTAGAACCTGATTCAGTTAGCACTGACGTAGGGAACTATAACGCTTTGCCACTCGCCGAATCACCTCGGCAACCTTTGCGAATCTGATCTTCGATCCTTCCAAATGACGGCCAAAGCCAGTTCCTATACGTTGGTAATAGGAGTGGTAATGGCGAATTCTTCAATACAGTGTAATCCTCAGCAAATCTCTTCATCAAAAGAACCTAGTGCGCCTGTGATTTCAGGAGCTTACTGCGTTGATTTAAATCACTTATCGGTCATCCCACTTAATACCATCGCGATAAAGTTAGGCGTTAGCAATGTCTACTGAAGCTATGTCTACTAAATCTACGTCTCCTAGAGCTATGTCAGCTAAAACTATCGGCATTCAAATTACTAACGCTTGTTTGCAATATAAAGATAGCCAAACTCCTACGCTTTCAGGCATCAATATGCAGATCCCAGCAGGGCAATGGACGGTGTTGTTGGGGAAAAGTGGCTGCGGTAAAACCACGATTCTTCGCTACTTAGCGGGCTTATTAGCCGACAAAGTTGAGTGGCAAGGGAGCCTGACGACTACCGACAACTTACTGTTAACCGAGCATATCGCTTATATGGCTCAGCAAGATCTATTGCTGCCGTGGCTCAATGTGTTGGATAACGTTTGTTTAAGTTCTCGTTTTAATCATTCTCCAAGCGATTCTCCGCAAGAGCAGCAACGTGCGATCAAATTATTGCAGCAAGTCGGGCTGGTGGATTATAGCCATGCCAAACCGGATCAACTTTCAGGTGGAATGAGACAACGTGTGGCGCTTGCTCGCACCTTAATGCAAGACAAGCCAGTGGTATTGATGGATGAACCTTTTTCAGCGCTTGATGCCGTGACGCGACATAAATTACAGACTTTGTCAGCCGAGTTATTGAAAGAGAAAACCGTGGTTTTGATCACCCATGATCCACAAGAAGCTGTCCGGCTAGCCAATCAATTGTATGTACTGCAAGGAACACCAGCCAAAGCGCAATCTCTTGCGGTGCCAGAATCGCCGACTCCCCGAATATTAGATGGCGAATGCGCCGCGTTACAACAAGCCATTTTGCAGCAATTGGAGAAAGATTATGAGTGAGATGACTCAATACCAATCGCTTTCTCGCCGAGTGAGTCAAAAAGAGCGTGTGACGCATCCTGCGCTACGTTTGCTAGTTACGGTTGTGGTGATACTCGGCTTATGGCAGTTGGTTGTGGTGATGTTTGATATGCCAAGCTTTATTTTGCCTGCGCCAGTCGATGTACTGGATAAATTACTTACTCGATATGATGTGTTGCTTAAGCACACCTGGGTAACCGCGCAGGAAATTTTGCTAGGTCTTGCGCTTGGTTTATCGATGGGCCTGCTGTTCGCCTTACAAATGTTGATGTTTGAACCGCTCAAGCGTTGGTTATTACCGATTCTTATTGCCAGCCAGGCGATCCCAGTATTTGCTATCGCGCCAGTGTTGATGCTTTGGCTCGGTTATGGCATTGCATCGAAAGTGGTGATGGCAGCCATCATTATATTTTTCCCGGTGACGACTTGTTGTTATGACGGCCTGCGTAATACTCCAACGGGTTACCTTGATCTCGCCAAAACCATGGGCGCTTCTAAGTGGCAATTGTTACGCCATATTCAACTACCCGCAGCCTTACCCACCTTAGCTTCTGGGATTCGTGTCGCAGTAGTGATCGCGCCGATTGGAGCGGTCGTGGGGGAGTGGGTTGGTTCCAGTGAAGGCTTGGGCTATCTGATGTTACAAGCTAACGCTCGGATGATTATCGATGAAATGTTTGCCGCGTTATTTATTTTGGCAATGCTATCGATCGCTTTGTATTTCATCACCGATAAATTATTGAAAGCCGCTATTCCCTGGGAAAGTAAATAATTAGTCCCTTGGGAAAGCAAATAACGATCTCCAAGAATCGAAAGCTCAACAGAACCTAGTAAATCGTAAACCAACAGGACAATTTAATAAGGAATGATTCGTGAAAATAAACAAATTGATCAGTGCTGTCACTTTAGTTACCTCGCTTATTTCTACTAATGCGCTTGCCGCAGAAAAAGAAATGACCTTAATGCTGGATTGGTTCGTCAATCCAAATCATGGCCCAATTGTGATTGCCAAAGAGCGGGGTTATTTCAAGCAACAAGGTTTAACAGTCAATATTCAAGAGCCAGCCGATCCTAGTACTCCGGCTAAGTTAGTTGCAGCAGGCAAGGTCGATATGGCGATTTCATACCAACCTAGTCTAACCATTGATGTGGCAGCCGGTTTGCCTTTAATTCGCTCGGCAACTCTTGTCGCCACACCGCTTAATACCTTGATGGTGCTGGATAATGGAAAGAATGAAAATCTTGCAGACCTTAAAGGTAAGAAGATCGGTATTGCGATTTCCGGCAATGAAGGGGCAACGGTAGGCACTATGTTAGCGCAAGAGGACGTTGAGCTTTCTGATGTACAAATGATCAACGTTGGCTGGGCGCTATCGTCTTCATTAGCTTCTGGCAAGGTGGATGCGATTTGGGGCGGTCTACGTAACTTTGAAACCAATCAGCTAGCACTAGAAGGATATAAAGCGAAATCGTTCTACCCTGAAGAACATGGTGTGCCTGCCTATGATGAGTTGGTGTTTGTTGCCAATGCTAAAAGCTACGATAAAGAGATGATCCAAGCTTTCAATACTGCACTACAACAAGCCACTACTTATATCGTTAACCATCCAGAAACCTCATGGAAAGAGTTTGTCGCCTACGCACCCGATACGCTAGATAACGAGCTTAATCATCGTGCGTGGAAAGATACTTTAACCCGTTTTGCACTGCGTCCATCGGCAGTCGATCTCAAACGTTATGACGACTACGCCAAGTTTATGTTCGATAAAAAAATCATCGAGACGCTACCAAAAGCTAAAGATTACGTTCTTAGCCTTTAAGTTAAAGAGACTAAGTTGAGATTTAGTTAATTCGATATCGCCAATTTGAGATAACTACATTATGAAATACCAAGATTTGATCGACGCTTGTCAGCGAGATTGGCAGCAATACACCGAGCATGCTTTTGTTGAGCAATTGGCACAAGGTACTCTGGAGCAAGCTTGTTTTTTACATTATCTAAAGCAAGATTTTTTATTCTTAAAACAGTATGCACGAGCTTATGCATTGGCTATTTACAAAGCCCGTACTTTGGATGATATGCGCCGCGCTCTACCTACGGTACAGGGTTTACTTGATTCTGAACTGTCGCATCATGTGACTTATTGCGGCCAGTGGGGATTAACCGAAAGTGATTTGGAAAATGAGCCAGAAGATTTTGGCACTGTTGCCTACACCCGTTATGTGCTTGATGCTGGCATGACTGGCGATCTCGTCGATCTTTACGCTGCTTTAGCGCCGTGTTCGATTGGCTATGCAGTGATTGGAAAAAGACTGATCGAAGATGCCGATACCGTTTTGGAAGGCAATCCTTACGCAAGCTGGATAAATTTATACGGCGGCGAAGAGTTTCAGTCTGGTGTGGCAAGTGGTGCAGAGCACTTTAATCAACTGCTAGATGAAATTGATATTAATAGTCAGCGTGGCCGAAACTTGATTGAAGTATTTAAAACCGCAACTCGTATGGAAGTGGCTTTTTGGCAGCAAGGTTTAAACGTTAAATAGGGTTAATTGGAGAATTCACATGTTAATCGAACAAATTACTCAAGCGCTAACTTCGTTACGAGAGCAGAAGCCATTGGTCGTAAACATTACGAATTATGTAGTGATGAATAATACGGCTAATGCGTTATTGGCAATTGGTGCATCTCCTATCATGGCGCATTCAAAACAAGAAATGGCGGAGATGATGTCATTTGCTGGTGCGCTGGTAGTGAATATCGGCACGCTTGATAGTGCTTGGACAGAGCGAATGACTTATGCAGTAGAACAAGCCAATCTTCATAACAAAGTAGTGGTGCTTGATCCTGTGGGTTGTGGTGCCAGCCAGCTACGTACCAACACTTCACGTCAAATTGCTCAGTTAGCCAATAAGTTGATCATTCGTGGCAACGCTTCTGAGATTATTGCATTAGCCGGTGAACAAGCGCAAAGCAAAGGCGTAGATGCTTTAGATAGTAGTGATGCGGCATTAAGCGCAGCCAGTTTTTTGGTTAATGAGTATGGTGCGAGTGTGGTGATCTCCGGTGAAACTGACTACATAGTGAGTAATACACAAACCGTAAAACTCAGCAATGGTCACCCAATGATGCCATGCGTAACGGGGATGGGTTGTACGCTTAGCGCTTTGACCGGAGCATTTGCCGCCGTCGGTGATGAGTCTGGTTTAGCTGCCACAGCGGTGCTTGGTGTGGTGGGGGAGATTGCAGCGGAGCAAGCGCGCGGTCCGGGTAGTCTGCAAATGGCATTGTTAGATGAGTTATATCAACTTGATGTGCAAACGCTGAGCCAACGTCTTAAAGTAGAACGTCTTAAATGAGATCCTATAAACCTAGAGCGTGTGAATAAGGAAGCGCAATGAGCGACTATCGTTTGTATTTGGTCACCGATGATCAACAAGATTTAGCCACACTGAAACATGTAGTCAGTGAAGCGGTACTAGGTGGGGTTACCATGGTGCAAGTACGCGAAAAACATGGTGATGTGCGTGCTTTTATTGAACGAGCACAAGCCGTAAAAGATATTTTAACAGGTAGTGGTGTACCTTTAATTATCAATGATCGAGTGGATGTTGCACTGGCGATTGATGCTGATGGCGTTCATCTCGGTCAGTCGGATATGCCAGCGGACATCGCTCGTCGGTTAATCGGCCCAGATAAGATCCTTGGCTTGTCGATTGAAAACGAACAACAACTTGCGCAAGCCGATACTTTGCCAATTGACTACATTGGTTTAAGCGCCATTTTTGCAACACCTACTAAAACCAATACGAAAAATCATTGGGGCATTGAAGGTTTACAAAAGGCGCTGAATACCCTCTCGTTACCGATTGTCGGGATTGGTGGCATTAACCAAAGCAATATTCCTGAGTTAATGGCAACGGGCGTACATGGTTTGGCTTTAGTTTCAGCGATTTGTCATGCGCAAGATCCACAAGCAGCAGCCAAATACTTGTTAGGTTTAATGAGTTAATGACCATTGAACAGACGTGCAGGTAATACTCTGTTACGTCTATTCACTTTGTTATACCAAGAATCCACTTATCATGATGTGAGTTAATAACACGATATTCTTAAGGGATAAATTCTTGGAACAAACGTCTACCTTTTCGCACTTTCAGCGAGCTTTTAAACGCATCGATCAAAGCAAAAGTTTTCAATGGTTTGTGATTGCGGTGATCATCATTTCAGCCCTAACGGTTGGAGCCCATACCTATTCTTTACCTCCGACGATGGAGTCGGCACTCAACATCATGGATATCGCGATCACGGTATTCTTTTTAGTGGAATTAGTGATCCGCTATCTCGCCAGTGATGGTATCCGCTCTTTCTTTAAAAAGGGCTGGAATATTTTCGATACCATTATTGTTATCGGTAGCTTATATCCAGCAGCCGGCTCGACCATCCTTATCGCTAGGCTACTACGTATCTTCCGCGTGCTGCGTTTGGTTTCCATGGTGCCGGAGTTACGGGTACTGGTAAATGCATTGATAAAAGCGATTCCTCAGATGGGGTATATCGGGTTATTAATGTTTGTGATCTTCTACATTTACGCCGCAATTGGCAGCATGTTGTTCGCCAACATTAACCCAACCTTGTGGAGTGATGTGTCGATCTCAATGCTAACCCTGTTCCGAGTGGCGACCTTTGAGGATTGGACCGATGTGATGTATGAAACCATGGAAGTCTATTCATTGAGTTGGATCTACTACCTAACTTTCATCTTCCTCACCGCGTTCATTTTCTTAAATATGATGGTTGGTACTATTTTGGAAGTGATGTCAGAAGAGCATAAGCAACTACGCGAAGAGCAAAACCCGGATGCGGATACCATGGCGACTTCACAGGAAATGCAGATACTTAATGAAAAGTTGGACAAGCTACAAGCAACGCTAGCTGAAATGAATAAAAAGCAATCTTAGTTCAAGTGCTTATCTAAATAGTCGAGCAGTAAACGGACTTTAGTCGATAAATGATGGTTGTGAGGGTAGACCGCCCACACGCCATCATTTTTTGTTTGTAGCTGAGGCAATAGTGCGACCAATTGACCTGACTCTAGATAACTTTCTACGTAGTAGTCGGGCAGTTGAACAATACCAATCCCTTTGAGTGCCGCATCAAGCAACGCATAACCATTGTTGCACTTTAACGAGCCATTTACGGTTAACTTCCTGTTATGAAAACGCCAATAGTCTAGGGTTCCCACTAGGCAATTATGATGCTTGAGATCGTTCAAAGATTCTGGCTGACCATGTTGGCGTAAGTATTTGGGCGAGGCGCAGAGATATTGCTGCCTTGGACGTAACTTTTTCGCCATCATACTCGAATCATCCAACGCGCCTAAGCGGATCGCCAGATCGACTTTTTCTTCGGTAAGATCGACTAACTGGTTGGTTAACCAAAGCTCGATATTCAAGTCTGGATATAACAAACAGAAGTCATTAATTAATGGCGCAATATGACTTTCACCGTAGGCGATTGGCACCGAAACTTTAAGTTGCCCTTGCAAGCTATGATTGAGGTTGGTGACGGACAGTTCGGCTTCTTTTAATTGCTCTAAAATAGCCTGACATTGTTCAAAGTAATTTTGACCAATATCGGTGAGCTTAACTTGACGAGTCGTGCGATAAAACAATTTTACCGATAGTCGTTTTTCTAACTGATTCACCTGACGGCTGATTTGCGCGGTCGATACCGATAGGTGTTTGGCGGCCAAAGTAAAGCTGCCAGTTTCAGCGACTGCCACAAATTCTGAGATTCCTTGCCACTGCATATTTATCACCTATATGTATCAATCGATACTATATCCTACCCATTATTACCTACTGGTAAAAGTGTTTTGCAAATAAGATCCTTATCATTTAGGTGAGCTTGGCTATACTGAAAGCAATTAAAAAACATCTAAATAGGAATTGAAATGACAGCACAAGTAATTAAGTCACGCGCAGCCGTAGCGTGGAAAGCCGGTGAGCCTTTAAAGATGGAAACCGTTGATGTCATGCCTCCACAAGCAGGTGAAGTGCGCGTGAAAATTATTGCCACTGGTGTTTGTCATACTGATGCTTTTACCTTATCAGGTGATGATCCAGAAGGCGTATTTCCAGCCATTTTAGGCCATGAAGGTGGCGGTATTGTTGAGTCTGTGGGTGAAGGTGTTACTTCGGTTCAAGTGGGCGATCATGTTATCCCGTTATACACCGCAGAATGTGGCGAATGTAAATTCTGTACTTCGGGCAAAACCAACTTGTGTTCTTCGGTTCGTGAAACGCAAGGTAAAGGTTTAATGCCAGATGGTACCACTCGTTTTTCTATTAATGGTGAGCCGATTTATCACTACATGGGCACTTCAACGTTCTCTGAATACACGGTTCTACCGGAAGTGTCGTTAGCAAAAATTAATCCACAAGCCGATTTAAAAGAAGTCTGCCTACTTGGTTGTGGGGTAACTACAGGCATGGGCGCCGTAACCAATACCGCAAAAGTTCAGCCGGGTGATACGGTAGCTATCTTTGGTCTTGGTGGCATTGGTCTATCAGCGATCATTGGTTCGACCATGGCAAAAGCGGGCCGAATCATTGCTATTGATATCAATGAATCAAAATTCGATCTTGCTAAAAAACTTGGCGCAACCGATGTGGTGAACCCGAAAGATTTCGATAAGCCAATTCAAGAAGTGATCGTAGAAATGACCGATGGCGGCGTTGACTACTCATTTGAATGTGTTGGCAATGTACACCTAATGCGGTCAGCGCTTGAGTGTTGTCACAAAGGTTGGGGGGAGTCGATCATCATTGGTGTAGCAGGTGCAGGGCAAGAGATCTCAACTCGTCCGTTCCAACTTGTTACTGGACGCGTATGGAAAGGTTCTGCATTTGGCGGAGTAAAAGGTCGTTCACAACTACCAGATTACGTAGAACGTTACATGAAAGGTGAGTTTAAGTTGAATGACTTTATTACTCATACTATGGGCTTAGAAGATATTAATGATGCATTTGATTTGATGCATGAGGGTAAGAGTATTCGTAGTGTTATTCATTTCTAAAGTTCGTAGCTAGGAAACTCGTTGCTCGTGTCTCGAAGTGAAATACGAAAGATCGAGTTTTTATTATAAGAGTTTTCCTAGTTGTTAGTTCAATGAGTTTGAAGGGGGGATCGTAGCTAGGAAGCTCGTTGCTCGTATCTCGAGGTGAAATACGAAAGATCGAGTTTCTATGATAAGAGTTTTCCTAATGGTTAGTTCAATGAGCTTGACGATTGAATCGTAGCTAGGACACTCTTTATCGAGACACGAGACACGAGACACGAGACACGAGACACGAGACACGAGACACGAGACACGAGACACGAGACACGAGACACGAGACACGAGACACGAGACACGAGACACGTAAAATAACAGATGGATATTTATGAAACAGTTGAATTCAAATCAGTGTTTTGGCGGCCAACAACAGCAATTTGAGCATGAATCGCAAGTGCTTAATTGCAAGATGCGCTTTTCGATTTTTTTGCCACCGCAAGCGTTAGAGTCGAATAAAGTACCGGTCGTATATTGGTTATCAGGCTTAACTTGTACCGATGAGAATTTTGTCCAGAAAGCCGGTGCGCAGCGTATGGCGGCGGAGTTAGGTATTGCGATTGTGGCACCAGATACTAGCCCTCGTGGTGATGATGTGGCGGATGATGAAGCTTATGATCTTGGTAAAGGGGCGGGGTTTTATCTCAATGCCACTCAAGAGCCTTGGGCTAAGCATTATCAAATGTATGACTACATCGCTTATGAACTGCCAGCTTTGATTGAAGCGAATTTTCCCGTTACCGATAAGCGTGCGATTTCTGGTCACTCAATGGGTGGTCATGGAGCGTTAACGATCGGTTTGCGTAATGCACCAAGGTTCAAATCGATTTCAGCATTTAGCCCAATTGTTAGCCCACTGCATTGTCCGTGGGGACACAAAGCTCTCACCGCTTATTTAGGGGATGACCAAGCATTGTGGGTCAAATATGATTCGGTGGAGTTGATGAAAAAAATCAAAGGTAACGAAGCCTACCTACCGCCGATTAAAGTCGATCAAGGTTTAGCGGATAATTTCTTGGAAGAACAACTGAAACCGCAACTTTTGGAAAATGCAGCGAATGATGTGAACTACCCATTCGAGATTAATCTTCGTGATGGCTATGATCATAGTTACTTTTTCATCGCTAGCTTTATTGATGAACACCTGAAGTTTCATGCTCAGTATTTGAAGTAAATTTAGCGCAATAAAAAGGGCAGAATCATCTGCCCTTTTTCGTATCTAAGAGATTGTTACTTATATTAACTCGCTGCTTTTTCTACTTCCGCTGGTGGAGTAGAGTCACTTTGAGCTTCTTGCTCTTGTTTTTCTTTGATTAGATCATTGAAAGCAATTCGAGCTTCTTGTGCTTCTTGAGAAGCCGCAAGTTTCACTTCTTTTGCAGCCATCGCCTCAGTTGTGAGGGTATCTAACTGTTTCTGTAGTTCAGCCGGAATATCACCAAGTTCAAGACCATTATCACCATAGGTTAAGGCTTCTTCACGGATTTGCTTTCTTAATTTCCAAATCGCTTTCAGTGCTTGACGTTCATCATCGGCAGCTTCAATCGCTGTAGATTTCAGCTCTTCAAATTTTGCCAGAGCGATACCTTCCGTAGACCAAGGATCGACATCTGGTAAGTCTTCAATGTTGATCACTGGATCTTCGTAACCTTCTTGGTTTGCCAGATCGAAATTGGCAGCCTTAATGGTCGACATCATTAACATGGCTGAAATAGCAATCAATGGAATACCGGCCACAATCGAAGCGGTTTGTAGTGTCGCGAGACCGCCCATGAACATCAATACCGATGGCATGAATGATAGGGTAAATGCCCAGAATAAACGGTTCCAACGCATTGGTTCTTCAGTGACATCATTTTGCACAACAGAAGCCAGGATGTAAGAAATCGAGTCAAAAGTTGTTGCGGTAAAGATGATACATAGACCGGTAAAGACCACGATAACCAAAGTGCTCATTGGCAGTTGATCTAATATCGCAAAGATAGCAGCAGTAGTACCTTGAGCATTTAGGACGCTGATAACATCTAATTGACCTGATAACTGAAGTGATAAACCAAAGTTACCTAGAACCATGAAGAATAAGAAGCAACCTAAAGAGCCAAAGAACACTGAACCTGCAACCATTTGTTTAATGGTACGGCCGCGAGAAATACGTGCAATGAATAAGCCCATGCTTGGTGCAAACACTAGCCACCACGCCCAGTAGAAAATCGTCCAATCTTGTGGGAAATGGGTATTTTCAAATGAACCGTAACCACCGAAAGGTTCAGCCCAAGAGGCCATGACAAAGAAGTTTGATAGCATTCTTCCTAGAGAATCCAAACCTGTCTCAAGTAAGAAGGTAGTTGGTCCAACTGCGAAGATGAAAATCAATAATGCTAAGGCACCCCAGAAGTTGATGTTACTGAGTAATTGGATCCCTTTTGACATTCCGGCATAAGCAGAATAAGCAAAGATCATAGTACAAACTAATAAAACCATTAGCTGTACACCAGTGGTTTTCGGTGTACCAAATAGGTGGTGTAGACCTTCAGTGATCAGTGGTGAGGCTAAGCCTAGCGTGGTTGCACCACCGCCAAGTAAACCAAAGATAAACATAACGTCGATGGTTTTACCTAAACCGCCTTGAGCGCGTTTTTCACCAATGATAGGCATCAGTGCTGCTGAAACCTTTAAAACAGGTTGTTTACGAACATAGAAGAAGTAGGCAATTGGAATTGCAGGTACTAGGTAAATAGACCAAGCAATTGGGCCCCAGTGGAAAATTCCATAAGTTGCTGCCCAACGGACCGCTTCTTCACTTCCTGGCGCTAATTGAAATGGTGGATTTTGGTAATAAAATGCCCACTCGATAGTACCCCAATATAAAATACTGGCACCGATACCACCACAAAATAGCATGGCAGCCCAAGATGCCGTTTTGAATTCAGGTTTTTCGTCGGGATCACCGAGTTTGATTTGGCCAATGTCTGAAAAAATGATGTAAATCATAAAGAAGAAAGAGGCAAGGCCAAGAATAAGATAAAGCGCTCCCACTTTATCTGTCATAAATGTTTTGGCCAGTGCAACCCATTTCTCCCCTTCTTCAGGGAAAATCATTAAAGGGATGACGGCACATAAAAGAACGATAATTGCACCAAAGAAGGTGGGTTTATCTATGAGTGAAAAAGAATTTTTTTGCGTGTTCATTAGCTAACTCCTAAGCAAAATACAGCAATCCATTAACAGCACAAAACCACAATATATCTGTGTGTTTACATGAAAATAACATTCTTTATATAGAAAACTAAGACCAAAGTCGAATAAATTGAATGTAGCTAACAGTGTTAATTTTAAAGCATTTATGCTAATGGAAGTTGCAATTTTTGTTATTGATGTAATGAATGTTTTTAATCTTTTTGGGTGTTTTTTAATCGTTAACAGTACCAATTGTTAATTTTCATCTAGAGTAAAAGCACGCGATTTCCCTCCATTTTTTCAGTAACCACTCTCGGATTCTTTTCTTTGTTTTGTGTATCAGGACTCAATTTTCCTTGCGATTTTTGTCGTTAAAATCCATGAATGTTTGCTTTTTTGTCGCTAAATTCGGCGAATATCAGTTATTCCTAAGTTGTTTCCTTTCTCGATTATTCTTTCTTAGATTGTTCTCTACATGTTTTTAGATTGGATAAAACTGGCCCGTCTATCTTGTGGGTTTTTGTTTTATGGAAAGTTAGTTTTCATTTTTGCATGGTGAGTTGTTGTGTTTATGTAAGCATAATGGTCTAAATGTAACTAGATATTTTTAAATGTAATATTTTAATTTTATTTGGTGTGGTTTGTTGTTTTTGAAGTGTGTGTATTTTGTACCACTCAAGGTGGGGCGATATGCACTTGAAGCAATAAATTAAAAAAAAGCAGTAAATGTTAGCTAACAAGTCGCTAAATGCGGTGACTGGTTAATAAAGCTGCGTTGTTTACCACTTGGTTGTTTCGTTTATATCCACAATGTGACAGCAACCCTTAAACATCGAGAATTAGAATGGAAGCCTCAAGATATAGAAGTATCTTGGTGAGAGGAGGGATGTTTATTGCAGCTCTACTCTTGTCAGGATGCAAATCTGCTTTGCTTGATCCTAAAGGGGTCATAGGCATTCAAGAAAAAGAACTGATCATCACGGCACTATTGCTGATGTTGATTGTGGTTATCCCCGTGATCTTAATGACAGTGTTTTTTTCATATAAGTATCGCGCGAGCAATACCGATGAAAAATACGATCCGGAATGGGCACATTCAACCAAGATTGAAATAGTGGTGTGGACAGTTCCAATCATTATCATCGCTATTTTAGGTACGATCACTTGGCGCACTACTCACGAGTTAGAGCAATCTAAACCGTTAGTGAGTGATGTTGATCATATGACCATCGAAGTCGTTTCTTTGGATTGGAAATGGTTGTTCATCTACCCTGACCAACATATTGCGACCGTCAATTACGTGGCTTTCCCTAAAGATGTCCCGGTTAAGTTCAAAGTCACTTCTGACAACATCATGAACTCTTTCTTTATTCCTCGTCTTGGCAGTCAGATCTATGCGATGCCGGGCATGATGACCAGTGTCCACTTAATGGCTAATGAAGCGAATGACTACAAAGGCATCTCCGCTAGCTACAGTGGTGAAGGTTTCTCTGGGATGAAATTTACTGCCCATGTTACGGACACTCCTGAGCAATTTAATGACTGGGTAAACAGCGTTAAAGCCAATAAAAATGCTTTAGTGATGAATGATTTTGAGGGCTATCGTCAGCTTGCTAAGCCAAGTGAAAACGTACCGGTGACTTATTACTCCAGTGTTCCTGAGCATTTGTTTGCCGATGTGGTGAAGCAGTACAAAGGTTCTCTGAACTCATCAGATGAAAAGATGAGTAAAGGGCACTCTATGGACATGGCACAAAATTAAAGGGTAGGAAATACTATGTTTGGAAGTATATTTGGAAGACTTTCCCTCGACAGCGTGCCATACCATGAACCCATTATTGTGGTGACATTGGCCGTTATCGCGTTGGTCGGGCTTGCGTTAGTTTCAGCCATTACTTATTACGGTAAATGGCAATATTTATGGTCGGAGTGGTTCACTTCTATCGACCATAAGAAAATTGGTTTTATGTATATCGCGGTGGCATTAATTATGCTGATTCGAGGTTTCTCGGATGCAGTCATGATGCGTAGTCAGCAGTTGCTTTCTTCTGCTGGAGATGCGGGCTACTTACCACCAGAGCACTATGACCAAATCTTTAGTGCTCACGGCGTGATCATGATTTTCTTCGTGGCGATGCCGATGATCATTGGTTTAATGAACATCGTCGTACCACTGCAAATTGGTGCGCGTGATGTGGCATTCCCATATTTGAATAACTTGAGTTTCTGGTTGTTTGTTGTGGGTGTGATCTTAACCAACGTTTCTTTAGGGGTAGGTGAGTTTGCCCGTACGGGTTGGTTAGCGTATCCGCCTTTATCTGGCATTCAAGCGAGTCCTGGAACCGGGGTTGATTACTGGATATGGGCGCTACAAATATCCGGTGTAGGTACCACGTTATCTGGGGTGAACTTCTTCACTACCATCATGCGCATGCGTACGCCATCAATGCCAATGATGAAGATGCCAGTGTTCACTTGGGCTTCATTGTGCGCCAATATCTTAATCATTATCTCGTTCCCAATTTTGACGGTGACGATTGCGTTATTGACGCTTGATCGTTACATCGGTACCCATTTCTTTACCAATGATATGGGCGGCAACATGATGATGTACGTCAACCTTATCTGGGCATGGGGACATCCGGAAGTTTACATCTTAATACTGCCGATATTCGGTGTGTATTCAGAGGTAGTGGCGACCTTTTCTCGTAAGAAATTGTTTGGCTATACCTCATTAGTGTGGGCAACGGTTGTGATTACCATCTTGGCCTTTGTGGTTTGGTTGCATCACTTCTTCACTATGGGATCGGGCGCCAATGTCAATGCCTTCTTTGGTATTGCCACCATGATTATCTCCATTCCAACCGGGGTTAAGATCTTCAACTGGCTATTTACCATGTACCGTGGTCGCGTTGAGTTTAGCTCTCCAATGCTTTGGACCATTGGCTTCCTTATCACCTTTACCGTTGGCGGTATGACAGGGGTATTGATGGCCGTTCCCGGGGCAGACTTTGTATTGCATAACAGTTTATTCCTGATCGCTCACTTCCATAACGTGATTATCGGTGGTGTGGTATTTGGTTGTTTTGCTGGTGTGACTTACTGGTTCCCGAAAGCGACCGGTTTTACCTTGAACGAAACCTGGGGTAAACGAGCATTTTGGTGCTGGATTATTGGTTTCTTATTTGCCTTTATTCCACTATACGCACTGGGCTTTATGGGCATGACTCGTCGTTTGAGCCAGCACATTGATCCTGAATACTTCCCGCTATTAGCAACTGCAGCGTTTGGTACTTTTATTATTTTCTGTGGCGTTTTATGTCAAGCCACGCAATTTATTGTCAGTGTGCGTGACCGTGAACAAAACCGCGATCTAACCGGTGACCCGTGGAATGCTCGTACTCTTGAGTGGTCAACCTCATCACCACCACCATTTTATAACTTTGTCAAAATCCCGAAAGGCGATGAAATTGATGCTTTCTGGTATCAAAAACAACGTGGCGAAGCTGGCGTAGAAGCGACATTGGCAGAAAAGGAAGAATACTCTCCAATTCATATGCCGAAAAATACCGCAACGGGGATGGTTATCTCTGGTTTCGCCCTGATCTTTGGTTTCGCCATGATCTGGTACATGTGGTGGTTAGCCGCAGTGGGTTTCGTTGGCATTATCGTGACCTCGATTGTTCACAGTTTCAATGAAGACCGTGATTACTACGTATCGGTTGAAGAAATTAAAGCGATTGAGCAAGCCAATAAAGATCAGCTTCGCAAAGCAAAAGCTCAGCAAAGCACACCCGCGGATGATGAAGATATGGAGGTTGATTATGCACGCTAATACTGCGGTTGAGCATGGTCATCATGATGATCACGATCATCATGATGCAAATGAAATGAAGCAATATGGCTTCTGGATTTACCTGATGAGTGACTGCATTTTATTTGGCTCGTTATTTGCCACTTATGCAGTACTAGTTAATGCCACTGCTGGTGGTCCAACTGGTAAAGATATTTTTGAACTACCATTTGTGTTTGTTGAAACCATGTTGCTGCTTTTAAGTAGTATCACCTTTGGTTTTGGCATCATTGCAATGAAGCGTGAAGATGTGGCTGGTTTAAAGCGTTGGTTATTAATCACCGCTTTACTTGGCCTAGGCTTTATCGCGATGGAAGTGTATGAGTTCCATCATTTGATTGCAGAGGGTTTTGGCCCACAGCGTAGTGCGTTTTTATCGGCATTCTTTACCTTAGTCGGGACGCACGGACTACACGTGACTTTTGGCTTAATTTGGTTAGCAGTTTGCTACTTCCAATTAAGCACTAAAGGTTTGAATGATTTAATGAAAGGCCGTTTTTACTGCTTAAGTCTATTCTGGCACTTCTTAGATATCGTTTGGATCTGTGTATTCACTATCGTGTACTTACTGGGGGTGATCTAATGTCTCATTCAGCTGTATCAAAAGACCATCAAGATTCAGGTGCTAAAGGTTACATCATTGGCTTTATAGCTTCGCTTATCTTGACCATTATTCCATTTTACTTTGCCTACACTGGGGTACTGTCTCGAGAAGCAACCATTGAGATTTTGATCATTACCGCAGTGCTGCAATTACTGGTTCATCTAGTGTATTTCTTACACATGGATAGCTCAGAGAAAGGTCGATTCAACGCGCTTTCTTTTGCGTTTACTGCCGTGATTGTTTTCATCGTCATCGCAGGTTCAATCTGGATCATGTGGAACTTAAACCACAATATGATGATGTAGGTCTGCTGATGTTGAAAGAATACGTATCAATAACCAAACCCGGCATTATTGTTGGCAATTTAATTTCTGTTTTAGCTGGCTACTTTCTAGCGGCTAAATCAGAGCCTGTTACATTGAGTTTGCTATTATTCACTATGCTAGGCGTGGCGTTGGTCATTGCCTCTGGCTGTGTGATTAATAACATTTTTGATCGCGATATCGATTTTAAAATGTCACGTACTCAAAATCGCACCATGGTGAAAGGTGGAATCAAGGTTGATCACGCCTTTCTTTACGCCTTGGTGATGTTGCTGGCGGGTACCGGATTACTCTATAAAATGGCTAATCCGTTGTCAGCAGTAATGGTGTTATTAGGTTATGTGTTTTACGTGTTCTTTTACACTATGTGGTACAAGCGCACCTCGGTATACGGCACTTTAGTGGGTAGTGTATCGGGGGCTATTCCACCATTGGTTGGCTATCTAGCGGTGACTAATTACGTCAGCTTTGAAGCGGTATTGTTGTTTAGCTTGTTCTGCTTATGGCAAATGCCGCATTCGTATGCCATTGCGATGTTCAGAATGCAAGACTATGAAGAAGCAGGCATTCCTGTACTGCCCGTGGTGAAAGGAATTCAGCGTGCTCGTCAACATATGATGGCATACGTGGCCGCATTCTCGTTGGTTGCGCTTGGTTTGTATGCTTTCGGGCACACAGGTTATGAATATTTAGCGGTGGCGGCATTATCTTGCTTCGCATGGTCAAAAGTCACCTTTAGAAGCATGGATCAATCGAATTACATTCAATGGTCTAAATCGGTATTTAAAACCTCATTACTAGTCGTGATGGCGTTTAGTTCGGTACTAGGTCTAGAGTTAATACCACTCTCAGTTTTGTAGTCTATTTTTCTGAAAATGCCAATTTTGAAAGTGACGTTTCTAGTAAATTTACATTTCAAAAATGATGGTTTTATTTTTCATTAATGTGTCCATAATGTAACAAAAGATGTTGCGTTGTAGATGTTTTGTTTCTTTGTTGCCTTGCATCTACTTCACGATAAATGTTTGCACGACATGTAGCGTCGCTGGAATGAACTGAGGCATTAAGCTTTAGAATGTTTCAATTGGAATAGCGATGTATCTCCCTGTGTAAACCTAGTTAAACTCCAAGTTAGCTAGTAAAAACGAAAAACACCAAGCCTCCCCAGCTTGGTGTTTTTTTATGCTTATTTAAGCAGATGCCTATTAACTAACTGCTCTTTCTGTTTTAACCACAGAAGTTAACTTATCTTTCATTAGCCAGTAGTAGCTAATAGAAGCTGTAAATCCACCGATGAAAAGCGAAAAGTTAGCCAGATCGGTAAATACAAATGAACAGGCTAGTGCGAATAGAGTTGAAGGTATTAAAGCCTTAACAGCATTTGAGTTGATGCCATTAAAATACCAATACTTTCCTCTACGATCTTCTGTGTATAAAGAGTCGATATCAATTTCTTGATTACGAACTTTAAAGTAATCAATGAGGACTATGCCGTAAATCGGGCCGATCATGGCGGCTAATACATCAACCGTATAGTGAATAACTTCAGGGTTATTAAATAGGTTCCATGGTGTTATTAATATACCGCCAATGGCAGCAATAAATCCGCCGGTTTTGAAGCTAATTCTTTGTGGCGATACGTTAGAAAAGTCAAAGGCAGGAGCGACAAAATTTGCCACAATATTGATGCCGACGGTCGCTAAAATAAAGGTAAATGAACCTAATATGATAACGGTGCCATTATCCAGTCGGTTTACGGTTTCAATAGGATCGGTAATGATTTCACCAAATACAGGAATAGTTGACGCAACGATTAACACACTAATTACTGAGAAAATAATAAAGTTAAGTGGTAAGCCTAATAAATTACCGAGTTTTAATGATTTATAAGAGGGTGAATAACGAGAGAAGTCCGAGAAATTGAGAGTTGGACCAGCAAAGTAACCGGCAATGATCGCTGTGGCCATGATCATTTGAATAATAGCGTCAGAACCTGATAATTGCTTATCACTTAGGTTTAAGTTGATATTTTGCCAACCCGCTTTATAAACCATCCAAACCGTTAATAAAATCATCGCTAAATAAATAGCCGGTCCAGACCAATCAACTAATTTTTTAATTGCTGACATGCCAAACATAAAGACAGAAGCTTGAATCAACCACATTGTAATAAAGGCAAACCAACCTAAATATGACAACCCTAGGAAGGATATTTCAGTATAGGTTTGATATTCAGGTGCAAAATATAAAATCATTACGATTAAGCAACTGGAGGCGAGGTAGGTTTGAATACCATACCAAACCACAGCAATTAAACCTCGAATTACTGCCGGGATGTTAGCCCCAATCACACCAAATGACATACGACAAACCACAGGAAATGGTATGCCGGCTTTTTGTCCTGGTTTTCCCATCAAGTTAGCAAATAAAAGGACAATTAAGATCCCAGCCGTTAAGGATATTAATACTTGCCATGCAGTAAGCCCTAAAGCAAATAGCGAAGCAGCAACCACATAACCACCAACCGAATGGATATCCGACATCCAAAAAGCAAAGATACTGTACCAGCCCCAACTTTTATCTTTAGTGGGAATTAGATCATCATTAGCAAGTCTTGAGCTTACGGTAAATTTAGGGGCACTCATATTAAGATTCCTTCCTGTAAATTATGAGATTGAAATTTGGTTGTATTTATTTATTGTTTTATTTGGATACAATTAACGTGCCAATGTTTGATTTTTCAGTATGAATGGTTGATTAATAAAGGTGTTCAAGAAAATGCTAAGACATATAATTTGGAAGGATAGAGAAATGAATCGTACATATTTCCCTATTTAAGTGCCTTTAATGAGGGATCTGCATTTTATCAGTGCAAAGAAAGTACAGTAATGTGCATATATTAATTGTATACAATATTGTTTTTAAGGTTTTAGTTTGGATTGCTTGCTATTGCTGGACTTTTCTTAAACTTGGCATGCTTATCGCATTCGTTAGTGCTACTAAATATTTGTTACCTAGGAATGCATGTTTATGAAAATTAACCTTATCAACCCAAATACCTGCTTAGCGATGACCGATAAAATAGCTTCTAGTGCTGAATCGGTTGCTCAGAATAGCACTCAAGTTTTTGCTTCATCACCGATACATGGCCCTGAGAGTATTGAGTGCATGAGAGATGAAGTGATAGCTTCTGCGGCTTTACTTGAGGTTATTGCTGAAGGGGAGGCGAATCAGGTCGATGGTCATATTATTGCTTGCTTTGGCGATCCAGCCATCGATGCGGCAAAAGAAATTGCCACTGCACCAGTTATTGGTATTGCTCAAGCTGGTTTTCATTTAGCCAGTTTGGTATCACATCGTTTTTCTATTGTGACAACGTTAGCCAGAACGATCCCGATGGCTGAACATTTATTAGATAAATATGGATTTACACATCAATGTGCCTCTATTCGAGCTGCCGAAATATCGGTGTTAGATTTAGAGAAAACTTCGGAAGCGGTCTTTAATGAGCTTGAAGCTGAATGTTTAATCGCGATAAAGCAAGATAAAGCAGAGGCGATCGTTCTTGGCTGCGCAGGTATGTCCGATCTTGCTTTACGCCTACAAAATAGCCTAAACGTTCCGGTTATTGATGGGGTGACAGCCGCAGTGAAAATGCTTGAATCATTACATGCGTTAAATCTAACAACCTCAAAAAGCTTTATTTATAGCTCTCCTGAGAAAAAGGAATTTAAAGGTCGTTATCAACATTGGTCAATGAAGTAATACAAGTACTAAACGTTAAATAACACTCGCCTAAAAACTAAACACGCACTACACTCAGCGACCGTTCTAACCTCTTTAGTTTTCTCTATATTCCCCCTTAGAGAAGAGAGGCAGCGTGTATTTTTTTAAGGATAAAAATGAACGTAGTTTTGACTGAAGATGTGATTCATTTACCTCTGGTTGATGAATCACTATTTGATGCGATTGCCGAAAATATTGCTCACCAAGGTTACAGTATTCACCCTAATGCACTTCCTGCCGATTTATTAAATCAGCTGCATCAACATGTACACAGCATGCCCGATGATAACTTTAAGCGGGCTGGTATTGGGCGTGAAGATAAGCTAATGCTCAACCAGTTTGTACGCAAAGATGAGGTGTGTTGGATTAATGGTGAAAGCTTAGCTGGAAAGGAATGGCTTGCTTGGGCGGCTGAGTTACAACGCTATTTAAATCGACATCTATTTTTAGGGCTATTCTCATTTGAAAGTCATTTTGCGCATTATTCACCGGGCGATTTTTATAAAACCCATAAAGATGCCTTTAAAGGTGAATCTAATCGTATCCTCAGTCTCGTAGTGTACTTAAATCCGAACTGGACCAAAGAAGACCAAGGTGAGTTGGTTATTTATCAAGATGATACGCGAGAGGAATTGGTTAGAGTAACGCCGAGCTTTGGTACGATTGCGCTTTTTTTGAGTGAAGATTTCCCCCATGAGGTCTTACCGGCAACCCGTGATCGCTATTCAATAGCGGGTTGGTTTCGAGTGAATGGTTCTGGCATGAATAAAGTCGATCCCCCTCGTTAATTCAACCTTGTCGGCTTTGTTTTAACCATAAGTAATTTATTTTTATAAAGAAACATTCCCATGACACCGTTATTTTCTAATATGATTATAAGATAAATGATTAGAAGATGAATTATAGAAGGGGGCTAGAGTTGAAAGTTGCATGGATCGAAGAGTGGCTTCCCGGCTTATCTCAATTAAAAAACTATGACAAAGCTTGGCTTGGTGATGATCTTCGAGCTGCGCTTTCTGTGGTGGCGGTTGCCTTACCGGTTGCGATTGCTTATGCCGAATTAACTGGGGTAAGTGCGATAGTTGGTTTGTACTCTTGTGTGCTGCCTATGTTGGTATATGCATTCATGGGGACTTCTCGACAACTTATTGTTGGCCCAGATACAGCAACTTGTGCGGTCATTGCGGCGGTTGTAACCCCACTTGCTGCTGGTGATGCGGTAAAACATTGGCAATTAGTTATTACCATGACAGCCATGACTGGCCTGTGGTGTTTAATTGCCAGTAAGTTTAAGTTGGGGGTCTTTGCCGACTTTCTCTCTGGCCCAATTTTATTAGGTTTATTAAATGGTGTCTCGATCACCATTATCGTTGGCCAATTTTTTAAAGTTTTTGGTATTACCTATAACCAACCATACCTCATTGAGCAGATATGGGATGCCCCTTCGCAATTAGTGAATATTCATTGGCAAACTCTGTTAGTCAGTGCGGTGACGATTGGGATCTATCTCTGTTGTAAAAAGTTACGCCCAAGGTGGCCTGCGGCAATGCTTGCCATCATTATCGCGAGTCTTTTTGTTTGGCTCGGTGATTTTCAATCGGTTGGTGTGGGTATTGTCGGTATGGTCGATGGTGGTCTACCTGTTTTTCAAGCACCTGAATTTGATATTGGTTTAAGTCGTGAGCTTGTGATGCCTGCGCTCAATTTAGCCATGGTGAGCTTTGTAAGTATGATGCTTACTGCGCGTAGTTTTGCTGCCAAGAATGGCTATGATATTGATGCCGATAAAGAATTCCGTGCGCTCGGTATGATTAATATTGCTTCGGCATTTTCTCAAGGGTTTGTAGTCAGTGGCACTAGCTCACGAACTGCCGTCAATGATGCCAATGGCGGTAAAACTCAGTTGGTTTCGATAATTTCTGCGATTATTATTGCCATTGTGGCGGTAGTGGCTTATCAGCCATTGCAGTTTATTCCAGTTGCTGCACTGGGAGTGGTCTTGATAGTTGCTTCGATTTCTTTGATTGATTTAAAAGGAATTTGGGGACTACGCAAGCGCGATAAAGATGCCTTCTATTTATCCAGTATTACTTTTATTGCCGTGTTGGTGATTGGTGTTATTCCGGGGATCACCTTGGCGGTATTACTCGGTTTGTTCCAGTTTTTGCGTATTGTGATGCGTCCAACCGATCAAGTGTTGGGTATCGATACTAAAGGTACAGTGAGAAGTTTAGGTAAATCAGGTAAAGCGAAAGCCATTCCCGGTTTAGTGATTTATCGTTTTAATTCACCACTTACTTATTTTAATGCCGCGCACTTTAAACGTCGTTTATTACATAAAGTAGCGGAGGCTGGATCGAACGATGTCAAATACGTGATTATTGATGCGGTGGCTAGCTTTACCCATTTGGATCTCACTGTGATGTCGGTAATTAGTGACGTTCAAGCGATCTTAAAAAAACGTGGTATTCGCCTAGTACTGGCTGGTCATAAGCGACGCTTGAAGCAATGGTGTGATTTAGCTGGCGTAAAAGTAGGGGAAGGCGGTATTCGGATCCGCGCCGATATGTACTTAGCCATTAAGATGAGTGGTTGTTATCAAGAGGCGGTGAGCGAAGGGCATATTCCTGAAGTGAAGAAAGAGAAGTTATCGGAAGAGCGGGAGCATGCTCAGCCTGAAGTATAGCTTTATGCTCAAGTCGGTTTATATCCAATAGAAAACGAGCTCGTGATGAGCTCGTTTTAGTATCAAACTATGATTGTTCTAGGCTCTAATTATTAGAGATTAACCATCTTGGCGAATCAGATAATCAAAGGCACTTAAGCTTGCTTTTGCACCGTCACCCATCGCAATAATGATTTGCTTATAAGGTACTGTGGTTGCATCACCCGCAGCAAACACACCTGGCATGCTAGTCTCACCGCGATCATTTACGATGATCTCACCGCGCTCTGATAGTTTCACTTCGCTGTCTTTTAACCATTCAGTATTCGGTACTAGGCCAATTTGAACAAAGATACCCGCTAGTTCGATTTCTTTGATTTCATCAGTGTTGCGGTCTTTGTACTTAAGGCTAGTCACACGTTTACCATCACCGATGACCTCTGTAGTTTGCGCCATAGTAATAATATCGATGTTAGGCAGTGAGTTCGCTTTGTTAATAAGAACTTGGTCTGCGCGTAGTACATCAGCAAATTCCAGTACCGTTACATGCTCAACAATACCAGCTAGATCAATCGCCGCTTCAATACCTGAGTTACCACCACCGATAACTGCAGTTCTCTTGCCTTTAAACAATGGACCATCACAGTGTGGGCAGTAAGCGACACCTTTGTTACGGTATTCCTGTTCACCCGGAACATTCATTTCACGCCAGCGAGCCCCAGGGCTAAGGATGATACTTTTACTTTTTAATGTCGCACCGCTTTCAAGAGCAATATGAATCAGGCCATCTTCAGTATGTGGCGCGCCCATGATTTTGTCGGCTTGCTGTTCGGTTACTACATCAACATCGTATTCTTTTAAGTGCTCAGCCAGATCGGTAGCGAGCTTCGGCCCTTCAGTACGTTTTACCGAGATGAAGTTTTCAATAGCCATGGTATCCATGACTTGTCCGCCAAAACGTTTTGCTACAACCCCGGTGCGAATACCTTTACGTGCCGCGTATAGAGCTGCAGCACTACCACCAGGGCCACCACCAACGACTAATACATCGTATGGGTCTTTTTCGTTTAAGCTAGCAGCGGCTTTTTCGGCTGCACCATCATCAAGTTTGCCAAGGATTTCATTTAGCGTCATACGACCTTGGCCAAATAATTCACCATTCACAAATACACTTGGTACGGCCATGATGTCGCGATTTTTTACTTCATCTTGGAATAGCGCGCCGTCAATCATGGTAGTACGGATATCAGGGTTGATGGCTGACATCATATTGAACGCTTGGACGACATCTGGGCAGTTTTGGCATGACAAAGAAATAAACACTTCAACATCAAGCTTTTTGCCTAGTTGACCAATTTGCTCAATCGTCTCGCTTTCTAGCTTGATTGGGTGACCGCCAGAATGCAGTAGGGCTAGAACTAATGACGTAAATTCATGGCCCATTGGTAGGCCAGCAAAACGTAACTGTGTGCCTTTTTCTGGGTTAACCACAGACATGACAGGCTTACGGTCGCTAGCTGCGTCATCGCGTACCACGGTAATAAATGAGCTAAGTTCAGCAATTTCATTAGCAAGAGCAAGAATATCCTGCGCGGCTTTGCTTTCATCTAGGCTAACCACTAATTGGATATCATGTTTTACATTGGCTAAGTACTGTTCTAATTGTTGTTTGATCGCTTGTTCAAGCATGCTATGACACCTTACTTCTAAAAATTAGAGTTCTTTTAAAATGAGAGTGGTTACTCTGGATAAATCAAATTTCGAAAATAAAAACAGGGGTGAGAGCTAGCCAACGGTATAGGTCGTCAGAAGTAATACCATCAACTAGCTCTCAAATTAGCCGTCAATAATGGGGAGTTATTAACAGCATATTAAGACTAGTGGCTAATTAAATTTTGCCTACTAGGTCAAGAGAAGGGGCTAGTGTTTCTTCGCCTTCTTTCCATTTTGCTGGGCATACTTCACCTGGGTGCGCTGCAACGTATTGTGCTGCTTTCACTTTACGAAGTAGGTCTTCTGCATCACGACCGATACCTTCAGCTGTGATTTCCATTGCTTGAATCGTACCTTCTGGGTCGATTAAGAATGTTGCACGGTCTGCAAGACCTTGACCTTCACGCATAACACCGAAGTTGTTCGTGATGTTGCCTGTTTGGTCGCCTAGCATGTAGTACTGAATTTTACCGATAGTGTCAGAGCTATCGTGCCACGCTTTGTGAGTGAAGTGAGTGTCAGTTGATACTGAGTAAACTTCTACGCCACGTTTTTGTAGCTCTTCGTAATGATCAGCAAGGTCGCCTAATTCTGTTGGACATACAAATGTGAAGTCTGCTGGGTAGAAGAAAAATACTGCCCACTTACCTAGTACGTCTTTTTCTGAAACCTCAACAAACTCGCCGTTTTTGAATGCTGTTGCGTTGAATGGTTTGATTTGAGTGTTAATCATAATATGGTCTTTCCCTTTTGTTTAAAATTCTAAAGTCTTGCTGAAATCTAAATGGGGCAATGCGTTATTGCGCCTCGTTTCTTGCTTACGGGAAGTATATTCACATTGTTTGAGTGTTTTGAAAAATAGATTGTTCTTATTGTATTGATAGGTGATTTCTATTGATTATTTTGAAGACCGAAGATTGCTTAATAACGGCAACAATATCTAATTCGCCATAAATGAGATAAGCTAACCACATACCTTCCTTTTCTTTAAGTAGTCCCACCTCAGTAATGAAAATACCTAAACAAATGCAATCTTTGGTTGAAGATGGCGTCGTTGATGACGTAGTGAGCCAACTTATGAGTGGCAAAGAAGCGTCAGTCTATATCGTGCGTTGTGGTGACGAAATTCGTTGCGCTAAAGTGTATAAAGAAGTTAATCAACGTAGCTTTAAGCAAGCGGTGCAATATCGAGAAGGGCGTAAAGTAAAAAACAGCCGCCGTGCTCGCGCCATGGAAAAAGGCTCTAAGTTTGGTCGTGGTGAGCAAGAAGCGGTTTGGCAAAGCGCCGAAGTCGATGCGCTCTATGCCTTGAAAACTGCTGGAGTGCGAGTGCCAGAGCCTTACGGGGTAGTGGATGGCGTATTATTAATGGAGCTTATTACCGACGAAGAAGGCTTTGTTGCGCCGCGTTTAAATGATGTATCTATGTCCGCCGAACAAGCATTAGAAGATCATGATGAGATGATCGAGTACATCAAACGTATGTTATGCGCCGGGATCATTCATGGTGATTTATCAGAATTTAATGTGCTGGTGGATGAATATGGGCCAGTAATCATCGATTTACCCCAAGCCGTCAATGCCTCCGCCAACAATAACGCAGAATGGATGTTTGCCCGTGATGTAAACAACATGCGTAGCTACTACGGCCAGTATGTACCAGAACTAGAGCAAACCGAATACGCTAAAGAAATGTGGCAGTTGTACCAAGCCGGCGAGTTATTTCCCGAGACTAAATTGACCGGGTTGTTTGTCGAATCCGACGAATTAGCCGACGTAGAATCCATTTTAGATGAAATTGATGCTGCAAGATTGGAAGCCGAAACTCGTGAATTGAGAAAGAATGAATCAGAACAAGAATAAAAGAAAAGCGGGCGGTGGTTCAAATCCCGGCAGCGCATCTGAACTTGATTCTATTTTCTAAATTATAAAAAATCAAAAAGGCCGCTAAGCTTTAAACTTAGCGGCCTTTCCAATCGATTGGTGGGCTGGCGTCATCTGAATTGTGTTGTTATCTTTTTGTTATTTATTACTTTCTGTTGATTTGATTTTTTCTAGTGTACCTTTTGGTGTACCTATTAAGCGACGATTAATTAAATAACCTTAAAGGACTTTTATATAATATCAAAAGTCACAATTTGTTGTGCTGCTTAGATAGCCTTAATAATCCATATCTCTTTTTGTGATCAGCTTTCTAATCTATGCTATTCAATCTTTTTAAACTTTTCGCTTTTCCGATTAGGTTGGTTACCACTATGCGTCGAGAAGATTAAGCCTTTAAAGCCGCTTTACCTCATGATAGGAGCTTAAAAGTAATCTTTGTCCGTTACATTTTGCCCGAATTGAAGACGTTAACGGCTTGCTCTAAATTGAAATTATTATTCATGTATCATCCCATTTTACTGCTTTAGTAGGACTTACCCATGCTCTTTAACTGTGCTCGATAACCTCAAAATTACATTTCGCAGTCTACAGACACCTCGAGTTTTTTTGATAATGAACAAAAATTATGAGTTTTTTTGTCTATCATATTCCTCATCGATTAGTCGTTCTATGATTTCATTTTTTGTGAAAATTCGTTTGTTGTGCAATTCAGAATTTGAATTCGCTTTCTCTTCTAATTTTGATTTTATTAAAGATATTTTATCATCTATTCCTTTAGACATGGTTATTTGATGTGTTTTTCTATTTTTATTGTCTAATGTGGCTCGATATTTTTTCTGTTGCCAAGCTTTTTTTAGTTTTTGAATTGCTTTGTATTTATCTATAGGGTGTATGTTTTTATTTGTATCAAATGCAAGGGGGATCACATTATTAAATTCTGACTCTGGGAAGTTATGAGGGAAATTGAAATCTCTTGTGAAATTATATTTATCTAATAAATCTTTGATATAGTCTATAGCCCAATCTTTATCTATCTTTTCCGATTCTAACCATTTAAAGTTTGCCACGGAAGTATTTTCTTTATGTAGTTCATGTAGGCTGATTAAATAATTTATTTTGTCTTGTTTTTTTAGTGTGGTAAAGCTGAATGAATTAATGAAGTCTAATGTGTCCCGAAAACACGTTTTAACTGTCGGGCTAAGTTGACCTAGCATTACGGATGAGTAGAAAGGGGAAAAAGTAAAATTATCAGGTAGCAGCTCTATAGCATAAGTACCAGAATTATTATCATAGTGTACTCCAGTTTTTATGCAGCAATACCAAATAAAAAAACAAAGTCTTGCGTTGTTTTTATCAAACCATGGTAAATCATCTTCAGTAATTAGGTTGTTTTTGACGTGTGAGATTATTTCGTTTTTTCGGTCCTTTGATTGATTTCCTGTAGCCCTTAAATGTTCATTTAGCATCTCATTAAGCTGTAGTGTTTCTAAGCGACCAAAGGCTGTAAGTTTATAGTGGTACATCGCTATATGGCTGTGAATGTACATAATAGCCATATGATATTCAATCGCAGTTTTAAATGTTATTTCTAAATCTTTTCCGTTTTCAGTAAGATCTCTTTCAGCAAACATGATATCTACTCAGTAGTTTTATTGTATTGTTATTGTAGTGCTTATAGGTTGATTGTGGTAGTTTTTTTGTAGTGTATATTTCGCTTGCTTAATGGCTGTTATTAGCTTACCTAACATTTTAATGTATTGTCAGAGTGATTTTTCCTGATGATTGTATCAATGACGTTAATGCTTTAGGTGTGTTTAGTCTCCCCCACGCTTTTTTATTAGGTCGGGGATGTTAATACTATCTTTATTGAATCTCTCTAACTTAAGATTCCCTCCACTCAAGTAACCTAAAAAAACAACATCAATGTGTCCTATGAAATTACTATAGGAGACCTAATGATGAACTCATGTCTAAGTACTATCGAACATGATGGTTGGAGTATATTGACTAGCTATACCTTAAATGACACTTATCTAGATAGAATTAGATTGGTGATGAATAAAGCAATGAATAATCATGCAAGAACATTCGTATTAAGATTTGATCTACATGCATTATCTTTAGTGAAAAGTGACACTAGGGTGATTAGTCGTTTTTTTGAATCATTAAAAGCTAAAATCAAAGCGTATGAAAAAAGGAAAGTAAAGTTTGGTGTTAGAGTGCATAAAACCAAACTTGAATATATATGGTGTAAAGAAGAAGGGAAATCTAATAATCCACATTATCATGTGGCTATATTTTTAAATGCTAATTCATTTAATCGTATTGGGGATTACCGAGTGTTAAGGGATAATTTAGCTGGATTGATTTATTCGGCATGGAGTAGCGCTATTAGAGTGTCAACTAACGATATTATATCGTTAGTACATTTCCCTAAGTCAAAGCCTTTCTATCAATTAAATGTAAAGGACGAGCATTATACTTTTATATATAACGTAGTATTTCGACGGCTTAGCTACCTTTCTAAATGTGAAACGAAAAAGTATGGATCAGGTAAGCATAATTTTGGTTATAGTCGATAACTTTAATTGAATGTATATTGAACAAAAAATAAAGATTAATAATATATGCCCCCGTCATGGGGGCTTTCTTTTATTGCTTTAAATATAGTGATTCAGTCTTCTTCAGTCATAGCGGTAACGCCTCCAATAACGGCTGCTACGGTAAAGCCTGCGGCAGTGATGGTTCCTACTGGACCGAATACAGGTGCGGCAACAATGACGGTCACCACCGCTGTTGTGCCTTTGATGGCTCTTTCTAATTTCTTTGCATAAGACATGTCTGACTCCTTGAGGGATTAATGAATTAAACGATGAATAAAGGTCACATTTGGCCTAATTCAGCCAGTGATGATGTGTCTTTACCAATAATGATGTGATCGAGCATGCGTACATCGATGAGCTCTAATGCTTCTTTTAGTCGCTGTGTGATTTGTATATCAGCTTGTGATGGGCTGGATTGCCCTGAAGGGTGATTGTGAGTGGCGATGATGGCAGAGGCATTAAGTTGTAGTGCAAGCTTGGCAACCTCTCTTGGATAGACTGAGGCGGCATTAACGGTGCCTTTAAACATGAGCTCAAAGCTAATCAGTTGATGTTGATTATTTAAGAACATGACACCGAAGACTTCTTGCTCGTATTTGCTGAGTTTGAATTGTAAGAAGGTTTTGACTTTGTTTGGGTTGGTATACACATCACCGGATAGATAGAGGCTTTCAACCACTTCAGCAGCTTTCTCTAGTAACTCTATATCGGTAGGGGTAATACGGTGTGCGGTGGAATGATAGATAGACATGTTGCCTCCTAGATTGGTTAGTTAATCAGGGAGGTAATATATAAATGCAAATTTTTAATCTAAGGCTGAGCGCTATCGATATTGCAGGTGGGCTGAGTCATTAACGAGATAAAAAACAACGGTGGGAATTCCTTTGAGCCAATCAATTTAAAGGAGTCTCATCATGCAACTTATCCGTTTAAAAGAAGTTATCGCCCTTACTAGCCTAAGCCGTTCAAGTATCTATAAATTCATCAGTGAAGGACGTTTCCCTAAATCTGTATCGTTGGGAGATAGAGCCGTTGCCTGGATAAAAGAAGAAGTTGAGGAATGGATTGAAGCACGTATTGCTGAAAGGGATGAACGTTAGAATAAAAAAGTGAAAAAATTTGTTGGTTTGCGAACTGTGCAAAGCTGGTGAGTAAAGTAGGGAATATCAATTAACGATGGAGACTACTTAAATGAGCAATACCAATATTTACGATTCAGATATCAATCCAGTCCTAGAAAAAGCCACCAATGAGGATTTAGCGCCATTGGTCGGTTATATCGAGAAGAAGTTCTCACAAGACTTAACTCTATCGGATGCCTACAAAAAGCATCGACCAGACCACCAAAAGTATAATGACCTTATTGCAAAAGAAATTCGTGAAATGGGCGGAAACTCTTTTGCAAACCTATACCGTAGTGCTGGCCCTAGCTATGGCGAAATTGTGTTTGATGTGGGTAAGAAGGTTAAAGCGAATGTGAAAAAGGGCGTTGCGGTTGAGGAGAATGAGCAAGCCATACTTGAAGTGATTTTGAAAAAAGCCGTTGAGCAAATGAGTGAAGAGGAAAAGGCGGCGCTATTTGAAGAGTTAGATTATTCAGGTAGTGCGCCTAAAGGTGCCATGGCAAGCTCTGCGCTCATTACCTTGTTCCGTGCTGGTGGTTTTAAGTCTTATCAGTTGACCGTCATTATTGCCAATCAAATCGCTAAGCTTATTTTAGGGCGAGGACTCATGTTTGCCACTAACGCGACTGTAGTACGAACGGCCTCTGTATTAGCGGGGCCCGTTGGTTGGGCGATAACAGGAGTATGGACGGCTATCGATTTAGCTGGGCCAGCTTACAGCGTGACCATCCCAAGCGTTATCCATATTGCGATGCTACGAAAAGGTCAAGATGCTGTGTATTGCAAAAACTGTAATAGCATGTTGATGGATACCAGTGTGAAGTTTTGCCCTGAATGTGGAGAGAAACAATGAAACATTATAATGCCATTATTAAGCACCCAGTGAACGACGATGGTACATCTTCGGATATTTATATTAACTTAAGTGAGGCGAGTCCTGAAGTTAAAGCCTTGGCTTTGTATATGGAAGAAACGTTACTTGCACCAGATAAGCTAATCTCGACTTATGAATTAAATACGTTAGTAGCTAAACTTGATATTATAAAAAAGAGGCATTTAGTCCGGCTACCTGGTGGTAAAGCGGCTTCTATCATGTACCGTAAATATAATGCATCTGAATGTTGGGATTTATGCGTTGAAACGCCTATTGATGGTTATATGACACCTTTAACTGCTTGGTTTGTGACGAATAAGACAGCCGTTGTTGACCAAGTTGATATAGTGAATCAAAAGCGAGAAGCGTTAAAAAAAAGCATCAATAGTTTTCTAGATAGGCTGCACAACAGTAGTTATCGTGTGTCATTTAATGATGAGCTTGAAGTGCCTTCGATTTATTGTGTTATGGAGGTATTAGCACTGGAACCGGAAGGTTATCAAGATGATGAGGTTAAAGTAAGGCGCTTAAAAGAAAAGCAGTACTTCTTATCGTTTAAAGATAACGAGGGTGAGCAGTATTCGTATACTTACGTAGTAGATAATACGGTTATTTGAGTAAAGGTATGCCGATAAGGTAGGAAATTTCAGGGGCAAAACTAGATTGATAGTTCGAAGTGCTTTAACTTACTTTTGCCCCATACCTTGTTTCGCATAACTTAACCAGCTCTGCTTGGTACTGGATTGTAGGCCTAATTTTTGTAATGCTAGTAAGTGTTTACCATTTCAGTGGCGATTCAACTATCGCCCAGTAAGATGCGCAACCTGATAGAACTCAAATACAACACCATTGGCGATGCTGTTGAGGTATTTGGCTCACCAGCAGCAATCAGAGAAACCTTTATTGGGTTTCAGAAGTATCTTTATGAAAGATAGTTCAGGAATATGTATACTGTATTTATAAGCAGTAATTAGGGCGATGAGGATGGATCTTTCAAATACCTTGGATAAAATCGGGTTGTACATACTTTCACTACTGATTTTATTTGTTTTTATTATATTTTTGACTGTAGATATTCCGTACTGTTTTGGCGAGAATTGCGAATTTGTTGGCTTTAGTGCATTTGCAGACATTGCAAAGAAAAACTTTTCTAGCATATTGTCGCTGCTGGGGTTGGTTGCAGGTGTGTATTTCTATTTTCGGTTTGAGAATGAAGTGAAAGGAGGCTCTCTTGATGTCATGAAGATCGAGAAGTCCAGCAGTGAAAGCTATGAGCACTTGGTGTTTTTAGCAACTTATATCCTGCCATTCATTGGTTTTACTTTTGATGAGCCAAGAAAGACGATTGCTTACTTCTTACTTTTGGCAGTTATTGGATTGATTTTCATCAAAACCGATAAATATTATGCTAACCCAACACTGGCTTTATTGGGTTACAAGTTATTTAAAACTGACGTGAGTTGTAGAGGCTCTCTGTATAAAAATATGGTCATTATTTCAACGAGTGAGTTGAGTGAAGGTGACCAAGTAAATTTCAAGTTCTTATCTAACAGTGTTTGTTTTGCAAGGAAGGTCGAATGACAGTTGAACAGTTCAAAAACAAGGTGAGTGCAATTGTTGATGATTGCGTTGGTATCAAAATGTTCTTTGTTGATGACGAAGCAAACATTAGAGATTCGGATGTTGATAATGCTGCACTGGTCCGCTTAAAAACGAGCATGGTCTCAAAGTTAAAGACTGGGATTGTGGAAAATGAATCATTGTCGATGCCTCTATTATCGGACGCTGATGAAAGGAAAAACGCTCTTTATAAGTTTGACTTTGACGACAAGCCGCTTGAATTTGACCTGTTAGATCAATCCTTACAACTAAGAGTTAATGCGCCTGATAAGTACCAAGTCGGGGACGGAAATTTTGATGATATCAGTGCAATAATCGTTGTACTGACGGGGCTAAACAACGAAACAATTACACTCTACAAGCATCAGTACACAGTGTCAGTACTCAAAGCTGAACAAGGTGCATTGAATCTGTTCAAATCAAATAATAGATTGTCTGAACTTGAATCAAACATCCTGAAGATAGATCCCAATTTCGTATTTCTTAAGCTTGATAACGATTATTACGTTGAAAATGTTAAAACGCTGGAGTCATATCTTGGGTTCCACGATGTAATCAAAGACACAGCCGCCAAATGCGTAGCAAAACTCACAGATATGGCGTTGATCGAAGATACTGCACCGCTAGTCGAACGGGTAGAAGGCGAGGATATGGCGTTTTCTCGTAAACTAGCAAAGGTTGCCCGCAACTCGCCAGTAATGGGAGCAGTAGCAAACAACGACATCATCGCTTTTGCACAGAAACACAAATACCTGTCAAAACTACTAAAACTCAATGACGCAGGGGATAAGTTTGTCTTAAAGACAAAAATATCTCAGAACCATTTTATTAAACTTATGAGTGATGACTACTTGGAGTCAGAGTTGACAAATATTCAATATGACAGTTTGGCCAAAGACAAACTGCAATAGCAATTCAGGTTTAATTTAAAAGCTATGACGCGCTACGAAAATAAATAGGTAGTTGGTATTCACGTAGCACCTGTAATACACGATTGATTAAGAATGGGGAGTATTGGACCTATTTGTCTTTGATGCCCATGTCATCCATATCAAATGCGCGCGCTGCGAGTCACCAGTATAACACGTTTTTATAGTCCCGAAGCATGCAATCACATGTACACAAGTTTCAGCCAGCTACCATACTCTCGGTAATCCCACATGCGAAAATTAGAGCAAAAATCCTAACTTGAAAATGTCCTGTTCAATATTAGTTATACCATTAAAATAATCAGCGATGGTTTCGGTGTGAACAAATAGAAACAATATTAAAAAGTTACACCCCTATATCCTCAACATGAATATGCCCACCAGTTATCGCTGGTGGGTTTTCTTTTTTGAGGAGAATGTACCAATGCAAACCTTATCTAATCTTGGTATCCAACCAACCATATTCCCCATTTCTAAAGTGCTAAAATCCCACTTAAATGAGCGGTTGTCTCAATACCTGCAAGCGTCAAACCCCGCCGTTTTATCCCCCCAAACCCAATCCATTACTTTTAATTTTAAAGACACCAGTTATACCGCTGAAGAAGGCGGCTTTCATCCTGTTGAAATCATGCTTAAGCGTACTGATTCAAATCAGCCCTGGACGCTGGCCTATATTACTGATTTTGCGTATTTAGGTCGTGTCTATCCGGAGTTAGAGCGTTGTTTAGATTTTGATTTTCAATCCGGTAGCTGCTTTTTATTTCCGGCCTGTTACTGGCAATCGTTAAAGAATAATAAGCATGCTTCAGAGCTGTATGCCTTATGGGAGACGGCATTTTTACAATACTTAGAGATGGACTCTTATAACCAGATATCTGTGCGACTTCTTTAGTGGTGAAGGTTTTAATATTTATCTCAAATGGGCCGTTGATATTGTTGTTAATGATTTCATTCGGCCCTATTAAGTGAGGGCTCATGAGTCGAGAAAAACACATTGAATACGCGCTAACAGTGTATAGCTTATTGTCTGATAGGCATTGGACTGCGCTGGTGGATATTCATCAATCGTTATTAGCGCTAGGGGTTCAACGTAGCCCTGATTCCGTACGCCGTTGGTTAAAATCTTGGTGTACTTTGGGTTATGTCGAAGAGGGGCAACAAGGTAGACATTATCGCTACCGTAAAACCCATGTGGTGTTTATGGGGCCAACAAGCGCCCAGGTTTTGTTTTTAGATTGGATTGATAAATACCTTTATCCCGCCATTCCCCAAAATGTAACGCCTCTTTTTTTGGCTCAATTAAAAGCGCAGAAAGAGAAGCGACATGATGAAAGAAAATCAACACAAAAAGGAGAAATGGACATTCAACTACCCGTTTATTCTCATCATTTTGATGAGGCTCTAATTGCAAGCAAACAGGCCGCCTTTCATCAAGAGCCGATATTGATGGTTATGCTTTGTCGCACCTTGATAGGAAGAGTGGTGTCCTTGTCTATAACGGTGGGAGCCGTTCTTGTCTACTTTCATGCAGATGAAAAACAACCACTTTATTCGGTTAACCTCACTTCTATTTTGTTTATTGAGTCAAAATAGTTTGATTAACATCACAAAAACTAAGTTTATTTACCTCAAATAATCTGTTTTGCATGATGTGCAAAGCTCATGCTTATCATCGGGAGTCATCTTAAATCTATAAAGGTGATCTCGGGTGTCCGATCAGCATGAAATCAAAACCATTGAAACCTTACTGAGTTTGGCGGAGGTGATCCCTCGTCCACCAGCATTACCCATGACTTATCAAGAGTTAGCGAATGCAGTGGAAAGGAATAACCGTTCAACCAGCTACCATGCAGTGCGTCGTATCTTAAATGATGATCGAGTCATGCAATTACTTGGCATCGAAAAAATCAAGCGAGATAAGTCCCATTGCATTCGCTACAAAGCGTCCTTTCTTGAAAAGTTTTCTCATAGCGAGCTTATCGCTCATTTGATTAAAACCTACCTAAGTAACCTTCTACCTAAAGAAGTACGACACCGATTAAACGATCACTTACACAATTACCGCGAACGCTTTAATGCACTTGATGAAGATATGCCAGATAAGCGCTGGCTCAATAAAGTCACGATAGATTTTACGGCTTTAGGGGACTGGCTCAGCATGCCCTTTGAGCCGCCGCTAGAGGCGATATTAAGTGCGCTCTATCGAGAGCATCAAATCTTGCTGGTGTATGCCTTATCAAGTGCTAGCGATTTACTTATTGAAGAGCAAATCATGCCAACGAAATTGGATATTACTCAGGATGATGCCGTCTTGTTCTATTTTAGTCGTGAGACCGAGCGAGGAGCACAGAGAGTGCCTAAATCGGTATCGATTCGTCAAATCAAAGCGGTTAACCCTATTTATCAATAAATCAAAAAACAAGGAGAGCAATATTTTGAAAAAACTATTACTGGCGTTGCTGGTGGGCAGTTTAGTGGGATGTGGCGGCGGAGGGGATCCAGATAACAGTTCGACACCTGAAGTGCCCGTCGATCCTGAAACGCCCATCGAGCCTATTACACCGCCCGATAATGGCGGCGAGCTATCAGAGTGTGAACATTCAGGTTGCACGTTAGATAGCGCGATTAGCACCACTAACCTGACCGTTTCAACGGCCCCTATTACTTTAACTACAAATGCCTCAATCACATTGGAGTGAACATGAACACATTTAAATTAATCCCTTTATTGGTTGCAATGCCATTGCTTGCTAACGCAAATGTTGTTTTACAGTCAGATGGTGAAAACTTACTGGTTAATGAAAAGCCTGCTCAGTTAGTGAGCCAGCTTGTTGATGCGGATGACAATGTTTTGGATAACGTAAAAATCTTAACGAATAATGGTGCTGAGATAACTGCTCTCGTCACTTTAGATGATAAAACGGGTTTATTTGATATTCGTGCCTCTGGGTATAACCAAGGATACGCTATTGAAGCGCTTGGAATATATAACGCAAACTGTGAAAAGGTGGGCGTGACCAATGCGACCTTCTATTCATTAGGTTTTATCGCTGATGGTGTCACTCAAGTGGGTGAGAGCAGCCACTATCAAGTTTACCAGCTTGGCAGTGAAGTATCTGGCTTTGATGTGAGTAGCTTATACGAGTTAAATCGAGATCCTGAAACAGGTGAAATATTGCCAGGTCAAGATTGTAGCCAAGGTGTTGCCGCTTCAGGTTATGCACTTAAGCTAGACAGTGGCTTAACAAGCAGTGTGAATACCTTCTTCAATAATTTGAAATACCCACTGCGCATTAAGTAATGGCTTAATCGCGAATTCAATCCGGTCAATGTATCCAACAATCAATACGGATAGGTTGACCTTATCTTTTCAATCCCTTTCTTTAACTTACCGACCAGAAACAAGCTTGCTAGGTATCAAGCCTTGTGAGCATGGTATTGCGTGTCGATACGTAAAGAGGAAGGGATAAAACGCAATAAGGAATAACAATGAGCCATGACATTTGGTTTTATGAAAAACAGGGTGAGCGTCTCGGTGGTCATTCAATGGATGAACTACAAGCACTTATTACTCGCGGAGAAATTACACAAGACACGTTAGTATGGAAGCAAGGCATGAGTACATGGCTTAAAGCAGCAGAGAGTGAGCTGGCGCGTTACTTACCTCCACCACTGAATATGCCGCCTCCTTTACCGAAAGCTGTTGAAGTAGCCCCTGAAGCGCTTAAGAATGTGAATAGTCATCACTCGACGAAGACCGATGATGTTAAAGCCGAGGCGATTATCCCGGTGAGTCATTGGCGAGTTTGGTTATTAGCCTTATCACCATTGATTGGGTGTGTCATTGTCTCATTTGTGGCAGCGGTCTTAAATGATGGTCATGAAGCTAAAATGCTTCGAGATATTGCCAGTAATTATTTTGTCTATTTTCCAATATGGATAGCGACGGTGCTACTGGCCTGGCTCTTAGATATTCGGTATTTAAAGGCAAAGGGAATAAACCATAAAGATTTTAAAATGCATGGTTTTATCGTGAGTTACTTTTATGCGCGGTTGAACAAAAACAAGCTTTACACCGTGATCGTATCTTGTGTCTTTGGCTTTTCTATCTTGGTTTTTATGTCGTTATCAGAAAGTGAAAGCGATACCTCAAGCTATGCCTCTGCGCCACAATCCTCTCAAGAGGTGATCCGCGGTGTGGGTAGCGCTGAGCAATTAGCGAACTACCTAGATAGAGTAAACCCTGAACCTGATGAAACAGGCAGAGCGAGAGTGGAAGACATTGGCAGAGGGATGTTTCGAGTGTCATATTCTTATTTCTGTGGCTCGGGTGGGTGTTTTCCTTATACCTACTACGCTCAAGATGGCGACGGGTTAATTTGTAAACTGGATGCCAGCAATGAGAAAGAGGCGAAGAAAGCGTTTTGTGAAGGCAAGTCATTTAGTGTTTTTTAGATGAGCCAGACAAATAACATCAAGTGTAGACAGCAAAGATAGCCGCAACAAAAACAAACCGCACCCCGAAAGCAGAAGACAAATAGTCCAATGTTTTCGGGGTGCTTTTTTATGCCTGAAATATAAAAAGAGGATAAGGCCGTGAAGTTAAATGAAACGACGGATGATTCGACACCCAATAAACTCATTCCGAAAAGCGTATTCGTACACGGCTCAGAGTCTCGTCAATTTCAAACTAATGATATTTGGGATTTTGACGACTTTGAGAAAAAGGCGCTAGAAGTTGCACTGGATAACCCCAAAGGGGGTTATGACAAAACTTTTATTACAGTGACTTTTCATGATAGCAGTGAGCATCAATGCCGTTTGGACCTAGGCTGTAACGTCAATGATTTAGGTTTTAGCGATCATTGTTTATCGGTGTATGACTACCATCAACAGAATCACGATAAGCCTGAAATGGCATGGATGCGTGAAGACCACCAGCTTGAATTGATTGGGCTCATTGAGCACTACCAACTCGACCGAGTTCAAGTACAGCAAGCAAGAGCTAAGGCGAGCGAAGTGATAAAAGAGGTCAAACGAAAACAAGCAGAGAAACAACGTCAAAAAATAAAGGAAAGAGAAGAAAGCATTCGAGCACACCAACAAAAGGAGCAAGCCTTTCAAGAAAGCCTAAACGTTCCTGAATGGGCACAGGCCGTCATCATTGCCACCAAAACCGAATATGACAGTGAAAACAGTTGTCCGCATACTGACATTTATGAATCCAAGACAATTAAAACCATCATCTTGGCCTGGTCTAAACATACACAGCAACGCTTTCCTGAGATGCGCAAAGCGTGCCTTAACCATCCCGATACGGCGTTCTTGCATGATAAAACTCAAAGCAAGGAGCAACGGGACAATTATTCGATGGGTGCGGGCAATTATCTCACAGAGAATAACTACCTGTATCACGGTTGGAAGGTTCGTAAGCAACGATTTTGGGATGAAAATAATAAGGCTAGGAGTGTACCATTGGGGGAGTTGGTGGAGGGGGTGAATGAAATATAAAGAGCGTAGCCTGAACTTAAAGTTCAGGCTACATTCTGTTTTCATATATTTTTTTTGCTTCAATAGCGGAATCTAACCGACGATGAACAAGTGAGACTAATGAGAGTATATCGAGTGCATCAATTTCCTTTAATTCCCAAGTGACTTTAGGAGCATGAGCTGTGGTGTTACGAAACGTTCCAAACAAGCCAATTAATAAGTTGATGAATCCTTTTTGTTCACTTTTTTCGCTATCACTTTGAAGAGTGTTTAAGGCCAAGTGCGGGATGTCATTTTTAAATGAAAAAGCTTCATTAACTAAATTCGCACCATCAGAGGTTAACCCTGTTTTATACCGAATTTTATCAGCAACACTTTTAGTAGCTTCAAAGACTGAGTGGAAGTAATTATCAACAAGTAATTCTTCTTTACAGTAAAAAAGAATATCTGGATGGACGTTTCTTGCGATAAGGTGTTCTTTTAACTTACTTGCACGGGCAGCAGCTTCGTTAATAGTGGAAGCCTTTGTTGAGCGAGATATTTTACCGTCATCACCAAGAGTGTAACCTGCAAAGCTTAATACTGTATTGAGTTGATAACGAGTGTCATTGAACCATTCTGCACGTTGATGATGTCGAGCTGGAGACATGGCTACGTGTATAAAATTAATAATGTTGTTAGAGCAACCGTCTTGATTCTGTTTATTGATTAGAGCGGTAGTAAGGCGCTTCCATTTAGTTAAGGCTGGTTCAACATCTTCGATGCGAGCTTCCATTAATAGCCGTCCAAGTTCAGAACCGGTAAAGCCAGTTGTTGTATCTGCTAATATTTTACTGATGGACTCAATAATGCCAATGTCTAAATAATCAATTTTTGCCATATTTCTTCTACCCTTAAACTTGGCATTCTTTAACTAATCCCATATTTGTGTTGCTTTATTGGGCTCCTCTAAAGAGGCAAGAGATTTCTTAACTTTTTCTAGTTCTTGTTGAGTCATTTTGTGTTGCTCAGCTAGCTGCTGCTTTAGCTTGGCTTTTTTGATTGGCTCAGCTCGCTCTTCGATAATATCTTTAATTGGCTTTAGGACTTCATCAATTTTAATTTGAGGTATGACTTTTTGTATACCAGTACTGGAACCTTGAGCTCTAGCTATCGTTTGATATTGATGCTTGTCACTTAAGAAGTTACTTAAATCATAAAATTTGACTAATAATGTTTCTATCGACTCTTGAGCATCATTATATTGTTGGGTTGCTAGGGTGAGTTTTTCTTTGAGTCCAGCAATTGCTTTCTCTGACTCTGCTAGCTCTCGCCTTAACTCTTCAAGGTTTGCATTAGCTTCATCTAATTCATCAACTTTGTTAAGTAATGACTCTACCTCTGCATTAGTTCGATTTAATTCGGTAATTAATTCAGACTCTTGATTTGAAAATTTTTCTTTTTCATCATGGTGAAGTTTACGAAGTTTTTCTACTTCTTCACTTAAATTGCTTTGAATGGTGTTACTTGAGGTTAGTTGTGCTTGTAATGAATCCCTTTCCAATCTGAGTTGGCTTAAATCGTTTTCTAAAATTTGACGTTTGTTATCCCAATTATCGAGATCTCTGTTTAATTTTTCTTTCCAGTACTCAGGGTTAGATTCTGCTCTTACTTTACTGGTGCGCTTTTGGCTAGCATAAGTAAAACGTTCATTACGATGCTTGGCAGTTATACGTTTTGCGTCGATTAATCGGAATCTTTTTATATCAATGAAATGCTGTAACCAGGGAAGTGCAAAGGTGTAGATAATCGCTGTGATAGAAGGGTAAAGCAGGTTCATCATTGCAGGAGATAACCAAAGAGAAGGTTCAGTTGTCCAAAAATCTGAGCTCGATTGCAATAGCGTTATTTTCTGCTGAGAAGTACTGAAAATAAAGGTAAGTATCGATACATGATTAATGACAGCCCAAGAGAGGATGAATGAACCTAAAATAGGGGATTTGAGCCTGTTAACAGTAGCGTCAGAGAGTGCGGCGAGTAATTCTTTCATGTTTCTTCCTTGAATGTGATGTGCTTAGTCTACTGTAAAATCATCACTTTGGGATAGCTCCTATATTCAATCAGTTAAGTAGCTCAATATATAACCTATCACTCTATTTTAATTTATAGAAATAACCGCTTGAGGTACACTGTGATTAATGAAGATAAAGTTGAATTTGTATCTTAAAGGATTTGTGATAACTGAAAATATCAGTTTCATTCAATAACGAATTTGGTAGCTCAAAATGATAACGAAAGAAGCACAAATTGAACAAGCACTTATCAATAAGTTGGGTGACTTAAAGTACTCCTATCGAAAGGATATTCGAACAGATAAGAAATTAAAGCAAAACTTTCGAGAAAAGTTTGAATCACTGAACTACGTGAATTTGACAGATAACGAATTTGAGCGCTTATATCAAGACATCGTTACTGCGGATGTGTTCGAAGCTGCTAAAACCTTACGTGAGCGAGGATACTTTCAGCGTGAGGATGGTACACCTCTGCATTATACCTTGGTGAACATTAAAGATTGGTGCAAGAACGAATTCGAAGTCATTAATCAACTCAAAATGGATACGGCAGAAAGTAATCATCGCTACGATGTTATCTTGTTGATTAATGGTGTACCAACCGTTCAAATTGAATTGAAAACCTACGATATCGTCACACGTCGAGCGATGGAGCAGATCGTTAATTATAAAAACGATCCGGGTAATGGTTACACCAATACACTCATGTGTTTTATTCAGCTTTTTATTGTGAGTAACGAAAACAATACTTATTACTTTGCTAACAATAAAAATGAACACTTTAGCTTTAATGCTGATGAGCGCTTCTTACCTATTTATCAATTAGCGAATGAAAACAACCGTAAGATCGTACACCTACATGATTTTGCCGATGCGTTCTTGGCTAAATGTACGTTAGGCCAAATGATCAGCCGTTATATGGTACTAGTCCAATCGGAACAAAAGTTATTGGTTATGCGTCCATATCAAATTTATGCAGTGGAAGCGATTGTTGATTGTATTCATGAGGGGCGTGGAAATGGTTATATCTGGCACACCACTGGCTCAGGAAAAACTCTGACGTCCTTTAAAGCATCGACGCTACTGAAAGATAACCCTGATGTTGAAAAGTGCTTGTTTGTGGTGGATCGAAAAGATCTAGACCGTCAGACTCGGGAAGAATTTAACAAGTTTCAAGATGGTTGTGTTGAAGAGAACACGAATACAGAAACCCTTGTACGTCGTATGCTATCTGAAGATTATGCCGATAAAGTCATTGTGACGACGATACAAAAACTAGGCTTAGCCTTAGATGAAAATAGCACACGTAATCAAAGTAAGCTAAAAGAAGGTAAGCAAACCTTTAAAGAGCGACTAGAGCCACTACGTGATAAGCGAATCGTTTTTATTTTTGATGAATGTCACCGCTCTCAGTTTGGTGAAAACCATAACGCAATTAAAAGCTTCTTCCCAAAAGCTCAGTTGTTTGGTTTTACAGGAACCCCGATTTTTCCAGATAACTCCACTTATACTCAAATTGATGGCAATGTTGGTTCATTTAAAACAACAGAAAGTATCTTTGAAAAAGAGCTGCATAAATACACGATCACTCATGCTATTGAAGATAAGAACGTTCTCAGCTTCCATATCGACTTTTTTGGTAAACACTCAGCAAATAAAAAACTGGCTGATGATGTGAGTGAAGACGCTGTACAAGACTCAACAGTACAAAAAGTTACCCCACCACCTAAGGCTGTGGTAAATGAGATCTTAGACAAACATGATGCAGTCACTAACCACCGACGCTTTAATGCTGTTCTCGCAACCTCTTCTATCAATCATGCAATTGAATACGTAAAAGAGTTTAAGCATCAACAGACGGCTAAATTATCTGAAAATGAGGAATATATTCCTTTAAATATTGCTTGTGTCTTTTCTCCACCAGCTCAGTTGAGTGCCAAGGATAAAGACAGTGCGGATTCAAACACACTTGCGCGCAATGTAAAAGATATCCAGCAATTACAAGAGGACTTACCTCAAGAAAAGGCAGATAACAGTGAAGAGCCTGAGCGTAAGAAACAAGCATTAATCGATATTATTGATAACTATAACCGCCAGTACTCAACCAACCACACCGTGAATGAGTTCGATCTTTACTATCAAGATGTGCAGCAGCGTATTAAAGATCATCAGTACGATAATGCGGACTATCCGCATAAAAACAAAATCGATATCGTTATCGTCGTTGATATGCTGTTAACGGGCTTTGATTCAAAGTATCTCAATACCTTATACGTGGATAAAAACTTAAAATATCATGGTTTGATCCAAGCGTTTTCACGTACCAATCGTGTGTTAAATGACAGTAAACCTTGGGGGAATATTTTAGATTTCCGAGGCCAGGAAAAAGAAGTCAATGATGCGATTAAGCTTTTCTCTGGTAACAAAGAAGAAGGCGCTGAAGAGGTGTGGCTAGTCGATCCTGCCCCTGTCGTGGTTGAGAAATATAAAGAAGCCGTCGATAACCTTGAAGCATTCATGCAAAAGCAAGGGCTAGAGTGTCACCCTTCAGAAGTTGCCAACCTTCAAGGGGATGCGCAGCGAGCTTCTTTTATTAACCATTTTAAAGAAGTTCAAAAGCTTAAGAATCAATTAGAGCAATATACAGAATTGGATGAAGAGCAAAAAACGCAAGTGGCTCAAACATTACCCATTGATGTGTTACGTGGCTTTAAAGGGGCTTACCTAGAAACCGCTAAAGAGCTGAAGCGTAAGCTAGATACCAATAAAGGTGAACTACCTGAAGAAGTTGAGCAACTAGAGTTTGAGCTTGTTTTATTTGCCTCTGCTTTGGTGGATTACGATTACATCATGGGACTTATCGCTAAGTCGACACAAGGCTCAAGTAAACAAACAATGACGCGACAAGAGCTCATTGATTTTATTTGTTCACAAGCTAATTTAATGGCTGAACGTGATGAACTGATTGCTTATATACACAGTTTGCCTGCTGGTGAAGCACTAGATGTGTCGCAAATTCATGCGGGCTACCAAGCATTTAAAGCGAAGAAAGCGACCAATGAGCTTAATGATATGGCATTAAAACATGGCTTAACAAGTGAGCGCTTACAAGCTTTTGTTGATGGGATTATGGAACGAATGATTTTTGATGGTGAGTTACTTGGGGATTTATTAGCGCCATTAGATTTAGGTTGGAAAGAACGAACAAAGAAAGAGTTAGCATTAATGGAAGATTTGATCCCCCATTTACACAAATTAGCCCAAGGGCGTGAGATTTCGGGGTTAGCAGCGTATGAGTAAGTTAGAAGCTAAAGAGTTAGTGCCTGAATTGAGGTTTCCTGAGTTTATAGTAAGTGAAGGGTGGCGACGCACCACTTTTGGAGCTGAGGCTACGTTTATTAATGGAAAAGCTTACAAACAAGATGAATTATTAGACAAAGGAAAATATAGAGTTCTCAGGGTGGGGAATTTTTTTACAAACAAGGAATGGTACTATTCCGATTTAGAATTAAGCAATGACAAATATTGCGATAATGGCGATCTTTTGTATGCATGGTCTGCATCTTTTGGCCCAAGGATTTGGACTGGCGAAAAAGTTATTTATCATTATCACATTTGGAAAGTTATTGAAAAAGAACAAGTGAGCAAAAGCTTTTTATACGTTCTTTTGGAGTTTGAGACTGAAAAGATGAAAGCTCAATCAGCAAATGGTTTAGGGCTATTGCATATAACCAAAGGTGCGATTGAAGGCTGGGCGTGTGCTTTCCCGAAATTAAAAGAACAGCAAAAAATCGCAGACTGCCTCTCTTCGATGGATGACCTAATCACTGCAAATACTAAGAAGTTAGAATCACTAAAATCTCACAAAAAAGGCTTGATGCAAAAGCTATTTCCTGTGGAAGGGAAAAGTGTGCCTGAGTTGAGGTTTCCTGAATTTAAAAATAAGCCAAATTGGAATAGATTTAAATTAATTGATGTAGCGGATAAAAATGTAAAGTGGAGTTTTATAGGTGGGCCGTTTGGCTCAAACTTAAAATCATCGGATTATCGTAAAGAGGGAATTCGAATAATCCAACTTCAAAATATTGGCGATGGTCAGTTTAATGAAGATTATAAGATTTTCACATCTAAAGAAAAAGCAGATGAATTATTAGCAAATAATATTTATCCAGGCGATATTATAATATCTAAAATGGGCGACCCCGTCGGTCGGGCATGTTTCATACCTGCAACACACAGTCGATATGTCATGTGTTCTGATGGTATTCGTTTTGTTGTCGATGAAAATCGTCATAATAAATACTTCCTTTATTCATTGATTAATGATTCGACATTTCGCTCTACTGTCGAAAGTTCTGCTACAGGCTCAACAAGAAAACGTATTGGGCTCGCTGAATTAAAAAATTTACCAATGCTTTTGCCAATAAAAGAAGAACAAAAAAAGATCGCAGACTTCCTTTCTTCGATGGATGATTTAATTGAGGCTCAGTCTGAAAAAATAGAAACACTTAAGGTTCACAAAAAAGGTTTAATGCAGCGACTGTTTCCTGCTGTAGAGGGGCTTGCATCATGAGCGAATTGATATACAACGATCTAAGCCAAGTTGCCGAACAGTTTCGTGAAGTATTGGAAAATGGTGTTAATCGTAAGGTAAAGAATCAAATTCTTGTTTTTGCTTATAATGGCACTGGTAAGACTCGCTTATCTATGGAGTTCAAAGGGTTAGGTAAAGTAAGCACAATACGTCCAGCAAATATTATGGATGGTGTAACCACACCGTTAGAAGTTGATGATACAACGAGAGATACGCTTTATTTTAATGCTTTCACTGAAGATCTGTTTTCTTGGGATAATGATTTAGATAATGATCAACAGCGAGTATTAAAGATCAATCCAGACTCTCACTTCTTTGATGGTTTACAAGAGTTAGAAATGGAAAATCGTATCCGTCCATTACTGCAACGATATGCTGATTTTGACTTTCAAATTGATTATTCAAATTGGACGATTAATTTCAAGCGAGAAATACAAAATGAAAGTGGGTCACATGAGACGATTGAGCATATCAAAGTCTCTCGTGGTGAAGAAAATATTTTTGTGTGGTGTTTCTTTTTAGCGGTAGCTCAGCTAGCGATAGATGGTCAAGAAGCCTATAACTGGGTCAAATATTTGTATATTGATGATCCTATATCGTCACTTGATGACCATAACGCAATTGCTGTTGCGAGTCATTTAGCTCAGCTATTAAGAGATAATACGACAATAAAAACCGTTATCTCATCCCATCATGCTTTGTTCTTTAATGTCATGTGGAATGAACTGGATGGAAATAAGAAGTTACAGCCTTACTTTTTAAAGCATGATAAAGAAAATCAACAGTATAAATTGCGCTATACAAACAGTACTCCATTTTTTCATCACGTTGCTCTTTTAGAACAACTACATGAAGCTGTGATAAACGACAATTTATATACTTATCATTTTACTATATTGCGTAGCATTTTAGAGAAAACTGCAACTTTTCATGGCTTTAAAAACTTTTCAGCTTGTATAAAACAAGGTGATGACGATCCTGATGGTATCTTGCATGCTCGTTTAATCAATATTTTAAGTCATGGTAATTACTCTTTATTTGAGCCCATGGAAATGACGGAAGAAAACAAAGAGCACTTTCGCCGTATATTGAATGAGTTTATGGATAACTACCGCTTTAACCCTGAGTTGTTTCCTGATGGTTCAGTGCAACAATTATCAACAGAACAATAAAATAGAGACGATTTAGATGACACAAGAACAATTAAACAAGTTGGGTAAAACCCTCTGGGATATCGCTAACAGTCTGCGTGGCGCAATGAATGCTGATGATTTCCGTGATTACATGCTTTCTTTCCTTTTTTTACGTTACTTATCAGATAATTTTGAAGAAGCAGCTAAGAAAGAGTTAGGCCGTGATTATCCTGAAGCAAAAGAAATCGTAGTGACAGAAACGTTGTCAGATGGCAAAGAAGTGAGTAGAAAAGTAAAACTCGCTCCCCTGGCTATTTGGTATCAAGATAATGCTGACGATGTTGCTTTTTTTGAAAAACAAATGCGTCGTAAATTACATTACATCATTAAGCCTGAGCATCTTTGGTCAAGCATTGCTGAAATGGCAAGGGTTCAAGATGGTGAGTTACTTAAAACTTTAGAAGAAGGTTTTAAGTATATTGAAAATGAAAGCTTTAACAGTAGCTTTCAAGGCTTGTTCTCTGAGATCAATTTAAACTCTGAAAAACTCGGTAAAAAGCCATCAGATCGTAATGCTAAGTTGTGTACGATCATTCAAAAAGTATCAGAAGGTATTGCTGGCTTTTCAACTGACACCGATACTTTAGGTAATGCTTACGAGTATCTTATTGGTGAATTTGCGGCTAATGGTGGTAAAAAAGCTGGGGAGTTTTACACACCTCAACTAGTTTCAACCATTCTGTCTGAGATTGTCACCTTGGATAGTCAAGAGCCTAAAATGGGTAAAAAGAAAAAGCTTAATAAAGTTTTGGATTTTGCATGCGGTTCGGGTTCTTTACTTTTGAATGTGCGTAAACACATTGTTGAGGCTGGTGGCAGCGTTGGTAAAATTTACGGGCAAGAAAAAAACATCACCACTTATAACCTTGCACGAATGAACATGTTATTGCACGGGGTAAAGGATACAGAATTTGATATTTTCCATGGTGATACACTTGTTAATGATTGGGATTTACTCAATGAGAAAAACCCTGCGAAGAAACTGAAATGTGATGCTATTGTTGCCAACCCTCCATTTAGTTATCGTTGGGAACCTACGGATGCGCTTAAAGAAGACTTTCGCTTTAAGAACCACGGTATCGCTCCAAAATCTGCGGCTGACTTTGCCTTTCTCTTACATGGCTTTCATTATTTAAGTGATGAAGGCACCATGGCAATTATCTTACCTCATGGGGTTTTATTTAGAGGTGGCGCTGAGCAACGGATACGCAGCAAGCTATTAAAAGATGGTCACATTGATACCGTCATTGGTTTACCTGCAAATTTATTTTTCTCTACAGGTATACCGGTTTGTATTCTTATACTGAAGAAATGTAAGAAGTACGATGACGTATTATTTATCAATGCAAGTGATGAAGAAAACTTCAAAAAAGGAAAACGTCAAAACGAACTACGCCCTGAAGATATTCAAAAGATCATCGATACTTATAAGTTTCGAGATCAAGAAGAGCGTTATTCTCGTAGGGTATCAATGGATGAAATTGAGAAAAATGATTTTAATTTAAATATTTCTCGCTACGTAAGTACAGCAAAAGCAGAGAAAAAAATCAATCTAGCAGAAGAGCATCAAAATTTAGAAAGTATCGAAAAGGATATAAAAGAAGCGTTAGATAAACACAATAACTTCCTTGAAGAGCTTGGGTTACCACCATTACCTAGATAGTATTAATTATGAGATGTGAATGAGGCTGCTAAAAATGCAGCCTCATTTTTTTTGATCTAAGTTTATTAGGCGTCACACTACTTTAAATTGTAAGCGCATCATAAACCCCGCATTCTAATCGTCTAGCCCGAATAATAAGATCAAACCTCCAACCCAAAGCAGCAAAGGAGATTTGAAATGGCCAAACGACGCACTAACCAAGAATGGCGAACCCTG
>NZ_JAKKCJ010000007.1 GCF_021726515.1 Vibrio sp. CK2-1 | reverse complement strand
TTACTCACCCGTCCGCCGCTCGACGCCGAAGTAGCAAGCTACTTCTCGTTTCCGCTCGACTTGCATGTGTTAGGCCTGCCGCCAGCGTTCAATCTGAGCCATGATCAAACTCTTCAATTAAAGTTTTTTTGGTCTTTCGACCGGCTCAATGAATACTGACTTCAAACTACCTAAGTAATTTAAAGCTATTATCTTTCCAACAGAAAGATAATGAATTGACTGTGCCAAGATTAATTACTTAACCTCGATTTGGTCACTCAGTTCATTGATAAATCTTTTTGATTATCATCAACGAGTGCCCACACAGATTGATAGGTTTAAATTGTTAAAGAGCGTTGTTCTTATTGAAAGCGCTTAGCGCGTCTCGTTGAACAGGGCGGCCATTTTAGCGATTTAAAAGTTCGTGTCAAACACTTTTTTAAAACTTTTTCCGCAAACCTTTTTGAGAAGGTTTTGACCTCTAACTCGTTGCTGCAGCTAGGCTGTGTGCTCCGTGTCAGTGAGGGCGCATTATAGAGACCTGGTTCACATTAGCAAGGGCTTTTTTGTGTTTTTTTGCTTTTTTTGATCGTTTGGTTACTTTTGAATCAAAAAGGGCCATTTTATGTAGTTTGCTTGTGTTATTTCGCCATAATTAGACAAGATAAGGAGTAAAAATGAGCAATATTCGTAGCTATAAAGGTATATCCCCTCTGATTGGGGAAAATGTATATATAGATGAGTCATCAGTTTTAGTGGGAGAAATGAAAATTGGTAATGATTCTAGTATTTGGCCATTAGTGGCGGCTCGCGGAGATGTGAATCATATTCACATTGGCGAACGAACTAATATCCAAGATGGGTCTGTTTTACATGTCACCCATAAAAGCACAGATAATCCAGATGGCTTCCCTCTTATAATTGGCAACGATGTCACGGTAGGTCATAAAGTGATGTTACACGGCTGCACGATTCATGACAGAGTATTGGTTGGTATGGGAGCTATCGTTTTAGATGGTGCGATTATTGATTCCGACGTCATGATCGGAGCGGGTAGCTTAGTTCCACCCGGTAAGCATTTAGAAAGTGGTTACTTATATGTGGGTAGCCCAGTAAAACAAGCCAGACCACTTAAAGATGAAGAAGCAGCATTTTTACTAAAGTCTGCCGATAATTATGTGGTTAATAAAAATGACTACCTCACTGAAATAAAATAGTCATCATCCAATTAGCCCAATGCAATTTCACCGGTTGGGCTAAATTCCTCATCCTCTATTGCTTCTTCTGCTAAGTCTTCGAGATCGAAACGAACACGCTCAAAAGCCGTTAATGCATTTTCTTTGCTCACCTTTGTATCATCTAATTGAGATAATAAGCCTAGAGAAACGATGCAATCTATAAGCTGCCCGGCTTGTTGAGCTTGGAAAACAACCGCCTGACGCTTATCGTCCCACTCACAGCAATCCGAAAAAAGGATATTTTGGTTCATTATTTAGCTCTCTATATTTAGATCTCTATTTCTTTAACTCTCTAAATTACGGCGTAGCTCTCTCAGTACCTGACGTACACTCGGACGTAATCCACGCCATAACATAAAACTTTCAGCCGCTTGTCCGACTAACATTCCCAAACCATCATAAGCATGAGATACGCCGTTCTGCTTTGCCCAATCCGTAAAGTGTGTTTTACCAGCCCCGTAGCTCATATCATAACTGACGCTATGTGGCGTGAATATCGCGGTGCTGATATCTGGTAGGCCACCAGTCAGCCCTGCTGAGGTAGAATTGATAATAATGTCAAAGCCAGAATCAATACTTTGCATCGACTGTGCCGAGATGGAGCCATAAGGCTGGAAGGCTTCCGCTAACTCTTCAGCTTTACTTAAAGTACGATTGGTTATCACTATATGTTGCGGTTGCTGATCAAGTAATGGTTTTAATACCCCGCGAGCCGCACCGCCGGCACCAAGTAGCAAGATTCTCGCTCCTTTAAGTTGAGCGTGATTTTGTAGTAAATCCTGAACTAAACCTTCACCATCGGTGTTATCACCAACAATCAAACCATCATCAAGCATCTTTAATGTATTCACCGCTTGTGCTAATTCCGCCCTTTCCGTTAAGCGATCAGCAAATTGATAGGCATCTAGTTTAAACGGAGCGGTGACATTACAGCCTTTACCACCTTCGGCAAAAAACTCACGAGCGGCTTGCTCAAAACTATCAACAGGCGCTTCAACAATGCCATATTCCATTGCTTGATTGGTTTGACGAGCAAACAAGGTATGAATAAAAGGTGATTTACTGTGCTTTATCGGATTACCGAATACCGCGTATTGATCAAGTGTTTGCATGAGTAGGCCCTTTCCTTGCCCTTAAAGAGTAAACAACCGCTACCATTCTCGTGGCTGTAAATAGTTTTGATATAAGTTGGCTTCTGCTGAATCATTTTCCGGGGAGTAATCATATTCCCAACGCACCAACGGTGGCATCGACATGAGAATAGACTCAGTACGTCCACCACTTTGTAGGCCAAATAGAGTACCTCGGTCATAAACTAGATTGAATTCAACATAGCGGCCACGACGATATAGCTGGAACTGACGCTCACGTTCACCATATTGATGGTCTTGTCTTTTATTCACGATTGGTAAATAGGCTTGCGTAAAACCTTCACCCACTGATTTCATATAATCAAAGCAGACCGAAAAATCCCATTGATTTAAGTCATCAAAGAATAATCCGCCAACCCCACGCGTTTCATTACGATGAGGCAAGAAGAAGTATTTATCACACCAAGCCTTATGCTCACCGTAAACATCATCACCAAACGGCGCACAGATCGCTTTGGCGGTATCGTGCCAGTGTTGGCAATCTTCCTCAAAAGGGTAGAACGGCGTTAAGTCAAACCCGCCACCAAACCACCAAATCGGTGCTTCGCCTTCTTTCTCCGCTATGAAAAAGCGCACATTAGCATGAGAGGTCGGGATATAAGGGTTTTTAGGATGGAGAACTAATGACACCCCCATCGCTTCAAACTGACGCCCCGCCAATTCCGGTCGATGAGCGGTTGCCGAAGTCGGCATCTTATCGCCAAACACATGAGAAAAATTGACCCCGCCTTGCTCAAACACCTGACCATTTCTAACCACTCGGCTACGACCGCCACCGCCTTGCTCTCTTTGCCAAGCGTCTTCAATAAATTGGTTGCCATCGACCGATTCCAATTGAGCACAGATCGAATCTTGCAAGCTCATTAGAAAGGCTTTTACCGCGTGTTTATCGACTTGTTGAGTTCTATTAACCATCAACCTACTTCTCTTATTTGATATTAGCCTTGTTTAAAAGCTAGCCTTGTCTTAATACATTCGATGTTTTGGCATCGCGAATTTCTGTTGGCTGAGTTCTTCCACCCACTTGCCCTTGTAGAATCGCCACCAACTTATCACCGAGTTGGCGCTCAACCTCTTCCGTAGTGCGGCAAGGCTCTAATCCAGTCAAGTTAGCACTGGTTGAGGTAATTGGCTTACCAAAAGCTAAACAGAGCTGTTGTACTAAAGGATGATCGGTCACCCGAACCGCAATTGAATCAAATTGTCCGGTAAGGTGAGATGAAATCCCCGCTTTAACCGGCATTACCCAGGTCACAGGGCCGGGCCAAGTAGACTGCACCGCTTGCAGTTGTTCACCCGTTAACTGAGAGTCATCAATGTAAGGCAATAGTTGCTGAGAATTAGCCGCAATCAAAATTAATCCTTTATCTATCGGGCGTTGCTTTAACGTTAACAACTTGTCGATGGCAGACACATTATCAGGATCACAACCTACTCCAAACACGCCTTCGGTTGGGTAAGCGATGACTTCTCCTTGCTGCAAAGCCTCAACAACAGATTCAAAATTATTCACTATGATTTTCTTCCCTGTACAAACGGTAATAGCGCCAGTGTATAAAACCTTATTGCCGATGACTAAAATTTTTTCATCTCAATGTCATTTATTCAGATCAGAATATAGAAACAAGCTGACGCAAACGTTTTCCTTATGGGTAATTCTCAGTATAATGCAGGCAACTATCTTTATTTTATAGCTTGAGTCGTTAAGGAGTGTTCGATGACTGTTGGAATCATTATGGGTTCAAAATCTGATTGGCCAACCATGAAACTTGCCGCAGAAATGCTGGACCGTTTTAATGTACCGTACGAAACCAAAGTAGTATCTGCTCACCGTACTCCTCACCTATTAGCTGAATATGCAGAAAGCGCAAAAGAACGTGGCATTAAAGTGATTATTGCTGGCGCAGGTGGCGCGGCTCACCTCCCAGGAATGACCGCTGCTTACACTAGTATTCCTGTACTTGGTGTGCCAGTTCAATCTCGTGCGCTATCTGGTGTTGATTCACTATACTCAATTGTCCAAATGCCTAAAGGGATCGCAGTAGGTACTCTCGCGATTGGTGAAGCGGGTGCCGCCAATGCGGGTATTCTAGCGGCGCAAATTATCGGTACTCACGATGAAAGTGTAATGGCTCAAGTAGAAGCGTTCCGTAAAGAGCAAACTGATACCGTACTGGCAAATCCGAATCCAGCCGAGGATTAATATTCATGGCAAACAAACACGTTTTAGTACTAGGTGCAGGCCAATTGGCACGAATGATGTCTTTAGCAGGTGCACCATTAAACATCGATATCTCAGCATTTGATGTCGGCAGTGAGCAAATTGTTCATCCGCTGACTAAAAATGTCATAGGTCATGGGATAAATAATGCGATTGCTTCTGCTGATGTGATTACTGCTGAGTTTGAACACATCCCGCATTCAGTGCTCGATATTTGTGAAAAAAGTGGCAAGTTTCTACCCACTACCCAAGCAATCAAAGCCGGTGGTGATCGCCGTATCGAAAAGCAACTACTTGATAATGCCAAAGCGGCTAATGCCAAATATGCGATAATCGAGAAACGCGCAGATCTTGATGCGGCGATTGAGTTTGTCGGCATTCCGATGGTGCTGAAAACTGCACTAGGTGGCTACGATGGAAAGGGTCAATGGCGCTTAACCGATGCTAAGCAAGTCGATCAAATTTGGAAAAAAGTCTCCGCCGCTATCGAAGTAACCCCACATCAAGCGGTAGTCGCTGAAGAGTTTGTGCCTTTTGATAGAGAAGTATCACTAGTCGGTGCTCGCCGTGCGAATGGGGAAGTTGCGATCTACCCTCTGGCAGAAAATGTTCACGTTAATGGTGTATTGAGTCTATCGGTCGCCATTGATGAGCCAGAATTACAATCTCAAGCCGCGACAATGTTTACCGCAATTGCTGAGCAACTCGACTACGTGGGTGTATTGGCGATTGAATTTTTCGATGTCCAAGGCAAATTGCTGGTCAACGAAATCGCGCCACGAGTACATAACTCAGGTCACTGGACGCAACAAGGGGCTGAAGTTTGTCAATTTGAGAACCATTTGCGCGCCGTGTGCAATTTACCACTAGGTAGCACTCAAGCGACTCGTCATACCGCAATGGTCAATATTCTAGGGCAAGATAGTCTGCCAGAGTCTGTTCTCTCGATGCCGCAATGTCATATTCATTGGTATGGAAAAGAACAGCGTCCAGGCCGTAAGATGGGGCACATTAATGTTTGTGGTGACTCTCACCAACAAATGAAACAAGCCCTAACTCAATTGGTCTCAGTATTAGATCCAGCAGCGTTTCCGGAATTAAAAGACCGAGTTGCTAAGCTGTAAATTACTACTACAAAAAAGACCCGCATCAGTTCATTGAACGGATGCGGGTCTTTTTATATTAAAGCTATGTTATATAAAAACTAAACGAGCTTTAACTATCTAGCTTTGGGTATGCTGACACTTACGATCGGCACACTGAATTTTAGTGCCACTGGCTAAACGCTTTTCAATTAACAAAGGAAAGCCACATTGCTGGCACTCACCTTCAAGCGGTAGTGAATTGATTGAGAATTTACACTTTGGATAAGCATCACAAGCATAAAAGCTCTTCCCAAAGCGAGATTGACGTTCAACTAATTTACCCGTTTTACATTCGGGGCAAGTTAGGTTCAATTCTGCCGCTTGTTCAGGTTGCGGAGCGGAAGATTCAATATGATGACACTCAGGAAAGCGACTACAACCAATAAACATGCCATAGCGCCCTTGCCTTAACACCAACTCTCCCGGTAGCTCATTACCACCACACTCAGGACAAGGTACACCCAATTCTTTTATGATATGGCCATCATTTTGATGAAGCGGTCGAATGAAATCACACTCAGGATAACGCACACAACCCAAAAATGGCCCGTGCTTACCATGTCGTAATTGCAATTCGCCTTGGTGTTCTTCACCACACTTAGGGCAAGACTCATGCTCTAACGCATGTTCATGGGCGGAAAATAATTGTTGATCGATTTTGTTATTCATTAGCAGCACGCAAATTAATGCACTAAACCTTGTTCAGTCGAGTAGAGTAACTCTTCCATTTGAGTGTAAGCATTTTCATTGCCCGGTACATTAAACAGTACCATCAAGATCACCCACTTAAGATCGTCCAAACTAAACTCTTGGGTTTCTAAGCCCATCACACGGTCAATCACCATTTCGCGAGTTTCTGTAGTTAGTACTTGGACTTGCTCAAGGAATAATAAAAAACCACGACAAGACACATCTAGGCGCAGCATTTCTTCTTGGGTAAAAATACGCGTTGAACTAGCCGAACCAGTCGCCATATCGAGGCGCTCACCTTGTTGCAAGGCGGCTAACCCTTCGAGCCAGTTTAATGCTTTATAAATTTCTTGTTGGTGAAAGCCTGCCCGCAGTAACTCATCTTCAAGTTCGTCTTGATCAATCATGAGGTCTGCATCGCTATGAATATAGGTTTCAAACAGGTACATAAGAATGTCCATCATAGCTTTACCCTCCGCGGCAACACTTTATCTTGGTTTATTCCCACTATTAAGAATATAACCTCCAGGAACAGAAATAACATGTCCAGCTAACTCAAGCTCTAATATTTGCATCATTACTTCGTGTACCGGAATATGGGTACGCTGAGACAAAATATCAACTGGTGTTGGATCATTTCCTACGTTAGCTAACAGTTGGGGAAATGGCAATGGTTGGGAGTGATTAACTGTTATTTCTGGCGTTGCCTGTTGTGTTAAGTTTAGCTGAGTTTGTACTGGTTGATATACATAAGAAGACCGAGATAACGCCGGATTTAATTCATCCAGAATATCTTGTGAACTCAACGCTAAAATCGCCCCTTGCTTTAATAACTGGTTAGTTCCGACAAACCCCGGCTGATAAATCGAACCCGGCAAAGCAAACACATCTCGATTTTGCTCTAACGCATAACGTGCAGTGATCAGCGAACCACTACGCTCTGCCGCTTCTACGACCAGCACGCCTTGCGATAAACCACTAATAATTCGATTGCGACGAGGAAAGTTTTCCGCGCGAGGTTTTGCATCCGGCCTCAATTCCGAAACCAAAGCTCCACCTTGCTGTAAAATTCGTTCTGCTAAGCCTTTATGTCGCGAAGGATAGATCTGATCGACACCTGAGCCTAACACCGCTACAGTCGTCCCTTGTGCCAATAAAGCACCATCATGGGCATGACCATCTACCCCTAACGCTAAACCACTGGTAATGGTGAGCCCATTTTGAGCCAACTGATAAGCAAACTCTTTCGATGCTTTCAGGCCATCTAAACTCGCGTGACGGCTGCCGACCATAGCAAATTGCGCAGAATTAACCGCCGCTAGCTCACCTTTGATAAACAATACCGGAGGGTGTGAGGACATTTGACTTAATAGATGAGGATAATTTTCATCGAGTGGCGTTAGAATATGATGCAGTGAAGATTGCGCGAGCCAGTGTAAGCATCGCTCTACCTCTGGCTCGGCTTTGTGTTGAATATAGTCAATCTGGTTAGCTTTCAGCCCTAGCTTTTGCCACTGCTGGGTCGAGTAACCAACCAAGTTTTGTGGAGAGTCGACGCTCATCAGGCGAGCCAGCGCCACTCCACCCAGTTTTGGGGTAAAGCTCAGCGTTAACCAAGCCGCCAGTTGAGCATCATTCATTTGCAAGCGGTTCCATAATCAAACGTTTCTATAATAAAGATTCGCCACCATTAAGAAGCATTATCCGCCTGCGGTACCGATACATGATTAGCTTGCGCATCAACACCTTCAATCACTGGTTGCTCGGTTAGTGGAGACACCGCTAGAGAATTGACACCAACCGGCTCTAAACTCTGAGTGATAAAAGCTAAGCTGAATTTAGCATAAGGACGAATCACCACCATTTGACCAATTGAAACTGGCGGTAAATCTGCAGAACTAAAGCCATTAACGCCGACTTCTTTTTCATAGCGGTAATCCCCTTTACTGCCATAAACCACTGCACCTTGTTTAGCCAAATTAAAGCTACTGCCTTGAGTTAAGCCATCATCAGAACCGCGATCTATCACCACCACCTGATTAGCCGCCATAAAGTAATGATCTTCCATTGAACCTTTAATATTGGCCACTAAGCCAACCGGAGCAGGACTAGGTTGAAACACCGTTGATAAAGTTAAGTCATCGCCAATCACCGGCAATACAATATCGTTTTGCAAAATCTCTTGCTGCTGGCTGACGACCTGTAATGCACTGGCTTTATCATTGGATTCTTTTAATTGCGCCTTAGCGACTAAACGTAATGAATAAGCGGTAGCATCCACATCATCGCCGCTACGTTGATATTGCTCGATTAAACGATAGACCGCCCAATCAGGGTGAGTCACTTTACCGTCGATATAAATGCGCTCATTGTGACTTAAGAACTTACGTCCTTCACTGGTGCCAAGTACTCGCAGTGCCTCTTCAAGTTGCTGGTCAGTCAATAACTGATCCGACTTTAAATACGGCGATATTAACCCGTCCGATAAGGTAGAAATCGCTTGTTTGCTGCTCTTGCGCACCTGCGGACTAATTTTTTTCATTGGCTTTAAGCTCAACAACGGTTGACCATTTTGCCAAGTCAGCGTCAGCTTATCGCCGGGGTAGATTAAATGCGGGTTGTCAATGTCAGGGTTCACCTGCCACAAACGCGGCCATAACCACGGGCTATCGAGAAATAACGCGGATATATCCCACAGTGTATCGCCCTTTTTCACCACATAAGTGTTTGGCGCGCCCTCTTTTAGGACTAACGGAGGAGTAGATTGAGTGGCGGCAACGACTGAAAAACTCACCACAAAAAAGACAAATAACTTCACTATAAATTGTGTAACTTTAGGCATGACCTGGATTCCTTGGTCGACATTTTGTCGCTTAATGTGATTGGATGCTGTCATTTGCCTTGTAAAATGTCTAGAATTGGAGCAATTAGGTTTAAGCTGTTTTCGGCACAGTTCAATATTTAGAGTGTATATGTCTGTATTACAAGTATTAACATTCCCAGATGATCGCCTTCGCACGGTAGCAAAACCGGTTGAAAAGGTGACACCTGAGATTCAAAAGATCGTTGATGACATGATTGAAACCATGTACGACGAAGAAGGTATCGGTCTGGCGGCAACTCAAGTTGATGTCCACCAGCGCATCGTAGTGATTGATGTTTCTGATGAGCGTGATCAGCCAATGGTGCTGATTAACCCAGAAATCATCGAAAAACGTGGCGAAGATGGCATTGAAGAAGGTTGCCTTTCGGTTCCTGGCGCTCGTGCATTAGTGCCTCGCGCAGCGGAAGTTACGGTAAAAGCACTAAATCGCGACGGTGAAGAGTTCACATTTGAAGCGGATGATTTATTAGCCATTTGTGTGCAACATGAGCTTGACCACTTAATGGGTAAATTGTTTGTTGATTATCTTTCACCATTAAAGCGTAAACGCATTAAAGATAAGCTTGAAAAAATCAAACGCTTTAATGAGAAGAAACAATAATCACCCCAATCATTAATGAGGTTACCTTGAGCCAGTCTTTACGCATTGTCTTCGCAGGTACGCCAGATTTCGCCGCCCGTCACTTGGCGGCGTTACTTTCTACACAGAAAGCTTCTGCACAGCAAAATTCTGCATCTGAATATCAAATCGTCGCCGCTTATACTCAACCAGACCGCCCTGCTGGTCGTGGAAAAAAACTCACCGCGAGTCCGGTGAAGCAATTAGCACTAGAGCACGATATCCCTGTATTCCAGCCTGAAAACTTCAAATCTGATGAGGCGAAACAGCAACTCAAAGAATTGAATGCCGATCTGATGATCGTAGTGGCTTATGGTTTGTTATTACCACAAGATGTTCTGGATACTCCGCGCCTAGGCTGCATTAACGTACACGGCTCGATTCTACCTCGCTGGCGTGGCGCAGCACCGATTCAACGTGCCATTTGGGCTGGTGATGCGGAAACCGGTGTCACCATCATGCAAATGGATATTGGCCTAGATACCGGTGACATGTTGAAAATTGCCACCATGCCAATTGAAAGCACCGATACCAGTGCCTCTATGTATGAAAAACTGGCGCAGCTTGGCCCGAAAGCCTTAATTGAATGCGTAGAAGAAATCAGCCAAGGGCAAACCTTCCCGCAAAAACAAAATGATGACTATGCCAATTACGCCAAAAAGCTCAGCAAAGAAGAAGCCAAGATAAATTGGGCAGATGACGCCGAGCATATTGAACGCAGCGTTCGTGCCTTTAATCCATGGCCAATGAGCTTCTTTAGTATTGCCGATAACAACGACCAGCAACATAACGTCAAAGTGTGGCAATCTCGAGTTGAGCCGCAACAAGCAAACCATCCGGTAGGACAAATTATTCGTGCCGACAAAACTGGCATCTATGTAGCAACCGGTAAAGACACCCTAGTACTTGAACAACTACAAATCCCAGGTAAAAAAGCATTGTCGGTACAAGACATTTTGAATGCTCGTAGCCAGTGGTTTGAAGTCGGCAATATTTTAGGTTAATCGCTCACTAAACGACGATAACCAACCAAGCAAGGCGCAGCGATGTGCCTTGTTTATTTTATCCATGTAACTGATTTATCTAACTTGCGACTTGTAAGTTATCGACAAGAGAAAACATCATGAACGTTCGTGCCGCTGCTGCAAAAGTATTATTTGAAGTTGTAGACCAAGGTTATTCGCTCTCTTCTGCGCTTCCTACTGCACAGCAAAGTATTCGCCCAAGAGATCACGCGCTATTGCAAGAGATGTGCTACGGCGCATTGCGTTATCTTCCACGCCTAGAATCCATTGTTAACGAACTCATGGATAAGCCGCTGAAAGGCAAACAGCGCGTTTTTCATCATTTAATTTTGATTGGTATTTATCAATTAAGCTTTATGCGCATTCCACCACACGCCGCAGTAGGTGAAACGGTAGAAGGCGCTCAAGCATTAAAAGGCCCGCGTTTACGTGGTTTAATTAATGCGGTACTACGCAACTACCAACGCAACCAAGAGCAACTCGATGCGCATGCAATTAGCCACAATGCGGGTAAATATGCGCATCCAAGCTGGTTATTAAAATTATTACAGCAAGCCTACCCAGAGCAATGGCAAGAGATTGTTGAAGCCAATAACAGCAAAGCGCCAATGTGGCTACGAGTCAATCGCCAGCATCACACTCGTGATCAGTACCTAGAATTACTAAAGCAAGACGACATCGAAGCAGAAATTCATCCACAAGCTCAAGATGCACTACGTTTGCTGTCACCTTGTGATGTGATGACTCTACCGGGCTTTGATCTTGGTTGGGTATCGGTGCAAGATGCCGCCGCTCAATTATCGGTCGACTACTTAACCCCGCAAGATGGCGAATTGATTTTAGATTGCTGCGCCGCGCCGGGTGGCAAAACTGCGCATATTTTAGAGCACACCACCAATACAGAAGTGGTTGCGATTGATTGCGATGAAAACCGCTTAAAGCGCGTGCATGAAAACCTAGAGCGCCTACAGCTTCAAGCAGAAGTGATTTGTGGTGATGCCCGTTACCCAGAAGAATGGTGGAACGGCGAGAAATTTGATCGAATTTTATTAGACGCACCATGCTCTGCAACCGGTGTGATCCGTCGCCATCCTGATATTAAATGGCTACGTCGAGGCAGTGATATTGAAGCATTGGCCGAACTACAAAGCGAAATTCTCGATGCTATGTGGCGTCAACTTAAGCCAAACGGTACTTTAGTGTATGCAACATGCTCAATCACACCACAAGAAAACGCCCAACAAGTTAGCGCCTTCTTAACCCGTACTAACAATGTCGAGTTAGTAGGTTCAGAGCGAGACAATCCGGGTCGTCAAATTCTTCCTGGTGAAGAAAATATGGATGGCTTCTATTACGCGGTGTTACGTAAGACCGCATAATATAGATAAAAAATCGTTGAGACTGTGACTTCATTCCCGAAGCACATCAACTCAATATTGTGGCGACAATCCCTCGCCACTTTGCAAGGTTAACTCAAGGTTCACGAAATATTATGAAAATCATTATTCTTGGTGCAGGACAAGTTGGCGGCACACTAGCGGAAAACCTAGTGGGTGAAAACAACGATATTACCGTTATCGACCGCAATACTGATCGACTCAGAGAGCTACAAGATAAATATGATTTACGTGTGGTCAATGGTTATGCCAGCCATCCAGATACTCTTCGTGAAGCTGGCGCGCAAGATGCCGATATGTTGGTGGCGGTAACTAATTCAGATGAAACCAATATGGCCGCTTGCCAAGTGGCGTTCACCTTGTTTAACACCCCAAGCCGAATTGCCCGTATTCGTTCACCAGAATATTTAGCTGAAAAAGATGCCCTATTCCAATCCGGCGCCATTCCTGTCGATCACCTGATAGCCCCTGAAGAGTTAGTCACCAGCTATATTGAACGCCTGATTCACTACCCTGGCGCGCTGCAAGTGGTGAGCTTTGCAGAGAAAAAAGTCAGCCTAGTGGCGGTAAAAGCCTATTATGGCGGCCCACTGGTGGGTAATGCGTTATCGACATTACGTGAACACATGCCGCACATTGATACTCGTGTGGCTGCGATTTTCCGCCAAGGACGCCCAATTCGCCCACAAGGCACCACCATTATTGAAGCCGATGATGAAGTATTCTTCGTGGCTGCCAGTAACCATATTCGCGCGGTAATGAGTGAACTACAACGCCTTGAAAAAACCTACCGCCGCATCATGATTGTCGGTGGGGGTAATATCGGTTCGAGCCTCGCCAAGTGCCTTGAAAAAGACTACAGCGTTAAATTGATTGAACGTAGTTACCAACGCGCAGAACAGTTATCTGAAGAGTTAGAAAACACCATTGTATTCTGTGGCGATGCCGCGGACCAAGAACTGCTCAATGAAGAGAACATTGACCAAGTTGACGTATTCATCGCGCTAACTAACGAAGATGAAACCAACATCATGTCTGCGATGCTAGCCAAGCGTCTCGGCGCCAAGAAAGTGATGGTACTAATCCAACGCAGTGCTTATGTAGATCTCGTACAAGGCGGTGCGATTGATGTGGCAATTTCTCCGCAACAAGCGACCATTTCAGCCCTACTGACCCACGTACGTCGCGCCGATATTGTTAACGTATCTTCATTGCGTCGCGGCGCAGCAGAAGCGATTGAAGCGATCGCCCACGGTGATGAAACCACTTCAAAAGTAGTCGGCAAAGCAATTGGTGATATCAAACTACCGCCGGGCACCACCATTGGCGCAATAGTACGTGGTGAAGAAGTACTGATCGCTCACGATAGAACGGTTATCGAACAAGATGATCACGTTGTGATGTTCCTAGTCGATAAGAAATATGTGCCGGATGTAGAACGCTTATTCCAACCAAGCCCATTCTTCTTATAAGAGTTAGACAATCGCATGGTTAACTATCGTCCCATATCGTTTGTACTCGGTTTAGTGCTATCAAAAATCGCGCTATTTATGTACGTGCCAACCTTACTGGCATTCTTCACCGGTACTGACGGTTTTATTGAATTCGGCCAATCTTTATTAATTACCCACTTTGCCGCGTTTGTTTTTCTGTCACTTGGCCGCACCAAAAACTTCCGTCTTGGGGTGCGTGATATGTTCTTGATCACTACCTTGGTTTGGAGTGTCTCAAGCTGTTTTGCGGCTCTACCCTTTGTCTTTATCAACCATATCAGCTTTACCGATGCTTACTTTGAAACCATGTCAGGCATCACTACCACAGGCTCTACGGTATTAAGCGGTTTAGATAATATGTCGCCCAGCATTCTACTGTGGCGTTCTACCCTACAATGGATTGGTGGCGTTGGCTTTATCGTCATGGCGGTAGCAATTCTACCAATGCTCAACGTCGGGGGGATGAAACTGTTCCAAACTGAATCTTCTGATTGGTCAGATAAAAGCAGCCCGAGAGCCAAAAGTGTCGCGAAGAACATCGTGGTGGTTTACGTCACGTTAACCTTTTTATGTATTCTGGGTTATCTGTACACAGGAATGGGGTTGTTTGATGCTATTAACCATGCCTTTACCACCTTGTCGACGGGCGGTTATTCCACCAGCGACAGCTCAATGAATCACTTTTCCAATGGCGCGCATTGGGTAGGTTCTCTGTTCATGTTTTTAGGCGGTTTACCTTTCTTACTATTTGTCACCGCTCTGCGTAAAAGAACTCCCAAAGCGCTATTCCTTGATGCTCAAGTACGTGGCTTCTTTTATCTAGTAGTCACTACTAGTTTATTAGTCGCGCTATGGATGACTTTCCGTGATCATTATGCGTTTTTAGATGCGATTCGAATTTCAACCTTCAACATTATTTCAGTATTAACTACCACCGGATTTGGCCTAGATGACTTTACCGCTTGGGGTGGATTGCCATCGGTCGTCTTTGCTTTCTTAATGTTAGTCGGGGCCTGTTCAGGCTCTACCGCCGGTGGGATTAAAATTTTCCGCTTTCAAATAGCCGCCACTCTACTCAATAAACAAATCATGCGATTGATTCACCCGTCCGGGGTATTTGTCCAGCGCTACAATCAACGTCCGGTGAACGATGACATCGTGCGTTCAGTGGTTGCCTTTGTATTAACTTTTATTCTGACGGTAATTTTTATCGCGGGAGCATTAAGTGCTATGGGCTTAGACCCGATTACTAGTATCAGTGCTTCCATGACGGCGGTGGCCAATGTCGGCCCAGGAATGGGTAGCGTGATTGGGCCAACCGGTAACTTTGCCCCTCTGCCGGATGCGGCAAAATGGTTGCTCAGCTTTGGCATGTTGATGGGTCGTTTGGAAATTCTGACTATCTTAGTGATTTTCTTCCCTGCTTTCTGGCGCACATAACCTTATAGCAATCCCACTCATTATCTATCTGCGTATCTAACAGATACAAAAATGGCGAGCCTAATCAGCTCGCCATTTTTATTCTTATACCGCTATTGTCATGCAACTATTACAGACAGCCTCAATCGACTGAACTAGTTTGCGACTGGATGTACATATCCATAGATACTCACAAAATGACAAATACAGCCACCGAGCACAAACAGATGCCAAATCGCATGGTTATAAGGAATTCGTTTGTTAGTGTAGAAAAATACTCCTAACGAATAAATCACTCCGCCTGCTACCAACCAGACTACCGCTCGAATATCTAAATGCGTCGCCAATTGATAAACCACCACCAAAGATAACCAGCCCATAATCAAATAGCTGATCAGCGAAAAAGCCTTAAAGCGATAGACAAATGATACCTTCATGATCACCCCTAAAAGGGCTATCGACCAAATCACAATCATCAATCCAATCGCTAAATCAGTACGCAAACCAACTAACAAAAACGGGGTGTAACTGCCGGCGATTAATAAATAAATAGCGCTGTGATCTAAAGTTTTTAGCCAACGCTTAGCTTTAGGGGAAGAAATTGAATGATACAAGGTGGAAGCTAAAAACAGCACAATCACACTCGCGCCATACACAGCCATGCTGACATAGGTCATAGTGTCTGCGTGAGCGGCATAAGATTTCATTAACAACACCACTAAAGCCACGACACCAAATATTACCCCTAGGCCATGGCTAATACTGTTGGCTAGCTCTTCACGAGCGGTATATTCTGCAGACGACATGGCCTACCCTCTAAAGCACAAAAATGAAGTATCTATTTTGACACATTGAGCTTACAACTGTAAGCCCAAAATAATCATAATTGCAATTAAGTACTTCGCTCTAAAAACTCCAGCACCTTCTTACCCGCTTCAACTGGTGATTCATTATGTTGCAACACCAATTCACGCTTCAATTTATTGCTGCCAATTAAGCTCGATAGCATGCCGCCCATGCCTTTCTTTTGACGATCGACTTCAAACCAGATCTTCAATTCGTGTTCAGTTCGGTAAGTGACGATTTCCAATTCACGCCAACGGCCATGAAAATCACCATGAACTGGCACAAACTCAAACTCTTGCACGAATGGTAAATCAAAGCCCTTCACCGCTTCACATTCTACTTGGCGAATACGCAGCCCCGCTTCTTCTAAAGCCGAGAAAATACCATCTTCCAATGGATCCGGGCGCACAGTTAAAATATCGGTATCTTTAGGATCGGATGCCAAGGCAATATCTAAAGTGGTATCTAGCCACACCTTAGAGTCCCCTAGTGTGATCGGAGTGTTCCAAGGTACCTGTAAATCGACCGAAAATACTTTATCTTGATTCGGCTTAATATCGAATGCTTCAGGCAAAGACCATTTATCCAACACATAAGTTTTCGCCACTTTACTGCCTTCTACTTTGCGCCCTTCAGGATTAATTCGCTCAGTACGGTAACGGCAACACAGCTTTAGATAAATATTATCGATCGATTGCTCAGTTGCTCCACCATAAACATGCACGTCAACCGACACAGTTTGCCCCGGATAGACAACATCTTGCTTTAAGATCGTATCGACGCGCGCCGAACCAATACCTAAGCTCGCTAATGTTTTCTTAAAAAACGACATACCTGCTCCTCGCTTTTTTAAATTCCTGTCAATTTATTCACTTAGCGATAAAAAGCTTATCGCTTTAGCAATTCTTTGTGACTATACTATTACACAGTCGAAAAATTATTCGATTACTGGTCAAATTTAGGACAAACAATCAAAAATATATAATGGTTGGATCAGGTAACAATAGCCATGGATGTGCGTTTTTATAGGCAATAACTATATGCGTCCTGTTCCTGTTCGAGCTTCATTTTCTCGCGGTTCAGCTTCTCGTCGCCGCCACTGTTTTGCTACGGTTCCTGTAGCGAAAACAGCCAAAGCGCCAGTAGAAGCCCCAGAGCAAAAGTAATGCGGTTCAAAACTCGATATCCCAAGAGCGTAGCATCATTTAGGTGCTGCGCTTTTTTTTAGAATTTGCTACCGTACCGCAATAACCCTTACTTTATCTATGGTGAAGAAAATGAAATGCCACCGCGTTAATGAATTAATTGAACTACTCCACCCTGAATGGCAAAAAGATCCTGATCTAAACCTACTAGAGTTCATCGTTAAGCTTAGTCAAGAAGCGGGCTATCAAGGTAAATTAGAAGACCTTACTGATGATGTTCTGATCTACCATCTCAAAATGCGTAATAGTGGTAAAGAAGAAATGATTCCTGGCCTAGCAAAAGATCAAGAAGATGACTTTAAAACCGCGCTGTTACGTGCGCGTGGCATTATTGAGTAATGATGACCGGAAAAGCCAAGTCATAATGATACTTGGCTTTTTTAGTACATTTTCAATGAAAATAATCGCAAAGCTAGATCCTCATTACACCTCATCACAACTCAATCAGATATACTGTGGCACAATAATTTCCGCATAACTAAATAAAGACAACGTATCTTTATGTCGGACCAAGGAAGCAGCAATGAGCCAAGATAGAATTGATGTCAAAGTCATTACCCCGAACACCAACCGGGATGCCAACGGCAAAATATACGTAAGAAAAAGCCAGGGGACGTTCCAAAAAATGCGTCGTTATGGCGGCTGGTTCCTGATGGTTTTATTTGCCATTCTGCCTTGGATCACCTACCAAGACCGCCAAGCCATTTTATTTGATTTAGCCAAACAGCAATTCGTTTTCTTTGGCGCGACTTTCTTCCCACAAGATTTGACCTTATTAGCCATCATTTTTGTGATTGCTGCCTTTGGCTTATTTTTTATCACCACCTTTTTAGGCCGAGTATGGTGTGGTTACCTGTGCCCACAAACCGTATGGACCTTTATTTTTATTTGGTTAGAAGAAAAGCTAGAAGGCCCAGCGAATAAGCGACGCAAACAAGATAATAGTAAATACACCTCCAATCTTATGCTGCGCAAAACCATAAAGCACATCGCTTGGTGGGCGATTTCGATTATTACTGGTTTAGTGTTTGTCGGTTACTTTATTCCCGTCCGCGAACTCTTTAGCGAATTTGCCACCTTTGAATTAAGCTTTTGGCCTGCATTTTGGGTATGGTTCTTCGCGGCTTGTACTTATGGCAATGCCGGCTGGATGCGCTCAATTATGTGTTTACACATGTGTCCTTATGCACGTTTCCAATCAGCAATGTTTGATAAAGACACCTACATCGTTGGCTACGATGCCAAGCGCGGCGAACAAAGAGGCCCACGCTCACGTAAAGCAGAAAAACCAGCAGGTTTAGGAGATTGCATCGACTGCAACTTATGCGTACAAGTCTGCCCAACCGGAATCGATATTCGTGACGGCTTACAATATGAATGCATCAACTGTGGCGCTTGTATTGATGCTTGTGATCAAACCATGGATCGAATGGGCTACCCTCGCGGTTTAATCAGCTACACCACCGAACATAAACTGGCGGGCAACAAAACCAAAATCATGCGCCCTAAATTAATTGGCTACGGGATTACTCTAGTCTTGATGCTAGGGCTGTTTATCAGTCAAGTGGCAACGGTCGATCCAGTGAATATGAGTGTTCTGCGTGATCGCAACCAAATGTATCGTGTCGATAACCAAGGTTGGATAGAAAATACCTACACCTTAAAAATCTTAAACAAAACCCAGCAAACTCAGCAATATCATATTGATGTGAATGGGTTAACCGATGTGAAATGGTACGGTAGCCAAACCATTCAAGTTCCTGCCGGTCAATTGGTGAGTAAGCCACTCACGCTGGCGGTGAATCCTGATGAGTTAACCTCGCCGATCATCAAGTTTGAGTTTATACTCAGCGACGATAGCGGGTTTAACTTAAATGTAGAAAGTCGCTTTATTAAGAAGCTTTAATCCACATCACAAGTTAACAATCACATAAGGAAGGGCTAAGTAATTGGCCCTTTTTATTATATGCACAACGATAATGCGCCAACCATGGCTTTTAATTTTGAAGCCTTAACCCCTGACTTTATGTGGTACGCCTTAGAAAGCATTGGCATTAGAGCCGAGTCTGGTTTGCTGGCTCTTAACAGCTATGAAAACCGGGTATACCAATTTGTCGATGAAGATAAAAAACGTTATGTAGTGAAGTTTTATCGCCCACAACGTTGGTCACAGGCGCAAATCATCGAGGAGCATCAATTCACCCAAGAATTACTGGAACAAGATATTCCGGTTGCTCCCCCTTGCGTGATTAATGGCATGACACTGCATCAATACCAAGGCTACTACTTTGCGCTATTTGAAAGTGTTGGTGGCCGTCAGTTTGAAGTGGATAATCTCGATCAAATGGAATGGGTAGGCCGTTTTATGGGGCGTATTCACCAAGTCAGTCAAGCCAAGCCGTTTGAGCATCGACCTACCATCAACCTAGATGAATACTTATATCAACCGCGTAAATTACTGCAGCAATCAAGCTTTATCCCAAGCTATTTAGAGAAAAGCTTTTTCAGCGACCTTGATATGCTGATCGAACAATTAGAACAACATTGGTTCGAACCTAAGAAACTCATTCGTTTGCATGGCGATTGTCATCCCGGCAATATTTTATGGCGTGATGGACCAATGTTTGTTGATCTTGACGATGCGCGTAATGGCCCTGCGGTGCAAGATTTATGGATGCTACTCAGTGGAGAACGTTCAGAAAAATTAATGCAGCTCGATATTATTCTTGAGGCTTATAGCGAGTTTTCACATTTTGATACTAATCAATTGAAACTGATTGAACCATTACGTGGTCTGAGAATGGTCCACTACATGGCTTGGCTGGCAAAACGTTGGCATGATCCGGCTTTTCCGATTGCATTTCCTTGGTTTAACGATGCAAAATACTGGGAGAACCAAGTGCTGGCGTTTAAAGAACAAATTTCAGCTTTGCAAGAACCGACGTTATCGTTAACACCACAATGGTAACTCACCTAAAATGAAATGGAGTTAATTCTACAATGAAAAAAATCTTTACCCTGTTCGCTGCTCTGGTACTGAGTTTTGCTGCTCAAGCAGAACGCTTTCCTGAAGGTGATTACTACAAAGTGGTTGATCTACCAGCGGCTAGCTCACCAACCGTGACTGAGTTTTTCTCTTTCTACTGCCCACACTGTCATGAATTTGAACCTATGATTGGCGCACTGAAAAAACATCTTGATGGTAATGCCGATTTTGAAAAAGTGCCGGTTTCATTCATGGGTGGCAATATGGGCAAGCCAATGAGTAAAGCTTACGCGACTATGGTTTCTCTAGATGTAGAAGACAAACTGGTTCCAGTTATGTTTAACCGTATTCATGTACAACGTAATCCTCCAAAAGATGAAGCTGAATTACGCCAAATCTTCCTAGATAACGGTGTATCTGCGGCTGATTTTGATGGTACTTACAACAGCTTTGCGGTTGATTCTATGGTACGTCGCTTTGATAAAGCCTTTAAAGATAGCGGCCTTTCTGGTGTTCCTACCGTTGTGGTAAACAACAAGTACATTGTTGATGCGAGCAAAGTTAAAGATATTAACGAGTATTTTGATTTAATTGATTTCTTATTGAAGAAGTAATTAAACAGCTCATAAACAAAACGGGAAGCCATTCGCTTCCCGTTTTTTATTTGTTTTTTTAGCACATTCAACATCGCATTAAATAACTTAAGCCGCCTTATCAAGGCTAGACTCTGTCACTTGTCCATCACGATATAGATTGTCTAAATACTGATCTTTCTCTTTCCAACGACCACTTAACCAAGTTTGAAATTCACGCTTAAAGCTTGGCTGGTTAAAGTAATCACCTTGCGGCACTTGTGACATTGGGATCATGTCAATTTTGACGACAATCTTGGTTAATCTGCCCATTAGCATATCGCGAAATGGCTTATCGATATTATCAGGATAAGCTAAAGTCACATCGACCACATACTCAAATTGCTCTCCCATTGCCGCCAAAGTGTAAGCAATGCCACCAGATTTAGGCGACAACAGGTGCTGATACGGTGAGCGACGGTTTTTCGCTTTATCATAACTATGTCGAGTGCCTTCTACATAATTAACGACCGTAGTTGGAGTGTGCTGGAATTTGGCGCAAGAACGGCGAGTCGTTTGTAAGTCTTGACCTTTTTTTTCGGGATGCTTGGCAAGGTACTCTTTGCTATAACGACGCATAAACGGCATATCAAGCGCCCAACAAGCTAGGCCAACAAACGGCACATACAGTAATTCATATTTCAGGAAAAACTTCGGCATCGGGATGCGATTGCGTAACACACTGCATAACACCACAATATCGGCCCAGCTTTGATGATTACAAATCACTAGATACCAACCTTGCTGAGTTAATGCTTCGCCACCTTCAATCTGCCACTCAACGGGGTTAATCGCATTAAGAGTGACATTGTTGATACTGGCCCATAACCACATCACACGATTGGCAGTATAAGACATGGCGCGCTGCACGATGGAAATAGGCACTAACCATTTCACCACCGCCATTAAGAAAATCCCTAACGATGCCAATGCTGTATTTATTATCACTATCAAGCAGCTGATTAAAAACCGAATAACCGTCATGACACCCTCAACACTCACCTATAGATCAAAGCCCGGCATTATATACCTTTCTGCTGTTTTGTTGATCCTGTTTAGAGCTATGTTTTGCACGCTATACTGCCTGCGCGGTTAATTGCTTCAATAAGCGATCCATATTGCGATAACCTAGTGCTTCCGCTAAATGGGCTTTTTCAATCCACTCTGCTTGTGATAAATCAGCAATAGTTCGGGCGACTTTTAATATTCGATGATAAGCACGCACCGATAATCCCAGCTGATGCAGCGCTTGTTCTAAAAATTCCGCATCCGCTTTGTCGAGCTTACATACTTGCTCAATTTCACGGCTGTTTAATAACGCATTCACCTTACCACTACGCGCCAACATCAATTGACGGGCTTGCCAAACTCTCTGTTTAACTACCTGAGTTGGCTCTCCGCGATCACCGCCTTGCGATAGCGTCCCTTTTGGTAGTGCAGGGATTTCAATCGACATATCAAAGCGATCCAACAATGGGCCAGATAAACGACTCAAATAACGCAGAATAGTTTGCGGATTAGCGCGGCTTTGGGCGCCTTCGTAATAGCCTGTCGGACTTGGGTTAAGCGCACCTACCAATTGAAAGCGCGCTGGGAAACGGGTTTTTCCGGCAGCGCGAGAAATAATAATTTCACCCGACTCTAACGGCTCACGCAGCGAATCCAGTACCTTGCGGTCAAATTCCGGCATTTCATCTAAAAATAACAAGCCATTGTGCGCCAATGAAATTTCTCCCGGTCTTGGGATCGAGCCACCGCCAACTAGCGCCGCCATAGAACTAGAATGATGAGGCGCTCTAAAGGGGCGATTTTTCCAATTATGGTGATTAATTTCTAACTCTGTTAATGAAGCCACCGAAGCGCTTTCTAACGCTTCATCATCACTCATCTCGGGTAACAAATCACACAAGCGAGAAGCCAACATGGTTTTTCCGGTTCCCGGTGGGCCTAAAAAGAGCAAATTATGCGAACCTGCCGCGGCAATTTCGAGTGCCCGCTTACCTTGCTGTTGACCAATAATATCTTGTAAGTCACGGTCATTATTTGCCTTGGGTTGCGCTTTGTCTGTGGTAAATAATCCCATGGTCTGCTGACCACATAGATCGGCGCACACTTCCAATAAGGTAGTCGCGGATTTATGTACTTCTTGGCCAACAAGTGCGGCTTGATCGCCATTGTCTTTGGGGACGACTAAGGTTCGCTGTTGTTTAATACAAGCTAATGCTGCGGGAAGTACGCCTTTAACTCTTCTAAGTTCGCCAGACAAAGCCAACTCTCCAACAAACTCATGGCTATCGAGCTTATTAATTGCGATTTGTTGAGAGGCAGCCAAAATGCCTAGTGCAATCGGCAAATCAAAACGACCGCCTTCTTTGGGTAAATCGGCCGGCGCTAAATTGACCGTGATTCTTTTTGCTGGAAATTCAAAGTTCGAATTTAAAATCGCGCTGCGTACTCGGTCTTTAGCTTCTTTGACCGTGGTTTCCGGTAGGCCAACTAACGAAAATCCAGGCATTCCGTTGCTTATATGGACCTCGACGGTCACTTCTGGCGCTTCTACCCCTACGCAGGCTCGACTATGTATGATTGCTAATTCCATTTATCTATCCACTTCTTTTATATTTTGATTAAGTACTCCTGTATACAAGCTTTGAAGTGAGCCGTATGGTTAAAAAAGTGTGAGTTTTTGCTTGTAATATGATCAATTTATGTGATACCACTAACAGTACAGATTACGTTACGCTTTCAAATGGAATTGGAATGAACCCTATCGCTCGTATTCACACTCTGATTATTCTCCTAGTCGTGGTCATTATTCGGTCCGCGCGGGGATTAGTGAGCGATAAGTAACACCAAACACTATCAAGCCCCCGCACTTTAAGTCGGGGGCTTTTTTTATCTCTTTTTAAACATAAAAATTTACCATTGGTCATGACAATAATAATAAATTAATACCAATACAGTAGGACAAGGAATACGCCTCATGCAGACACAACACATGGAAGACAAACCGCAAAACGCGCAGGAGACTAAACGATGAATGGAGCAGAGTTGGTAGTCAGCGCACTACAGCAAGAAGGCATAAAAACCGTATTTGGTTACCCTGGTGGCGCCATCATGCCAATCTATGATGCGCTGTATGATGGTGATGTCGAACATATCTTATGCCGCCATGAACAAGGCGCAGCGATGGCAGCCATTGGAATGGCTCGTTCTACACAAGACGTTGCGGTTTGTATGGCCACTTCCGGCCCCGGTGCCACTAACCTAGTGACCGGTCTTGCCGATGCCTTAATGGATTCGATCCCTATCGTTGCCATCACAGGACAAGTTGCCAGTACTCATATCGGTACCGATGCTTTCCAAGAAATGGATGTGATCGGCATGTCGCTATCGTGTTGTAAACACAGCTACTTAGTGACGGATATCAACGAACTCGCTCCCACTCTTTCTGAAGCCTTTGAGTTAGCCAAATCCGGTCGCCCCGGTCCGGTATTAGTCGATATCGCTAAAGATGTTCAATTAGCTCAAGCGCCAACCAAGATACTGCCTGAATTTACTCCCCCTGCTATTCCAGTTGCAACTCAGCAAGCCATCGAAGAAGCTCAACAAGTTTTAGCCAATAGTCATAAGCCGGTTTTATATGTCGGTGGCGGCGTTCAACTCGCTCATGCAACCGATACAGTCCGTGAGTTTTTAAAGTTAAATCCAATCCCAACCGTCAGCACTCTAAAAGGCTTAGGTACGGTTGAGCGTCACTATCCACACTACCTAGGTATGCTCGGCATGCACGGCACCAAAGCCGCTAACCTAGTGGTGCAAGAATGTGACTTATTAATCGTAGTCGGTGCGCGTTTTGATGACCGAGTAACCGGCAAGCTAGATACCTTTGCACCACACGCTAAAGTAATTCATTTAGATATTGATGCGGCAGAATTTAATAAACTACGTCATGCTCACGCACCATTACGCGGCGATCTCAACCTACTGCTACCGCAACTGGAAGTAAGCAATGATGTTACTGAATGGAATGAGCATTGCGACCGTTTAAGAAAGAAATTCAAATGGCGCTACGATCATCCGGGTGATTTGATTTATGCGCCAAAACTGTTGAAACAACTGTCAGATATGATGCCGGACAGTTCGATGATCTCGACTGACGTAGGCCAACACCAAATGTGGGCAGCGCAACATATTCAACCGCGCGCGCCGCAAAACTACATCACCTCAGCCGGTCTTGGCACCATGGGCTTTGGTCTGCCTGCGGCAATGGGAGCTAAAGTCGCTCGTCCAAATGATGAGTCAATTCTGATCACTGGCGATGGCTCTTTTATGATGAACATCCAAGAGCTTGGCACATTAAAGCGCCGCAAAATCCCAGTCAAAATGGTGCTACTGAATAACCAACGTTTAGGCATGGTTCGCCAATGGCAATCACTGTTTTTTGATGGTCGCCACAGTGAAACCATTTTGGATGACAACCCAGATTTCATCATGCTAGCTAAAGCGTTCGATATTCCGGGCAAAACTATTACTCGCAAAGAAGAAGTAGAGCCGGCATTAAAAGAAATGCTTGCCAGTGAAACGCCTTACTTATTACACGTTTTAATTTCAGAAGAAGAAAATGTTTGGCCATTAGTGCCACCGGGCGCCGCAAACCAAGATATGTTGGAGAACACCTAATGGACAGATATCAATTAAACATAAAAGCAGACGACAAACCCGTATTGTTAGAGCGAGTGTTGCGCGTGATTCGACATCGTGGTTTTATAATCCGACAAGTGATCGCCACCGTGAACCACGAAAGTAATGTTGCAACAGTGGAAATTATTGTGGATAGCAACCGACCTATCACGATTTTGATCAATCAGATTGAAAAGCTATGGGACATTCGCACCGTCGAAACTCAACTGCTGCAAACGCATTTAGTAGAAGAATAAAAACATCGAATTGAAAAGGAAGACCAAGATGGCTACAAATACCGCAGATTTTATTTGGTTTAATGGAAAAATGGTGCCTTGGGCTGAGGCTAATGTCCACGTCTTAACGCATGCTATGCACTATGGTACTTCGGTATTTGAAGGTATTCGTTGCTACAACACGCCAAATGGCCCAATTGTGTTCCGTCATAAAGAACATATGGATCGCTTAAAAGATTCAGCAAAAATCTACCGTTTCCCAATTCCATATTCAGTAGAAGAAATGATGGAAGCCTGTCGCGAAACGCTACGCGTTAACAAGCTAGATTCAGCTTATATTCGTCCATTAGGTTTTGTCGGTAATGTTGGTCTAGGGGTTTGCCCACCAGTCGATTCAGAAATGGAAGTAATCATTGCCGCTTTCCCTTGGGGTTCTTACCTAGGTGAAGAAGCGCTGGCTAATGGTGTCGATGCGATGATTTCTAGCTGGAACCGCGCTGCGCCAAACACCATTCCAACCGCCGCTAAAGCCGGTGGTAACTACCTTTCTTCTTTATTGGTCGGTGGTGAAGCTCGTCGTCATGGTTACGATGAAGGAATTGCATTGAGCGTGAATGGTTATATTTCAGAAGGCGCGGGTGAAAATATTTTTGTAGTGAAGAATGGCAAGATTGTCACACCTCCTGCCACCAGCTCGATTCTGCCAGGTATTACTCGTGATTCAATTGTTATCCTAGCCAAAGAGCTCGGCTATGAAATTGAAGAAGCCAACATTGCCCGTGAAGCACTCTACCTTGCCGATGAAATCTTTATGACTGGCACCGCGGCTGAAATTGTACCGGTACGTAGTGTCGACCAAATTACGGTTGGCGCTGGCAAACGCGGCCCAATTACCGAACATATTCAATCAAGCTTCTTTGGCTTATTTGATGGTACTACCGAAGACAAATGGGACTGGTTAGATCCAGTTTACCCTCAAGGTAAATAAGCCTAAATAACGAGTAGTTTACCAATATTGATTGACCAATTTATTAAGATTTAAAAGGATTTAACACTATGCCTATCTATCGCTCCGCCACTACCACTCACGGCCGTAACATGGCTGGCGCACGTGCTTTATGGCGTGCCACCGGTGTAAAAGAAGAAGACTTCGGTAAGCCAATTATTGCCGTAGTTAACTCATTTACTCAGTTTGTTCCCGGTCACGTGCACCTAAAAGACATGGGCCAACTGGTTGCTGCTGAAATTGAAAAAGCAGGCGGTATCGCTAAAGAATTTAACACCATCGCCGTGGATGATGGTATCGCGATGGGGCACGGCGGCATGCTGTATTCTCTACCATCGCGCGAACTGATTGCCGACTCCGTAGAGTACATGGTTAATGCCCACTGCGCCGATGCTATGGTCTGTATCTCTAACTGTGACAAAATCACTCCGGGAATGTTAATGGCATCAATGCGTCTTAATATTCCAGTGATCTTTGTTTCTGGTGGCCCAATGGAAGCGGGTAAAACTAAGCTTTCAGATCAGATCATCAAGCTTGATTTAGTTGATGCCATGATCCAAGGCGCGGATCCAAAAGTATCCGATGAACAAAGCGAACAAGTCGAGCGCTCTGCTTGCCCAACGTGTGGCTCATGTTCAGGTATGTTTACCGCCAACTCAATGAACTGCTTAACTGAAGCGCTTGGTTTAAGTCAGCCGGGTAATGGTTCAATGCTAGCGACGCACGCTGACCGTGAACAACTTTTCCTTAAAGCCGGCCAACGCATTGTTGAACTAACAAAACGTTACTACCTAGAAGATGATGACTCAGCACTGCCACGTAATATTGCTAATAAAGATGCCTTTGAAAATGCGATGGCGCTCGATATCGCAATGGGCGGCTCAACCAATACCGTACTTCACCTATTAGCCGCGGCTCAAGAAGGTGACATTGACTTTGTGATGGACGATATCGATCGCATGTCTCGTCAAATTCCCAACATCTGTAAAGTGGCCCCTTCCACACCGAAATACCACATGGAAGATGTTCACCGCGCTGGTGGTGTGATGGCGATTTTGGCAGAACTTGATCGTGCAGGTCTTATCCATAATCAAACCAGAACCGTCCTTGGTCTAAGTATGTCTGAGCAATTAGCGCAGTACGACATCATGCAAACCGAATCCGAAGAAGTGAAGAAATTCTTCCGCGCGGGCCCTGCGGGTATTCGTACCACCAAAGCTTTCTCACAAGATTGTCGTTGGGATACGCTCGATGATGACCGTGAAAATGGTTGTATTCGCACCAAAGAAAACGCCTTTAGCCAAGATGGTGGTCTTGCGGTACTCAGCGGTAATATTGCACTCGATGGTTGTATTGTTAAAACCGCAGGCGTTGATGAAAACAGCTTACAATTCAAAGGCCCTGCTGTGGTATTTGAAAGCCAAGAAGATGCGGTTGAAGGCATTCTAGGTGGCAAAGTCAAAGCTGGTGATGTGGTAGTGATCCGCTACGAAGGCCCTAAAGGTGGCCCGGGCATGCAAGAAATGCTTTACCCAACCACTTACCTAAAATCTATGGGCTTAGGTAAAGAATGTGCGCTACTAACTGATGGACGCTTTTCTGGTGGTACGTCAGGTTTATCGATTGGTCATGCCTCTCCAGAAGCGGCTAATGGCGGCACGATAGGTTTAGTTAACCAAGGTGACACGATCACCATCGACATTCCTAACCGTACGATTGAACTCGAAGTGAGCGAGCAAGAATTAGCAGAACGTCGCGCTAAACAAGACCAACTCGGTTGGAAACCTGCCGCTCGTGAGCGCAGTGTGTCTTTTGCCCTTAAAGCTTACGCGATGTTAGCCACCAGCGCAGATAAAGGCGCGGTACGTGATAAATCTAAGCTAGAGGAGTAATCCTTATGCCAGATGAATCCCAATCGCTCAATTTGCCACATACTGGCGCAGAATACCTGCGCCACATTTTGCGCGCACCAGTCTATGAAGCGGCGATCGTTACTCCTTTTCAGGAAATGACCCGCTTATCGGAGCGCTTAGGCAATAAAGTACAAATCAAGCGTGAAGACCGCCAACCGGTTCACTCTTTTAAACTACGTGGCGCCTACAACATGGTCGCCAGTTTAACTGAAGCGCAAAAGCAGGCCGGTGTAATCACTGCATCGGCAGGTAATCACGCCCAAGGTATCGCGCTATCTGGTAATTTGCTGAATATCAAAGCCATTATCGTGATGCCGACCACCACACCAGACATTAAAGTCACGGCAGTACGTAACTTTGGTGGGGAAGTATTACTTCACGGTAGTAACTTTGATGAAGCCAAAGCCGAAGCCGAGCGTTTAGCCGAATTACATGGCTATTCCTATGTGCCGCCCTTTGATCACCCGTTAGTGATCGCTGGTCAAGGCACGATCGGCATGGAAATGCTGCAACAAAATGGCCACTTAGATTATATCTTTGTGCCAGTAGGTGGCGGTGGTTTAGCCGCCGGTGTGGCGGTATTAATCAAACAATTAATGCCAGAGATTAAAGTGATTGCGGTTGAGCCGGAAGATTCCGCCTGTTTAAAAGCCGCGCTCGATGCCGGTAAACCAGTACCACTTGATCGCGTTAGCATGTTCGCCGATGGTGTGGCGGTAAAAATCATAGGCAATGAAACCTTCCGCGTCTGCCAAGAATACCTTGATGGACACATTACGGTTTCTAGCGATGAAATCTGCGCGGCAGTCAAAGACATCTTTGAAGATACTCGCGCGATTGCTGAGCCTTCAGGGGCACTTGCCTTAGCGGGTTTGAAGAAGTTTACTGAACAACATCAACTGCAAGGTAAACAACTTGGTACGGTACTGTCTGGCGCCAATACCAACTTCCACGGGCTACGTTATGTTTCAGAACGCTGCGAACTTGGTGAAAAACGTGAAGGTTTGTTAGCGGTCACGATTCCTGAACGCAAAGGCGCCTTCTTTGAGTTTTGTAATCTAATTGGTGGCCGTGCGGTAACAGAGTTTAATTATCGTTATAACGATGACACTCAAGCCAATATTTTTGTCGGTGTTCGCCTGCAAGATGGTCAACAAGAGTTAGATCATATTGTTGAAGAACTACGCCAAGGCGGCTATCCAGTAGCAGACCTTTCTGATGATGAAATGGCGAAGCTGCATGTTCGTTATATGGTGGGCGGAAAGCCTCTTAAACCATTGAAAGAACGTTTATACAGCTTTGAGTTTCCTGAATCCCCTGGTGCACTACTGAACTTCCTTAGTACTTTAGGTACTCATTGGAACATTAGCTTATTTAACTACCGTAACCATGGCGCGGATTATGGTCGAGTGTTATGTGGTTTTGAGCTAGAAGATTCCGACTTAGAGCGTTTTTCCGCTCATCTAAAAGAGTTGGGTTACCAATATAAAGATGAAAATGACAGCCCGTCGTATAAGTTCTTTTTAAGTTAACTTTAACAATAAGCTAGTCTACAAAATCAAAGCACTTATCATCCAATACATAACGCTGATAAGTGCTTTATCTTGATATTTTTATTAAAGATCACTTTGAAGAAAAGCGTTCAACATCCGAGCGAATTTCATCAATTAGCACTCTGGCAGTATCTTCTTTATATTGGACTAGCTGAATAAACAATAAATCGGTAATTACGTTTTGTGCTGTACGCGATGCAATAGAAGAACTGCGGTTTTGACTTTCATCGGCAATGGTATCAAAACATAGATCGGCAATTTTTCTTAATTTACTGCTTTTGGGTGAGGTTAATGCGATCACTTTCGCGCCTTGCTGCTTGGCGGTTTCCGCGGCTAATAACACTTCTTTTCTATCCCCTGAAAATGAAATCACGATTTGCACATCTTGCGGGGTTAAAATGCGCGCTACCGCCAATTGGACATGACTATCTGATTCAGTTAACGCTGTGACACCTAACTTAAGTAATTTATAACTTAAATCCTTGGCGGTTAATGCTGAGCCACCAATGCCGACAATTTGCACTCGCTCAGCATTATCAATCCAATGAATCGCTTGCTCGCACACCGCCATCGACAATGCATTGGTGGTATTGACCATTGCATCAATCTTGCTTTGGACTAGCTTCTGAGCAATCACAGTAACCGGATCATCGGCCAAAATATCATGATGTAAAGGGGTCACTTGAGAGGAATGGCGACGAATTAAATCTTCATTAATCGCCAATTTAAACTGACTGTAACCCTTATAGCCGAGCTTTTGCGTAAGCTTAACGATACTTGATTGGCTAACCTGAATTAAATCGGCCATCTCTTGGCTGGTTAAATGGCAAGCTTGCTCTGGGTTTTGATTTATCCAGTCGATAATTTTTCGTCCACTCGATGAAATACCATCCCTTTGTTTAATCATTTTATGAAAAACCGACATAAACCACCCTAAACAACTCACAAAAAAGAATAAATTATTCCAACAATAGGAATAACAACAAGCTAATTTAACTCATTAATTTAATTAAACACTAATGAAAATCGCTGAGATATTAAACAAAATTATCACGCCATTATTCCATAAATAAGCCTAAAAAGAATAACTTCAGCTGTGATCCCGATCACCAACAAAGAATAATTTATTCCATATTATCGCCATCAAATCACCTTCCACCAAAGAGACATATTATGAAAATTGATTTAACCCACTTAGTGACGGAAAGCCGAAATACTGCCAGTGCTGAGATTGATACCCTTTCAACACAAGAGATGCTGACCATCATTAACCAAGAAGATCAAAAAGTCCCTCTGGCGGTGAAAGCGGAACTACCCAAAATTGCTCAAGCAGTCGATGTGATCACCCAAGCGTTTGCCTCTGGTGGTCGATTGATTTATATGGGCGCAGGCACTTCTGGCCGACTAGGTATTCTTGATGCAAGTGAGTGCCCGCCAACTTATGGAAGCAACCCAGAGCTAGTAGTCGGTTTAATTGCGGGTGGTCATCAAGCTATTTTAAAAGCGGTCGAGAATGCTGAAGACAATGTCGAACTCGGCCAGTCGGATCTTGAATCACTAAATCTAACCAACAAAGACGTAGTAGTGGGAATCGCCGCCAGTGGCCGTACTCCTTATGTGATTGGCGGTTTGAAATATGCTAATTCAGTAGGCGCGACCACAGTCTCACTGGCTTGCAATCCGGGTTGCCCAATGGAAGCACAAGCCAAAATAGTGATTACTCCGATTGTCGGTGCCGAAGTGGTTACTGGCTCATCTCGCATGAAAGCTGGCACCGCACAAAAACTAGTACTGAATATGTTAACCACTGGCGCAATGATTCGCAGTGGTAAAGTCTTTGGCAACCTAATGGTGGATGTAGAAGCCACTAACGCCAAACTCATTCAGCGCCAAACCAATATTGTGGTGGAAGCAACCGGCGCGACGACTGAGCAAGCTGAACAAGCATTGAATGCATGTGACCGTCACTGCAAAACCGCTATTTTGATGATCCTAGCTGATATTGATGCGCAGCAAGCAAAACAGCGTTTAACTCAACATAACGGCTTTATTCGTGCCGCTTTAATTAACTGATTTCACAATCACTAAAGGAATAAAATCATGGCGAAAATTACTTCTGCAATGATGGAAACCATCTTAGCGACCGTTGGTGGTAGTGCAAATATCAATAAATGCGGCAACTGCATGACGCGCTTACGCCTATCACTCAACAACTACGGTGTGATTGATTTAACAAGCTTAAAGTCAGTCGCTGGCGTAATGGGGGTGGTTGAAGGTGACGAACAACTGCAAATTATTTTAGGCCCAGGTAAAGCGCAAACCGCTGCCGATCTGATGAATGACTTAATTGCCAATTCAAGCTCAGAAACAGCACAACCAGTAGAAAACCAAGATTTATCGAGCATCGCATCTGATCAAAAAAAGCAGATGAAAAGTAAACAAACTAGCGGTGTACAACGCTTCTTAAGTAAGTTTGCCACCATCTTTACCCCGTTAATTCCGGGCTTTATTGCGGCTGGTTTACTACTCGGTTTTGCTACCCTACTTGAGCAAATTTACGTTCTCGATCAAACGCCAAGTGTTTTTATGGTCGATCTGATCGCTTATATGAAAGTATTTGGTAAAGGCCTATTTGCTTTCTTAAGTATCTTAATTGGCTATAACGCTCAACAGGCTTTTGGCGGTTCAGGAGTTAACGGTGCCATCTTAGCGTCACTGTTCGTACTAGGCTATAACCCAGATGCGACCTCAGGCATTTACTCTGGCATGAGTGAGTTCTTCGGTATGACTATCGATCCACGCGGTAATATTATCGGCGTATTGATGGCGGCGATCATTGGTGCGCAGGTCGAGAAATTTGTACGCAAATACATGCCCGATGACCTCGATATGATCTTAACCTCGGTCGTCACCTTATTAATTATGGGTGTTGTGACTTTTGTCGTGATCATGCCAATTGGTGGCGAGCTGTTTAAAGGTATGTCTTGGTTGTTCTTAAACCTAAATGACAACCCGATTGGTGCCGCTATTCTCGCCGGCTTATTCCTAATCTCAGTGGTGTTTGGTATTCACCAAGGTTTTGTTCCTGTCTACTTTGCGTTAATGGAAACACAAGGCTTTAACTCACTGTTCCCTATTCTAGCCATGGCGGGCGGCGGTCAAGTGGGTGCTTCAATGGCGCTTTACTTTAAAGCTAACAAAGATGCTCTACTAAGAACGCAAGTAAAAGGCGCTATTATTCCGGGAATTTTAGGCATTGGTGAGCCACTGATTTATGGCGTAACTCTACCTCGTGTGAAACCTTTTGTGACGGCTTGTTTAGGTGGCGCAGCTGGTGGCTTCTTTATTGGCTTAGTCTCTTATCTTGGATTACCTGTCGGCTTAAATACCGTATTTGGTCCATCCGGTATTGTTGCTCTACCACTGATGACATCCGCTAGCGGTATCTTCCCTGCAATGATGGTGTTCTTAGTCGGACTACTGATTTCTTACATTGTTGGCTTCCTTGCGACCTATTTCTTTGGCACTAAGGATGTGGATTTAAGCTAAGCCTCTTTGAGATAACAATCTCTTAATTAACAATCTCTTAATTAACAGAGTTAAGTTAATTATTATTTAAGCTAGATTCCCCCCTAGATCCTAGCTTGCGCCTTTACCAGTAAAATCATTTAACGGTAAAGGCGCTTTTTTTCATTTTTCGATTAATAGTCATTCCCATAGCTCACAACTCATTTAAGCCAGTCTTGATACATTTTCTGGCTATCGCCAAGGTAGTCTATCAACCATTCCACCAGCTTATTATCTTGGTTCTTGCGCCATACCAAACAACAAGCACTTAAAGGTTTATCGCCGGTGAGATTCACTTCAATTAAATCACCTTGCTCGATAAAAAACGTCGCCATGTGACGCGGCATATACCCCATTCCGACTTTATTTTTTAAACACTCAATCGCACTAAACCAGTTAGGCAGTAATAAACGACGCTGCTGTGCAGAATGCCAAGTATGGCGTTTAGGTAGAATGGTCGAGGTATCATCCAAACAAATAGCTGGGATCGCGGCTAAATCGTCATCGGTTAATTCGCTTTGACTCGCTAATGGGTGGTCGGCGGCCATCACATACGCCCAGTCAATACTACCCATAGGTTTAACACCATAATCGCCACTCACTGGAATTGCAGAGGTTGCTCCTATCACAACATCTGCACGTCCTTCAGAAATCGCTTCCCATGAACCATTAAACACCTCCATGTTGATCTGCAATTCGGCATAATCGAAAGTGTTATAAAAGTCCTCAATTAAAGGCTTTAACTGCTCAAGTTTTACGATGTTATCTAGGGTTAGCTTAACGGTTTTATGGTAACCACTTTCGACTCGTTTGGTTTGCGCTTTCACTTCTTCCATTTGACGCAATAACTGGCGTGCTTCTTTAATAAAGTGTTCACCGGCTTCGGTTAATTGCACTTTGCGAGTTAATCGATGAAATAGTTTCACACCAAGCTCTTGTTCAACCTGACGAACCGCATAACTTATCGCCGAAGGAACTTTATGTAATTGCTCTGCCGCTGCAGTAAAACTGCCCATACGCGCTACGGTATCGAGCATTTGTAATGATTGCTTTGAGTACATATTCCCTTCCACTTAACTGATTTTTCTATCCATCAAAAAAATTGAACGATGAGTTAAAATTATAACGTTTAATTTCTCAGATAGAAGAATTTATAATGCGGTTAATCTTTGGCATTACGTCAATTTCTATCCTGAATGGTCGCTTTATGAATATCGCAAAAACACAATTATTTTATCTTGCTGCATTATCTATGTTGGGCTTTGTTGCCACCGACATGTATTTGCCAGCATTCAAAACCTTAGAAGCGCATTTTTCTACTGGTCCAGAATCGATTGCTTTGTCTTTATCGATCTTTTTAGCCGGTATGGCTTCTGGTCAGCTGTTATGGGGTCTAGCTTCTGATAAGTTTGGTCATCGTAATACGCTCGCGACTGGCTTAGTGCTGTTCTCTTTAGCATCACTGGGTTTAGGTTTTAGCCAAGAAGTATGGCAATTATTGACTCTACGCTTTATTCAAGCGATTGGGGTTTGTGCGCCAGCAGTGATCTGGCAAGCGATGGTGATTAAGCGCTACTCAAGCTCAGTTAGCCAACAAGTGTTTGCATCCATCATGCCATTAGTGGCTTTATCACCTGCTATCGCACCACAACTTGGCGTTTTCTTAATGAGCCACTTTGGTTGGTCGAGCATCTTTATTTTCTTAACCGTAGTCGGTGCTGCGCTAACTTGGATGACACTAGCTCAACCAAAAGATCCAGCAGCCGAACCAAAACAAACGTCTATCAAGCAAGATATTAAAGGCTTGTTTGGCTCTCGAGTTTACCTAGGTAACGTATTGATGTTTGCGATGGCTTCAGCGTGTTTCTTTGCCTACCTTACCGGTATGCCAGAAATCATGACTTCTATGGGCTATGATGCAAAAGATATCGGCTTAAGCTTTGTTCCTCAAACCATTGCCTTTATGGCGGGTGGTTACTTTGGTAAACGTTATGTCGCCAAACTCGGTGATGGCAAGGTATTAAAAGCTTTATTAGCCCTATTCACAGTTTCATCTATCGTGATGTTTATTGCTTCGCAAATGGACATCAGCACGATTTGGCCGGTGTTGATCCCGTTCTGCTTTATTGCCGTCGCGAACGGTGCGTTATACCCAATCGTAGTCAATCGTGCGCTTTCAAGTTGCAAAAACAGCCCTGCTACCGCAGCGGGACTACAAAATAGCTTACAGATTTGTATCAGTGGCTTAGCCAGTGCTTTAGTAGCGGCGTTTGCTAGCCAAGCACTGCCAACCACTGGTTTTGTTGCTGTTTTATGTACGCTTGGCTTATTAGCTGGCTACTTGTTCTCAGTATCAAAAGTAGAAGTAACTGCTGAGTTAGTAGAAGAAGTATAGTTAATACGTTTCTCGAGACTAGATATAACAAAGCCCACATAACTGTGGGCTTTTTCGAGTTTCGAGAAACGGCTCTTTACGAACTTTGTTCTATTTTTTCGTTGGGCGTTTCCAACCAGCAATGACACGCTCTTTCGCTCGCGTGATCACTAATTCATTCTCAGCCACATCTTTCGTTAATGTGGTACCAGCACCAATGGTTGAACCATCGGCAATCGTAACAGGCGCGATTAATTGAGAATCAGACCCCACAAACACATCATCACCAATGGTGGTCTTAAACTTATTTGCACCATCGTAGTTGCAAGTGATCACACCAGCACCAAGATTCACACGATCACCAATTTGTGCATCACCTAAATAAGTTAAGTGGCCAGCTTTAGAGTCTTCACCTAGAGTGGCATTTTTGATTTCAACAAAGTTACCCACGTGAGCAGCTTTTTTCAGCTCAGAACCTGGGCGTAAACGCGCATAAGGCCCAACGGTACACTCTTCACCAACAACAGACTCTTCAACAATGCTATAAGGGTAAAGAATCGCGTTATCTTTAATCTCACAATCTTTTAATATGCAGCCAGCGCCGATTTGGACATTATTACCAATGGTAACTTTACCTTTTAAGATAACATTCACATCAATTTCAACGTCCATTCCAAAGTGTACTTCTCCGCGTAAATCAAAACGATTTGGATCGCGTAGCATCACACCTTGTTCTAATAGTCTTTGCGCTTGCATTGACTGATAGGCTCTTTCCAGTCTTGCTAGCTGAGCTCTATCGTTAACGCCTTCAACCTCTATCGGGCTAACAGGGTGAACCGCTTCAACTGCACGGCCTTCTTTATGAGCAGCGGCAATAATATCGGTAAGATAATATTCGCCTTGAGCATTTTCATTTTTAAGCGCGGATAGCCAACGCTTTAAATCACCACCAGTGGCAACCATCACGCCGGTGTTGATTTCTTTAATTAGCTTTTGTTCTTCCGTGGCATCTTTTTGCTCAACAATCGCTACCACTGGGCCATTTTTACGAATAATACGGCCGTAACCTTCTGGCTTTTTCAAGATAACCGTTAGTAGTGCAATACCACCATTTGGTTGAGCATCGAGTAAGTTTTCAACGGTTTCACTAGAAATTAATGGTACATCACCATACAAAATAAGAACTTTTTCATCGTCAGCAAAATCGGGAGCCGCTTGGTTCACCGCGTGGCCAGTTCCAAGTTGTTTTTCTTGTAGCACCCAATTAACTGGCTCAGAACCTAAAGCTTCCTTCATTTGATCGCCACCGTGGCCATAAACCAAATGAATATTTTGCGCACCCACTTTGGCACAAGTATCAATGACATGTTTTGCCATCGGACGACCAGCCAAGCGGTGTAGGACTTTAGGTTTTTCAGAATACATGCGAGTACCTTTACCCGCGGCAAGAATGACAGCGCTAAAATTCATAAAGCATTACCTATAAGATTAATCTGCAAAGATTCTACCTTAAAAGTAGTCACTTTGACCAAAATTTGAGACGTACTGACAAAAAAACAACAAAAAAGGCGACCTTAGGCCGCCTTTTATTCTTACTCTATTACCGCTAAAACTTAACGATGTGATTTGCGCGTTAATTCAATTACTCGTAACTGAGCAATTGCTTTCGCCAGATCACTGGTCGCTTTAACGAAGTCAATGTCGCCATGCTGATTCTTAATATTCTCTTCAGCTTTGCGTTTGGCTTCTTCAGCCTTAGCTGCATCTAAGTCTTCACCACGGATTGCGGTATCAGCCAGTACTGTTGCAGTACCCGGTTGAACTTCAACCATGCCACCAGAAACATAAATAATTTCTTCGTGGCCGTGTTGCTTAATTAAACGCACCATACCAGGCTTAATAGCAGTCAGAAGTGGAGTGTGTCCTGGGTAAATACCTAGTTCACCTTCACTACCTGTCACCATGAAAGATTCGACCGTACCAGAAAATAATTTTTTCTCAGCACTTACGATGTCTAGGTGAAAAGTCATAGCCATGTTGCCTCCTAATTAGCTTATAGCTTAATAAACTCAGTGTTTAAATTTAAACGTCTTTGTCTTTTAAACTTAAAGCTTCTTAGCGTTCTCTACTGCGTCGTCAATCGAACCACAGTACATGAATGCTTGCTCAGGAATATCATCGTAGTCACCAGCGATCAGACCTTTAAAGCCGCGTAGTGTTTCTTTTAGAGAAACGTACACACCAGGGTCACCAGTAAATACTTCCGCTACGTGATAAGGCTGAGTTAGGAAACGTTCAATCTTACGAGCACGAGATACAAGTTGCTTATCTTCTTCAGATAGCTCATCCATACCCAAGATCGCGATGATGTCTTTTAACTCTTTATAGCGTTGTAGAGTAGTCTGTACACCTTGAGCAACATTGTAGTGCTCTTGACCAACAACAAGTGGATCCAACATACGAGATGAAGAATCTAGTGGGTCAATCGCAGGGTATAGACCCATAGCTGCGATGTTACGGTTAAGTACAACCGTTGCATCCAAGTGAGCAAACGTTGTCGCTGGAGATGGGTCAGTTAAGTCATCCGCAGGTACGTATACCGCTTGTACAGAAGTGATAGAACCATTCTTAGTAGAAGTGATACGCTCTTGAAGCACACCCATTTCTTCCGCTAGTGTTGGCTGATAACCTACCGCAGATGGCATACGACCTAGTAGAGCCGATACCTCTGTACCCGCAAGGGTATAACGGTAAATGTTATCGATGAACAGTAGTACGTCACGGCCTTCATCACGGAATTTTTCCGCCATTGTTAGACCAGTCAATGCTACGCGCAGACGGTTACCCGGTGGCTCGTTCATTTGACCGTAAACCATTGCTACTTTTGATTTTTCAGGCTCTTCGATGTTTACAACACCGGCTTCCTGCATTTCAAAGTAGAAATCGTTACCTTCACGAGTACGCTCACCAACACCAGCAAACACTGATAGACCTGAGTGTTGTAGTGCGATGTTGTTGATAAGTTCCATCATGTTAACGGTCTTACCTACACCTGCACCACCGAATAGACCGATTTTACCACCCTTAGCGAATGGACAAATTAAGTCGATTACTTTAACACCGGTTTCTAGAAGTTCAGTTACGTTCGACTGCTCTTCGTAGCTTGGTGCAGCACGGTGAATTGCGTAGTTTTCTTCTGCGCCAATTTCACCACACTCATCGATAGCATCACCTAATACGTTCATGATGCGACCAAGTGTTTTTGTTCCTACTGGTACTGAGATTGGAGCGCCTGTATTAACCACTTCCAAACCACGACGTAAACCATCAGAGCTACCCATTACGATTGCGCGAATTACGCCACCGCCAAGTTGCTGTTGCACTTCAAGAACAAGACGTTCTTTTGCGTCAACAACGTTCAGGGCATCGTATACACGAGGTACACTGTCCTGTGGGAACTCTACGTCGACTACTGCACCGATGATCTGTACGATCTTACCTGTAGCCATCGTTAATCCTCTAAACTATTAATTTACCTAAGCTTCATTCAAATAACGAAACCTGATTTAACAATAAAATTAAACTGCTGCTGCACCAGATACGATTTCTGATAGCTCTTGTGTAATCGCCGCTTGACGCGCTTTGTTATACACAAGTTCTAAATCTTCAATCAGATTACTCGCATTATCTGTTGCTGCTTGCATCGCAATCATTCGGGCTGCCATCTCACATGCGAGATTTTCCACCACGCCTTGATACACTTGAGATTCAACATAACGTCGAAGCAAAGTATCTAATAACGGCTTAGGTTCAGGCTCATAAATATAATCCCAAGAATGAGTGCGTTTCATGTCATCGCTATCCGATTTAGGCAAAGGTAGCAATTGATCGATCTTAGGTTCTTGAACCATAGTGTTAACGAACCGGTTAAATACTACGTATAGGCGATCAAGTTCACCTTCGTCGTATTTTTTCAGCATTACACCGACAGAACCAATCAAAGATTCAAGACTAGGCTCATCACCTAAACCTGAAATTTGAGCAGATACTTTAGCGCCAGTATGTCTGAAGAAGGAGGTAGCTTTACTACCAATCACTGCAAGTTCAACACTTGCGCCTTTATCAGACCATGCCTTCATGTCGTTTAATGCTGCTTTAAACAAGTTAATGTTTAAACCACCACATAAACCACGGTCGGTTGACACGATAATGTAGCCTACTTTTTTAGCTTCACGCTCCTCAAGATAAGGGTGCTTATACTCAAGGTTGGCATTGGCTACATGACCGATCACTTTACGCATTGTTTCTGCATATGGTCGAGACGATTCCATCGCGTCTTGTGTACGACGCATCTTGGAAGCCGCAACCATTTTCATTGCCTTCGTAATTTTTTGTGTGCTCTTAACACTACCAATTTTAGTACGAATCTCTTTTGCGCCGGCCATCGTTACTCTCCTTTAATGGACATTCGCTAACTGGTGATGCTGATAACTAAAATTTAAATTAATCATAAACATCACCTACGAATTACCAGGTCTGGGTTGCTACGAAACCATCAACCAACTTCTTAAGTGTGGCTTCGATTTCATCGTTATAAGCACCCGTCTTGTTGATTTCAGCAACGAAATCAGCAAATTGACCGTGAGCGTACGATAGAAGAGCGGCTTCAAAATCAGCTAATTTGTTTAGCTCGATTGTGTCTAAATAACCGCGCTCAGCAGCAAAGATAACCAATGCTTGGTCAAATACAGAGAATGGAGCGTATTGCTTCTGCTTCATTAACTCAGTTACTTTTTGACCATGGTTCAACTGCTTCTTGGTCGCAGCATCAAGATCAGATGAGAACTGAGCAAACGCTGCAAGTTCACGATACTGTGCAAGCGCGGTACGAATACCACCAGACAGTTTCTTAATGATCTTAGTTTGCGCTGAACCACCTACACGAGATACCGAAATACCTGGGTCAACCGCAGGGCGAACACCAGCATTAAATAGCTCAGTTTGTAGGAAGATCTGACCATCGGTAATCGAGATTACGTTAGTCGGTACGAATGCAGATACGTCACCAGCTTGCGTTTCAATGATAGGAAGAGCGGTTAAAGAACCTGTCTTACCTTTCACTTCACCTTTAGTAAAGGTTTCTACATAGTGCTCGCTTACACGAGACGCACGCTCTAAAAGACGAGAGTGAAGGTAGAAAACATCACCAGGGAACGCTTCACGACCAGGTGGACGTTTTAGAAGTAGAGAAATCTGACGGTAAGCTACCGCTTGTTTAGATAGATCATCATAAACAATCAGAGCATCTTCACCGCGATCACGGAAGTACTCACCCATTGCACAACCTGAATATGGAGCCAGGTATTGCAATGCCGCAGACTCAGAAGCCGATGCTACAACCACGATAGTGTTTGCTAGTGCGCCGTGCTCTTCAAGTTTACGTACTACGTTAGCAATGGTAGAGGCTTTTTGGCCAATCGCTACGTAGATAGAGAAGATTCCAGAATCTCGTTGGTTAATGATCGCATCAATCGCCATCGCGGTTTTACCCGTCTGACGGTCACCGATGATAAGCTCACGCTGACCACGGCCGATTGGAATCATTGAGTCAACAGACTTATAACCAGTTTGTACTGGTTGATCTACTGATTTACGATCGATAACACCTGGTGCAATCATTTCTACTGGAGAAGTGAGTTTTGCATCAATAGGGCCTTTACCATCAATTGGTAGGCCAAGTGTGTTTACCACACGACCAAGCAATTCAGGACCTACAGGTACTTCAAGGATACGACCAGTACCCGTTACTTTCATGCCTTCCTGAAGGTTAGCATACGGGCCCATTACAACCGCACCAACCGAGTCACGCTCAAGGTTAAGTGCAAGCGCGTAAAGACCGCCCGGTAGTTCAATCATTTCACCCTGCATCACATCGGCTAAACCGTGGATGCGGATAATACCATCGCTCACAGAGACGATAGTACCTTCATTGCGTGCTTCACTCACAACATCGAATTTCTCAATGCGCTGTTTGATCAGCTCGCTAATTTCTGTGGAATTAAGTTGCATGCTCCAATCCCCATTAAGACATTAATGCGTCACTCAAACGGTTCAAACGACCGCGAGTTGAGTTGTCGATTATTAAGTCTCCGGCTCGAATAATAACTCCACTAAGTAGAGTCTCATCTACACTGCAATTCAGCTTTACTTTACGATCAAGACGCTGCTCGAGTTTTTTGCTGATTTCTGCTAATTGAGTCTCAGTTAGTGTGCTTGCTGAAACAACACTCACATCTACTTGATTATCTAATTCTTTTTTAAGAATAGAGAACTCTTCACAAATCTCAGGAAGGGCCTTTAAGCGGCCATTCTCAGCAAGAACTTTCAAAAAGTTTTTACCGTTTTCATCAAACTCAGCGCAAATTGAAACAAAGACTTCGGCTAATTGATCCGCGGCAAGCGCTTTATTCAATAAACCAACTACATCTTCATTTCTTGCGACTTCAGCAGCGAAAGAAAGCATTTCAGACCACTGGTCTACTGCATCTTTCTCAACCGAAAATTCAAAAGCTGCTTTAGCATAGGGGCGTGCGATTGTAGTCAAATCAGACATATGCTGCCCCTCTAGTTACAATTTTGCAGTAATATCGTCGAGAATATCTTGGTTTACGTTCTGATCAATAGAACGCTCCAGAATTTTCTCAGCACCGGCGATAGCTAATATAGCTACTTGCTTACGAAGTTCATCGCGTGCGCGATTGCGTTCAGTTTCAATTTCAGCACGGCCTTGATCTAAGATCTTTTGACGCTCAGCTTGAGCTTCAAGTTGGCTTTCTTCTAAAATCTGACTTTTACGCTTATTCGCTTGATCGATGATCTCAGCAGCAGCTTTTTTCGCTTCTTTCAATTTGTCCGAAGCATTAGCTTGCGCTAGGCTCAAGTCTTTAGCTGCGCGGTCAGCGGCTGCTAAACCGTCAGCAATATTTTTCTGACGATTTTCGATTGCTGCCATTAGTGGCGGCCATACATATTTCATGCAGAACCACACAAACAGCACGAATGCTATCGCTTGACCTAACAGAGTTGCGTTAATGTTCACCGCACACTCTCCTTTGTTTGCAATTTAAAAACAAATACCGGGATGAAAAGTTATCCGGCGACCGCAAACATCACATACAGACCTAGACCAACAGCGATCATAGGAATCGCATCCACAAGGCCCATTACGATGAAGAACTGAGTACGTAGTAGAGGGATTAGATCTGGTTGACGAGCTGCACCTTCTAGGAATTTACCACCTAGCATACCGATACCAATAGCTGCACCGATTGCCGCTAGACCCATCATGATAGCCGCAGCGATGTACAGCAGATCCATGTTTAAGTTTTCCATTTATAACTCCAAGTTTTATCTGAATGTTATGTAAAAAATTTTTTATTAATGTTCTTCTGATGCTTGAGATAGATAAACTATCGTCAAAATCATAAAGATAAATGCCTGCAGGGTGATGATCAATATGTGGAAAATCGCCCAAGGCACGGATAGAACCCATTGTGACCACCAAGGCAGAAGCCCTGCGATCAGAATGAAAATCAACTCACCCGCATACATGTTACCGAATAAACGCAAGCCTAAAGAGACTGGTTTAGCCAATAACGTTACGCCTTCCAAAATCAGGTTAATTGGAATAAATGCCCAATGATTGAAAGGTTGTAAGCCAAGCTCTTTGGCAAATCCACCGATACCTTTTATCTTAATGCTGTAGTAAAGAATCAAGATAAATACACCAAGTGACATCGACATCGTAATGTTAACGTCAGTGGTAGGTACAACACGTAGATAAGGAATTCCCAAAAGCGTCGCTGTATGTGGAATAAAGTCGACCGGAATAAGATCCATTAGGTTCATTAGAAATACCCATCCGAAGACGGTTAACGCTAATGGAGCCACTAATGCGTTCTTCCCATGGAAAATATCTTTTACTGAGGCATCAACAAACTCAACGACCATTTCGACGAAGCACTGAAGCTTTCCTGGTACACCGCTAGTGGCTTTTTTGCCAACACGGTAAAAGATCCACATCATTAACGAGCCTAAAAGGACCGAAAAAATTAATGAATCAATATTAAACGTCCAGAAACCGCTACCAGCTTGTAAGTTCGTAAGATGGTGTGAGATGTACTCCTGAGGAGTTAATTCACCTGAACCAGCCATTAGATATCCTGTCTAATTACGTTTGATAAAACCAAATGACATAATGCATTGCACAACAAAAGCTAAGATATAGCCTGAAAAGAAAGTAATTAAATGCACTTCCGTGTACTTGAAAAAATACACAAAGAGAGCAACGGTGATTACAAACTTATAAGCTAAACCAATATAGGCTTTCGCCATTACTTTTGCTGCCGTATCCGCCCCAGGCTTGTTTAAATACAAACTTGTTACGATATACGGGATGCAGTACACCAGCCCCCCAAAAATGGCAGATTGACTCGCCATATCTCCCTGAACATACAAACTGATCAAGCTAAACGCACCAACTACAATAAACTGAGTTAAAACTAAAAAAAACATTCTATTTACACCCAATTACATTTGTTTTTGGTTCAGCTGTATGCGCAGAACATACTACACCTTACTTTGTTTCTAATACAGAAAAGAGCAAGGCGTAAAATGATTATTTTCACATTCTGTTAATTGTTTGGCGATATTATAGTAACAAGGTTAATTTCTAGCTAACTTTGTGTTAAGGAGCATTTCAAGCTGCTCTATATCGTCAAAATCAATGGTGACCTTGCCTTTGCCTTTAGCATTACGGCGAATCACCACCTTAGTACCAAACTGCTCAGAAAGCTTTTCCGCCAGACCTTGCGCTGGGATATCTTCCTCAGCGGGCTTATCTTCTACTGGCTCTAAATGTTTTTTGACTAGAGCTTCAGTTTGTCTAACGGTTAATTTCTTGGCAACTACAATTTTTGCAACATTACTTTGATCACATAATTCAAGAGATAGAAGGGCTCTGGCATGCCCCATTTCTAGTTCTTTTGATATAACGCAATGCTTTACTGACTCATCAAGCGTATTGAGGCGCAACAAATTGGTTACCGCAGTACGGGATTTACCAATCGCATCGGCGACTTGTTGATGGGTCAATTCAAATTCTTTTTGTAGGCGTTCTAACGCTTGCGCCTCTTCGATGGCATTGAGATTTTCACGTTGAATGTTTTCAATTAACGCCATCGCGATGGCAGCGCGGTCTTGAACATTCTTAACCACACAAGGTACTTGAGTTAGCCCTGCGAGTTTAGCGGCACGCCAACGACGCTCACCAGCAATAATCTCATACTGTGATTCATTGATTTTACGAACGACTAATGGCTGAATGATGCCTTGCGAGCGAATAGAGGAGGATAATTCTTGCAACGCTTCTGGTTGGATATCTTTTCTTGGTTGGTATTTACCGGGAGACAATTGTGAAATAGAAATATCTGCCAGTTGGCCTTCAGAAGATAGTGCTTGGCTATACGCCACTTTTTGTTGTTTTTCTCGAGCTTGTGAGCTAGTAGAAAGCAGAGCATCAAGACCTTTACCTAAACCACGTTTAGACATCTGAGGGTTTTCCTTTATTTCTTAATTCAATAGGGGTTAAGCCATTATCGCTTGTGCTTCTTCACGACGCAAAATTTCTCCAGCTAACGCCAAGTAAGCTTTAGAGCCAGCAGAATACTTATCATAATACATAGCAGGTTTACCATGGCTAGGCGCTTCAGCTAGACGAACATTACGTGGGATAACGGTGCGATACATTTTATCGCCAAAGTGTTTTTTAAGCTGTTCAGAAACATCGTTCGACAAACGGTTTCTCGGATCAAACATGGTACGTAAGATCCCTTCAATTTTTAAATCATTATTGACTACAGCAGCCAACTTACTGATGGTATCCATCAATGCGGTTAAACCTTCTAGGGCAAAATATTCGCATTGCATTGGTACTAACACAGAATGCGAAGCCGCCATTGCGTTGACCGTCAATAAGTTTAGCGAAGGTGGGCAATCGATAAAAATATAATCGTATTGTTGCCACACATCAGCAAGGGTATTTTTAAGACGAAGTTCTCGAGCAAACACTTCCATTAATTTAATTTCAGCGGCTGTCACGTCACCATTGGCGGCAATTAAATCATAACCGGCAGGCGTATTGCGACACACAACTTCATCAAAAGGCGTTTGCTCAACTAATAAATCATAAGCGGTAAAATCAACATCATACTTATCAATACCACTGGCCATCGTGGCATTACCTTGTGGATCTAAATCAATAACTAAGACGTTTCTTTTGGTTGCAGCCATAGACGCAGCAAGGTTAACGCACGTTGTCGTTTTCCCTACTCCACCTTTTTGATTGGCAATGGAAATGATTTTACCCACGAGTACCCCGTTATCCCTTTTTTTCCAAAATGATTAGGTGACGATCACCCTCTAATTCTGGAACTTGCAATACATGCACCTGAGAAACCATTAATGATTCAGGTAATTGTGCAATCTCATCTTCAGGCAATTGACCTTTAAGTGCAAGAAAAACACCATTTTCAGGTTTTGGAAGATGATGGCACCACTCAACCATATCCAGCATAGAAGCAAATGCGCGGCTAATCACGCCATCAAAACCCACTTCTGGTTGAAACTCTTCAACGCGGCTTTGTACCGGTTCTACATTACTAATCGCTAGCTCATGTAAAACCTGTTTAATAAAACGAATTCGCTTTCCTAGGCTATCCAGTAACGTGAATTGATAATCAGGATTCATTATCGCCAAAGGAATGCCCGGTAAACCAGGGCCAGTGCCGACATCAATAAAACGCTCGCCAGATAAATATGGACTCACCACTATGCTGTCCATAATGTGCTTAACCAGCATATCCATTGGGTTGCGCACAGATGTTAAATTATAGGCTTTATTCCATTTATTTAGCATCTGTACATAACCAACTAATTGATCACGTTGTAATTCCGAAACTTCAAGGTCGGTTTGAGATAATAAACTATCCAGCTTGTCTCTCAATGGCTGATTGAGCAAATTGGGATTCATGCAGCATCCCCTTTCTTCAATTGACCTTGTTTCTTCAAGTGCACCAACAAAATTGAAATCGCCGCAGGCGTAATACCTGAAATGCGCGAAGCAATACCAATCGTTTCAGGTTTAGCGTTATTTAATTTTGCCACCACTTCATTCGATAACCCTTTTACTTGGGAATAATCGAGCTCTGCCGGTAATTTGGTATTTTCATGGCGCAGTGATTTTTCGATCTCTTCTTTCTGGCGTTGAATATATCCTTCGTATTTTACTTGGATCTCAACTTGTTCTGTCGCTTGAGGATCTTCCATCGTCGAAGAGAATACTTCTAGAGTGGTTAATTTCTCATAAGTCATTTCTGGGCGACGCAGTAGATCTTCACCATTGGCTTCACGCGCAATCGGTGTTTTAAGTAATTGGTTTAAAGCATCGATATTGGCCGATTTCGGATTCACCCAAATCTCTTTTAAGCGCTGACGCTCCAGCTCCATATTTTCGACTTTTTGATTAAAGCGAGCCCAACGAGCATCATCCACTAAACCTAATTCGCGACCTTTTTCGGTCAAACGTAAATCGGCATTGTCTTCACGAAGCAGCAAACGATATTCCGCGCGCGAAGTAAACATGCGGTACGGTTCTTTGGTACCCATGGTAGAGAGATCATCAATCAGAACACCCATGTAAGCTTCGTCACGACGTGGGCTCCAAGATTCTTTACCTTGAGTAAATAACGAAGCGTTAAGACCAGCCATTAAACCTTGAGCAGCCGCTTCTTCATAACCCGTAGTGCCGTTAATTTGGCCAGCGAAGAATAAACCAGAAATAAACTTGGTTTCATAACTTTGTTTTAAATCGCGAGGATCAAAGAAATCATATTCAATCGCGTAACCAGGACGAACGATCTGGGCATTTTCAAACCCTTTCATCGATTGAACGATCTTCACTTGCACATCAAATGGCAGACTGGTTGAAATACCATTTGGGTATAATTCTGTTGTGGTTAAGCCTTCTGGCTCAATAAAGATTTGGTGGCTATTTTTATCGGCAAAACGCATCACTTTGTCTTCGATAGACGGACAGTAACGCGGACCAATGCCTTCAATCACACCTGAATACATCGGACTACGATCCAAATTCGCTCGGATCACATCATGAGTTTGCTCATTGGTGTGAGTAATAAAACATGGGATCTGCTGTGGATGATCACTTTGCTGGCCCATAAAAGAAAATACAGGCGTTGGATTATCGCCATGTTGTTTTTCTAGACTATCAAGGTTAACCGTACGAGCATCAATGCGTGGTGGAGTACCGGTTTTCAAACGATCAACACGAAATGGTAAAGCACGTAGACGATCCGCTAATGCGATAGACGGAGGATCGCCAGCACGGCCACCAGAGAAGTTTTCCATACCGATATGAATCTTACCTCCAAGGAAAGTTCCGACGGTTAATACCACAGCTTTAGCTTTAAATTTAAGGCCCATTTGAGTGACAACACCGGTGACTTGATCGTTCTCGACGATCACATCATCAACCGCTTGTTGAAAAAGGCTTAAATTGGGTTGGTTTTCTAAGGTAGTCCGTACTGCGTTTTTATATAAAACACGATCCGCTTGAGCGCGAGTAGCACGAACGGCAGGACCTTTTGATGCGTTTAATGTTCTAAATTGAATGCCAGCTTTATCAATAGCTTGCGCCATTAATCCACCTAATGCGTCGACTTCTTTGACCAAGTGTCCTTTGCCAATACCACCAATCGCTGGGTTGCATGACATTTGACCTAAAGTGTCGATATTGTGAGTAAGCAGCAATGTCTTTTGGCCTGTACGAGCAGACGCAAGAGCAGCTTCCGTTCCAGCATGGCCACCACCTACGACGATGACGTCAAAGTTTTCGTGATAAAACATGATCAGACCTCAAGAGTTAAAAATAAAACGATCACAGCAAAATGATCTTAGGAAATAAAAGGAGCGATATTCTACCTTTTTTAATCTTCACTGAGAATCAATTTGTTGATTTTAAGAAATGATCAAAGAGCTTTAATATATATAAGATCTTTATATAGATCTTTTATTAGATCTACTATTAGGGAAGCACGATCTTGTGGATAAGGAATAAATGATCATTAAGATCATGCAGTTCGAGTGGATCCTTTCTTGTGATCTAACCTTGATCTAATTCTGTATTAGCTGGGATCTAAATTACTAGTTATCCACAGTGGATATTTAAAGAATAGTTATCCAATGAATAACTTTGTTAGGATCACAGGATAAAATGTAGTTTATCCACAGATGGTTTGTTCAAAAAAGCAGCAAACAGTTTTCTTCATTCTCGATTTATGACTTGAATGAACCGATTTCCAACTCTAAAAAATAGTTAACCATGATGAGAAAGCCAAAAAAAAGCAGACCGAGATCTGCTTTTAAATGAGTTTGTCTAATCAGAATTAGCCGATAAATGCTGGCATATTATCATTTAACCAAGCTTCTGCTGGTTCTTCTGGTACTGGGGTTTCGATGACATCTATTTCTAAATGTGGGCAAAGCTCCTGAGTACCAATATCTAATAGCGTCGCTCGAGCATCTTTACCTGCGCCACAGAAGGTGTCGTAGCTTGAATCACCAATGGCAATCACGGCAAACTTAACTTCTGACATACGTGGTGGTGCTGATTTAATCGTTTCGATAAAAGGTTGAATATTATCTGGATAATCGCCAGCACCATGAGTTGAGGTGATGATCAACCAAATCCCGCTAGCTTCGATTTCACTAAGATCCGGTTGGTTGTGGATCTGAGTTTCTAACCCTTGAGCTTGCAGCAGATCATTTAAGTGATCGCCAACATATTCAGCTCCGCCTAAGGTACTACCTGTAATAATGTGGATCATAATATTCCTTTAATTACTTACCAATACAGAATGAAGAGAAGATACGACCCAATAAATCATCCGAGCTAAATTCCCCGGTGATTTCGTTTAGGTGTTGCTGAGTGATGCGCAGCTCTTCTGCTAAGATTTCTCCGGCCATATAGCCTTCAAGTTGTTGTTGGCCGATAGACAGATGTTCAGACGCTTTATCTAGCGCTTCTAGGTGTCGACGTCGAGCCATAAAGCTACCTTCACTGCCACCAGCAAAGCCCATGCAGTCTTTTAAGTGTTCACGCAGAGATTCTACCCCTTGGCCAGTCTTGGCAGATAGGCGTATTAAGGTTGGATTATTAACATGACAAATACCGAGTGCTTCGCCGGTTTGATCGGCTTTATTGCGGATCACTGTCATACCAATATTTTCTGGTAAACGTTCTACAAAATCAGGCCAAATTTCTTTGGGATCAGTGGCATTGGTGGTAGTGCCATCAACCATAAATAACACACGGTCGGCTTGCTCTATTTCTTCCCAAGCGCGTTCGATACCGATTCTTTCTACTTCATCAGACGCTTCACGTAAGCCTGCGGTGTCAATAATATGCAATGGCATGCCATCGATGTGAATATGCTCGCGTAGTACGTCGCGAGTAGTACCGGCGATGTCGGTCACAATCGCTGAGTCTTTGCCTGAGAGGGCGTTGAGTAGGCTAGATTTACCCGCATTAGGGCGTCCAGCGATCACTACCTTCATGCCTTCACGAATCAGCGCACCTTGATTGGCTTCTTTGCGAACTGAAGCTAAATTATCAATGATAGTTTGTAAGTCGGCGCTGACTTTACCATCGGCTAAAAAGTCGATTTCTTCTTCGGGAAAATCAATGGCCGCTTCTACATAGATACGCAAATGGATTAATGATTCGACCAGGTTATTAATGCGTTGGGAAAACTCACCTTGCAGAGAATTAAGTGCTGACTTAGCGGCTTCTTCTGAACTCGCATCGATCAAGTCGGCAATCGCTTCGGCTTGAGTTAAATCGATCTTGTCATTTAAAAATGCGCGTTCAGAGAATTCACCCGGGCGAGCGGCACGAATGCCATCAATTTTTAGGATGCGTTTGATCAGCATATCCATAACCACTGGGCCGCCATGACCTTGCAGTTCTAAAACATCTTCACCGGTAAATGAGTTTGGGTTTGGAAAATAAAGCGCGATTCCCTGATCAAGTTGAACGCCATTTTCATCTTTAAAAGGTAAATATTCAGCGTAACGAGGTTTAACCTCTCGACCAAGTACTTCCAAAGCAACTTGAGTGGCTTTAGGGCCTGAGACTCGGATAATACCAACACCACCGCGGCCGAGTGCGGTAGCTTGAGCGACAATTGTCTCTGTGTTCATAATTCCAACCATTTCAAAAGGTGAAGTTTTTTCAATTGTAATTCGCCTTATGAATTTATAAAGCAAAAAAAGCAAAAGGCGACCAATGCGGTCGCCTTATTTAGTCTTTCGTCTAGCTAAGATTATTTCTTAGAGTGCAGACCTTTCTTCTCTAACGCTCGGTAAATCAAGGTTTGTTGTACCAAGGTTACGATGTTCGACATTAGGTAGTAAAGAACTAGACCTGATGGGAACCACAAGAAGAAGAAGATGAAGATGATTGGCATAAACATCATCATTTTCTGTTGCATAGGATCGGTAACGGTTGTTGGGCTCATCTTCTGGATGATTAACATCGAGATACCCATCAATACTGGCAAGATGTAGTAAGGGTCTTGCGCAGATAAATCGTGGATCCAACCAAAGAATGGTGCGTGACGTAATTCAACCGATTCCATCAATGCCCAGTATAGAGCAATGAAGATTGGCATCTGTAGAAGAATAGGGAAACAGCCACCCAGTGGGTTCACTTTTTCTTCTTTGTACATCGCCATCATTTCTTGGCTAATACGTTGACGGTCATCACCTAGACGCTCACGCATTGCAGCAATCTTAGGTTGCAGCATACGCATTTTCGCCATTGAGGTGTACTGAGCTTTGGTTAGTGGGTACATAGCACCACGAACGATGAAAGTCAGTAAGATAATCGCAATACCCCAGTTACTACTGATGTGAGATTGTAGGAAAGACAGGAGTGAATGCAGTGGTTTCGCAATAAACCATAACCAACCGTAATCAACCACTAGATCAAGGTGTGGAGCGGTTGCTTCCATTGCATCTTGAAGTTTAGGACCAGTCCAAAGGGTTGATGTAATCTGACCGCTAGCACCATTTGCAATCACTTGGTTTGGTGTACGAACACCAATATCAGCGATGTTACCAATTACACGTGAGTAGATGGTAGTGCCTGGTTGGTCACGAGGGATCCAAGCTGAAGTAAAGTAGTGCTGTAGCATTGCTACCCAGCCCTGACCATCTTCTAGTTTGATGTTAAGATTTTTGTCTTTCATCTCATCAAACTTGTATTTTTTGTAGTGGGTGTCTGACGTTGAGAAAGCACCACCAGTATAAACAGGCATACCAATATGGCCGCCACCTTCAATCATAGTTTGACGTAGGTGAGCATACATACCTAATGTCGCATCTTGGCCAGAGTGGTTTTTGATGTCATACACTACATCAATCGCATAACTGCCACGTTTGATGATAAAGGTTTTGGTGTAATCAATACCATTTGCACTGTAGGTAAGAGGAATACGTAATTCATCCTGACCTTCTGCTAATTGATAAGACTTTGCACTCGCGCGATATTGAGGACGGTTTGCAGTGCTAACGTCAATCCCTTGAGGACCAACTAGACCACTTTGAGCGATATATTGATGCTCATTGTTGTTTTCTAGCAGAACAAAAGAATCTTTCGAGTCTAGCGTTGCGTTGTATTCGTTCAGCTTAGCTGAAACAACATCACCACCTACAGGGGTAATCGCTAGAGTCAGTACATCAGATTTTACTTCGATGTTGAAAGCGGCCGGTAGAGTTTTTGCTTGCTGAGGAGCTAACGGATCAGCTGACGCTTCAGCAGGGTCATGCGGTAGGCTACTGTCTGTATTCGTTTGAGTCTGCTGCACGCTAGTTTGGGCCGGTTGAGCATCTTTATTATTCCATTGTTGGAACAACAAAAAGCTGACTAGAGCAAAAGCGATTAACAGGATATTACGTTGAGAATCCATTGTTATTTATCTCTGTCGTGTTTTTGATTAGGTGGGACAGGGTCATATCCCCCAGCATTTAAAGGATGGCATTTTAATAGACGTTTGCCAGATAACCAACACCCTTTTACAAAACCGTGCTCTTTAATTGCTTCAATAGCATAAGTAGAGCAAGTTGGAGTAAAGCGACATCGAGGTCCAATTAAGGGGCTAATGATTCCTTTATATAGGTAAATTAACCTAATAGCTAACCACGATAAGGGCGAGACAGGCGTTGCCATAACTTCTCAAATATTTTAAAAATTTCGTCATTACTCAAATCTTGAGCACTCTTTTTCGCTATTACTACAAAATCTTTATTTGGCAGTTGAGTTTGTTTTAGACGAAAGCTTTCACGGGCTAAACGTTTAAAACGATTACGACCAACAGCGGTTTTGATTTGTTTTTTAGGAACAGCTAATCCAAGTCTTGGATGGGAGAGTGTATTATTGCGAGCGATAATAGTGAAATGAGGGGAGCCGGCTCGATGAGCTTGCTGAAAGACGTTTTGATAATGCTCGGGAGTTAACAAACGTAACTCCCGAGTAAAAGTAGACTTAGTCAAAATAATTCAAGAATTATTTTGAAAGGCGCTTACGGCCTTTTGCACGACGTGCATTAATTGTCTTACGACCATTCTTAGTTGCCATACGAGCACGGAAGCCGTGAGTACGTTTGCGCTTAAGAACAGTAGGTTGAAAAGTGCGTTTCATGGTAATTACCTTTACTGATCAGTAGTTTATAGGTTCTTGTTAAACCTGGTGTAAGATGTTTTATCCGACACCTCTCAACAAAGAGGCGGAATTGTAATCATTGACTGGCTAAGAGTCAATGCTACAGGGCTTAATAAACGCGGAAATCGCATAATAAAAAGCCAGTTGGCCTAAAAATCTGTGTGCGGATTATACGGGTTCTTAAACCAAGTGCAAGGATCCTATTGGATCCCAACTTGATTTAAAAACTTAATAAGTTGTGGATTAGTCGGATCTTTAAATATTTGATCCGGCGTACCTTGTTCAACAATCTTGCCATCTGCCATGTAGATCACGCGATCCGCCACTTCTCGAGCAAACTGCATTTCATGGGTGACCACCAGCATGGTTTGGTGTTGCTTGGCTAATTTCTTCATTAAAGACAACACTTCACCGACCCATTCGGGATCGAGTGCCGAAGTTGGCTCATCAAACAATAACAGCTCGGGATCAAATGCCATTGCGCGACCTATCCCGACTCGTTGCTGCTGACCGCCCGATAATGCCGCTGGGTAGCTATCGCCTTTATCACCTAGCCCAATATCATCTAAAATTTGCTGAGCATGGACCAATGCTTGGTCTTTTTTCCAACCTCGCACGGTAATTAACCCTTCGGCAATATTTTGGCGAGCAGTTAAATGAGCAAATAGCGCATAGTTTTGAAACACAAAGCCGGTTTTACGGCGCAGTGCTAGCATATCGGCTTTGCTGTAGTCTTGGGTATCGACTCTAGTGCCTTCAATTTCGATGACGCCTTGTTCTGGGCTTTCCAAAAAGTTTACACAGCGTAGTAGGGTCGATTTACCGGTACCACTGGAACCAATAATGACAATGATTTCGCCTTTTTGGATCTCAATATCCACTCCGCTCAGTACTTCAGTCTTACCGAAAGATTTATGTAAATTAGAAATTCGAATCATCGTTGGTAAGCCTTATTGAGTTTAGTTTCAGCCCAAGTTTGTACGCGTGTTAATACCAATACTACTCCCCAATAAATCAGGGCAACTGCTAAGAAGGCCTCAAAGAAACGAAAGCTCGAAGATGCCTCCATTTGTGCTTTGGCCATAATTTCAGCTACCCCTAGCGTAAAGGCGAGAGAGGTCGATTTGATCATATCAATGAAGTAGTTCATTAAAGAAGGCAGTGCCACACGGGAAGCTTGCGGTAAAATGATCCGGCGCATGGATTGCGATGGTGTCATACCAATCGAAATACTGGCTTCCATTTGGCTGCGATCAATACCAATAATTGCGGCACGAATACTTTCTGCCATATAAGAGGCAAAGTGTAGAGTCAGACCAATAATCGCCGCGGTAAAGGCATCCATACCGACTAGGATTGGAAAGATTTGCGGCAGCCCGTAGTAGAGCAAAAACAATTGTACTAATAGCGGCGTACCACGAAAAAAACTGATGTATAGCTGACTCAGTTGATTCAATACCGGCACTTTAAATACCCGAATATTGGCAATAACGACCGAGAGTATGAGTGCGAAGACCATGCCCCACAATGCCATTTGCAAAGTAGTGCCTAAATACCGAAATAATATCGGCAGTAGGTCGAGCATGTAATTGAAATCAAAATTCATGTTGAAGATTACTGTCCTTGTATTGGTGAAAATTGCCAGCTTACTTGGCCTTTTGAGCCCTGTGCGTGCAAACGATATTGATGATAATGGGCAACTTTACTGCGATGCGCAATACTCACTAAGGTGGTATCGGGTAATCGGCTAGCCAATAGTTGATATAAATAGCTTTCGGTTTCTTCATCGAGTGATGAGGTCGCTTCATCTAAAAATAGCCATATTGGCTTGAGTATTAACGCCCTAACAATCGCAACACGTTGTTGCTCACCCGGTGACATCGTGTGTGACCATTGCTCAGTGTCATCTAATTTATGGCTGAAATGTGCCAATTGGCAATCAGACAATAATTGCTCAATATCTTGATCGCTGATATTGATATCGACATTCGGATAACACAATACCTCCCGCAGTGTACCTGTCGGTAGATAAGGTTTCTGCGGTAAGAATAAACTGCGCTCGGCTAATTCAATGTTGCCTTCCGAAAACGGCCAAATCCCGGCAATGGTTTTCATTAAAGTACTCTTACCAATGCCTGATTGCCCAGAAATCAAAGTATGTTGACCGGCTTGCAAGGTAAGTTGGCTTAAATCACTTAACGTAGTGCCATTGGGTAATTTAATCGCACATTGATTAATGGCTAAATGATCGTCTTGATGGCGAGAGACTAACAGTTTGGAATGCGCCGCTTGTTGCTTGGTCTCGATCATATCTTGGTTATAAGTAGTTAAACGGTCAACGCTGGCTTTCCAACTAGCAATACTTGCATAAGAGTCGACAAACCAACTGACTGCGCCCATCACTTGAGCAAAAGCATTATTGACCTGCATTAACCCACCGAGCTTGATGGCACCGGAGAAAAAACTCGGCGCAGCAATAATGATCGGAAAAATGATAGCGATTTGGTTATAACCACTATTAAAGCCAACAATCTGCTTTTGTTTACGCATGATTTGCCAGGTATTTTTCCATACATCAGTAAAACGCCATTCTAGTAGTTCTCGTTCTTTATCTTCACCGTTATATAGCGCGACGCCTTCGGCATTTTCACGTAGACGCACCATTGAATAACGGAAGTTTGCTTCAAATTTTTGCTGCATAAAGTTAAGACCAATAAGCGGCTTACCAATTTTGTGCATGATAAAGCTACCGACTACCGCATAAAGCAAAGCGGCCCACACCATAAAGCCGGGGATATTGATATGATGACCAGCAATATCGATGTTTAGCGGTGAAGATAAGCCCCATAAAATGGTAATAAAAGACGCTAGTGTGACGACTGAATTGAGTAGCCCAAGAGATAAATTTAGGGTATCTCCGGTGAACTGGTCGATATCTTCGGCAATACGTTGGTCAGGGTTGTCGGTTTGATGATTGCCACGCTCTAGTTGAAAGTACGAACGATCACTAAGCCATTCGCTAAAATAGGCATTAGTTAGCCAACGACGCCAACGCAGCTGTAACATCATATTGAGATAAATTCGATACACCGCAATAGCAATAAAAATCGCCGCGATAATGGAAAACTTTAAGATTAAGTGGGTGAAGGCATCTTTGTCTAATTCTTGTAGAGCATTATAAAAATCAGAATTCCACTTATTGAGAATCACCGACATGTACACCATGCCAAGGTTGAGTACGACGATGGCCAATAACAAACCGCGAGCGATCCATTTTTCTTCTGATTGCCAATAAGGTTTAGATAACTGCCAAACCTTGCCAAGAAAGCTAGAGGACGTTAAACGAAGCGCCATATCAAGATGTTCCTTTCATATAAAATCTAGAGCCTATAAAGACCGACATAACCAATCAGAGTTCATTCAAGCCGGTCATTAGTGCTAATCAGGGTTACATTTTGATACAAACCACAATATTTGGGTAGTAGATTGATTCAGCGGCTTAAAATACAAAACCGCTTACCATGACTCCTCGTTTACGTATTAGGAGAATGGCAAGCGGTTAAAGGGACAATCGGTTAATGGGAAAGGCTGAATTATTTGTGAGTAATATCAGCACCAAACCATTTTTCAGAAATAGTTGCCAAAGTACCATCTTCACGCATCGCAGCTAATGCTGTGTTTACTTCCGCTTGTAGCTTTTTGCCTTTTTCGTTATCAACAAATGGCCAAGCATTTTCGATAGTTTCAAAAGGCTGACCTGCCAACTGTAGGGGTAGGTTAGTCGCTTTAATTAGTTGTAGCGCTGATAGACGATCCATGACGAAGGCATCAGAACGGCCGAGTACTACATCTTGTTCAATACCAGCATCGTAAGTTTTGATATTGATTTTGCCTTCTTTATCGTAACTACGTAGTACTTGTTCGAAGTTTGAACCTAAGTTAACTGCGACGGTTTTGCCTGCAAGATCTTCAACACCTTTGATCGAGTCATTGCCTTTTTTGACGGTGATCTGCACACCATCGACTACATAAGGATCTGAGAATAAGTATTTGGCTTTACGTGAATCAGTCATGGTCACTTGGTTTGAAATTGTATCAATACGACCCGTTTCGAGGAGACCGAAAAGACCAGAGAAGTTGGCAGTAACAAATTTCACGTCATAGTGGTTACGTTGACCAATCTCATTCCATAAATCCACTTCAAAGCCTTGTAGCTTATCAAGTTTTTGAAAAGTAAATGGAAAGTAGGTTCCTGACATGCCGACTTTCACTTCTTGATTCGCTGCTTGAGCAAAGGTAGTAACAGCAAAAAATAGTGCGGCAGCAGTAACAATTTTATTTAAAATTCGGCTCATATTTCATTCTCCAGATTATTTGAGTTCCATTATAGTTATTCACCTATTGATAAATCTAAGAACAAGATGTTATTAATCATAACAATTGGTGCTGCTAAAGCTTCAAAATTCAGCTTTAACCTTGTGGGTAACTTTATCCCCGAATTGCAAAAATGGCTTATTAAAATGCTTTAATTGCTTGACGGCGCACAAAATCGGGATAGATCTAAAAAAACTGTGAATAACTTAGATCTTATTCACTGATCTCAGGATCTATTGCTGGTGATCTTATAGTGATAGCTGTAGAATTACTCTCCTTTCAGATCATTTCATTTCGTGTGAGGTTAATGTGTCGTCTTCGTTATGGTTGCAGTGTTCGCAACAGCTTCAAGAAGAGCTTCCCGCAACTGAATTCAGCATGTGGGTAAGACCGCTGCAAGCTGAACTCAATGACAATACTCTCACCTTATTTGCCCCTAATCGCTTTGTATTGGATTGGGTGCGTGATAAGTATCTCAATAGTATTAACCGTTTATTGAAAGAGTTTTGTGGCTCAGATACGCCCAATCTTCATTTTGAAGTTGGTAGTAAACCTGTTCAAAGTACGGTTGAATTGCCGAAAAGAACCGCTGCCGATGTGGCTGCAGAATCATCCGCTCCCGCGCAATTACAAAAAAGCCGCCCATTAGATAAATCTTGGGATACCGGTGAGCGCGAAGTGGTTATCGATGTTAATCACCGTTCTAATGTTAACCCTAAGCATAAGTTTCATAACTTTGTTGAGGGTAAGTCGAACCAGTTAGGCCTAGCAGCAGCAAAACAAGTTTCCGATAACCCTGGTGTTTCTTATAACCCACTGTTTTTATATGGTGGAACGGGTCTAGGTAAAACTCACTTATTGCACGCGGTCGGTAATGCGATTGTTGAAAGTAAGCCAGATGCTCGAGTGGTGTACATGCACTCGGAGCGTTTTGTGCAAGATATGGTAAAAGCACTACAAAATAACGCGATTGAAGAATTTAAACGTTATTACCGTAGTCTCGATGCTTTGCTAATCGATGATATTCAATTTTTCGCCAATAAAGAGCGTTCGCAAGAAGAGTTCTTCCATACCTTTAACGCCTTGTTAGAGGGTAACCAGCAAATCATTTTGACGTCAGACCGTTATCCAAAAGAGATCAACGGGGTAGAAGATCGTTTGAAATCGCGTTTTGGTTGGGGACTTACCGTGGCGATCGAGCCACCGGAACTGGAAACCCGTGTCGCGATCTTGATGAAAAAAGCCGAAGATCACCAAATTACCCTTGCTGATGAAGTGGCATTCTTTATTGCTAAGCGTCTACGTTCAAACGTACGTGAGTTGGAAGGTGCATTAAACCGCGTGATTGCTAATGCCAATTTTACCGGTCGTCCAATCACCATTGATTTCGTACGTGAAGCATTGCGTGATTTACTGGCGTTACAAGAAAAGCTGGTGACTATCGATAATATTCAAAAAACCGTCGCTGAATATTACAAAATTAAAGTGGCTGACTTATTATCTAAGCGTCGTTCTCGTTCGGTTGCGCGTCCTCGTCAATTGGCGATGGCATTATCGAAAGAATTAACTAACCACAGCTTGCCTGAAATTGGCGATGCTTTTGGTGGTCGCGACCATACCACGGTGTTGCACGCTTGTCGTAAAATCAAAGAATTACGAGAAGAAAGCCATGATATTAAAGAAGATTACTCGAACTTGATTCGTACTCTGTCTTCTTAATAAGCTATCTTTAGTGCTGTTTTGGCCGTGTTTTTAATAGAATTAGATTATTTAGAGTAGATTATGAAATTTACCATTGAACGTACTCAATTGATTAAACCTTTGCAGCAGGTGTCTGGTGCTCTTGGTGGTCGCTCAAGTTTGCCTATTTTGGGTAACTTATTAATTAAAGTTGATAATGGTGAATTGTCGATTACTGCGACCGATCTTGAAGTGGAATTAGTTTGTCGCTTGGCACTAGAAGGTAACTTTGAACCGGGCAGCACAACCGTTCCATCACGTAAGTTCCTTGATATTTGTCGCGGTCTACCAGATAGCGCTCAGATTGATGTTACGCTGGATGATGAGCGTTTATTGATTAAATCGGGCCGTAGTCGTTTCTCATTAGCCACATTACCGGCGTCTGATTTCCCAAATATTGAAGACTGGACTAGTGAAGCCGAAGTCACGGTTACTCAAGGTGAGCTACGTCATTTAGTCGAAAAAACCCAATTCTCAATGGCCAACCAAGATGTACGTTACTACTTAAACGGCATGTTGTTTGAAATTGAAGGCACGACATTACGTTCAGTGGCAACTGATGGTCACCGTATGGCGGTAGCTGAAACTGCGCTAGTGGGTGAGTACTCACAGCAGCAAGTGATCGTTCCGCGTAAAGGGGTTCTAGAGTTGATTAAGCTACTTGATCGCCCTGATGAGCAAGTGACCTTGCAAATTGGTAGCTCTAATATTCGCGCTAACGTAAACGAATTTACCTTCACTTCTAAGCTTGTTGATGGCCGTTTCCCGGATTATCGCCGCGTAATGCCGCAATCAACCAATAAAACACTCGAAGCGGATTGTGAAACGTTGCGTCAATCATTCTCACGTGCGGCGATTTTATCAAATGAGAAATTCCGTGGCGTACGAGTGAATTTAGCTGGCTCTGAAATGCGCATTACGGCCAATAACCCAGAGCAAGAAGAAGCAGAAGAAAACCTTGATGTGAACTACCAAGGTGAGCCATTAGAAATTGGTTTTAACGTGAGCTACGTGTTGGATATTTTGAACACTCTAAAATGCCAAACCGTGCGTATGTCGATGAGTGATGCTAACGCGAGTGCTTTAGTTGAGAATATTGAAGATACGTCTGCGATGTATGTTGTTATGCCGATTCGCTTATAAATGCCATTAACTCGTTTATCTATAAAGCAATTTCGCAATATTGAAGCCTGTGATATCTCGTTATCATCAGGCTTTAATTTTCTTGTCGGGCCGAATGGCAGCGGCAAAACCAGCGTATTAGAAGCGATTTACTTGCTTGGGCATGGCCGTTCATTCAAAAGTACCTTAACTGGGCGAGTGATCCAAAATGAACAAAGCGAGTTATTTGTCCATGGGCGCTTTTTATCTGATGATGATTTTGAGTTGCCGATTGGCATCAATAAACAACGCGATGGTAGCAGTGAAGTAAAAATTGGTGGCCAAACAGGGCAGAAGATTGCTCAACTGGCGCAAATTTTGCCTCTACAGTTAATCCATACCGAAGGTTTTGAACTGCTGACGGAAGGGCCAAAGTTTCGTCGAGCTTTTATTGATTGGGGTGTATTTCATACTCAACCTAGCTTCTATGAAAAATGGGCACGTTTAAAGCGCTTAATTAAGCAAAGAAACGCATTATTGAAGACCGCAAGTGGTTATCAAGAGCTCAGTTATTGGGATAAAGAACTGGCCGAATTGGCGGAAACCATTAGTCAGTGGCGCTTTGACTATGTCACACAGTTAAAACAAGTGGCAGAACACATTTGTGGTGTATTTTTACCTGAATTTGAAGTGAAAATTCAGTATTATAGAGGGTGGGATAAAGACACGCCCTATGCTGAAATTTTACAAAAGAATTTCGAGCGCGATCAGCAACTCGGTTACACCTTTAGTGGACCGAATAAAGCCGATCTAAAACTAAAAATTAATGCGACACCGGTGGAAGATGTTTTGTCTCGTGGGCAGTTAAAGCTCATGGTGTGTGCTTTGCGTTTAGCGCAAGGTCAGCACCTAACCGACACCACAGGTAAGCAGTGTATTTATTTAATTGATGATTTTGCCTCAGAGCTAGATGGTCAACGTCGAGGGCGTCTTGCAGAATATTTAAAGCAAACGCAGGCACAGGTTTTTGTAAGCTCTATTACTGCAAGTCACATTGCTGAAATGCAAAGTGAAAATAGCAGGATGTTTCATGTGGAACATGGCAAAATAGAGCAAGGATAATTAAGGCGAGAACAATTCATGTCGAATAACAATGATTCTGCAAATAGCTATGATTCATCGAGTATTAAAGTACTTAAAGGGCTAGATGCTGTACGTAAACGTCCAGGGATGTATATCGGTGATACTGATGATGGTACTGGCCTTCACCACATGGTGTTTGAGGTCGTCGATAACTCAATTGATGAAGCATTAGCTGGCCATTGTTCAGACATCATAATCACCATTCATGAAGATAACTCTGTATCGGTGAGCGATGACGGTCGTGGTATTCCAACCGAAATGCACGAAGAAGAAGGTGTTTCAGCCGCTGAAGTTATCATGACAGTACTGCATGCTGGTGGTAAGTTTGATGATAACTCTTATAAAGTTTCTGGTGGTTTGCACGGCGTAGGTGTTTCAGTAGTTAACGCCTTGTCTGAAAAAGTCGAGCTAACGATCAAGCGTCAAGGCGAAATCTTCCAGCAGGTTTATAAGCACGGTGTGCCAGAAGCGCCACTTGCTGTGATCGGTAAAACTGAAGAAACCGGTACCCGTATTCGTTTTTGGCCAAGTGAAGAAACCTTTACCAATATCGAATTCCATTACGACATCCTTGCTAAGCGTTTACGTGAATTATCATTCCTAAACTCAGGTGTTTCGATCAAATTAACTGACGAACGTGAAGAAGATAAAAGTGATCACTTCATGTTTGAAGGCGGTATCCGTGCTTTCGTTGAGCATCTAAACCGCAACAAAACGCCAATTCACCAAAAGATTTTCTACTTTGACCACGCTCGTGAAGAAGACGGCATTACCGTTGAAGTGGCAATGCAATGGAATGATACTTTCCAAGAAGGTGTTTACTGCTTTACCAACAACATCCCACAACGCGATGGTGGTACTCACTTAGCGGGCTTCCGTGGTGCATTAACGCGTACTTTGAATAACTTTATGGATAAAGAAGGTTACTCGAAGAAAGCGCAAGCGGCGACCTCGGGTGATGATGCTCGTGAAGGTCTAACTGCTGTGGTTTCGGTAAAAGTGCCAGATCCAAAATTCTCAAGCCAAACTAAAGACAAACTGGTTTCTTCTGAAGTGAAATCGGCTGTTGAATCGGCGATGAGCGAAAAACTGTCTGAGTTCTTAATTGAAAACCCGAACGAAGCGAAAATCGTTTGTGGCAAAATCATTGATGCCGCTCGCGCTCGTGAAGCCGCGCGTAAAGCTCGTGACATGACTCGTCGTAAAGGCGCGTTAGATTTAGCTGGTCTGCCAGGTAAACTAGCTGATTGCCAAGAAAAAGACCCTGCTCTTTCTGAACTATACATAGTGGAAGGGGACTCTGCTGGCGGTTCAGCCAAGCAGGGACGTAACCGTAAAAACCAAGCGATTTTGCCGCTGAAAGGTAAAATCCTAAACGTTGAAAAAGCACGTTTTGATAAAATGCTGTCTTCACAAGAAGTGGCAACGCTAATTACCGCACTAGGCTGTGGTATTGGCCGCGATGAATATAACCCAGATAAACTGCGTTACCACAACATCATCATCATGACCGATGCCGATGTCGATGGTTCTCACATCCGTACTCTGCTTTTGACTTTCTTCTACCGTCAAATGCCAGAGCTTATCGAACGTGGTTACATCTACATTGCTCAGCCACCACTTTATAAAGTGAAGAAAGGTAAGCAAGAGCAATACATTAAAGATGAAGAAGCGATGGAGCTTTACCAAGCAGGTTTGGCACTTGATGGCGCTGCGTTATACGTAAACCCACAAGCACCAGCCATGACAGGTGAAGCACTTGAGAAATTGGTTCTTCAATACAATGAAGGTATCAAGTTAATTAAACGTATGAGCCGTCGCTACCCATACGCGATGATCAACGAATTAACTTACATTCCACGTTTAACCGCTGAAATGTGCCAAGATGCTGAGAAAGTTCAGGCTTGGGGCCAAAAACTAGTAGAGCAATTGAATGCTAAAGAAGTTGGTGCAAGCCAGTACTCTCTTGAAGTTGAAAAACATGAAGAGCTAGGGGTTAGCGTTGCTAAACTAGTGGTTCGTACTCACGGTGTGATGCACGAATACGTTGTATCTTTAGACTTACTAAACTCTAAAGAGTACGGCCGTTTAGCGGATCTTTCTGAAGCACTAGATGGCTTAGTTGAAGAGGGCGCTTATGTGAAACGTGGTGAGCGTACTCAAGAAGTGTCGACTTTCTCTGCTGCGCTTGAATGGCTGATCAAAGAATCACGTCGTGGCTTATCACTACAGCGTTACAAAGGTCTAGGTGAGATGAACCCAGATCAACTTTGGGAAACCACTATGGACCCAGAAACTCGTCGTATGATGCAAGTAACTATTGATGATGCCGTTGCATCTGATGAGTTGTTTACAACATTGATGGGTGACCAGGTAGAACCTCGTCGTAAGTTCATTGAAGACAACGCATTGAAAGTAGCGAACCTAGATGTTTAGACTTGGATGTTTAGATTTAGACGTGTAGTCTGAAACGCTAACTGAAATCTTTAAAAGCCCTTTGTTCACGCAAAGGGTTTTTTGTTTTCAGGGAGATAAAAGTAGATTAAAAATTTTCAATTATCCTCTTGAAAGCCATTTTTTCGACCTTATATATGATCTTGAAAGGGATGCCGATAAGCTCTGACTCTGAAGTTTTTTCTTATAAAGACTTTGCGATAAAGATAAAGAGTGGGCCCTTGCAACGCTGAATCTATTTCGCCGATAGGGTTATAGATAGGCACTTAAATTAAATCGCGAGTTTCGGCTCGGGTCGAAAACTTGCACACTATTGCTTAAATTAGAGGATAGTATTATGCGTAATGTAGACTTCTCACCTTTATACCGTAACGCCATTGGTTTTGATCGTTTATTAAACCTAATGGAAACCAATAACGCCAAAAATACCTCAGGCGGATACCCTCCATACAATATCGAGAAAAAAGACGATAACCACTACCGTATTACGATGGCAGTAGCAGGTTTCTCGGAAGAGCATCTTGATATTACACAGCATGAAAACATGCTAATCGTGCGTGGTGAACGTCAGCCGGAAGAAGGCAAAAACTACGTTTATCAAGGTATCGCAGAGCGTGATTTTGAGCGTAAATTCCAGCTCGCAGACTACGTAAAAGTGTTGGGTGCCAATATGGAAAATGGTTTATTGCACGTCGATTTAGAACGTGAAATCCCAGAAGCGATGCAACCACGTAAAATCGCGATTAACGGTAAAGAGCTGCTAGAAAACCAGTAAGTTAGAACATTGCTAATCTAGTCAGCTATTAAAGGAAGAGAAGGGTGCCAATTGGGCACCCTTTTTGTTATTAAGCTTATATTATTGAAGCTAGTCTGCTTGATATGCCTTATTCACTTCTTCGGCAATAATCTCGATACCGCGCTGCATATCTTGCTCATTTTGTACGTAGTTCATACGTAAACATTGATGAGCATGATCCCATTCATCATCTTGTCCAAAGAAGAAATATTCTCCTGGAACAATTAATACGCCACGAGCTTTTAAGCGTTGGTAGAGTTCCATTGTGGTGATCGGCAGTTCATCAAACCACAGCCATAAGAAGATCGCGCCTTCCGGTTTATGGATTTTAAAGCTAGGGTCGGGAATGGCACTTTGTAATAACTCGACCGCATGTTGGGCTTTATGTTGGTAGTAAGGCTTAATTACATTTTCGCTTAATGGCAGTAAATCCCCTTGTTTGATCATATGAGTCGCGATCGCTGGGCCAATACTACAAGGCGCTAAATTGATGATGCCATTAATGTTGGTCATCGCTTGGGTCATGGCTTCACTGGCAATCACTATTCCGCAACGCACACCGGGTAAGCCCAGTTTAGATAGGCTCATACACAAGATGGTGTTGTCATTCCAAAAGGGTGTGACGTCTTCAAAAATAATATTAGGGAAAGGCGTGCCGTAAGCGTTATCTATGATTAGCGGAATGTTGTTATCACGGGCTAACTTATCCAGCTTGCGGATTTCCTCATCGGTGAGCACATTACCGGTTGGGTTGGTGGGACGAGAGGCACAAATTGCGGCAACTGAGTCATCCACCTGAACTTGCTCAAAATCGACATGGTATTTAAACATGCGATTATCCAGCAATTCGATTTCAGGGTGATAAGAGACAAATATATCTTCATCAATTCCTGCATCACTGTAACCAATATATTCAGGCGCTAAAGGTAGTAGGATTTTCTTATGACTACCATCGGCTTGTTTGCCTGCGAACAGGTTAAACAGTGAGAAGAAGGCGCTTTGACTACCGTTGGTCAGGCTGATGTTTTTCGGGCTGATATCCCAACCATAAGTTTGCTTTAACAAATCGGCTAAGGCTTGAATAAACACATTCTTGCCTTGCGGGCCATCGTAGTTGGTCATGGCAGCGATCAGCTCACCATTATTGAGCATGTCAGTGCTGGCTTGTTTAAAGTACTCGAGCATTTCTGGAATGGCGGCTGGGTTGCCTCCACCGAGCATGATGGCACCGGGAGTGCGGAGCCCATCATTGAGATCATCCATTAACTGGGTAATGCCTGAGTAGCGATTAAACTTGTCACCAAACTGAGAAAACTGCATATCCTTTACATCCAACGTTACGGTTACCGATTGAATGCTGAAACATACCTGATTGTGTGGTTGATAGAAAGAGGGAGCGATAAACACGTGCAACAAAAAAGCCATAAAAATCATTTATGGCTTTAGTGGATAGGTGGTCCGAGGAATTAAATAAAGGTTTTCCAATCTATCCCAGTAATGCGCTCATCGGCGATATACACCAGTACGTCATCTTGTTTGATGGTGTGTTCGAGTGGCGGATTTAGGGTTAAACCATCACCATGATTCACTGCAATTAAAATCGCATCGTATTGCTGTTTAAAGCGAGAAAAAACGGTATTAAAGCTGGTGGGTTGTCCTTGGTATTTGACCATGTATTGGGTCATGCCAAGGGCGTTATTGACTAGCTCATAATGCAATTGGCTAGAGCCCGGATCGACAGCCGATTTAGCGATCATTTCTGAGGCAATAGACGGAATACATTCAACGTTTTTGCAGTGTTGTTTGAGTAGCGTACCTAAATGGGCATCGCGGAAGTAGGTGACGATATGAGCTTCTGGATTTTCGTTAGCACAGTTCAGACCGGCGGCCATGATGTCATTATCGCTATCGAGATCAATAATGATGGTTTTGGCTTTGCTCACTCCGGCTTTTGCCATGTCTTGCTCATCAGTGAAAGCGCTGACATGAACAAATTCGATCTTGCTAGGAAAGGGGTTTTCAATTTGTTGCGCCGAACATAGAACAATATCTTGATGATTGCTTTTGATTTCATGTAACAGCATTTCGATCAGATGAGGAGTGCGTTGTTCGCTCCAGCCTAAAATTAAAATATGATTTTCTACATTCACTTTTCTGTGCCCCATTAATCGTGCTTTCCATAGTTGAATAGCGTTAGTCGCCAAACGTCCGATCACCATTGCGAATAAACCAACACCGCCCGGAATAATAAACAGTGCGGTGACCCATTTTCCCATTTCGGTTTGTGGTGACATATCGCCATAACCGACGGTAGAACCCGTCACCATGATGTAATAAATGAAATCTGCGAAGGGAGTGAGTGCCGTCTCATTGGCGAGATAAAGCAGGCTCCATGAAATCGTTAAATAAACCAGTAAGGCAAACAGTAAATTCTGCCCGGTTAAGCGGTTAAATTTAGCGGTTATCCAGCGATGTAATAACTGCAATATTGGCACTAGAGTCGAATCCTTTCTAAATGATGGCCATAAAAAAGCCCAAGCTACATTGAGTATAGCTTGGGCTTAATCTTAATACTTTTAATCAGTTAACAAAGCGATGTTTTGTTACCGATTAATTCTCATGCTTATTTTTGCAATAACGTCTATTTTTGCAGTAAAGAGATGTCCGCGATCTGCAAGAACAAGTTACGCAGGTTGTTCAGCATAGTCAGACGGTTTTTCTTCAGTGCTTCATCGTCTGCCATAACCATCACGTTATCGAAGAAAGCATCAACCGGCTCACGAAGGTCTGCCAACTTGCTTAGCGCTTGTTGATAGTCGCCGTTTGCAAAGGCCGGCTCTAGTGCTTCGGTCATTACTTCAACGTTTTCTGCCAGGGCTTTTTCAGCATCTTCTTGTAATAGAGTCAGATCGATGTCAGCGCTTAGCTCACCATCGAATTTGGCTAGGATATTACCCACACGTTTGTTGGCGGCGGCAAGTGCTTCAGCTGCATCTAGACCACGGAAGTGAGATACCGCTTTCACACGTTGGTCGAAATCAAGAGGTTTAGTCGGGCGACGTGCCAATACCGCTTGAATGATATCAACGCTAAAGCCTTCATCTTGATACCAAGCGCGGAAACGGCCTAGCATGAAGTCTAATACGTCAGATTCAACATTCGCGTTAGTCAGTTTATCACCAAGAAGTTCTTTGGCTTTTGCGATCAGAACCGTTAGGTCTAGGTTGTAACCTTTCTCTACGATAATGCGTAGAATACCTAAAGAGGCACGACGTAGTGCAAATGGATCTGAACCTTTTGGTGCTTGGCCAATACCGAAGATACCAACCAGTGTATCCAGTTTATCTGCCATAGCCACTGACGCAGCGACACCTGAGCTTGGTAAGTCATCACCCGCAAAGCGAGGCATGTATTGCTCGTTTAGTGCTACTGCCACTTCTTCGGCTTCACCGTCGTGACGTGCGTAGTGCATGCCCATAACACCTTGAGTGTCGGTGAATTCAAATACCATAGATGTCATCAAGTCACATTTGGCTAATAGGCCAGCGCGTTTTGATTTCTCAACGTCAGCACCGATTTGCTCAGCAATAAAGCCAGCCAATTCAGTAATGCGGTCGGTCTTGTCTTTGATCGTACCTAGTTGCTTTTGGAAGATTGCTGTTTCCAATTCAGGAAGGTGCGATTCTAACGTGCGCTTACGGTCAGTATTAAAGAAGAACTCAGCATCCGCTAGACGAGGACGCACCACTTTCTCATTGCCTTCGATCACTTGACGAGGGTCTTTTGATTCGATGTTCGATACGAAGATAAAGTTAGGTAGTAGCTTCTTGTTGTCATCGTAGACAGGGAAGTACTTTTGGTCGCCTTTCATAGTGTAAACCAAAGCTTCAGAAGGCACTTTTAAGAACTCTTCTTCAAACTTAGCGGTTAATACTACTGGCCATTCAACCAAAGAAGTGACTTCTTCGATTAGGTCATCTTCTAGATCCGCAGTACCGCCAACCGCTGCCGCCGCTTTTTGTGAATCACGTAAGATAATTGTTTTACGTTCTTCGTAATCGGCCATTACTTTGCCTTTTTCAGCCAGTAATGTTGGGTATTGGTCCGCGTTATCGATAGTAAACTCACGCTCACCCATAAAGCGGTGACCACGAATAATGCGATCAGAAGCCACACCTAGGATTTCACCTTGGATAAGCTCTTCACCAAACAAGATAGTTAGCGTTTTTACTGGGCGGATAAATTGAGTTTCTTTATCACCCCAACGCATTGGCTTGGCAATCGGTAGATTCGCTAATGCTTTGGCTGCCATGTCGACCACTAAATCTTTAACCGCTTGGCCTTTGACTTCTTGTTTGTAAAGTAGCCATTCACCTTTGTCGGTTTTTAAACGGTCTGCTTGTTCAACGGTAATGCCATTACCACGTGCCCAACCTTGAGCCGCTTTAGTTGGATTACCATCGGCATCAAAGGCTTGAGCGATCGCAGGACCACGCTTTTCAACGATTTTGTCTTGTTGGCTTTCAGCAAGTTCGCTGACTTTTAAAGCCAAACGACGAGGTGCTGCGTACCATTTTACGCCTTGATGCTCTAGATCAGCCTCTTTTAATTCCGCTTCAAAATTGCTGGCGAATGCTTCAGCTAAAGTGCGAAGTTGTGTTGGTGGTAGCTCTTCCGTACCGAGTTCAATTAGGAAATTCTTCGCCATGATTACTTCTCCTCGCCTTTGCTTTTCACATCATCGTTTTTACACATTGGGAACCCAAGCGCCTCACGAGAAGCATAATAAGCCTCTGCAACCGCTTTAGTTAAGTTACGAATGCGTAAGATGTAGCGTTGACGTTCAGTCACCGAAATGGCTTTACGTGCATCAAGCAAGTTGAATGCGTGACCAGCTTTAAGAATGCGCTCGTAAGCTGGAAGCGGTAGAGGCTTTTCAAGCTCAAGTAAGTGCAGACATTCTTTTTCACATTGGTCAAAGAAGCTAAATAGGAAATCCACATCAGCGTGTTCGAAGTTGTAAGTCGATTGCTCTACTTCATTTTGGTGGAAGATATCACCGTAAGTTACTTTACCTAGTGGGCCATCAGTCCAAACTAGGTCGTATACTGAATCCACACCTTGAATGTACATGGCAAGACGTTCGATGCCGTAAGTGATTTCACCTGTAACAGGCTTACACTCTAGGCCACCCACTTGTTGGAAGTAGGTAAACTGAGTCACTTCCATACCGTTTAGCCATACTTCCCAGCCTAAGCCCCATGCGCCTAGTGTTGGGTTTTCCCAGTTATCTTCCACGAAACGGATATCGTGAATAAGTGGGTCAATGCCAAGGACTTCTAATGAGCCTAGGTACAACTCTTGAATGTTGTCAGGAGACGGCTTGATGATGACCTGGAATTGGTAATAGTGTTGCAGACGGTTCGGGTTTTCACCGTAACGGCCATCGGTTGGACGGCGTGATGGTTGTACGTAAGCGGTAGCAATTGGCTCTGGACCAATCGCGCGAAGGCAGGTCATCGGGTGAGAGGTGCCTGCGCCTACTTCCATATCTAAAGGTTGAACAATGGTACAGCCGACTTGGGCCCAATAATCCTGCAGCGCGAGGATCATCCCTTGAAAGGTTTTGACGTCGTATTTTTGCATAACTTTATTTGCCTACTCAGTTCGCGCGATTTTAATTGAAAAAAAATAGTTCCTCAGTATAGCGAGTTCATGTATTACCCTCAATCTACTATTGCAGTAAAGGCTTTATTGATTGAATGAAAAGCGGGGAACTTATATCCTTTTGCGACAAAAAGCCATTAACGGCGAAAAATATAAATGTGAGTAATAAGCAATGTGGGATGTTTTATTTTTAGCGTTAGCATTAAGCATGGATGCGTTCGCGGTTTCGATTGGTTTAGGTGCAAAATTAGTTGGCCAAACCAATAAGCCGACTGCATTATCGATAAAGGCTGGGGTGTACTTTGGGGTGGCGCAAGCACTGATGCCATTTATCGGCTTTTTAGGTGGCCATGGTGTACTAGGTTGGGTAGAAGGTTATGCGCCTTATATCGCCTTTGTGTTGTTATTGTTTATTGGCGGCAAGATGATTTATGAGTCGTTTGTCGAGGGTATTGAAGAAGATTTTTGTCAGATCACTCACCGAGTCATGTTAACTCTGGCAATTGCCACCAGTGTCGATGCGATGGCGGCGGGTTTTAGTTTGCCGCTGCTTGATGTCGACCCGTTCTTGGCCTGTGCTTTGATTGGTATTGTTACTTTCTTGTTTAGTTTTCTTGGGGTGTTTATTGGCCGTAAAAGCGGTACTTGGTTGGAAAGTAAGGCGGAACTGTTAGGTGGTTTGGTATTGATAGGAATCGCATTTAAGTTTTTATTGGTTTAGTGATCTTTAATTCATCCATTTGTCATGCTTGTCACTATACTATTTATAGACCCTATTAATAGTGAGGTGATGCGATGTTGACACGTTACGCAGGTATGACCCCAAAGAGCCAAAGTTACTTATTTACCTTTGGTTTGGCCTTAACCTTAATTGGTATGATGATCACCGATATGTGGCTGCCGATGGTGGCGGGTGCGATTATTTTAGCCGGGTTGGCGGTTGAGTCTTGGATCCGTATTCTCTACATCATTCCAATGAAGAAACAACTCACCGAGCTGACGGTGCGATTAACTCGGTTTGAGCATAAGTAACTTAGAAGTCATTCAATAAAGTACTTAAATATTACCGCGGTCTATTCTTGGTTAAGGATATTTAGTTTAAGCCTTTTTTGATCACGAACTGGTATGGTAGGTCGTCAGTGCTAGCTTGTAATAGCTGGTGGTCCATAAAGCGGCAAAAGCTAGGAATATCACGAGTGGTCGATGGATCATCGGCGGTGATTAATAATATTTCGCCATCTTGCATGGTACGAATCGTCTTTCTTACCATCATCACTGGCTCTGGGCAGCGCAAGCCTAGGGCATCCAATGTTTTACTGGCATTTTTAGGATCGAATGACATAACCGTTTAACTCTTAGTGTGATGTGTGACGAAAAATGAACCGAGATAATACTGATGGAGAAAAAAAAGGCAATCGGGATTTAGTAAAGCGAGTTTTATTTACTAGTGTTAATGGTGAGAGTTCAATGTATTCCTATTGATGGAATGGACTAACTCCTGCTTCCAATCTGAATCTATCTTAACTAGCTTATTTTGCTGCCGCTATTCGAATATCCACGAATAGCGGTTTTCTTTTTTCTTCTGTTTTTAAACCTTGAGACGTTACGCCCACTCAATGGTTTCGTTGGCGTGTTTTTCACATTCGGTTTTCACTAGGCTGAAAAGTTCTGCGCCAGTTTTTGAGCAAATCCACTCACCATCATTATATTTAAAGTGATAACCACCAGATTTTGAAGCCAACCAGATTTCATGCATTGGCTCTTGGCGGTTAATAATGATTTGGCTACGGTCTTCAAATTCGAGTGTCATCACATTACCTGACACGTCATAATCAATATCTGCGCCAGAATCATCAATCGCTTCTTCAATTTGCGTCATCTGAATATCGACTAATTGGTGGAATTCCGTATCGTTCATTGGTTTCATCCTATTGGTTGAGATAGCTTGGCTATTGCTTTTCTTGTGTGTGGTGCGATTATAGGGGGCATTGAATCATTAATCACGATATCACGATGAAAAAAATAACTTTTAGCTTACTTGCGTTAACCGTACTTGGCTTGGCCGGTTGTGGTCAAACTGGGCCACTTTACTTGCCAGATGAAGAGCCAGCTCCGGTTAATACTGGTGAGGTTTCTATTTCAGGTGCAGATGGCGGAACCGTGACTGTTAAACCTGTGGAAACGGATCAACCAGAACCCGCGACAGAATCGACTCAGCCTGCAGAGGCTCAAGACGCAGAATAAGGAAGAGAACATTGGATTTTTTTAATTATCAGGATGATGGTCAGCTTTGGGCTGAAGACGTCTCTCTTACGCAATTGGCACAACAACATGGCACACCACTTTATGTGTATTCTCGTGCCACATTAGAGCGCCATTGGAAGGCATTTGATTCCTCGGTTGCCGATCACCCGCATTTAGTTTGTTATGCCGTGAAAGCCAATTCGAACATTGGTGTGCTTAATGTACTGGCTCGTTTAGGTTCTGGCTTTGATATCGTGTCTGGTGGTGAACTTGAACGCGTGATTGCTGCTGGTGGCGATCCGAAAAAAGTAGTGTTTTCTGGGGTAGGCAAAACCAGCGCTGAAATGAAGCGCGCGTTAGAGCTTGGTATTAAGTGCTTTAATGTGGAATCTGAACCTGAGCTTGAGCGCTTAAATAAAGTCGCCGGTGAGCTTGGTGTGATTGCTCCGATTTCTTTGCGTATTAACCCAGATGTTGATGCACATACCCACCCTTATATTTCGACCGGTTTACGTGATAACAAATTTGGTATTGCGTTTGATCGTGCGCCACAAGTGTATAAATTTGCGCAAAGTTTAGAAAACCTCGATGTACAAGGCATTGATTGCCACATTGGTTCTCAATTAACCGACCTTGCGCCGTTTATCGATGCGACTGATCGCTTACTTGCGCTGATCGACCAACTGACTGAGCAAGGCATTAATATTCGTCACCTTGATGTTGGTGGTGGTTTAGGTGTGGTTTATCGTGATGAATTACCGCCACAACCGTCTGAATATGCCAAAGCTTTATTATCTCGCTTAGAAAATCACGGCCATTTAGAGCTAGTGTTTGAACCGGGACGTGCCATTGCGGCGAATGCGGGTGTACTACTGACTAAGGTAGAACTACTAAAACCTACCGAGCATAAAAACTTTGCGGTGATTGATGCGGCAATGAATGATTTGATTCGTCCTGCTTTGTACCAAGCTTGGATGGATATTGTGCCGGTAGCGCCTCGTCAAGGTCAGCCTGCTACTTATGATTTAGTTGGCCCAATTTGTGAAACCGGTGATTTCTTAGGTAAAGACCGCGAGTTAGTGCTAGAAGAAGGCGATTTACTAGCAGTACGCTCTGCGGGTGCTTATGGTTTTGTGATGTCTTCTAACTACAATACTCGTACTCGCGCCGCTGAAGTGATGGTGGATGGCTCTGTTGCTCACCTTGTACGTCAGCGAGAAGAGTTGAGCAGCTTGTGGGAATTGGAAAATATCCTACCAGAATAAATATAACAGCTTACGCCCTAACGTTAGTTTCGTTAGGGCGTTTTATTTGAATTAATGAGGCGATATGCATTTCCATTTTTCTAAAATGCACGGTTTGGGTAATGACTTTATGGTGGTCGATTGTATTACTCAAAACATCTTCTTTTCACCTGATCTGATCCGCCGTTTGGCCGATCGCCATACTGGTGTCGGTTTTGATCAATTGTTGGTGGTAGAAGCGCCCTATGATCCAGAAACTGACTTTCATTACCGTATCTTTAATGCCGATGGCAGCGAAGTAGAGCAATGTGGTAACGGCGCGCGCTGTTTTGCCCGCTTTGTACGCATGAAAGGGCTCACCAATAAATACAGCATTAATGTCAGTACCAAAAAAGGTCGCATGGTGCTTAAAGTGGAAAGCTTAGACTCAGTGACCGTTAACATGGGTCAGCCAATTTTTGAGCCAAGCAAAATACCTTTTAAAGCAAAACAAGCGGAAAAGACCTATATTTTACGTGCAGGTGAACACACATTATTTTGTGGCGCAGTCAGCATGGGTAACCCACATGTGGTGACGATTGTTGAAGATGTCGATACCTTTGATGTCGATAACATCGGCCCGTTAATGGAATCTCATGAGCGTTTTCCTGAGCGAGTGAATGCCGGCTTTATGCAAATTATTGATCGTCAAAACGTTAAGCTACGAGTGTATGAGCGTGGCGCGGGTGAAACTCAAGCTTGTGGTAGCGGTGCCTGTGCGGCGGTTGCAATCGGTATTGACCAAGGGGTACTCGATCAAGAAGTGACAGTACAATTGCCTGGCGGTAAGCTGCGTATTTTCTGGCAAGGTCAAGGCAAACCGCTATACATGACAGGCCCTGTGGCGCATGTTTATGACGGACAAATTAGCTGCTAAATTTAGATAGCCATATAGTTAACAATACATTTCAAACATAGAGTGAGTGATGCAAGCGGATCATTTGACTGCCGAAACGGTAGCAGAATATTTAAAAGATAATCCTGATTTCTTTTTACATCGTCCTGAGCTGGTGGACCGCTTAGCCATTTCCCATCAGCAGCAAGGGGCGGTTTCTTTGGTTGAAGTGCAAATGCGCCGTCAACGTCAGCGTATCGAAGAACTTGAAGAAGACATTACGCAAATGATGTCTTTGGCAGCCAAAAACGATCGCACTTTCCATCAACTAATGGATCTGCAAAAGTCGTTACTGGCTTGTCAAACTATCGAAGCGCTTGATCAAGAAATTATGCAATATAGCCGCAAGATCGGTTTGAAATCACACCTTTTATTACTTGATCACACACAGCTTGATAACGTTAATTCAAATTGGCAGTTATCGCGCGACACCTACCAGAGATTTGCCACCAATCACTTAAATGGTAAAGATGCTTACCTTGGTCGTTTAAATCGCCAAGACCGTTATGCGTTATTTGGCGGTGATCGTTTTGCTAACAATGAGATGTCCGAATTAGGCTCTTATGTGGTTTTGCCTTTGGCTGCGCATAGTAAAAAATTGGGCTTATTGGCTTTTTCTAGTCAAGAAGGCGGTCATTTTCAGCCTGAAATGGACACCTTGTTTTTGCGCCACTTGACCGAATTAGTCACTTTTATGGTTCAGCTGCTTGATGAACAAATGGAATCGAGCGAGCTAGAAACCTTAAGCTGCGCCAATGAATCCTAATTTTCCTGCTAGCTTAGCGAGATCACTACAACGCTTTTATGATTATTTGCATCATGAAAGAGGCTTAAGCGCCCATACTCAAGCTAACTATCAGCGTCAGTTAACCATTATGACTCAACAACTGATTGATATGGGTATTACCGAATGGCAGCAAGTCGACGCCGCTTGGGTAAGACAGTTGACCACCAAAGGGATGCGCGAAGGATTGAAAGCCAGCAGCATTGGCACGCGTTTATCATCTTTACGCAGTTTCTTTGATTACCTTATTTCAATTGATGAGTTAACCGCTAACCCTGCTAAAGGCGTATCAGCGCCGAAGAAAAAACGCCCTTTACCTAAAAACCTTGATATCGATTCGGTTGGTCAGTTGCTGGAAATGAATGACGATGACCCACTTTCGATTCGCGATCGCGCTATTATGGAATTGATGTACGGCGCAGGTCTACGTCTAGCCGAATTAGTTAGCATTGATATCAATCATGTACAGCTTAGTGTTGGTGAAATTCGCGTGATCGGTAAAGGTAATAAAGAACGTAAAGCGCCGTTTTCTGGCCAAGCCAAACAATGGTTAGACCGTTGGTTGCAAGTACGCTCTAGTCTGGCCAATGAAGAAGAGCCAGCGTTATTTGTCTCCAAACGTGGCACTCGTATCTCTCACCGTAATGTGCAAAAACGTATGGAAGAATGGGGCATTAAGCAAGGCGTCTCTAGCCATATTAGCCCGCATAAATTGCGTCACTCATTTGCCACTCACATGTTGGAATCAAGCGGTAATTTAAGAGCGGTGCAAGAACTACTGGGTCATGAAAATATCTCGACTACCCAAATTTACACTAGCTTAGATTTCCAACACTTAGCTAAGGTTTACGATAACGCGCACCCTAGGGCGAAGAAGAATCGCGCGCCATCCAACTCTGAATCGGACGATTAACCCTTTATTCCACACTAAATCAAACTAGGAGCCACCTATGTCATTACGCTTTTATCGCAATATTCCCACCATTAAAGCCATGACGTTTGATTTAGACGATACCCTCTATGATAACCATCCTGTGATTGTCGGCCTTGAGCAAAAGACCGCAGACTGGATGCATCAACATCACCCGATCAGCCAAAACATGAGTCATCAAGAATGGCGCTTGTTGAAATTCAAACTAGCCGAGCAGACGCCATTTTTACAAAGTGATGTTTCTGAATGGCGTTTTCAGCAAATTCGGCAGGGATTAATCCATTTGGGTTACGATGATCCAAAAGCTTCTCAAGCAGCTAAATCGGCGATGGATCAAGTGGTTATTTGGCGTCATCAAATTGAAGTACCACCAATGACCCACCACGTGATGGCGAAGCTTAAACAGCAAATGCCGCTGATTGCGATCACCAACGGCAACGTCAACCCGGATAAAATTGGGTTGGGTGAGTACTTTGATTTGGTGCTTAACGCCGGCCCAGATGGTTGGGCAAAACCCTATGCTCAAATGTTTGAAACCGCATTAGCACATCTCGGCTTGCCTGCTGAACATGTTTTGCATGTAGGTGATAACCTGATTTCTGATGTCGCAGGAGCGAAATACGTTGGCATGCAAGCCTGCTGGATTAATGATTATCACAAATCACTTAAACATGAAGATTATGGCCGAGTACTGCCGGATGTGGAGATCACCGCGCTTGAGGATTTGTTGGTTTTTATCGAGTCTCGTAGCTAGGGCGCTTTGCTTCTCGTGGCTCGGAAAAGGTCGCGAGTGGCGAGAACGCTTCGCTGCGAGATCCGAGTCGTTTATCTGGCTTAATATTATTGATTGAAAGGAGTTCAATACCGTGATTACTTGTTATGTTCGCTACGTTATCGATCCTAAGAAGGTTAATGAGTTTGAAACTTATGCCAAAATGTGGATTCCATTGGTAGAAAAGTTTGGTGGGCAACATAACGGCTATTTTTTGCCATCAGAGGGGGCGAACAATATTGCACTCGCTTTATTTACTTTTGAAAGCTTATCCGCTTATGAAGATTATCGTATAAAATCGATGCAAGATGAGGATTGCATAAAAGCGTTTGAGTATGCAGAAAAAGTCGATTGTATCATCAGCTATGAACGTAGTTTTTTTCGACCTGTTTTGGATTAAAAGGTAGATCGAGCGCCGAGCAGCGAAGCGCCCTAGTCACGAAAATCGTAAATCAAATGCTGCCTATCCGCCTCATACACCTTTAAAAACAACTCAAAATACTGTTGTAGTGATGAAAAGTCCTTGTGTGGTTCTCGTTGCTGCAACAGCGATATTCCAACCTCACAAGTACATAGATTTCCCGCTTCTTGATTGCGACGTAGGCGGTAGTTCGACGTTTGTTCACTTGATAGCATTACTTTCGGCAAGGCTTGCAGCCACGGGCTTTTATTGAGCATTTTCTTTGCTTCTTGCCAGGTGCCATCCAAGATAATAAATAATGGTGAGTTTCGGCTCTCATGGGTGTTTATCGAAGCCTGTAACTCACTCACTTCAATCGCCTCTTCACTTGGAAACAATAAATAACTTGGTTGTTCGGTAATTTGTTTTACTAGCTCTGCTGGCGGGTTAACGCGATCCCAAATATGCACTTGGCAATTAGATAAGCTATGGGTGAGAAGTTTTCCGGTGTTGGTGGCGCGTTGAGTTTCATTTGGATGCGTCAGTAGAGCAATCTGCGTGGTGCTATCGAGTATAGGACGGTGAGTGCAAATACATTGATAACGTAAACCACAACGTGGGCATGCTGTGGTGTGAGTAGTGCTTTGCTGTGACATACTGGCTCTGCTGAATAGTTGAAAACGAGTTTAGTCTACATTTTTATCCCTTGCTGCGCTGCACTGATGTTATCGGAGAATAGCGTGACGTTGCCTTTTTTATCGCTTACTGGCGCAGTAGAGGCATTAATCGGGTAGCTGACACCGGTGTATTCCATGGCGTGATAGGCTGCTTTGGCGCCGCCGCCACTCACTGGAATAATTAAATCACGCCAGCCAAAGTGATGATAATTGCTAACTTGAATCGGCGTGCGGATTTGAGTGATACGGCTGTTAAAGCGCCATTCATCATTATGATTTTCAAACATTAAGAGGGTGCAACCGCCGGAGCCACACCAGTCGGTTAAGATAAATAATTCAGGTTGTTGGTCGTTGTTAATATCGTAAGTGAGCCAGCGATAACGGTTGTTTTCTGGATCGGTACGGTGGTCCTTAAAGTATTGACGTAAGGTGGCATCGACTTTGGCATCGTATTGATTGCTGCCTTTAATGCTCGCGAACGCTAACGCATCAACTGGGCCTTGAGTGCTTTTGGCTCCCGCTTCGACCATAGTGGTTTCGACTTTCATTTTTTGCAGCGTTAAGCCATCCGTACCTAGGTTATATTCGCCACCATTGATGATTTCTTTGTGGGCTTTGAGTTGAAAACCATCGACGGTAAACACTCTCAGCGCTTTCATTTGAGTGTCTTCATGTTGAGTCATTAACACATGCACTTGCTGATTTTGTTGTTGCCAATAACCCGTTTCAACTAGGCTTTTATCACCATTTTGATAATCATAATGGGTAGTCGCGGTGTGGTCGGCATTCAGTACTAATCTGGTGGTTAAACCGTTGCTAGGCTGGCTTTGATAAGTCCCCACGAATTGCTCGGCTAGCTTGTCTTTGGCTTGTTGTTGGCTAGCTAAAATGAAATCTTGCTCTGAAATGTCATTATGTGCAGAAGACTGAGCTTCGCTGCTGGCCATTTCAATCGGCTCACTTTGCGCCAGTAGTTGCGGTTCATCCGGTTGGCTGGAACATGCACTTAGTAACAATAGTGCAGAAAAACTCAATGGGATTGTATAAGCCTTCATGGTATTTTTTATTCCTTAATGGTACGCAACCAAATGATTTATTTAACGCTGGTTATTTCTTTGTATAGCCAAGTAATTTCAGGTCACTTAGTAGACTGACAGCAAAACAGAAGGTTCATTATGGCATATTGGTTATTTAAAACTGAACCCGACACTTTTTCGATTGATACTTTGCGAGTGCAAAATGTCGCGTGTTGGGAGGGAGTCCGCAATTATCAAGCCCGTAATATGTTGCGTGATGAAGTGAAAGTAGGTGATGAGGTTTTGATCTACCATTCTTCTTGCAAAAAGATCGGCGTAGCTGGCATCGCCAAAGTGGTGAAAGGCGCATACCCAGATCACTTTCAATTTGATCCAGAAAGCCCTTATTTTGATATTAAGTCTGATCCGAGTAACCCACGATGGGTAATGGTGGATATTGAATTTGTTCGTAAAACCAGCCGCATTATTAGTTTGGCGGAAATGAAAGCCATGCCCGAGTTGGAAAATATGCCTTTGGTGAAAAGAGGAAATCGTTTGTCGATCATGCCGGTGAGTGAATTTGAATGGCAGACGATTTTAGTTAAAGAGTAGGTTACTTGTAGTGATAAAAAAATGGCAGCGGAATTGAGCTGCCATTTTTGATTCAGTTACTTGTTGAACTAGGTATTACAACAAGTGATCTTCTAGGTAATGCGCGACGGCTTCGTCGATGCTGTTACCAATGATTTCATTGTTTGGTAGCGCTTTCATTACTTTGTCGTGAGCGGTGCCCATGATTAAACCTTTATGCGCTGCGGCTAGCATTTCTACATCATTCATACCGTCGCCAAACGAAATGCAGTTTTCAAGTTCTTTGCCTAGCTTGTTGGCCACAGCTAATAGTGCATCCCCTTTTGACACATTAGGTGCCATCATTTCTAAACACCAAGGCGTTGAGAAGGCAATGCTGATACGGTCGCCAAATTGTTCTTTTAGCTGCTGTTCGTAAGCGGCTAAATGATCATGATCGGTATGAGTAAAGAATAACTTAGCAATGTCTTCAGTTGGCGCGTTATCAGTATCGAATAATGAATAATTAAAGCCAGACTCTTGGTGATGCTTGCTGAGTTTCAGATCTTCTTTATCCGTCAGCCAATCATTGCTGCGATAGATATGAATGCGGTGGTCTGGATCTTGTTTGATGATATCGACAATCGGCTGAATCACATCTTCAGGCAGGTTTTTGCTGTACAACAATTCATTATCTGGCGAATGAACGCGCGCGCCATTAGACGTGATCATATAAGCCGGAATGCCCGCACTGGCGCGGAAGCTTTCCACATCAACATGATGGCGACCTGTGGCAAAAATAAACGTCATGCCTTGTTCATGTAGCTTCTTCAGGGTTTGCTTGGTGAATTCACCTAAGGTGTGATCGGGCAACAATAGCGTGCCATCTAAATCCGATGCAACAATATGCACATCTTGTAGAGCAGGTTGAGAAAGCGTGTGGTTTGACATATTGCCTCTATAGAATCATTTAAAAACAGGAATAGTTTACGTTAATTTAATAGGAAAAAAGAGGGTAAAGCTTGCATAGTTCATTTCCTCTTTTATCTATTAAAGGCCCTAGGAATTAAGATTGCTGAGCAAAAAAATTCAGGCATTGAGTAAGAGCCTGGCTGCGGAGTTCATCGGTTTCAAAAAACAATTCGTGGCGAGCGCCTTGTATTATTGCCAATTGCGCTAACCCCGGCTTGGTTTTGTTGATCTTGTTGATGAAACGTTTTTGTGCGCTGTTATCGACGACGGTATCTTGACTGGCTTGCATCAAGAGTACCGGTAAATTCAACTTATGCGCTTCTTTACCACAGAGTTTGGCCGCGATTAGTGATTGATGCGCCCAGTGAGTGCTGACGCCACCGAGCTGAATTTCGGGTTGTTGCTCATATAAGCCGCGGAACCATTGGTAACGCAGTGCGCTGTGGGTCAGATCGTTGGTTTCAAATGGTTTGTTATAATACGGTTTTTGTCCCGGCGCATAAATTGGATCTGGGCTACGAGATGACATCCATTTGGTCAGCGGGCCAGAAATCGGGCGCAGATACCATTGCATTTGAATGCCGATCATTGGCGCACTGAACGCAATGGCATCAAAATGATGGCTTGGATGAGTTTGCAGATAACGGGTTGAAATGGCTCCGCCCATAGAGTGAGCCAAAATGAAGCGTTTTTGATAGCGGCTGAAATCAAACGCTTCGACCACATGGTGCATATCTTTAATGTAGTAGTCGAAATGCTCAACATGGCCGATTTGTTTATCGGCGCAGCAGCGTTCTGACATGCCTTGTCCACGGTGGTCGTAAGAATAAACGTCATAACCTTGTTCAACCAGATCCCAAAACACTTCTTGATACTTATAAACACTCTCAATCCGGCCATTGACCAATAAAATGACTTTGGTGTTTTCTGGACGAGTGAAAGACACCCAGTACAATCGCTTGCCCTGTTGGCCTTCAATAAATCCTTCATTTCGGGATTGCCAAAATGGGGTTAAGGTTTGTTGTGAAAACTCGATCAGTTCTTGTTCACGTTGCCAATCTTTGTTGTGCTCAATCATATTCAGCTTAATCTTTACTCTGTAGTGTTCGTTCAACTATGCCACTTTTTGTTTGTCTTCCGTAGCGATTTCTTAGCTATTTTAGTTGGTCATTTTATGGTTTTAAATATGACGCACTGATGACGTAACAATAGGTTAAGTTTTGGTCAGGTTATAGCTATGCTGTTATTGTTGCTTTATGGTAGATGGATAAAGTAACCATGGAGTGACACTTTATGCCGCAAGTTAGCCAACCAACCCAACCTACTCAGCCAAGGGTTTTCTTCTTTGATTTACTGCGCTGCGTAGCGGCTATTTTTGTTATCGCCATTCATGTGCTTGCCCCTTATCGCCATGAGTTGGGAGTGATTCCTTTTAATCAATGGGTCACCGCGGTAAGCCTCAATAGCGTTTCTCGTTGGGCAGTACCTGTATTCATTATGATTTCTGGTGCTTTGTTATTAAGTGATCGTCGTCCATTTGATGCCAAATATTACCTGCAACGTCGATTTGGCAAAGTACTCGTCCCCTTTTTAATTTGGTCGTTGTTTTATGCTTATCTTTCTGGTTGGGGAATCAATGGCTTTGATGGTGAACTTGCTTCCTCGGTGTTAGCGGATAGTTTTCATCATGCAACCTACTACCACCTTGGATTTTTCTATTATTTCCTTCCGTTATATTTCGTTGCTCCTTTCTTGCAAGTTTTAGTGCAAAAAATTGATAACACTGGGCTGTTTATCTTGGTGATGCTGTGGCTAATGACCACTACCTTTTATTTACTGAGTTTTGATGGCCTATGGAGTAATCAATATTATTTATATAGTGGCTATTTATTATTGGGTTATGTCTGCTATCAAAAACTATCGTTAGATAAATCGCTTGTGATGGGACTAACAGTATTGGGCGTAGCTGCATTATTGGTGACTGGGTTTTCGGTGATAACAGATAGCGTTGAAGTCGGTGAGTACACAGTCGGGCGTTGGCTTTCTTATAAAACCTTGAATACCGTATTAGCGGCTACAATGATATTTATGCTAGCTCGTTACTTTGGTGAGTTTATTGTAGGTAAGGCGAAGCGAGTGATTGGCTTTATTAGCGATCACAGTTTAGGGGTATATATCTTGCATCCACTTTTTCTGTGGCCGATGAAAACGTATGGTTGGTATCAAGGCCATCCAATTTGGGTGATTCCAGTTTGGGTAGTGCTGAGTGGCGCAGGATCGTTGGGGTTAAGCTGGTTAATTACTCGCTCTAATAAGACTTGCTGGTTACTGCCTGTGGTAAGCAAGTCTTAAGATGAGTAGTTGAATGGGGATTATTCTCTTAATAGAGCAAAGTGAAGGAATTTATCGCCTTGATAAGTGAGTGTGCCTTTATCTCCAGGGTTTAATGCGCTGTAGTAGTGGATACCCACTTTAAATTCTCGCTTCGGGCCGACAGGAAGTTTTTGTACATAAATCCAATGCTCTTGATCTTCTTGGCCCGGTTGAGCTTCAGGTATGTCGATGGTTTGTTTATCAATAACCATCACTTTGACTTTTTGTTCAGGTGCATCTAGCCCTAAGTTGTGCTTTTTATGGAATTGGCGGTACATCCATGCAGCCAGTCCGATAAGTAAAATAAGGCTAATTAATAAAGTGATTGGCATTGTGATACATCCTAAATAATTAATTTTACAGTAGATATTACCCAAGGTAGGCTAGATATTACCTAACCTAATAGAATAAATCGTGATCCAGTCTCGTTTTTGTCGACATATAACTAGTTTTATAGGGCTGATGTTGGCTTATTCTTATATATGATTCGTGGCTAAGAGGTGTGTAGAGTGTCCGATATTGAAAAAGTAGTTTTACATACTCGTCGTTTAGAACGTTTATTGAGAGAGCAGTATCATGCTAAAGGGCAAGGCTTAATTGAGTTGACCGAAAGTTGCGTGACGCGTTTGCCTCATGATGTTGCTCAAAGAATTCATTTAATCGCTCAAAGTCGTCAACAATTACTCGATGATGATGAGGTTGATCCGGAATCAACCGCAGCTTTTATTCAGGCGTGTATTGAGTGTGAAAAGGAACTGACACCAAGAAGTGGTCGTTTTATTTGGGGAGTGGCTATTGTGCTAATGCTGGCAATGACACTAGGTGCGATTTTATTTTATTCGATTCACTGGGATGTGGTGGCTCATCATTTAAATTTGTAATAAAACCAAATTAACCTGTTGAATAGAAACAAAAAAGGACGCTAATAGCGTCCTTTTTTGTTTTAGTATTTGATTAAGAAATCATTGGTAGAGTCATTAAACCAACCATTACTGCAATCAATACCAATCCTTGTCTTTGAGATGTTGTCATGTGAAAACTTCCTTCTGGTTGATTAGATATGCAGCTAATATAACAAAAAAAATGCAGTTGATCTAGATCTATTTGATATCGCCCTATAAATGTAAGTTTAGTGTCAGAAAAATCGCTCATTGTGACCATTAAATATTTTTGTTTTTATTTTTGAAAATCATAGTTTCATTTATGGTGCTATTGGTTTTTATGTAAAGTATTGATTTTAATTGATTAAGTGTGGTTTTTTGGTTTTTTAATAGTTTTGTTTTTTTAAACTTATAATTTTGGTCGCTAGAATCTACGACCCTAGGTTTAATCGTTTAACTTGAATAGTCGGTGGGATTTTTAAAGGTGTTGAGAGTTATTATCATCTTTAGGGGGGATATATTGACTTAGTTGGCAATAGATTATTTTTATTTACTACTTGGTTACTTTTAATGCTGATTTTTATGTTTTAACATATTGTTATATATCGATTTTATATGATTGCTCATTTTTTGTTCTATAAAAGCTTTCTTTTTATCTATTAGAGTGGGATTTGAACCCTTTATGCTTGTTTTATTGGGTTATTGATTAGGGTGGCGATAATCCAGATCGCCGCTTGTCTAAGCTTGGCCATTTTCACCTTTACCTTCTGGGAGCCTCTCTCTACACTAAGTTGATAAATTGAAAGGGGAAACGCATGTGGTATTGGCTATTGATGGGGTTTTTATTGCTCCCCATGCTTGTGTTTATAAAGCTTGAGCAACCTAAATGGTTGTCTGTTTCCAAGTTATTACTTTTCATTGGTTTGATTGGTAGTCTGTTGTTGCAACACGATCTTAGCCACTCAGCGTGGTTACTATCGCTTTCTGCACTACTCTTTTTTACCTTATGTTATGGGGTAGAAGAGCTCGCCCCTAAATATAGAAATCTTCAGTTATGTTTTTTCTCCATTGCTTGCCTTTGTTACAGCTTAGATTTTTGGTTCCAAGTGAATGCATTGAGTTGGGCGGTGGCGATTCCTACGTTTGCATTAGTGGTGGTCGCTTTCTTATTGGTACTGCCATTATTGGATAGCTTTGCGATTCAGGCTTCTATGGTGGCTTTGATTTTATGGCAGATGTTATGGGCCGCTGGTGAGCTTTGGCATGCCAACCGAACCTTGCTGGATATGAGTAGTTTGTTCGGGGCTCTATTGCTTGCTCTCACGGTATTGATTTGGGCTCTTCATTATTTTAGAAAGCCGTTTAAACACTCTTATGCTTGGATCTTATGTTGTTATTTTAGTGCCCATATTTTGATTATTGCGCCAACTGTCTTGAAGTAATGTTCGCTAATTTGAGTCGATAGCTGGTGGGTTTCACCAACCACGCGCCACATTAACAGCGCATCATCTTATTATTTAAAGTGGATTTTTTATGGAAATTTTATCAGCAGCAGTGATGCTGTTTCTGATCATGGACCCGCTTGGTAACCTACCGGTCGTTCTTTCTATCTTGAAGCATCTAGAGCCGAAACGTCGCCGTATTGTATTGGTGCGCGAGCTGTTATTTGCTTTAGTGATCTTGTTGCTCTTTTTATATGCAGGTAAATCCATCTTAGGCTTTTTGCATGTCAAAGCGGAAACCTTGAGTATTTCGGGTGGTTTGATCTTATTTATAATCGCAATTCGAATGATCTTCCCACAACCTGGCGGTGTCGTTGGATTGGCGGCCGGTGAAGAACCGTTTTTTGTGCCTATGGCGATCCCTATGATTGCAGGTCCTTCTGTGATTGCTTCTTTATTATTGTTATCGACTCAATCACCGGATCGTATGTTGGATTGGTCGATTGCGGTATTCCTCGCCTGGGGCGGCACCTTTTTGATCTTGATGTTCTATAACTTCTTCCACCGGATTTTGGGTGAAAAGGGCCTAAAAGCGATTGAGCGTTTAATGGGGCTGTTATTGGTGATGATGTCGACGCAAATGTTCTTAGATGGGCTGAAACAGTATTTAGGTTAAATAATTAATTTTCTATAAATAACAAAGCCGCAGTTGACGTTAACTGCGGCTTTGTCGTTTCTAATAGATCGAATAATGACGTTATTTTAAATATTTATTTTTCAGGTCGAGTAACGCAAAGGTCCCAAACAACACAATCGAAATTTTTTCCCAACGGGTGAGTGCCACGCCTTCGCCAAGCGCACTGGAAAATAGCAGACTTTGCAGTCCATGCATAAACAAGGTGAAAACCGCCATTACATTCAGTGCAATATGCGCCATACCCGGAAATGGCTGAACTAGGTTAGTAATAAATACCGCCCACACCAGCAACATAAAGGCTTTCGCTAATAGGTTTAATACTTTTTTCATCCGTTGCTCCGTAGTGTGTCGGCTTTAGCTAAGTTGATACAGGCGGTAGCAAACTTGTCCGGCTGTTTTTTCTCGATGTAGCTGCCAATGCTCTGGAATTTCAGGTAATTGCAGCTCTTTTTCGGTTTCGATATAGACTAAGCCATTTTCTGCCAGCCAACCATTTTGTTGTAATAAGTTGAGAGTTTGCTCAAGTAAGCCTTGGCGAAAAGGGGGATCGATAAAAACGACATCATAGGCTTGCCCAGGTTGCTGTAAAAACTGCAAGGCATCTTGTTGATGGATCTCAATATTGTTGGCTTTGAGTTGGCTGCTATTGGTGACTAACTGTTGGTAAGCCTGCTTATTGAGCTCTACCATAGTCACTAGTTCTGCTTGGCGTGAAGCTGATTCAAAACCTAATCCACCGGAACCGGCAAATAAATCAAGACAGCGAGCATGAGGAATATCAGCCGCTAACCAATTAAATAATGTTTCTTTGACGCGGTCTGTGGTTGGTCGTAAACCTTGAGCATCATGGACCGGTAACTTGCGGCCTCGCCATAAGCCACTGATGATGCGAACAAAACCAACATTGCCTTTGGCTGATTGAGAAGATGAAGCTTTACGTCTTTGCATAGAATAAACCGCAGATAGATTTTTGAGTGCTCGAATAAAGTGATATTATATACCCAAGTAACTTCAAGGTGCAGAACTTTGCCGTTTTCTCATTACGGATGTTTGGCTATTATTGCTGGTCAATGTGTTAGTTACGCGTTAGTTACCCACTCAAACTTAAATAAATTTGCCACTTTAAATCAAAGTGCATGCTAGGACTTGTTCATGACAGCTAAAAAGAAACGCGGTTTACTCTCTTGGCTCGGTTTTGCTGAAGAAGAAGAGAATAAAGCCTCATCCGATCAAAATATTGAAGCACAGCAAGATGAAGCGCTTAAGCAAACTGATGAACAAGCTGCTGAGCAATCTGAGGTTGAGCAGCCAGTCGTAGAGCAAACACCAGAACAAGATGAAGAAATTGTCGAGCAAAGCCCACAAGCGCTTGAATCGGACACTGAGATTACTTCAGAAGATACTCAACAATCTGATGAAACTCATGATGACAGCCTAGTCGCTCAACAAGCCGAAGCATTAGAAACTGATCGCGTTCAAGAGCAAGTTAAGCCAACCGAAAGCTTTTTTGCTCGTTTAAAGCGTAGTTTGCAACGCACCAAGCAAAATATTGGCGCGGGATTTTTTGGCCTATTTAAAGGCAAAAAGATCGATGATGAATTATTTGAAGAATTAGAAGAGCAGTTATTGATTGCTGACGTGGGCATGAACACCACGGTGAAAATTATTGATAGCTTGACGGAAAAAGCATCACGCCAAGATCTAAAAGATGGTGAAGCATTGTATGGCCTCTTAAAACAAGAGATGGCCGATATCTTAGCCGATGTTGAACAACCGCTAGAAATTGATACCAGCAAAACGCCTTATGTTATTTTAATGGTTGGGGTGAATGGTGTCGGTAAAACCACCACCATAGGTAAACTGGCCAAACAATTCCAATCGCAAGGTAAGTCGGTGATTCTCGCTGCGGGTGATACCTTCCGCGCGGCTGCTGTCGAGCAGTTACAAGTGTGGGGTCAACGTAATGATGTGCCAGTTATCGCTCAACACACTGGCGCGGATAGTGCCTCAGTCATTTATGATGCCATTGAAGCCGCTAAAGCGCGTGGTGTTGATGTAGTGATTGCGGATACCGCCGGTCGCCTACAGAATAAGAGCAACTTGATGGAAGAGTTGCGTAAAATCGTTCGTGTTATGAAGAAAATTGACGACTCCGCACCGCATGAAATTATGCTGACACTTGATGCTGGAACCGGTCAAAATGCGATTAGCCAAGCCAAGTTATTTAGTGATGTCGCACCGGTAACAGGTATCAACCTAACCAAACTTGATGGTACCGCCAAAGGTGGGGTTATCTTTGCGCTGGCCGATCAATTCAAAATCCCTATCCGTTATATTGGGGTAGGTGAAGGCATTGATGATTTGCGTCCATTCCAAGCACAAGACTTTATTGAAGCGCTATTTAGCCGAGAAGAATAATTTTTATCCATGTTATTGGGTGAGTATTAAGGGAAAGAAATGATTAAGTTTCAACAAGTCAGCAAGGTATACCGTGGTGGTCACCAAGCGCTGCAAAAAGTCGACTTTCATATACGTCGCGGCGAAATGGCCTTTCTTGGAGGGCATTCCGGTGCAGGTAAAAGTACTCTGCTGAAGTTGATTTGTGCGATCGAGCGTCCTAGTGATGGCAAGATCCATTTTAATGATCACGATATTACGCGTATCGCCAGTAAAGATATTCCATTTTTACGTCGTAACATCGGCATTATTTTCCAAGATCATAAACTACTGATGGATCGAACCGTTTTTGATAACGTTGCATTGCCAATGCGTATCGAAGGCGCTTCTGAAAACGAGATCAAACGTCGCGTTTCAGCCGCCTTAGATAAAATTGGAATGTTGGATAAAGCGCCTTGCTTGCCACGTCAATTATCCGGCGGTGAACAGCAACGTGTCGGGATTGCCCGTGCGGTAGTGAATCGTCCTCGTTTATTATTAGCTGACGAACCGACGGGTAACCTAGATCATGACTTATCTCACCAAGTGCTCAATCTGTTAGAAGAATTTAACCGCGCTGGCGTATCGATTATTTTTGCTACCCACGATTTAGAGTTGGTTAATAGTCGCCCGCAATATCGTCGTTTTGAATTAAACCAAGGTTTTTTAAGTGAGGTAGAACGTTATGGCCAATAAGAAGCTTAAAGCGGCCAAATCGTCTAAAGCGAATGCGCGTCCACAATCGGCAGGCTTTTTTCAAACTCACATCAAACAAGCTAAAGATTCTTTTCGTAGTTTAATGGCTCGCCCTCTCGGCACTATTTTAACTTTAGCTGTGGTATCGATGTCTTTAACGCTACCTGCGACTTTTTATACCGCTGGCAAAAACATTGCGACAGTGGCTGAAGATATGAATACCGCTTCACAAGTAAGTGTGTATTTAAAAGAAGGGACGCCAGAAGCGCGCTTGATGGTATTAAAAGACCAAGTGGAAACCTGGCCTGAAGTAGAGTCGGTACAGTACATTTCCTCGCAACAAGGCCTAGAAGACTTAAGTCAGTTTGCCGGCTTAGAACAAGCCATGTCGCTATTAAATGATACCGCTTTGCCACCAGTCCTTGTGGTGATGCCAGATGCTGAGCATCAACAAACCGATTACATCAAAACATTGGCGAAAAAACTGCAATCAGAAAACGATGTGACCGACGTTCGTTTGGATGAAGATTGGTTTGCTCGTCTGGATGCGATTAAACACTTAGCTTATATCGTCGCTTATTCGTTTGCTTTGTTGATGCTAGTGTCGGTGTTCTTAATTGTCGGCAATACTTTGCGATTCAACATTCTGGCGCATAAAGAAGAAATCCAAGTAATGAAGCTGATTGGTGCAACGGATCGCTTTATCTTGCGACCTTATTTATACACCGGATTATGGCTTGGCTTATTAGGCTCCTTAATCGCTTGGTTCCTAACCTTAATTATTACCTTGTTGGTAAGTGGCGCAGTCGATACCTTAGCGGGCTTATATGACAGCCACTTTAGCTTGCTCGGCTTAGGTTGGGATGAAAGTATCTTATTGTTGATGCTAGGTTCTACCTTAGGTTGGATAGCGGCGAATTTATCGGCCAGAAAGCATTTAAAAGAAATCGAACCGGTTTAATAAAAATCTGAACTTGTTGAGTTATAAGACCTCTAATTTAGAGGTCTTTCTTTTAGGCGCTAGAGTGGGTAAATAAGGCGAATGTGAGTTTAGTAGGCTTTCTTCTATTCAATTTATATTCACTCTTGCATTCTAGAGATTTGCTATGAATAATAGTTGCCCCCTTGAAGATCTTTAGCAGAAGGTCCAGAATAGGTGGGTTGAAATTAAGCAAACTGTCTTTTTTAAAGTGTGTTATTAATTTTTTAAAGACAAAAGAGGAATTGAATGTCAAACGCATATCCAATGGCTTTAGTCACTTCAGATAGTTTAGATAGCTATATTCGCACAGCCAATAGCTACCCAATGCTGACGGCTGAAGAGGAACGTGACTTAGCAGAGCGACTACACTACCACGGTGAAATTGAGGCAGCGAAAGGCCTAATTTTGTCGCACCTACGCTTTGTTGTACACGTTGCGCGTGGCTACTCTGGTTATGGTTTACCTCTAGCGGATTTGATCCAAGAAGGTAATATCGGCTTAATGAAGGCAGTAAAACGCTTCAACCCAGAAGTGGGTGTTCGTTTGGTGTCTTTTGCGGTGCATTGGATTAAAGCAGAAATTCATGAATACGTGTTACGTAACTGGCGTATTGTGAAAATTGCGACCACCAAAGCACAGCGTAAATTGTTTTTTAACCTACGTAAGTCTAAGAAGCGCTTAGGTTGGTTTAATAATGGTGAAGTTGAAACAGTAGCCAAAGAGCTGGGTGTTTCGACCACTGAAGTGCGTGAAATGGAATCTCGTTTAGCGGCGCAAGATGCGACCTTTGAGATGCCATCAGAAGATGATGATTCTGTCTCTTCTTATACTGCGCCAGTTTTGTATTTAGAAGATAAGCATTCTGACATTGCTGAGAATATCGAAGCGGATAATTGGGAAAACCATACCAATAACCGCCTAGGTCATGCATTAGCAACCTTAGATGAGCGTAGTCAGCATATTGTACGTTCTCGTTGGTTAGATGATCAAAAAGCAACGCTACAAGAACTGGCAGATACGTATAGTGTTTCGGCAGAGCGAATTCGTCAGTTAGAAAAGAACGCGATGAAAAAATTAAAATTGGCGGTAGGTGAGTTCTAATTCGATCTCATTAACGGTTAATTAAGCATGAAAAGCCAAGATCACATGATCTTGGCTTTTTTTATGCGATCGAGTTTATTTATGGCGATCAAAAGCAATGATCTAATGGTTAATCACAAGTGATCGTTTTCTGTGGGTAAATGTGTGGAGAAGCTAGGGGCGGGTGTGGGGCACGATACACTATATATAGTGTTAAGGGCTTTTTTTGAATGTTGATAAAATTACGCTTACCCACACTTAGATCAGGATCATTACTACATGTTGTGGATCCAAAAATAGAAAAACACTTTATCAACGTAATTCACAGCTTTATCCACAAATGAACAAATTATGTACACAATACTGTGTCCTCACTTTCTATCTGTCTTTGTTTGCTGTGGGATACGTTATACTAGCCAGCCCTTATTATGGAAAAAGGAGACAATAATGGACCAGTTTCAACATATCGATGTAGCGCAAGCTCAGAAAATGATAATCGAGCAATCAGCGGTGTTATTAGACATTCGCGACCCACAATCTTTTGCGGTAGCTCATGCCGAGCAAGCTAAGCACTTAACCAACGATACCATTGTGGCTTTGATGGAAGATTTAGAGTTTGATCAACCATTATTGGTAATGTGTTATCACGGCATTAGTAGTCAAGGGGCAGCACAATATTTGGTAAACCAAGGCTTCGAAGAAGTGTATAGTGTTGATGGTGGCTTTGAAGCATGGCAGCGTAGTGGTTTGCCAATGATAAAAATGGCTTAATCATTGTTTGAATATTATTAAGCTTTGGTATTGCTAAGCTTTAATATTGCTAAACTAAGCCGACTCTTTTTTGGGGTAGCCTTGTTTGGTTCGCATTGCGGCTAATCATTACCGAAAAATTTAATAGGTAGTCGTATGATTCGTTTGATCGCTTTAAATAATCCTCGGATTGCACAATCATTTATTGATTATATGGCATCGCGAGATATTGAAATTTTGATGACGCCAGAAGGCGAAGGACAGTTTGCGCTGTGGCTAAAACAACCTGAACATCACATTGAAGTAGAAGCGGAGCTCAAGTTATTTGTCGATAACCCTCACGCTCAAAAGTATCAAGCGGCTTCCTGGCAAGTAGCGGACTCTCGTACTCAGCAATTTCATTATGACTCACCGAGCTTTATCGCTCAGATTAAAGCCAAAGCTGGCCCTTTGACGTTAGCGATTATGGCGATTTGCCTTGTGGTATATGGCTTGTTGTTCTTTGGTTTTGGTCAGCCATTGTTCCAATCTTTGCATTTTCCTGCCAACCCTGAACAAAAATGGCAATTATGGCGTTGGGTTAGTCATGCCTTCTTGCACTTTTCGGTCGCTCATATTGCCTTTAACCTTCTATGGTGGTGGCAGTTTGGTGGCGATATTGAGAAGAAACTAGGCTCGGGTAAGTTATTACAAATTTTTCTACTGTCGGCCGCGTTGTCCGGTGCGGCGCAATATTGGGTCGAAGGGGCAAACTTTGGCGGGCTATCGGGCGTGGTTTATGCCTTGATGGGGTACTTGTGGATTATTGGCTGGCGTCGACCTGACAAAGGTTTATCGGTTCCGCGTCCATTGGTGATCTTTATGTTAGGTTGGTTGGTGTTAGGCTTTGTTCAGCCATTCATGGCGATTGCCAACAGCGCTCATTTAGCGGGCTTGCTTGCCGGCTGTGGTTTAGCCGCCTTGGAAGGGCAGTCAAAAGCGGTATAAGTTTTTGTGCTTTAGGTTTACCTTTCTTTCGCGTTGGATATTCGATAAGCCATTCTATTGGTACAATGGCGATTGGCCGTAATATTCAGCGACAATTTACACATGATTGAGCAAATGTATTCTTCATATTTTAATTATTTTACTCGCCTTGATTGGCAAACTGCATCGTCGTTTTGTTTTGCTGAGTGTTTGGATGCCGAGTGGCTGCAAGAACAAGGCTCGCTTTCGATGCGCTTTTCTCAGCAATGTCAGCACTTGTCTGCCGAGGTGGTGCGCAATCAAATTATCCCGAGTAGTCAATTAACCGACTTTCAACGTGAAATGTTGCTAAGAGCGGAGGCTTTAGATCAAGACTACCTACTACGAGAAGTGGTGTTAGCGGCCGATGGTGAGCCTTGGTTACTAGGTAGTACACTAATTCCCCGCTCGTCATTAACCGATGAGCAATTTGATTTATCGAAACAAGGCGAAGTGCCGTTAGGGTTAACGGTATTTCAAGCCGAGCAAGTAGCCCGAGATCAGTTGCATTTAGCGACTATATCTTCTCCATTAGGCGAGTTGGCAGCACGTAGCTCTCGTTTGTGGATGAATCAAAAACCTATGTTGGTTGCAGAGCTATTTCTTCCCCCATCGCCTATTTATCGCAAGGAATGAATGATATGACTATGGCAAAAGCTGCGGCTTATTGGCAGCTTACCCGTATGAACCGTCCAATTGGTTCACTACTTTTATTATGGCCGACGTTATGGGCGTTGCTACTTTCAGCGGATGGTTTACCTGGTTGGCATGTGACGATCGTGTTTGTATTAGGTGTGTTTACTATGCGCTCAGCCGGTTGTGTGATTAATGATTTTGCCGATCGTAAAGTTGATGGTCATGTAAAGCGCACTAAAAATCGTCCTTTGCCTTCGGGGCTAGTATCGAGCAAAGAAGCCTTAGTCTTGTTCTTCGTACTGGTGTTGGTGTCATTTTTACTGGTGCTAAGTATGAATACGCTGACGATTGAGCTGTCGTTAGTCGGTGTCGTGCTTGCGTTTATTTATCCCTTTATGAAGCGTTTCACGCATGTGCCGCAATTATTTTTGGGCTTAGCCTTTAGTTGGGCGATTCCAATGGCGTGGGCCGCGGAATCTGGCACATTGCCAGCTGAAGTATGGTTGGTGTTTGTAATTAATGTGTTGTGGACTATCGCTTACGATACTCAATACGCCATGGTTGATCGTGATGATGATTTAAAAATCGGCATTAAGTCTACAGCCATTTTATTTGGTCGCTTCGATAAACTGATCATTGGCTTATTACAATTAGCTAGCTTATTACTATTAATGGTATTGGGTGATTGGATGGGACTTTCACACGCGTACTATTGGAGCCTACTTGCGGCAGCCGCGTTGTTTGTTTATCAACAACGTATGATTAAAGATCGAGAAAGGGATAGCTGCTTCACTGCCTTTTTAAACAATAACTACGTGGGTATGGTTATTGCGATTGGGATATTGATTAGCGTGATTTAACCATTATATCCAAGTGACTTGGGTATATTCCTACCCTAATAAAAATGCCGCCGGTGAGTTCAATCATCGGCGGCATTTTTGTCTCTAGTCTCAGTAAGGGTTACTGATTATTTGGAATCCGCTTTACGCATAATGCTTTCTTGTAACGTTAGCTGAACTTCTGGTGATAATAGCTCACCCAGTAAATCGACTAAGGTTTCGATTTTGTGCTGCTGTTCAGTTTGTGGCGCTAAGTAGCCTTGCTGTTTAAGCGTCTGGAATAAGGTGATAAATACCCCTTTATCGAAAAACTCTGGTGCATTAATACCGTGTAATCTTCCTAAACGCTGAGCAATAGTTTGGCTTTGCTTTTCAAGTAGTGCTTTATCAATATCTGGCATCGCGACTAGTTGAGTTAACGCAATAGCATAACGTTGCAAGGTTTCGACAATAGTACGAGAGAGTAGAATTAATACTTGTACTTGAGAAGGATTAATCGAAATCACGTCATTGTCTTCTTTAATCAACTCTTGGCGTAGTAGCTCATTCACCAAATCGGTGATTACTGTGTCTAGCTGATCTTCTTCGTAGTGTAAGAACAATTCCGCTTTCAAGAATGGGTAGATCAAGCTAATCGCTTGGTGTAACTCATCACGAGAAATGTGTTCTTTTTGCACCACTAGGTGAGCGATCAATGACGGCAAAGCAAATAAATGGATGATGTTATTACGGTAATAAGTCATCAGAACCGATTGTTGTCGATCAAGAGAAATAATATCGCCTTGTTCATCAGCTTCTACCACAAACTTATCTAGCTTCTCTGCATGCTCGACCAATTGTGCGGCGCTGCTATCTGGCACGGTACTGGTTGGCGTGTAAGGTACTTGCGTTAATAGCGATAAGTAGCAATTAATTTGTTGTTCAAGCTTGCGGCGAGAAAGTGCACGTTGATTTGAGGCCAATAAAGCAGTGGCACAAAGTGTCAGGGCATTGGCTGCCGCCGCATCATTAATATGTGTCATCATTTTATTGGCAAGTTTATTCACCACCGGATTCATCCATTGTGGTTTTTGGCTGCTATCTTGCGCTTGGTTATCTTTACTCGACCAACCTGGCACTTCTTCATTGAGGTAGTGGTTGAGGTTAATTGGCTCACCAAAATTCACATAGCCTTGGCCAAAATTACGTAGCTTACGTAGTGTTTTCAGTACCATGCCGGCACTTTCTTTCTCTTTACGTTTGCCAGTTAATTCTTTGGCGTAAGTCGACACTTCCATCACGTGTTCGTAACCAATGTAAACCGGTACTAAAGTCACTGGGCGGTTTAAACCACGCAGCATGGTTTGGATAGTCATCGCCAGCATGCCGGTTTTAGCTTGTAGTAAACGGCCAGTACGTGAGCGCCCACCTTCGCTGAAAAACTCAACCGAATAGCCTTTAGTAAACAACTCCGCTAAATATTCACGGAAAATGGTGGAGTAGAGCTTATTGCCTTTAAAACTGCGGCGAATAAAGAAAGCGCCACCACGACGGAAAATTGGACCGGCTGGGAAGAAGTTGAGGTTCACCCCTGCGGCAATGTGTGGCGGAACCATGCCTTCATGATGCAATACGTAAGAAAGGAGTAGGTAGTCCATGTGGCTACGGTGACAAGGCACATAAATGATTTCATGGCCATCTTGCGCCAATTTACGAACCGCTGCCATATTGTTGATATTCAAGCCTTGATACAGCTTGTTCCACAACCAACCTAAGAAGCGAGCGCCAACACGAATTAAGGTATAAGAAAAGTCGGCGGCAATTTCTTCGAGCATGCCTTGCGCTTGTTTTTGCGCCTTTTCTAGCGAGATATTTTTACTCTTGGCTTCATCTTGAATCGCTTGTTGGATCTCTGGCGATTTTAACAAACGATTAAACAGTACTTGGCGTTGTGGCAAGCTTGGGCCTGAGGCGGCTAACTTTTGGCGTGAAAAGTGGATACGCGCCACGCGTGCTAATTTATGAGCGATGGTTTCATCTACGCCATGAGTGTCGGCCATATAACGCAATGACACCACAGGGCTAAAGCGGATCATACAATCGCGGCCTGATGAAACTAATAAGCGACTTTTTTGACAAGCACTCATCGCCTGTAAATATGGCTTTTCTTTACCTTCTTGATTCGGTTTGCGGCCCCATAAAATAGAGGTAGGCAGCATTTGAATATCCAGCTCAGAATCGGCTTGATGCAGCTTGAGCAATTGAGTAAATAACTCAACGGATTGTTTGGGTAGAATTTGTTTACTGTGAGTCGTCATGCCCTTTGAGGTTAGAAACACAAAGCGCGAGAATTCTTGGCCATTGATTTGTAATGGCGTTAACGGGTCGGGTAGACCGAGTGCTTTGGTTTGTGTTTGTAAGCTGATCAGATCGATATCTGAATCAAAAGGCAAAGCATAGACAATGGGCTTGGTTAAATCTAACGTCAGTTCTTCAACCGGATTGGCTGGAATGGTTTTACCCTTAACCAAAAAAGAAAGGGGTAACTTTAGAAGTGAGCGAGAAACGCGGTGTCCGTAAGACATAACAGTGTATAGCCTCAAATATAAAAAGCGGGGCTCAATCCCCATATTAAATGCGCTGCAAGAATAGCAGAAAGTTGCCCGTTCTATTAGCTTATTCCGGTTAAATCACACCAAATGATAAAATATCGATCTATATATGAGGCTAAGAAAGACCCAAATCAATGCTCAAAAAGTGATTCATATCTCTGGAGTTATCTTACTTTACTGTATATACTCACAGTCAACTGTATAAAAAGACAGGTGAATTATGAAACCGTTGACGCCCCGCCAACAGCAAATCTTTGAATTGATCAAAGATAAAATTGATATGACTGGAATGCCACCAACTCGTGCAGAAATTGCGCGTGAATTAGGTTTTCGTTCGGCCAATGCTGCCGAAGAACACTTAAAGGCATTAGCTCGAAAAAATGTAATTGAAATTATTCCCGGTGCTTCTCGTGGTATTCGCATTGTGCAAACTGAGGAAGAATTGCTAGAAGAGCAAGGACTACCTCTCGTTGGGCAAGTGGCTGCCGGTGAGCCAATCTTGGCGCAAGAACACGTGGAAAGCCATTATCATGTTGATCCTTCGATGTTCCGCCCGCAAGCCGACTTCTTGCTGCGTGTTCATGGCATGAGTATGAAAGATATCGGTATCGTGGATGGTGATTTATTGGCGGTGCATAAAACTCAAGACGTTCGTGATGGCCAAGTAGTGGTTGCACGGGTAGATGAAGATGTGACGGTAAAACGTTTAGAGCGTAAAGGTTCGAAAGTTTTTCTGCATGCTGAGAATGAAGAGTTTAGTCCCATTGAAGTGGATTTAACTCATCAAGAATTGACCATTGAAGGCTTAGCAGTTGGCATTATCCGCAATAACACTTGGATGTAATATTTCTGCATCTTGACGTGACGTGCGGTTATGAGCAAATTTCCCACAAACTTGCTTGTAAATTTAAATGATAATCATTATCATCAATTAATCTCAACCTAGGGGATTAATTGATGACTGCTTCTTCTGATCCAACTCAACCCGCTACTTGCCAAACTTATCAAGTTCCTAGTGAGCTATTGCAACCTTTGTGGTTACGTAGTCGCGAAAGCTTGATTGATGATGGTTTAGTTTATGATCCGATTGCAGCGCGTGCTTGCCAACGTTGCCACCTTTCGGCTGAGTGTTTAGCAGGCGATATCGATCAAAAGCAGTTACTACATGCCACCCTTACTCAACTCTGTGATATGGAAGTATCGCGCTTTCTTACTCGCCATCCTAATGCGTGGATCATTAATGTCGGTGCTGGGCTCGATACTCGTTTTTATCGTTTAGATAACGGGCTTTGTCATTGGATTGAAGTCGATGTCGATGAAACCTTGCTATGGAGACAAAAACTCTTTCATCATAGTGAGCGTTATAAAATGATGTGCGGCTCTGTGCCGGATATGAAATGGCTCGATCAATTAGCGATTCCTGATAACGCACCGGTTTTAGTAGTGTGTGAGCAAGCGTTGTTGCTGCAACCTCGCAATCAAGTGGCGCATTTTGTGCAAAAACTTGGGCGGCATTTCTCTCACGCTCAAGCTTGCTTAGTGTTGGCGGGTGATAAAAGCCAATCACACTGGGGCAAGAAAATGGGCTGTTCAGTTTATAAGCATGGCTTAAAAGATCCCGTGACCAGTGTTTTATCTTGGCTGCCATGGATTGATCGGATTAAAGCTCGCTCTCCTGTCGAACATAACTGTAAGCGTTGGCGAGCTTGGCAGAAATTGGTTTCTAAGTTGCCTTTTATCAAGCATAGACTTACCCCAATCATGATTCATTTGAGTTGGTAGTCAATCACGGCTAATAATTTCTTTGTTTATACCCAAGTGACTTCAAGATGCAGAATTCAGAGCTATCATCCAGACCTTTAGACAAGGTAAACTGTCGCCTCATCTAAGTGAGGTTTTCGTGATCAAACAATCTTCGTCATTCCAACTGCTTCAGCAAATTCTCTCGCAGCGCTCTTTGCATAAGCAGGTGTTGTTGCTCGCCATTCCTATGGTGCTTTCTAATATTACCGTGCCTCTTTTAGGTTTAGTCGATGCAGCGGTGATCGGCCATTTAGACTACGCCTGGTATCTAGGTGGTGTTGCTCTAGGTAGTACTATGATCAGCGTGACGTTTTGGCTGTTAGGTTTTTTGCGTATGGCCACCACCGGACTCGCCGCTCAAGCACAAGGTGAGGAAAGCCCACAAAAGTTAGCCCATGTTTGGTTGCAAGGTATGTTGGTGGCTTGGCTGCTGGCTGGCTTGTTTTTATTGTTTCATTCGCCATTGGCTGAGCTGATTTTCTCTTTAAGTAATGCCAGCGCCGAAGTGAAGCATTATGGCATGCAATACTTTTCGATTCGGGTGTGGAGCGCGCCGGCAGCACTCGCCAACTTTGTTATTTTAGGTTGGTTGCTAGGAACGCAAAATGCCAAAGCGCCGATGTGGCTAGTGATCGTGACTAACCTCGCCAATATTATTTTGGATGTCTTGTTTGTCTTGGTATTTGATTGGAAGGTGGCAGGTGCGGCGTGGGCTTCCGTGTTAGCTGATTATACCGGCTTAGCATTAGGCTTGTTTTTCGTGATGCGTACTTGGATCAAGCAACAGCTTCCTAATGTACTGACTCTACTACCTTCTGCCACTCATGGCATGGGTAGAATGCTGCGCTTAAACAGCGATATTTTCTTGCGCTCATTGTGTCTACAAGCAGTATTTAGCTTTATGACCTTTCAAGGTGCGGCACTAGGTGATGATGTGGTCGCTGCCAATGCGGTATTGATGAGCTTTTTGATGATGGTGTCTTATGGCATGGATGGTTTTGCTTACGCCATGGAAGCCATGGTTGGCAAAGCAGTAGGTGCGAAAAGTCGTGGACAACTACTCAATTCGTTAATCGGTACTTCATTTTGGGGCTTAGTCTGTAGTGTTTTCTTAACTTTGATGTTTTGGCTATTTGGCCACCAACTGGTTCGGCTGATTACCGATATTCCTAATGTGCAGGCACAAGCGGATATTTACCTACCTTGGCTGATTGTGATGCCGCTGGTATCGATGTGGTGTTTTTTATTAGATGGCATTTTTGTCGGGGCGACCAAAGGCAAAGATATGCGTAATAGTATGCTTATCGCCATGTTGTGCTTTTTTGCGCTGTATTTCAGTTTCGCTTCTTGGGGCAACCATGCATTGTGGATGTCGATGCTAACCTTTATGGGAATGCGTGGTATTGGGCTTGCGGTGATATTTATTACCCAATGGAAGCAGCAACGATTTATTGAATCCGTTTGATGGCCAATATCGTTGATAGTGAGCATTAAAAAACAAAAGGAGCCCAAGTTGGCTCCTTTGTTTTGTGACTAAGTTGTTTTCGTGACTAGTGTCGTTTCTGGTGTGGCTTTCAGAATAAACGATTCAGCCCATTGAGCGCTGCTACCCGATAAGCTTCCGCCATGGTTGGGTAGTTAAACGTAGTGTTGACGAAGTATTCAATGGTATTGGCCGGGCCTTTTTGTTCCATAATGGCCTGTCCGATATGGATGATTTCCGCAGCGCGCTCTCCAAAGCAGTGAATGCCTAAGATTTGTTTGGTTTCTCGGTGGAATAAGATTTTCAGACTACCAATATCTTTACCGGCAATCTGCGCGCGCGCTAAATGTTTAAATGACGCACGTCCTACTTCATAAGGGACTTTTGAGGCGGTGAGCTCTTGTTCTGTTTTACCAACCGAACTGATTTCTGGAATGGTGTAAATGCCGGTTGGAATATCATCAATTAAGAATCCATCAGCTTTGCCTTTCGCAATCGCTTGAGCAACAAAGCGCCCTTGGTCATACGCCGCGCTAGCAAGACTAGGGTAGCCAATTACATCGCCTACTGCATAAACATGGTCAACTTCAGTTTGATAATGCTTGTTAACCGAAAGCTGTCCACGTGAGTCTGGCGTTAATCCCACTTGTTCTAAATCGAGCTTGTCGGTATTACCAGTTCGGCCATTGGCGTAGAGTAGGCAATCGGCTTTCATTTTCTTGCCTGATTCAAGGTGCACGATCACGCCGTCATCGGTGCCTTCTACTTTATGGTAGGTTTCATCGTTGCGGATCACGACACCACTGTTCCAGAAATGGTAGGAAAGGGCATCGGACGTTTCGTTATCGAGGAAAGCCAGTAAGCGATCTCGAGTATTAATTAAGTCTGTTTTTACCCCTAGACCACGGAAAATAGACGCATATTCACAACCGATTACCCCTGCACCGTAAATGATGATGTGTCTAGGATCATGCTTGAGGCTTAAAATCGTGTCGCTGTTGTAGATGCGTTCATGGGTAAAATCGACATCTTCAGGCTGATATGGGCGAGAGCCGGTAGCAATCACAAATTTATCAGCAGTATATTCTTCAAATGTGCCATCGGATTGTGCAACCGACACATTGTTTGGGCCAGTAAACTTGGCGCTGCCAAATAACAGGGTGCAAGCGTTGCGATCATAAAACCCTTGGCGCAAGCGAGTTTGTTTATCAGTGACACTTTTGGCGTGGTTGAGAATGTCGGAAAACGAAGCTGTTAAGCTAGTGTTGTTTTTACAGAAAAGTGGGTTGCTATTGAATTCAATAATGCGGCTTACGGCATGACGGAGGGCTTTAGACGGAATGGTTCCCCAGTGAGTACAACCGCCACCAACGCTACTTTCTTTTTCAATTATTGCAACGTTAAGTCCTGCTTTTGCCAACCCCATTGCGGCACCTTCACCGCCAGGGCCACTACCAATGACAATGACATCAAAGTGTGTTGAATTCATCATGCTTTCCCTTGATATTGTGTGAAATCCTCAAACGCATACCGAAATTGATATTCGGTAGGGCTAAGATAGTAACGCATTAAATTATTGGGTAAATGATTGAGGTGAAAGACAGTCGCCACGATCACATAGATTGATGCTGAGAGAGAAAAATAGCCTGCTGTTGAATAATTTATTGAGCGAAGATAGGCGATAGATGCATTTATCGGTATATTAGCCACATGGTGATCAACGAGAAAGCATAATGGGTATTCGAGCTCAACAAAAAGAAAAAACACGCCGCTCATTAATTGATGCCGCTTTTGGGCAACTTAGCGCTGATCGCGGCTTTTCAAACTTAAGTCTACGAGAAGTGTCTCGTGAGGCGGGGATTGCACCAACCTCTTTTTACCGTCACTTTAAAGATATGGATGAACTCGGTTTGGTGATGGTGGATGAAGGCGGGTTGTTATTAAGGCAATTAATGCGTCAGGCTCGCCAACGTATTGTCGCGGAAGGCAGCTTAATCCGTACATCGGTGCAAACCTTTATGGAGTTTATTGAACAAAGTCCTAACGTGTTTCGTTTGTTATTGCGTGAACGTTCGGGGACGTCGGCTGAATTCCGTGCCGCGGTGGCACGTGAGATCCAACATTTTGGCGCAGAATTAACTGAGTATTTAGTCGGTGCAGGAATGGCGCGAGAAGTGGCGGCTATTCAAGCGGAAGCCTCAGTAATGATTGTCTTTACCTCAGGTGCAGAAGCGCTTGATCTAGAAGAAGATGCTCGTGATGCTCTGGCAGAGCGTATGATTCTGCAGTTAAGAATGCTGGCGAAGGGTAGTACTTTGATGAAAGGCTCAATTAAGAAGAACGATTAATCATTAAAAGCCTTTCCCTTTCCACGAAAATAAGAGAAGGGAAACGAAATAAGCCGCTGAATATGAAGTGACCCCCAATAGTTTGACAACCAGCATTGGGGGTTATTTTTGTCTAAATACATCAGAAAATTAAAGCTCTGTATCGCTGTAGTGGCTTATGCGCCCATATCCGTTAGTATTCTTAAATAGTACTTGCCTTCAATACCCGGCTTAGATAATTTATATAAATTAGCTAAAACCACCTGACTGTATGTAAAAGGCGTACTAATATGACCGATCAATCTATATTCGATAGTATCAAGCAAGCCTTAAATGATGCTCCCCGTAATCAATACACTGCTGAGATGCACCTGCAAATGATTAAGTATGCCGATGACCTGAAAGGCATCACTGCGAAGGAATTCTGCGAAGGCGTAGGCTTAAAGAGTAGTTTCGGTACTGAATTTTCCAAAATGCGCAATCTAACGACACGTCTAAAAGCCGCTGGTTTAAATACCGCTGAGCTATAACTGCCCGTCTTCTATTTAAGGTTTTACAAACATGGCAATTAAAAAAACAGAACTCTATTCATCCCTTTGGGCTAGTTGTGACGAGTTGCGTGGTGGTATGGATGCCAGTCAATACAAAGATTACGTATTAACCATGCTGTTTATGAAGTACGTATCAGACAAATACAAAGGCGACCCTTACGGAATGATAGTCGTGCCTACAGGGGCGAGCTTTGATGATTTGATTACGCTTAAAAATGATAAAGAAATCGGCGACAAAATAAATAAAATCATCTCAGCGCTTGCGGAAGAAAACGACTTAAAAGGCGTAATCGACGTAGCTGACTTTAATGATGAAGATAAGCTTGGCAAAGGTAAGGAAATGGTTGACCGCCTGACTAAGCTGGTGGGTATTTTTCAAGGCTTAGATTTGTCAGATAACCGTGCTGATGGTGATGATCTGCTTGGTGATGCTTATGAGTATTTAATGCGCCACTTTGCAACCGAGTCCGGTAAATCTAAAGGTCAATTTTATACCCCTTCAGAAGTGTCACGAATTTTGGCTAAAGTGGTGGGGATCACCAAAGACACGCCACAAGATGCGACAGTATATGACCCTACCTGTGGTTCAGGCTCATTATTATTAAAAGCCAGTGATGAAGCACCGCGTGGCTTATCTATTTTTGGTCAAGAGATGGATTACGCCACCAGCGCATTAGCACGCATGAACATGATTCTGCACAATAACGCGACGGCTAAGATTTGGAAAGGTAACACGTTAGCTGAGCCACAATGGAAAGATGCTGCGGATAAATTGAAGGCTTTTGATTTTTCTGTTGCTAATCCACCGTTTTCAAATAAAAACTGGACCAGCGGCTTAAACCCAAAAGATGATCTGTTTAAGCGTTTTGTGTGGGGCACACCACCAGAAAAAAATGGTGATTACACCTTCTTGCTGCATATCCTTGCTAGTTTAAAAAGTACGGGTAAAGGGGCGGTTATCTTGCCGCATGGGGTGTTATTCCGTGGTAATGCCGAAGCGGATATTCGTGAGAACTTGATTAAACAAGGCTATATAAAAGGCATTATTGGCTTACCTGCGAACCTGTTCTACGGTACGGGGATTCCTGCTTGTATTATTGTGCTGGATAAAGAGCATGCGCAAAAAGCCGTAACCTCTATTGATGAAAGCGGTGAGTGCAAAATGCAGGGTCGTTCTATCTTTATGGTCGATGCCAGCAAAGGCTTTATGAAAGACGGCAATAAAAACCGACTACGTAGCCAAGATATTCACAAAATTGTGGATGTATTTAACAAAGGCTTAGAGCTAGAGCGCTTTAGTCGCTTAGTTAAAATTGATGAAATCGCTAAAAATGATTACAACCTCAACATTCCCCGTTATATCGATTCAAGTGAACCTGAAGATTTACATGATCTAAGTGCTCACTTGCAAGGCGGTATTCCAAATAAAGATATCGATGCGCTTGAGCATTTTTGGCAAGTGTTTCCAAGTATACGTGCGACCTTATTCGGTACAAAACAAGGACAAGTGGCGCGTGAAGGCTATAGCCACTGTTTAGTTGAAGCAAGTAAAGTCAAAAGCAGTATTCTCGCTCACCCCGAGTTTAAAGAGTTCGCAACTCGTAGCTTATTGCCGTTTACAGAATGGAGTAAGCAGATACAGCTGAAAGAAATCAAACTGGGTGACAGCCCTAAAGAGCTGATCTTCGATATCTCTGAGCAACTGCTAACGGCTTACTCTAACAGTGACTTATTGAGTAAATACGACATTTACCAAATCTTAATGGATTACTGGGCAGATACCTTACAAGATGATGTCTATGTGCTGGTACAAGATGATTGGCAAGCTGGCACAGTACTGCGTGAGCTGGTGGCCGTTAAAGGTGAGAAGCTAAAAGAAACACCCGATTTAGTGATTGCTAAAAAGAAATACAAAGCTGAGCTTATCCCACCAAGTTTAATCGTGGCGCGTTACTTTGCCGATAAGCAACAAGCGATTGATGATCTACAAGCTAAGCAAGATGCTGCCAGCCAAGCGCTTGAAAGCTACCTTGAAGAACAGAGTGCAGAGGATGGTTTATTAGTTGAAGCCGTTAATGATAAAGACAAAATCAACAAAGCCAGCGTAACGGCAAGAGCTAAAGTGGCTACCGATAGCGAAGAACTCACCGCCCTCAAGCAAGCCATCAAGCTATTTAATGCTGATGCCGCCGCTAAAAAAGCCGTAAAAGACGCCCAAGAAGCTTTAGATTTATTGGTGTTTAAGCAATATTCAAAGCTTGATACTGATGAAGTAAAAGCCCTTGTCGTTGATGATAAATGGCTCGCGACTCTACAAGCCAGTATTGTTGCTGAGATTGAGCGAGTAACCCAGCAAATGGCGAATCGGGTTAAACAACTGGAAGAGCGCTACAGCTCACCACTGCCAACCTTGACTAAATCGGTTGATGATTTAAGCGATAAAGTTGCAAATCATCTAAAAGCTATGGGTTTGGAGTGGACGTTATGAGTTCAGAGCAATGTATAACTGAAGGATATAAGAAAACAGAGGTTGGAGTGATTCCTGAGGATTGGGTTGATTTTTCATTTGGTGATATTTGTACCGTAAATCAAGGCTTACAAATACCTATTGAACAACGAAAATCCCACCCCGGCCAAAGATCAAAAATATATATTACAATTCAATATCTTAGCTCTATGGAGAGGCCCGAATATATTGATGATTACTCTGTATCAGTTTGCTGTAATCGTTCAGATATTTTAATGACTAGAACTGGTAATACGGGAATTGTTGTCCATGATGTTGATGGTGTCTTTCATAACAACTTCTTTAAGATAAATTTTGATCGAAAAAAATTTAATAAATTGTTTTTAGTTTATTACTTAAGATCTTTCAATTGTCAAAAATCAATTTTAGATAAAGCCGGTACAAGTACTATTCCAGATTTAAATCATGGTGATTTTTATTCTGTTAGAATAGTTTTACCTCAAGATATTAAAGAACAAACAGCCATTGCCAATGCCTTGTCCGACGTAGATGCCTTACTGAGCGAGTTAGAAAAACTCATTGCCAAAAAACAAGATATTAAAACTGCCGCCATGCAGCAACTACTGACAGGTAAAACCCGTTTATCGCAGTTTGCGACTTATACTGATGGTGATAAGCAAGGGCAAGTTAAAGGTAGTAAAACAAGTGAGTTGGGTGAGATTCCTGAGGATTGGGATGTCTATGTTATTAATGATGTGATTGAATCTCTTTCTAGTGGAGGAACTCCATTTAGAGGAAATAAAAGCTTTTATAAAGGAACGAACCTCTGGATAACAAGTGGTGAACTTAAGTACGGGCGGATCACGGATACAATAGAAAAGATTAACAATGAGGCTATTAAAGCATCGCACCTCAAGGTGCATCCAGAGGGGACATTTTTAATGGCAATTACAGGATTGGAAGCTGCTGGTACTAGAGGGTCTTGTGGCATTGTTGGAAAACCTGCAACAACGAACCAGTCTTGTATGGCTATTTATCCGAATAAACAGCTTACCAGTGAGTTTCTATTTCATTGGTATGTATATAACGGTAATGAATTAGCACTAAAGTATTGTCAAGGTACTAAGCAGTTGAGTTATACCGCAGGTCTATTAAAGACATTACCAATTTTGCTGCCAAAGAACCCTGAAGAACAAGCTGCCATTGCCACTATCCTTTCTGATATGGACGAGGAAATTCAGGCACTACAGCAACGCTTATCGAAAACCCGCCAAATCAAACAAGGTATGATGCAAGAGCTACTAACGGGTAAAACCCGCCTGCCGTTTGATAAGGTCGATGCAGATTCAAAGGGAGAAATTAATGCCAACTGAGCAAAGCCTAGCACAGCTGCAAGGGTTACTACGTGAGTTGTGCCATTTGCCAAATGAAACTGAATGGGTGGAGTTTAAACACAACAATGCCGATGCGCCTATGATTGGAGAATAGATCTCTGCTTTGGCTAATTCTGCTGCTCTACTAGGTAAGCAATCCGCTTACATGGTATGGGGTGTGGATGATGATACTCAAGAAGTGATTGGTACGGATTTTAAACCCGCGAATGCTCGCCATAAGCAACAAGAATTAGAAAGTTGGTTACTACAAAAAACCGCTCCCAAAATTCACTTTCAGTTTTATACATTTGAAAGTGCTAATGAAAAGCCCGTGGTCATTCTCGAAATACAAGCTGCTAGCCATACACCTGTGCAGTTTGATGGCACTGAGTATATTCGTGTTGGTTCGTATAAAAAGAAACTACGTGAGTTCGCAGAGAAAGAGCGAGAGCTATGGCGGGTATTTGATAAAGTCCCGTTTGAGCAGCAAGCCGCCACAGAGAATAGTAGTGCTGAAGAAGTATTGCAGCTACTCGATTACCCTGCCTACTTTGAACTAACCGCACAACCATTACCAGAGGGCCGAGATGGCATTCTGGCTGCCTTGCAAGCGGATAGACTTATTAATAAAACAGATAGTGGACATTGGAGTATCGCGAATGTAGGGGCGATATTGTTTGCTAAAAAGTTACAAAGTTTTCAGCATATTGGTCGCAAAGCCGTACGTTTGATTCATTACCGTGGTAATAGCCGTGTTGAAACCGTGAGAGAGCTGGTTGGTAATAAAGGTTATGCCGCAGGTTTTGAGGGATTAATTGATACCATTAAGACTTTGCTTCCTGCGAACGAAGAGATCGGCAAAGCCTTTCGTAAAGAAGTGCCAATGTATCCAGAATTGGCGATTCGTGAGCTGGTGGCTAATGCAATCATTCACCAAGACTTCTCGTTAACGGGCACTGGCCCAATGATTGAATTGTTTGATACTCGCATGGAAATCACTAATCCGGGGGTGCCACTTGTGGATACGGATCGCTTCATCGATTCACCACCACAAAGCCGTAATGAAATGTTGGCCTCGTTTATGCGTCGCATCAATATCTGTGAAGAGCGTGGTACGGGGATAGATAAAGTAATCTCTCAAACTGAGTTGTACCAACTTCCCGCTCCTATTTTTGAAGTCACAGAAAGGCATACACGAACCGTGTTATTTGGTCATAAGCCGTTTACTGAGATGGATAAAGAAGATCGGATTCGTGCTTGTTATCAGCATTGCTGTTTACGCTATGTAAGTCGTGAGCACATGAATAATGCCTCACTTAGAGAACGCTTTGGTATTGAAACAAAAAATAGCGCGACAGTGAGTCGAGTGATTAAAGATGCAGTGAGTAGTGGGCTAGTTAAGCCTTACGATCCTGAAGCAGGGGCCAAAGCGATGCGTTATGTGCCTCATTGGAGTTAATTTGCTTGATCGTTGCTTGATGGGTTAGTGCTTAATCGTACTTTGAATGTGTCACTTCTTGTTTAAGTTTTTGATTTTTATCTTTTTAATTTGCTTGATCGTTACTTGATGGTTTTCTAAATCATCCTGATTAGTAAGGATTGGACAGAAAGGAATAAATGGATGAGTACCGTAGGCCAAAAAGAGCGTAAGACCCAAGATCGCGTGGTTCGTTTTTTTCGCGAACAGCTAGGATATGACTACTTAGGTAATTGGGAATACCGAGAAGGAAACCGTAACGTTGAACCTAAGCTGTTAAGAGATTGGTTAGTTAAGCGTGGCGTACCTGAAGCATTGATTGCCCGTACATTACGTAAGTTAGATATGGCAGCAGCTTTGGGGGAAGGTAAAAAGCTTTATGATGCGAATAAGGAAGTCTATCGCTTATTGCGCTATGGCGTAAAAGAGAAAGAAGGTGCTGGTGAGCAAAATCAAACAGTATGGCTAATTGATTGGAAAAATATAGAAGCGAATGATTTTGCCATTGCCGAAGAAGTGACAGTCAAAGGTGAGAATAAAAAACGACCAGATATTGTTCTCTATGTAAATGGTATCGCGTTGGGTGTGATAGAGCTTAAACGTTCCTCCGTGTCGGTAAGTGAAGGTATTCGTCAAAATCTAGATAACCAGAAAAAAGCCTTTATTCGTAACTTCTTCACTAGTATGCAGTTGGTCATGGCAGGCAACGATACGCAAGGTATTCGTTATGGCACTATTGAAACCACGGAGAAATACTATCTAGAGTGGAAAGAACCAAGCTGTGATACCGCGTTACCACCAGCCGATATGGTGACTGAAACCATTCTAGATACTCATTTGGCGCAACTGTGCGATAAAAAGCGCTTCTTACAACTCATTCATGATTTTATTGTGTTTGACGCAGGTGTTAAAAAAACCTGCCGTCACAATCAGTTCTTTGGTATTCAAGCCGCTAAAAAGTACGCCCAATCACACTCGACTAATAAACAAGGTGGGATTATTTGGCATACCCAAGGTTCTGGTAAAAGCTTAACCATGGTGTGGCTAGCTAAATGGATAAAAGAAAATATAACGGACGCTCGTGTGCTGATTATCACTGATCGCACCGAGTTAGATGAGCAGATTGAATCCGTTTTCTCTGGTGTAGATGAAAAGATTTATCGTACCAAAAGTGGCCTTGATCTAGTTACCACTTTGGGGGAGTCGAACCCGTGGTTGATTTGTTCGTTAGTGCATAAGTTTGGCCGAAATGGTGAAGGTGAAAACGAAGAAGCGAGTGAAGAATATATAGAGTCTTTATCTAGCAGCGTTATGAATGATTTTGTTGCCCAAGGAAACTTATTTGTGTTTGTTGATGAATGCCATAGAACGCAATCGGGCAAACTGCATAGTGCGATGACCTCTATTTTACCTGATGCGATGTTTATTGGCTTCACTGGTACACCATTAATGAAGAAGGATAAGAAAAAGTCCTTAGAGATATTTGGTCCTTATATTCATACCTATAAATTTAATGAAGCGGTAGAAGATGGTGTTGTCTTAGATTTACGCTATGAAGCTCGCGATATCGATCAGCATTTAACTTCTCAGAAAAAGGTCGATCAATGGTTTGAAGCAAAAACCAAAGGTATTTCCAATCTAGCGAGAATGCAGCTTAAGCAGAAGTGGGGCACCATGCAAAAGGTGCTATCGAGTAAATCTCGCTTAGAGCAGATTGTTAGTGACATCTTAATGGATATGGAATTAAAACCAAGGTTAATGGATGGTCGTGGTAATGCAATGCTAGTGTGCGCCAGTGTGCATCAAGCGTGCGTTGTTTATGATTTATTTAGCAAAACGGATTTAGCGGGTAAATGTGCGATTGTTACTAGTTATCAGCCAGTTGCAGGTTCAATTAAAGGTGAAGAGTCTGGAGAAGGCTTAACAGAGAAGCTATTTAAGTATGATACTTACCGAAAAATGTTGGCTGATTACTTTGAACAAAGTGAAGATGATGCAGCCAAACGAGTTGAAGAATTTGAGAGACTGGTAAAAGAGCGATTTATCAACGAGCCAGGGCAAATGCGCTTGCTTATTGTAGTTGATAAGCTGCTAACTGGGTTTGATGCCCCTTCGGCAACCTACCTTTATATTGATAAAAGCATGGCTGACCATAATCTATTTCAAGCTATCTGTCGTGTAAATCGTCTCGATGGTGAAGACAAAGAATACGGCTATATTATCGATTATAAGGATTTATTCCGTTCTTTAGATAAGGCGATTAAGGACTACACCGCAGAAGCATTTGATGGATATGATCAAGATGATGTTGCTGGTCTGCTTAAAGATCGTTTAGTGCAGTCCCGTGAAGACTTAGACAATGCGTTGGAAATGGTTCGTGCCTTATGTGAACCGGTAAAAGCGCCGCGTGATACCAAAGACTTTATTCATTACTTTTGTGGAGAGTCGGGTGTTGAACCCACTGATATCGATGAGCGCTCAGAAAAAGAAGCACTTCGTTTAACCTTGTATCAAGCAGTGGCTAAGCTGTTAAGGGCATACGCTAATTTGGCTAATGAGATGGAGCAAGCGGGTTATTCACCTACCAAGGCTAACAGTATCCGACAAGAAGTGATCTACTTTGAGAAGGTACGTGACGAGGTTAAGCTAGCCAGTGGCGACTTGCTGGAAATGAAGCGTTTTGAACCAGCTATGCGCCATCTTCTTGATATGTATATTCGTGCTGATGATAGTGAATTACTCATGGACTTTGAGGAATTAGGTCTCATTGATTTAGTGGTGAATAATAACGGTGAAGGGTTAGGCTCATTACCGAAAGACCTACGTGAGAATGAAGACGCGATGGCTGAGGCCATTGAGAACAATGTGCGAAAAACGATTGTGGATGAAAATCCAATCAACCCGAAATATTACGATCAAATGTCATCATTGTTAGATGAGATTATTAGGCAACGTCGAGAAAAAGCACTCAGTTATCAAGAGTATCTTGAACAGATCCGGGAGTTGGCTAAAAAGGTGGTAAATCCTGGTGGTAATCGTAGTGCTAGCTATCCTGACTCTGTAGATACCGCCGCAAAGCAATCTTTGTATGACAACTTTGGTAATGACGAAATACTTACTACCAAAATTGATACGGCTGTCCGTTACACTAAAAAAGCCGATTGGTTAGGTGATCGTTTTAAAGAGCGAGAAATCGCTAATGCTATTCGTGAAGAGATTAAAGGATACGATGTCGATATTGTGGATGTGATGGAGAGAGTGAAAGCTCAGAAGGAATATCATTAATGTCGGTAATAGCGAGTGAAAATATTACTATTGCTGGTATTGAAGTTCAGGTGAATCGCAAGGCGATTAAAAACCTGCATTTAAGTGTGTTACCACCTCAAGGGCGTGTACGATTATCAATACCGCACGGCACTGGCGAGCAGGCTATCCGTCTAGCGATTATTAATAAGCTAACTTGGATAAAGCAACAACAGGCCGATTTTGCTGCTCAAGCCCGTCAATCAAGTCGAGAGATGATAAGTGGTGAAAGTCATTACCTGTGGGGGAAGCGCTACAGACTTAGTATTGTGAATACATCAAGTAAGCATTCAGTAACAGTAAAAGGTGTGAGTAAATTAGAGCTAGCAGTAACAGAAAATACCAGTGTTGATAATCGACTTAAGTTGCTTAATGGTTTTTATCGTAAACGGATGCAGGAATCTATTGATAAGTTACTCCCAGTTTGGCAGAAAAAATTAGGTGTTGAGCCAAATAGTGTCAGTATCAAAAAGATGAAAACCAAATGGGGGAGCTGCAATATACAGGCAAAAAGATTATGGCTTAACTTGGAGCTAGCTAAAAAGCCCCCTGAGTGCATGGAATACATTTTGGTGCATGAGTTAGTTCACTTGATTGAGCGCCATCATAACGAGCGTTTTAAAGCTCTTCTGGATAAAAACATGCCTGATTGGCGTGAGCGTAGAAATCTTCTCAATAGTCTACCTTTGGCCTATGAGGATTGGAGTTATTAGCCAATTCAAGCGATCATTACAAAGGGGATGCTCACATTCTCTTGTTTTCCCCTTACTAAAATGATGCTCCAACCCTAGATTAGAGAATGTCAGCGCTATTACATTATTTAATTTCAAATATTAGTCATTTAACACGTGATTCTATAAAAGAAGGCTTAGACGAATTTTGTGAATAAGTAGATTCCCCCTCCCTAATGAAAACTAGGGGAAGGGGATTTCTAATGAGCCTTTTTCTCTCAGGTTATTTTTTAGAAAACGACTCTACATTAGGTGGAAGTAAAAACAGACCTACAGGATTAATACTTAAATATAAATGATCCACGCTTTCAGGATCAAATTGAGATGAATTTAACTGTAATAGCAATTCCTTATCGTGCCACTTTACAACAATTTCATACATAGACCCCATATAGGCAATATTATCAATTTGACATTGCTGACACGCTTCACCTTCAGTACTTAATAAAATAGCCTCGGGCCGAACTCCAATTTGGTACTGACCAGCGGGAAAGCTCAACGTCGTTTCATCATCTGCTGGAATTTTATAACCATTAATGATGAGATCTTGACCATCATATTCCCCATCAAAGATATTCGCTTCCCCCATAAAGTTTGCCATAAACATAGATGTAGGATGTTTATAGAGATCTGTCGGTGAGCCCGCTTGCATAATTTCACCATCTTTCATCACAATGACAGTATCTGAAACAGCAAATGCCTCAGATTGATCGTGAGTGACATATAACGAGGTAATATTAAATCGTTGTTGTAATTCTCTAATAGTTTCTCTCATACTTCGACGCAAATTTGCATCCAAATTACTTAAAGGCTCATCAAACAGCAGTACTTTTGGTTTTAATACTAAAGCTCTGGCTAATGCGACACGCTGTTGTTGACCACCTGATATCTGATCAACATATCGTTCACCGAATCCTTCCAGATCGACTAACTTTAATGCCTCATCAACACGTTGCTTAATTTCATCTTTTCCTAACCCAATCATTTTTAGGCCATATCCCACATTGTCATGTAAAGATAGGTGAGGAAATAAAGCGTAAGATTGAAACACCATACAAATATCACGCTGTTGTATTGAGGTACTGGTAACATCTTCGCCATCAATATAAATCTGGCCACTGGTAGGTTTTTCTAATCCTGCGACTAAACGAAGTACAGTGGTTTTACCACATCCAGAAGGCCCTAGTAGAGTCACTAAACTTCCTTTTTTAATTTCCAGATCCAAATTGCCAATGACCGTTTTATCTCCAAAGCGCTTGCAGATATTCTTAAGAACGACAAAGTTTTCATTTTCCATATTTATATCTCCAATCTCTTATTCTTGGTTCTTAGCTTTTGAACGGGAAATTCGAGCTTCCCCAACCATATAATCAAATATCAAAATGATGGACAGCATGACCACAATCAAAATTGTCCCGTAAGCAATAGCTACCCCATATTCACCATCTTCCACTCGGTTTAAGATATATGAGGTAGCAACCCGAGTTTCCGGTGTCACTAAGAAAATAATGGCACTTACTGTCGTCATCGCTCTTACGAAGCTATAGATCAGCGTAGAAAGGATGGCTGGTCTCAATAGCGGTAGCAGAATATTTTTAATCGTTTTAAATGAGTTTGCTCTTAAGCTTAATGAAGCCTCATCTAATGATTTGTCTAATTGGCCAAGGCCTGCAATTCCTGCGCGGATCCCGACTGGTACATTACGCATAACCATTGAAATCACGACAATAGCCGCCGTCCCTGTTAAATAAATAGGGGCATCATTAAAAGCAAGTATGTAGGATACCCCCGCCACCGTTCCCGGTACGGCAAAACAAAGCATGGTCGAAAACTCAATAACTTTCTTTCCATAAAACTGCTGGCGTACCACAATATAAGCGATAAGTAGACCAAAAAAGGCAGTGAGTGGTGCGGCAACACCTGCATAAATCATTGTCGTGATCAAAGATGGCCAAGCACCTTCACTCATTCCCATCCCAAAGAGATGGATATAGTTTTTCAATGTTAGGCTGTAATCAACCCCCCAATTGACCGTAAAGCTACCAAAGATAATGCTGCCATAAAGCAAGATGTTAAATGCCATCCAAAAATACAGTAGACCCGATACCGTATGCTTTAATAAGGTTGGTAAAGCTTGAACATCACCACGATACGATTTTCCTGAAATCGTCACGTAAGAACGCTTACCTATCCATAAATATTGAATAACAAAAATAGCTAATGAAAAGAGAAGCAAAACACTACCAAGAGTACTGGCAGAGGCGTAATCTAACTGAGCTCCCGCAATGTAGAAATAGATCTGAGTGGCCAACACATCGAAACTACCACCAAGAACTAATGGATTACTAAAGTCAGCTAAAGATTGAACAAAAATAATTAAGAAACTATTAGCTAAAGCAGGCTTTAATAGTGGCATTACGATCTTAAAAAATGTTTGATATCGATTAGCACGTAATGTGTAAGAAGCTTCTTCTAAAGATGGATGAAGAGATTTCATTGCTCCATCCAAAATCATAAATGACATTGGTGCAAAAGCGAGTACTTGGGCTAACCAAATCCCTGTAAATCCATATAACCAATTGGTTTGCTCAAGGCCAAACCAATCCGCCATTATTTCAGTAATATAACCAGAACGACCTAGCATTAAAGTCACGCCAAGCCCGACAACAAATGGAGGAGTAACAATCGGTAATATTGAGAAGATACGTGCAATAAAAGCGGAACGTATTGCAATTCGAGTGGTATAAATTGCAAAAATCAAACCAAAGAAAGTGGCCCCGATCCCAACCGAGACTCCAAGAAAAACAGAGTTCCAGATAATCTGAATGATTTGAGAGCGACTTAGAATTTCAATAAATTGCCAAGCAACAAAATTGCCCATGTCATCTTTAAACATCGGAACAAAAATAGCTAAACTTGGAAAAATAATAAAAACAGAAATTAATAAAATTATCGTGATCAAGGCACCAATAACAAAACTATCTCCACCTAGAAACTCTAAACGAGAAAAAGCTAATGTCATTACTGCGCTTAGTGCAATGAAAAGTGCGATGGTCGAATAACCTAAACCTTGATGGGTATACAAAGAACTGACCACGACAAACAACATACATAATGATGAATAACTAATATCAAAATAATGTCGAGATTTAGCACGTTTATTTTTTGGTAAAATTGGTCTTATCAATAACACCGTAGGCAATAAAAACCACCACCATGAAATGTTGTACCCACTCCATCCCATAGCTTCATAGAACTCATCGGATGTCGATTCAAATAGACCGTAATCTAAAGAGAAGGAAGGTAATAATACAAATGCACATAACAATGTGAAGATCCAATAAAAAATAGGATCGACTCTTTTTATGTCATCATTTTCCCTTCGTTGTTTATCTGCTATTAATTCATTCATCTTTTGCACCAAAACAATAAGTAAACAATTTAAATAATTACCACATACCTAAATTTGGGGTGTGTGAAACCGCTCTTAAGCCTCAACTTAAAAGACGTCATTTAAATTTAATTAGGAGATTAGGGTATAAATCTCATAGAAACGATTCATACCCCAAAAAAGCAATCAGAAATTTATTCTCCCATTTTCACTACATCGACCCACTTATTAATTAATCGCTTACGTTCATCGGATGAACCATATGTATCCATATCGTAATTAATTAATTTTAATTTTGTAGGGTCTAATGCATTAGGAGATTGCTCAGCTTGAGTATTGGTCAAAATTTGGAATGATTTCCCTTTCTTCCAAGCCAGCTCCTGTCCTTCTTTCGACATTACCCAATCGACAAATAGTTTTGCATTATCGATATTTCGAGCACCTTTAATAATGCTCACGCCACCAATTTCATAACCGGTCCCTTCACAAGGAGATATTAATTCTAATGGTGCACCTTTTGATTGCTCCAATGAGTAGTCATGTAAGAAGCCCACTCCAATAGCAATTTCACCTCTAGCCGCATTACGTGATGGGGTTACGCCTGATTTTGTGTATTGTGAGATATTTTTATCTAAAGATTTAAAGAACTCAAAAGCCTTGTCTTCACCCCACAATTGAATAAACGTTGCTAGTGCGGTATATGCAGTACCAGAACTTTGTGGATCTGCAATTTGAATCTCCCCTTTATATTCAGGTTTGACCAAATCACTCCAACAACGAGGGATTGGCACACCTTTTTCTTCAAGGCGTTTAGTATTCACACCAAACCCAAGGATCCCCATATAAACAGCCGAAGAGTAATTACCTTTACGCTTTGCTGGGTCTTTAAAGTTATCCATTACAAACTCAAGTTGAGGCGACTTATAAGGTTGCAATAAATCCATTTCCCCTGCTTGAGATTGTGGATCGAGTGTCCCGCCATACCATACGTCAGCACGTGGGTTATTTTTCTCTGCTTCAATTTTAGCTAAGGTGCTTCCTGAGCCATTTCGAACAAACGATGTTTTCACATCATATTTATCCGAAAAGGCTTTGGTTTCCGCTTCACACATAGCATTAGTGGCACTACAATAAACCACCAATCTTCCTTCAGCCAAAGCTTGGGGAGCCGCGAATGTAGCACCTAGAATACAGCTAGCGAGTAATTTTAGACGTAGTCCTTTTTTCATGTTATTTCCTCTTTTTATATTTATTACACAACGTCTTTGTAGGGTACGTTGCGTATTTTCACATTACTGCGATTTTTTATTACTAATATAGAAATAGATAAAACAACGAAAAAATGAATAGTTAATTTAAAATTAATTTCGTTGTTGAGCTTTTAAAAAAGGTAAAATCAATAATCCAATCAATGCCGAAGATATAGAGATCACTCCAAAGAAACCTTCCCAGCTAAATTGTTCAATAATCATGGATAATGGATAACTCGCCAAAGCAGCGCCAATATATCCAAATATGCCAACAAATCCTGTTGCCGAACCCGCAGCATCTTTATGAGAGCATTCTGCAGCCGCCATTCCAATCATCATCTGAGGTCCAAAAATAAAAAAACCAATACAAAAAAAACAAGATGATAAAACCACTAAATTATCTATGGGTGTCAACCAAAGGGCCATGACCGAAATAAAAATACCCAATGAGAAAATTAAATTCATTGGCGCTCGATTTCCTCGAAAAAACCGATCAGAGCCCCATCCACCAAATAAAGATCCTAAAAAGCCCCCGACCTCGAACATCGCCACCGCGGTATTAGCAGAAAACAAATCATAATGGTGTCTCTCAGTGAGATATAAGTTCCCCCAATCATTGATAGCAATCCGAACGATATACACCAATAAATAGGAACCACACAGTAACCAAATATATTTGTTGCCCAAGACATAAACTTTTAAAATCTCAGAAAAGTGCAACCCCTTTCCTTCAGCTTCTTGATGCTGCTCTAAGGTATCTTTTCTCCACTCTCCAACAGGTGGAAGCCCAAGCGTGATAGGTTTATCTTTAATGCGAAAACATAAATAGAGCCCGACAACCATTGCGCCTATTCCCGGCACAATAAATCCATATCGCCAACCATAAGTAACAGCAATAAAGCCAATACTAATTGGGATTAATGCCCCACTCACATTCTGGCATGTATTCCAAAGGGACCACCAAAATCCCCTCTCACTTCTTGAATACCAACTGGTCAATAACTTTGCACAAGGAGGCCATCCCCAACCTTGAAAAAAAGCGTTTAATGTCCAAAGCATCACAAAGGCCATCAACGAAGAGCTCAGACCAAATAAGACATTAATGATCCCTGTTGCAATCAACCCCAATCCCATAAAGTAACTCGGTTTAGATTGATCGCTCACAATCCCCGATACAAACTTGGAAAGGCCATAAGTGATATAAAAAAGTGTTCCTAATAACCCAAAATCTGAATGCGCTAACCCCAGATCTTCTAGCATCGCTGGCATAGCAAAATTGAGACTTTTACGCGTAAAATAAAATATGCCATAACCTAAATACATTGAGAGCATTAGGTGTACGCGCCAGTATTGATAAGTCTCGTCTACCTTGGATGCCTCAACCTTGGACGCTACTGGGGTTACACTAAAAAACGCCATATCAACACTCTCGTTTAGATAAAAAAATGATAGTAGGTTGTTACAAGAAATGAATGAGACAAAGTTATAAATGACTAGGAAATTTTCTTAGATTGATTGTTTTTTGAATGTTTTTGTGGGCAAGTTAACAATTATACGAGTACCTTTGGGCGTACTTTCACTAGCAGAATCTATCGTCAATTCTCCTCCTAATGCATGGATCCTTTCTTCGATACCAAGCAGCCCTTGTCCTTTTGATTTCCATCCACGGGGTAACCCAAGGCCGTTATCGTATAATTCAAGATGCAACATACTCTCTGAAAAGATCGTCAATTGGAGCTTTGAGGCATCCGCATGCTTACTCACATTATTTAAGAGCTCTTGAACAATACGGTAAACCGTTACAGAGGTGATCTCATCGAGCTTATCTGTGTAGGGATCAATGTTGAACTGGCATTCGATATACCGATCAGAAAAACTCATTTCATGAACTAATTGATGAATAGCATTTTTTAACCCTAATTCATCTAATACTTGAGGGCGAAGCTGAGTTAATAATTGCCGAGTGGAAAGGTGTATACGCATCGCTAACTGATTGATCGTCTCTGCAATATGCTGCTCTTTTTCATCTTTAGCCAAGCGTCCTGCAAGCATAGATTGAATTTGAATCGCCGTTATATTTTGTCCAATCTCATCATGGAGCTCACGAGAGACTGATTTTCTAATTTGCTCTTCTACCGTGACCAATTGGCAAGCCAGTTGTTTCTTACTTGCCAACTCATTCTCTAACTTGTTATTTGTTGCGACTAAGCGTTGCGATAATAAGTATTGTCGACTAATAGCAATCCCCAACCCTAAACCGACTAAAGCTTGAGTTGTAATAAAGCTTTGTAGTTCCATGTCGCTTTCAAATGAACCTATAACTTGTCTTCCCGTCGTCAGCAAAATACTGTTTATGACACTGGCTAGCACCCCACCTTGCCAACCATATTTGTAAGCCATAAAAATATTAGGCAAAAGCAATATGAGTAAAACTATTGGTTGAAACTCTTCAATAAAAAAAAGCTCAGCGATAAGCCCAAAACTAAAGAAAAATAAAGACCATAAAAATGCAGAAGGTCTCAGTGTCACTTCGTGATGGATCAGGCTTGGAGAAAGTGGGGACCAAATTTGTTGATATAAATAATCATAAAGTAAGAACAAAAAGGGCGTTAACAATACCCCACCAGTAATCGTCGAAACTGTAACTTCAGCGACATAATACAAGTCAATGTTGAGTGGCTTGATCAGTAAAAGAATACTCAATCCACATATCATTCCATAGGCAAGCGTGAATCCAGTCAAAGCTAATAATCGTTGCCAATAATCCTTTAAAAGCACCCAAAATCTTTGAAATAAAATGGCAATCCAATAACCAATCAAAGAGAAAAGTAATAGAACATATTCATGTCCGCTGATTTCTAATAGATACCCCACGGAGCCAATCAAGAGCATTTCACATATCGTCATCCCCAGCCATAAACGTCGAGGGGATAAGGTAAGCATTGCCAGCTTTAACCCCGTAGGCAAGAGCAAGCCTGCTAATAAAAAATCTGATGTGATATATCGGCTGATGTTCCATAAACAAAACCAACATATGGAATACAAAACACATGAAAATGCATAAGTGAAATAAGATGGAATGGGCGACGTGACTGGTGAGTTTTTTTTATTAGAAGTAGACATCAACATCATGAACACTCGAAAAATTTAATCAACCAGCAAATGATGCGTAATCGCAAAACGAATCAAATCAACATTATTGGATAGCCCAAGCTTATTGAGTATGTTCGCTCTGTGTACATGAATTGTCTTATGGCTTATTGATAACTGGGAACCGATTTCTTTGGTATCTTTTCCCTGAATGATATATTCAAACACCTCTCGTTCACGCTTTGTTAAAGATTCAAGAACGGAAGGAATACCAGAAGCGTTACTAAGATTAACTAAAGCATCAGCACATAAATATCGATTGCCACTTGCGACTATCCTAATGGCTTTAACCAACTCATTCGGCCCACATCGTTTCGATAAATACCCACTCGCCCCAGCTTCTAAAGCTTTACTGACAAAAGAAGCTGAATCATAAATAGAAAGGACAATAGCTTTAAAATGGGGGTTAACTTTCCGAAGCCTTTCCAGTAACACTAAACCACTTTCATCTGGCATAGAAATATCAATGACAGCAACATCAATTGAAGATACAGAAAGCACACGGTAAGCATCACGAGCGTTATCATACTCACTATGAACAACAATATCTTCTTCTAAAGATAAAAGCTGTGCAAAGCCAGACCGAACCATGATGTGATCATCAATCAATGCTATTGTAATCAAAACACCAATCCTCCTTAACAAGCACGAATAAATTTTTGTCCTATCAACCCTTATCATGGATTGTTCATATCCATAAAATTTAAATGTAAAATACAGGACGTCAATATAATCGGCATCTATTAAATGCTAAATATTAGAGGCTAAGTGAAAATTAATGGATTTGGATTAAATTAACTCGACTATGCTGTCACTGAACTTAAACAGACACCAAGCAGAAATTTTGTTCTTGGATCAGAGCAAGCATTGTTTCTGCGCCGGAAGAACTGCGAGACACCTTAAGACATATGACAAGGATGAATTTGGTTCGCACATTAGCATCAACACGCCCCGATTTAACTAATTATAAAGACATCACCACCACCTATAAGATAACTCTAAAGTCACTAGCTAGAAGATACGTCGAGCTTCATGATGAAATCGCTGATTGGGATAAAATAATTGCTACAATTATTAATTACTCTAGGCGACAACTCTGAGTGCCTATGATCTGAATCAAGCTTTGTAGCGTTGTGTGGTGTTAGTCCAGTTCCAGCGTCCTCAGGCAAAACTAGTCGCCATCAATATAATAGTGGGTCCCGAATTCAACCCTGAACTGTTAAAGCAACCAACATCATTATACTAAAAGTGACTGAGAGTTGCTTTTTAAGCACCCCATAATCCTTTGGGACATTTTATGCAAAATTCCGAAGAAGATGTGAATTGAAGTCATAAACTTACTTTACCAGCACACCTTCATAAACCAAAAAGTATCAACCGGTTTGCTTTTATCGTCTCGATAATGCTGTACAGCAAAGCACTAGCTGTAATCATTATCAGACAGAAGAAATTAATTATTTCATAGTAGATGTAAGATTACTGTTTTTAAATCTATCCGTACCCGGAGCCGTACCCAGATCGAGTTTTGATGTGAGTTTTTGGGTTAACTATTTGTTTTTACTTTCTAAAAACACACCCGCCTCCATATGGTGAGTGAATGGAAACTGATCAAACAGGGCAAAGCGAGTAATGTTATGAGTTTGCGCTAGAATCTCTAAGTTGTCTTTCAAGGTTTCTGGGTTACAAGAGATATACATAATGCGCTCATAACCTTGTACCATTTTACATGTTCCTTCATCCATACCTGAACGTGGTGGATCGACAAAAATGGTGTTGCAGTTGTAGCTGGTTAAATCAATACCATTGTCTTTTAAGCGACGAAACTCTCGTTTGCCTTCCATTGCATCGGTAAAGTCTTCTGCTGACATACGAATGATTTGCACATTATCGATATTATTGGCTTTAATATTATATTGCGCTGAATCGACCGATGGCTTAGCCAGTTCAGTTGCCAGTACACGTTCAAAGTTCTGTGCTAAAGCCAGTGAGAAGTTGCCGTTACCGCAGTAAAGCTCCAGTAAATCCCCTTGGCTGTCTTGAGTACAGTCGACCGCCCATTCCAACATTTTTTGCGCCACAATGCCGTTTGGTTGGGTAAAGCTATTTTCAACTTGCTGATAAATGTAAGGCTTGCCATTCACGTGCAGCTTTTCTACTACGTAGTCACGATCCATGACAATTTTCATTTTACGGGCGCGACCAATGAGATCTAAGTTGAAGCCTTCTTCATTGAGTCTTTGTTTAAGCGCACGCGCCTCTTGTTGCCATTCGTCATTCAGTTGGCGATGGTAGAGTAGCGACACTAAAATCTCACCGCTTAAGGTCGACAGAAAGTCTACTTGGAATAATTTGGTTCTTAATATCGCATTATCTTTCATGGCATCCATGAGTAACGGCATTAAGTCATTAATCAATCGACTTGCGGTTGGGAAATGGTCAACACGATATTTTTGGCGAGTCGCTTGGTCAAACATGATGTAGTACATGTCTTCGCCTTCGTGCCATACGCGAAATTCCGCCCGCATACGATAATATTGTTCAGGGGATTCAAATACTTCAATTTCTGGCGTAGTAAATTCACCAAACATGTCGCCTAGGCGCAGCAACTTTTGGTCGAGTTGTTGAGCGTAGCTGGTGGTGTCGCTAGTATGAGTTGCCATAAGAAGCCTTTTATTTGAAACCGTGAACAAGGAGCGCAGATTTTATCCATCGAGAACCAGATGTCCAGTTTTGTGTTGAGCTGATGTCGATATATTGATTTTTTGAATGAAGTTAAGAAAAACATCGCCTGCCGTTAACTATCAGTAGACATCAAGATCTTAGCACTTTAGGATGCAATCAGCTGGTGTCTATCCTATTCATATACGAATAGTGATGGCTGAAAAGGGAATTTGGTGTAAATCCAGAACTGACGCGCAGCGGTAAGAAGAACGAAACTTTTGGGTGAATAGCCAGACACTACCTTAATGAGGTGGGAAGTTGAAAGGAGTAGGTGATAGTAAGGAATACTGTCGAGCTTTAAGTCCGAATACCTGCCAGTGATTCAGAGCAATTGCTCATTATGTTTCTCGCGTTTTAGGACTTATTAACAATGAAAAAAACGGTTTTAGCAACCGCGATCAGTAGTCTTGCTGGTGGCGTTTTCCTTTCTTTATCTCCTTTTGCTGTAGCGCAAGAGTCAACAGCCAGTGCCACTACTGATGTGATGTTGGTGACCGCGACTAAGCGTACTGAGCCAATTACAAACTTAATTACACCTGTTATCGAAATCACCAAACAAGATATTGATAAAACCCAAGCTCAAACTTTAACTGAAGTTTTACGTCAGCTTCCAGGCGTACAAATCACAACTAATGGCGGTGATAGCTCAAATACACGAGTTTATGTTCGTGGTAGTAACAATGTTGTGGTCCTTTTTAATGGCATGCGAATGGGTGGAGCGACGACTGGCTATGCTGATATGAGCCAGGTGCCACTTGCGGGTGTGCAAAAGATCGAATATTTACGCGGCTCTCGTGCTGCTGTGTACGGAGCTGATGCTACGGCTGGTGTGATTAATATAATAACCAGTAGTTCTAATACGGAAACAACCGGTTCAGTTAAAGCGACAGGTGGCTCTAATGGCTACCAAAGTTATGTTGGGTCAATAGCAATGGTTCCAAGCTCTAAATCCTGGGTTAATGTCACTACGCAATATCAATATTCTGACAATTATGACATTTATGATGGTGCAGATAATGATAAAGATAGTTATGAGAATACCAATATCATTGCTGATTGGGGGGTATCTCTGGATGATAACTGGATTCTCAGGATGAATGGTTATTACCATAATGGCTTAACAGAATATGATGATACCTTTGCTGTCGGTAATTTCTATAACGATAGAAACCAGATCGAAAATTATTCAATTAATGGTCAAGCAATTTATAGCACTGATGTTTTTACATCTAGCTTTGCTTATGGTTATAGTCAAGATGAGCGGGTGACTCAATCATCCTACCCAAGCTCTATTACAACGCATCGTGATGAAGTTAATTGGCGTAGTAATTGGTTGTTTACCACTTTAGACAGCTTGGGTTTTGGTTATGAATATACCAATGATGATGTAGGTGATTCTGATACGAATTATAAGGAAACAGAACGATATAACCATGCTGGTTATGTCAATCTAGCTCATAATGGTGAGATTCTTCAATTAGAGGGGAGCCTTCGTTATGATGATAATGAGCAATTTGGTAATAAAACCACATGGCAATTAGGTGCAGGCTGGCAGTTTACTGAGCAATTTCGTCTGGCTGGTAATGTGGGAACGGGCTTCAAAGTGCCGACTTTTAATGACCTTTATTATCCTGACTTTATGGGCTTCCCATCTGCAAACCCTGATTTAGAGCCTGAAGAGTCAACTAATTACGAAATTGCTTTGGAAGGGGAGCATAGTTTCTTAAGTTGGCGTTTGGCTGCATTTTATAATGATATCGATAATAGAATTATTCTTGATGGTAACTACATTGGCCAGAACCTAGATAATGCAGATATGAAGATTAAAGGCGTTGAATGGGTTGGTAGCTTTGATACAGGACCGTTATATCATCAAATCTCTTTGCAATATTTAAAACCAGAAGATAAGAATACCGGAGAAGATGCTGCTCGTATTGCTCGCCAGCAGTATAAATGGCAAGTAGGTTACCAAGGTGATTATTGGCAAACCAATGTTTCATATCGATATCAAGGTCATAGCTACGATACAAATGGTGCAAAGTTGAATGGGTTTAGCCTCGTTGACTTAGCGGCTAGCTACGATCTCACACCTGATTGGGTGATTTCTGCGCGTGTAAGCAACTTGTTTGATGAAGACTACGAAGTTATCGATAACTATATCGAACCAGAGCGTTCATTCTATGGTTCGATAGCTTACCAATTCTAACATTATGCAATCTAAGTGCCCTCTATTCTTCGAGGGCATTTTTATCTTCCTCTGTGTTTTATTTCCATCCATTTAGTTAGCAGAGTATCATGCAACCAGTACCGTTTATCATGAGTAAGTGTTGTGGATCATTCAGCTAATTCTATTCCAAAAGTATTAATCTTCGATTCTGGTGTCGGTGGACTTTCAGTCTATCAGCAGATCCAAGCACGATACCCTCAGCTGGATTATCTATATCTCTTTGATAACGAGGCTTACCCATACGGAGAGCTTCCAGAACAAGTTCTCATTGAGCGTGTGGTTAAATTGGTTGCTAATATCGTTACTAAGCAAAGTATTGATATCGTGGTGATCGCTTGCAATACCGCTAGTACAATTGTTTTACCTCACTTGAGACAAGCATTGAATATTCCGGTTGTTGGCGTGGTTCCTGCCATTAAACCTGCAGCCGCAATATCAAAACAGGCGATTGGCTTGATCGCGACACCTGCAACCGTAAAGCGTCCTTATACGCATGACCTAATCTCGCAATTTTCATCCGGCGTTGAGGTAAAACTATTAGGTTCGACGCGTTTGGTGATGATGGCAGAAGAAAAGCTCAGAGGGAAAACGGTCGATTTAGATGAATTGCAAGAAACCTTACTGCCACTAATCAATAAGATAGATGTAGCAGTACTTGGTTGTACTCACTTTCCGTTATTAAGATCTGAAATTCAGCAAGTGTTTGGTGCAAGGGTCACATTGATTGATTCAGGTGAAGCCATTGCGATGAGAGTCGGGGCGGTATTACAGGTCGAGTCACAAAAGCATAGCCAATCGAAGAAAAATCACTACTCCATATACAGCAGTGCCGCACCATGGGATGGCGCGGCACTGAATAAAGGGCTGGAACACTTTGGTTTTAGTCCTGTTGAGATTCTCCAGTTTCAGGATGCTTAGGATCATTAGCAACACGAACTTTTAAAGTACGTTGCATATAATCTTTTTCGTTCAGTGAAGAAATCACGCTATCCGTATCTGATTCTGCTACTACAACAAAACCAAAACCACGACGTTTACCAGTTCTCTTATCTTTCATTAAGCGAACAGCAAAAACTTCACCGTATTCAGAGAAAAGCTGACGAACGTTAGACTCATTGGCTTTATAAGGAAGGTTACCTACATAAAGCGTTTGAGTTGAAGCTTTATCAGATGAGCTTTGAGATTGCGTTGACGAAGAAGAGTTAGACGTAATAAAGAAGGTAGCGACAACACCAATTAAAAAGCTTCCCCAAGCTGGGATTACATTAGTTAGGGAAAAGATAACGGTGCCAAGTACTGCAAGAGCGATGACCAATATGGTCGATTTTTTTGAGTTCATATCTGCATACTACTAGTTGAATAAAAGGAAATAAGAATACGTCTATATAAAGTAGACACATAGATCTTACGTTTAATAGCCGACATTTACCAACTTATTGCTGTGATACCGCTCAAAATGTTTAAATTATAATCACAAAACCTTGGTTTGATTTAAAAATAAGCAATCAAAAATTAAATTTAAAAAAGCGCTTGCCAACCTAAAATAACTCCCTATAATGCGCCCTCACTGACACGGAGTAAGCAGCAATGCAGACCTTGTTGGTAAAGCGGCTCAAGCCTTTTAAAGGCAAGCGAAAATAAATTTAAAAAAGTGTTTGACACAATGGTTTATTGAGCTAGAATGGCCGCCCTGTTCAACGAGGCGCGCTAAGCGCTTTCAATAAGAACAACGCTCTTTAACAATTTAAACCTATCAATCTGTGTGGGCACTCGTTGATGATAATCAAAAAGATTTATCAATGAACTGAGTGACCAATCAAGATTAAGTAATTAATCTTGGCACAGTCAATTCATTATCTTTCTGTTGGAAAGATAATAGCTTTAAAGTTACTTCTTCTTTTATGAAGAATAGTTTTGAAGTCAGTATTAATTGAGCCGGTCGAAAGACCAACAAAACTTTAATTGAAGAGTTTGATCATGGCTCAGATTGAACGCTGGCGGCAGGCCTAACACATGCAAGTCGAGCGGAAACGAGAAGTAGCTTGCTACTTCGGCGTCGAGCGGCGGACGGGTGAGTAA
>NZ_JAKKCJ010000006.1 GCF_021726515.1 Vibrio sp. CK2-1 | reverse complement strand
ATCGTTTACGACTACATGGTCAAGTGCATGCAGGAGTTAGCGAAAGCGGAACCTGATATCGATGCACTCCTGCCTTGGAACTTCAAACACTAACAATATCGCCCCGTGGGTTCATGGCGCGGATACTTAAATTCTGTATTAAACTCTGAGTTTAGAATTATTCTCCGAGAGTTCCTACCAATAAAAAAGCCTAAAAAAGAAAAAAGCACTCCTTTAATAAAAAGTAAACTGCGTAGTTTTAAGTAGCGATTATTATTCAAATTCAAGCCTATTTATCACTTAAATGTTTTTTGCTATTTCAATAATTTCAGAAGTCGAAATCGATGGTGTTCTTGGAAAGTACACGACTTCACAAATATCTGAAAACTCATCAAAGCGACCTTTCCAATCATCCCCCATTGCAAGTACATCAGCCTTATAAAACTGAATATATTCACGTTTTTTTTCTAATGAGTGCTCAACAAACACCTCATCAACAAAAGAAAGTGATTGGATGATTTTCAAGCGATCCTGCTCTGAATAAATGGGGTTGCGTTGTTTTTTACTGAAATTTAATGTATCACTCGACACCCCAACTATTAAAGTATCGCCCAAAGTTGCACAGCGCTCTAATATATTAATGTGACCGACATGAAATACATCAAAGGTCCCAAAGGTAATTACTCTCTTTGTCATTGCCTACTCTACTTACCTAAAAATTTTTGAATTACACATTGAGCTGAATTCCCTTGCTCATGTGGGTTATAAACTTTGTTAAATATATCACTTTGAGATTCAGGCTTCGTTTGATTTTTTAAAATTTCAATCAATTCATCTTGATCCTCAGTTACAGGGCCTGGCATTTCAGTTTCTACATTAAGGTAGGTACCACGAAGGTTATTTAGATACTTACCTTTATCATACATATAAAAATACACAGGCCGATTTAATACTAAATAGTCAAAAAACAGACTTGAATAGTCGGTGATTAGCTCATCGGCAATCAATAACAAATCGTTAATTCGTGGATAATCTGAAACATTGATAAAAAAACTATCTTTCGGTTGATCCACTTGAGTGAAGTAATGTCCACGAAATAAGAATTGAACCTCAGAACCAAAACTAGTTTTAAAATTTTCGTTATCTAATTTATTCATTGCTACATGCTTACCAGCAACAAAATCATCATCTCTAAATGTTGGAGCGTATAAAATCACTTTTTTGTCTAGCGCAACACCCAAGTCTTCTTTGATTTTATCATGATAAGTTTTGTCATTTTTGTAATTAACTAAATCATCATTTCTAGGGTATCCGACCTCTAAAATTTGTTCCCTAGTTAAACCAAACGAAGTGATAAAGCACTCCGAAGCATAGGGACTAGGAGATAAAAAGTAGTCACAACGCTTTCCTTCCCATTTATACGCAAAATGCATAGCTTGTAAACTAGATGTAGGTTGGTTATCTACTTGAATATCTAACCCTAATTTTTTTAAAGGTGTTCCATGCCAACACTGTATAACTGTTTGCTTTTTACTAGGCATTAATCGATAAGGTAATCGACAATTAACTATCCAATATTGACTTGAAGCATAAGCGTTAAAATACTCTTTGGTCCCTCTTTTTACTATTTGTGTATTTTTATCCAGAGATAACTTCTGTACATCAGGATGTTCAGGGTCAGAAAAGACCCAAATAAAAGTAGCGCCAGGGTGATTAGCTTGTAACTCTCTGAAAAGTGAGTATGGGGAGTCTGTAGCTGACTTTCCTCGAAAACACTCAAATATAAATTGATTTTCACTCACAATAACGTTGGCGTGTTTAATTTTATAAAGAAAAACTGTTAAGTGAATATAAAAATGTTTTACATACAGATCCAGTGCTCCTGTTTTTGACAACAATTGCTTGATTAATACTTTAAACTTTCTCATTACGTTTATTCTAACCCATAAAAATTGGTTGGGATTCTACCACTAACTAGGGCTCTGCGCGAGCGCACGTAGGACAAATCTTCATCAAGATACCATTCTTACTTATGACATTTTAGTAACAATTTCCAATAACTAAGGATAACTTGATCGAAAACAAAACCTCTCATCCAGATTTTCTAGCATAAAGCCCTTAGTATTCATTTAAATCAGCAGGTTAAACTTTATTAATAAGGCTTACTTATGACTACTCACATGTATCAATTACACGATGAATACCAATATTTTCTTCTCCACCATGGCGGCAAAAATACAGTTACGGGCTCATGCCATGAACTACGTATCGATCAGTATGGCATCTTAATTGATTGTGGGTTGTTTCAAGGTAAAGATTCCGCTTCTGATCCCATTACCGCACTTAATATTGATTTTGATATTCAACACATTGAAGCCTTACTGATTACCCATACCCATATCGACCACATCGGCCGCCTACCTTGGTTGCTAGCTGCAGGCTTCGATAAACCGATTTATTGCACCAAAGCAACCGCTGCGCTTATTCCATTAATGCTAGATGATGGTTTAAAGCTCCAACTGGGATTGGATAAGAAGCAGCGTAAGTTAATTTTAGACAAGATTGAAAGAATGATCGTGCCGGTGGAGTATGGGGAGTGGGAGAAGATAGGAACTTGTTGCGAGTTGCGTGAGCGCTTCGCTACGTGTTGCGAGAAAAAGCAAAAAGATAAAAGCGAAAAAACTGACACTAGTGCTAAAAAGGCTTTTGCTTCTACACGCGACACCTCACACGAGACACGCAACAATCTTTCAATCCTGTTCCAGCCCGCTGGGCATATTCTTGGTTCCGCTTATATCGAAGTTAAATTACCAAATGGTGAGAATATTGTTTTTTCTGGTGACTTAGGGCCAAGTAATACGCCTTTACTACCGGATCCTATTCCACCGAAACAAGCTGATTACCTAGTGATTGAAACTACTTATGGTGATAAACAGCATGATGATGTAAGTACACGATCACATCGGTTGGAACAGATAGTTCAAAGATCATTACAAGATGGTGGAGTTATTATAATTCCGGCCTTTAGTGTTGGGCGCACGCAAGAGATTTTATTTGATATCGAACGTTTGATTGAACATAGCATTCAAACCAAAACCACTTCCGATGATTTTTGGCAACAACTGCCTATCATTTTAGATTCCCCACTGGCATTAAAAGTCACCAAAGAATACGAGCATTTCAAGCAACTGTGGAATGATGAATGCATTGAGTTTGATGAGAATATCGATAGGCATCCACTTTCTTTTGAGCAACTCATCAAGGTTGCTAGCCATAAAGAGCATATAAAACTAATCAATCGACTCGCTTCTACGAACGAACCCGCCATCATCGTTGCGGCCAGCGGCATGTGCAATGGTGGCCGTATTATTAACTACCTACAAGCCCTACTTCCTCATCAACAAACCGACGTTATCCTCGCAGGCTTTCAAGCTTATGGAACGCTTGGCCGCGAGCTACAAGAAGGTGAAGACCATGTTTATATTTCCAATCAAAAAGTAAAGGTGAATGCTCAGGTTCATTCGATGTCTGGGTATTCTGCTCATGCGGATCAAAGTGATTTACTGCGATTTATTGAAGGGATTGAAAAATCACCCAAGAAGATATTTTTGATTCATGGGGAGCCGGAAGTGCAAGGTAAATTCAAAGAGTTGCTTAAGGCAAGATTTACTGGCGACATTATTGATTAAGAGAAATAGGTGGCGAGAACCGAGGACGCTGCGCTCGGGAGCCGAGAAGATAACTCTTTGTTCAGAAAATAAAAATACAGGGATTATTGTTTGATTTTCAGTATGACATTGGAGGTTCTGAACAGCTCTCCTTCGCCGATTTTCAGAATGAAAAATTAAATCGTCTGTATTTTTCAATTCCTTCCCACCGTCATCCTGAATAGTGAGGCACGAACGTAGTTCAGGATCTCCATCAGCACGCAGAGGACCAATGAGACATGAAACAACCTTGCATTTACATCCTTTCTAATACTCATAACAACGTTTTGTATATTGGCGTGACCAGTAATTTGAAGCAACGAATCTGGCAACATAAATCTGGAGATATTAAAGGCTTCACACAGCGATATCAGCTTCATAAATTAGTACATTATGAACTTTATAGTGACATGATCATTGCTATCGAACGGGAAAAGCAATTAAAGGCTTGGAAAAGACAATGGAAAAATAACCTAATTACTGAACACAATAACGAATGGGTTGATTTATACTATCAACTGTAAGTTCCCTGCTATCTGTAGGAGATCCTGAACTACACTCGTGCCTCGCTATTCAGGATGACACATTCTTTGGATATAAATAGTGAAAGAAGCATCTTAGCTACCGAGCGATAGTGTTACCCCCTACTCGCAACAATCTTTATTGATATCATTTCCTCTCTCAACTTATCTTCTGATATACTTTGCCCGTCTATCTTTTGAATTCTTTAGGAAGTAAATATGATTATCGTTACTGGCGGCGCTGGCATGATTGGCAGCAATATTGTTAAAGCATTAAATGAAGCTGGTCATAACGACATATTGGTAGTCGACAACTTAAAAAACGGTAAGAAGTTCGTTAATTTAGTCGACCTAGATATCACCGATTACATGGATCGTGATGACTTCTTAACGCAAATTATGGCTGGCGATGATTTCGGCCCGATTGAGGCGGTTTTCCACGAAGGTGCGTGTTCTGCGACAACTGAGTGGGATGGCAAATACATGATGCTCAACAACTACGAGTATTCTAAAGAATTGTTGCACTACTGTGTTGAACGTCAGATTCCATTCCTTTACGCTTCTTCAGCTGCAACCTACGGCGCGCAAGATCAAGAATTCATCGAAGAGCGTGAATACGAAGGCGCGCTGAATGTTTACGGTTATTCTAAACAACAATTTGATAACTACGTGCGTCGCTTATGGGCAGATGCCGAAACACACGGTGAAAAACTTTCTCAAATTACCGGCTTCCGCTATTTCAATGTTTATGGCCCGCGCGAGCAACACAAAGGCAGCATGGCTTCAGTTGCATTTCACTTAAACAACCAATTGCTTGCTGGTGAAAACGCAAAATTATTTGAAGGCAGCGATGAGTTCAAACGTGACTTCATCTACGTCGGTGATGTGTGTAAAGTGAACCTTTGGTTTATGGAAAACGGTGTATCAGGTATTTTCAACTGTGGTACTGGCAAAGCCGAACCTTTCCGCGCTGTGGCTGAAGCAGTAGTTAAACATCACGGTAAAGGCACGATTGAATCCATCCCATTCCCAGAGCATTTAAAAGGCGCTTACCAGGAATACACTCAAGCAAATTTAGATAAACTTCGTGCCGCGGGTTGTGATGTTGAATTTAAAACCGTTGCGGAAGGTGTTGCTGAGTATTTGGCTGAGATTAATAAGTAAGCCGAGAGCCGAGAGCCGAGAGCCGAGAGCCGAGAGCCGAGAGCCGAGAGCCGAGAGCCGAGAGCCGAGAGCCGAGAGCCGAGAGCCGAGAGCCGAGAGCCGAGAAGATTTTGACTCCCGGCTTTTGAATGTAAATAGAGTATTCGAGTATTTATGACCCAGCAACGTAATGACTTTGATGAGAAAGCCTATAACCCAACTTTTGAGTGGTCGTTTCTAGCCCCTAAATATTGGGGAACTTGGCTCATGGTTTTAGTCGCTCTACCTATTGCTCTATTGCCACATTCATTTCGTTATGCGCTTAGTAATAAAATAGCCAAAATTTTAGTTAAAAAGAGAAAAGGCAATATTTTTAATGCTTGGGTGAATTTTAAATTATGCTTTCCTGAAAAATCAGACTCAGAACTTGAAACCTTATTACACAAAACACTTTTAACCGCTGGTACATTCGCTCTTGGTTTCGCACGAGTTTCCCTTAGAAGCCGTAAATGGCTGAATAGTAAATGTGATATTAAGGGAATAGAAAATATTGAAAATGCCCTTAATTCGGGCCAAAAAGTCATTTTGCTTGTCCCTCATACTTGGGCAATTGATATCCCCGCTATTTTGTTTGCCTCTATGAACCAACCTGTCTCGGCGATGGCTAAAAAGCAAAAAAATGATGTCATTGATTGGTTAATGCACCGTCAAAGAGTTCAATATGGTGGGCGAGTTTATGAGCGTAGTGGCGGAGTTAAGCCTTTTATTAAATCAGTACGCGATGGCTACTTAGGCTATTACCTGCCCGATCAAGACCATGGTCCTGAACACAGCATTTTTGTTGAATTCTTTGGCAATCAAAAGGCAACACTACCAGGCCTAGGTAAGCTGTCAAAAGTCAGCAGAGCTAAGATTGTACCTGTATTTTCTATTTATGATGCAGAAAGTGATCGTTATATTGTGGATATTCATCCCGCATTTGAGCCTTATCCAAATGAAACTGAGTATCAAGATGCTCGAATGATGAATGCCTTTATTGAACAAGCGACTAGAAATAAACCAGAGCAATACATGTGGTCTTTGCGTTTTTTTAGAACTCAAAAAAACAATCGAAACATATATAGAGAATTCAAATCAAAGCATGAATAACTTATTAAAAAAATCCATTTTTCTTCCATATTTATTTATGGCCACAGGAATATTTTTCACACCACACCCTGATAAAAAAGCTGTCGTTTTTTTTATTTTAGCCATACTATGCTCTTTGATTATTTGTAAATTAAAGAACATTAAAGAAAACACCACGAAACCAATCACTGTAATTCTACTTTTATTAACATTTTACTCTATATTTGGTTACTACTATTACCCTGATGGTTCAAGAGATGTTAGGGCTCTTATATGTTTATTAGCTTACTTTTTAATAATTCCACACAAAAAAATAAAAACCGAACATCTAGTATATTTTTTATTTATCTCAGGAATAATTTCAATTTTAAACTCTAGCTACTATACATATATATTACAACTAAAGAGAGAAACAGGGTTCTTAAACCCCAATGTATATGCAGGTTTAACCGGAGCAATGGCTGTAGCTTCATTTTCATTATTACTGGCGGGGCACAAAAAGGCACTCTGCACATCATCCTTCATACTTTTATTTAGTTCAACAATTCTAACCCAAAGTAGAACTGTTACCATTACAGCATTAGTAATATCTGCACTTCTCGTTCTTTTATCTAAAAGAGCCAATAGAAAACATGCCATTATATTACTATCAGTGTTTAGCTGTATTTTTATACTATTTAGTCAACAACTTGAAACTAGGTATAACGTAACAAAAAATGAATTAATCTCATTAAAAAAAGGAAACTTCAACACCTCAATGGGGTTAAGGCTTGAGATGTGGAAATACTCACCAAGTGTCATCAAGAAAAGCCCTCTAATAGGAGTGGGTGGTGAACATAGAGAATATTTGAAACAGGCATATCACAAGGGTGAAGTTTCTAAAGAGTTATATAAATTCAATCCACCTGGATATCATAATGAAATCATAAATAGAATGGTTAAAAATGGCTTGGTCGGAACATTAATTTTACTAGCTTTTTATATAACCCCTATATATTACGGCTTCAAACAAGAATTAGACAAAAAATTACTTTTGTGGGGAGTAACCGGGTTTTATATTATATCAGGCATAACATTATCACCTTTAACACAAGGAGCAACTATCCTCCTTTATGGTTTATTAATAATTCCCTTTTCATATAATTCAACATCGAAAACCTCAATCACTCATAAAAGAGAGAATAAGTTATGATGCGCTTTTTGATCATTGGTCCATCATGGGTTGGCGATATGGTTATGTCTCAATCTTTATACATAACCTTGAAGCAACAGCATCCCGATGCACTGATCGATGTCTTAGCTCCCGCATGGTGTAAACCGATTCTTGAACGTATGCCTGAAGTTCATCAAGCGATTGAAATGCCACTAGGGCATGGTGATGTTAATTTACTAGGGCGCCGCGCTTTAGGCAAAGAGTTAAAACATCAAGATTACACTCATGCATTTATTCTCCCAAATTCAGCAAAATCAGCGTTAATCCCTTGGTTTGCTGGAGTTCCAATCCGTACCGGTTGGAAAGGTGAAATGCGGTATGGCCTACTGACAGACTTACGTAATAACAAAAAAGATTTTCAATACATGGTTGAGCGCTATGTGGCACTCGCTCATCCCAAAGAAACAATGATAAATTCAAGCTCTTTAGGTGGGTTAGATAAATTACCAAAACCCAGGTTGCATATTGATTCATTTACTCAAAAGCACAGTATTGAAAAGTTCGAATTAAATTTAGATTCACCGATTATAGGTTTATGCCCTGGAGCTGAATTCGGGCCAGCAAAACAATGGCCAACTGAACACTATGCCACTGTCGCCAATGAGCTAATTAAGCAAGGCAAACAAATTTGGATTTTTGGCTCAGCTAAAGACAAACCAACAGCCGAGCAAATAAAACACTTAGTGAGTAGTGAAGATCAACACTCTGTGCATATCCTAGCAGGGAAAACTTCTTTAATCGAAGCTGTCGACCTTTTAGCAGCTTGTCATACAGTGATCAGTAATGATTCAGGTTTAATGCATGTTGCGGCGGCTGTTGGGTGTGACGTTATTGGGGTTTATGGCTCGACATCACCAGAATATACTCCCCCACTAGCAGAAAAAGTATCTATTGTTCATACTGATATTGAGTGTCGCCCCTGCTTTAAACGAGAGTGTCCACTAGGGCATCTTAAATGCTTAAAAGAACTAGATCCGAAAATGGTTGTCAATTGCATTGCTACTACTAAATTTGGCAAGTAATATGGCTACACTCTATTAAAATCACTTTTCTTATAATTGAGTAGGTCACTTTGAAGATTTTAATCACTGGCGGTGCAGGGTTCATCGGCTCTGCCGTTATTCGAAATATCATTAAAAATACTAATGATAGTATAGTAAATGTAGATAAACTCACTTATGCAGGCAATTTAGAATCGCTTCATTCAGTTGAAAACAACGACCGCTACACTTTCGAGCATGTTGATATTTGTAATAGATCTGAACTTGACCGAATATTCTCTACTCACCAGCCTGATGCTGTTATGCATCTAGCCGCCGAATCACATGTAGATCGCTCTATTGATGGCCCTGCAGAGTTTATTCATACCAATATTTTAGGTACTTACAATATTCTTGAAGCTTCTAGACAATATTGGAGCCAACTCGATAAGCAACATAAACCTTTATTTCGCTTTCACCATATCTCAACAGATGAAGTCTATGGTGATTTAGAAGGTCCAGAAGACTTATTTACAGAAACAACCCCTTATGCGCCTAGTTCTCCATATTCGGCCTCAAAAGCATCTAGTGACCACCTAGTAAGAGCTTGGCAACGCACTTATGGTCTACCTACAGTGATCACTAATTGCTCAAATAATTATGGCCCTTACCATTTCCCTGAAAAACTTATTCCATTGGTAATTTTGAATGCTCTAGATGGTAAACCATTACCTGTATATGGCGATGGGATGCAAATTCGTGATTGGTTACACGTGGAAGACCATGCTCGAGCACTGTATAAAGTTGTGACAGAAGGCAAAGTGAGCGAAACTTATAATATTGGTGGACATAATGAAAAGACCAATATTGAGGTAGTGAAGACCATTTGCTCTCTTCTTGAAGAATTTATACCAAATAAACCTAATGGCATTGAAAGTTACCAAAGCTTGATAACTTATGTTCAAGACCGGCCTGGCCATGATGTTCGTTACGCTATTGACGCCTCTAAAATTGCTAATGAGTTGGGTTGGACACCAGAAGAAACATTCGAAACAGGTATACGCCAAACTGTAAAATGGTATCTAGAAAATAAAAAATGGTGGTCACGAATACTAGACGGCTCATATTCATTTGAACGTTTAGGGATCGATACTAAAGGAACCAAACTATGAAAGGTATAGTGCTTGCGGGTGGCTCAGGAACAAGACTCTACCCAATTACAATGGGAGTATCTAAGCAATTATTACCTGTTTATGATAAACCTATGATTTATTACCCCTTATCAACTTTAATGCTGGCTGGAATAAAAGAAATATTAATTATTACAACTCCAGAAGATCAATCTAGCTTCCAACGATTACTTGGTACTGGTGAACAGTTTGGAATTAAACTTTCTTACGAGGTCCAACCAACACCAGACGGATTAGCTCAAGCATTCATTATTGGGAAAGAGTTTTTAAATGGCGACTCTGCATGCTTAGTACTTGGTGATAATATTTTTTATGGTCAAGGATTTAGCCCTAAGCTAAAAAAAGCAGTAGAAAAAGCGGAATCAGGTCAAGGTGCAACTATTTTTGGCTATCAAGTAAAAGACCCTGAACGATTTGGTGTAGTTGAGTTTGATCAAAATAAAAAAGCCATATCTTTAGAGGAAAAACCTTTAAAGCCTAAAAGCAACCTAGCAGTTACTGGGCTCTACTTTTATGACAATAATGTTGTTAACCTAGCCAAACAGGTATCTCCATCAAAGCGTGGTGAGCTTGAAATAACAACATTGAACTCGTTGTATCTAGATCAGAATAATTTAAATGTAGAAGTACTAGGGCGTGGGTTTGCTTGGCTTGATACCGGGACTCATGAAAGCTTACTAGAAGCAGCTCAATTTGTAGAAACTATTGAGAAAAGACAAGGTTACAAAGTTGCCTGTTTAGAAGAAATTGCTTATAACAATGGCTGGTTAACCGTAGAAAAAATCGCTCAGCAAGCAGAGGTTTTAACTAAAAATGGTTATGGTGATTATCTATTTTCTTTAATAAAAGAGAAATAAAAACATGGCCTACTATACAAGACAGGAGCTAAATCATTTCGGCTTTAAGCATCTTGGAAAAAATATCAAGATCAGTAAAGATGCTAAAATATATGAACCTGAAAACATTTCCATTGATGATAACTCAAGAATTGATGACTTTTGTATATTGTCCGGATCTATAACGATAGGAAAATATGTTCACATTACTCCAATGTGTCTAATTGCGGGAGGTAAACCTGGTGTAATCCTTGGGGATTATTCCACCTTAGCCTACGGAGTGAAAATATTTAGCCAATCAGATGATTATAGTGGCAAGTCAATGGTTAACTCTTTAATCCCTAAAGAATTTAAGAATGAAATATTTTCTCCAGTTACTATAGAAAAGCATGTCATTATCGGTACTAACTCAACAATTATGCCAGGTGTCATAATTAAAGAAGGTTGCGCTATCGGTGCTATGACCTTAGTCAATAAAACTACTGATTCTTGGTACATCTACATTGGAAACCCCGCAAAGAAATTGAAGCCTAGGTCTAAAAATCTTTTAAAACTTGAATATACCTTTCGTCAAGAGAACCTATAATGATCCCATTCAATAGACCCCCTTACTGTGGAAATGAAGATAAATTTGTTATTGAAGCGATGAGAAGTGAAAAAATGTGTGGTGATGGAAAGTTCACTCACCTTTGCCAAAATTGGTTTGAAAGAAAATTTTTATGCCCAAAAACATTATTAACTCCATCTTGCACCGCTGCACTTGAAATGGCAGCCATACTGGTTGATATTCAACCTGGTGATGAAGTAATAATGCCAAGTTATACCTTTGTAAGTACAGCGAACGCATTCGTATTGCGTGGTGCACAAATTGTTTTTGTAGATATTCGTCCAGACACAATGAATATTAATGAAACTCTAATTGAAGCGGCAATTACCTCAAAAACTAAAGCGATTGTTCCAGTCCATTACGCAGGCGTTGCATGTGAAATGGATTATATTATGGAGATAGCCAATCGTTATAATCTTTTCGTGATAGAAGATGCAGCACAAGGTGTTATGTCAACATATAAAGGCAAAGCTCTAGGAACAATAGGGCATTTAGGTACTTTTAGCTTTCATGAAACAAAGAACTACACAAGTGCAGGTGAAGGTGGGTTATTATTAATCAATGATTCAAAATTTATAAAAAGAGCTGAAATCATTCGCGAAAAAGGTACAAACCGTAGTCAGTTTATTCAAGGTATCGTTGATAAATATAGTTGGGTAGATCTAGGAAGTAGCTACTTAGCTAGTGATGTACAAGCAGCATTCCTTTATGGCCAACTAGAGAATGCACAAACGATCAATAATAAAAGGATGTTACTTTGGGAAAAATATTATGCCGAGTTATCTGAATTATCAAAGAAAGGCCAAATTGAACTTCCTAAAATCCCAAATGGTTGTATTCATAATGCACATATGTTTTATATTAAATTAAACAACTCTTCTGAACGCTCAAAGCTAATTGAACATTTAAAACAAGAAAACATTTCATCAGCATTTCATTATATCCCTTTACATTCATCCAAAGCTGGTATGTCTTTTGGTCAATTTAATGGTTCAGATATACACACAACTACAGAGAGTAAACGATTGCTAAGGCTACCAATTTTTTACTCACTAACACTCGAAGAACAGAAAAAAATAATAGATAAAATAATTTCATTTTTTACAGGCCATTAATTTTGCTATATTTTTATACTTTATTTTCAATATTACTCAGCCCTATAATTTTATTTCACTTACTTCGAAAGAAAGAGGGCAAACCAAAGGTGGGAAAACGTTGGAAAGAATATTTAGGTTTTGCACCTAAAACAACGTTTACAGAAAATCCAATATGGATACATGCTGTTTCTGTTGGTGAAGTGATCGCCTGCACCCCTGTAATCATTAGTTTAAGAAATAAACTGCCACAAACACCTATAATCATAACAACAACAACATCTACAGGAGCAGTCCAAGTTCAGGACATCATAAATAACAAGCTTAATAACGATAAACTTATTCAACATAGGTACATGCCATTAGATATTCCATTTTCATTAAAGATTTTTATAAAAAAAATCAACCCAAAAGAACTATTAATAGTTGAAACGGAATTATGGCCAAACGTATTAAAAGTAACAAGTAAAAATAATATACCAGTCACATTACTAAATGCACGCCTTTCTGAAAAATCATACTTAAACTATAATCGATTTAATTTTATTAAAAAAAATATTTTCCCATACATAGATAAGCTTTGCGTTCAAAATTCAGAGGATGCTGACCGATTCATTTCACTAGGAGTAAAAAAAGAGAAGGTTACTATAACAGGATCAATTAAGTACGACTTCGATATAAGCCTAGAACAAATAAAAAAAGGAAAAAATTTAAAAAGAAACTTAGGCATTAAAAGACCGATATGGATTGCAATTAGCACACATGAAGGCGAAGAGAAGTTGCTACTAGACTCTCATAAAAAATTATTGATAGATAATAATAACATATTACTTATAATTGCTCCTAGACATCCAGAAAGGTTTAATACAGTCAAAAAGTTAATAAATAGCTATTCAATGAAATCGATAACTAGAACCGAACATCTAAAAGATCATCTTGTAGATTTAGGTGATTACTCTGTATATTTAGCTGATACTATGGGAGAAATTTTCACTCTCATAGAAGCTTCAGATGTATGCTTTGTAGCCGGTAGTCTTTTAGGCAAAAAAGTTGGAGGCCACAATGTATTAGAACCGGCAGCCTTAAGTAAACCAATATTAATGGGACCTAGTTATTATAACTTTAAGTCCATTACAAACACTCTTATCAATGGCAAGGGGTTAATAATATGTAATAATGCAGAAGAAATAGCCAATCAAATAAATAATATAATTTCCAATAAGAATATATCCAATGAAATGGGACAAAAAAATCTTGAACAATATCAAAAAAACAAAGGGGCAGTAACATCAACTATAGAAAAAATATTAAATTAATCTATATCATCAAGCCTAGGAATTAACTCATTATGTAAAAATCTGGTCCATTTTCTTTCTATTGTTCTCCTTCCTAAAAATGGAATATAATTATCTAATGAAATAAAAGAAGAACTCCCCAAACCATCAATTAAAATAGCTTTATAACTATCGTTTGTTTTTTTAATTAAAATATTTGTCATCATAAGATCACATGGAATAACATTGTACTTTAATAAATAACATTTAAGTTCATTAAGACTATATAAAATAATATTTCGTTTATCATTTTGGACTTTATCATATAGAATAAAATCGACTAGATTTTTAGAAATAGAACCATCATCATCTTTTATGATTTCTTGCACAATACCTATATACTCTCTAGACTCTACGGAACCATAAAATTTAGGCACATGAATAAAGGGAACACTCATTCTTTGTAAAAAATTGAAGTATTTCAACTCTCTGTGAGTTTGTTTTGATTGATTTTTACGACTTACTTTTATACATTTATACTTATCATTTGGGTATTGAAAGCAGCGACGTTCATTTCCTAATCCACTTCCAAATTCAACCCATTCTAAAAACTGCTGATTCTTAATATCATCTTCATTCATATTTTGTATATCTCACCCCATTGTGATATTAAATTAGACTCTGAGAAGTAAGCCTCTACTTTAGAAACATTAAATACGTTGATTTCCCTTTTAAACAAATCAAGTTCAAACTTCTCTACAGAATGAACATTTATACCTTTATCTTTAAAGAAATACCATTGAGATGTACTTTCTCTTAAATATACAGGAATACCAAAACCAAGGAGAGATATCGTTGTTCCCATTGCTTGCTGCCTATCATGATTAAATATAGCAACATCTATATCATTTAAAAAATCATTATATTCATCAAAACTTATATTATCTACCATTGGCTTAAACTTACCCCCAAATATAGAATATCCATAACTGATTATTTCACTGCGGTAAAGCTTATTTCCATATGAAAGAGGACAATAAATTAAATAATCTTTAAATGAACTATCTTTTATTTTATCAAAGACTTCTTTATGATTATTAGTAGGATCAGCCGAATTCCCAACTAATATTTTAATAATTTTATCTTTATTTTCTTTATTTACCTTGACTGGTTTATATAAGTTACTCTGATAGGCTAAGCACTCATATCGTTTTCCTTTACAGCCATACCACATCTCAGCCAACTCAAAATCTCCAGGTAAATAACTAATTAACCCTCCAATTTTTGGTAAAAACTGCTTTTTATAAAAATTTTGAATCTTATCTTTAAGTTTAGTATTTCTATTCCTATATGCATAAAGATCCCCGCCCCACATAACCCAGTAAACCTTATGCAATATAGGTGAGAACATTAAAATAAAGTACATTAGATTAATAATTTTATTATTAAGACTATGCATTATCACTAAATCAGCTTCTTTTATTTTCTTGTAAACTTTAGGATAAAAAAATATTTTATCTTTTACTTTGTTTCTACATAAAAACACATTATGATAATGAGTCAATCTCTTATCATAGCCATAAAACATATATTCGTGGTTTTCTGATTTAAAGTTATTCTCATTAAAATCTACAAATGGAGCAATAAACTTATCTACATTACCTAGGTGTAGTATTTTTTTCATTTTAATATATCAACCTTCACTTTTATATATACACCCTGCTTCAACATTCCCCCTAACAATCGATCCTGGAGGTATGACGGCATTATCACCAATATCTATTCCACCGACAATAATACAGTTAGGATATATGATCACATTATTACCGATATTAGGGTACCCTGTTTTTGTACCACCAAGGGTCACATTTTGATATAAGCTAACATTCTCGCCCAAAAGTACACCTTTACCAATAACAATACCTATAGGATGAGGAAAATTAACTTTTTTCCGCCATAAATATTGAATTTGAGTACCGGTTTTATTTTTTATAGTAAAATGATTACAAAACAATAATTGAAAAGAACCATATTTAATTACTGCATAATAGAAATTACGGAGATTTCTAGCATTTAATGGTTTTAAAATATTTTTTAACTCTTTAATCATACTTTTACTCTAAGCTTTATTGATACTTGCAAGTTCAACTATTACTTTATAGTTATCTTCCATAACAGCCTCAACATCCTGCTTCATAACAGAATTACGGCATAGCTGCTTTAACTCTACATCATCTCTTAAACTAGCCCAATGTGACATGGCATCAGCAAGCTCTTGGGAAGAGTACCCAGCAGTCAACACTGTTGAAACATCAGGTTCGATGACTTCTTTAGCACCACAATCTTGGGTAGTGATCGTGGGAGTACCACAAGAAAGCGCTTCAATCACCGTAAAACCAAAAGGCTCATATTTGGTCGGCAATATATAACAATCAGACAGAGAAAAGAACAATTCTGGCTGGCTCTGCTTTCCTAGAAATCGGCAAGAATCATATACACCTAGCTGCTTAGCATAATCCATATACTCTTCTGGGTGGTTTTCATTACCGACAATCAACAAGTTCGATTTAAAGTCGATCAGTTTATAAGCATCTAACAAAGACTTTAAGCCTTTCCTATTATAGCCAGATCCTAAAAATAAGAATGTGGGAATCGTTGTATCTAGTCTTAGCTCTTGAACTAATTCATCGACTTCTGGTTTCAAGCGCTCTCGATCAAAGCGTTTAGTCTCAACCGCATTATGAATCGTCACAATTTTCTTAGGATCAACACCATAGTCTGCAATTAGCTCTTCGCTGGTTTTGTTGGAATTGGACACAATCACTTTACAGTGATCGCTTTGTACTGAACGGCGCTCTATATATAAAGAAACTCGGTCTCTCCATGAAGGTTTTTGATTTTTTCTAAGCTCAACAACGTGCTTACGAGTCCCACCACCAATACGAATAAGATCATGGGTCCAAGTTTTACCTAAACCATACACAACATCATAATGATTCTCGGATACATGCTTTTCTACTGCTTTAGCAAATTGGTAAACACGATGTGCTTTACCAACACTAAAAGGCTTCAATTGAACAAATTTAATATTAGGGTGACTCGGCTCTACATGAGAACGACAGATAATCGTCACATCTTCGCCTTGCTCACAAAGGTATTTAGAAAGCTGATTCAAAAATAGCTCTGTGCCTCCTACATTTGAATGCCTCATATGGACTAATGCAATTTTCATAACGACTTCCTAAATGATTACTTTCTAAATCGACTAATTTGCTCTAACGCTTGCTGTACATATTTATAGTTTGGTGAGCCATCTTTCGGATGATTAGTGGTATCCATATATTTCGATTGTCCGGCCGCACCTACTTCTAAAATAGCATCTTTGGAAACAACACCATATCCGCTATAGCTTGAGATTAACATCCATGGACGCTGTTGAGGTTGAGCGAATAGGTCTACTCCTGTTGAGTAGTCATCTGTTGGGCTTGTCACACCTAAATACTGCTCCATGAGTGTCGGGACGATATCTTCATGGCTTGTATACTCGCGTCCCCACTCTGTACCAATATTTTTCGGTACTTTTGGTCCAACAATAACAAACGGAACTTGAGTCTGTGCCGGTGTGAAGTTGCTGTTGTGCCCCCAGTAATTAAGCTTATTATCGTTCAACTCCTGCGCATGGTCCCCAGTGATAACGATAACCGTATTTTCTAGGTCACCCGTTTCTTTTAGCTTATCGATCACTTGTTTCGCTAAACTATCGGTAAAATGCACACTAGTTTTATAACGATTCATAAATGGCTTCACGTCGGTATTATTATTTAACTCTAAATAATTAATCGTTTTCAGCATAGGCTTATACTGATGGTCATAATCTTCAGGGAAATCGTACGCATGTGGTGAGTCATAGAACAAAAATGAAAATACAGGTTTAGATTTATCGCGCTTATCGTACCAAGCTTTCCAATCTTTGGTTAAGTTGATATCTCGCTCCGGTGAAGAATTGCCTTCCGAACGAATGCGTAGATTCTTTACATTTACAAAAACTGTTTGATCGAACTCTGGCGATGTTAATTTCGCGGCAGCAAATAATCCTAACTGATAATCCATTTGCTGTAAGCGATCCATCAATACTGGCGCTTTTCTATTCGCTAAAAAACTGTGCCAATAAGTCCCTGGCATGCCATAAAACATACCGAAGATACCTGTTCGGGTCGCATTACCTGTTGATAGATGATTTTCAAAACTTTCACCTTGCTGCGATAGAGCCCATAAATTGGGTGAGTTATCTTGATTAAAGGTATCTAAACGCCATGAGTCGATCACTAAAAACATAATATTGACGGGCTTATCAACGGAAGTTGTCTGTAAAGGACTTAGTGGATAATTTAAGCTGCTGTCACCTTTTAAAGCCATCGCTTTTTGTTGCTCAATAGCTTCTTTATCCAACCATCCGTGTTTTTCCATAAAAGAGTTCGCAGTGGCCGGTTGGAAAAGCGGTAAATACTGCTTAACGATACTAATAGGTTGATAGGCATTGGCAGCCGCCCAAATGTGTAAGCCATTACAAACTAAGGCTAGAACAATAGTTAAGTAAGTAAATTTACGGCCAAGTTTGATTTGTGTTAGTCGGGGCTTTGAGGCTATTTGAGCGATAACGGCATACTCCAAAGCAACTAAAATTAGCACTCCAGAAATAGCCATCAACCAAGTCACAATCGGGAAATCAACCACATCCCCAGAAAAAACTAACTCAACGACGACCGCATTCATATGAAATCGATATTGAGCAAATACAAAGGTATCGATAATCAGTACGCAAATCGCGATAGAAGCAATCAATGAAATAAGAATGCGACTTATATGCTTAGGCAGTAGTAGTAGCGGTATTGTAATCAAGCCGATGACCGCAGTAAGCAAGGTCATTTGGCTCCAAATTCCTGTCACAATAAAACTTAGACTCAATAAGTCATCAGGAAAAGCGGGAAGGTAGGCAAAATAGCGAAACGAAATCAGCATAGCTAAAATAGCATTGATGAGAATGAGCCAGCCATGCGCGTGTAATTTTTGCTTAAAACTTAACTGTGCTGATGATGTTATATTGTTCAAAATAATACCCAATCTTCTCTATAGGGAAACAGTGTGCCCACTATAACCTATTGATTATAACCTAGCTCTAAAGCAGCCCAATCGGTACTTTGCTGCCAATGTATATTTCGTTTCTTTAATTCTTTTTTAAACGAACGCAGTAAACGGTCTAAATTAGACTTTTGCCAAACTGAAATATTACTTTCAAATCTATTTGGCTCTAAATGACACTTATCAAAATCAATGATCCACACCTTATTATCTTCATCTAACAAGATGTTATGAATGTTAAGATCGGTATGATTCACATTCGCTTCATGCAATTTTCGAATTTGCTGGCCGATAAGCTGATACGTCGTTTTACTCAAGCTGCCCTCTTGCAGAACCGCCACTAAATCTTGGGCCCCTTCAATTTTTTGGGTCAAAATGTCAGCTTGATAGCAGATTGTTCGTTTTACCGCTCGTGCCGCAATCGGCTTAGGAACATTCACTCCTGCATCAACTAAGTGCTGTAATAGCTGAAACTCTTCACAACTACGGGTTTTATGCCATTGGCTAAACCAATAATGATCTTTAACTAGCTTGCCAAATAACCCACCACGTCGATAATGACGTAACGCCGCTGGTAATTGTTCTGTTTGCACAAACCACGTCGTGCCGCGGCCTTGTGCCGAGCCAGTCACCTTTCCTTGAGTGTGCCAATGTTCAGGGTCAAATACCTGCTCAACAGAATCGGTAATTAAGGTTTCGTCATACCAGATGACTTGTTTGTGGGATGTGAGTGTTTTCATGTGCGTAGGATACCGTGTCTCGTGTCTCGTGTCTCGTGTCTCGTGTCTCGTGTCTCGTGTCTCGTGTCTCGTGTCTCGTGTCTCGTGTCTCGTGTCTCGTGTCTCGTGTCTCGTGTCTCGTGTCTCGTGTCTCGTGTCTCGTGAGGGAGTTTGATTTTCTTTTGCCTTAAATCAAACTAAATATCGTGTTTTCTCGCAACACGAAGCGAAGCGCTCACCTAACTCGTAACAATGCACTTTTTTCTACTGCACCATTCCCCTATAATCAAAGCAACTTTTTCCAATGTGAAACCTTTATGCCCTTATTTACTTCTGCCCCTGAGTCTCTGTGTTTTTTGCGCTTATCCGCCATTGGTGATGTATGCCATGCAGTCGCGGCAGTACAAGCAGTACAAAGGCACTGGCCTGAAACAAAAATCACCTGGATTATAGGCAAAGTAGAAGCTCAATTACTTGAAGGGGTAGAGGGCATTGAGTTTATCATTTTTGATAAGAAAGGAGGTTATGCAGGCATGAAGTCGGTTTGGAAACAACTTAGTGGCCGTCGCTTCGATGCTCTCGTTCATATGCAACTCGCATTGCGCGCTAGCCTTCTCACGCTCGGCATAAAAGCCAAATACAAAGTGGGTTTTAACAGACAGCGTGCCAAAGAAGGCCAATGGCTATTCACTAATAAAAAAATTGATGATGTTGAATCACAACATGTTTTAGATAGCTTTTTATCATTTGTCGAATATTTAGGTATTCCCAAGTCTGAGCCTAAATGGAATATGCCAATTTCACCGTTGAATACAGACTGGGTCAATCAACAGATTCCAACACAGCAAAAAGTTCTCGTAATCAGCCCTGCGGCCAGCAAAGATGAAAGAAATTGGCTTACCGAACGATATGCACAATTTGCAGACTATGCCATAGAGCAAGGCTATCAAGTTATACTATGTGGTTCACCAAGCGAGCGAGAGATACAGCTTGGCGAAAATATTCGTCAATTTATGAGTCATCAAGCGACCAACCTTATTGGTCAAACATCACTCAATCAGTTACTTGCGGTTTTAAATCGGGCAGATATCGTATTGGCTCCAGATTCAGGCCCTGCCCATATGGCCACAACTCAAGGCACACCCGTTATTGGTTTATATGCTCACAGCAACCCTAAGCGAACAGGTCCTTATTTAAACCAAGCCAATACGGTGAGTGTTTATGAAGAGTGTTTGTTAGAACAATATGGAAAACCAAGCTCTGAACTCCCCTGGGGAATCAGAGTGAAAGGGGATAAGTTAATGGAAAAGGTAAGCCTCCAATCCGTAATTGAGCAATTACACACCGTTCAAACAACTAAATAATGAGCCTAAAATGAATAACGCTAAAGTTTGTTTTGTCAACACATCGGACTCTTGGGGTGGGGGTGAAAAATGGCACCATACTGCTGCTGTTCAATTATCTAAAACCGATAATGTTAGCGTCATTTCTCGGCCTAATAGTAAGCTACTCAACTCTTTAGTCGATTCAAATATAAGCCTTTTTGAGTTTAGTATTACCAACACTAGTTTTGTTAACCCGCTTAAAATATTTCAGCTTTATAGACACTTTAAGCGTTATCAATATTCTTCTATTGTGTTAAACCTCCCTGCCGATGTAAAAAGTGCAGGTATTGCGGCTAAATTGGCCGGAATTAAAAAGATTATCTATCGACGAGGAATGCCACACCCTATAAGAAACACTGCACTCAATCGTTATTTATTTGGTAAAGTTGTGACTGATGTGATCGTGAATTCAGATGAGATTGGTCGGTCTATTGTCCAAAATAACCCTAATATTATTCCCTCGGATTCAATACATACGATATACAATGGGGTGAATATTCAGGAATATAACAAAGAAAATATCACACCTCTATTCTCTAAGAAAACAGGTGACGTACTTTTAGGTACTGCCGGTCGCTGTGTTAATCAAAAGAATCAATTAATGCTTATCGATATGATGGTACACCTGAAAAAAAGTGGACATAGAGTCAAACTCTATATTGCGGGTACAGGTCCACTATATTCACAATTAGAATCTGCTATTGTAGAAAATAAACTCACTAATGATGTCTTCTTGCTGGGTTTTGTAAAAGACACTAAAGCATTTTTGGCTAGTTTAGATATATTTGTTTTCCCTTCTCACTACGAAGGTTCTTCTAACGCGATTATTGAAGCTTTGGCGATGGGCTTGCCAACTGTAGCCTTCGATATAAGTAGCATGCCAGAAATGGTGATTGAGGGTGAGACAGGTAAGTTAGCTCAATATAACCATATAGAGAGCTTTACCGCTGCAACAGAATCTTTAATTCTTGATGTTGACCTTCGAAAAAAAACCTCACACCAAGCAAAAGCATTGGTCAGTGAAAAGTTTAATAATCAAATAATTTTCCAGAAAATTAAAACATTACTATCAGAGTAATTTATAACGAAAAAATGGGGGATTACTTAATCACCCCATTGAATCGACATTCTTCGCTTCAGTTTTTATAAAACTCTTTATACCAATCAACAAAGTTAGCAACACCTTGCTTCACTGACATTGATGGCTTATAACCAGTAACATTAAATAAATCTTGTGTATCAGCGTAAGTGGCATACACATCGCCTGGTTGCATTGGCATGAAGTTTTTCTTAGCCTCAACACCAAGAGCATCTTCAAGTGCTTCAATATACTCCATCAATTTAACCGGATTACCATTACCGATGTTATAGACTTTATAAGGCGCTGAACTGGTTGCAGGTGATCCTGTCTCTACTGTCCATTGTGGATTTTTTTCAGGTATAACATCCTGAATTCGAATGATACCTTCTACAATGTCATCAATGTATGTAAAGTCGCGCTGCATATCTCCATTGTTATAAACGTCGATCTCCTTGCCTTCTACTATCGATTTAGTAAATTTGAACAGCGCCATATCGGGACGTCCCCAAGGGCCATATACCGTGAAGAAACGTAAACCAGTCGTTGGCAGTCCATATAGATGGGAATAGGTATGTGCCATTAATTCATTCGCTTTTTTGGCAGCCGCATACAAAGATATAGGGTGATCTACAGTATCAGAGGTATTGAATGGCATTTTTTTATTTAAGCCATATACTGAACTTGAAGAGGCATAAACGAGGTGTTCAATCTTGTGATGACGGCAGCCCTCTAAAATAGTTAAGTGGCCGACTAGATTACTATCAGCATACGCCATTGGATTATCAATTGAATAACGCACTCCAGCTTGTGCAGCTAAGTGAATGACTCTTTGAAATCCCTGCTCTGCAAATAATGTAGCAACCCCTTCACGGTCAGCTAAATCCAATTCGATAAAAGTAAAGTTCTCATGTTTAGCACGGTTTAAACGTGCGTGCTTCAATTCAACTGAATAGTAGTCATTAAGGTTATCAACACCAACAACTTGATGACCAGCTTGACACAAACGCTCTACAACTGATGAACCTATAAAGCCTGCCGCACCCGTTACTAAATATTTCATATCGCTTTCACCTAATTACATTAATGCAGTGATTTTATGCCAATCTCCTTGTAATAGCCAACAACAGAAAACCTTAATCAATAAACTCAATAATGCAGATAGATTTACAGGCTATATTTTGAAATACTGCCGTTAGATCTAAATATAGTAATCATTCGATTCTTAGTTTATAAATAACAAATCAATGATTTACTCCCAAATAGCGAGCAAAGCGATATGACTAAGCTAACCACACCTGCCATTTACCCTGGTACTTTTGATCCAATTACTAACGGTCACTTTGATTTAATCAAACGTAGTGCTCGCTTGTTTGATAGTGTCGTAGTTGCGGTTGCGGAAAGCCCAAGTAAAAACACTATGTTTAGCCTGCAAGAAAGGGTTGATATGGTGAAAGAAGTCACTAAAGATCTGGATAATGTCACTGCGGTGGGCTTTTCTGGGCTACTTGTTGATTTTGCGAAGCAGCAGAAAACCAATATTTTGATCCGCGGCCTACGTACTACAGTCGATTATGAATATGAGTTTGGCTTAACAAGCATGTACCGCAAGTTAATGCCAGAGCTAGAAAGTGTTTTCCTTACCCCTACCGAAGAGTTTGCTTTCCTGTCTTCTACTATTGTCCGTGAAGTGGCGATTCATGGCGGGAATGTTGATCAGTTTTTGCATCCGTATGTGGTGGATAAGGTGAAAGCAAGAACGTGACTCGTTTATCGGGCGCTTCGCTGCTTGTGGCTAGAAAAAGATAAGATCTCATTCCTTCCTAGCCTAAGTGAGAGCGGAAATCTACTCACCACCGCTCGGCTCTGCTCTTCCAAGTTACGAGTAACGAAGTGCCCTAGAAACGAGTTACGAAAACGCTTTCCCCTGACACCTTTCACAATAAAAACTATTCCTCTGCCCGATTTTTTCTTCTTGAATCAATTCTCTACAAACTGGGCAAGGCTTGCCGGCTTTTCCATATACCAATAGTTCTTGAGCAAAGTAACCGGGCTTACCATCTGCCTGATTAAAGTCTTTTAAGGTAGTTCCGCCTTGGGTAATTGCTCTTGCCAGTACTTTTTTAATTTCATTCACTAGCAAGGTGATTTGCTCTAGCGTTAATGTGCTAGCTATTGCTTTAGGGTGAACTCTGGCACCAAATAAAGATTCACTCGCATAAATATTACCCACGCCAACCACGACTTTGTTATCCATGATAAATTGCTTCGTCACCACTTTACGTTTCTGAGCTTTTTCAAATAGATACTGCGCATTGAAGTCATCAGTCAAAGGCTCAGGGCCAAGGTGACTCATTACGTCATGTTCTGTACCGGTTTCACACCACAGCCAAGCCCCGAAACGACGAGGATCGTGATAACGCAGCACTTTGCCATTGGTTAGAATAAGATCTACATGATCGTGCTTATTGGGCTCGATCCATTGATCCAACACTCGCAAATTACCCGACATGCCTAAGTGGATAATGGCTGTGCCTGTATTTGTTTCAATTAATAGATACTTTGCCCGACGTCGAATAGAGCGAATCACTTCCCCTTGAAGTAATAAGATTTCTTCTGGCACAGGCCAACGCAACTTGGGCTGTCTAACGTCAATTTTTTGAATGGTTTGGCCGAGAAGGTGTGGGGTGATCCCCATTCGGCTGACTTCAACTTCGGGTAGTTCGGGCATAAATCGTCCTTGAGTGTGTATGTGGGGCAGGGAGATTATACGGGAAAGAGGGAAAGCGTTCGAATCTCGTTTATCGGGCGCTTCGCTGCTCGTGGCTCGAGTAACAAGAAGCGAAGCGCCCTAGCGACGAGCAACGAAAAAAACCCAGCCTACCGAAGCAGTCTGGGTTTTCAATTTCTAAAGAGAAAAACCAATTACTTGATTTTAGCTTCTTTGTACATAACGTGTTGGCGAACTACTGGATCAAATTTCTTGATCTCAAATTTGCCTGGCATGTTACGTTTGTTTTTGTCAGTTGTGTAGAAGTGACCTGTTCCAGCAGATGATACTAGACGGATTTTCTCACGAATGCCTTTAGCCATTGTTCAATTCCTCTTATACGTTCTCGCCACGAGCACGGATATCAACAAGAACAGCATCGATGCCTTTCTTATCAATAATACGCATACCCTTAGCAGTTAGACGTAGTTTAACAAAGCGTTTTTCGCTTTCGACCCAAAAACGGTGAGTTTGTAGGTTCGGCAGAAAACGACGCTTGGTAGCATTTCGTGCGTGTGAACGGTTGTTACCCGTTACAGGACGCTTACCAGTTACTTGGCATACTCGGGACATGAATGTCTTCTCCAAATCGTTTCAGCTCGATATCACCTTGGGGCAAAAACCGCTATGGAAAAAACCATACCAAGGCTATCAAAGGTCGCGCATTATACTAACTTGACATGCATTGCTCAAGACCTGTGCGGATCCTTTTTAGGAAAAACACGATCTTTTTTTGAACAGAGCAGTTTTTAAACGCTTTTTTTGCACAAGAACACAGAGCTGAATAAGGTTCTATAAAATTAGTGCGCGGATTGTAGCAGATTTTCGGCAAAAGCTAAGTGATTTTTTTAATAAAAGAGTAATCGTCTCTCGGAATCTCGTGGCTCGTGGCTCGAAAAAGAAAAAAAGCGATAAGAAACAGCGTTATATCTCGTAAAGAATTTTCATCTTTAACCTATTTTTATCTTAATCACTCTAGAACTAATAAGACCAGCTAGCATCTTAGAAATATCACGTACGAGTAGTTCATACTCATCTGCCACTTCATCATCAAGATATCCAAATTCACGAGCAAGCATTAATTGAGTTAACACTTCTCCTGCCGAACCTTTGGCAATATAAAGAAACCTAATGGACTCTTTTAATGTTTGCCTCTCTTCTCCTTCCGCGATATTCGATACTATGGACACAGTGGCTCTGCGAATTTGATCTTTTAAACCGTAATCTTTCCATTTCTCTGATTGTTTATAGATTTTCTTGGTAAGGTCAAAGCTAAATTGCCATACCCTTAGTTTTTCATACCGCATAATCGCCCTATCTATTAGTTAATTGAGATTCCTAGTGTCTTTTCCGAAATACGAGAAGCGAAGCGCCCTAATCACGAGCTTCACGCGCTCACATCCACCCCCTTTCCGCAAACGACACTACTTCCCCATCACCAATGACAAAATGATCCAGTATTCGTATATCCACCAATCCCATTGCTTCAACTAAACGGCGGGTGATTCTTCGGTCGGCATCGCTCGGTTCGGCAATTCCAGATGGGTGGTTGTGGGCGAGAATTAAAGCAGCAGCGTTGTGGTGCATGGCTCGTTTGACGACTTCTCTTGGGTACACTGAAGCCGCATCAATCGTGCCTTCGAACATGACTTCATCGCTGATCACTCGGTTCTGGTTATCTAAAAACAAAACGTAGAAGGCTTCTCGATGACGATCTCGCAGTACACTACTAAGATAATGTTTGGTGTGTTCAGGGCTGGTTAACGCATCGCCACGTTTGATGGTTTCAGCTAAATAACGCTTAGTCATTTCAACTACGGCTTGCAACTGAGCGAACTTGGCACTGCCTAGTCCTTTATGGGAGCAAAATTGCTGTTGTGAGGAAGAAAGCAGCGCACGTAGTGAACCAAACTCTTTTAATAAGTGGTCAGCGAGTTCTATCGCGTTCATACCTTGTAGGCCGGTACGTAGAAAAATCGCTAATAATTCCGCATCCGATAGCGATTGAGGGCCTCGTGCGAGCAATTTTTCACGAGGGCGAGATTCTTCAGGCAGTAGTTTTAAAGACATGATAAAGGCTTATATTGAGCAAAACTCGATAACAACAAGCTTTCTCCCAGCATTCAAATAGATAAAGCGAAAAAACCGATAAGATCTTAACAATGGGTGAGCGAAAAAAAGGTTACAATCAAAATGTTAATTGGCTCGAAGTTACCTAAAAGCAGTTTATCGATGCTGAATTATTCTCAATTTATAAACTTATGGTAACTTATACCCATCGACTTCATGGTGACATTCCCTTTTAGTGCTTTCTAGCGAGTAATATTAAGAAAGCAAAAGGACGTAAATCATGTCAATTGAAGCCTAACTTCATTTAAATCAGGTACAGTTATTGTGATTGAACAAAGCTTGGTAGGAAAAAATAGCTTAGCAGGAAAAAAAATCCTATTAGGGATCAGTGGTGGTATTGCGGCTTACAAATGTGCTGACCTCACCCGTCGCCTCATTGAACGCGGAGCACAAGTTCAAGTGGTGATGACGCCAGCGGCCAAAGAATTTATTACTCCACTGACCATGCAAGCCGTTTCAGGACGCCCTGTTTCCGATAGTTTGTTAGATCCTGCCGCGGAAGCTTCAATGGGCCATATTGAATTAGCAAAATGGGCCGATTTAATTTTACTTGCACCTGCCACTGCCGATTTAATTGCCAGAATGCGTGCCGGCATGGGCAACGACTTACTGACTACATTAATTCTAGCCTCTAACGCTCCGATAGCGGTGGCTCCGGCGATGAACCAGCAAATGTATGCCAATGTAGCCACCCAAGACAATCTATCCATTTTAACTCAGCGTGGCATGATGATTTGGGGGCCTGCTGCAGGACAACAAGCATGTGGTGATGTGGGTTACGGTCGCATGCTAGAACCGATGGAACTGGTCGCCCATTGTGAGGCCTTCTTTGGCCCTAAACCTCTACAAAATATTAAACTCACGATTACCGCAGGCCCAACTCGCGAAGCCATCGATCCGGTGCGTTATATTTCCAACCACAGCTCAGGTAAAATGGGCTTTGCGATTGCAGAAGCCGCCGCCAATATGGGCGCAGAAGTGACATTAATCAGCGGCCCAGTAGCATTAGCGACACCTGCCAACGTCACCCGTATTGATGTTGAAAGCGCAGAGCAAATGCACCAGGCTGCGATGGAACATGCGGTAATCAATAATATTTTCATCAGCTGTGCGGCAGTTGCCGATTATCGACCAAGTAACGTCGCGGAGCAGAAAATCAAAAAAACCTCCGATAACGATCACATGCAGATCAACATGGTGAAAAACCCGGATATCGTAGCCTCGGTTGCCGCGCTAACAAAACAGCGTCCATTTACCGTAGGCTTTGCCGCTGAAACTCAAGATGTCGAACAATATGCTCGCGGTAAACTGAAAAAGAAAAATTTAGATCTCATCTGCGCCAATGATGTTTCCGTCGCGGGGTTAGGCTTTAACAGTAACGACAACGCCTTACATTTATATTGGAATGGTGGCGAGCAAGCTTTAGCCACTGCAAGCAAGGCGCAATTAGCCAAGCAGTTGCTTAACATTATTGCCGAACAATTTAATCAGTAAAAGAAGACATTAAACATGACGAAGAAGATTGATTTAAAAGTATTAGATAGCCGTATCGGCAAGCAATTCCCGCTACCGGCCTACGCAACTGAAGGCTCTGCTGGCTTGGATTTACGCGCTTGTTTAGATGAAGCGCTAACCGTTGAACCGGGACAAACTCACCTCGTTCCAACCGGCCTTGCCATTCATATTAATGATCCTAGTCTAGCGGCAACTATCCTTCCTCGTTCTGGTTTAGGCCATAAACATGGTATTGTGCTCGGCAATTTAGTCGGCTTAATTGATTCAGACTACCAAGGCCAATTAATGGTTTCAGTCTGGAATCGCGGCCAAGATACTTTTACTATTGAACCTGGCGACCGCATTGCGCAATTGGTTTTTGTGCCAGTCGTGCAAGCTGAATTTAATATCGTAGAAGATTTTGATGCCACAGAACGTGGTGAAGGTGGGTTTGGGCATTCGGGGAAGAAATAAAAAGCCGAAGCTCGTGTCTAGGGCGCTTCGCTCCTCGTAACTAGGTATAGACTCGCGCTCTTACCACTACTATCTCAGTTCAACTTAAGTCACATAACCTCGAGAAACGAGAGACTAGAAGCGTAGCGCTCGAAAAACGATAAGATAAAACAAGGAAAAACCATGGCAGGGCCAAAAAAACATAATCGTCGTGAAGAGATCCTTCAGGCATTGGCGCAAATGTTAGAGTCAACAGATGGTGCCTCGCGTATTACTACTGCGAAATTAGCGAAACAAGTTGGGGTTTCAGAAGCGGCGCTTTATCGTCACTTTCCAAGTAAAGCACGTATGTTTGAAGGCTTAATTGAGTTTATTGAAGATGCCTTGTTATCACGCATCAACCGAATTTTAGCCGAAGAAAAAGACACCTTGAAGCGCATTCGTTTGGTCCTACAATTATTATTAGCCTTTGCTGAGCGTAACCCAGGCTTATCTCGTATCATGTCTGGTCACGCATTGATGTTTGAAAATGAGCGCCTACGTAGCCGTATTAATCAATTGTTTGATCGTATTGAAACTCAACTACGCCAAATCCTGCGTGAACGTCAAATTCGCGAAGGTAAAAGCTTCCCGGTTGATGAATCGATTCTAGCTGCTCAGTTATTAGGTCAAGTCGAAGGTAGCTTAAATCGCTTTGTGCGCTCGGATTTTAAATACCAACCAACGGAAAACTTTGAGCAGTATTGGGCGTTGTTAAAGGCGCAGATGGAATAAAAGAACGAGACTCGTTACTCGGCCGCTGCGCTGCTTGTTTCTCGAAAAAGATAACAGCGATTGCAGAGTCGGAATCATTTCGAGCAACGAGTCACGAGAAACGAAGTGCCCGAGATTCGTAAATCTTTTAACCATCATTACGCATAATTTTAGAGAGAAATGAATGACCGATAAAAATACATCCCAAAAAGAGGAATCTCTGGTCAATTTTGTGCCACCGAAGTTTTCACTTAGCCTGCTACACCCTAAATATTGGGGCGTTTGGCTCGGCTTTGGTTTTATCGCTTTGCTTGTTAATGTTTTACCGTATCGCGTTCTATATTGTGTTGGCCGTTCACTGGGTTACTTATCGATGTTTATCGTTAAGAAGCGCGTGAAAGTCGCCCAACGTAATCTTGAGCTATGCTTTCCAGAAATCAGCCAGACTCGTCGTGATTATGTAGTTAAGGAAAACTTCAAGAATACCGGCTTTGCGATCTTTGAAAGCGCGATTGCTTGGTTCTGGCCAGATTGGCGTTTAAAAAAGCGTGTAGGCTACTATCATGTTGATCGTCTTACTCATTTCGAAGACCAAGGTCGCGGTACTCTAATCTGCGGTGTTCATGCACTGAATGTTGAGTTAACCGCTCGCTGCTGCGCTTTATTCTCGCCGGGTTATGGCGTTTACCGTCCACACAACAACCCTGCGTATAACTTTATTCAGCACTGGGGCCGTACTCGCAACGGCAACATTATGGTCGACCGTAAAGACGTAAAAGGTATGCTGAAAGTTCTACGCAGAGGCAAAAAGTTATTCTATCTACCAGATCATGACTATGGTCCTAAAAATGCGGTATTTGTACCCTTTTTTGCGGTACCCGATGCCTGTACCACGTCAGGAACGGGTGTATTAGTCGATGCCAGTAAATGTGCGGTACTTCCTGTGTCTTGTTTCAGAGTCGGCTTTCGTTATGACTTCCGAATCGAGCAAGATATTAGTGAAGCCTTCCCACGACGCGATCCAGAAGGTGCCGCTACCCTCATGAATAAAACCATAGAGAAACTCATCTTACGTGGTGGCGATCAATGGATGTGGCTGCATAAGCGCTTTAAGACCATGTCTGATGGGCAGCCGAAAGGGATTAGGTATAAGTGAGTTCCTAGTTTCTAGGAAAAGAAAAAGATAGTTACGAGAGCCGAGTGCGCTTCGCTTCGAGTTACGAGAAAAAGCTTTTCCACGCTTCTCGTATCGCACAACCAAACGCTGTTGTGCGCTCTTCGGCTCCCGAGCGTAGCGTCCTCGTAACCCGCACCTAGGAACTAGGAACTAGGAACTAGGAACTAGGAACTAGGAACTAGGAACTAGGAACTAGGAACTAGGAACTAGGAACTTTTATTCCAAAACACGAGAAACGTACATGCAACCACAAATCCTTTCCGCGGTACCATTAACCTCCCTTTCTGGTGTTGGGGCAAAGGTGGCTGAAAAATTAGCCAAGATAGGTTTGCATTCGATCCAAGATTTACTGTTTCATTTACCTTTACGCTACGAAGACCGTACTCGTATCTATCCTATCGCCAAATTACATGCCGGATTATTTGTCGCTATTCAAGGTCGAGTAATGAGTTGCGATACTCATTTTGGGCGAAAAAAAATGCTGACAGTTAAAGTAAGTGATGGCAATGGCACACTGACTTTACGTTTTTTCAATTTTAATGCAGGCATGAAAAACAACTTTTCAGAAGGTCGTCCACTGTATGCTTATGGTGAAATCAAACGCGGCAATATGGGGCTTGAGATCATGCACCCTGACTATCACTTTTTAAATGGCAGCGATGCGCCGCAGTTGGAACAAAGCTTAACGCCAATTTATCCAGCTACTGATGGCTTACGTCAAAATACCCTCAAGAATTTAACCGACCAAGCGCTCGAATTATTAGATAGCTCTGCGGTGACAGAATTACTGCCTAGCGGTTTATACGATCATCAAATTACCTTAAACCAAGCGCTGCATACCATTCATCGCCCTTCGCCTGACATTGATATGCAACAGTTTGAATTGGGTAAGCACCCAGCGCAACGACGCTTAATTATTGAAGAATTACTCGCACAAAATTTATCTATGTTGGATGTGCGTAGTAAAGGGCAACAAGATCAGTCATTGCCTCTCAGTTGTAGTAGTCAACTTAAACAACAACTACTTGCCACTCTGCCTTTTACGCCAACCAATGCTCAGGCTCGTGTAGTCGGTGAGATTGAAAAAGACTTACAACAACCACACCCAATGATGCGCTTAGTGCAAGGCGATGTAGGCTCAGGTAAAACGCTGGTTGCAGTGTTAGCAGCCACTCACGCATTAGAGCAAGGTTATCAAGTCGCATTGATGGCACCGACCGAGTTATTAGCCGAACAACATGCGATTAATTTTGCCCAATGGTTAGAGCCACTCGGTATTTCAGTCGGTTGGTTGGCTGGTAAACTTACCGGTAAAGCCAAACAAACTCAGCTAGAGCGCATTGCCTCTGGTGAAGCTAAGATGATAGTGGGTACTCACGCGCTTTTTCAGCAGCATGTGGAATTTAATCATCTAGCGCTAGTTATCATTGATGAGCAGCACCGCTTTGGTGTCCACCAGCGTTTAGAGTTGCGCGAGAAAGGAAAAAGACAAGGTAGTTACCCTCATCAACTGATCATGACGGCAACCCCCATTCCGCGCACCCTTGCCATGACCGCTTATGCCGATTTGGAAACTTCTATTATTGATGAACTACCGCCCGGCCGAACCCCGATTCAAACCGTCGCGATTGCTGATACTCGCCGTAAAGATATTATCGAACGAGTTCGTATCGCCTGCGCCCAAGAAGGTAAACAAGCCTACTGGGTATGTACCTTAATTGATGAATCCGAAGTGTTGGAAGCTCAAGCCGCAGCCGATACCGCGGAAGAATTGCAACGCCAACTACCTGAACTCAACATTGGTTTGGTGCATGGCCGCATGAAGCCCGCCGAAAAGCAACAAGTGATGCAGCAATTTAAATCTGGTGAGTTACATTTATTAGTCGCCACCACCGTGATTGAAGTTGGGGTCGATGTACCTAACGCCAGTTTGATGATCATCGAAAACCCTGAGCGTTTAGGCTTAGCACAGCTTCATCAGCTACGTGGCCGAGTAGGACGTGGCTCGGTGGCCAGTTCTTGTGTGCTGCTTTATCACGCACCACTGTCGAAAACCGCGCAAAAACGTCTCGGCGTGCTACGTGAAAGTAACGATGGTTTTGTGATAGCCCAGAAAGATCTCGAAATCCGCGGCCCCGGTGAAGTACTCGGCACCAAGCAAACAGGCGTAGCGGATTTTAAAATCGCCGATTTACTGCGCGATCAGTACCTAATCCCCGAAGTACAGCGTATTGCTCGCCACATCCACCAGCAATATCCAAACAATGCCAAAGCGATCGTTGAGCGTTGGTTGGGTGAGCGTAGTGAGTATGTGAAGGCGTAAAGGATTAAACGGCTCTCGTTTATCGGGCTCTTCGTTGCTCGTAACTCGGAAAAGATAAAAGCTTATATTCACAGAACAATAAAACCCTGTCATTCCGCACATGAGCCTAAGCGAAGAGGATACGGAATCTCCTACCGCGATTTAATAACTCAATTGCTGTAGAAGATCCTGAACTACGCCACTACGTCGCTTTCAAGGTAACAGTTCACTTCTAGCGTCCGCTTTTACACGCAACACGAAACACGCCACTCGCAACAATCTTTTCGGCTCCCTAGCGCAGCGTCCCCGAACCTCGTTCCCTGCCACACGCAAACGTTTGCTTTATTCATCCAACCTCTTATAATATGCGCAAAATTCTTGACGTATCAGTCAACAAATATTGGATTATAAGGAAGATTATGACTGCCCCGCATGCTTCACGACCTACGGAACTGGTGTATCAATTAAATGATCGTCCACCCTTGCCTCAAACCGTTTTTGCCGCTCTGCAACACTTGCTTGCGATGTTTGTTGCAGTCATCACCCCTTCTCTTATTATTTGCCAATCTTTAGGGGTTCCTGCTGAGCAAACCAATACCATTATCAGCATGTCACTATTTGCTTCGGGTATTTGTTCATTTATCCAAATCCGTACGATTGGTCCGATTGGTTCTGGTTTACTTTCCATTCAAGGCACCAGTTTTAACTTCCTAGGGCCAATCATTGGTGCAGGCCTATCTTTAAAAGCTGGCGGTGCTTCGATTGAAACCATGATGGCAGCAATTTTCGGCACTATCTTGGTGGCTTCTAGTGCAGAAATCTTCCTTTCGCGCATTTTGCAGTACGCACAAAAAATCATTACTCCACTTGTGTCGGGCATCGTAGTGACATTAATTGGTTTAACGCTGATCCAAATCGGTTTGGTCTCAATTGGTGGTGGCTATGGCGCAATGGAAAACAACACCTTCGGCAGTTTGGATAACCTAGCACTTGCCGGCGTCGTGTTAGGTCTAATCGTGATTTTAAACCGAGCGAAAAACCCGTACTTACGCGTAGCATCCATTGTGATTGCGATGTTTGTCGGCTGCGTTGTGGCTTATTTCATGGGAATGCTTGATCTCAGCCAAACCGCTCATACTGAAATAGTCGCCTTGCCAATTCCAATGCAATTTGGTCTAGGGTTTGATTGGTCGTTGTTTATTCCTTTAGTGCTAATCTTCCTTATCACCGCACTAGAAGCAATTGGAGATATTACCGCGACGTCAGAAGTTTCAGGCGAGCCGGTTGATGGCCCGGTTTACCTAAAACGTATCAAAGGTGGCGTATTAGCCGATGGTTTAAATTCTGCAATTGCCGCGCTATTTAACAGCTTCCCTAACTCAACCTTTAGCCAAAACAACGGCATCATTATGCTAACGGGTGTGGCGAGTCGTTATGTAGGTTACTTTATTTCCGGCATGCTGATTATTCTGGGACTATTTCCGGGCGTAGCAAGTTTTGTACAGTTAATTCCAGAACCAGTACTTGGCGGCGCGACTATCGTAATGTTCGGTACAATTGCCGCAGCTGGGGTTCGCATTATTTCTCGTGTTGATTTAGACCGCCGCGCGATTTTAATCATGGCGTTGTCTTTTTCGATGGGACTAGGCATTGCGCAAAAACCAGAGATTCTGCAATTTATGCCAGAGTTTATTAAAAGTATTTTCTCATCCGGTGTAGCAGCAGGTGGGATCACTGCGATTTTGCTGAGTATGTTGTTGCCGGCGAATAAAGAAGATTAGAAGGCGGAGCGAATCTCGTTTATCGGGCGCTTCGCTTCTCGTAGCTCGGAAAAGATAAAAGCGTAAATTCACGGAACAATAAAACATCGTAATTCCGTACATGAGTCTAAGCGAAGAAGATACGAAATCTCCTACCGCGATTTGATAACTCAATTGCTGTAGGAGATCCTGAATTGCGCTCCTACATCGCTTTTCGGGAATACGCCTCATTTTTAGCGTCCGCTTTTACACGCAACACAAAACACGCTACACGCCACAATCAATCACAGCTCTTTCTTTTCCGAGCTACGAGAAGCGGAGCGCCCTAGATACGAGCAACGAAATCCACTTTACCCCTCTCTAACCAATCTCTTCTCTTTCTTCGCGGTTGGAATGCTGATCTGCACTTTCAAACCACCTTCGGTGCGGTTGGTAACCACAATTAAACCTTGGTGCTGGCTGACAATACGCTTAACAATCGCAAGCCCTAATCCCGCGCCTTCACTACTACCACGAGCAGTATCACCTCGGGTGAAAGGTTCAAATAACGATGCTAACTGGGCTTTATCAATGCCGGGGCCATTATCTTCAACGGTGACCCAAACCAACTTATTATCTGCTGTCATACCGGTAGAGACTTTAATCCAGCCATTGCCATAGCGTAATGCGTTAACAATCAGATTCGATACCACACGCTTAAGCGCCACTGCCTCACCTAGAGCATGACGAATTTCTTCAGTAATGGTTAATTCAAAATCGGTACTGTGTTTATCTTGTTCTGCAATCACTACTTCCGAAACAATTTGATTTAAGTTTACCGCTTGGTGGTCTTTAGTATGGGCCGGTTTAAGGTAGTCCATAAACTGGCTAATAATTTCATTACACTCTTCAGTGTCTTTAATCATGCTTTCCGCCAAGTAATCATCTTGCGGTGACATCATTTCAGTGGCTAAACGAATACGTGTTAACGGGGTGCGTAAATCATGGCTAATGCCCGACATCAATAAAGCGCGATCTTCTTCTAGGGCTTGGATACCTTTCGACATTTGGTTAAATGCTTTGGTTACCGCTAAAATTTCTGATGCGCCTTTTTCTGGTACTGGATCGGGAATCTCCCCTTTACCTACTGTCTTCGCCGCTTCTTCCAATGCCACTAATGGCCTATTTTGCAGACGCATGAAAAACCACATGCCGGCGATTAATAACAAGGCAATTAACAAGCTATTACGGAACAGCGGTGCAAAGTCTTTTTCGGTTAGTTCGGTTAACGGAATACGGATCAAGTGATCGGGTAAAGCATCGACTTTAAGCCATAGAACGTAACTTTCAGCGCCTAAAACTAAACGAACTTCTGTCGGCGAGCCTACTTCATCACCCATTTCCTCACTCAAAAAGTCGATAGCCGAAGCAACTTCAAACTCTTTAGCTTGTGGGGAATCTTCCGGATAAATCGACACCCCAAGTTCGGCTAACAGTTCACGGCGAAATGGTCGTTCTTGTTCACCAGATTGTTTCAACATATCTTCTTCGTCTAACATCAAACGAACTTCATGGGAAAGAATCCGATTAAACTGTTTAAGACTAGGTAGTAACGCGTAGTTAAACACGATCATATAAGACAAAACTTGGCTAGCGATCAGAAGAACCACTAAGAAAAAAACGGTTTGAGTACGAGAACTGCGAAAGCGAAGCATGGGAAAGTACCGATTAAATAAGAAATAGAAAGGTTACTAATAATTAAAAAGAAGTTTGATAGTCATTAGGGTGACTGTCAATCAGTTATCGTTTCTCGTGACTAGGGCGCTTCGCTTGTCGTAGCTAAGATCCATCATAGAACACATAAAATAAAAGCGCGTTGCTTTGCAGCTCTGCGCTTTTTCGAGTAACGAGCGACGAGGTTCGAACCCCGTGTTAAACCTTCTTCCCATCAGGAACAAAGACATAACCTAAGCCCCAAACCGTTTGAATATAACGAGGATGGCTTGGATCTTCTTCTAGCATACGGCGTAGGCGAGAGATTTGTACATCAATCGAACGCTCCATCGCGGAATATTCACGGCCACGCGCCATATTCATTAACTTGTCACGAGACATTGGCGTGCGAGCGTGCGTTACCAAAATCTTCAATACCGCAAATTCACCTGAAGTTAGTGGCATTGGCTCTTCACCACGGAACATTTCGCGAGTACCTAGGTTTAAAGTAAATTCACCAAACTTAACGATTTCTTCATCTGAGCTTGGGGCTCCCGGCGCTTCAACTGATTGACGACGCAATACTGCACGTAAACGAGCAAGCAACTCACGTGGGTTAAATGGTTTTGGTAGATAATCATCAGCGCCAACTTCTAGGCCAACGATACGATCGATTTCATCGCCTTTCGCGGTCAGCATCACAATCGGTAGTTGATTGTTATCTTTACGTAAGCGCTGGCAAATAGATAAACCATCTTCGCCAGGTAGCATTAAATCGAGCACCATTAAGTGAAAGTTTTCACGGGTTAATAAACGGTCCATTTGCTCAGCATTGGCAACACTACGTACTTGAAAACCTTGCTCTGATAAATAACGCTCGAGCAATGAACGTAGACGAGCATCGTCATCGACCACTAGAATTTTATAATTTTCTTGTTGCATTGAATTCTTCCTATTCACTATCACTGGTGATTTTAATCAATATACCCTCTTGATAGGGCTGAACATACACCTAATCGAAACTTTACTCAGAATACTTAAATATAGAGCGAATTGTCTTTAACTAAGTACCAATTTGTAACAAATACCTGTCTTTTTTATGGTTTTATAGCTAATAACTTCAAATCTGAATTTTAATAACTGGCAATTACTTGCTGTCATATCGAATTGAATTCACAAACCACTCTTTATCACCATCGGGAGTTTTGACCACTACTTCATCGTCGACCTCTTTTTTCAACAAGGCGCGTGCCATTGGTGAATCAATCGAAATATAGTCTTTTGCGTCGCCATAAATTTCTTCAGGGCCTACAATGCGAAATGACTTCACATCCCCAGCTTCGTTTTCAATTTCGACCCAAGCCCCGAAGAAAACCTTTCCTTCTTGTTGAGGAGAGTAATCGACTATGGTTACTTCGGGCAGAAACTTGCGTAGGAATCTCACCCGTCGATCTATTTGACGAAGTAAACGCTTGTTGAAGGTGTAGTCAGCGTTCTCAGAGCGATCACCTAGGCTAGCCGCCCAAGTCACAATTTTAGTGATCTCCGGGCGTTTTTCATGCCACAAATGATCGTGTTCAGCTTTTAGCTTATTATAGCCCTCTCGGGTGATCAGCTTGGTTTTCACATCAATATCCTGAAAAGTAACACCAATTAAACGTTAATAGCGTTGATTATACTGCAAAGTCGATTGTTAATTTATCGCTAACTCAAGATTAATCCCTTGCTCCCTAGTCGATTAGCTTGCAGAATCCTAGCCAACAGTAAGCATTATAAAGAGAGACACCATGAGCCAACAGAACCAAATCTGTCAGATCATCGCTCAAGAATTAAATGTTCGCGTTGAACAAGTTCTTGCCACGGTCACCTTAATCGACGATGGCAACACTGTACCTTTTATCGCGCGTTATCGTAAAGAAGTCACTGGCGGCTTAGACGATACTCAACTGCGTAATTTAGATAGCCGTTTAAGCTATTTACGTGAACTGGATGACCGCCGCCAAACCATTCTAAAATCGATTCGTGAGCAAGATAAGCTAACGCCCGAGCTTGAAAAAGAAATCTTAGCCACCGATAGCAAAACTCGCTTAGAAGATCTCTATTTACCTTACAAACCAAAGCGTCGCACTAAAGGCCAAATCGCCATTGAAGCGGGTCTTGAACCACTAGCCGATGCGCTATGGCAAAACCCGCAACTCGATCCTGAAGTGGAAGCGGCTAAGTACGTTAAAGATTCCATTGCCGATACTAAAACCGCACTCGATGGTGCGCGCGCAATTTTAATGGAGCGCATGGCTGAAGATGCCGACCTTCTAGACAAAGTACGTACTTACTTGCAAAAAAATGCCGAGCTGCAATCTCGCGTGATCACTGGCAAAGATCAAGAAGGCGAGAAGTTTAAAGACTACTTTGAACATAACGAACTGATCAGCCGTGTACCGTCACACCGCGCCCTTGCGATGCTACGTGGCCGTAATGAAGGCTTCTTACAATTAAGCCTTAATGCTGACCCGGCGCAAGAAGAAAGCGTACGTGGTTCGTATTGTGAAACCATTATTGCCGATCATTACCGAGTGAATTTTAATAACGCACCAGCCGATAACTGGCGCAAACAAGTGATCAGCTGGGCGTGGCGCATTAAGATTTCAATGCACCTTGAAACCGAATTGATGGGCGCAATGAAAGAACGCTCTGAAATCGAAGCGATTGAAGTGTTTGCGACCAACCTAAAAGATTTATTGATGGCGGCTCCCGCTGGCCCTCGCGCTACTCTAGGTTTAGATCCGGGTTTACGTACTGGCTCAAAAATCGCAGTCGTCGATGCCACCGGTAAAGTATTGGCAACGGAAACCATCTATCCGCATCAGCCGCATAATAAAATCGAAGCTTCTACCAATACGATTTTGAAATTAGTCAAAGCGCACAACGTCGATTTGATTGCGATTGGTAATGGTACGGCTTCACGTGAAACCGATACTTTAGTTGCTGACATTATCAAGCGTCACAACTTAAAAGTGCAAAAAATCATGGTCAGCGAAGCCGGTGCCTCGGTGTATTCCGCCTCTGAATTAGCCGCCAAAGAATTCCCAGATATGGATGTATCACTACGTGGTGCGGTGTCGATTGCTCGTCGCTTGCAAGATCCATTGGCAGAATTAGTGAAGATTGATCCTAAATCGATTGGGGTTGGTCAATACCAACATGATGTAAGTCAGTCGATGTTAGCCAAACGCCTTGATGCAGTAGTAGAAGACTGTGTGAATGCGGTTGGGGTCGATGTCAATATGGCTTCTGCTGCGCTGTTGACTCGTGTGGCCGGTTTATCGACGACCATGGCACAAAACATTGTTGATTATCGTAATGAGCAAGGCCGTTTTGATTCACGTACCGCGCTGAAAAAAGTGCCTCGCTTAGGGCCAAAAGCCTTTGAACAGTGTGCGGGCTTCTTACGTATTATGAACGGTAAAAACCCACTGGATGCTTCATCGGTTCACCCAGAAGCCTACCCTGTGGTGAAGAAAATTGCTGAGCAAACCGGTAAAGCGACCAAAGCATTGCTGGGCGATAGCGAGTTCTTACGTAACCTACGCGCGACGGATTATACCGATGACACCTTTGGTCTACCGACCGTTACCGACATCATCAAAGAGCTAGATAAACCGGGCCGAGATCCTCGTCCTGAGTTTAAAACTGCAACCTTTGCTGAAGGGGTGAATGAAGTTAAAGATCTTGAAATCGGCATGATTTTAGAAGGTGTGGTATCGAATGTGGCTAACTTTGGTGCCTTTGTTGATATCGGCGTTCACCAAGATGGACTAGTACATATTTCTGCTTTGACTGATCGCTATGTAGCTGACCCACGTGAAGTAGTGAAAGCTGGCGATATCGTGAAAGTCAAAGTGATGGAAGTGGATATTCAGCGTAAGCGTATTGCTCTAACCATGCGTTTAAACGATCAACCGGGCGAGCAAAACTCACAACGTAGTGCTAAGCCGAATAATGATCGTCGTCAGGCTCCGCGCCAGCAAACCCAGCGCCAAGCTGAGCCAGCTAATGCTGCAATGGGTGGTGCGTTTGCGGCAGCGTTTGCTAAAGCGAAAAAGTAGAAAAGAGGTAGCGAGTTTCGAGTTCCTAGTTTCGAGGAAGAGTAATTTCCCGATCGTTGTTGCTTTTGCACACAATCTGAAATTAGGTACTCGTGACTTTTTGCTGGGCTTTACGTGAGCGCTTCGCTTAGAGTCGCAAGGAAGAGCAAAAGGCTCGGCTGCTTTTGCTTTTCACGCAACACGCCACTATCAACGAAAACACAGTCATAGCGCTGTCAATAAATGTCAGCTTTTGAATTGCCCCATTAACAATTGAGCAACCTATCACTAAACTCATCCTTACAATATAAAAATATCTTATAGGGATGTAATCATGAAATATTTAACAGCAGTGCTCGCAACATCAGCCTTAATCCTTACTGGCTGCGGATCCGACTCCGACTCATCTGATAGCGAAAAAACCGCTAACGTCTCCTTTGCTGTATCTGATGCACCAGTCGATGAAGCTCAATCCGTCACTATCGCTTTTACTCAAATTGAACTTATTCACCAAAATGGTGAACGCACCCTCTTAGATGTTGAGCCAGATTCAGCTGGCGTCGATTATCACCAACTCGATTTATTAGACTACCAAGGTTCTGATTCAAAATTCATCGTGACTGAACAACCCATTCCGGTAGGTGAATATAAAAACTTAATTCTGCACATCAGTGATGAATCTAACGTGAACTTTGTGGATGATGCTCAAGGAACACAACCTCTAAAACAACCAAGTAATAAATTGCAATTAGGTAGCTTTACGGTAAGTGAAGATGCCACCCAAGCTTTCACTATTGAGTTTGATCTACGTAAATCTTTAGTGATGCGCGGCAATGCAAATAACAATAATGGCTATATTCTCAAGCCACATGGTGTCACCATTATTGATAATGAAAGTGCAGCAACACTAAAAGTGACTGCACCAGTATGTACATTAGGTGACAAGAACTTTGTTTATTTGTACGAAGGTAAAGGTTTAGATCAAGGTAAACTTGGCGATCTCTATGATCAAGAAGATGAAGAGTTCAACAGCACCGTTCCTGAGGGAACCATTGCACCGTACGCTACAGCTGAAGCTAATATTTCTGGCGAATATGAATTGGGATTTTTACCGGCTGGAGACTACACCATTGCCCTTTACTGTAATGGCTCAGATGATGACTCAATCCAATATGATGGTTTGACTATTCCACTACCAGCTGGGGAAGTTCAAGAAACAACCTTGATGAGTGGTGAAACAACGACGGTTGATTTTGCCATTTAATATTTATTAACCTTTAACACCAAAAAGGCGGACCGTAGTCCGCCTTTCTTATGATTGCTAATATCTCTAAGCGATTAGACCAGCATCGACATTGCTAGCTTAGGAATATTAAAAATTAACACTAACTAATAGTAGCGCTCTAGATTCAATATTATTTTATCAATAATGGTGACTGCTCAAGCTTCTTAGTGTCTGCATTTTCACACCCCGGGCGAGACTTATCTAAAAGCAAGTTACCCTCAACCTCTAAACCAAACTCACCAAAAATAAAAGCGTGATTCAATTGAGTGATCACAACATCAGATAATGCAATGGCACACTTATCACTTTCAATCGCTTTATCAATGGCATTTTTCATATTAGGAGTGCCTAAAGGAATAATAAACACAGGGTACATGTCTTGCGCTTTCACTCTTTGCCCTGTGACTAATTGCCCCGAATTAAGATCAACATTTTTTGTACTTGCCAATGTCATATCAGTAAAACGGGCACTACAACCAGACAGAACCACTAATCCCAAGCCAATCAATAAAAGCTTTTTCATATAATACAACCCATTAAAATAATGTCAGTTTAAGTTCAATGGGCCGTATTATACATCATTGGTGCTATGAAGTGCTTACTCCTGCACCCAGCCTTTCGCACATTCAACTGCTCGCTTCCAGCCATCATGACGACGTTGACGTTTGCCATCATCAGCACATGGTTGGAATGAACGATCGAGCACGGATTTGTGTTTCAACTCATCAATGCTGCCCCAGAATCCAACCGCTAAGCCGGCAAGATAGGCTGCGCCTAATGCGGTCACTTCGGTGACTACTGGGCGCTGTACTTCGGTATTTAACACATCCGATTGGAACTGCATTAGGAAGTTATTGGCAACCGCGCCGCCATCAACTTTAAGGAAATCCAGTTTGATGCCTGAATCAGCCTGCATAGCAGAAATCACATCTAATGATTGGTAAGCAATACTTTCTAAAGTCGCTCGGATGATGTGATTACGGTTTACACCGCGAGTTAAGCCGACAATCGCGCCACGCGCATACGGGTCCCAGTGTGGTGCACCTAGTCCAGTAAATGCTGGCACCACATAAGCGCCATTAGAGGTTTCTACTTTCGTGGCGAAATATTCGGTATCCGCAGCATCAGTAATTAAACGTAATTCATCACGCAGCCATTGAATTGATGCGCCGCCCATAAATACTGCGCCTTCCAATGCGTAGCTCACTTCGCCTTTAGGGCCACAAGCTAGCGTAGTCAGAAGCCCATTTTGAGAAGTCACTTTCTTCTCACCGGTATTCATTAATAAGAAGCAACCTGTACCGTAGGTGTTTTTGGCTTGGCCCGCTTCCACACACATTTGACCAAATAACGCCGCTTGCTGATCCCCAGCAATCCCGGCGATTGGAATACGAGTACCGCCTTTACCACCAATGTTGGTTTGTGCGTAAACTTCTGAAGAAGACTTCACTTCCGGCATCATGGATTTCGGAATGCCCATCGCATCAAGTAGCTTGTCATCCCACTCAAGTGTATTGATGTTAAATAACATAGTACGACTTGCGTTGGTTGGATCAGTCACGTGTGTGCGACCTTGAGTCATGTTCCAAATTAACCATGAATCGACGGTACCGAAAGCAAGTTCACCGTTTTCAGCTTGCTGGCGAGCGCCTTCTACATTATCAAGAATCCATTTTACTTTGGTGCCAGAGAAATATGGGTCAACCACTAGGCCAGTATTTTCTAGAATGTACTCTTCAAGACCGGCTTTTTTTAGCTCTTCACAAATGCTCGCAGTACGGCGACATTGCCACACAATCGCGTTATAAATAGGTTTACCAGTAGTGCGGTTCCACACAATCGTGGTTTCACGTTGGTTAGTAATACCAATGCCGGCGATTTCATCTGAATGCAAACCACCTTTGGCTAACGCTTCAACTAAGGTTGAACTTTGCGATGCCCAAATTTCTAAAGGATCATGCTCTACCCAGCCAGCTTGCGGATAAATTTGAGTAAATTCACGTTGCGCACTACACACAATATTGGCATCACGATCGAGTACGACAGCGCGAGAACTAGTGGTGCCTTGATCTAAAGCGACGATGTATTTCTTTTCCATAATATTTTCCTACTTTATTCGTTTTATTATTGTGCTAATTAAACATTCGTTAGTACTTGAGGTGACTGTTCAGCGGGATCATTAACCTCTTGTGGATCATTATTCAGGTAGAAACCAATCACTTTTGGATACAACCAACCACCAAAGGAAGCGCCACAAATCGGAGCAAGGATCGGCACAATAAAGTACGGAATATCTTTACCACCGGTTAACGCCATATCGCCCCAGCCTGCTAAATAAGCGAAAAACTTCGGCCCAAAATCACGTGCAGGGTTCATCGCAAAGCCAGTTAACGGCCCGAGTGAACCACCTATTACCGCAATCAACAAACCAACTAATAGCGGAGTCACTGCGCCATTCGGAGCACCATTGCGATCATCCCCTAACGCTAAAATCACAAACATCAGCACCGCGGTGATCACAAACTCAACCGCAAACGCGCCACCAAAAGTTAATGCTGGATTTGGATAGGTTGAGAATATGCCCGCTAACGCCAAGCTTTCTTGCGAGCCTCGAACCATGTTGTTGGCAAGTTCATATTCGCTAAATAAGTTGCTGTATAAGGCATAGACCAAAGCGGCAGAACTAAAAGCGCCTAAAAGTTGCGAGCCAATATAAGGCAGCACTTTTCGTTTATCGAAACCATGAAATAAGGTTAAAGCAATTGTAACGGCTGGATTTAGATGCGCCCCTGACACGCCTCCTGCGCAATAGATAGCCATGGCTACCCCGACGCCCCAGATTATACTGATTTCCCATTGGCCAAAGCTTGCCCCAGTTAACACTAAAGCAGCAACACACCCGACTCCGAAAAATATCAGTAGGCCAGTACCGATAAATTCCGACAAACATTCCCCGAGCAATTGTTTTTTATTATTTGTAGACATACTGACGACCCATTCTTATTTTTTAGTAGTGTTAGAGCCAATTGACCCTAGTTATTGGAAGAATTCGCTGCTAAACCTACAATATGTTTCATTTATGTAAACAAACAATCACCATAAATGTGCGTACGCTCATACTTTTAATTATTCGAACACAAACGAACGGCGATAGATTTCAAAAATCAATAATGAAAATCAACAACATATCAATAACAAATAATAAAAAGTAAAGAAATCGCCTACGATAAATCATACAAAATCAATAAAATACAAACAGATAAGCCAAGCAACACCTAGGGTTACTGCAAAAAATCTAAAAATAGCTCTGGACAGAAATTTTATTTTCGGTAGATTAAACACAAATGCTCGAACGAACATTTAATCGCTAAATTCGAACAGAGGTTAAGATGAACAAGCCAGAAAATGTAAATACAGTGTTAGATATCATTGTTGTCGGTGGTGGGATCAACGGCGCAGGAATCGCTGCTGATGCGGCAGGTAGAAACTTAAAAGTCGGTCTTTATGAGTCGAGTGACTTTGCTTCTGCTACTTCATCTGCCAGTTCGAAATTAATCCATGGCGGCTTACGCTACCTAGAGCATTATGAGTTTCGTTTGGTATCTGAATCACTTGCAGAACGTGAAGTATTACTGAAAAAAGCACCACATATCGCCAAGCCGATGCGTTTCCGTTTGCCACATCGCCCATTTTTACGCCCAGCTTGGATGATTCGTGCGGGTCTATTTCTCTACGATCACCTAGGTAAACGCACAACCTTAAAAGGTAGTCATGGCGTTGATTTTCGCTCGACCAATGTTTTAAAAGAAGAAATGGTTAAAGGCTTTGAGTACTCAGATTGCTGGGTTGATGATGCGCGTTTAGTGCTACTCAACATTCAACAAGCCGAGCAACATGGTGCAGAAATTAAGAACTATTGCCATGTCGAAAAAGCCGAGCGAGTAGGCGATTTATGGCATGTCACCTTGCTGAATAAGCGAACTAACACTCGTTTTACGCGTCAATCTCACGCCTTGGTGAATGCCACAGGCCCTTGGGTTCGAAGCTTCATTACCGATAATATGGATGCTCAATCGCCTTACGGAATTCGCTTGATCAAAGGATCACACATTATCGTGCCGAAGATCCACAATGAACCTCAAGCCTACATTCTGCAAAACGATGATCAGCGCATTGTGTTTGTAATCCCTTACCTTGAAGACTACTCATTAATTGGCACTACCGATGTCGAATATAAAGGCGATCCACGCCAAGTGGCGATTGATGAGCAAGAAATTAACTACTTAATCGATGTGGTCAATAAACACTTTATTCATCAAATATCGCCAGAGGATGTGGTTTCTACTTACAGCGGCGTTCGTCCATTATGCGATGATGAATCGGATTCACCGCAAGCCATCACTCGTGATTACACCTTGTCTCTTGAACAAGAAGGTGAAGAAGCGCCACTACTGTCAATTTTTGGCGGCAAGCTAACCACTTATCGCAAACTGGCAGAATCAGCGATGAAACAACTGTCTCCTTTCTTCCCACAAATGGGCGATAGCTGGACAGCAGAGTCGGTGTTACCAGGCGGTCAAGGTTATGATGAGAACTTGCTTACCATGAAACTGCGTCAGCAATGCCCTTGGATGAAGGATAAAACACTACGCCGCTACTGCCATCAATATGGTGTGCAAGCCCGAGAAATGCTGAAAGGTATTACGTCGGAATCGGAAATGGGGCAACACTTTGGCCAAGGGGTTTACCAATGTGAAGTTGATTATTTACTTGAGCATGAATATGCCTATACCGCTGAAGATATTTTATGGCGTCGAACTAAGTTGGGTGTGGTGCTATCTCAAGTTGAGCAAGCGTTAGTCAATGACTACATTGAACAAAAAACTCAACCGCATACGTCTCATGAAACGCATGACAAAAAGCTCGATTGCGCACAAAAGGTGGGATAATTATAACATTTTGAACATTACTTGAGTGTATTCAAGCGGATAAATTGCCTTTCATTGCGCGAATCACGTAAACTAGTTTTTCATATCTTAATGACAAGAGTTAAAGGAAAAGCAGCGTGAAAGCGAGTGAAAGGCATAAAAAAATCATCGAACTAGTTAAAGCTCAAGGCTATGTCAGTACTGATGATTTAGTAGAAATGTTTGATGTTAGCCCTCAAACCATTCGCCGCGATCTGAATGAATTAGCGGATGCCAACAAAATTCGTCGTAATCATGGCGGCGCGACCATGACCAACAGCGCGGAAAACTCACCTTATAGTGATCGTAAAGTGATGAATCAAAATGAAAAAAACAACATCGCTCGCGCACTAGTCAAACACATCCCTGATGGCTCTACTCTATTCATCGATATTGGCACCACGCCAGAAGCCGTCGCGAAAGCCTTACTTGAAAGCCACCAGCAGCTACGCATCGTCACCAATAATATTAATGCCGCAATTATTTTGATGAGCAAGCCAGACTTCAAAGTCATCTTAGCCGGTGGGGAAGTACGCAATAAAGATGGCGGTGTAACTGGTGAAGCCACGCTGGATTTCATTTCTCAATTTCGCCTAGATTTCGGTATTCTAGGTATTAGTGGCGTCGACTTTGATGGTTCACTACTCGATTTTGACTACCACGAAGTGCGAGTAAAGCGCGCGATTATCGAAAACAGCCGCGCGGTATTCCTGCCAATCGATCATTCTAAATTTGGCCGTAATGCAATGGTGAATTTAGGTAAAATTGAAGATATCGATTTGATCGTCACCAACCAAAATCCACCAAAAGAAATTACGTCTTTGATTAAAGATTTAGATATTAAGATTGAGGTTTTAAGAGGGTGATAAAGTTTGAGGTTGCTGATTTCTAGTCCCTAGTTTCTAGGAAAAAGCATTCGAATCTCGTTTCTTTTTCAAGTCACGAGAAGCGGAGCGCCCTAGCCACGAGCAACGAAACTCTTTTACGCTCTATGCGCAAACAAACTCCACCACCTTCTCACAAAACAACTCATGTTCAGTCATAAATGGCGCATGAGACGACGACTGAAAAATATAACAGTCACTATTCGGTGCGTATTCAGTCACTAAATCCGCTACTTTCTTGGGTACGAGTCCATCTAGGCGACCATATAAGCGCAACATTGGCACTTGAATATCCGATAGTGCGGGACGTAAATCGACACTCGCCAAAATATCTAACCCAATAGCCAGTGCTTCAGGGCTGGGCATTGGACGTGAAAATACCTGTTTTTTAATCGCTTTAACATCTTGTCTTGCCGATGGACTACCTAAAGCTTGCAAGGTCATAAAGCCTTCGATGGTCAGCTTAAAGTTATTGGTCAGTTGTTCGGTAAAATCAGTCAGCACTTTCGGCATAATACCGCGCCAACCTTTTTCGGCGGCAAACTTAGGTGAACTAGCCAGCGTGATCAATTTATCGACTCGCTCAGGATGCTTTAGTGCGATATTGGTTGCGACCAAACCACCAAGAGACCAACCAAGGTAGACTGCGGTTTTCGGCGCTTGAGCTAATACTTGGCGGCAAATATCATCAAGATCGTCAGCGCTTGCTTGATGGCTTAATCCATAACCGGGTAAATCAACGCTATGCACACGAAATTGTACCGATAACGCATCTATCGTTTGTTGCCATACCGCGCCATTCATTCCCCATCCATGAATAAGAACGATATCTTGTCCTTCACCTTGCGATTGCCAATGCAGTTGTGTCATTGCCTTTTCCTACTAATTTCATACCTAGTCGATAGTGTTCTGGTTGATGATGACATCATTGATTCACTTTTTCATTTTTAACTTAAATAAAATGACGCCAATGAAATTACTCAAACGCATAAAACGCGGATTACCTCGCCAATGTCATTTATGTCGCTTAACCATCACACCACAAGATGCACATCCATTACATAACCTGTGGTGCCAACATTGTGTTGAACGTTTTATCGATACCACTCCTCGCTGTCAACGTTGCGGCCTGAAAACCGTTACTCGGGTACAACAATGTGGTCAATGCTTGGCGCAACCGCCCAAATGGGATCGCTTATATTGCATTAACGATTATCAAGCGCCATTAAAAGCTTACATTCAAAAGTTAAAATATCGTCGTCAATTCTGGTTAGCCAGCGATCTTGCCTTGTTACTTGCGCCTATGATCACCGAACCTTGTCATGAATTAATTCCCGTACCACTACATTGGCGCCGGCAGTGGTCACGAGGGTTTAATCAAAGCGCTGAAATAGCACAACAACTCGCCAACCATTGGCAAAGCGATCAGCTCAATTGCCAAGTAAACCATGGAGTTTTTCGTCGAATTAAAGCCACGCCACAGCAAAAAGGTCTGACGAAAATCGAACGGCGGCGTAATACCAAACGCGCTTTTCAACTAAGGAATAAGCCTCTCACTCAACATGTAGCACTAGTTGATGATGTGGTCACAACAGGAAGTACTTTAGAACCGTTATGTGCATTACTGAGAAAAGCAGGCGTGAAGCGGATTGATGTGTATTGTTTATCTCGAACACCCACACCGAATTAATTAAGCTTTCTCTAGCCAGATCAAGTTTGTTGAAATTATCGGTAAATAGGTTTGATCCATACGGTAAGAGGAGTAAAATAACCGAAAAGCCCACTAAAATAGTCAGGTATTAGTCGTGTCAGATACAATTACTATTACAGAGAATGCTCAAGAGCATTTTGCAAAACTACTAGAACAACAAACGAACGAAACTCATATTCGAGTTTTTGTCGTAAACCCTGGTACACCTAACGCAGAGTGTGGCGTATCTTACTGTCCACCTGAGTCGGTTGAAGCATCGGATACTATCTTTGAATTCAAAGGCTTCAACGCTTACGTTGACGAACTGAGCCTACCATTTTTAGAAGAAGCAGAGATTGACTTTGTAACTGATAAAATGGGTTCACAGTTAACGCTAAAAGCACCAAACGCGAAAATGCGCAAACTGGATGACGATGCCCCACTGATGGCTCGCGTTGAGTATGCTATTCAAACTCAAGTGAACCCACAACTGGCAAGCCACGGCGGCCATGTTAGCCTAATCAGCATTTCTGATGATGGTGTTGCACTAGTTCAATTTGGTGGTGGTTGTAACGGCTGTTCAATGGTAGATGTCACGCTAAAAGAAGGCATCGAGAAGCAATTAGTCGATCAATTCGCTGGTGAGTTAACAGCAGTACGAGATTCAACAGAACACCAAGCGGGTGATCATTCGTATATGTAAGACGAATATCGTTTCTAGGGCGCTTTGCTTCTCGTAACTCGAAGCAAAGCGCTCTCGGATCTCGCAACTAAGCTTTTATCTTTTCCGAAACACGAGCAACGAAGTGCCCGATAAACGAGCCACGTCTTTGTTTTTTATCCTTGCTTCAATATCTCATCCCAACCAATACTCTCATCCCCCAACACTATAAAGTTCGGATTTTCTAAAGTATCCCGTTCGTTGTATGACAACGGCTCTAAGCGAGTACTGAGAATTCTGCCACCGGCTTCTTCAACGATACATTGGGTTGCTGCGGTATCCCACTCGCCGGTTGGTCCTAAGCGGATATAACAATCTACTGCCCCTTCTGCCACCAAGCATGCTTTTAATGCGGCGGAGCCTAATGGCACTAATTCATAGTTACGTGCTGGAGAAAGCTTTTCAGTAATACGGTTGATGTTTTGACGACGGCTGATCGCAATAGCTATCGGCTGATCGGGTTGTTCGTGCTTTAAGGTATGAATACGTAGGCTGTCATCCATTTCAGGGATCTTCCACGCGCCTTTACCTTGGTAGGCAAAATAAGTTACACCTGAAACGGGTGCATACACTACGCCCATCACTGGCTGATTATTTTCAATCAGAGCAATCACAGTCGCGAAATCGCCACTTCGAGCAATAAACTCTTGAGTACCATCAAGCGGGTCAACCAACCAATAACGATCCCATTGTGAACGCTTTTTAAGGCTAATATCGGCATCTTCTTCAGAAAGAATCGGGATGTTTGGCGTCAGTTCAGCCAGCTGTTGCATAATGATTTTATGGGCCGCTAAATCCGCAGTCGTGACTGGCGTGTCATCAGCCTTAGTGAATTCTTGATAGTCTTTATTTTGATAAATTTCTAAAATTCGCTGACCGGCTTCACGAGCAATGCTGATCACTTGAGGAATAAGATGAGAGAGATCGCTTTGCGTTGCCGCCATGATTAGCCTTCCTTATTTTTATCACTTGAGAGTATTCGTAGTGTCAGCATTAAAGCCGTGATGCTGCGAGCTTCGCAAAAATCCATGTGAGTCAGCAACTCTTCCGCTTGTTGCAGCGGCCAACGGATCACTTCTAACTCTTCCGGCTCATCACCTTGTAGACGTTCTGGATATAAGCCAGTGGCGAGAAATAGTGTCATTTGGCTAGAAAAATAGGATGGCGCTAAAACGACTTGTTTAAGTGGCACAAAGTTCTCTGCGCCCATGCCAATTTCTTCTTTTAATTCACGATTGGCAGCTTGCTCTGGCGTTTCTCCCGGATCGATTAACCCTTTAGGAAAGCCTAGCTCATAACGATCGGTTCCGGCGGCATATTCACGAATCAACAATAAATCACCTTGTTCGGTAACCGGTACAGTCATTACCCCACCACGGTTACTTGGCTTCATGCGTTCGTAGGTACGCTCTTCACCATTTGAGAAACGAAGCTCTAAGGATTCAATGGCAAATAAACGAGATTGTGCCACCACTGAACTTGATAAGATCTCTGGCTTTTTATGCTTTGTCACTTCATCTCTCCTTTACCGCTCTATTGGGTTAACCGCTATAGTTTTCCAGCAAAACTAAATTGGTAGCGACCTTGTGCATTCGGCTCACCTAGCCACTTTAGTTGCTCTGCCATTGATGATGGGAATTCAGCCCCCGGCTTAAACCATGCCAACGACTCATAACGAGCTTGATCATTTAAGCTTGCTTTAAACTCACTCATCACTTGCGAATTATTCTGCTTACCTAGCACTTCAATATTTTGAGCCTGACAAGTGATGTCTGCAATCACCGGTCCGGGCGTTAATTGACCAATCGGTGAGATAATGTCACTGCCCGTCCAAGCAAGACTACCTGTGGCTTCTTCACACCATGGTTGCGCATATTTTAATGAAGCCAGTGATAGCTCTAAACGACCTTTTAACTCAACTGGTACTTGGGTTGGCACATAAGCCAGTACTTGCTGTATCGGCAATGACGCTAAAACATTATTAGCATACACACCAGAAAAACCAACCCCAACAAAACCTTTTCCATCCAGTTTCATACTACTGCCACGGCCAAAGCGAATTTGATATTCCAGCTTAGCCGTCAATAGTTTACTGGCTTGAAAATCCCAAGAAAGGCTGCCGTATGATTGACGGTTCACTTCAAGTTGCTGAACTTGTCCTTGCCAAATTGTGCCACTAATTCCCGTCACTTCTACACCGCGTTGAGCAGGTAATTGAGCGTACACCCAAGATGCAGGAATATGTGCCACTAAACTTGTAATCAGCATCAAGACAAAAACCAGCAGATACCATTTCATACTTTTCACAAATCTAATCCTTTCACAAACGTATCGCTAAAACGGCTAACCACGCTGAAATTGTAAGCGGTTAACTTCAACCATACCGGCTTTATCTGAACGGTTAATGTCTAAGAACAACACTTGCAGACCATATTGATCGCGCAATTGAGCTAACCAATTAATTAAGGTGTTAAATGGCACAGGTTGAATCCACACTTGCAACATATCATCACGCGGTTGCATGCGGATAAGCTCGATATTAAAACGAGTGGCGGTCGATGACACTACCTGGTTTAACGGTTGACTACGCTGTACACCTTTAGTGCCAGTTTGCGCGCGTAAGGTGACAATATGATCAGCAGATTGAGTCACCCAGCCCAACAATTGTTTTTCATTATTTAAACGCATTTGCGCTTGTTCTGTACGGGCGCTTAGTGGTTGTAAGATCCCCCAATACAGAAAACCTGCTGCAAATAATCCGCCACAGATTAATACGAGTCGTTGTTCCCTAGCAGAAATACTGTGCCACCAGCGAAGTACTGGAGCCATAAGAGCGGTTAACTTGTCATTCATGAGCCACTCCCTTTATTTTTAATCACATAGCTGCCCTGCACTAGATCGCCATTTTTATTTAACTGACCTTGGCTAACATCAAACTGTTTAGCCAACTCTACTCGCAAGCGCTCAAAAGATTGGAAATCATCACTTTGGGCATTTAAGCGAATTTCTTGACGAGTGCCATCAAATTGCACGCTTTGTACCGTGACCGATTTAACGGTCTGTAATGCTGGCGGCAACTTGGCCATCCAACCCAGCATAGAAACACCACCGCCTCCAGAGCCCGATAAAACATTTTCTTCATCTTGCATTAAACGCTTTAAATAGCTGACGGTTGGAATACGTTGTCGATCAGGAAATACGCTACGAAAAATCCGTTCACTCTCCGATCGATAAGCTTGAGTTTGCGCTTCTATTTGTTGTACTTGCACTGTTTGTTGTACTAGTAGTAATACCAATAGAATACTCGCCGCAATCGCCACCTTACGCCACACTCGTAAATGTTTAAGCCACGATGATTGCGCTTTAAATGGCCCAGTTAATAAGTTGGCTTGTGATTCAATCGCTCCCTGCGCTAAGGTCAACATTGCCATCTCTTGCGGCGCAGAAATCCAGCGGCCCGGTAATTCGGCATGTTGTTCAGGTAGTTCGCTATAGCTATAAATAGTGAAGTGTTCACCGGTAGCATGAACATGCTCTAAAGCATCAACGCTCGACTGTGCTTCGGCAACAATTTCTTCGCTCGATAACATCGTACTGTCGGCAGCATCGCTATCTTGCGCTTCATCCTCAGACTGCTCATTATCTTGCAGCAAGCTTTCAAAACTTAACGCATCACCATCGGGATCGAGCCAGCCTGACGCTAAAAACACATCTAGCCAATCATCATCAACCGCCGCACCTTTCACATCACTTTTGCGCATTAGCCATTGGTTATTTATGTGCATTGCGCTGATGTAGTTATCTTTTAATGGCAAAGCTAGGCAATCTGGCAGCACTTTTTTCAGCTCAATGCCATGCGATTTAAACTCATCCACCCAATCAGATAAATATTGCTGCTCAACCGTGGCAACAATCGCCTGATCGCCTTGCTTTTTGATCACACTAAAATGCATGCGCTCAATATCTTGCGTCAGCTCATCTTCCATTAAAAATGGCAACATAGAGTGTAATTGACGCCCAGCACCCGATGGAATTTGAATCGGGGTAATTAACACATCACTACTTGGCAACAGCGCGATCACGCTACGTTGCATGCTGTAATCGACTAATTCACCCAGTTGCTCTCGGCTAGATAATTCACCCGAGGCAATCACTTCTTGTAAGCTTGGTGACCAAACTAACCAAGGTATTGGATCAGTTGGATTACTGCTCAGCTTGATTGTCAGAAACTCGTTCACTGATCCCTCCGAAACGACGACGTATCACTTGTGTCGTTTTTTTATCTGAACTGTAGATTAGACTACGCAGCCTAACCCTTGAATCTTCTACTTTAATTTGTGCATCTAACTCAAAATACTGGCTAGTCACCGCTAAAAATGGACTCGCTTCACTGGTAATATTGGCGGGTACTCGGGTGATTTGTGGTTCATTTAAGAAGGTTTCCACATCTTGCCAACCGTCATGCGGTCTATTTTCAATTAATTGCTGCGCGTCACTTAAGCTCAATGACGGCTGAAACATCCCAGCTAACAACAAGGCTTGCTGAGGCTTTAAGGTATTCACATTAATATACAAATCGGTACTCGGTAGCGCACAAGCCACTTGATTTAAAATCATCATCGCCGGAGCGGTCACTTGATTCACCGCTCTCAATTCACTGCTATCGGCAATTAAGCCATCTGGCGCGTCATAGCTAGGTTGAAATCCTTCATAAGTGGCACTTTCTACCCCACTTTGAGTACTCACTTGGTCATCACTATCAACATATTCTTTAATCGAATCGGCAATCACTTCCGCCTGGTAATTATCAATGCTTTCTTCTTGCAGCATATAGGCCAAGGCTTTTAATAAATAGGGGCGTTCAGACGTATTGGTTGCCGGTAATGCCGCCAGTGCATTGACATTAAAGCAAGCTTGTTTATCAATAATGCTACCGACTGCATCACCATTTTCTAGCGGGTATTGAGTACCTTCAATTGCCCATGCTTGGCTTAAGTTAATATTATCGTCACTGTCTTTATAGCTTTCTTCGATAGCGACTTGAGCCAGTGCTTCCACCCCCATGCTGTACCAGTAGGCTTGTTGGTGATTTAATAAATTACTGGCTCGATAAAACTGGGTCGACATTCTTTCTGTCATGGTGGCCGCGATTGCCACTAGCACCGCCACCAGCAATAGCACAAATATAAGCGCCACACCTTGCTGACGTTTAACGCCGCCCAATGAGCCCCGGCCATACGAAGCTCGGCTAGATACATTACGAGAAGAAACCAACATTATTGCGTGATCTCCTCATCCGAACTATTGAGTGATGAAGCCTGACCTTGCGCAGTTAAATACACCCGTCGGATCTTGGCGTAATCTTTTAATTGCAAAGTCACTTCCACCGCTTGTGGCAGTTTATCTTCCACTTGCCAAGTCTCTTGCCAGCTATTGTTCTCGCTGTCGTAAAACCGAAAACTTAATTCTTCAACATCGGCTAATAGCGATTTATGTAATGGCTCTTGCCCTTCTGGCGTATCAGGATAGCGCCACCATACTCGCTCTAATTGATTATCGACTACTCGATAGCCAACTTTAACAACCTCTCCTCGTGGAAAAGCTTGCTGAGGGTTTTGCCAACCTAGTCGAGTAAACAGAATCCCTTGTGACTGGGAATCTAATAAATATTGATCGACATACAATAAACGGTTGCCATTGGCATTGGCGCGACCTTTAAATGAACGAGCAACCATTTGGCGAAAGTCACTATCCATAATAATCATCGCTCGTTGCATTTCTTGCAGACGACCGGTTTTCTCCGCCGACAGTTGATTACTACGTTGAACCTGATTCACCACCTGGTAGGCGGCAATGCTCAAGCTGGCAAATACCATGATGGCGACCATCACCTCTATCAAGGTAAAGCCCTTGTTGAATGCTTTACGGCTTAACGCTTTCTTACGGCTTAACCCTCTTTTACGGTTTAACATAGGTTCTCACCGTCATTAGAGTACTTTTTCGCTGCGGATCTAAAGACACACTCACATCCACCGCTTTAATTAAATCTAATCCTGTTTTAACGGGGGTTGCCGTCCAGTACCATGTTTGTCCGCCAAATTCTTCTTCGCCCTTTTTAGTTGCAGTAAACGACTCGGACAAATGCACCATTGCTAATTGGTTATCCACTACCATACTGGCAAAGGTTTTTTCTTCTAAATAGCTCAGAGTGTTGATGTGTTGAGTCACTGCGCGAATCACACTAATCGCAGCAGTGGCGAATATCGCCAACGCAATCAAGACTTCCAATAAAGTCATGCCTCGAACCTGCTTACGACGACTCATCATCAGCTCCATCACTACTCATCCCCGGAGCCAATAATTGAATAACGCCAGCTTCCGTCACTTTCACCCGCCAAGTTTGCTCTGGTTTTTGATTGGGCTCTGAGGTGAAAGTTAATAAAAATGGTGTCACGTCACCACTGGATAATACGTACACTTGTGGTGGCTTTGGCTTAGCATCCGAATCTTCAAAGCGATCTTCATAGAAATCTTCTTGCTCAAAAAGGCTATCGCTATCGCCCCACGCCTCACTACCTAACTCAAAACTAAAAGTTAAATCTTCCGGCAATGTGGTTTCGGTAAAATATTTGCTGTCTTCTACCTTCTGCCACCCTTCTTCGGCTAATTGCATATAGGTATAAATCGACTTTTTGTCATCGAAACGTAAACCGTAATCTTGGCCATTGAGAATCGCATCATCACTGAGCAATTGCAGCCGTTGGAAAAAACGTGAAGCCTCTTCCTTCGCTTGGTCGTCATTACTCTGCGGCAAGGTTTGCACCACCGCTAATGCACTGAGTGACATTAACACCACCACTAACAGTACTTCGAGTAAAGTAAAACCACGCTGACGCTGCATTATGTTCCTTAAATCATGTTGCGAGTTACGAGAGCGCTTCGCTTCGTGATGCAAGTAAGAGCAAAGTCGGTTCGGATTTTACACGCAACTCGAGACTCGTTACTCGCAACAATATTGTCGGCTCCCGAGCGAAGCGTCCTCGCACCTCGACTATCTCTGTTACTGAAAATCTTGAATATTCCAGTTACCAATATCTTTCTGTGAACCGTCATCGCCACCTTCTTGACCATCTGAACCTAAAGTAAAGATATCAACCGTGCCGTGATCGCCTGGACTTAAATATTGGTAATCGCCACCCCATGGATCACTAGGTAGACGCTTAATGTAGCCGCCGTCACGGTAGTTACGTGGCTCTGGGCTACCGGTTGGTTTGCTCACTAATGCATCCAAACCTTGGTCTGTGGTTGGGTAAACGCTGTTATCTAGCTTGTACATATCTAGCGCGTTTTCTAGCGCCACAATATCCGTCACCGCTTTTTGTTGATCGGCTTTTTCTTTGTTACCCAAAAGGTTAGGTACAACGAAGCTAGCTAGAATCCCCAAAATAACTACTACCACCATGACTTCAAGCAAGGTGAAGCCGGATTGTTTTTTAGTCGATAGATTTAATTTTTTACTCATTGTGACTCCTAAAAAAATATCAATTTTATTTTTGGTATCTTATGTTTCGTATCTCGTTTCTCGGGCGCTGCGCTGCTCGTGGCTCGAAAAAGATAAAAGCAAAAGCATTCATTGGCCCGAATAAGCGAAGCGACCTAGCAGCGAAGCGACCTAGCAGCGAAGCGACCTAGCAGCGAAGCGACCTAGCAGCGAAGCGACCTAGCAACGTTCCTCTACTGCGTCACCAAATTATTCAATTCCAATATCGGCATTAAGGTTGCGGTAACGATAAACAGCACAATACCTGCCATTGCTACAATCAATAATGGCTCAAAAACACCTAATGCCATATTAACCAAAGATTCAAAGTCTCGGTCTTGGTTGTCGGCGGCGCGAATCAACATAGGCTCAAGCTCGCCACTTTGTTCACCACTGGCGATCATGTGTAGCATCATCGGTGGGAATAAGCGGGTATGCTCAAGCGATTTGCGTAAACTGGTACCTTCACGAACTTTATCGGCAGCATCTAAAATCTGCGCTTTAAAATATTGGTTGCTCATTACATCTGCCGCGACTCGCATCCCATCCAATAGTGGAATGGCGCTGGATGAGCAAATTGCTAAGGTTCGAGCAAAACGGGAAGTGTTCAGTCCTTTAGCAACTTTACCGATCACTGGCAGTGCCAAGACTCGTTTATCCCACTTCATACGAAAATCAGGTTTCTTTAACGCGACTTTTAAGCCGACGATCATCAAGACAATCAAGCCAAGGACTAATAATCCCCAATGTTGCACAAAATTACTGGCGACCAATAAAAACTCGGTCGACATCGGCAAGCCTTGCCCCATTTGTACAAATTGATCGACGATTTTCGGTACTACTGCAGCAAGTAAGAATGCCACTACGCTGATGGCAATTAACGTCAGCATAGTTGGGTAGATAAGAGCTTGCTGTAGTTTAGAACGCATCTTTTGTCGGTTTTCAGCGTAATCGGCTAGGCGGTCGAGAATCGCATCCAGATGACCAGACTTTTCACCTGCTGCTACCATGGCGCAAAAGAGATCATCAAAGACTGCCGGGTACTCAGCCATGCTGTCCGATAAGGTATAACCTTCGACGACTCGCGAGCGAATACTGACTAGCATATTTCGAATATGTGGCTTTTCTGATTGGTCAGCTACCGCGCGAATACATTCTTCTAGCGGCATGCCAGCTTGTACTAGGGTAGATAATTGACGTGTGACTAGGGCTAATTCATTGGTACTGATACCGCGTTGGAAGCTAAAACCGCTCGATTTAGTTCGTTGTGACTTGGCTTTGGTTTCCACCACTTCAGTGGGCATTAAGCCTTTTTCTTTAAGGCGCTGACGTACTTGGCGGGCATTATCGCCTTCCAGTACACCTTTCTTTTGCTTACCTTTTGCATCGAGTGCTTTATATTCAAACGCCGCCATAGGTTACACTTCCTTGGTCACGCGTAGCACTTCTTCCAAAGTGGTCACGCCGCGGCGTACTTTAGCCAAGCCATCGTCACGAATACTTGGCGTTTTAGCACGAATCGCTTTTTCAATCACTTGCTCGCCGGCTTCCGAATGGATCAATTCTTGGGTTTCATCATCAATTAGCAATAGTTCATGAATACCAGTACGGCCACGATAACCTTTGTGGTTGCAGTGCTCACAACCTTGTGGTTTATAAAGCTCTAATGGCTCATCAGCGCTCACGCCAAACAATTGCTTTTGTTGAGCATCGGCTTGATAAGGTTGCTTACAACTAGGGCATAAAGTTCTTACTAGACGCTGCGCCAATACACCCAATAATGAAGAAGAAATTAAGAAAGGTTCAATCCCCATATCACGCAAACGAGTGATGGCACCAATTGCGGTATTGGTGTGCAAGGTCGACATTACTAAGTGACCGGTTAATGAGGCTTGTACTGCGATTTGCGCCGTTTCTAAATCACGTATTTCACCGACCATCACCACATCTGGATCTTGACGCAAAATCGCACGCAAACCGCGAGCAAAGGTCATATCCACTTTTGGATTTACTTGAGTTTGTCCAATTCCATCAATATCAAATTCAATCGGATCTTCCACGGTTAAAATATTACGTTCGCTGCTGTTAAGCTCTTGCAAACCAGCATACAAGGTAGTTGATTTACCCGAACCGGTTGGGCCGGTCACCAAAATAATACCGTGCGGCCTAGCAATTAAATGACGAAACGCTTCGTGGTTTTTAGGTGTCATGCCTAAGCTATGTAGATCTAAGCGCGTGGCGTTTTTATCTAATAAACGCATTACGACTCGTTCGCCATGGGAAGACGGCATGGTTGATACACGCACATCGACCGCTCGACCACCAATTCGCAATGAAATTCGGCCATCTTGTGGGACACGTTTTTCCGCGATATCGAGTTTAGACATCACCTTGACGCGAGATACCAAAATCGGCGCGAGTTTACGGCTTGGCGATAATACTTCACGTAACACACCATCGACTCGAAAGCGGATAGATAAGACTTTCTCGAAGGTTTCAATATGAATATCTGAAGCGCCTTCTTTGATTGCCTCGCCTAACATGGCGTTGATCAATTTAATGATCGGCGCATCATCTTCTGATTCTAATAAGTCTTCGTTTTCTGGTAGCTCTTCAGCAAGTGAAAAGAAATCATCATCCGCGCCAATATCTTCCATCAACTGACGTGCTTCTGATGAATCGCGTTGATAAGCATCGGTCAGCTTATTTTCAAACTCATTAACCGTCAGTTTTTGTGGTTTGAATGATTGCCCGGACGCGCGACGTATTTCCAATAACACTTGTGGAGTAAGCGCTCCGCAATAGTACAAAACACTTTGCTGTTGATCGTTATAATCCAGCACCACTTGATGACGTTTAGCATAAGCAAAAGGCAGACGAAACTTAGGACGAGAGTCTAGCTCATCCATTAATTCTGGTGCCATATCTTGTGCTGAATCGATCATTATTGATTACCCTCAACCTGAGCGCTTTCACTGTGATTTAATTGCTCAAGGAAAGCTTGAATTTCCGCCGGTTGACGTTCACCTTGACCAAACTTAGGCAATACCGGTGTTTCTGCATTCGGAAGCAGTTTTAAGCCTTTTTGCGCTTTATATAACTGCTCAGCGCGAATGTAGTTGTATTTACGACGCGACAGACCATCGATCGACATACCGTCGCGAATAATAGTCGGCTTAATGAACACCATTAAGTTCTTTTTCTCTTTGGTGGTGTTGGTATAAGAGAATAATGCGCCTAAATAAGGAATATCACCGAGTAGTGGTACTTTCGAGACACTCTCTTGCGCGCGTTCATCAATCAAACCGCCCAGTACAATCATTTGTCCATCTTGCACCATCACAGACGTGTTAATTTGACGCTTAGCAAAACGTACATCCACGGCACCATTGGCACCAAGTACATTGGAAACTTCTTGCTCGATTTGCATTTGAATCGAGTCACCTTCGTTAATTTGAGGTGTCACTTTGAGTTTGATACCCACTTCTTTACGATCAACGGTTTGGAATGGATTTGAGTTATCCGAGCTGGCGGTAGAGCCCGTGACGACCGGCACTTCTTCACCAACAATAAACGAGGCTTCACTGTTATCTAACACTGTGATACTTGGAGAAGACAGAATATTAGAGTTACTGCTGGTTGCCACTGCACTGATTAATGCCGTCCAGTCACCTTTTACAATACTCAGCGCCGCGCCATTCACACCACTTAATGCTGCTGCTAATGTTGAATAGTCACCAGATTCAGTTGTGGTTTCATTTCGAAGAAAGTTACCGTTATCATCATATACAGCTGTTGTACTAGATGTATCTTTAGCTTCTTGAATACCAACAGCCACCTCTCCAATTCTGGCATTCGCATTGGAGTACTGCACCATACTGCCAGTTTCTAAGTTGCCGTATTGCACACCGAGATCGATACCTTCACCTTCAGCAAGTTCAACAATCAAAGCTTCAATCAGTACTTGCGCACGACGAATATCCAACTGACCAATCACCTCTTGAAGTGCTTTCATAATATCTGGCGGTGCGGTTAACACTAGAGCATTCGTGCCTTTATCAGCCGTAATCATCACTTTGGTTTTACTGGTACTGCCAGCGCCTGATTGAGAATCTTTTTCTGCTTGTAGGTTTTCCGATACCCCAGTTAATACATCCACTAAATCTTCAGCTTTGGCATAACGTAAATACACCACGCGGTTATTGCCTTTGGTGGCCATTTCAACATCAAGTTGGCTGATCAATTTTCTCAAGCGTTGGCGAACTTTCGGATCTCCAGAAATGAGAATTGAGTTAGTACGCTCATCAGCAACTAACTTAGGTTGTAGTAATTCAGGGGTATTTTTGGCATCGGCGCTTTTGCTGAGAGAATCAACAATTCGCACCATTTCGGTGGCTGAGGCATTTTTTAACTCAACCACTTCGACTTCTTTATCGCCGGCTTGATCGACACGTTTAATAATTTCCGCCAGGCGATTCACTACTGACGCTCGACCCGTTAGAAGAATGATATTTGATGGATCGTAGTGCACAACGTTACCGGCACCGGCGTTATCATTTAACTGACGCAAAATAGGTGAAAGCTCTCGAACTGAGACATTTTTCACAGGAACAACACGAGTGATCACTTGATCGCCAGAAATAATCGAGTCATTTCCCACTACAGGTACCGCAGCGGTTTTGGCATCTTTATCTTTAATCACTTTTAAAATGCCATTGTCCATTTCGATTACCGCATAACCGTAAACTTCCAACACATTTAAGAAGAATTTGTAATATTGTTCTTGGTTCAATACATCGTAACTACGTACATCAATTTTGCCGCGTATTGATGGATCAACAATGATGGTTTTATGTAAATTACGCCCAACAATGTTAATAAACTCTTGAATGTCGGTACCTTTAAAACTGGCACTAAAATCATCTGCAATAGCAGATACCGATACCAAACTGGTCATTACGATTAGTGAGACTTTGCTCAACCACTTTTTCACACCATGCTCCTGCTCACCATTGGTGACGTTACTATGCTCTTCGTTCCTGAATTAAGGCTCGGTACGAATTGAGAATCCATTTTAAAATTGAATATAAATATCATGAGTCTGACCATCTCTTTCCACGGTTAGGTTCCATTCCATAGACTCTAAAGCCGTTTTCCATAATGTTGCCATTTGCGATGGGTCAGTGAGATCTTGTCCGTTTAATGCAGTGGCAATATCGCCATCTTGTAAACCAACTTGTTCAAATAAAGCGCGATCTTTACCGGGACGAACTCGGTAGCCTTTTAATTGCCCTTCATCCATCACTTGTGAAAGGCGAATATATTGAAATATTTTTTGTGGATCTTCGGAAATCTCTTGGCGAACTGTATCTAAGTCTGCGACATCATCCGTCGTAGCTTGATTCTCAACAGGCTTACGGGCAACCGATTGAGGCGATTTACTATAATCAATACCTTGCAGCATCAAGGTTTCATCACGCCCTTGGTTGCTAATAATCACTCGGTCAACATACACCGCGGTCAGTGTGACGCGCGTTCCATCTATGGTTTCACCAATGCCGTAAGTCGCCTGCTTACCTTGATTCGCAATAATTGCGAGGCTTAATTTATCGTTGCTGCTAGCGACGGCTCCCACTAGCGTTAAATTCAAACGTGTTTGCGGTGCATCTTGGGCGACTTGTTGTTTTTGGGTTGGCGTTTGAGTGTATAAGCCAAATAAATTAGCACTTAAGAGTGGGGATAATGTATCGGTTTGACTGTTTGAAGAGGTTTGAGAAGCAATCACATTCGGTGCCGACCAGCGAGCAACATTCGAGGTTGGGGATAATAATGCCCATAATAAGATGCCGACTACCCAAGCAATCAGAGCCGTTAATAGCAAAGTGATAATAAAACTTAGCTGAGATTGATTTTGTACCCAACGATTTGCCAATTGTGTCCATTGCTGTTGGATATTGTCTTTTGACACCATTAGAGATGACACCTTAAATTCGATTCCATTCTTATTTACTTTTCGAAGCCTAACCTTAACGGTTTAAAGGGATTAAACCAAATTAATTCATTCGATCATGTGTTTGTAATCAACATTTATCGCCACATTATGCAGAATCATTCATTAAGCTAACAATTCTGATAGTTTTCCATTCATTGAACCAATGCAGACAACGGAATCGAAAATTATATCCCTAAATTATTACATCTTTCGAACTATACCTTGAAAATGCCAAAAACCACCTCCATTTGAGTCATACTATGAGTGATTAGCAAAGTATAAACCTAAGTAACTTGGTATAGCTTTTACTCTCTTTACTGTTAACCCTTCGAGGTCATATCTCAGAATGAGTTCACAAACTTTATCGGTCCGTTTAGACAAATGGTTATGGGCCGCCCGTTTTTACAAAACACGTTCCATTGCCAGAAGCATGGTTGAAGGTGGCAAAGTTCACTATAATGACCAACGTAGTAAACCAAGCAAAATGGTTGAGCTCGGTGCTTCTATTCGCTTGCGTCAAGGTAATGAAGAAAAGACCGTGATCATCGAAAAGATTTCCGATCAGCGTCGCGGGGCACCAGAAGCACAAACCTTATATGCAGAAACGCCAGACAGTATTGCCAAGCGTGAAGAAAACGCTCAAAAACATAAACTGAACGCACTGTATAGCCCAAGCCCAGAACGACGTCCTGATAAAAAACAACGACGTAATCTCATTAAATTTAAACAACAATAAGCCCAGGCTAGGAGTTCCCAACTAATGGCAAATAACCTTTTACATCGCTATTTATTCGAAGATTTGTCTGTTCGTGGTGAATTAGTACAACTTGATACCGCTTACCAACAAATCATTGCCAACAAGGATTACCCACAGCCGTTACAAAACTTATTGGGCGAACTACTTGTAGCAACCAGTCTACTCACCGCGACTTTGAAGTTTGAAGGCTCAATTACTTTGCAACTGCAAGGCGATGGCCCTGTTTCTTTAGTAGTAATTAATGGCGATCACGACCAAAAAATGCGTGGTGTTGCACGTTGGGAAGGACAAATTGCTGACGATGCAAACTTGCACCAAATGATTGGCAAAGGCCACTTAGTGATCACCATTTCTCCTGATAAAGGCGAGCGCTACCAAGGTGTCGTTGGTTTAGAAGGCGACACGCTTTCAGAAGTATTAGAAAGCTACTTTGAGCGTTCAGAGCAACTAAAAACGCGTTTATGGTTCCGCACTGGTGAACATGACGGTCAAGCACATGCCGCTGGTATGTTATTGCAAATCATGCCAGACGGTACTGGTTCTGCCGATGATTTTGAGCACTTAGAAAAGCTGACTGAAACCATTAAGAATGAAGAACTGTTCTCACTAGAAGCCAATGACGTGCTTTACCGCTTGTATAACCAAGAAAAAGTACAGTTATTTGAAGCACAGCCGGTCGAGTTCTTCTGTGGTTGTTCTCGTGAGCGTAGCGCAGGTGCTATCGCAACCGTTGCCAAAGAAGAGTTGGATGACATCTTAAAAACAGAAGGTGAAGTGGCTCTGCATTGTGATTACTGTGGCAGCACTTATTCTTTCGATGCAGCACAGGTCGATCAAATATTAACGGCCGCGAAAAAAAGCCTGCATTAATTCATTGTATACAATAAGTTACATGTGACAGATAACAAGCCGACTCAGTTCGGCTTTTTTTACCCCTAAAATCAGCTATTAATTCCATATCTAGCCTCATCTTTAAGCACTTATTTTATTCAAGATAATAATCATAGTGTTCTTGACTCCACCTTTTTGCGCTCTGAAGTTTGCTAAAATCACAATAGAGCTCAAATAAACCACACGTAGAAAGTGGTTATAATGTGTTCATTACCTAAAATTATAATATTCCCTACAAATTTCCTATTAAGGAGCATCTATGACCGTTATGGAAAAGAGCACTACTGCAGCCCAGTTGGATCTCACAACTTACGGCATTACTGGCGCAACCGACATTATTTGTAATCCTAGTTATGAACAACTGTTCGTTGAAGAAACCCAAAAAAATTTAAGTGGCTATGAAAGAGGTATTGTTACCGAACTCGGTGCAGTTTCAGTCGATACTGGTATTTTCACTGGCCGCTCACCCAAAGATAAGTACATCGTAAAAGATGACGTGACCAAAGATACCTTGTGGTGGTCAGATCAAGGTAAAAACGATAACAAACCAATCACGCCTGAAGTCTGGGCTGATTTAAAATCGTTAGTCACCACTCAACTTTCAGGCAAACGTATTTTTGTGATCGACTGCTTCTGTGGTGCCAATCCTGAGTCACGATTAAAAGTTCGCGTGATCACTGAGGTCGCATGGCAAGCTCACTTCGTAAAAAATATGTTCATTCGTCCAACCGAACAAGAACTGCAAGAATTTGAGCCTGACTTCATCGTTATGAATGGCGCCAAGACCACCAACCCTAACTGGCAAGCTCAGGGGTTAAACTCCGAAAACTTTGTCGCCTTTAACTTAACCGAACGCATTCAAATTATCGGTGGTACTTGGTATGGCGGCGAAATGAAAAAAGGTATGTTCGCCATGATGAACTACCTACTGCCGCTTAAAGGCATGGCGTCGATGCACTGCTCTGCCAACGTAGGCGAAGATGGTGACGTGGCGATTTTCTTTGGTCTATCAGGTACTGGTAAAACCACCCTATCTACCGACCCGAAACGTCAGCTGATTGGTGATGATGAGCATGGCTGGGATGATGATGGCGTGTTTAACTTTGAAGGCGGTTGTTACGCCAAAACCATCAAACTATCGAAAGAAGCAGAACCGGATATTTATAATGCGATTCGCCGTGATGCATTATTAGAAAATGTGACGGTTTCAGACGATGGTATCATCGATTTTGACGACAACTCAAAAACCGAAAACACCCGTGTTTCTTACCCTATTTATCACATTGATAATATTGTTAAGCCAGTATCTAAAGCTGGTCATGCACAGAAAGTGATTTTCTTAACCGCTGATGCGTTTGGGGTACTACCTCCGGTTTCAAAACTGACGCCCGAGCAAACTAAGTACCACTTCTTATCTGGCTTTACTGCAAAACTAGCTGGTACAGAACGTGGGATCACCGAGCCTACGCCAACCTTCTCCGCGGCCTTTGGCGCTGCATTCTTAACCTTGCACCCAACGCAATACGCAGAAGTGTTAGTGAAACGTATGGAAGCGGCTGGCGCGGAAGCTTACTTGGTAAATACCGGTTGGAATGGCAGTGGCAAACGTATCTCTATTCAAGATACTCGCGGCATTATTGATGCGATTTTAGATGGTTCTATCGATCACGCACCAACTAAGGTTATTCCAACCTTTAACCTAGAAGTGCCAACTGAACTACCTAACGTTGATAGCCAAATTCTCGATCCTAGAGATACCTATGTAACGGCAGAACAATGGCAAGTTAAAGCCGATGAACTGGCGCAACTTTTCATTAAAAACTTTGCTCAATATACTGACAACGATGAAGGTAAAGCCTTGGTTAAGGCCGGTCCTCAGCTGTAGTTCGCTAAGCAAAAAATAACGACATAGAGAAAAACGAGATTCCAAATGGTTTCTCGTTTTTTTATCCCCACAATCAAAGCAGGAATAATTGTACCTGAACTAATAAGTACTTATACTTCGTAGTTCTAAAATGCCCAGTTAGGGTTGAGAATACACAGGACGTTACATGAGAAAACTGCTAGCCATTATTGTTGGCTTGATTTCATTAGTGGTTGTTGCTCTTTCCGCTTCTTACGCAGCCTTACACACTAAATATGCCGCTCAGGTAGTCAATACAGTTCTTGAATATGCTTACCAAGATAATATCCAAGTTCGTGAAGTAAACTATTCATATCAAGAACCTAAGCACCTACAACTTGATGGTGTGCTGATCAAAAATGGTGATGAGGAACCTATCCTAGTCGAGAAGATGGATATTTGGCTGGCAAAACATACTTGGCTAAATAACCGACTACAAATTGATAATGTGGTGGTTGATGGAATTACTCTGCAAACGGGTTGGCCTAGTCTAGTGTTTCCGAATTATATCCAATTAAATAAATTATCAATTACCAACATAGACTTTGCAGATAACGACTGGGTGGGACGTGATGTTAACATCCAGATTAAACATCCTGAAAAACGTGACCATAGACTACTGCCTTTTTATGGTGAAATTCAGCTCTCCGCAGGGCAACTCTATTGGCAAGGTGAAGCCATCAATAACTTGTTCCTTGATGGTGATATCACGCCTGAGCATTCAACCTTTTACGATATTCGCTTCCAGTGGCGCCAAGGCCAATTTGCTGCTCAAGCCACTAAAAAGCAATCACAAAAAATATGGCAACTTCCCCGTGTGACAATTAGCGGATTACGCTTACAACAAAATAGCCTCGATAATATTAGCCAACAAAGTATCGATTGGTTTAATCAGCAAGCAATGGCGATTGATGATCTTGAAATCAGCAATTCCAGCATCGAAGTGCCTAATTTTTCAGTTAATAATATTAAGCTAACCGCTGAACAACTTAGCTTACCGTTTGATTTTTGGCATCAGCAAAATGCCTCTATCTTTGCGACCGCTGATACCATGAGCGCTTTTGGTCAGGCGATTCATTCACCGGCTTTAGATATTAACTTGCAACCCAATATCGCTAACATCCAAGATATTTCATTAGAGATGCTGCAAGGTAATCTGCACATTCAAGGTCAAGCGACCCCAACCGGTTTAGACTTGTCACAATTCAATATTAATAATATGAAATGGATTCCAACCGCCGAATCTAAACAGTTAGCACTGGATTACTTGCACAACTTACAGTCTCTTAAGGCCAAGATGCTGACCATTAACAATGTGCAATTTATCGATCTCACCACTTCCCCTGCCAAGCAAGCAACCGGACTAAGCATTGAGGGTGATAACCTTGAAATGAAGAAACAAGGCGATTGGGGTTTATGGCAAGGTGAGTTAAGCATTAGTGCTAATCGCGCTAGCTACGATAGCGTTAATAGTAAAAACCTACTAGTCAGCATGCGTAGTGAAAAAGGTCACTTTTGGCTGAATAAACTGTTTATTCCATTAGAAAATGGCCTAGTCAAAGGCGCTGGCGAGATGGCATTTAGCCAAACCAGTCAGCCTTGGAAGCTTGATCTTGAAGCCTCCGGGATCCCGCTGCGCTTCTTCTCCCGTTGGTTTGATTTACCGCTGCATCTCGATGGTATTACTGATTTCACAGTCAAAGGTGAAGGCTTATATGGCGATCAATTAATCTTCAACCATAGTGTCACAGGACAGCTTAACGCCAGTGTAACTCGTGCCACCAGCGATGATGACTTCCAAACCTTATGGCTTCGTAATCAAGGTATTGAATTGCCACCATTAGCACCACCACAAGACCAAGCAACTATCGCAGACTCAGAAGATAGCGCAGACGCAGAAGATAAAACGGCACAAGTAAAACCAGAAAAACCGAAAGCCAAAAAAGTCCAGCCTGTCACTATCAGCGATATACATTTAGTGGCTGACCGAGGACGTTTATCGCTTAAACCATTTAAGATCGAAGGCAAAGATTTCTCTGCTCATCTAGGTGGTGAATACGACTTTTTATTCCCAGAAAAAGGCAATCTGCAATATCGCTTACAAGGTGAATGCCAAGCCTTAGTGTTTGACTTGCTCAGCCATAAAGACTCGGTGTTAGTAGAGAATAACTGCCACTAAGCCGGGGAACACAAGCAACTCAAAACCAAATAAAAGGCGGTGATAGGATCAACTATCACCGCCTTTTTTCATACTTTCGGTTTTACTAAAACTATTACTTAACCAACGGCGCTTCGCCTAAAAAGTCGGTCATCAGCATATAAGTGCCGGTAAATTCCACCGCGGCCACATCACCACTATAAACGGTCACTTTCACGATCACCCTAGCACGGCGTCCACTGACCAACCGATCTAAGTCTCCACTAATACCATCTAAAGAGGTCACCGCAACTGGGCTTTGTGTCACCGGCGCGCGAAAACGCACTTGGCTATCGGCTAAAATAATATCCGCTTCTAAACCTTTTTCACGCATTAATAGCCAGGCCATTCCCCAACCAGTTAATGTAGTCAAGGTAAATAATGAACCGGCAAACATGGTTTCATGTGGGTTGATGTTCGGGTTAAGTGGCGCGGAACATTCAAATTGATAACCAGTATATTGGCTAATACGAATCCCCATCGCCGCACAAATTGGGATCTCTTGTCGCCATCGCTTTTGCAATTCATCACACCAATCTGGGCGGCGTGAAACATTGGCACTCGCTTTCAAGCGCTTCAACATTTGCTGGTGACGAGTTGGCCCTCTTTCGTCACTTAACTCACCTTGGCTTTCAAAACCATTTTTGGCGTAAAAGTTAATCGCATCTTCACGCGAGTTACACACTAAGCGCTTAGCGCCTTCCTGCATCGCATACGACTCTAACGCCACCAGAATCAATGAACCTAGCCCTTTACCTCGATGCTGAGGATGCACCGCCATATAGCGTATTTGGCCTTCGCTATTCGGCGTTAAATACATACGACCTACCGCCATAATACGGCCTCGACCATCGACAATCATACGATGGGCACTCATATCATCATATTCATCACGCTCAGAGCCTTGTGGCTGATGAAATGGCTCTCGCAACATTTGCCAGCGAAAATGATAATAGTTTTGCAAGTCAGATTCGGTTTTTGGCGTCACTAACTTAAACATGTAAATCCCTTACTATTTAATATTCGTTTACTAGGGTCTGTTGACCTTTCGTTATATTTTATACTTGTAACCAGAAGGTCACCGGTCCGTCGTTGATCAGTGCCACTTTCATATCAGCCGCAAATTGTCCGTTTTCAGTATGAACATCTGCTTGCTGACAACACTGTGAGAAATAGTGATATAGGCTTTCCGCTTCTTGTGGATCAGCCCCTTTAGAAAAACTCGGACGCATGCCTTTTTGCGTATCTGCAGGTAAAGTAAATTGCGATACCACTAAGACTTCACCACCCGCTTGCTTCACATTGAGGTTCATTTTACCTTGGTCATCTTCAAAAATTCGATAGCCTAATACTCGTTCACTCAAACGTTTAGCTTTTGCTTGATCATCGCCTTTTTCTACCCCTAGTAGCACCAATAAACCTTGATTAATACTACCGACAATCTCGCCATCAACCTTAACACTGGCTTCACTGACTCTTTGGATCAAAGCAATCACACATCATTCCTTTTACGACTAAATTTTTGTTTTAACTTTTGTAGTGGGTGGTATGGCTCTTCATCATACCAATCTTCTCGTTCGCCAAGGCTTGCCGTCACTTCCGCACCGACCAATACGATAAACCAGCACAAATACACCCAGACAAATAAAATCGGGATCGCGGCTAATGCACCGTAAATCAGTTGATAAGATGGAAACTCAGTAATGTACATCGCGAAGCCTTTTTTCGATAACTCGAATAATAAGCCTGCCACCAAAGCACCGGTACATGCATGAAGGAATTTCACCTTAATATTTGGCACTAGCATATACAAGACGACGAAAGTCGACATCGATAAAATCATCGGCAAAATTCGGTAAATACCACTGACCACTTCTTGGCTCAGATATCGCTCTGAAGTGATATAAGAGCTGAGCGCCAAGCTGGCCCCCATTAACAAAGGCCCTAAAGTGAGTACCATCCAATACATAGAAAATGAATAGACTAAGCGGCGTTTGCGTTTAACTCGCCAAATAAAATTAAGATTCTGATCGATATTAGAAATCAACATCATAGCGGTAACAAATACGAAAAAACCACCTATCGCAGTCATGCTAGAAGTATTGGATATAAAAGTATTGAGGGCATTTTTTACCGCATCTCCGGCGGCTGGCATAAAGTTTAGAAACACGAACTCTTGGATTTGTTCAGTAATGCCGTGAAAAACCGGAAATTGAGATAGCGTCGTAACTAGAACCGTCACCAATGGCACCAGTGATAGCAATGAAATATAAGCCATATAACCGGCATTCACCGCTAAACGATCACGAACGATACGATCCTTTAGGTACACCAAATAATGGATACATACGCTGATTTTTTTGTCCATCATCACGTCCCTAATGATATTAACTAAGATGGTCACTTTAACTTAAGTAGAACGCCAGCCTCTAATCTTAAGATAATTTAAGCACATAGCTGACTTTATATGACTCCTCCTAGAGTAATAAAAAAGCCGATGCATTGATAGCATCGGCTTTAATTGCGTATAAACGCTTAAGCTGCCATGGCTTACTTAGGAGCACGACCCGCACGTTTACGTTCATTTTCAGTCAAATGACGCTTACGGATACGGATGCTTTCTGGTGTTACTTCTACTAGTTCATCATCATCAATGAATTCTAAAGCTTGCTCTAGAGTGAACTTGATAGCAGGAGAAAGCGTTTGAGCTTCATCAGTACCAGATGCACGAACGTTAGTTAGCTGCTTACCTTTCAGACAGTTAACGGTTAAGTCGTTGTTACGGTTATGAATACCGATAACTTGACCTTCGTAAACTTCATCAGCGTGCTCTGCAAATAAACGACCACGATCTTGTAAGTTAAACAATGCGTAAGTTAGTGCTTTACCGGTTGCATTAGAAACTAATACACCGTTGCTACGTTGGCCAATTACGCCACCTTTATGGTCATCGTAACGCTCAAACGTATGGTAAAGAAGACCAGAACCTGAAGTTAGTGTTAGGAATTCAGTTTGGAAACCAATCAAGCCACGAGAAGGCATGTAGAAGTCCATGCGAACACGGCCTTTACCATCTGGTGCCATATCAGTCAGTTCACCTTTACGGATACCGATGTTTTCCATGATGCCACCTTGGTGCTCTTCAAGCACATCGATAGTCACTTTTTCAAACGGTTCCATTAGTTTGCCATCAATTTCTTTCTCGATAACTTCTGGACGTGATACTGCAAGCTCGAAGCCTTCACGACGCATATTTTCGATCAGAATTGAAAGGTGAAGTTCACCACGACCTGATACTTTGAATTTATCTGGATCATCTGTTTGCTCAACGCGTAATGCTACGTTGTGCACTAATTCTTTTTCTAGACGCTCAAGGATGTTACGTGAAGTCACGAACTTACCTTCTTTACCCGCGAACGGAGAAGTGTTTACTTGGAACGTCATAGTTACTGTTGGTTCATCAACCGATAACGGAGTCATTGGTTCAACATTGTTTACATCACAGATGGTGTCAGAGATTTTAAGCTCACCAAGACCAGTAATCGCAATGATGTCACCCGCGTTAGCTTGTTCAACTTCGTGACGCTCAAGACCTAGGTAACCTAGAACCGTACCCACTTTACCGTTACGTTTCTTACCATCAGCACCAACGATAGTCACTTGTTGGTTTGCTTTAACGCTACCACGAGTTACGCGACATACACCGATTACGCCAACGTAAGAGTTGTAATCAAGTTGAGACACCTGCATTTGCAGTGAACCATTGATATCAACATTTGGACATTCAACGTTATCAACGATTGCTTGGAATAGTGGTTCCATGTTCTCGCCAGTTTCGCCTTCTTCTAATGTTGCCCAACCGTTTAATGCTGAAGCGTAAACTACTTGGAAGTCTAGCTGCTCATCGGTTGCACCTAGGTTGTCGAATAGGTCGAATACTTGATCCATAACCCAATCAGGACGTGCACCTGGACGGTCGATTTTGTTGATAACAACGATTGGCTTCAAGCCGTGTGCGAATGCTTTTTGAGTTACGAAACGCGTTTGAGGCATTGGGCCGTCAACTGCATCAACGATAAGCAATACTGAATCAACCATTGACATGATACGCTCAACTTCACCACCGAAATCGGCGTGTCCTGGGGTATCTACAATATTGATGCGGAAATCATTCCAGTTGATTGCGGTGTTTTTCGCAAGAATGGTAATACCACGTTCTTTTTCGATGTCATTTGAATCCATGACGCGCTCTTCAGCTTCACCACGAGATTCAAGTGTACCCGATTGCTGTAAAAGCTTATCAACCAAAGTCGTTTTACCGTGGTCAACGTGCGCGATAATCGCGATATTTCTTAACTTATCAATCTGTGGAGTAGTCATGGAATTCGATTCACTTATAAAAGACACCCAGACATTGGGCGAACTTGATTAAAAAAACGGTCGTAAATGTACCAGATTTTCCGAAAAAACCTAGGAATATGTCACATTAGCGGCCAAATATTACCCGCAAATGACCATTTTAGTGTAAACCACCTTGAGCATTTTCGCTTAATCGGTAGCTTACCTTCGTCTAAACACAAAAAATAGCCAACCTAGTCAATGAGATAGATCAAATCTCTCCCTCTATCTTTTAAAACTGCATAAAAAGATAGAAATAATGCGCTCTACACACCATGTTGCATATTTCCCTTAGTTTTTGCATTGACAAACCGATCAATTCTCGGCTGAATAGGACGAGTTATTTAACCGCTTGCATCACCATGGCGCACAATGCACCAAAATAATGCAACCGAAACCCAAAATGGTGCAAACAAATGCACCCTATTGGCATAAATAATTTTATCTTTATGTTTTTAAAGGATTTATTTTTTTGGCACGATTTTAGCTTTATTCAAAGCATCGTTGATTACTTTTTATAGAATCAAGATCGCTGAAAGCTAGATTCATTCGTTTGAATCACTTTTATCGTTCAAACAGTATTAATAACACCGGAGGTTATCCAAGATGTCAGTAGAAAATGTACTCTCTCTGATCACAGAAAACGAAGTTAAGTTTGTTGATTTACGCTTTACCGATACCAAAGGTAAAGAACAACACATTTCAATCCCTGCTCACCAAGTAGATGCTGACTTCTTTGAAGACGGTAAAATGTTTGATGGTTCTTCAGTTGCAGGCTGGAAAGGCATCAACGAATCAGACATGGTAATGATGCCAGACGCATCAAGCGCAGTACTTGACCCATTCACAGAAGACGCAACGCTAAATATCCGTTGTGACATTCTTGAGCCTGCAACAATGCAAGGCTACGACCGCGACCCACGTTCAATTGCAAAACGTGCTGAAGATTACATGCGTTCAACCGGTATTGCTGACACAGTTCTTGTTGGTCCTGAGCCAGAATTCTTCCTATTTGATGACGTACGTTTCGAAAATAACATCTCAGGTTCTTTCTTTAAGATTGATGATGTTGAAGCAAGCTGGAACTCAGGTACTGAATACGAAGAAGGCAACAAAGGCCATCGTCCTGGCGTGAAAGGTGGTTACTTCCCAGTAGCACCAGTGGATTCTTCTCAAGATATCCGTTCTGCAATGTGTCTAATTATGGAAGAAATGGGCCTTGTTGTTGAAGCGCACCACCATGAAGTAGCAACTGCAGGTCAGAATGAAATCGCTTGTCGTTTCAACACGCTAACTGAAAAAGCTGATGAGATTCAAATCTACAAATATGTAGTACATAACGTTGCTCACGCTTACGGTAAAACTGCAACCTTCATGCCTAAGCCACTGGTTGGTGATAACGGTTCTGGTATGCACGTTCACCAATCTCTAGCTAAAGACGGTGTAAACCTATTTGCTGGTGATAAGTACGGCGGCCTTTCAGACATGGCGCTTTACTACATCGGTGGTATTATCAAGCACGCGCGTGCAATCAACGCCTTTGCTAACCCATCGACTAACTCATACAAGCGTCTAGTACCAGGATTCGAAGCACCAGTTATGCTTGCATACTCTGCACGTAACCGTTCTGCATCAATTCGTATCCCAGTAGTACCAAGCCCGAAAGCGCGTCGTATCGAAGCTCGCTTCCCAGATCCAGCAGCTAACCCATACCTAGCATTTGCGGCATTGCTAATGGCTGGCCTTGACGGTATTAAGAACAAGATCCACCCTGGCGATGCTATGGATAAAGACTTGTACGACCTACCGGCAGAAGAAGCAGCTGAGATCCCGAAAGTAGCGGAATCTCTAGAAGTTGCACTAAAAGCACTAGACGAAGATCGTGAGTTCTTAACTTCTGGTGGCGTATTCTCTGATGACTTCATCGATTCTTATATCGCTCTGAAATCAAAAGATGTTGAGCGTGTTAACATGGCAACGCACCCATTAGAGTTTGAACTGTACTACTCAGTATAATCAAACTGGTTCACCTGATCAGATTTACTCTGTAACGGTGTAAACCCAATGAAAATTTTAGGCTCGCCTCTCAGGTGAGCCTTTTTTTTATTGTCGTCACACAACCATCAATTAAGCTATCCATAAGCAGTAAACAATAAGCAATCATCAACACGACGATCACGGTGCCCATTATGAAACGGATCCACATACCAGTATTGTTATTTAGCCTGATCATGGGTCAAGCAGCTCTGGCAGGGCAAGTTTACAAATGGACAGATAGCAAGGGAGTGACACACTTCAGTGACAGTCCACCACCAGAAAAAGCCAATAGCAAAGAAGTGCTTTCTCTACCGGATATAAAAGCGCCTGCTCCAGAGCCTCAATACAGCGACAGCACTCAAGTTGCTCAAACGCAAAGCTCAGCGGCTAGCTCGCTTGATTCAACAGAAGCTCAAGACTCACCAGCAACCCAAGATGAATCTGAAGCTCAAAACTTGGCAAATTCTGCTGATCCTGCAGCAAATAGCGAATTAGCTAAAGACAAAGCCAATACCGAGAAGCAATCAGCAGAGGCGGATAAAAAAATTGCTTTAAAGATTACCAGCCTACAAGACGATCAAACCATTCGTAGTAATCGAGGCTTTATTACGGTGCAAGTTGAACTCAGTAAGAAGCTAGGAATTGGTCAATCACTGCAATTAATGATGGATACGCAGCCTTATGGTGCGCCACAGACGCCATCTTTGTGGGAGTTAAAAAATATAGACCGAGGTTCGCATACATTTTCGGTAAATGTTGTCGAAAGCGGCAAGGTTATTGCATCATCCAATACAATCACAGTGCACCTACATAGAACAACTGTGAAGTAGAAGTATGATCAGCAAAGCATAAGTCGTTAACCCTAGTTAAAATAAGCCGTCAACTTAACTAACTAGTTAAAAACAAGAATTAAAAACCGTATTTTTGTTTGTGCTCAATTTTATCATGCTCCATACTGAAACTTTCAGGTGCACCTTTTTAGTGCAACATAATGGATGTGAGCATAATGACCAAGCAAACAATTCAAAGTGATGAGCTGGTTACCACGATTCTTGGCAATATGGTAACGGCGACTTTATTACTCGATGAAAAATTGACGATTCATTATGCCAACCCTGCGGCTGAGCAATTATTTTCTCAAAGCGCCAAGCGACTACTTAACACCGCCTTATCTCAATTAATACAGCATGCCTCGATGGATTTGGCGTTATTTACCCAGCCATTACAAAGTGGCCAGAGCATTACCGATAGTGACGTAACCTTCGTGATCAATGGTAAGCCTATGCTACTTGAAGTCACTGCTAGCCCTGTTTCAGTAAAATCCAATGACAACCAAACGCTAATGCTACTGGTTGAGATCCGCAAAATCGATTCACAGCGTCGTTTAAGTCAGGAGCTCAATCAGCACGCGCAGCAACAAGCGGCCAAACTGTTAGTTCGCGGTTTAGCGCATGAAATCAAAAACCCACTCGGCGGGCTAAGAGGCGCAGCACAATTATTAGGTCGCATGTTGCCCGATCCTAATTTAAACGAATACACCCAAATCATTATTGAACAAGCTGACCGTCTGCGAGCTTTGGTCGACCGTCTACTTGGTCCGCAAAAACCGGGAAAAAGAGCACCGGTTAATTTGCATGAAGTGATAGAAAAAGCCCGTCAACTGGTTGAGCTTGAATTCGGTAACCAAGTACTTATTGAGCGTGATTACGACCCAAGCATGCCGCATATTGTGATGGATGCCGATCAGGTCGAGCAAGCCTTCTTAAACATTACCAGTAATGCGGCACAAATTTTAGCGTCACAACCCGATGGCACGATTACCATTAAAACTCGTACCGTTTATCAAGCTAACATTCATGGTCAACGCCATAAATTGGTAGCTCGAATCGAAATCATGGATAACGGTCCCGGCATTCCAAGTGAATTACAAGATACCTTGTTCTACCCCATGGTCAGTGGGCGAGAAGGCGGTACCGGGCTCGGACTATCTATCTCTCAGAATATTATCGACCAACACAACGGAAAAATTGACGTTGAAAGTTGGCCAGGGCATACCGTATTTACCATTTATTTACCGATCCAAACGGTTTAAAAATCGGCAGTGCCAGATGTTGTTTAATTTATCGAACTTGCGCAAGGAATTAGGATATGAGTAAAGGATTTGTATGGGTCGTTGATGACGACAGCTCAATCCGTTGGGTACTAGAAAAAACATTATCATCCGCCAATATTCAGTGTGAAACATTCGCTGATGCGGAAAGCGTACTTTTGGCGTTAGAGCGTGAAACCCCTGATGTGTTAATTTCCGATATTCGCATGTCGGGTATGGATGGCTTAGCGCTGCTAAAACAAGTACAAACCAGCCACCCAGATTTACCGGTTATTATTATGACCGCTCACTCGGATTTAGATGCCGCGGTTAATGCTTATCAAACCGGGGCTTTTGAATATCTACCTAAGCCCTTTGATATTGATGAAACCCTTACCTTAGTTGAACGTGCCATTACTCATAGCTATGAACAAAAGCATGCCACTAGTGGAACTGAAAACCTCAAAACCGTCACACCCGAAATTCTCGGTGAAGCGCCGGCAATGCAAGAAGTCTTTCGCGCGATTGGTCGTCTATCGCGCTCTTCCATTTCGGTCTTAATTAACGGTGAATCTGGTACTGGTAAAGAGCTGGTTGCCCATGCCTTGCACCGTCATAGTCCACGCTCAAAAAATCCGTTTATTGCTTTAAACATGGCGGCGATTCCTAAAGATCTGATTGAATCAGAACTGTTTGGCCACGAGAAAGGCGCATTTACCGGTGCCAATAGCGTCAGACAAGGTCGCTTTGAACAAGCCAATGGCGGTACTTTATTCTTAGATGAAATTGGCGATATGCCACTGGATATTCAAACTCGACTATTAAGGGTGTTGGCAGATGGACAGTTTTATCGAGTCGGTGGCCACGCTCCGGTAAGTGTCGATGTGCGGATTATCGCGGCGACGCACCAAAACCTAGAAAAGCTAGTCAACCAGGGCGATTTTCGTGAAGATTTATTCCACCGCTTAAATGTCATTCGTGTGCATATTCCAGCCTTGCGTGAGCGCCGCCAAGATATCGAAAAGTTGGCTTCGCACTTTTTAGGTCGAGCAGCCGATGAGCTAGGCGTAGATATGAAAACACTTCACCCAAGCACGGTTGAAACCTTAAACCGACTTCCTTGGCCTGGTAACGTACGTCAATTAGAAAACATCTGCCGTTGGTTAACGGTAATGGCGAGTGGCAGCGAAGTTTTACCTAACGATCTCCCTTCTGAGCTGATCAATGAAAAACGTCCAACCGATCAAGAAGGCAACGCGGGATCATGGCAACAACAATTAGAAAGTTGGGCTCGTTCGGCATTATCAGCCGGAGAATCAGAACTGCTGAATATTGCTCAACCAGAATTTGAGCGTATTTTACTGCAAACTGCGTTAACCCATACTAATGGCCATAAACAAGATGCAGCAAAACTATTGGGTTGGGGCCGCAATACGCTGACCCGAAAATTAAAAGAGCTCAATGTAGATTAAGCTCAATAATCACTCTTTAATAATTTAGTGGCTGATGTGTTATAAAAAACAAACAACTCATCAGTCACTCAAATGACAACTGAATAACTATATTCACAAAAGTGATGAAAGCTGCATAATTACGCTGTTTTAATAAAAAATACATACTAGATCACAGATTTTGATTTATAATTATGACCCATCTTCTATAACCATTGACTCACATGAAAGCCCCACGTTTATCATTACGCACCGCTATTATTTTACCTTTGACTCTCATTTTATTCGCGATGAGTGCGATAATTTTTGTCATTCAGTCAATTAGCTACCAAAATACTTTAGAAGACATCAGTAAAAAAGAACTGACGACCTTAGCGCAGACCGTAAGAACCAACTTAGGCAATTATCTCTACCCTTCTTTTATTATCAGTTCCACCTTAAGCCAATCGGTTATTCATCACTTTCAAGAACCAACCAGCACTTCGACAGATAAAGCGCGCTTTATATTTGATATCTATGAAAGTGTGAAAAATCAGCTCCCTCAGCTTGATACATTAAATATTGGTATTGATAAAACCGGTTATTACTACGGCTTTCGCAAAGAAGACGATCAATCTTTATCTTTATTATTAAAAGATGAATCGACCAATAATGATCTTGTAGTTTTTGATGGCGATAAAAGAAACGCCAAAGAGTTATATCGAGTCAAAAATTACAATATGCATCCACGCCCTTGGTATGCACCAGTCGCTTTTGCTCGCAAACAAATGTGGTCTGAACCTTATATCAATAATGATGAGAAAAAAGAGGTGACCCTTTCAGCCCTCACTCCGATCATTGATAAAGGCCAATTGTATGGCGTGATTTCTGCCGACATTAAAATATCCACTTTCAATCAACTGCTTACCGAGCAAAAAAGTCAGCATAATCGTTCAATATTTATTTTTGATGCTAACCAGCGTTTAGTGGCTCAATCGGAATCTTCAGACGAATTAAGTATTATTAGTGAAGATGCCCCTAAAACAGAAACCAACAACCCACTTTCAATTGAAGGTGGCCGACGTGCGATATATGCCAGTACCGATCCAGTCATCAAAGCGGCATCAAAAGCCTACTTATCGCAATCTGTTGATGATGAGCAACTGTTTGAATTTTCACTCGATAACAAAAAGCACTTTGGCTATGTCATACCCTTTAACGACCAATACGGCCTGAACTGGCATATTGCGATTTCGATTCCGGAATCAGAAGTACTAAGTAAAATGTCTAGCCAGCAACACATGATGAATCTGACCATTATCGGCAGTACCATCTTTTTGTGTTTAACCGGCTTTATCTTCTTAACTAGAGTCACCTCGCCGATCACACAAACCGCTAAAGCGGCGCAAAAGTTAGCTAAAAAAGAGTGGAATACGCAATTACCTGTTTTCGGTCAAACCTTTGAAACTTACACCTTAGTTAAGTCTTTCAATGAAATGGCCACCGATTTACAAGTCGCATTTACCGACTTACATAAACAACTCGCGTTTGACTCTTTAACTGGCCTGTATAGTCGTGAGGGCTTAATTGAATCAGTAAAAAACCACAAAAGACTCAATGGGTTCGTGTTTGTTATTGGCTTTGATAGCTACCGTAATATCAACGATACTTTGGGTTACCACACAGGTGACCAACTGCTTAAAACCATTGCCGAAACCATCAAAACGATTGCGCCAGCTAACAGTTTCCAAGCAAGAGTAGGCAGCAGTGAGTTTGCCTTGATTACATTGAATATGGAATCAAGCTACAAACAAGATTTGATTAATTTGATTATCCGAACGTTTGATAAACCAATCCGCTTAGGGATGGAAAATATCTTACTGGCTCCGGTAATCGGAACAAGCGACATTAATAACAGCGCTCTAGAGCAAGCCCTTCGCCAAGCAAGTATTGCTTTAAGCCATGCGAAAAAGAACCAGTTAAAAGAAACTACTTATTCATCTGAAATCGAAGAAGATTCTCTAAAACGTACCCAAACTATCTTACAAATTAGTGAGGGCTTAAAAGGTCGTGAATTTGTGCCTTTCTACCAACCTTTGATTGACTTAGAAAGCGGTAAGATTATTGGTGCAGAAGCACTGGCTCGCTGGTTATCACCAAGCAAGGGCTTAATTCCGCCGATGAAGTTTATTCCGATTGCAGAAGAAACCGGCTTGATTCATCAAATTGGCTATCAAATTTTATTGCAATCATGCCAAGATACTCAAAATGAAATTGATGCTGGGCGCTGGCCTGAAAGCTTCCATATTCATGTCAATGTTGCGGTCGACCAACTTGCTTCAGAGCAATTTATCTCTGAATTAAAATACATCTTAGAAAAGACCAAGCTATCGCCAAACAACCTGACGTTAGAAGTAGTGGAAAGTAATTTAATTGATGACAACCCACTACTACTGGAAAATATTAAGACCATTCGCTCAATGGATGTTGGTATTGCTATCGATGACTTTGGTACAGGCTACTCTTCACTGGCTTATCTACAGACAATTCCATTTGATTGCTTGAAGATCGACCGAGCTTTCATTAAAGACTTAACCGAAGAAAATGGCCACAACTCCATTGCTGCAGCGATCTTATCGTTAACACGCGATATGAACGTCGAAGTGGTTGCAGAAGGCATTGAAACCGAAGAGCAAGCAAAAGTCTTGGCTGAATTAAAATGTGAGCAGGTCCAAGGCTTCTACTATGGTCGACCTTCGCCACTCAAGGACTGGGCCACTAGCTTCCCGCTTAAATAATATCAGTTGACGTTAATTACGATGAAAAAATGCCGCAACTCCAAACGGAATCGCGGCATTTTTACAACTTATATACACCCAAAGTAGTTGGAGTTGCCGTCAACAAAGCTGCAACTTCAAGTACGACGGGGATTAAATTACACGTGAGAACTGCTGCTGACGGGCGCGTGTTCGTAGGTAAGTATCAAAGCACATACAAATATTACGAATCAATAAACGGCCACGTAAGGTCACCGTAATATGCGAATCGGTTACTTCAACTAACTGGTCGTCAACAAACGTTTTCAGCAAAGCCAAGTCTTCTTTAAAGTACTGATTAAAGTTGAGGTTAAACTCTTTTTCGATCCCGACTTTATCTAGGGTAAAGTTACAAATTAGCTGCTTAATCACTTCACGACGAATCAAATCATCTTGGTCTAATACCACACCACGCCATAACGCATGACGTTGCTCATCAACTTGAGCGTAGTACTTTTTCAGCTCTTTTTGGTTTTGTGCATAACTATTACCAACCATAGAAATCGACGACACACCAAAGCCAATCAAATCACAATCGCCTTGGGTAGTGTAACCTTGGAAATTACGGTGCAATACGCCGGCTCGTTGAGCAATCGCCAGCTCATCGTCTGGTAGAGCAAAGTGATCCATACCAATGAACTGATAACCAGCCTCGGTAAGGGTTTTAATCGTATATTGCAGAATGGCCATTTTTTGCTCAGCGCTCGGCATGTGCTCTTCTTTGAGCTTAGCTTGAGCGGCAAATAATTGTGGCATATGCGCATAGTTAAAAATCGATAGTCGGCCCGGTTTCATGGCTAACACTTTTTCTAGCGTATGTGAGAAGGTCGCTAGTGTTTGTTTTGGTAAACCGTAGATTAAATCGAGGTTGGTAGAACGGAAACCCAGCTTTTTGGCTCTTGCGACCATGGCAACAATGAAGTCTTCATCTTGCTCACGGTTCACCAATTGCTGAACTTCTTTATCAAAATCTTGTACACCGATACTCAAGCGGTTGAAACCTTCTGCGCGTAAATGATCAAGCATATCGAGCTCAATTTCACGCGGGTCGACTTCGATACTAATTTCAGCATCGTCAGTAAAGGTAAACTCGGCACGTAGAGCGGTCATAATGCGCGTCATTTGGATTTTGGTTAGGAAGGTTGGCGTACCGCCACCAAAATGCAATTGGCTCACCTGACGCTGCTGAATCAGCGGAGCGCGCTCACGGATTTCTTGAATTAACACTTGTAAGTAATCATCGGCTTTATGCTGATGACGGGTGATCACTTTATTACAGCCACAGTAGTAACAAAGCTTATGACAAAATGGGATATGAATATAAAGTGAAAGTGGACGCTCTGGATAGTCGGCACAAGCCATATCGAGATCCGAGATGGTGAACGCTTCATGGAACTCAACCGCGGTTGGGTAGGACGTATAACGAGGGCCAGAGTAGTTATACTTCTCTAGCATTGCTTGATCCCACACGATTTGTTCTTTTAACATCATGACTTCCACTTATTATTTCAACAACACTTACTGAATGTGTCCTAGTCACCTAGGCTTTAAGTTATCAATATCGACAAGCTATCAATACTAATTTTCACCCAATATGGATATACCTACAAAGGTTAAAAACGAGCCTAGTTTGTTCTACATCATTTTTATCGGAATTTGATTGTTTAACGGTGCGATTCGTTCTTTAAGAACAGACAATTCAGCAATCACTTGATCGGTTAAACGTACTTCCGCTTTTTGACGAGCTAAGTTCTGCTTCATTCGATCTTGTTTGGCGAGCTTTTGTCTCTCTTCACCGCGGGCCATATCTTTGACGACGTCGTACAATTCATAAATCGCAGGATAATCTTGAGCAAAGTCGATGCGTTGATCACCTTGGACATAATCCATAATGCAATACACTCGGATCACGATTTCAGATAAATCACATTGCTCATGAATACCGGCCATACATAAGGTATTCACATTTTCAAAGATGTTGGCGTTACGCTTTTCAATTGCTCTTTGTTGCTGAATTTCAATCAGTTGCTTTTGCTTTTTAATTTTGATCAGCAAAAAACCAGCATAACTGGCTAAAGCAACAATAATGATGGCTCCAACAATGGCTAACAATACGATCGGCATAAAATTCCTTCCGCTAAATGCCCTACTCAACTCAATAAAGTGGCAGGGCTATTCGTTTATTTAAAATCGTTTAAATCTAAATCTTCAAATTGTGACAGTAGATCATTATCTGAAGCAGGTTTCTTCGATTTCTTAGAGACAGGTTTTTCATCCACAGCCTGTTCTTCAGGCTCAGATTCTACCATGTCATCTTCATCAAAAATGCCAAGTTGCTTCATTAATGCTTCTAAACGATCTAATTTTTGATCGACATAATTCTGCAAGCCTGCACCCAATTTCTCACCGTTGTCTAAACGGTCGATCAACACATTTAGTTGAGGATCGTTTTGGATCGCTTCAAGCTCTTGCTCGGCATTCAGCTTACGCTGCTGCTTCGACGGTTTTGCTTTCGCTTCCACAACCAAAGGAATCGGTTTCTTACTACCATGGCGAGGATCTTTAGAACCACCTTGGCTACGTTGGTTATGCGCACCAGAACCATCTGAATGACGGCTACCCGTTTTCAAGCCTTTACGCTTGTTGAGACGCTTACGTAAACGACCTTCCACATCCGATTCAGAGCGATTACGCGTTACAATCACTTCTTCAGAACCGGTTGATCCTGGCTTTCTAGATTTTTTCGTACGAGACATTCTTTTTTCCTATTTTAAGGCCGAAATTTATTACTCGGCCTTTTTCAGTAACATGACATCATTACCGATAAATTCAAGTTGCAGCTGGTCACGATTGGCTAAGAACTCAAAGGTTTCTCGGCTAAAAAACACCACATGAGTCGGATCATGTCGATAATGCCAACTTGCAAATGCCTCTACATCTTTCACTAACTTGGTCATGACGCCAAGCCAACCACCCGGCTTTAACATATCCAGCCATTGCTGCCACACTAGGTTGGGAGTAAAGAGGTGTTCGATAACTTCAGTTGCGGTAACGAAGTCATATTGTTGATGTAGAGCCTGTTTATTAGGGTAATAGTAAAGATCATACAACGCCACTTGATGCCCTTTTTCTTCTAGCATCATAGCTAACGCCGGGCCCGGTCCACAGCCAAAGTCTAAGCCTTGAGATTGTGGAGCGATACGTTGTAATAATGGGTCTGCCATCCGCGATAAAAAGCGACGGTAGCCCTGATCTTGAGGGTCATTTTCATGCAAATCATACACCGCTTTTTCAGCTTCAGCATCCACACGCTGCTCTGGGTTTACAAACACCAAAACGCACTGCTGGCACTGTAAATACTGACGACGGTTATCCTGATAATAGATATCGGTTTGGCTACTTTGGCACAATGGACAGGTATGCATAAAATCACCCCCTTAGATTAAGGATGCGCAACATACCAGAAATGGCGGTTAGAGTGGAGTTTTATTAAGCAATTTCGCGAAAGATTTTTTGTTAGAAAAGCAAAACCCTCAACAAATATTCACTTGTTGAGGGCTTAATAATCTATGTCGCAAAGCTCATGTTAGAGCTTAATGCAAACCGCCGATGTACTTAGACAAAACATCAATGTCTTCATCGCTTAGATTCTTAGTGACATCTTGCATCATGCCATTTAAATCATTACTACGATCAGCAGAACGGAATTTTTCTAGCTGAGCTTTAGTGTATTCAGCATGTTGGCCTGAAATTTTCGGGAAGCCGCCTAATTCCATACCATGTCCACGAGGACCATGACATGCAGCACAAGCAGTAATACCTTTTTCAGCATCACCAGCAAAGTAAAGTGCTTTGCCTTTTTCCACTACATTTTCAGGAGTTGAACCTTCGGTTTGTGGTAATGAAGCGTAATAAGCTGAGATATCAGTGATGTCTTCCTCAGTCAGTGGCATCGCCATCGCGCTCATCACAGGGTCATAGCGACCTTGCTTACCACCGCTGCTCATGCCTAATTTAAGGTCATGCAGCTGCTTTTCTAAGTACTTAACATGTTGACCGGCTAGCTTAGGGTATTGAGTCACCACGCTATTACCATCGGCACCATGACAAGCCGCACAAGTGGCAGACTTTTCTTTCCCTGCTTCAATATCACCTTGTGCCCACACAGAGCAGCTGGCAACTAAACTAATAATGAATACTAATTTTTTCATGACATTCCATTTATAATTATTCAGCTTCCACTACCACGATACATAAGCGTTCATGGTACACTATGTCTAACGGTTACTTGGGGATACTTATTTTAGTCTTGCCCAGACAAGTAAACCAATTGTACACAATTATACATAAAAGCAATCATTCCTCTACAAAAGTGGAGATGGAGTTAACAAATATGGAAAAAATCCATTATCAAAATACCCACTTTATTACGAGTGCCCCAGATATTCGCCATCTTCCTGAAGACGAAGGCATTGAAGTTGCTTTTGCAGGTCGTTCTAATGCCGGCAAATCCAGCGCATTAAATCGATTGACCAATCAGAAAAACCTTGCGAAAACCAGTAAAACGCCGGGTCGAACTCAGTTAATAAACTTGTTTAAAGTGACAGAAAATTGTCACATCGTCGATCTACCTGGCTATGGCTTTGCCCAAGTGCCAATTGAAATGAAAAAGAAGTGGCAGAAATCACTCGGTGAGTACTTACAAAAGCGCGAATGCTTAAAAGGTCTCGTGGTATTGATGGATATTCGTCATCCGATGAAAGATCTCGACCAACAGTTAATTTACTGGGCAGTAGAAGTGAATATTCCAGTTCAAGTTCTGCTGACTAAAGCCGACAAACTGAAACAAGGCCCACGTAAAGCCCAACTATTAAAGATTCGTGAAGCATCAATGGCTTTCTGTGGTGACGTGCAAGTTGATGTATTCTCTTCTTTGAAAGGGATTGGCGTCGATCAGCTACGTAATAAACTCGACTCATGGTTCGCTCCAGCCTTAATCAGCGAAGAGATGATTGAACAACTACATCGTGAAGAGCTAGCAGCAGAGTTTGCCGCTGAAGATGAGGTCATCATTACTAACCCTGAAATTCAGGATGATGTAAGCAAAAGCTAATATCAATTAAGTATTTAATTAAGCAGCCCAAGGAAACTTTGGCTGCTTTTTTTATACTTGATGAGCCAGTCAGAAATGAAGCGCAAACTCCAAATAAAAGAAATCCCCAAAAGCATGGCGGCCAGTGGGGAAAATGGGAGAGAAATGGAGGTTTTCTAATTGTGCTTTAAGCATTGACCAAGAGCATAAAAAACACAAGATTGGCCGATTTCCCTACTCTGAGCCCTAAGAATCATCCTGCTAAATACACTCATCAATCCGCAAGTTTTCAGTCAAATTACAAAGAATTTCCGAAGCAATTCACAATCTTGTTTTCATTGGTAAATTAAATACCTGATAGCGCCAATAACTGGTGATTTACTCTGTTATTTTACTACAAAATGAATTTTGCTCTGTAATGAAGAAACCAGGAGGTTACTCAGCAGAATATTATCGAGGCGAAATAAAGAGAAACACGGGAATTGAACTTAAGAGCAGGTAATTTAATTACGTTTATTTTCAGCTAGTTAATAGATTTTATTTTTCCTTTGCCACAAGAAAAAACGCCCCAGTCAAAAACTGACTGGGGCGGCTGAAACAGCCTAATCCAATAACGTGAAACAAAAGGTCTAAAAGATAGAACATCTTACCTCTGTACCCTACGCCTATTAATCTACCGGAAATGATACTCAGATCAAGCTTTTTCTGTACTAAATTTTCACCTTTTTTATGAAAATTACCAATTCACAAACAAAATCAAAACTTTATTTCGAATAAAAAAAAGCCACCTAGTGAGGTGGCTCATAGAAATAGATGTAAATGAAACAGTAAGAGCTTAGTGGGCTTGATCCCAGTTGTCTCCATGGCCGAATTCTGCCACTAATGGCACATTCAGTTCCGCAGCAGACTCCATAAGCTCTTGTATTTTTATTTCAATACGCGCTAATTCACTTTCTTTCACTTCAAACACCAATTCATCGTGTACTTGCATCAAGAGTTTTACATCACCATTGCCTTCTTCTTGAATCCACTGATCGACAATCAACATAGCTTTCTTAATGATATCTGCCGCCGTGCCTTGCATTGGCGCATTAATTGCCGCACGCTCTGCTCCTTTACGACGCATACCATTGCTTGATTTGATTTCAGGTAAATGTAAGCGACGACCAAATAAGGTTTCAACATAACCCTGTTCCGTCGCTTTTGAGCGAGTATCTTCCATATACTGCATCACACCAGGGTAACGCTCAAAGTAAACGTCCATATACTGCTGCGCTTCACCACGAGGAATACCTAGTTGCTTGGCAAGACCAAAGGCGCTCATACCATAAATCAAACCAAAGTTAATCGCTTTCGCACGGCGACGTTGCTCGGACGTGACTTGATCAATACTGCATCCCATCACTTCAGCGGCAGTCGCGGAGTGAATATCTTTGCCTTGTGCAAACGCATCTAATAACGCTTTATCACCGGATAAGTGCGCCATGATTCGCAATTCAATTTGTGAATAATCGACCGCTAAAATTTTCCAACCATGTGGCGCGACAAACGCTTGGCGAATACGGCGACCTTCTTCATTACGAATTGGAATATTTTGCAAGTTTGGATCCGTTGATGATAAACGCCCAGTCGCAGTAACCGCTTGATGATATGAAGTATGCACACGCCCCGTTTGCGGGTTGATCATCTTAGGCAGTTTATCGGTGTAGGTTGATTTCAATTTAGCCAGACCACGGTTTTCTAAAATCAGCTTAGGTAACGGGTAGTCTAATGCCAGCTCTTGCAACACTTCTTCATTAGTAGATGGTGCGCCAGAGGCAGTCTTCTTCACCACTGGCAAACCCATTTTCTCAAATAGAATCGCTTGTAATTGTTTTGGTGAGTTAAGGTTGAATTCCTGCTCAGCCAACTCAAATGCCTTGGCTTTTAGCTCTTCAAGACGTGCTTCTAACTCTTTTGATTGAGCATTCAATAGCATGTCGTCAATCATTACACCGGTACGTTCAATACGTGAAATTACTGGTACTAGAGGTACTTCAATATCTTGATAGATAGATTTCAAACCGGCATCTTGCTCTAAAGCGGCTTGCAAACGGTTATGCAAACGTAATGTCACATCGGCATCTTCCGCCGCATAAGGGCCGGCTTCTTCAATATCTAATTGGTTGAAGGTCAGTTGCTTTTTGCCTTTACCTGCCAGTGATTCAAAAGAAATGCAGTTATGTTGTAGGAAGCGGAACGCTAGGCTATCCATATCATGTTTACCACCAACGCTATTAAACACGTAAGACGCTAACATGGTGTCAAAGCGAATGCCTTTCATCTCGATGTCATAACGTGCGAGCACGCTAGCATCGTATTTCAGGTTCTGGCCTACTTTGGCTTGTGAATCATCTTCGAGAATCGGTTTCAGTTGCTCAAGTACCCAATTACGATCTAGCTGTGCTGGCGCATCAAGGTAGTCATGGGCAACCGGCACATAAGCCGCTTCGCCTTCGGCAACTGCAAACGACAAACCAATCAAGTTGGCTTCCATGTAATTCAAGCTATCGGTTTCAGTATCGAAAGCAAACACATCCGAAGCTTTCAATTTATCTAACCAAGCGAGGAAGGTTTCTTGGTCAAAAATGATTTCATAATTGCTGCGATCAATATTGGCAGGACTCATATCGACTTCAAGCGCATCTGCGGTGGTCGCAGATTTAGTGGCACTTTGACTCGCGCCGCCGCGTTGTTCTGCTTTGACTTGTGCTAGCCCATCAACTGCCGCAATTTTACCGTCACCGCCTTCAAGTAACTCGTTTAACCAAGATTTAAAGGTTAGCTCACCAAATAGCTTCATCAGCTCATCTTTATTTGGCTCGGCTTTGCAAAGATCTTGTGGCTGACAATCGAGATCCACATCCAGCTTGATGGTAGCTAGCAAATAAGAAAGATCCGCGTTTTCTTTATTCTCAAGCAACTTCTTCGCCATGGTTTTCGAACCACGGAAAGAAAGATCAGCGATCTTATCTAAATTTTGATAAATGGTTTCTAAACTACCTAGACCTTGCAACAAAGCAACTGCGGTTTTATCACCGACACCCGGAACGCCCGGAATGTTATCGACTTTATCGCCCATCAAGGCTAAATAATCGATAATAAGTTCAGGTGGTAAGCCAAACTTTTCAATCACCCCTTCTCTATCCATCACCACATTGGTCATGGTATTGATCAGCGTGACATTATCATCCACCAGCTGAGCCATATCTTTATCGCCAGTGCTGATTAATACAGGCATGCCTTGCTTAGAAGCTTGTGAAGACAAAGTACCAATCACATCATCCGCCTCAACACCCGGCACACAAATTAGCGGCAAACCCATCGCACGAATAATGTTGTGCAAAGGCTCAATTTGATCGCGTAACTCTTGCGGCATCGAAGGACGGTTGGCTTTATATTCAGAGTACATATCATCGCGGAAGGTTTTACCTTTGGCATCAAAAACCACCGCAATACGCTCAGAAGAAAACTGCTTCATCATACTGCGTAGCATGTTAACCACACCGTACACCGCATTGGTTTGAATGTTGCCGTTATTCATACTTTCAGGATAAGCGTGAAAGGCGCGATATAAATAAGAAGATCCATCAATAAGAATCAAGGAGTTGTCAGCGATTGTTGCCATAGTGTCTAGTACCCAAGCTGATGAGAAACATACGATCCGCCTAGAATGCCACGTCTGACTAAATGAATCTATTTATATGTCGGTTCTAGATATTAACCAGCTGTGGATAACTTTGTTGTTAACTTTTCAAATGAAATTTCACAAAAATCAAGATCATTAACAAAAAATAACATTACTTATTTATAAACAACAAGTTATAGTTTATTTGATCATGGTGGGATAAAAAGCAGCGCAAGGATCTTTTGTGGAAAACAATTAATCACAATGGATCCTATGTTAATTGACAATAATAACGATAGCTAAAGTCAGCTCACTAAATCATAGGCAAAAAGAAAGCGACACCGAGTGGGCGTCGCTTAGCAAAAAGTGGCTAGATGTAATACTTGATGCACCTACCACGAAAGCTTAAATACACTGGAAGCAATGTGAGCAATGTCGTGTCTTAAAGAAGCCAAGAATCTCATGCTGTTGCGTTTGATTCTCTTTTCCCCTTCGACGTAGTTAATAATAATCATTCTCATTAAATGATCAACCCCTAAATGAGAAAAAGTATCATTTAATTTTAAAAAAGTTAGACCGAAAAATTAAGCTATTGATATTTAAGTATATTTTATTTTCACATGAAGATGGATTATATCGTTACTCGGGGCTCGGGCGCTACGCTGCTCGTAACTCGAAAAAGAAAATAGGCTTCAAATTTATAAGAAAGATGTTGCGCTTCTCGGGTGTTTCACCGCCCGGAGCTAGGTAGAGCAAAAAGATTGGAACGAGATACGTGGACGCTTCGCTCGAGAGCCAAAAAGATTTTTTGTTGTGTGTTGGGAGTTTCTAGGGAAGAAGATGGGACGTTACTCGGTATTAGGCCGTTTCACTTCTCGTAGTGCGGAAGAGCGGAGGATATTTGTTTAGCTACCCCCAATACAAAACGAAGCGCTCGGACATTTCGTCGCCATCTTTTCCGAGAAACAAGCAGCGGAGCGCCCGAGCAACGAATCACGCTTACGCATTCACTTCCTGTTGAGAGGAAACGTTAGCTACCGTGGTGAGCTTTTTCATTAAGTAATTAAGTAGTACACCATACATAGGCACAAACAAACCTAAGCTAATAATCAGTTTCACACTGTAATCAACCAAGGCAATTTCGGTCCAATGTTCCGCCATAAATGGATCGCTACTCATATAAAAAGCAATAGAGAAGAAAGCGATGGTATCAAGTGCATTACCAAATAGGGTTGAACAGGTTGGCGCAACCCACCATTGTTTTAACTGACGTAAGCGGTTAAAAACATGCACATCCAAAATTTGGCCAAGCAAATACGCCATAAAGCTAGCTATCGCAATACGGGCAACAAACAAGTTAAACACGCCTAATTGAGCCATTCCTTGGAACTTGCCTTCAAAGAACATCACCGATAACACATAAGAGATAGCCAGTGCTGGCAACATCACCCAAAAGATGATTTTACGTGCCATACCTGCGCCAAAAATACGTACTGTTAGATCAGTGGCAAGGAAGATAAACGGAAAAGTGAATGCGCCCCAAGTGGTGTGCAAACCAAAGATGGTAAAAGGAATTTGGACTAAGTAATTACTAGATGCAATCACCACCAAATGGAAGATAACCAACCAAAACAGTGCTTTGTTTTGTTGTTGATTAGTATATTGAACAGACGAAAATGCCGCCTGCGAAGCAGATTTTAAACGAGTCATATTGTGACCTTTTTTTAATATATGGGGGCGAGGGAACCCATAATTGCAAATGAATAATATTCGATATTTGACTAATTAGTCAGATATTAAGGCGAGCGATTATACAGAAATGATCGTCCACTTCAACTGTTCAGTTTTCAAACAATATGTTAGGGTCTCGGGTCTCGGGTCTCGGGTCTCGGGTCTCGGGTCTCGGGTCTCGGGTCTCGGGTCTCGGGTCTCGGGTCTCGGGTCTCGGGTCTCGGGTCTCGGGTCTCGGGTCTCGGGGGATTCTTTATTTCTCAAAGAATCAAAGCAAGCTAAACATTACCGTTATGACAAATGAGTACTCCACTCCCACCACCTAGCAACTAGAAGCGCAGCATGACTAGCAACTAGAAACCTAACTACCCTATTCCCATGGCAAATAATTTCGCTAGATATTGCAGCTCTTCATCTGCTTGATTAGGTGCCATAGCTTCTAGCCAGATGGTTTCGGAATAGTGTTCAGCACGTAAAAATAGCTGGCAGCCTTCAAAGTCGATTAACCATGAATGCAGATCGGCATCATTTTGCTTTTCAATAATAGAAGCCGATAACAGCTTCACCAACTCTGAGCCTAATGCTGGAAAGGAGTCATAATCAAACCTAGGGTTCAACAAGATAACTCGCCCGGCCTGTGCATCAAACTCTCTTAAGCTGTATTTAACCATAACCTACCCTTCCCCATTGGTTAAATGTTCTTGGATCACATCTAAAAATGCATCGGCGTATTTTTCTAATTTACGTTGCCCAACCCCATTCACTGCCAGCATTTCACCATAGGAAGTCGGTAGAATATCCGCCATATCAACTAAGGTCGCGTCACTGAATACCACATAAGGCGGCAAGCCATCTTCATCGGCAATCGCTTTACGCAGTTTACGTAACTTGGCAAATAATTTCTTATCGTAATTTTTTGTCACCAGTTTGTCGTTCTTAGCGGAACGTACTGCGGTATCTAGACGCGGCACCGCCAGTTCAATCGACATTTCACCGCGTAATAAAGGACGCGCTTCTTCGGTTAGCTGCAAGGTAGAGTTACGGGTAATGTTTTGTGTGAGCAACCCTTTGTGAATCAATTGGCGCATGATGCTGACCCAATAATCATGGCTGTGTTCTTTGCCAATACCATAAGTACTGATCTTATCGTGACCGTTATCGCGCACTCGAATATTTTGCATGCCGCGCAATACTTCAACTACATAACCGACACCAAAGCTTTGATTGACTCGATAAACACACGACAACGCTTTTTGCGCCGCTTCAGTGCCATCAAAATGCTTCGGTGGATCTAGGCAGATATCGCAGTTTCCGCAAGCTTTGTGGCTATATTCGCCAAAGTAATTTAGTAGTACTTGGCGACGACAGGTTTGCGCTTCCGCAAAAGCACTCATCGCATTGAGTTTATGGCTTTCCACTTGTTTTTGCGGACCATCATCTTTTTCATCCAACATACGACGCAGCCAGCCCATGTCTGCTGGGTCATATAACATCACCGCCTCTGCCGGCAAGCCATCACGCCCGGCACGTCCGGTTTCTTGATAATAAGATTCAATGTTACGCGGAATATCAAAGTGCAGAACGAAACGCACGTTTGGCTTATTGATGCCCATACCAAACGCTACTGTGGCAACGACGATTTGAATGTCGTCTTTTTGAAAGGCTTCTTGCACATAAGCGCGTTCATCGTTATCCATACCAGCATGATAGCCTGCGGCACGAATATGGTTATTGCACAGTTTTTCCGTCACCATTTCGACTTTTTTACGGCTGCCACAATAAATAATGCCGCATTGCCCTTTTTGGGTGGCAAGGTAGCGGATCACTTGCGAAACCGGCTTATGTTTTTCTAATAAGGTGTAACGAATATTCGGTCGGTCAAAGCTACCCAAATATTCCAAAGGTTGATTCAGTTGTAGGCGAGAAATGATGTCTTTACGAGTTGCATCATCGGCAGTGGCGGTTAACGCCATCACAGGAACATGAGGAAAACGCTGCTTTAATTGACCAAGTAGCGCGTATTCAGGGCGAAAATCATGCCCCCATTGAGAAATACAATGCGCTTCATCTACCGCAATCATACTGATCGGAAGATGCTCTAATCGTTCACTAAAGTCTCGGCTTAAGATGCGCTCGGGTGAGATGTAAACCATCTTCAGTTGACCGTTGTTCATACGGTTATAAACCCGAATCAATTCCTCTCTTTCCATACTGGAATTGATGCATTCTGCCGCCACGCCATTGGCTTTTAGTTGGTCGACTTGGTCTTTCATCAAGGAAATTAAAGGGGAAATAACGATAGTAAGACCAGAATGCAGCAAAGCGGGAACTTGATAACACAGAGACTTGCCGCCACCGGTTGGCATAATCACTAAGCTATCTTGTCCAGCAAGCACACTGTCGATCACTTCTTGCTGACCAACACGAAAGTGCTGATAACCAAACACATCTTGCAGAGTTTGAGCTGGTGTCGGTGTTGAATGCGAATGCACTTGTGCAGCGTCAGTGGTGGGCATGCCTATCTCAATACAAAAAGTGAACCTAAAAATCAGCCGCCCATTGTAGTGTTGTTTGGGTATGATTGAAACATGAGGATCGGGCAATTTACTTATTCCCGTAATTCATTAGGTAAATCTCTTGCCTGATTTTATACTTGCCGACCTTTCTAATAATAAAAAGATAAGCCGTTATGGATGATGAATTAAAACGAACTCAGCAAGGCGTTCTACTTGCCGTTCTTGCCTACTTGATGTGGGGAATTGCCCCGATCTACTTTAAAGCCCTTGGTGATGTGCCCCCTTTTGAAATCCTTTGTCATCGCATCATTTGGTCTTTTGTTTTTCTTGCGGCATTACTGTATTTCACTAACGGCTGGCCAACCGTCAAAGAGACATTACGATCTAAAACCAAAGTCATTTATTTATTGATCACTTCGGTCACAATTGGCGCTAACTGGCTAGTGTTTATTTGGGCGATCAGCATTGGTCACATGCTCGATGCCAGCCTAGGCTATTACATCAATCCGTTATTTAACGTTCTGCTAGGCATGATTTTCTTAAGTGAGAAGCTACGTAAACTGCAATGGTTTGCAGTCGCGCTGGCGACTATGGGTGTGCTAGTGCAATTGGTCGTATTTGGCTCAGTGCCAATCATTGCCATCATGCTGGCGCTCACATTTGGCGTGTATGGCTTATTGCGTAAAAAGGTCAATTTGGATGCCTTTACTGGGTTATTTATTGAAACCTTAGTGCTACTACCTATCGCATTTCTTTACTTGTTTGCTATCGCCGATACTGCAACTAGTCACTTAGGCGCCAATAGTCTGACTCTTAATGTGTTGCTGATTTCTGCCGGTATTGTCACTACCTTGCCTTTATTATGCTTTGCTGGGGCGGCAGTCCGTCTACGCCTGGCTACTCTAGGTTTTATTCAATACATCGGCCCAAGCTTAATGTTTATCTTGGCGGTGTTTGTGTATGGCGAAGCCTTTACGGCCGATAAAATCATTACCTTTGCTTGTATTTGGGCAGCCTTGATTGTGTTTACTTGGGATGGATTAAAAAACAACTCTAACAATAAGAAATTGGCGGCGGCGCAGAGAAAAGAAGCGTTAGAGATCGACATTACCAATGAAACGTTGACACAGGATTTAAACCAAACCAATCAGCAACGCTAGAAGCTTCAACAACCTACATTGAAGTATTTGTGAGATCACCGTCACACTACTCAGTGAGGTAGTCTAAGCTCAGCAATCAGCCATTTAAGTTAATATGCAGACTTACTACCTCACCCTTGTGCGAGATCTCGCACAAATTAGTGAGAAAACTAACATTAACGAACAATAAAAACTGACCTAGAAACACCTAAGCTATTGATAAATAATAACACCGGTCATATTTGTGTTATTTTTCATAAAATAATTTGAACTCACACCATTGTTCCGTTTCGGTTTATGCGTAATATTAACCCTGTCGGAAGGATGCTGACAGGAACAGGAAAGACCCAAGGATAGGTCATCTTCAGGACGAAGATTTGGTTACTTAGGATTAGTAATCAGCATGGAGCAAACGGACATTGAATGGACGCAATCATTACTAGGATGGTAATGACTAAGGAAAGACAATGGACACCTCAGGATTGAGGCATGGAACACACATCAGGATGATGTGAATGGACACCGCTCATGGAACAAGTGATGCGCGCTAATTAGGATGAATTAGCTGGCTAGGATAAGGCCAAGGACACCGCTAGGATGGCGATGAAAAGGAATACGCTGAAGGACACAGCACTGCTATCAAGGATTTGATGCATGGAGCACTATTAGTAGCCGGATTGCTGCGAGTAAGACTATAACCCCGATGGGCTTTTGCCCTCGGGGTTTTTCTTTTTTAGCGATATCTAATTTCGAATACTATCTAGTACAAAAAAAGCGACCGAATAGGTCGCCTTTCAATAATATAATCTAGATTATAGATTACTCAGCCTTAGGACCTTTTTTGTCCATACGATCTTTCATTTTTTCCCACTTTTCCATGCACTGTTGGTGTTGCTCACCAGACAGCTTAGTAAATTGCTCTTTTTGCTCTGCCGTCAACACACTAAACATATCATGGCGTGATTTAGCCATTTTCACTTGGCCTTCTACACGTTGATTTGCCATGTCTTGAGCAAGACTCGTTACAGCTGCTTGATCAAAATCATCCGCCATCACTAACTGTTGCATTTTCTCGTGGTTGGCTTTCATTTCACCTTTATGAGCTTTAAAGCCTTCTTTCATCGCTTGACGATCTTGCTGACGTAATTCTTTTAACTGATCTTTTTGAGCGTCAGTTAAGTCTAATTTATTCCAAATACCGCGTTCCATTCCCATGCCACATTGTTGCTCATGCTTACCGCCATGCTGTTGACCACCATGAGGCGCCGCTAATGCAGACATAGAACCCAGTGCTAGTGGTGCAGCGATTAAAACAACAAGAGACTTTTTCATAAATGATTTCATAACACGTTACCTTTTTATTATGGATAAGTTGAGCTGCTACTTCTTGGTTAGCGCTCGATAACAAATAGAATAGACCTTGCAATGTAAAAGGGTGTATTGGTTACGTAAAACAATGTAAATCGCTGTCAAATTAGTCGTTTTTCTGTCAGAAACAGAGATAATGCTAAAATATCCAATAATCATTATTTGCTCTCTATCTTTTTCAAAGGCGCCTTATGACCCACATTCTATTAGTTGATGATGATACTGAACTCACTGCATTGCTTGAGGATATTCTAACGTTAGAAGGCTTTACCATCTCACAAGCACACAATGGTATTGATGGCCTACAAGCAATAGATAGCAGTGTAGATCTGATCTTGCTGGATATTATGATGCCGAAAATGAACGGTATGGAAATGCTTAAGCAACTTAGGCAGCAGTGGCAAACCCCAGTATTAATGCTGACCGCGAAAGGTGAAGAAGTCGACCGAGTGATTGGCCTTGAACTCGGTGCGGATGACTACCTACCTAAACCGTTTAGTGATCGTGAATTAATGGCACGTATTCGCGCTATTTTACGCCGTACTCAACCTAATAAACCTGAGCCAACAGAAACGAGCACGCCTCATGGTTTGCAAGTATTTCCGGGTAAACAAGAAGCCTACTATCAAGGCACATTGTTAGATCTCACCACCACCGAATTTACGTTATTAGAGTACTTTTTAAGTCACATGGGTGAATCCATTAGTAAAGAAGATTTAAGCTTGGAAGTACTAGGTAAGCGCCTCAGTCCTTTTGATCGCGCGATTGATATGCATGTTTCAAACTTACGCAAAAAACTTTCTGAACACCATGAGCAAACCTTAATCAAAACCTTACGTGGTAAAGGCTACCTTATGGTTGAGGATCAATAATGAATTTACCTAAGTTTTCTAGCTTATACGGTCGTATTTTTGCCATATTCTGGCTAACCATGTTATTGGTATTAATTGCCGTGGTTGCCGCTTCTCAACTCGACCCTAGACAACTTCACGATATTCCGGCTGAGCCATTAAAAGAAATGAAGCAAACCGGACAAGATCTGACGAAAACCTACCAAAACGCTTCTTCACTCAAGCAAGCGATGATGCATATAAAAATGCACAACGTCGATAAAGGCCGTCTCAATTACTACTTCACTAACACTGACGATCGCTGGCTCAATCCGTCTCAAGGAATGAAGCAAAAAGCATTGAATAATTTTATTACTCAATCGGACATGTTAGATAAACCTCAGCAGCGTTTGTATGGTCGAACAATGATCGCCGGCCCAGTCCCAGTTGTGATTGCCCAACAAAACCTACACATGTACTTCACGATCCGTTGGCATCAACCGCCACCTTTTTTACTGCAATTACTCGATAGACCCATTCAGCTACTTCTCGTGGTGATGCTGATCAGTACTCCACTGTTACTGTGGTTGGCATGGGCATTAAGTAAACCGGCAATGCGTTTAGAGAAAGCGGCGCAAAAAGTCGCGCGTGGGGTTATCGAGTACGATCCAGAATTAGAAAAAGGCCCAAGTGAGTTTAAACAAGCCGGTGCCAGCTTTAACCAAATGGTCAACGCGATTAATAATAAGATTTCCGAACAACAGCGACTATTGTCCAATATTTCTCATGAACTGCGCTCGCCGCTCACCCGTTTAAGAATGGCCAATGCGTTAGCGATTCGTAAGCAAGGTGAAAGCTCAGAACTGACCCGCATTGATACCGAAGCGGAACGATTAGAATTAATGATCAATGAATTATTAGAGCTGTCACGCCAACAAATCGATGCTCATCAAATTCACCAAAATATCTCAGTGCAAGAGCTTTGGGGTGACACCATCGAAGACGGTAAATTTGAAGCCGAACAACAGCAAAAAACGCTGATTTGTGAATCGATTCCCAACGCACATATCACTGGTAATCCTAACTTACTGATTAGTGCTGTCGAAAATGTCGTACGTAATGCAATTCGATACTGTGACCAATCGGTTTGGGTAACCTTTAGTCTACAACATGATGGGCTGACCATTTTGATTGAAGATGATGGCGAAGGGGTGGATGACAGTGAACTTGATGCAATCTTCCGACCTTTTTATCGCGTCTCTACCGCACGAGATAGACACAGTGGTGGCGCAGGATTAGGTCTGGCGATCACCCACAATGTCATTATGCAGCATAGTGGCCATATTCACGCTTCACGTAGTCAACATGGTGGCCTTGCGGTAGCGCTGATTTTACCTATCGATTTATGATCGAGGACTGGTATCATAATACCCAAGTCACCCACTAACGGTATCACCACTATGTTCGACATTGCTTTATTTGAACCAGAAATCGCCCCTAACACCGGCAACATCATTCGTTTATGTGCCAACTGCGGCGCTAACTTGCACTTAATTGAACCACTAGGTTTTGATTTAGAAGAAAAGAAAGTACGTCGTGCTGGTCTGGATTATCACGATTTAGCGCGTGTTAAACGTCATAAAGATTACGCAGCGTTTATTGAATACTTAGAGCAAGAAAAAGGCGATAACTACCGCATCTTTGCCTGTACCACCAAAACCACTGGTCATCATGTGGATGCAGAATTCAAACAAGGTGATGTTTTATTATTTGGCCCAGAAACCCGTGGCCTACCCGCTGACACAATTGAAGCGCTACCAATGGAACAACGCATTCGTATTCCTATGATGCCTGATAGCCGCAGTTTGAATCTATCGAATGCCGTCGCGATTATTGCCTTTGAAGCTTGGAGACAAATGGGGTTTGAAGGGGCGGTTTAAAAACGAGGCTCGTATCTTGAGCGCTACGCTTCTCGGTTTTCGACCGAGCAACGATAAGCGTAGCGCACGAGAGCCTAGACACGAAATCTACTTATCTATCCTCTTATCTTCATCAGCTTTCTTTTCAAACTCGCCTTCAAACACATCTCCTTGCTGATCATGCTCTGAAGTATTAAATGGATTTTCACCATGAAACTGTGATGAAGAATGGAATTGAGCCGAAGAACTGACTTTGACTCGTTGCATTAATTGCTTTGCGATCCATGCGCGCGGTGCAGGTAATAATACCAACATGCCGAGTGCGTCCGTCATAAAGCCCGGAGTCAGTAGTAATACCCCTGATACCGCTAGCATAACGCCTTCAATAATTTGCTGCGCTGGCAACTCACCTTGCTGCATGCGTGATTGCACTGACATCAAGGTTTGAATGCCTTGGCTACGCACCAAAGATGCCCCGATGAAAGCGGTCAATAGCACAATCGCGATAGTCGGCCATAAGCCAATTAAATCACCGACTTGAATAAACAGCGCAATCTCAATGATCGGAACACAAATAAATAAAATAACTAAAATCGGAAACACAAACACCTCCTGTAATATACCCATCAGTGTATGCTTTCCCACTTCATACAACAAATGTTAACCATCTCAAAACGTAACGATTACCGATAAAGTTACAACTTACCTACAATTCATTTGCAAACAGACAGAAACTCTTATTAAGATGCCATTGTGCGATGAAAAGTTTGATCTATGATCTATTTTTATACCTATAAAGGGGTATGATTGCATCGTCAAAGATAAGCCACCTGTATGCAGTGAATGGATTCTAGCAACATAGGCAAAGATATTTTTTTATTAGCGTTCCATGCTTATAGGATCCATCCAATGACTACACAAACTATTGAAACACCTGTACAACAATTCCGTATTGAAGAAGACTTACTAGGGACTCGTGAAGTACCCGCTGAAGCGTATTACGGCATCCACACTATCCGAGCAATCGAAAACTTCAACATCTCCAATGTCACTATTTCTGACGTACCTGAATTTGTACGCGGCATGGTTATGACCAAAAAAGCGGCGGCATTAGCCAACAAAGAAATTGGCGTATTACCAGCCGATATCAGTGACTACATCATTCAAGCGTGTGACGTGATCTTAAATACAGGCAAGTGTATGGATCAATTCCCATCAGACGTTTTCCAAGGTGGCGCTGGTACTTCCGTTAACATGAATACTAACGAAGTTATCGCCAACTTAGCACTTGAGTTAATGGGTAAAGAAAAAGGTGAATACGACTTCATCAACCCAAATGACCACGTAAACAAGAGTCAATCAACGAACTGTGCTTACCCAACGGGTTTCCGTGTTTCTGTTTACAGCAGCATTATGAAAACCATTGAAGCGGTTCAGTACCTAAAAGAAGCCTTTGATAATAAAAGCGCTGAATATGACACAGTGATCAAAATGGGCCGTACTCAACTACAAGACGCGGTTCCAATGACGGTAGGTCAAGAATTCCACGCTTGGTCTGTAACGCTAAACGAAGAAGTACGTAACCTACAGTACATCTCTAAGTTATTACTAGAAGTAAACCTAGGCGCAACCGCCATTGGTACTGGCTTGAATGCCGCACCAGAATATCAAGCACTAGCGGTTAAACACCTATCTGAAGTAACCGGTTTTGAATGTGCTCCAGCAGAAGATTTAATCGAAGCAACGTCTGACTGTGGCGCTTATGTTATGGCACACGGCGCACTAAAACGCCTTGCGGTTAAACTGTCTAAAATCTGTAACGACCTACGTCTATTGTCTTCTGGCCCTCGCGCTGGCTTAAATGAAATCAACCTACCTGAGCTACAAGCAGGTTCTTCAATTATGCCGGCTAAAGTTAACCCAGTAATTCCAGAAGTAGTAAACCAAGTGTGCTTTAAAGTACTAGGTAACGACACTGCACTGTCTTTTGCAGCTGAAGGTGGCCAATTACAGTTAAACGTAATGGAACCTGTGATTGCACAATGTATGTTTGAATCACTAGAAATTCTGAAAAATGCTTGTGTTAACTTACGTGACAAGTGTGTTGACGGCATTACCGTGAACAAAGAAGTGTGTGAAGCCTACGTGTTCAACTCTATCGGTATCGTAACTTACCTAAACCCATACATTGGCCACCACCAAGGTGACATCGTGGGTAAAATCTGTGCTGAAACAGGTAAGAGCGTGCGTGAAATCGTACTAGACCGCGGCTTGCTAACCGAAGAGCAATTAGACGAAATTTTCTCTCCTGAAAACCTAATGCATCCTCAATACAAAGCGAAGCGTTATAACTAATTATTGTAAAGCGAATAGAGGGAACGTTTAGCGTTCCCTTTCTTTCAACTTTGATTAGGAAATTAACGTGCATTGTGGATTTTTGTCGTATTTTTAAGTCTGCATCTCAGGTTAATTTTTAGACTTTAAAGAAGGTAACAACATGTTATTACAACTTTTAATTGTATTACTCTTTATCTACCTCGGGGCGAGAATCGGCGGTATCGGTATTGGTTTCGCTGGTGGTGCTGGCGTTGTGGTTCTGACGACCATCTTTGGCTTAGATGCAGGTTCGATTCCTATTGATGTGATTTTAATTATTGCATCGGTTATTTCAGCGATTGCGGCAATGCAAATTGCTGGCGGTATGGACTGGTTAGTGCAATTAGCGGAACAATTTTTACGTAAAAATCCAAAACGTATTACTTTTTACGCGCCGATTGTGACTTACTTTATGACGCTACTTGCCGGTACAGGCCACACTGCGTTCTCGACCTTACCAATTATTGCTGAAGTTGCGAAAGAGCAAGGTGTTCGTCCATCTCGCCCACTTTCTATTGCCGTTATTGCTTCACAAATCGCGATTACCGCTTCTCCAATTTCAGCTGCGGTAGTTTTCTTCTCAGGCTTATTAAAACCACTTGGCGTGAGCTACTTAACCCTGTTAGCGATTTGTATTCCGACTACCTTTATTGCTTGTATGGTTGGTGCATTTGTCGCGAACTTCCTAGGCTGCGAATTAAAAGATGATCCTGAATATCAAGATCGTATGGCAAAAGGCTTAATCAAACTTAAAGGCCAACAGAAACGCGAAAAAGCGACTGGCGCGGCAAAATTATCGGTATATATCTTCTGTCTAGCGATTGTTTGTGTGGTGACCTATGCAACGCTAATTTCACCAACGGTTGGTGTGATTACTCACCCACACATCGTGCTAACTCAAGCGATCATGGCATTAATGCTAACTGCTGCTGCCGCGATTGTACTGCTATGTAAAGTCGACGCTTCTAAGATTGCTTCTGCGCCAACTTTCCGTTCAGGTATGAGTGCCTGTATCTGTGTACTTGGTGTCGCGTGGTTAGGCGATACTTTCGTTTCAGCACACATTGTGGAAATCAAACACTTCGCAGGTGATTTGCTACAACAATACCCATGGATGCTAGCGATTACTTTGTTCTTTGCTTCTATGTTGCTGTACTCTCAAGGCGCAACCACAACAGCATTAATGCCAGCAGCTCTAGCAGTAGGCGTTGCACCACTGACTGCAATCGCCTCTTTTGCAGCAGTAAGTGCACTGTTTGTTCTTCCAACCTACCCTACACTATTGGCGGCGGTTGAAATGGATGACACAGGTTCAACTCGCATTGGTAAACTCGTGTTTAACCATCCGTTTATGATCCCTGGTGTTATCACCATTGCAACGTCAGTAGCACTAGGTTTTGTATTTGGTGGCTTCTTGCTTTAATTAAAGCAGCAACATCACCTCCAAAAAAACGAGTCTGCGGGCTCGTTTTTTATTGCCTATAGTTTTCCCCTGCCTGATTACAATCGCTATAAATGTCTGTGATATACTCGCGCAATGAAACCAAAACCACCTTTGTGTGGTCTTATATACCTTATCTAAACTTCACTGGATTATTGAGATTTTATGGCCGCCATTCGTTGCTTATTTACTTTGCTCGTTAGCTTATTCATTGGTTTTGCGACTACCGCTCAAGCGGCCAATTTTGACTCAGTGCAAGCGCCTTTAGCCGATTTCACCAATTCCGCTACGCCCGCCACCAACAATCAATTTGTGCCAGTTGATCAAGCGTTCCCTTTCAATTTTATTCAACAAGGCGATACGGTTACTCTAGATTGGCAAATCAAGCCGGGCTATTACCTGTATCGTGAGCGTTTTTCTTTCCAAGCTAACAATGCCGAAATAGGCGAAGCCAAGATCCCAGAAGGCACTTTTCATTCCGATGAATTTTTTGGTGACGTGCATATTTTCACTGAACCGGTCAGTGTCGAGATTCCATTAAAAAGCGTCACCGATAACGGTGAACTGATCGTCCAATATCAAGGTTGTGCTACTACAGGTTTTTGCTACCCACCAGAAACGCGCATCGTCCCTTTAGATCAAATCGGCCAGCCATCTAGCTCAGTAACTACTTCTGATTCATTAGCGAGCAGTCAAACAACAGAAAGTAACCAAGCAGCTCAAGCGACCACCAGCACCAGCACAAATTCTGCCGACAGCAACATTGCCTCTCAACTCGCTGAACATTGGTGGACGCCGTTATTATTCTTACTGCTCGGTATAGGTTTAGCCTTTACGCCATGTGTACTACCTATGTACCCAATTTTAACCGGCATCGTCCTCGGCGGTGGTCGTTTGAGCGCTAAAAAAGCCTTTAAACTGTCTTTCATCTACGTGCAAGGCATGGCGCTAACTTACATGCTACTTGGTCTAGTAGTGGCTTCTTTAGGCGTGCAATTCCAAGCCGCCTTGCAAGCGCCTGCGGTATTAATTGGCTTAAGTATTGTGTTTGTATTTCTGTCGCTGTCGATGTTTGGCCTCTACACCATTCAACTACCGAGTCGCCTACAAACTTGGCTCAATGAACAAAGCAATAAACAACAAGGCGGTAATTTAGCTGGGGTGTTTATTATGGGCGTGATCTCCGGTTTAGTGTGTTCGCCTTGCACCACCGCGCCACTTTCTGGTGCGCTATTGTATGTGGCGCAAAGTGGCGATCTACTGACTGGTGCGATTGCGCTGTATGCCCTAGCCATAGGTATGGGTATTCCACTGATTATCGTTGCGGTGTTTGGTAATAAATTACTACCCAAAGCAGGCGAATGGATGAATCGAGTAAAAGTCCTATTTGGCTTTATCCTACTAGCGGCACCGATTTTCTTATTAGAACGCATCTTGCCAGAAGTGTGGGCGCAAGGATTATGGGTCACCCTCGGACTCATCAGCTTTGCTTGGTTGTATCATGTTAAACAAAGCATGCAGCAAGCAAGTTGGCAGCAAAGTCTTGTCGGAATCGTGGCGATTCTGGGTTTAGTGTTCTCGGCGTATTTCGGCTTACAAACCGCGGGAGTGATTAGTTCAGGACAAAACCATACGCAGTCATCACAAGCGAATATTTCCTTTACCCGCATCTCAACAGTAAGCGAACTAGAGCAGCAACTAGCCCAAGCCAAAGCCGCTAATAAGCCAGTGATGTTTGATTTCTATGCTGACTGGTGTGTCGCATGTAAAGAGTTCGAAAAGTACACCTTTCACGACCCAAAAGTCGCTAGTGAACTGGCTAATTTTGTCCTAATTCAAGCCGATGTTACCGCGGCCACGCCAGATGATATTGCCTTGATGGAGAAAATGAAGGTACTTGGCCTGCCGACTATTGAATTTTGGGATGCTCAAGGTGAACACATTCCGCAAGCTCGTATTGCTGGTTTTATGAATGCGGATGACTTCTCTCAACATTTAAAGCAAAACCACTTGCTGTAGAGCGCTAAGTTAGACAAAAGTCGGATATGGTTCAGACTTTTGCCTTTGCTCGGTTGAGAGATGCGCTAAACAGGTTGATAATGAATCCATTGTTACTTTAACAGTGAACTAATTGTCATGGATTCGACATACAACATTATCATTGCAGATGATCATCCACTCTTTCGTAACGCCCTATTTCAATCTATTCATATGGCGGTGAGTGGCGCTAACTTACATGAAGCCGACTCTCTCGATGCATTACTGGCATTAATTAAGAAAGTCGATGAACCCGACCTTTTATTACTCGATCTAAAAATGCCCGGCTCAAATGGTATGTCAGGGTTAATTCACTTGCGCTCAGAGTATCCAGATTTACCGATTGTGGTCATTTCCGCCAGTGAAGAATCTAGCGTCGTCAGTCAGGTGAAAAGCCATGGCGCGTTTGGTTTTATTCCAAAATCGAGCGATATGCGCGAACTGAACAGCGCGCTCAACCAAGTACTCAATGGCGACCCATTCTTCCCTGAAGGTCTTATTCAAAATAATGACGCTTGTAATGAGCTTAGCCAAAAACTGGCCGCGTTAACGCCTCAGCAATATAAAGTATTAGGCATGTTGTCAGACGGCTTACTTAACAAGCAAATTGCTTATGAATTGAATGTCTCAGAAGCAACAATTAAAGCGCATATGACCGCAATATTCCGCAAGCTAGACGTTAAAAACCGTACTCAAGCGGTGATCTTGCTGCAACAGTTGGAAACAGAAAACTAATCATTACAAGCCATTACTCGCGATCAATAAAATGTATCAATAGCAAAATTATGATACATTTTATTGGTCGCTTTCTTTTTTCCCTTTAGCAACAAAAAAGTGAACCCTCATTCACAGTCCTCTGCTAATTCACCCCAACTAAGCGACATATCGAGATAATTTAGCGACTCGACGTACTTTAATGCTAACGCCATTAATAAAAGAGTGCCTTGCATGTTTATAATTGACCAACTTATCTTACTCGCTGCCATTTTAATTGCCTTTGGTATCCTCTCAAGCAAGGTTTCTGCACGTTTAGGCTTACCTGTATTGGTGATGTTTCTGATTGTTGGCATGCTAGCAGGGGAAGATGGTCCCGGTGGCATTGATTTTGATAATGCTCTTATCGCTCATTCATTAGGTACTTTAGCACTAGCTGTCATCTTGTTTGATGGTGGCTTAAACACCCCAATGGCATCAATTAAATCAGTCTGGAAACCGGCTTCTTTATTGGCCACGCTCGGGGTTTTATTCACATCGGCGATAACAGGCTTTGCTGCCGCTTACATTCTTGATATACCTTTAATTTATGGCTTATTGATTGGTGCCATTGTCGGTTCAACGGATGCTGCTGCGGTATTCTCTCTATTACGAAATGCCGGTATTCATATCAACCCTAAACTCAAATCAACCTTGGAAATAGAAAGTGCAACCAATGACCCGATGGCGATCTTTCTCACCGTTGGACTTTTAGAGATAATCGTCAATGGGTTAGAGCCGGGAACAGGCTTACTTATGCTCTTCATCCAACAAATCGGCATAGGCTCTGCTGTCGGTCTTGCATGCGGGTGGTTATCTGTCCGATTAATTAATCATATTAACTTAACGACATCTGGCTTATACCCTGTCATGGTGGCAGCTCTAGGCTTATTATCATTTGGAATTAGTGCGAATTTAGGTGGAAGTGGCTTTTTATCTATTTTCATTACAGGCGTCGTGATTGGTAATAGTCGTTTTGTCTTCCAACGCAGTACTTTTTTATTCCATGATGGATTAGCTTGGTTAGGCCAAATCTGCATGTTTATGATATTAGGACTACTTATCACACCATCATCATTACTCGATGTTTGGTTTGAAGGCTTAATGATTGCAGTGGTTTTAACATTAGTTGCCAGACCGATTTCCATTCTACCGATATTAAAACCTTTTGGTTTCAACTTACGAGAAATCACATTGGTTTCTTGGGTTGGGTTACGAGGCTCGGTGCCCATCATCCTCGCCATTTACCCTTTAATGTACGGGGTACCTGATGCTGGGTTAATTTTTAATGTGGTGTTTTTCGTCGTATTTATTTCTGCCACTATACAAGGTTCAACTTTGCCTCTCATGGCTCGACGATTAGGTTTAACGGAGCCTGCACCATCAACACCTGCAGCAACATTAGAAATCACCACCTTAGGTGATGTCGATGCAGAAATTGTTGAATATAGACTCGGAGCAAATTCAAGGATAGCCGGACGTCGCTTATCTCAAATGGCACTTCCTGATGGTACGGTTGTCGCCATGATAACGAGAGGTAAACAAGTCATCCCACCTCGTGGTTCCACTTTAATATTGGCAGAAGATCATCTATTTATCATGATGAAGCCTAATGTTAGAGATTTCGTTGACCTTATTTGTTCGAGTGCAGATGAGACACCAATAGAAAGCTTACCTAATCATGAACTATGCTTGAAAGGCTTTACAAAAATAGGAGATATACATCATTCTTACGGCATCAATTTACCTGCAGAACACCATCTCTCTTTAAATGAATTATTAATGCAGTCATTTGATGGTATCCCTATTCGTGATGCTGCAAAAGAATTTGGTAATGTCACATTGTTTATTCGAGATATTGTTGATCAGCGAATCACCACGGTCGGAATTGTCATCACCCCAAAAGAATCACTTTAACCCTTAACATCACAAAGGAGCCATCTTGATCAGCGTTTTAATTACCCAATTTGTCGTATTATGGGCCGTCATTGATCCCGTTGGTACCGTACCGATTTATTTGTCTCAAACTCAAGGACTGACTACTAAACAAAAGCGCTTAGTTGCCTTAAAAGCCGTCGCTATTGCAACCGGTGTATTATTGTTCTTTTTGGTGATGGGGCAAATCTTATTAGAGGCGATGCAGATTCCATTGCCAGCCTTCCAAGCTGCCGGCGGATTAGTCTTATTGCTATTCGCTTTGAGTATGATTTTTGGTGAAGGAAAGCCGGCACAAGAAGCAAAGTTAACTCAAGATCTTAATCGTTCAGATCTGGCAAACTTAGCGGTTTATCCATTGGCGATTCCCTCGATTGCCTCTCCGGGTGCGATGATGGCGATCGTACTACTCACCGATAACCATCGTAACTCGATTATCGACCAAAGCTTAACCGCTGGAGTTATGGTACTAGTATTATTATCAACATTAGCCTTACTAATTGGTGCCACAGGTATTCATAAGATCATTGGTAATGTCGGTGCGGCAATTATTAGCCGAGTAATGGGGTTAATCTTAGCGGCTGTTGCGGTGAACAATTTACTCTTAGGCGTAAAAGACTTCTATTTTAATTAAGTTAGCTTCCTGCTGAAATTTCCTTATTAGACCTTAGCCTAACCTTATTAGACCTTAGCCTAGCCCTAACCCAGAGCTAGGCTAAATTATTCCAACCCATCTCACAAAAAAGCCGCTAAGGTCTTAATTTTCCACTATTCCTGCCCGACTAAAGTTGAAAAGCCCCATTCGGCTCCAACTGCTATTGTTTTCTCGTAACGTTTTATTAACAAAAGAGTTCACTCTGAATTCAGTGAACATAATTACGTAAAACAAAGGAGAATGGCCATGGCGTTTGAATCTGACAAACATGCCCAAGCCTACTGGAAGGAAAACCTAGGCATTATGGCGACACTACTGACCATTTGGTTCGTGGTGTCTTACTGTGCGGGCATTTTATTTGTCGATGCACTTAATACCATCCAATTTGCAGGATTCAAATTGGGATTTTGGTTTGCACAGCAAGGGTCTATTTATACCTTCGTGGTGTTGATCTTCGTGTATGTCGCTCGCATGAATGCGCTTGATAAAAAATACAGTGTACAGGAAGACTAAGAGGCTAATATATGGATATTCAAACTTGGACGTTTATTCTCGTCGGTATCACCTTTGCGTTGTATATCGGCATTGCAATTTGGGCACGCGCTGGGTCAACCAGTGAGTTCTATGTCGCTGGTGGTGGGGTTCACCCAGTTGCTAACGGTATGGCAACCGCTGCCGACTGGATGTCAGCGGCATCATTCATTTCAATGGCAGGTATCATTTCTTTTGCCGGCTACGATGGCTCAGTTTACTTAATGGGTTGGACTGGCGGTTACGTATTATTAGCACTTTGTTTAGCCCCTTATTTACGTAAATTCGGCAAGTTCACGGTTCCTGATTTTATCGGTGACCGTTACTACTCCCGTACTGCACGCTTAGTGGCTATCTTCTGTGCCATCTTTGTGTCGTTCACTTATGTGGCAGGCCAAATGCGTGGTGTAGGTGTGGTTTTTGCGCGCTTCTTAGAAGTCGACATCAATCTCGGTATCATCATTGGTATGGCGATTGTATTCTTCTATGCGGTATTAGGTGGCATGAAAGGCATTACCTATACTCAGGTAGCACAATTCTGCGTACTGATTTTTGCTTTCCTTGTTCCTGCGGTTTTCACTTCAATTATGATGACTGGACATGTGTTCCCACAAATTGGTATGGGTTCAACCATTTCAGGCTCTGATGTGTACCTAATGGATCGCTTAGAAGGACTAACGCAAGAATTAGGCTTTAACTCCTATGTAGATGGTTCGAAAAGTACTGTCGATATCTTCTTCATTACCGCGGCACTAATGGTCGGTACAGCAGGTTTACCACACGTAATCATTCGTTTCTTTACCGTACCTAGAGTAAAAGATGCTCGTATTTCTGCAGGTTGGGCACTTCTGTTCATCTCGCTACTTTATACAACTGCTCCAGCAGTGGCATCATTTGCTCGTGTAAACTTAATTGAGACTATCAACGGCCCAGATCAACAAGGTGTTGCTGTTGAAAATGCCCCAAGCTGGTATAACAACTGGGAAAGCACAGGTCTTGTTTCGTGGGAAGATAAGAACGGCGATGGCAAAATGTTCTACTCTGGCGATGAGCGTAATGAGATGAACATCAACCGTGACATCATCGTATTGGCTTCTCCAGAACTAGCGAAATTACCTAACTGGGTAGTAGCACTACTGGCAGCGGGTGGTCTAGCGGCCGCACTATCGACAGCAGCAGGCTTACTATTGGTTATCTCGACCTCAATTTCTCATGATTTATTGAAGAAAGAGTTCAAGCCCAATATGACCGATAAACAGGAGCTACTATTTGCTCGGGGGGCCGCAGCACTAGCGGTAATTGGTGCTGGTTACTTAGGGATTAACCCACCAGGCTTTGTGGCACAGGTGGTGGCCTTTGCCTTCGGCTTAGCAGCAGCGTCCTTCTTCCCTGCGATCATCTTAGGTATTTTCTATAAGAAGATGAACAAGGAAGGTGCGATTGCCGGTATGGTGACAGGTATTACCTTTACTGCCGCTTACATCATTTACTTCAAGTTCGTAAACCCTGCGGCAAGCACACCTGACAACTGGTTCTTCGGCATCAGCCCAGAAGGTATCGGTACGCTAGGTATGTGTCTGAACTTCGTAGTATCGATTGTGGTGAACAAGTTCACTGCTGAAGTACCAAAAGATGTACAAGATATGGTTGAGTCAATCCGCTTCCCGAAAGGCGCAGGCAAAGCTCACGACCACTAATCAACTAGGGTAAATATCCTAAAATAAACAAAGCCCGAAGAGTTTATAATTCTTCGGGCTTTTTAGTTGCTCGTTGCTCGTTGCTCGTTGCTCGTTGCTCGTTGCTCGTTGCTCGTTGCTCGTTGCTCGTTGCTCGTTGCTCGAAGTGAGTTTTAATGTGATAAGCTAACCTGTCAACTACCACAGACCGCTTTTTCGATATACGAGAAGCAAAGCGCCCGAGCGACGAGAGTCGATCACCTAGGAACTAGAAACCAGGGACTATTACCCCTTCTCTACCTCTATCCCCAACACTTGCGCAACCGCTTCAAGCTCAGCTAAATCTTCCACAAACAACAAAGCATTCGAATCATCGACGGCGAGATAAAAACTGCCTGCACCATCTGGAGTATTAATGGTGATCGCGTGAATGTTTTCCACTTTATCTGTCACCACTAAACCGCCCATCGCAATACGCACTTGCCCTTGGAAGATTTCAACTAGCACGCCTTGCTTAGTTTGATATTCACCCATCATTACTCTACATCCTTTTATTATTCATTTAATACAAAGCCGTTACTATAAGCTACTCATCACTACAACCGATTCATCATTATAAGCGATTCAGCACGGCTCTTAACTTCAACGGTTTAACTGGCTTAGTTAAAAATTGGAAGCCACCCGCTTTAATGACTTGGTTTACTTCTTCTGAGCGATCGGCGCTGATCACTACCCCAACAAAGCTATCACCAATTTGTTCTCTTAACGCATCGAGCACTTCTAAACCGGTGCGGCCATTATCTAAGTGATAATCAGAAAATACCACTTCTGGGTTCCAGTCGTGTTCTAACGCGCTGATGCTTTGTTTGAGATCGAGCGCGGTACGCACTTCACAGCCCCAACGTTCAAGTAAGGTTTTCATGCCTAACAAGATATCCGGTTCATTATCAACACACAGTACTTTGATATTGGCCAGTGGCGCATGCTCGATAACTTTGGCTTTCACAGGTTCTACTGGTAACTGATGACAGCGCTTCAAGCTCACTGAAAATACCGTGCCTTGTTGTGGCCATGAACGCAGCTCTAAATGATGCCCAAGTAATCGGGTGATCCCGCGAGCGATGGCTAAACCTAGCCCTAAGCCTTGATCGGCACGGTTTTCATCGACTCGGGTAAATTCATCAAAAATTTCACCCTGTTTTTCCAGTGGAATACCAATACCGTTATCCCACACTTCAATGCGAATATCATCCTTAATGCGCCTTACACCAAGCAGAACTTTGCCTCGACGCCCTTCTTGCTGACTATAACGAAACGCATTAGTGAGCAGGTTTTGCAGTACTCGTCTAAGTAGTTTTGGATCGGATTCAACAATCAACTGGGTCGGCACTCGCTCAAATTCAACATTTTGCTCTGCCGCTAATACGCTGAACTCTGCGTCTAATTTATCTAGCACTTCGCGCAATTCAAAACAGCGAATATCGGTCGGCACTTTGCCTGATTCTAAGCGAGAAATATCCAATAGATCGCCAATTAAATCTTCCGCCGCCCCTAAGGCACTTTCAATATGATTAGAAAATTGCTTGGTATTATCGTCACTGGCAGTTTCGCTGAGCGATGAAGCAAACAAACGGGCGGCATTGAGTGGTTGCATTAAATCATGGCTAACCGCGGCCAATAGTCGACTTTTCGATTGAGAAGCTTGCTGCGCATCTCGAGTTGCACTCACCAGTTTAGTATTTAGCTTTTCTAACTCGTAGGTACGCTCTTGTACTCGGTCTTCCAAAGTTTCATTGGCTTCTTTTAACGCTTGCTCGGCGCGACGGAAAGCGGTGATATCAGAAAAACTCATGACAAAACCGCCGCCGGGCATTGGGTTACCTTGCACTTCAATCACTTGACCATCTTCACGGATTCGAGAAGATGTATGCTGAGTGCCACGCTCTAAATGCTCAACTCGGCGGCGTACATGTATTTCCGGATCGCCCGGCCCACATAAACCTTGCTGGGCATTATGACGAATAATATCGGCAATCGGTCGCCCAACCTGAATTAACCCCGGAGGAAAATCGAATAGCTCCAAATAACGTTGATTCCACGCCACCAGCCGCAGTTGTTTATCAACTACTGCAATACCTTGGCTAACGTGTTCAATCGCCCCTTGCAATAAACCTCGGCTAAAGTCATACAGCTCGGACGCTTCATCGACTATCGCCGCCACTTCTTCCAACTGCATATTGCGACCTTGCAGCGCTGAAGTCAGCACTAAACGGGCGGAAGATGCACCAAAAACCCCCGCCAGTACTCGCTCGGTATGACGAATCAATGGCGCAGAAGCTTGTTGTTGAGGTAGTAGTGTTTCTGGTTGTTGTGACCAAAAAAGTTGGAAGGCATTACGTGCTCGCTTACGACCAACAAAGCGTGAAGCCAGCATTTCTAGCTCAGCCACACTGACTCGACTTTGGTACAAGCTGACATCTTCACTTTCTGGAAATGGCGTTCCGACAAACGAAGCGGCTTGCAGGCGTTCACTTAAACTGGAACGCGTCACTAAGGAAACAAAAACGTAGGCTAAACTGTTCACCACAAGGCTTAGCGCCATTCCCCAATCGGAAGACTGTAAATTCAAGCTTTGTAGCCATTCAGGCGGCGTCAGGAACCAGACTAGGAAGTTAGTTTCTTCACTGCCCGCCAACATATTGGTTTGCAGCATTAAGGTGGCGAGCCACACCACAAAACCAAGAATTAACCCGACATACACGCCTTTGCGATTGCCTTTTCGCCAATACAAACCACCAAGTAGTGCAGGAGCAAATTGCGCAATTGCCGCGAAAGACAATAAGCCAATCACCGCGAGTGAAGGTACGTGATCGAGTATTTGATAAAAGCCCCATGCCCCAGCTAATAACAGAGCAATCAAAGCGCGGCGTACATTGAGCAATAGGCCGGAGATATGCCCGGGTTTGGCCTTAGATAACTTCATTCGACGCAGTAACATCGGCCAGACTAGGTCATTAGACACCATAATGGTAAGCGCAATGGTCGAGACAATCACCATGCCACTGGCCGCTGAAGTACCGCCTAAATAAGCCAGCAAAGCAATGGTATCTGCGCCAACCGATAACGGCAGATTAATCACATAAGCATCTGCGCTTGAACCACCTAGTAAATATTGGCCGGCCCATGCGACAGGCAATACAAACAAGCCCATCAGCACTAAATAGATCGGAAAGACTCGTCTTGCGACATGCAAATCACGCGCTTGATCATTTTCCACTATGGTGGTGTGGAACTGGCGCGGTAAACAAATGATCGCCGCCATAGTCAGCAGCATGTGAATGATTAAGGTAGGAATATTCGGCGCTTGATAATACTGTTGTGATAATTGGCTTAAACTGATATCCGGGGTTTGATAAATCAAATACACCACAAATACGCCAACCACTAAAAACGCTAATAGTTTGACCACCGACTCAAACGCCACCGCCATCATAATGCCGCGGTGATGCTCGGTGTTGTCGATATGGCGAGTACCAAACAACATGGTAAACACCGCCAACACGCCGACCACAAACCACGACACTTGCATATCTTGGTAGCCAAGTTGTTGCATTAAATTAGGCGCAACCAACTCTAGCCCCATGGTAATGCCACGTAATTGCAACGCGATATAAGGCAAGATACCAATCACCGCAATTAAAGTGACGGTGATGGCTAGTCCTTGCGATTTTCCATAACGCGCCGCGATAAAATCGGCAATCGAGGTGATATGTTCACGCTTGGTGATCAGAATTAAACGCGCGAGAATGCGCCAGCCCAAAGTAAAAACCACAATGGGCGCAAGATAAATCGGTAAGAAAGACCACATGTCAGCACTGGCTTGTCCAACCGTGCCGTAGAAAGTCCAAGAGGTACAGTAGACCGCAATAGATAAACTATAGATCCAAGGTCGCCAACGAAATAACCAGCTTTTTTGCCTATCGCCATACCAGGCAATTAAAAACAGTATCCCTAAATACGCCAGTGATACTGGGATCACTATCCATCCTTGCATATCGCCTCAATCTACCATCCATGTATATTGATTCGATTGTGCTATGGCGAGCTTTTCCCCTCAATCGCTTTACGCTTAATTTGTGGGCTCAGTGCGAAATTATTGGATTATAAATTCTCATCAAATCAGTCGGATGATTTTAAGCTTTTAGGAGCATCTAATTTAATCAGTAGAGCCAGCACGCCCATCGCCGCCATTATCCAAAAAACACCCGCGCCCCACGCTTGATAGCCCCAGCCACTTAACGCCGTCATCAAGGCAACAAATGCGCCTAACGGGATCGCATTATACAAACCTTGCAATGGCACCATGAGATGGTCATCAGACTGCTGGATATAGCGAATCGTGGCAAAGTGAGTCTGCGCGAAAGTTAGGCCATGCAATGTCTGTAAACCCGCCAACAGCCAAACATCATGAGTCAGCGCCAGACCACTCCAACGGACAATTGCTGCGACAGAAGCCACCAAAAACATCGCACGCAGTGACCAGCCTCCGAATAATCGCGCGCTAAACGCAAATAACAACACTTCGGAAACCACCGAAAAACTCCACAAATAGCCAATCACCGACTCGGGAATCCCTACTTCTTTCCAATGAATAGCACTAAAACTGTAGTAGGCAGCGTGAGAACCTTGAATCAGTGCAATCAAGCACAGGAATTTTACGACTGGCCATTGCTTGACTAGCCCAATAAGTTTCGGGCGTTCTTGATGCTGATCGGCGGCTTGAGTCACAGGTAGTTGAGTTGGATTACGCAGAGAAAGCAGCGTGGCCACCAATAAACCCGCCATCGCCGTATAGACAATCATATCCGCGCCGAAACCATTGGCTAAATAACCCACCAAGGTTGAACCGACGATAAAGGACACCGAGCCCCATAGTCGGCTACGTCCATAATCAATCACTTTCAATTTACTGTAATAGTTAGCGACCGCATCGGACAACGGCATACCGGGGCCAAAGCTGGCATTAAAACCAACCGTCGTTAACGCCAGCCACCAGAAATTGCCGCCGGTCAGTACGTGCAAGCTACAGAAAATTAACGAGATAAACGTCAGAATGCGCAGAGCCGGTAATAAGTACTCGACTTTATGCAGCCTTGGAGTGAGTAATAAATTGGTCACACAGCGAGTTGCAAAACCTAGTCCAATTAACAGCCCAATATCGGCTGAAGAAACACCTTGTTGTGAAAGCCATAAGCCCCAAAAAGGCAAGTACACGCCATAAACAAAAAAGAAGCCGAAAAAGTATTGCGATATCCAGCCAAAAGGCGCGGGCTTGAGCATGATTTCATCCAAGGGTTTGTGAGATACAAAAATCAGGCGACATTATGCCTGTAATCCCACGGGGTGACTATTCCAGTCATGTTAAAAATACCGAGTCACCCATACTCCAATTAAGGCATATAGACCAAAGTCGTCTAGCGAAACATCAGCAAAATCGCCACACTGAAATCTCCCATTTTTGTATGAGTATGAGTGTGGTTGCCATGCCTGATAAATTTAATATGACATTAGCACCCTTTGATCGCTTGTCAGAACAGCAACAGGCACAACTACGCTCGAATCTTGATGTGGCTTATTTTCGCCAATCCGACACCATACTCACTCCGGGAAAATGTGATGAAAACCTGTATGTATTAATTAAAGGTGCGGTAGAAGAAACCAGTGATGATGGTCGAGAAGTGTTCGCTCACTACGCCCATGAAGACATGTTTGATGTGCGATCGCTACTTGATGGCAACATAAAGCATCGTTATACCGCCCTAGAAGATACCCTTACCTACCTACTTCCTCGACGTATTTTCTTAACTTTATATAAAGAAAATGAAGACTTTGCCGCTTATTTTGATAACAACTTATCCGCTCGCCAACAACGAATTGAACAAGCGCATAACCAACAAAATTTAGCTGAATTTATTCTGACCAAAGTTGATGCGGCTATCTACACCCCAGCACTAATACTTGAGGCGGATGCCAATTTAAAACAAGCCACCGAACAAATGCAGCAACATGGCAGTGATGCGGCGTTAATTGCCCTACCCACTTACCGACATACCAATCAGCAACATACCGATTCACAGTTGCCATTTGGCATTATTACTCGTACCGATCTATTGCACGCGATTGCCCTAGATCAGCAACCGCTTGATTACCCGGCGCAGCAAGTGGCGAATTCTCCGGTTCTGCATGTACCAGAAGGTGATTATTTATTTGATGCCATGATCATGATGACCCGTTACAAATGCAAACGCCTTGCTGTGACTCAAGGGCAACAAATTGTCGGCATGCTTAATCTCACCCAAGTATTGAGCGCATTTTCGACCCATTCACACGTATTAACCTTGAGAATTGCTAACGCCAGTAATCTAGAAGAACTGATCGATGCAGCCAGCCGACAACGAGAATTAGTGCACACCCTGCAACATAACGGGATTCGTACTCGATTTATTATGGAGCTTATTTCAGCGGTCAATGAACAGATCATAGAGAAAGCTTTTGAGCTTATCGTGCCAGCGCATTTACATGATCATTGCTGTTTATTGGTACTCGGTTCAGAAGGACGTGGCGAACAAATTCTCAAAACCGATCAAGACAATGCGTTAATCATCAAAGATGGTCTGCATTGGCATCAATTTGGCCCTTTGATGGACAGTTTCAGTGAGACTTTGCAACGGCTTGGTTATCCACCTTGTCCCGGTAAAGTGATGGTCAACAACCCTGAATGGGTCAAAAGCCAACTTGATTGGAAAAAATGCCTACAACAATGGGCTAAAGAAAGTTCGTCATCTTCGGTGATGAAGCTGGCGATTTTTTCTGACGCTCAAGCCATTGCCGGCAATAAAAGCCTACTCGAACCACTGAAACAACAACTGCACACTTTAATGCACAATAATGGTCTCGGCTTGATGGAATTCGCTCGTCCGGCACTAGGCTTTGCGGTGCCATTAACCTTTTTTGGTCAAGTGAAACAAAGTAAGCAAGGCATTGATATTAAACAAGGTGGGATTTTCCCGATCGTACACGGCATTCGCACTTTGGCACTAGAGCATCAAATTCTCGCCAGCAATACTTTTGAGCGAATTGAACAGCTGCAAAAACAAAATATTTTAGAAAGCTTAACCGCTGATAATTTATCGGAAGCCCTCAAACTGTTTATCAAGTGGCGACTGTCGCAGCAGCTAATTTGCCAACATAGTCATAATCAATTGGATGTTCAAAGCCTCAATCGTAGTGAGCGCGATCTACTACGTCATAGCCTACATGTAGTCAAAAAATTCAAGCAATGGCTTGGCTATCATTATCAAATTAGGGAGTAAGCGTATGAATACTCTGCAGCGTTTATATTGGTTTTATCGCCTCAAAGGGTCCCCGTACCAACCATTATTTGGCACGATCCCCAAAGGCGAATTTGTGTCTCTGGATTGCGAAACCACCAGCTTAAATCCACAACAAGCGGAATTGGTCACCATTGCGGCTACCAAAATCATCAACAATAAAATCATTACTAGTGAGCCGTTTCATATCAAGCTGAAAGCGCCGCAATCGTTATGCTCCAACTCAGTGAAAATTCATCATATTCGCCACAATGATTTAACTGAAGGCTACTCGGAAGCAGAAGGGTTAGAGAAGTTACTGGCATTTATCGGCAATCGCCCATTGGTGGGATACCACATCCGTTATGACAAAACGATACTCGACCGCGCTTATAAAAAGCATTTTGGGTTTCCACTACCTAATCCATTAATTGAAGTCAGCCATCTTTATCATGAGCAACTAGAGCGTCTACTCCCCAATGCTTATTGCGATTTAAGTTTAGAGGCGATTTGTCGACATTTAGAACTGCCGATTCAAGAACGCCATGATGCGCTACAAGATGCCATTACTGCGGCATTGATTTATGTTCGGCTCACTTACGGCAGCATGCCAAACCCAAGTCTTGCCTATCGAAAAGGTTAAAAACATCCGATCTAGCTCTCATTTCACCCGATAATTTGAGCTAAAAAACCTTTATTAACAACATCTAAGCCTAAAGTCTAATTGTAGAAAACACCTCATAGGCGGAAAGTAAGATAAAACAAAAAAGACAAATCCCTACAGATTAAGAATTGAGTCCGACTCAAGCAAGGAGAGCCCAATGAGTGAAGTTCATATTCATCCAGTTAAAGACAACATCTTGCAGCAAACTCACGCCGACAATGACACCTACCTATCGATGTACCAAGAATCGATCAATGACCCGCAAGGTTTCTGGGGCAAACATGGCAAGATTGTTGATTGGATCAAACCTTTTACTCAGGTTAAGAATACTTCTTTTGAACCTGGCAACATCAGCATCAAATGGTTTGAAGATGGCCAGCTTAACGTCTCAGCTAACTGTATTGACCGCCACCTCGCAGAACGTGGTGATGAAGTGGCGATTATTTGGGAAGGTGATGATCCAAACGATGACGCGCAAATTACCTTTAACCAATTACATGAAAAAGTGTGTCGCTTCTCCAATGTATTAAAAGCGCAGGGCGTGAAAAAAGGCGACGTGGTTTGTCTTTATATGCCAATGGTGCCAGAAGCCGCCGTTGCCATGCTGGCGTGTACTCGTATCGGTGCTATCCATACTGTCGTTTTTGGCGGTTTCTCTCCTGATGCACTTGCCGGTCGTATTATTGATTCCAACGCAAAAGTTGTGATCACAGCCGATGAAGGGGTACGCGGTGGACGCGCCGTACCACTTAAAGCCAACGTAGACCAAGCTTTGCAAAACCCAGAAACCAATATCAGCAGCGTAGTGGTTTTCCAACGCACTGGTGGCAATGTTGAATGGAATGCAGAACGTGATATTTGGTGGCATGAAGCAACCGAGCAAGCCTCGCCAGAATGCGCACCAGAACCGATGAATGCCGAAGACCCGCTATTTATTCTCTACACATCAGGTTCAACCGGCAAACCCAAAGGCGTACTTCATACCACTGGCGGCTACCTAGTGTACGCCACCATGACATTCAAATATGTGTTCGATTACCAACCGAATGACGTGTTCTGGTGTACCGCCGATGTCGGTTGGATCACTGGCCACACTTACCTTGTATATGGTCCACTCTCTAACGGCGCAAAAACCATCCTATTTGAAGGTGTGCCAAACTACCCTAACACTAGCCGCATGAGCGAAGTGGTTGATAAGCATCAAGTTAGCATTTTATATACCGCGCCAACGGCGATCCGTGCACTCATGGCGAAAGGTGATGAAGCGATTAAAGGCACCAACCGTTCTAGCTTACGTATTATGGGCTCGGTAGGTGAACCAATTAACCCAGAAGCTTGGGAGTGGTACTACAAAACCATCGGTGATGAGCGCTGCCCGATTGTTGATACTTGGTGGCAAACTGAAACCGGCGGCATTTTGATCACACCTCTTCCGGGTGCTACCGAACTAAAAGCAGGCTCAGCGACACGCCCATTCTTCGGCGTACAACCAGCATTGTTTGATAATGAAGGCGGCACACTGGAAGGTGCTAACGAAGGTAACTTAGTGATCACTGACTCTTGGCCGGGACAAATGCGCACTATTTATGGTGACCACGACCGCTTTGAGCAAACCTACTTCTCAACCTTTAAAGGCGTGTACACCACAGGTGATGGTGCTCGTCGTGATGAAGATGGTTATTACTGGATCACAGGCCGTGTGGATGACGTGCTTAACGTATCCGGTCACCGCATGGGTACCGCGGAGATAGAGTCTGCGCTTGTGGCATTTGATAAAATTGCTGAAGCGGCGATTGTTGGTATTCCACATGATATTAAAGGTCAGGCGATTTATGCTTATATCACGCTGAATGATGGTGAATTCCCATCAGCGGAATTGCATAAAGAAGTCAAAGATTGGGTACGTAAAGAAATTGGCCCAATCGCCACGCCAGATGTGTTGCATTGGACGGATTCACTACCGAAAACTCGCTCAGGCAAAATTATGCGTCGAATCTTACGTAAAATTGCCACTGGCGATACCGGCAACCTAGGGGATACTTCTACTCTTGCCGACCCAAGCGTAGTCGACAAATTAATCGAAGAAAAAGCGAATTTGGTGTAGATAGCGATCGCGACACCTGAAGCGTAAAAATAGATAACAAAGACCGTGGCTTAGGCTGCGGTTTTTTTTCATTACTCGATTCTCGGGCACTACGCTGCTCGTGGCTCGAAAAAGAAAAAGCCCTCCTCACTTCAATCATAATGTTGAAGGTTTCACATCAATGTCGAGAAACGAGCCTCGAGACTCCGAAAACCGGCTATCACCTCATTAGACCAGTAAAATGCTGCGATTTGCGCTGATTTAGCTATAATTGGGCAAATTATTAGATGTAGAGTCATTTTTTTTGCTATCTTACTTAGCAAAGCATCAAAATTATGACATGATGCATTTTACATTCACTTTAATGGATATTAGCCACACAATGTCAGCAAACTTACGAGTTCTAGTCTTAAATGGGCCGAATTTAAATTTGCTCGGGTTACGTGAACCGACGCATTATGGTTCTAATACATTGTCCGATATTGTTAATAACTTGGAGGCGCAAGCTAAAGAGTTAGGTATTGAACTGTCGCATCTACAATCGAATCGTGAATACGAATTGATCGAAGCGATTCATGCCGCTTACAACACTATCGACTTTATCATCATCAACCCTGCCGCGTTTACCCACACTAGTGTGGCACTACGCGATGCATTGCTTGGGGTGAAGATTCCATTTATTGAAGTGCACCTATCGAACGTTCATGCTCGTGAAGCTTTCCGCCATCATTCTTATCTTTCAGATAAAGCGGTTGGTGTAATTTGCGGGCTCGGCGCTCAAGGTTACCAATTTGCACTCTCGGCAGCGCACACTCATTTAAGCCAAACCACATCGGCTTAATGATTTCGCTACCAAGATTTCGCGCGTTCAACTTACTTGGACGCGTTTACGACATTGGCAGTAGTTTTACTATTGTCGTGACAATGAATAATTAAACTAATAGAGAACACATTATGGATATTCGTAAAATCAAGAAGCTTATCGAGCTAGTAGAAGAATCTGGCATCGCTGAACTTGAAATCTCTGAAGGTGAAGAATCAGTACGCATCAACCGCTATAGCAATCAAGCGGCTCCTGCGGCTCCAGTTCAATATGCGGCAGCTCCGGCTCCAGCAGCGCCTGCGGCTGCACCCGCGGTATCTGAACCAGCAGCGCCTGTGGCTGCTCCAGTAGAAACGGGTCACAAAGTACTTTCACCAATGGTTGGTACTTTCTACCGTTCTCCAAGCCCAGAAGCGAAATCTTTCATCGAGATTGGCCAAAGCGTACAAGAAGGTCAAACTCTTTGTATCGTTGAAGCAATGAAAATGATGAACCAAATTGAAGCTGATAAAACAGGTGTTGTTAAAGCTATTCTTGTTGAAGATGGCCAACCTGTTGAATTCGATCAACCGCTTGTTGTGATTGAATAAGTCTGTTGTCTCAAACAGATCTCACATCATTAACACGGTAACAAGAGGCAATAAAATGCTAGATAAATTAGTCATCGCGAACCGAGGCGAAATCGCCCTACGTATTCTTCGCGCATGTAAAGAGCTAGGCATTAAAACGGTCGCCATTCACTCAACGGCTGACCGTGATTTAAAACACGTACTACTTGCAGATGAAACCATTTGTATTGGTCCTGCTCGCAGTACTGATAGCTACCTAAACGTGCCACGCATTATTTCTGCTGCAGAAGTATCGGGCGCAGTTGCTATCCACCCAGGTTACGGTTTCTTATCAGAGAATGCCGATTTCGCTGAACAAGTTGAAAAATCTGGCTTCATCTTCGTTGGCCCGAAAGCGGAAACTATTCGCCTAATGGGTGACAAAGTGTCTGCTATCAACGCAATGAAAAAAGCTGGCGTACCTTGTGTACCGGGTTCTGATGGCCCGTTAGACGATGACGATGCGAAAAACCGCGCCTTTGCAAAACGCATTGGCTACCCAGTGATCATCAAAGCCTCTGGTGGTGGCGGTGGTCGTGGTATGCGTGTAGTACGTAAAGATGCCGATTTGGTTGAAGCAATTGCAATGACTCGTTCTGAAGCAAAATCTTTCTTCAACAATGACATGGTTTACATGGAGAAATACCTAGAAAACCCTCGTCACATTGAAGTTCAAGTATTAGCAGATGGCCAAGGCGGCGCAATCCACCTAGGTGAGCGTGACTGTTCAATGCAACGTCGTCACCAAAAAGTGGTTGAAGAAGCTCCGGCTCCAGGTATTACAGAAGAAATGCGTCAATACATTGGTGAGCGTTGTACGCGTGCTTGTATTGAAATCGGCTACCGTGGCGCAGGTACTTTCGAGTTCCTATACGAAAACGGCGAGTTCTACTTCATTGAAATGAACACGCGTATTCAGGTAGAGCACCCAGTGACAGAAATGGTAACCGGCATTGACCTAATCAAAGAGCAATTACGTATTGCTGCCGGTCAGCCTTTATCATTCACGCAGAACGATATTAAGATCCGCGGCCATGCGGTTGAGTGTCGTATCAATGCGGAAGATCCAGTGCGCTTCCTACCTTGCCCGGGTAAAATCCAACACTTCCATCCACCAGGTGGCATGGGCGTTCGTTGGGAATCTCACGTGTATGCTGGCTACTCTGTACCGCCACACTACGATTCAATGATCGGCAAGCTAATCACTTTCGGTGAAAACCGTGATGTTGCAATTGCACGTATGAAGAATGCACTAGGTGAAACCATCATTGATGGCATTAAAACCAACATTCCTCTACAGATCGACATCATGATGGATGAAAACTTCCAACACGGTGGTGCAAACATTCACTACCTTGAGAAGAAGTTAGGCTTACAAGACTAACCTCTTATCGAGATAAGCAAGTATCAAGGCCGTAGTGAAAACTGCGGTCTTTTTTTGTTTTCGGATTTCGGGACTCGGGCGCTGTGCTGCTCGTTTCACGAAAAGAATTCTGGTTTCGAGTGACGCGTCTCGTGTTGCGTGTAAGAGCGATCAGCCTCTCGCAATATTTTTTTCTCTTACTTTTACTCGCAACACGAAGCGAAGCGCTCACGCAACGCGCAACCATCTTTTCGCTTTTCCAAGCCACGAGAAGCGCAGCGCCCTAGCTACGAAAGTCGATCTCCTAGAAACCTCTTCCCATTTGTGTTTCTTTTGATTGTTTGTAAAAATGCTCCCCCTCTCTTCACCTCAGTAAAGATCATCCCGATGAAAACACTACAGGCTCGTTATCGACAAGCACACAAAGAAGCTAAGTGGGCGATTGGCCTAGCCTTAGCTTATTTTGTCTGGTGGTATGTTTCCGCTTATGGTTTAGCGCCTAGCCCTGAAAACATCACCGAGATGCCGACTCTCTATTTTGGTTTGCCATTGTGGTTTTTAATGGCCTGTGTGGTCGGCCCGGTTGTCTTTACTTTACTGTGCGCCGCGATGGTGAAATGGATCTATAAAGATATGTCACTAGAAATCGAACAAGAAGATCACCATGAATAGCCAAATTCTTATCCCGTTAGCGTTATACCTTATTGCGGTGTTCGGTCTGGCTTTTTGGAGTAGTCGCCACAGCAACAAACAAGGTTTTTTAAATGAATACCTTGTTGGTGGTCGTAGCATGGGTGGCTTTGTGTTGGCGATGACCCTTGCAGCTACTTATGCCAGCGCCAGCTCCTTTATTGGTGGCCCGGGCGCGGCCTATCAAATGGGGCTTGGTTGGGTATTACTGGCGATGATCCAATTACCGGCTACTTGGCTGACTCTCGGCGTATTAGGTAAAAAGTTTGCCATTGAAGCTCGCCGCCATAACGCGCTCACCTTGAACGATATTCTATACGCCCGCTATAAAAATCGCGGTGTGGTGGTGTTTGCTTCGTTATCTTTATTGTTAGCTTTCTTTGGCACCATGGTGGTTCAATTTGTCGGTGGTGCCCGCTTGCTGCAAACCGTAACTGGGCTTTCTTATACTCACGGCTTGATGATTTTTGCTATTACGGTTGGTTTGTACACGACCATTGGCGGCTTTCGTGCTGTCGTAATGACCGATACCTTGCAAGGCATCATGATGATTATCGGTACGATTGCATTGCTGGTCGGCATCGTGCATGCCGGTGGCAGCATTGGTGAGATCGTTACCGACTTACACAGCATAGACCCAGCTTTAATTACGCCTTACGGGCCAAACCACTTTCTCACCGAACCTTTTATGATGAGCTTTTGGGTACTGGTATGTTTTGGGGTAATTGGCTTGCCTCATGCCGCGGTGCGCTGTATGTCATATAAAGACAGCGGCTCTCTACACAAAGGCATGGTGATCAGTACCATAATGGTAGCGCTATTAATGCTAGGCATGCACTTAGCCGGCGCTTTTGGTCGTGCTATCGTGCCGGATATCGCTAGCCCTGACCAAATTATGCCAACCCTAATGATCACGGTTCTACCGCCTGTGGTTGCCGGAGTTTTCTTAGCTGGGCCAATGGCGGCAATTATGTCGACGATTGACTCACAATTAATTCAAGCCTCCGCGACCCTGTTGAAAGACTTGTACATCAACTACATCAATCCTTCGATGGCACAAGGTGAAAAAGCGGAAAAAACGCTACCGAAGTTATCATTATGGGTCACCGGTATTTTTGCTGCATTAGTGTTTGTCGCGGCACTTAATCCACCGGATATGATCATCTGGCTAAATCTATTGGCCTTTGGCGGCATGCAAGCGGTATTCCTGTGGCCATTGGTATTAGGGCTTTACTGGAAGAACGCTTCGGCAACTGGCGCTTTCGCTTCAATGGTGGTTGGGCTGTTTTCTTATATCGCATTCAGTACCTTCAAACCGGATATGGGCGGTGTACATGCCATCGTACCGACACTACTACTTGGGTTAATCGCTTTCATAATTGGTAGTAAGCTCAAACCCAATACTCAGCTTCAAACCGCATAATAAGAAGGCTGTATATAATCTCTACAAGGCGAAGCGCATCTGCTAAACTTCGCCTCAATTCTTATTTATCCAAATTAACCTAGCAAGAGGCCAATCCCATGCCTTGGATTCAAATTAAACTAAATGCCACTGACACTAACGCCGAAGCAATAGGCGACATGTTAATGGAAGAAACCGGCGCGTTATCTGTCACTTTTTTAGATGCCAAAGATACCCCAGTATTTGAACCACTACCGGGTGAAACTCGTTTATGGGGTGAAACAGACATCCTCGCGCTTTACGATGCAGAGATTGATACTCAACTAGTCTTAAATCAAATCAAAGGCAGCCAAATGCTCAGCGACGATTTTGCTTATAAAATTGAGCAAATCGAAGATAAAGACTGGGAACGTGAATGGATGGATAACTTCCACCCAATGCAATTTGGTAAGCGTCTATGGATTTGCCCAAGTTGGCGCGAAATCCCAGATCCAAGTGCCGTCAATGTGATGCTTGATCCGGGCCTAGCATTTGGTACCGGTACTCACCCAACGACCTCAGTATGTTTAGAGTGGCTAGAAGGGTTAGATCTTGAAGGCAAAACCGTCATCGACTTTGGTTGTGGCTCTGGCATTTTAGCAATTGCGGCCATCAAACTCGGCGCTGCCAAAGTGATTGGTATTGATATCGATCCACAAGCTATTCTGGCTTCACGCGATAATGCTGAGCGTAACGGCGTAGCAGACCAATTAGAGTTATTCCTACCTCAAGACCAACCAGAAGGCTTAATTGCCGATGTAGTAGTTGCTAACATCCTTGCAGGGCCATTGCGCGAGCTTTCAGGCGTGATCACTAGCCTAGTCAAACCAAGTGGTTTATTGGCTATGTCAGGTGTGCTTGATTCGCAAGCGGCCGATGTTGCGACTTACTACCAAGATACTTTCGAGCTTGACCCAATTATCGAGCAACAAGAATGGTGCCGCATCTCGGGTCAAAAAAAGCCTCAATAGCACAGCATTAAAAACTTTTTATCTCTACCCTCGGGGCTAATTGACTGAAAATTAGACAATTTCGCAAACTATTTATGAAATGGTCAAATATTAGTCTTTTCACGCCCCGAAAAAATGCGTAAAATGCGCGCCCTTGCCGAGATGAAGTGTGATGCTGTTTTGAAAATCGGAAACTATACATTACCGAATAACCTAATCGTCGCCCCGATGGCGGGTGTGACCGATAGGCCGTTTCGTGAATTGTGTCTTCGATATGGTGCAGGTATGGCTGTCAGTGAAATGATGTCCTCTAATCCTAAAGTTTGGAACACATCCAAGTCGCTACAACGCATGGTACATGAAGGCGAATCGGGCATTCGTTCTGTACAAATTGCGGGCGCAGATCCTGATCTTATGGCGCAAGCTGCGCAAGTCAGTGTTGAAAACGGTGCTCAAATCATCGACATCAACATGGGTTGCCCGGCAAAAAAAGTGAATAAAAAACTGGCAGGTTCCGCGTTATTGCAGCGCCCCGATATTATCGAGCAGATATTAAAAGCGGTGGTGAATGTAGTTGAGGTTCCAGTAACCTTAAAAACGCGCACAGGATGGGACACAGACAATAAAAACTGTGTTGAAGTTGCCAAAATGGCTGAGCAATGTGGCATACAAGCGTTGGCACTCCACGGGAGAACGCGAGCTTGCATGTACAAAGGCGAAGCAGAATACGACAGCATTAGAGCCGTCAAACAAGCTATCTCTATTCCGGTGATCGCCAACGGTGATATTGATAGCCCAGAAAAAGCGAAATACGTATTAGATTACACTGGTGCGGATGCTCTAATGATCGGTAGGCCTGCCCAAGGTCGACCTTGGATTTTTAACCAGATCCAACATTTTTTACAAACCGGAGAACACTTGCCACCGCTTCCAGCAGAAGAAGTGCAAGACATCTTAATCGGTCATGTTCAAGCCCTTCATGAGTTTTATGGAGAGTTTTTAGGCCCTCGCATCGCTCGTAAGCATGTGGGTTGGTATCTAAAAGAGCATGATGGTGAAGGTGAGTTCCGCCGTATTTTCAACGCCATCGAAGATGCAGAAAAGCAAATTGATGTGCTAAGAAATTATTTTTATACCACGAGTATTTAAACACTCGCAGCAAGACGACCCGCGAATGAAGCCTAGTGATTCAGGTTAATAAGCATCGTCAACAACGCTGTAGCTTTAAATATGACGGGTATCGTTGCATTATAACTATCAAAACGAAGAGCTAAGACTAATTATGTTCGAACAAAATCTGACTTCAGAACCATTCACAGTTACTACTGTTACATCACAAGACCAGATCACACAGAAGCCACTACGTGACTCTGTAAAAGCATCTTTAAAGAACTACCTTGCTCAGTTAAATGGCCAAGACGTTAACGATCTTTACGAATTAGTATTAGCTGAAGTTGAGCAACCAATGCTAGACATGGTTATGCAGTACACTCGCGGCAACCAAACTCGCGCAGCGAACATGATGGGTATCAACCGTGGTACTCTTCGCAAGAAGCTTAAAAAATACGGCATGAACTAAAATCTTTATATGAACTAGGCATTACGCTTATTCAACCCCCTAAAGACCGCATTCATTGAGTGCGGTTTTTTTGTATCTCATCAAACCCACACCTGAGCCCACAATGAGCTTTCTATTGCTTATTCAACGCTCTTTTCAATAACTCCTGCTGCGCGGCATACTTTTCTGCTTTTGATTGCCCATCGGTGGTGAGACTTTGTAATTGTGCTTGGTCTAAATCTTTCAGATAACTAAAATCCTGTTGGCCTTGCATACTTGCGACAAGCGTTTTTAATTTTTCAAATAAACTCATTCGGCTTCCTTTTCTAAGGTTGTGGTGATTTGTTGTCGGTAGACGGCGGGAGTGAGTCCGGTATGCTTACGAAACATTTTAATAAATGCCGAAGCATCGCTGTAGCCTAGTTGGTAAGCCACTTGATTTATTGGCTCTGGCTGTTTTAACAGTTGTAGTGCCGTGACTACCTTCAACCTCTGCCGCCATTCATTAAAGCTCATTCGTAAATGCTTTTGAAAACGTCGATGCAATGTTCGTTCAGTAGTAAAGGCTCGCTTAGCCCATTCAGACATTGGACAGTTGTTCGCGGGGTTGGCTTCTAGCTCGGCCAATACCGGTTGTAATAATGGGTCGGTGGTGGTCGGCAAAAAGTCATCCACTTGGTGAGCACTTGCTAACCGCTCAAGTAATACATCGATCAGGCATGTATCTTGATGGCTTTCAATTTTATCCACTTTACGTGCTACGAGATCATCAATAATGGCGAGCACTAAAGGCGGTAAGGCAATCATGCAAGCCTGAGTCGGCAAATGATGAGAGCGAGAAACATCAATGTTAATCGCGCAATATTCAATGTCTTGACGATTAAACGCTCGATGGGGAATTTGAGCCGGAGTCCAAATGGCAAAACCGGCTGGTGAGACCATTTTGCGTCCATTAACTTCCATCTCCAATACGCCTTGTTTGATCAAATGCACCTGCCCCCAGTCATGCTGGTGAGTCATGGTTTCAGTGCCACCCGCAATATGAAAGTAATGCACAAACACCGCACTCGGCAGTTGCTCAACCAACTTAGGCATAAAGGTTGGGTTTGTTGTTTTTTCTTTTGCTTTTTTCTCTGTCATGTTACCGACCTCGGTATCCATTTGTCTGAACCTGCCGACTCACTGTCCGATCAAGCCTATTGGCTCTCCAACTTTTCGTGCCACACTCTACCCTATAGGTAAAACGTTTTATCAAAATACTAAATAGCTGGTAGATAAAACTCTCCATGAGGAAGAATGATGACCGTATTTAACCGTAAATTATTTATTCAGTGCTTGTTTCCCATTTTTGCCGTAGCAATTTGGGCAACCAACGCTGTCGTGAGCAAAATGGCGACAGCAACGATTGAGCCAGGTGCGATTGCTTTTTATCGCTGGTTTGTCGCCTTACTGGTACTCAGCCCTTTCTGTTTGGTCTCAGTCATAAAGCAATGGGCGGTAATTAAACGCCACTTAATCAAACTCACGGTACTCGCGTCATTGGGTATGGTACTTAACCAAAGTCTGGCGTATTACGCCGCCTACACCACCAGCGCGACCAACATTGCGATATTCCTCTCTCTGATGCCGTTAATTGGTCTTTTTCTTGCTGTGCCGCTGTTAGGCTCTCAATTACGTAAAACCACCTTAATCGGCGCGGTGATCTCTTTCTCGGGCTTGTTGTATATGCTGACCGAAGGAAACCCTTTGCAATTAATAGAGCAAGGCTTAAAACAAGGCGATATGCTGATGCTCGCTTCCACTTGTGCTTATGCGTTGTATTCCGTGTTGCTTAATAAATGGAAGCTACCTTTAACAACTTGGTGCGCGGTATATTGTCAGGTACTACTTGGGGCGTTATTACAACTACCATTACTATTTTCAAGTCAGCATTGGGGCATTGAAAACAACGCCTGGCCAATGGTTGGTTTTGCAGCGCTTGCCGCCTCGATTATTGCCCCTTGGTGTTGGTTAAAAGGCGTGGCTTTCATTGGTGCAGAACGGGCGACTTTGTTTATGAATTTAGTGCCGATTTTTACCGCTAGCATCAGTGTGTTATTACTTGGTGTTCACCCTACTCAGTTTCATTTAATTGGTGGAGGTTTGGTGTTTATCGGTTTAACTCTGGCTCAATATAAACCGAAGCCTCAGGCTAAACTGCCCTCTAGGTTGGTTATCAACAAAACCTAAAACCACCCTAAACCAGCGCAATAAGACCGCCCTAGATAACGTTTCTAGGGCGGTCTTATGATTAACCTTTATGTTGTAGCGTTTGAATTGCCGCTATTAACGCCGTTAAGCCAGTTTCTACTTTGCTGCGTGGACAACCAACATTAAGGCGCACATAGCCTTCACCTTCTTTGCCATAAGTATCTCCTCGCATAATCGCGACCTTATGCTCTTCAATCAAAAGGCGTTGCAGCGCATCCATATCAATATTAAGCGGCTTTAAATCAATCCAAGCTAAGTAGGTACCTTGAGGGACTTGATAGTTTAATTGTGGGAATGCATGGCCTAATTGCTCGGCAACATAACTCAGGTTGCCGTGTAAATATTGTTTTAATGCCTCTAACCACGCCTCACCTTGTTGATAAGCAGCAATATGAGCAATGACCCCAAGAATCGCAGGCGAAGACAAACCATGCGCCGCTTTTAATTGAGTAAGGTAGGCATCACGATGCTCTTGATTGGGAATAAACGCATAAGCACCGGTTAATGCGGGGATATTGAATGATTTAGAGCCAGAACTCACCAGCGCCCACTGATCATCCTTTGCGACTTGCGACCAAGGAATGTAACGCTCAAACGCCATGTCCATATGAATATCATCGGAAATCACTTTGACATTATGCTTCTGACAAATCTGCGCCATACGTTGCAGCTCATCGAGCGTCCACACGCGGCCAGTCGGATTTTGTGGGCTACAAAGTAATAGGATTTTGCATTGTGGCAACGCAGCTTGATCCTCAAATTGCGACCAATCAATCTCATAACTGGTTTCTGTTTTGATTAAAGGACTGGTGAGCATTTGTCGATAATTGGCAGACAACATATTACCAAAGGCGTCGTAAGCCGGAGTGTGTACTAACACACCATCACCCGGTTTGCTCCAAAGCTGAATTAATTGAGAAATAATGTAGATCACCGAAGGGCCATATACTAACGCCTCAGATGAAAGCTTGGCATCATAACGCTTGGCAAACCAATCAGTGACGGCGCTTTTAAACTGTTCATGATTCCAACGGCTATACCCTAAGACGCCATGCTCCATTCGCTGCTTTAACGCATCAAGAACACAAGGAGCGGTTTCAAAGTCCATATCCGAAATGGTAAACGGTAATAAATCAGCCTGACCAAAACGGTCTTGAACATAGTCCCACTGAGTACAAAAAGTGCCGTGGCGATCCACCACACGAGAAAAATCAAACATATTTACCTCATCCCGAATAGCAATAAACTTAAAGTTGATATATATCCAAGTGACTTCAAAATGCAGAAATCACTTGGGTATAAATCAATAAAAGGGTAGAGAAACTCCCTACCCTTTATCCCTCAATCAACCACCTTAAGCAGGCGTGTTCATGAGTGTTTGCATTTCATTTTTCACCATATGCACTTGTGGACCAATCACCACTTGCAAATTATGCTCATCCAGTTTGACTACCCCTAGTGCACCATTGGCTTTCAACACCGCATCATTCACTAGTGACATATCTTCAACCGACATACGCAGGCGAGTAATACAGTTATCAAGAGAAGTGATATTTTTCGCACCACCTAGCGCCTCAAGAATAATGTCGCCTTTGTAACCTAGCTTGCTTTCTTTCACTTCCGCAGCAAACGCTAGTTCATCATTAGTCTCCACTTCACGACCAGGTGTTTTCAAGTTAAAGCGAGTAATCGCAAAACGGAACACACCGTAATACATCGCAAACCAAACAGCCGCCACTAATGGCACCAAATACCATTCCGTCTTAGTACCTTGCAATACACCGAAGATTAAGAAATCAATAATGTTGCCATCGGTATTACCGATCGTAACCCCAAGTAGCCCCATAACCATAAAGCCAAGGCCAGTTAAAATCGCATGCACGAAATATAATACTGGTGCAACAAACAAGAATAAGAACTCTAATGGCTCGGTAATACCACCGACCACACAAGCAACCACACCTGATAATAATAGAGCTTTCACCTTGCCGCGATTTTCAGGGCGTGCGCAGTGATACATAGCTAATGCGGCACCCGGTAAACCACCTAAGAATGTCGGCATCTTTCCTTGCGATAAGAAAGCCGTTGCTTGAGGATCAAAATTGGTCACATCAGAACAAGAAAGTTGAGCGTAGAAAATATTTAAAGCACCGCTCACTTCAGCACCACAAACTGGCAAAGTACCGCCCGCTTCTGTAAAGCGAATCAAAGCAACTAAGATATGATGCAAACCAAATGGCAGCAACATACGCTCACCTGTACCAAATAAGAACGGACCAAATGGACCTGCATGAGAAATCACAGAACCAATACCATTAATCCCAATAGCAAAATATGGCCATACAAGCGGAACAATAAGACCTACCACACCTAGTACTACCGCTGTCACGATAGGTACAAAGCGCGCACCACCGAAGAAGGCTAGTGAGTCAGGCATTTTGTAGGTATAAAAACGAGCATGTAATTTCGCCACGATAATACCGACGATTACCGCACCTAGAATACCGGTATCAATGGATTGAATACCAATGATCGACTTCACACCATAAGCCGTTTCAAGTTCAGCATTACCAATCACGCCTGCGACAGTAAGATAGAAGTTAACGGATAAGTTCATCGCAGCAAAGCCAACGAAACCAGAAAATGCTGCTACGCCTTTTTCTTCACGAGCTAAACCTAATGGAATCGCTATCGCAAACATTACAGGTAAATAAATAAAGGCGACCAAACCAATTTTGGTCATCCACATGAAGATCAGCTGAAGGATAAAATTATCAAGAAAAGGTAGGCTTTCCTTAACCGCTGTACTAGATAATGAACTACCGACCCCCAGTAAGATCCCGGAAAAAGCAAGCAGTGCTACAGGTAACATGAAGGTTTTCCCTAAGCTTTGGAAAAACTCCCACATGGTGGTTTTATTCTTTGTATTGGACATAATTGTCACTCCACATCATCAAATATCGCTTGATTAACCAGATAAAAAGACTGCTAAAACGTTTTATCAATTTGGTCATAAAAAATGCTGACTGATATAAATACTCATCATTGCCAGCATTGTGTTTAAATTCGACGTAAAGGATAAAACGTTTTACCTATATATTTTGCAAACTTGATCACGGTTATTTGCTACTAAAACAAGCATTGTTTGATTTTGTGATCACGATAAAAGAATCTATCTCTATACACTTTTATTGATTGGCGGACCATGAGCACACCAAAACCGAAAATTACCGATGTGGCCAAACATGCTGGCGTATCGGTTTCTACCGTATCGTTAGCATTAAGCGGTAAAGGACGAATTTCTGAAGCAACGATCCATAAAGTCAATCAAGCGATTGAAGCACTAGGTTATGTTCGCAATACTGCCGCCGCCAACTTGCGTTCTCATACCTCTAATTTAATCGGCTTAGTACTCAAAGATATTACTGACCCTTTTTACATGGGCATTACCGCCGGCCTTAGTGATCAATTAGAGAAACAAGGTTACATGTTGTTTTTGGCACAATCGGGTAACGATAAAACGAAACAATTAAATTGCCTGCAATCTATGATCCAACAAGGTGTGGCTGGGCTGGTTTTTTGTCCGGTGAGAGAAGGGGCACAGGCCAGTTTCGAATTAATCAAACAAGCCAATATTCCGGCAATTAGTATCGCCAGAGCGGATATCAACGTAAACATTGATTACATTGGTCCTGACAATACTCACGCTGCCACCTTGGCGACAAAACATCTCATAGAACAAGGTCATCGTCATATCGCCTACCTAGGGGGAACCGGAGATTCATTAACTCGCGCAGAACGTATCGGTGGTTATTGCTCGACCTTAATGCAATATGGTTTGCCATTTAAAAATGAATGGATTGTTGAGTGTGGAAAAACTCAACAACAAGCCTCTGATGCCGCACACGAATTGCTTAATAAGCACCCTAAAATCACTGCAATTTTATGTCATCGTTCTGCTACCGCAATCGGCGCAATATACGGCGCTCAAGCCGCAGGAAAGACCATAGGCAAGGATAACTACATCGGACAAGAGGTAGCAATTCTAGGTTTTGATGATGCTGCTGAAGCCGAGCTCACGACGCCATCGCTTAGCTTTGTTGATACCTCAACGCACTACATTGGCCAACAAGCCGCATTACAAATCATACGAAAAATGCAGCAACCGAATTTGCCACCACAACGAATTATTGTTCCGCCAAAAATGATTCTGCGAGACTCCGCTTAACAACCCCACCACATCAGGTTATCATTTAACCACTTTTACAATGGATCAAGGATGAAACATGAAAAGTTCTACTCGTTACCCTCTCCTATTATTAGCGGCAGCAACGTTACTTGGCTGTGCCAATCAAGATAAGCAAGAGTTTAAAGAAGGCGCTCGTGATGCGGCTCAGGCCACTAAAGAGGCTGGTAAAACCATAGGTCACGCCACCCGTGATGCTGCTAAAGAAACTGGCCACTTTTTCCGAGATATATTCAAAGACTAAGTTTTTGATTTTGCTTAACATACAAAAAAGCCAAACGATTGCGCGAGCTTTTTGGTTTGAAGTTAGTTAGAATGTGCGCCATCAAATCTTGGAGTTTTGTGATCGATTGGTCACCACTCTCAAACAATTAAGATTTTTACCAAAGTATGCTGGGACTTGCTCTAGTTTCACTTTGGCAAACATCTTTTTCTGTTTTTAACTCCGTGATTTAAGGAATATGGAAGCCATGCAAAACGCTCGCCCAATTCGTCGCGCTTTAATCAGCGTATCTGACAAAACTGGTATTGTGGAATTCGCTCAAGCACTCACTCAACGTGGTGTAGAAATCCTTTCAACTGGCGGCACTTTTAAGCTGCTGCAAGATAATGCCATCACCGCCACAGAAGTGTCTGATTACACAGGTTTCCCTGAAATGATGGACGGTCGTGTTAAGACTCTTCACCCGAAAGTACATGGTGGCGTATTAGGCCGTCGTGGTACTGATGAAGCGGTTATGGAACAACACGGCATCAACCCTATCGATATCGTCGTGGTTAACCTTTACCCATTCGCTGAAACGGTTGCCAAAGAAGGCTGCACACTAGAAGATGCCGTTGAAAACATCGATATCGGCGGCCCAACTATGGTTCGCTCTGCGGCTAAAAACCATAAAGATGTAACCATTGTGGTTAACGCGCACGATTACGATCGCGTGATTGCTGAAATGGATGCGAATGACAAATCTCTAACGCTAGAAACGCGCTTTGATTTAGCGATTGCAGCATTTGAGCACACTGCGGCTTACGATGGCATGATTGCGAACTACTTCGGCACTATGGTTCCTTCTTATGGCGACAACAAAGAAGGTGATGACGAAAGCAAATTCCCTCGCACTTTCAACCAACAGTTCGAGAAGAAACAAGATATGCGCTACGGTGAGAACAGCCACCAAGCCGCAGCTTTCTATGTTGAAGCGAATCCTCAAGAAGCCTCTGTTTCAACCGCTCGCCAAATCCAAGGTAAAGCGCTGTCTTACAACAACATCGCCGATACTGACTCTGCCCTTGAGTGTGTGAAAGAATTCAACGAGCCAGCTTGTGTGATCGTGAAACACGCTAACCCATGTGGTGTGGCATTAGGTGAAGATATTCTAGAAGCCTACAACCGCGCTTACCAAACCGATCCTACATCAGCCTTTGGTGGCATCATCGCATTCAACCGTGAACTAGATGCAGCAACAGCAACCGCTATCACTGAGCGTCAATTCGTTGAAGTGATTATCGCCCCGTCTGTTTCTCCAGAAGCGGTAGAAATCGTTGCGGCGAAGAAAAACCTTCGTCTACTAGAATGTGGCGAATGGACAAGCAAAACGACTGAGTTTGATATCAAACGAGTTAACGGTGGTTTGCTAGTTCAAGACCGTGACCAAGGCATGGTAGGACTGGATGACCTTAAAGTGGTATCAAAACGTCAACCAAGCGCTGAAGAATTAAAAGATGCACTATTCTGCTGGAAAGTCGCGAAATACGTCAAATCTAACGCGATTGTTTATTCAAAAGGCGATATGACTATCGGTGTGGGCGCTGGCCAAATGAGCCGTGTTTACTCAGCCAAAATTGCGGGCATTAAAGCCGCTGACGAAGGTCTACAAGTTGAAGGTTGCGTGATGGCATCGGATGCTTTCTTCCCATTCCGTGACGGTATCGACGCCGCAGCAGAAGCAGGCATTAAATGCGTGATTCAACCAGGTGGTTCAATGCGTGATGATGAAGTCATTGCCGCAGCCGATGAACATGGCATGGCGATGATCTTTACCGGTATGCGTCACTTCCGTCATTAATTTTTTCGTTTCTCGTATTACGTTTCTCGTATCTCGATAGATCGCTTTTGATTTTCCGAGCCACGAGAAACGAGCATTCGATAAACGTATATAAAAAAGAGATCAAAGCATTATGAAAATACTAATCATTGGCGCCGGCGGCCGCGAACATGCACTCGGCTGGAAAGCAGCACAAAACCCAAATGTTGAAACGGTTTATGTGGCACCAGGTAATGCAGGTACCGCGCTTGAGCCTAAGCTTGAAAACGTCAACATTGGCGTAGAAGATATCGAAGGCTTAGTTGAATTTGCGCAAAACAATAACATTGAGTTGACGATTGTTGGTCCTGAAGCTCCGTTGGTAATTGGTGTGGTTGACGCTTTCCGTGCAGCCAAACTGCCTATCTTTGGCCCAACTAAAGATGCCGCGCAACTTGAAGGCTCTAAAGCGTTCACTAAAGACTTCCTAGCGCGTCATAAGATCCCAACGGCTGATTACGCTAACTTCACTGAAATCGAGCCAGCATTGGCTTATGTGCGCGAAAAAGGCGCACCTATCGTGATTAAAGCCGATGGTCTTGCAGCAGGTAAAGGTGTAATTGTTGCGATGACGCTACAAGAAGCCGAAGATGCTATTCAAGATATGTTGGCTGGCAATGCGTTTGGTGAAGCTGGTAGCCGCGTCGTGGTTGAAGAATTCCTTGATGGTGAAGAAGCAAGTTTCATCGTGATGGTTGATGGCTCTAGCGTTCTACCAATGGCAACTAGCCAAGACCACAAACGTGTCGGCGACAAAGATACCGGACCAAACACTGGCGGTATGGGTGCTTATTCTCCTGCGCCTGTCGTGACACCTGAAATCCACCAGCGCGTGTTGGAAGAAGTCATCTACCCAACCGTTCGTGGCATGGATGAAGAAGGCTACCCATACACAGGCTTCCTTTATGCCGGCCTTATGATCATGGCAGATGGCACGCCTAAAGTGATCGAATACAACTGTCGCTTTGGTGACCCTGAAACTCAACCTATCATGATGCGTATGCAGTCTGATCTCGTTGAGCTTTGCTTAATGGCGATTGATGAGAAATTAGATGAAGCAGAATCTCACTGGGATCCACGCGCTTCAATCGGCATCGTATTAGCTGCCGGTGGTTATCCTGCGGATTACGCGAAAGGTGATGTGATTAGCCTACCTGCCGCTAATGATATTGAAGGTGAGAAAATCTTCCATGCAGGTACAGCGAACAATGCCAATGGTGAGGTCGTGACAGCCGGTGGACGCGTACTATGTGCAACGGCATTAGGTAACACGGTCTCAGAAGCTCAACAGCGTGCTTATGAGCTTGCCAAACAAGTGAGCTGGAATGGTATGTTCCATCGTAATGATATCGGTTATCGTGCGATTGCTCGTGAACAAGAGCAGAAATAAATTCTCAGCCCAATAAAACAGTAAAAGCGCGTACTTGATAAAAGTGCGCGCTTTTTTATATTCAAAACCAATAGAATTAATTGTTAATTCATAATCAGGTGAGCTCGTTGAATACAACCATGAACCGGCTTCTCCAACGATAATAACTTCTCAACCGTCACGGTTTTACTCTTTTTATCTTTATAACCAATAAACGCAGCATAACTGTTTAAACTATTAATTCGTTGTTTTACCGCCGATGGTACGTTAGCAACTTGATCGAACTGCAAATTGTTATATTGAATGCCATCACATGAGTCAAAGGTACTACCATTCCATACCCCTTGAATTAGCTCAAAACCTTGATCATGAATATCATCAACTTTTTTGACTAAGTCTTCCGCTTGTTGCGAGTAATAATCTAAGTCTTTTTGGTTTAATGGTAGTATTTGATTATCTAAACGATAACGCTGATAAATCGCCTCGCCTTCAGAACTAAAGCGAATATGCACAAGAAATGGCTTTAAACCATCACTACTTTGTTGCATTTCACCTTCACGAACAATTTCTTTAATAGTGCCGTCTTGCCATTGGTAACTACTTTTATACCAAGCATTATCCGGCAATTGAACGTAATCTGATGCCACTTTCGGCTTAGAGAGAGCTCGGGTATACCAATAGAAAGCTTTTGAAGTACCCTCTAGCTCGCCACCGGATAACTCGGCGGACTCGACTGAGCCTGAGAATTTACTGCTGATATGATCTGTCCACGAGCCAGGTGATGAGCAGCCGGCAAGCAAAGATAAGGCAAGAATGGAAAATAAACTACGTTTCATAAAAAAACTACGCTGAGAAGACACTCAGCGTAGTATATACATAAACAACCGCTGGGTGCGAGTTGCAAATTATCAGGACAAAGTAAAATTATTTTACCGCGTCTTTTAGTGCTTTACCGGCTGTGAATGCTGGAACATTTGCTGCAGAAATTTGGATCTCAGCACCTGTTTTAGGGTTACGGCCAGTGCGAGCTGCACGGTGGTTAATTTTAAAAGTACCAAAACCAATTAGTTGCACTTGATCGCCATCTTTAAGAGCGCCAGTTACGCCTTCAAGAGTTGCTTCAAGAGCCGCTTTAGCTTGAGCTTTAGATAGGTCTGCTTTTTCAGCAATGGCATCGATTAATTGAGTCTTGTTCATTCTAGTTTTCCCTTCTCATTGTTTTTAAGGTCTGAAGTCACTCTAAATCATAAAGGCCCCGTCTGGCAAAGGTTTGTGGCACTTCTTTTGATCTTATGACGTAATTTTGACCATAATTTGAGCCTTAACTCACATTTTGTATTTTTTTAGGAAAATCAGATACAAAATGATGAATTTTAAACTATTAATGCTTTCTTGATTTAAATGACACTACATTCATTAGAATAATCTTTTATGCCAATTTGATTACATTAATGTTCAACACTAATGCCAATATTACTAATGCCTTCTTCACGTAGTTCGATACGTAGCTCTTTGATCAGATCAATATCGCGAACTTCTGATTCACGTAGTGGACGGAATAATGCCCATTGAACATCCCACTCTTGGCAAACCGCTTCATTCTCTTTTTGATTTTCGTTGGTGATTTCGTCACTGCCTTGTGCTTCTTCAAGCTGCGCGACCGTTTTAACGGAGACTTGGCTTAAGTCGATCATCGCTTCAAACATTTCTTCACGGTCGAGCAGAGCATGTAGCAGAATCGATAATCCGATACAGGCATCAATCGCAGGGTATACCGCATAGAATTGATAGTCTTCTGAGCTTGGGATCAACTCTTCTAGCTTTTCAAGTTGACGTTCAAAATTCACTTTGGCAGTTTTAACCGTTAGAACTTCCCAAACACTGTCTAAAATCTCACGGTATTTTCGCGCATCGGCAAATTCGGTGTTTTCACAAAATAAAGCGTAGTTTGGATACATACGCTCACATAAGCAGGCCATGAAAGTCATTTGCTGCCAAGGGACGAATTTTTCTAAGCGGACTTGAAGGGGATTCTGTAGCATAATTACGTTAACTCATTCCAATTAATACCAGACATGGGAAGTGTACTTGATAACCGTATCGTTTACTTGAAAAAGCATTCGGTTTACCTAAAAAAAGCATGGAGCTTAGTATAATTTAATGAAACCAACTGCCGAAACATCGACTAGCCCATTATTGTATATCGCATCAAAACAGCAGCAGGATTACCTAGATTTACTACAACAATCTAGCCTAAAACATATCGCGATTACTCAAGATAAATCACAAGCGAACATCGTTTTGGCCGATCCGCCCCTTCTGGCTAAATATCTCGATGAATTCACGAATCTAAAGTGGGCTCAAGCCACTTATGCTGGCATTGATAAGCTCACAAAACCGGAACTACGCCAAGACTACACTCTGACCAATGTGAAAGGAATTTTTGGCCAGCTTATTAGTGAGTATGTTTTAGGTTATAGCTTGAGCTACTTCCGACATTTGAATCAATACCAACAATTACAAGCTCAAAATAAATGGCAACCTATTGAATACCAATCTGTGATGGGAAAAAAAGTGGTGATTCTAGGCACTGGTTCTATTGGCACTCAGCTTGCAACATGTGTGTCGGCATTAGGGTTTGTTGCGATTGGTGTCAATAGTCGAGGTCTGATCCCACAAGGCTCAATGTTCAGCCAATGTTACTCAACCGAGCAAATCGATGAAGCATTAGCCCAAGCCGATGTGGTCGTTAATGCCCTACCGAGCACGCCGCAGACTTATCATATTTTAAACGCTCAACACTTATCACATTGCCAATCGGCTCTATTATTTAATATTGGCCGAGGAACGGCGGTCGATGATGATGGCTTGTTACTGGCTTTAGAAAAGGGTTGGGTTGCGCACGCTTATTTGGATGTTTTTCCGCAAGAACCACTACCGCAAGAAAGCGCGTATTGGCAGCATCCGAATGTCAGCATTACTCCGCATATTGCTGCTAATAGTTTTCCTCAACAGGTCTTCGATATTTTTGAGCAAAATATGCAACGCTGGCAAAATCAACAACCATTATTAAATAAAGTGGATTTTGGTCGAGGTTATTAGTGACTAGCTTTAGTTCGCTATTAGATAACATTCAGCAATGCCAGATTTGCGCCAAGTCGCTTGCCGATGGATGTCGGCCGGTAGTACAAGCTCACCCTGATGCCAAAGTCTTAATTATTGGTCAAGCGCCAGGGTTGAAAGTACATCAAAGTGGCGTGCCATTTAATGATGCCAGTGGTGAGCGTTTACGACAGTGGATGGGGATTGATAAAACGCTCTTTTATAATCCCCACTTTCTCGCCATTATGCCGATGGGGTTTTGTTATCCGGGAAAAGGCAAAAGTGGTGATTTACCACCACGTAAAGAATGCGCACCGCAATGGCATGAGCAACTACTGGAACAATTGCCAAATATTGAACTGATCTTATTGATAGGCCAATACGCGCAAGATTATTACTTAGCCAATAAACCTAAAACCTTAACCGAGACGGTGCAAGCTTGGCAGCAATATCAGCCTAAATATCTACCTTTGCCGCACCCTTCGCCACGCAATAATATCTGGCTCAAGAAGAATCCTTGGTTTGAGCTACAGCTCGTCCCACATCTGCAAAGCATTATTGCTGAACTACAACCCTAGTCGATTTCGCTTTACGCTGCATTAACCACAATGCTAAGCCGCCGTAGATCGCAACTTGTGCCCAAAGTTGCCACACATAAGGAAGAATCTGTTCAAAGCTTGCTCCCATTTGATTAAGACGCAAAAAGCCATTAATCGCAGGGGTAGACGGCGCTAATTGTGCTAACCACTTAAGTAAACTTGGCAACTCTGAAGTCGGCCAGACAAAACCGGCACAAAAAACCAAAGGCAAAGAGCTCAATACCACGATTAAAGTCGCCAATTCTTTACGCGGGATTAACTCGCCCATCACCATGCCCAAACCAATCACGGCCAATAAGAATGGAATAATTAACCCAAATAAATGGGAAATAGAAGCAAGGCGACTGATGCCATAAAACTCAAAACTAAAGCCGAAGTAGTACATCACCAATGGAATATAAGTCAGTAACAAAATTACCGCTCGTGCCGACCACATATCAAACGCCGAACAATCTTGCCAGTATCCCGCCTGCTTGGCTTGGCGCTGTTCATTAAGGCCGCCCCCTAGTAAGCCTGCGGCAATCAATAGGGTTTGATGCAAAATCAATACAAACACCGCTGGCACTATGTAGTTAATATAACCATTGGTTGGGTTAAAAACTGGCTGCATCGACAGTTTAATTGGCGCATATTGCTGAGCTGCCAAAACTAAGTTTTCTCCCGACATAACCATTCGAGACACTTTAGCTTGCGCCGATAAAGTCCCGCCCGCGGTGGCTAAACCTTCAACTACTGTTCCATAAATCAGAAAATAAGCCGCATCACCGGCATAGGCTAATGTCGGGCTTTCACCTAGTAATAAATCACGAGCAAAGTGGCGAGGGATCAATAAAATTCCATGCACTTTACCTTGATTAAATAACTGCTTGGCCTCTTGTAAGCTATAGGCATGTTGAGTGATTTGAACCTGTGGCGTGGCATCAACCATTCGCTCAAGTGTTCGACTGGTTGAAGTGTTATCTAAATTGACGACCACGATTGATTGCTCACGTGGTAGTTGCTGACTATACGGCAGAGGATATAAAAACGAATACATCACTACTCCGCCAAACACAGTGAGCAGTAACGCCGAGTTGGTATAAATCGACTTTAATTCACAGCGAAACACCTGCCACCAACTCATAATACGGCATCCTGTTTATCGGCTGACACCAAAGCTCGCGCTCTTAACCACACCACCAGCAGTAGCGTTAAAAACAAACTCAGTGCGAGCAGTGAACCCATTACTTGTACTAAATCGACACCGTTATTGACCTGTTTTACTTGCACATCAATATAGTGACTCACCGGTAATAAACTACGCCAAATCTGACCTAGTAACGGCATATCTGAGGTAGGAAAAGTGATCCCCATAAACGCAAAGGCTGGCGCGGTAAATGCCGCAACAAAACTCATTGAACGAGTGGCATCTAAAGTGAGCATAAAAAATAACGCCCCGACACTTTGGCAAGCCAAGACCATCAACACTTGTGCCGATAATAAAATCCCCCAGCTACCATGCATGGGCCAGCCTAACCAGCCGTACATCCCCCATAAAAACACCACACCTTGCGCGAGATACAACGGAGAATAGGCCAGCAGCTTAGTGACAACTGCCCGTAAAGGCGTGATGGAAAGCCAACGCTGCATGCCTTGCGTTCTTTGCTCTAATGAAAAACTCAGCACGGTAGTCGCGACAATTAAGATTTGCCATAACGCAGGAATCGCCGCCGATACCAAGAATTGGCCATAATGACTATTACTATTAAATAACGCGGTGATTTGAGTTTGAATCGGCACCGCTTGAGCTAACGCTTGTTGCGGAACAGTATCGCCTTTGCTGAGGTTCTTAACCGCTTCAATTTGCGCATTAAAGGTGCCCTGAGCTTGCTGCATGGCGGCGTTGACTAACTTACCAATCAAGATAAATTGGCTGTTATAGAAGGTAGTAATGGTTGGAGGATGGCCCAGTAATACATCTTGAGTAAGACTATCGGGGATCACAACTAAAGCATAAATTTTACCAGATTGCAGATCTTGTTTGCCTTCCGACACCGAAGTATAGCTTTGAGTGACTTGCAAGGTAGGACTAGCATCGTAATAACGCACCACTCCACGCGACATACTTGAGTGCTCAAAATCAACCACCCCAATAGCGAGATCGCGGGCGCTGCCGGTCGAGAATATCCACCATAGCGCAAAAAACATCAGCAGAGGTAGCCACAACAACATCGCCTTTAACCAAGGTTGCGTTGCTATCTGTCGCCACTCTCGAATCAATGCATGCCGATGCAACATTAATTGTGTCCTACATTCTCAAGCAACACACTCATGCCAACTCGCAAACCTTCGATTGGTTGAGTTGGACGAGCTTCTACTTCAAAAGTACGCATATCAAAACCTTGATTGGCATCGGTAGTGCGCCAAGTGGCAAAGTCACCCATCACCGCGACATGAGAAACCACAAAGTTATATTGCTCATCACCTAGCGCAGGAATCGTTACCTTGAGTTCAGTGCCTTGTTTAAATTGTTGTAGTTTGTCTTCACGCACATGGAAAATCGCCCACGCATCCTGCATATCTAAAATTGTCACCACAGGAAAGCCTTGTGGGGCTAGCTCGCCTGAATGCAGCAAAATATCGCTCACTTCACCATCATGCCAACTGGCCACTTGGGTATCGGCAACATAGGCTTCAACTTCAGCCACCGCGCCAGCGGCTTGTTTTTCTTGTTGCTGAGCAGCGCGCTTAGTCTCATCCCGCGCGCCCTCTTGCGCCATTTGGTACATTTGATAAGCGGCGCGTTCGGTATATAACGAAGCTTGCCATTGAGTGTAAGCTTCATCGCGTTTTTGCTCAGCGACCACGCCATCTTGATACAAGTTTTGTACTCGTTGATAGGTTTTTTCCATCAAGCTAGAAGCGGCTTTGGCTTTACGCCATTGATCTTGCGCCGCCGCTATCTCTTGGTTACGCGCGCCTTTTTCTGCTTGATCTACCATTGCACCCGCGGCACCTTGGGCGGCTTTCGCTTGCGCTAATTTGGCTTCAATCTCTGGGCTTAAGATGGTAAAAATTTGCTGACCCGACTTAACTTGATCGCCTTTTTTAACCAACACTTGATCTATGCGCCCCGGCACTTTCGATGAAATCAAATATTGCTGCGCTTCAATCTGGCCTTGAAAACGTTCCGCTTTAGGTTGATAGGCAAGCCAAAAGGTATAAGCCAACCAGACTAGAACTAAAGCCACAACACCAATAAAAATAATCGATTTACGTGAGCGCATTATTGAACCTCTAATCCTTGATATTGTTGGTATTGATTAAAACTGTCGACTTCGCCACTGATCGCCAATAAGCGCGATAAAGAAAGAACATATTGATACGCCGCCGCTGAGCGTTGGGTTTTAATGCTGTTTAAGTACATTTCCGCATCGACTACATCCAAAGAAGTCGCAAGCCCCTGACTAAAGGCTTTCTTCTGCAAGCTAATGTTTTCACTGGCCATGCTGACGCTCGAGGCTAAGCCATTGTATTCCTCTAATGCTTGATTGGCTTCACGATAGGTTTTTTCCACCAGCAAGGATAAATCTTGTTTGGCTTGTGCGCGTAAATAACCCACTTGTTTAATCGCACTATGAGCAACACTGACTTTTTCAGAACGGCCTGAGGTATCTAGTAGCGGAATGCTCACGCCAACGCCTACTAGCCAATCTGGCGTATTATCGCCCACTAACGTATCGTCTTGATATAAGTTGTAATTACCGTAGAGATAAACTTCTGGATAATATTTTCCTTTCTCCACATCAACCAATCCACTGGCTTGCTTTTCTTTGGCATCCAAAATGCTCAAGCCGGGGTAGCTTTGCAGAGTTTTATCCATAAAGGCTTGCATCGGAGGTAGGTTTTCATTAATAAAAAGATGGGTAGAAGGTTCAGCCAGAGCCGGCGCTTTAATCAAGTTAGTCAGCGCCATTTGAGCAATTTCCAGATCGCGCTGTGCTTTTTTGGTATCAACTTGCGCCTTATGATAAGCGGTTTCAGCTTGTAATCGCTGCACGCGAGCGATCTGTCCTTGTTCTTGCATTTTAACCGCGTGGTCGAAGTGTTCTTTCAAACCTTGCTCGACTTCTTGCCTAGTCTCGAGTACTTGTTTCGATAACACCACGCCAAAATAGTATTTCGACAAATCTTCAAATTTACCTTGCTGCTTCATCTCCAATAAGTACTTCGCTTCCTCAGATTTCGCTTCGGCAATATCTTGCGCGGCTGAAATACGTCCCCCCGTAAAAATAGGCCAAATGGCACGAATCGAGCTAGTAAAGACATCTTTCTCCACCAAAGTCGAGGTCAACATGCCATCAAAGGCTTGAGTTAAAGCACTGGAGCCTACCGAAGTACTGTCTGCCAACTCAGATGGGGAGACATCAATATCATCGTCTAAGCGGGTGTAGTTGGCACTTAAAGTAATGCTTGGCAAGTTCATCGCGCCAGCTGCTTGCTGTTTATATTCAGCTTGCTCAACACTAGCTCGCTCTGCGGCCAAGCCATCATTATTGCTTAGTAATGATTGCCACGCTTGATAAAAAGTCACGCTTTGCGCCCAACTCGTCGTTGGTATTAATAAGAATAGCGGAAGAGTAAAAATGGCAAGGTGAGATTTGAATCGATGCATGTGTCTGTTACTTATCCATAGTGGGTGCTGACGACTAATTATAGGCCGTAGATTGATAGACAGATCCGAGCAGTTATTCTGCAGTAATGTGCCAACAAAAAATGAGATCTAAGTCACCATCACATTAACAGTATCAATGAATAAACACTAATCGGCACTGAAATAAATAACTGAAAATACAAAAATAAAAACGCAGCCTAGGTTAAGGCTGCGCTCTCGTTATTTATAACCAAGTTATATACTCAAGTACGAGCGTATAGGGCTATTTATGGTACGGCTTAGATAACTCATGTACCGCATCAACAAATACGCCTGCATTTTCTGGCGGTACATCTAAATGAATGCCGTGACCTAGGTTGAATACATGACCAGTACCAGCATCACCAAAACCTTCTAGAATCGAAGCGACTTCTTGGCGAATACGCTCTGGCTGAGCATACAGCATTGACGGATCCATGTTGCCTTGTAGTGCCACTTTATCACCGACACGAGCCACTGCATCTTGAATGTTAATCGTCCAATCAAGACCAACCGCATCACAACCTGTGGCGGCAATTTTCTCAAGCCACATGCCACCATTTTTAGTGAATAGTGTAACCGGTACACGACGACCGTCATTTTCACGAATTAAGCCATCAACGATTTTGTGCATGTACTGCAAAGAGAAATCATTATAATCGCGCGGAGTTAATACACCACCCCACGTATCAAATACCATTACAGACTGAGCGCCGGCTTTGATTTGGGCATTCAAGTATTCGATTACACTATCCGCTAGCTTATCTAAAAGCGCATGCAGAATAGCGGGATCGGCGTACATCATTTTTTTGATTTTAGTGAACGCTTTAGAACTTCCGCCTTCCACCATGTAAGTCGCTAGTGTCCAAGGGCTGCCCGAGAAACCAATCAGCGGCACTTCACCTTGCAAGTCTTTACGAATTTGGCGAACCGCATTCATTACGTATTGCAGCTCACCTTCTGGGTCAGGCAAACCAATTTTATCGACATCAGCTTTGCAAGTAATCGGGCGCTCAAATTTAGGGCCTTCACCGGCTTCAAAGTATAAGCCTAGTCCCATTGCATCTGGGATAGTCAAAATATCAGAAAACAAAATCGCCGCATCAAGCGGGAAACGACGTAATGGTTGAAGCGTTACTTCTGAAGCTAACTCAGCATTTTTACATAAAGACATAAAGTCGCCCGCAACACTGCGCGTTTGGCGATATTCAGGCAAATAACGACCGGCTTGGCGCATCATCCATACTGGCGTGTAATCTACCGGCTGTTTTAATAAAGCTCGTAGATAACGGTCATTTTTCAATTCAGTCATTTTTCTATCCTAAAAATTTGGGGCAGTCTTTATTTGCCGCTTATTCTAACATTACACAGCGCACATTTTGCTAATGGTTTGTAATCCAGATCATGTTCTTGAACATTAAAATCTATCGCAATTTGCTTCAATTGAGCCATTTGTTAATACTTTGTTGGCTAGCACAATTATAACGAGCTGAAACACATGAATGTTCAGCATCTCATAACGACATCTTACTTACCCCTCCGGCAATCCCGGAGGTTTTTTTTATCTACCTATACCCAAGTACCTTCAATCCGCAATATCACACTGTAAAGTATGTTCGATCAAGGCGCGAGCAATGGTTCCCTTTGGAGCAATCGGTGGTAACTCATCAGCACTAAACCAACCGGCTGATGACAATTCATATTTATCTACTCGAACCTCACCACTGTCGTAATCTGCTAAGAAAGCCATCATCATACTAGACGGAAATGCCCAAGGCTGACTGCCAAAGTAGCGAATATTAGTGACATTAATACCGGTTTCTTCTTTCACTTCACGCGCCACACATTGCTCTAGCGTTTCCCCGACTTCAACAAAACCGGCAATCACGGTATGCATGCCACTTTTATGACGAGCATGATGCGCCAGTAGAATTTTATCGTCTTTACGAATCGCGACGATGATGCAAGGAAAGATCCTCGGGTAATGCAAAGTGCGGCAATCATTACATTGCATCGCTAGTTGATTATGGTTAAGGCGATTACGCCCACCACAATGCGAACAAAAGCGTTGTGAAACAGACATGTAACCATATTGAACGGCACGACTAGCCATCAAAAATGTTGCTTCAGGAAAAGACAATAAGTCTCGTAATGGCGTCATTTCGAGTTCATCGTCAAGCTCGCTGGCATTCAGCCAAGCACACGGAACGCCATCTAATTCACCAATAATAACCGCATGTTCTGTCGGTAAATTGAGTGCTTCAGCAGATCCATAAGGCAATGTTTTGTCTTGCAAATGTAACGTACTACCATCAACGATACACCAGTTTACTTTTTGATCTTTTTTTAGCATCTGCTCATCTCATTGCTTGAAGTTCCACCATTTTACTGGCAATCTAATTTCATACCAGTGCTTATCGATTTGCTGTCTATAACCACTCATATCACTACATGGTATACACTATCAAAAAGGACCCTCTATTGATCACAAAGTAGAGCGGCTAAACGCCAATAACGCGTTAGCTATTATGAGGATACAGCCATGCTAAATAAACTAAAACAGACTCAAGCACAATTTGGCGGTTCCAGTGAAGTCATCGACCATTGGCTCGACACTAGACAAAACTTGATTGTTGAATATTGGAAATTGGCGGCACTAAAGCCAAGTCATCATAAAAAAACAGCCATCGAAAAACTTCCTTCCCCTGAAGAACTACAAGATTTCTGCCAACATGTGGTGGATTATATTTCTGAAGGGCATTTCAAAATCTACGACATGGTGATGCAAAAGTGGGAATCAACCGGCTTTTCACCCACCGAAGACATTAACACCACGTATTTTAAAATTGTTGAAACCACTGACCCGCTACTGAATTACACCGACAAATATGCCGATGTTGGGGTCGAAGATGAACTTGAAGATTTTGATTTCGATCTATCACAAATTGGTGAAGTATTGGAAGATCGCTTCGAGTTAGAAGATCAGCTGATCCAGATGATCGCTGAAAGCTTGGAAATCCCACCGGGCGCATAAACACAACCCGGACTAGGACCAAGCTGGATAATCCTTATTTTTGTGGCACTTTCGCTATCATAGGTTTAGTGCCACGACTTCGTTGAGCCAAAATCACCCCACCAATAATCATCGCCATTCCTACATAATCAAATAAAGCTAAACTCGCTCCTAGAATAATACTGGCGAACACTGCGGTGACGGCTGGCATAAGATTCATAAAGATCGCGGCTTTATCGGCTCCTAAATGTTCAATCCCCATCATCCAGCACCAAGGTGCAATCACTGAGGCAAGCAAACCTGCATACATGATCAAAGGCACGGTCTGATGTGAAAACTCAACGGGCTGGCTGATGCTAAACAGCGGAAACAAGAACACCAGTGCAAAACACACTTGTACATAGACAGACTGCCAATTTGAGATCGGCATACGCCAGCGTTTAATCAATACCACATACAAGGCATAGGCTAAGGTGCCAAGCAACACCAGTACATCACCTCTATTCATGCCATGAGAAAACAGCGCCTTAATATCACCATGAGCCAGCATGATAATTAGTCCAGAAAAAGAAACTACAGCGCCTAGTACCGCATAAAGCGTCAACTTCTGGTTAAGCAGTGGAATGCTCAAAAATAGTCCCATCAAAGGAACCAGTGACGTGATTAACGATAAATTCAGAGCAGTCGTGGTTAAGCCTGCGTAGTAACCGAGAGATTGGTTCAACACCATACCAAGCAAAGAGAGAAAAGCCAGTTTAGGGAGATAAGGCAATAAATGCTTACGATGCTTCCAAGTAGACAGCGCTAAGAATGGCGTTAAAACCATAAACGCCACCAGCCAACGATAGAAGGAGATCGCACCGGGATCGATCACGGTTGAGGCCATTTTATTGATAATGGCATTTCCCGCCCAGATAAAAACGGTAATGATGGGGAAAAGGTAATACATGCAGTGAGCCGAGAGCAGGATAAACAATGCCGCGAGTATACGCCTTACTGCTTGTCCTAAAAACAAAAAAGGCACCCGAAGGTGCCTTTTTAATAGTCTTGACTTACGTCTGTCTCTTTAAAGATTACTCTTCAGAGAAACCCGCGTTAAGTAATGCTGCAAGGTTGTCAGTTGCTTGTTCAGCTGAAGGACCTTGTTCTTCACCCTCACGTTGCTTTTGACGCTCTTGGTGGTAAGCATAACCAGTACCAGCTGGGATCAAGCGACCCACGATTACGTTCTCTTTCAAGCCACGTAGTTCATCACGTTTACCAGAAACCGCAGCTTCTGTTAGTACGCGCGTCGTTTCTTGGAACGATGCTGCAGAGATGAACGACTCAGTTGCTAGAGACGCTTTAGTGATACCTAGTAAGTCACGCTCGAACTGTACAAGTGCTTTACCCTCAGCTTCAAGCTGACGGTTAGCGATTTTAACTTGTGCAAATTCAACTTGCTCACCTTCAAGGAATTCAGAATCACCAGAATGCGTGATTGTACACTTACGTAGCATTTGACGAACGATAGTCTCGATGTGCTTATCGTTAATCTTAACGCCCTGTAAGCGGTAAACTTCTTGAACTTCGTTAGCAATGTATTGAGTAACAGCGTGAACACCACGTAAACGTAAAATGTCATGCGGTGTTTCTGGACCATCAGAGATCACATCACCACGTTCTACTTTCTCGCCTTCAAACACGTTAAGCTGACGATGTTTATGAATCATTTCTTCATAAACGTCACCGCCTTCGCGAGTGATTAATAGACGACGCTTACCTTTGGTTTCTTTACCAAACGACACAGTACCTGTGTGCTCAGCAAGAATCGCAGGCTCTTTCGGCTTACGTGCTTCAAACAAGTCAGCTACGCGTGGTAGACCACCGGTGATATCTTTGTTTCCGCCAGATTTCTGAGGGATACGAGATAGTGTGTCACCAATGCCAACTTCTGCGCCATCTTCAATGTTAACGATCGCTTTACCTGGTAGGAAGTATGCCGCTGGCATATCCGTACCTGGAATCATCACATCGTTACCTTGAGCATCAACTAACTTGATCACTGGACGCATATCTTTACCAGCTGATGGACGTTGTGCTGGGTCTACTACTTCACTTGAAGATAGGCCAGTTAGGTCATCAGTTTGGCGAGAGATAGTTACACCATCAATCATGTCTACGAACTGGATACGACCTGCCACTTCAGTGATGATTGGCATGGTGTGCGCTTCCCAGTTAGCTACAACATCACCAGCCGTAACTGCTTCGTTGTCGCCTTTGCTTAGCATAGAACCGTATGGAAGTTTGTGTTTCTCTTTCGTACGACCGAACTCATCAATGATGGTCATTTCAGATGCACGAGAAGTGATTACAAGCTTGCCATCTTTGTTCGTTACATACTTAGCATTGTGAAGTTTAACAGTACCCGTTGTTTTCGCTTGGATGCTGTTTTCTGCTGCTGCCGTTGATGCCGCACCACCGATGTGGAACGTACGCATGGTAAGCTGTGTACCTGGTTCACCGATAGACTGTGCTGCAATAACACCTACCGCTTCACCTTGGTTCACTTTATGACCACGAGCTAGATCACGACCGTAACAGTTTGCACAACAACCGAAGTCAGCTTCACAAGTTACCACTGAACGTACTTTGATCTTATCAACAGAGTTGTCTTCAAGGATCTGACACCACTTCTCATCAAGTAGAGTATTACGTGGGATCAATACTTGTTCAGTACCTGGCTTAACGATGTCATCAGCAACAACACGACCTAGAGCAAGCTCAGCAAGTGCAACTTTAACATCACCACCTTCGATATGAGGCATCATATCTAGGCCTTCGAAAGTACCACAGTCATGTTCTGTAACCACAACGTCTTGCGCAACGTCTACTAGACGACGAGTCAAGTAACCGGAGTTCGCAGTCTTAAGTGCCGTATCGGCAAGACCCTTACGAGCACCGTGGGTTGAGATAAAGTACTGAAGTACGTTTAGACCTTCTTTAAAGTTTGCTGTGATCGGCGTTTCGATGATTGAACCATCTGGACGCGCCATCAGACCACGCATACCGGCTAACTGACGAATCTGCGCTGCAGAACCACGAGCACCGGAGTCAGCCATCATGTAGATGCTGTTAAACGATTCTTGTTGTTCTTCTTCGCCATCGCGGTTAATCACGGTTTCAGAAGAAAGGTTATCCATCATAGCTTTTGCTACGCGGTCGTTGGTAGACGCCCAAATATCGATAACTTTGTTGTAACGCTCACCCGCAGTAACAAGACCAGATTGGAATTGTTCTTGGATTTCGCGTACTTCTTCTTCTGCTTCAGAAATTTCAGTGTATTTCGCAGCCGGTACAACCATATCGTCGATACCAACAGAAACACCAGAAAGTGCTGCGTATGCAAAACCTGTGTACATGATTTGGTCAGCAAAGATTACTGTATCTTTAAGACCAAGCTTACGGTATGCCTCGTTCAACAAGGTAGAAATTTGCTTCTTACCTAGTTTTTGGTTCACGATGCTGAAAGGTAGGCCTTCCGGTACGATCTGCCAAAGCATTGCACGACCAACAGTGGTATCAACCATGCCAGTATTTGTTGTGCGATTACCGTCTTCATCAACCACAGTTTCAGTGATACGTACTTTAACGCGAGCGTGAAGCTCAGCAGTCTTAGTACGGTATGCCTTTTCAGCCTCTTCAGGGCCAGCAAGGTACATACCTTCACCTTTAACATTGATCTTGTCACGGGTCATGTAGTAAAGACCCAATACAACGTCCTGAGAAGGTACGATGATCGGATCACCAGATGCTGGTGAAAGGATGTTGTTGGTTGACATCATTAACGTACGTGCTTCAAGCTGCGCTTCCAATGTTAACGGTACGTGTACCGCCATTTGGTCACCATCGAAGTCGGCGTTGTATGCCGCACACACAAGTGGGTGAAGCTGAATCGCTTTACCTTCGATAAGTACAGGTTCGAATGCTTGAATACCAAGACGGTGAAGTGTTGGTGCACGGTTTAGTAGAACTGGGTGTTCACGAATCACTTCGTCTAGGATATCCCAAACAACCGCTTCTTCGCGCTCTACCATTTTCTTCGCAGCTTTAATCGTTGTAGCCATGCCACGAGATTCTAGCTTGCTGTAGATAAATGGTTTAAATAGTTCTAGTGCCATCTTCTTAGGAAGACCACACTGGTGTAGACGTAAGTATGGACCTACTGTAATTACAGAACGGCCAGAGTAGTCAACACGCTTACCAAGTAAGTTCTGACGGAAACGACCTTGCTTACCTTTGATCATATCAGCCAAAGATTTCAGAGGACGCTTGTTAGAACCTGTGATCGCACGACCGCGACGACCGTTATCTAGTAGGGCATCAACAGATTCTTGCAACATACGCTTTTCGTTACGTACGATGATATCTGGAGCCGCTAGGTCTAGAAGACGCTTCAAACGGTTGTTACGGTTGATCACACGACGGTATAAGTCGTTCAGATCTGAAGTCGCAAAACGACCGCCATCTAGAGGTACTAGAGGACGTAGATCTGGCGGTAGCACTGGAAGTACTGTTAAGATCATCCACTCAGGATTGTTGCCTGAAGCAATAAATGCCTCAACAAGCTTCAAACGCTTAGTGATTTTCTTACGCTTAGTTTCAGAGTTAGTGGTTTCTAGCTCTTCACGCATTTGCTCAGCTTCTGCGCTCATGTCCATGGTGTGTAGCAGATCTTTGATCGCTTCAGCGCCCATTTTCGCAACGAACTCGTCACCCCACTCTTCCAAGCGGTCTAGGTATTCTTCTTCCGTTAGCATTTGACCTTTTTCAAGATCAGTCATGCCAGGTTCAGTCACTACATACATTTCGAAGTAAAGTACACGTTCGATGTCACGTAGCGGAATATCCATTAATAGACCGATACGAGATGGTAGTGATTTTAAGAACCAGATATGTGCAACTGGAGAGGCTAGCTCGATGTGGCCCATACGGTCACGACGAACTTTAGTTTGTGTAACTTCTACGCCACACTTCTCACAGATAACACCACGGTGTTTCAAGCGCTTATATTTACCACAAAGACATTCGTAGTCTTTTACTGGACCAAAAATACGCGCACAGAACAGACCATCACGCTCAGGCTTGAACGTACGGTAGTTAATAGTTTCTGGCTTTTTAACTTCACCGAAAGACCATGAGCGAATCATGTCTGGAGAAGCTAGACCGATTTTGATTGCATCAAATTCTTCGGTCTTATGCTGTGCTTTTAGAAAGTTCAGTAAATCTTTCACAATCAGCTCCTGTAAGGAGTTAAGAGACGCTCAAATTGAACGCCTCTTTTCTACCGGGTTAAATCCGAGAGTTCTTTATCATTAATCGCAGCATTTGCTGAATAAATAACAATGATTACTCTTCGTCTTCTAGCTCGATGTTAATACCTAGCGAGCGAATCTCTTTCAACAATACGTTGAACGATTCTGGCATGCCAGGCTCCATGCTGTGGTCGCCATCGACGATGTTTTTGTACATCTTCGTACGGCCATTCACGTCATCAGACTTAACAGTTAGCATTTCTTGAAGCGTGTAAGCAGCACCGTATGCTTCTAGTGCCCATACTTCCATCTCACCGAAACGCTGGCCACCGAACTGAGCTTTACCACCAAGTGGTTGCTGAGTTACTAGGCTGTAAGAGCCAGTCGAACGTGCGTGCATCTTGTCATCAACCAAGTGGTTCAGTTTCAGCATGTACATGTAACCTACCGTTACAGGACGCTCAAACTTATCACCCGTACGACCATCGTATAGGTCTAATTGACCTGACGTTGGAAGATCAGCAAGCGCAAGCAATTCTTTAATCGCTGGTTCGTTTGCACCATCGAATACAGGTGTAGCAATCGGTAGACCGCCACGCAAGTTTCCGATTAGAGTACGGACTTCATCATCAGACAGTTCAGCAATGTTCACTTCTTGGCGAGTCTCGCCTAAGTCATAAACTTTCTGTAAGAACTCACGGAACTTAGCCAGTTCTTGTTGCTCTTTCACCATCTGGTTAATCTTGTCGCCAATACCTTTCGCTGCAAGACCTAAGTGAACTTCAAGGATCTGACCGATGTTCATACGTGATGGTACACCCAGTGGGTTCAACACGATGTCAACAGGTTGACCTTTTTCATCATAAGGCATGTCTTCAACAGGGTTGATCTTAGAGATTACACCTTTGTTACCGTGACGACCCGCCATCTTATCACCAGGCTGAATGCGACGTTTAACTGCAAGGTAAACCTTAACAATCTTCAGTACGCCCGGTGCAAGATCATCACCTTGAGTGATCTTACGACGCTTAGTTTCAAACTTCTTATCAAAGTCAGCTTTTAGCTCATCCCACTGCTCAGCAAGTTGCTCAAGCTGAGACTGCAGTGCATCGTCTTCTAGTGTTTGTACTAACCACTGCTTACGATCCATTGAGTCTAGTTTCGCTTCAGAGAAGCCACCAGAAATCAGCAGAGAACGAACACGCGCTAATAGACCACCTTCAAGAATTTGGAACTCTTCAGTTAAGTCTTTCTTCGCGTCTTTCAGCTGCATTTGTTCAATTTCAAGCGCACGCTTGTCTTTTTCTACGCCATCGCGAGTAAAGACTTGAACATCAATGATAGTACCTGAGATAGAGTTAGGTACACGTAGTGACGTATCTTTAACATCAGATGCTTTTTCACCGAAGATCGCACGTAGTAGTTTCTCTTCAGGAGTCAGTTGCGTTTCACCTTTAGGCGTTACTTTACCAACTAGGATGTCGCCACCCTTCACTTCAGCACCAATGTAAACGATACCTGACTCATCTAGTTTAGATAGAGCAGACTCACCTACGTTTGGAATATCAGCTGTAATTTCTTCGCTACCAAGCTTGGTATCACGAGCCACACAAGAAAGCTCTTGAATGTGAATCGTTGTGAAACGGTCTTCTTGAACTACGCGCTCAGATACTAAGATTGAGTCTTCGAAGTTGTAACCATTCCAAGGCATGAATGCGATACGCATGTTTTGGCCAAGTGCAAGCTCACCAAGGTCGGTTGAAGGACCATCAGCAAGAACGTCACCACGTGAAACAGGTTCACCCGGTAGTACGGTTGGACGTTGGTTAATACATGTGTTTTGGTTTGAACGGGTGTACTTAGTTAAGTTGTAGATGTCGATACCAGCTTCACCTGGAACCAACTCATCTTCGTTAACTTTAATTACGATACGAGAAGCATCGACAGATTGAACTGTACCGCCACGTTTCGCAACTGCTGTTACACCTGAGTCAACCGCTACATTACGCTCAATACCAGTACCGACTAGAGGCTTATCAGCTTTTAGTGTTGGTACTGCTTGACGTTGCATGTTTGCACCCATCAATGCACGGTTCGCATCATCGTGTTCTAGGAACGGGATAAGCGAGGCAGCGATAGATACAACTTGGTTTGTTGCCACGTCCATGTAGTTAACATGGTCACGTGGGTGAAGACCAGATTCACCTTTCTGACGAGCAGTGATTAGCTCATCGGCAAAACGACCTTCGTCTGTCAAGTGTGCGTTCGCCTGAGCGATAACAAACTGACCTTCTTCAATAGCAGAAAGGTAATCCACTTCTTCAGTTACAACACCATCAACAACGCGACGGTACGGAGTCTCTAGGAAACCGTATTCATTACAACGAGCAAACGCTGATAATGAGTTGATCAAACCGATGTTTGGACCTTCTGGCGTTTCGATCGGACATAGACGACCGTAGTGAGTTACGTGAACGTCACGTACTTCAAAGCCAGCACGCTCACGTGTCAAACCGCCAGGACCTAATGCAGAAATACGACGCTTGTGCGTTACTTCTGACAACGGGTTGTTCTGATCCATAAATTGAGAAAGCTGTGACGAGCCAAAGAACTCTTTCACTGCTGCCGAAATCGGCTTAGCATTGATAAGGTCTTGAGGCATGATCGCATCTAAATCACCAAGACTTAGGCGCTCTTTCACTGCACGTTCAACACGGACTAGACCAACACGGAATTGGTTTTCAGCCATTTCACCAACAGAACGGATACGACGGTTGCCAAGGTGGTCAATATCATCCACTTCGCCAATACCGTTACGGATACCGATCAGTTTCTTCATTACCGCAATGATATCCGTTTCATCAAGGATACCTTGGTCTTGCGCATCTTCACGTTCGATAGAGCTGTTAAACTTCATACGACCAACAGTCGATAGATCATAACGCTCTTCTGAGAAGAATAAGCTTTGGAATAAAGATTCTGCTGCTTCTTTCGTTGGTGGCTCACCAGGGCGCATCATACGGTAGATTTCTACAAGCGCAGAAATACGATCCGTTGTGCTGTCAACACGTACAGTGTCTGACATGAATGGGCCATGGTCTAAGTCATTAGTAAACAGAACTTCAAGCTGCTTGTAACCCGCTTGAGAAAGGTTCGCTAATGCTTCTAATGAAATTTCTTGGTTCGCTGCAACGATCAGTTCGCCAGTTGATTCATCAACAAAATCTTTAGACGCAACTTTACCGACGATGTACTCAACCGGTACTTCGATAAATTCAACGCCATCTTTTTCAAGATTACGGATATGACGAGCCGTTACACGACGACCAGCTTCTACGTAAACCGTACCATTTGCTTCAATATCAAATGATGCTGTTTCACCACGTAGACGATCTGGTACCAACTCCATTAATAGAGTTTGGTCTTTTACTTCAAAGCGCACTTTTTCAAAGAAGATATCTAGGATCTCTTCTGTTGTTTTACCTAGTGCACGTAAAATAATTGATGCAGGAAGCTTACGACGACGGTCGATACGTACGTATAAGTTATCTTTCGGGTCGAATTCAAAGTCCAACCACGAACCACGGTAAGGAATAACACGTGCGTTATAAAGCACTTTTCCTGACGAATGGGTTTTACCCTTATCGCTGTCGAAGAACACGCCTGGGCTTCGGTGCAACTGGGATACGATAACCCTCTCAGTACCATTAATTACGAAGGTACCGTTGTCTGTCATGAGTGGAATTTCACCCATGTAGACTTCTTGTTCTTTGATGTCTTTTACAGTACCTGCTGGTGCGTCTTTATCAAATACAACTAGACGCAGTTTAACGCGTAGTGGTTTTGAATAAGTGACACCACGAATTTGACATTCTTTCACGTCAAATACTGGTTCACCAAGACGGTAGCTAACGTATTGCAGCTCAGAATTGCCGTTATAGCTCTGAATTGGAAAAACAGAACGGAAAGCAGCTTCAAGACCGTATTGACCTTCAGGATCTTGTTCAATGAACTTGTCGAATGAATCGAGCTGGATCGATAGCAAATATGGAACGTCCAATACTTGTGGACGCTTACCAAAATCCTTACGGATGCGCTTTTTCTCGGTATAAGAGTAAACCATGGGGTTCCTCAGCTAGCTGATAAGTGACCCAAACTGCCCAAGACACGTTTCATATCAAATTAATTGATAAAACGGGGACAGTGACTAACAACACTGTTTATGTGGATACATCCTAATCTCATCTGAACGTTTTTATTTCAGCAGAGCCTTAGCGATGTTTTTTGCTGGGTCATAGATGCCTAAACAGCGGGAAAATTAATCTATGCCCTACAGCGCAAAAAGGCCGGTGGTTAATTAACCACCAGCCATTAGCCTTTCGGCTAAGAAATTAAGTATAAATTACTTAACTTCAACAGAAGCACCAGCTTCTTCTAGTTGTGCTTTAAGAGCTTCAGCTTCTTCTTTAGAAACGCCTTCTTTAAGCGGAGCTGGAGCACCGTCAACTAGACCTTTAGCTTCTTTAAGACCTAGGCCAGTTGCGCCACGTACTGCTTTGATAACAGATACTTTGTTAGCGCCAGCAGCAGTTAGGATCACGTCAAATTCAGTTTGCTCTTCAGCAGCGTCACCGCCAGCTGCGCCGCCAGCAACAACAGCTGCTGCAGCAGAAACGCCGAATTTTTCTTCCATAGCTTCGATAAGCTCAACAACTTGCATTACAGACATTTCTGCAACTGCGTCTAGGATTTGCTCGTTAGTAATAGACATAACAATTCTCTTTTAAGTTAACAATAAGTTTATTTAGCAATCAATAAAAAGCAAGGCTTATGCAGCGTCTTGTTTTTGATCGCGAACAGCAGCGATAGTACGTACCAACTTGCCAGCAGAAGCTTCTTTCATGCACATCATCAAGCGTGCAATTGCTTCGTCGTAAGTAGGTAGTGTCGCTAGTACATCAGCGTCAGTAACCGCGCCTTCAAATGCAGCAGCTTTGATTTCAAATGCTTTATTCTCTTTAGCGAAGTCTTTGAAAAGACGCGCAGCAGCACCTGGGTGCTCGTTAGAGAAAGCGATCAAAGTTGGACCAACGAATACGTCTTTCAGACATTCGTAGTCTGTACCGTCTACAGCACGACGAGCTAGTGTGTTACGAACAACTTTCATGTAAACGCCAGCTTCACGAGCTTGTTTACGTAGAGAAGTCATCGCGCCAACAGCAACGCCACGAGAGTCAGCAACAACTGCAGAAAGTGCACCACTGGCTGCTTCGTTAACTTCAGCAACAATTGCTTGTTTGTCTTGAAGATTTAAAGCCATTTGGATTTACTCCTGGTTGTAGTTACACCACTCATTAATATTAATGAGCGTTCTTACGGTGCATTCCCAAATGAATATTTCTTTACAAAAATACGACCATCCGTTCGGGCACCATCTACGTAGGTATTATTAAGTTAATCAATATTACTATTGCTCAACGCCTACGGTCTTGGATGGAAGCATCATTTGCTCTGCCTTTTCCTAAAAAGAACTAGGCAAAATAAGCAACACTCCAACCATAATTAGGCGCGAAATTATACACAAATCTCGTACCTAAGCAAATTAATTAAGCAACGGTTGTTTTCAACGTCGCTTGATCAACTGCAACACCAGCACCCATAGTGGTAGAGATGCTTACTTTCTTCAGGAAAGTACCTTTCGCTGAAGAAGGTTTTGCTTTCTTAAGCGCCACTAGAAGAGCTTCTAAGTTCTCTTGTAGTTGGCTTGCTTCGAAAGTAGCTTTACCAATAGTAGTGTGGATGATGCCATTTTTGTCGTTACGGTAACGAACCTGACCAGCTTTAGCGTTCTTAACCGCTTCAGCAACGTTAGGAGTTACAGTACCAACTTTAGGGTTAGGCATAAGGCCACGTGGACCTAAGATAGTACCTAGTTGACCAACAACACGCATTGCATCTGGAGAAGCAACAACAACGTCGAAGTTCATTTCGCCTTTTTTCACTAGCTCAGCTAGATCTTCCATACCAACGATATCTGCGCCAGCGGCTTTAGCTGCTTCAGCGTTTGCACCTTGAGTGAACACTGCTACGCGGATGTCACGGCCAGTACCATGTGGAAGTACTGTTGCGCCACGAACGTTTTGGTCTGATTTACGAGCATCGATGCCTAGGTTTACAGCAACGTCTACGCTTTCTACGAATTTAGCCGTTGCTAGTTCTTTAAGAAGAGCGATAGCTTCGTTGATTTCGTATTCTTTAGTAACATCCACTTTGTTGCGGATAGTTTTCATACGCTTAGTAAGTTTTGCCATGATCTTATCCCTCTACCACTAGGCCCATTGAACGAGCAGTACCCGCGATAGAACGCTTCATCGCTTCGATGTCTGCGCCAGTCATATCTGCAGCTTTAGTTTCAGCAATCTCTTGTAGCTGAGCGTCAGTAACAGTACCAACTTTCTCAGTGTTTGGACGGCCAGAACCAGACTTAACGCCAGCAGCTTTCTTAAGAAGAACAGCAGCAGGTGGAGTCTTAGTTACAAATGTGAAAGAACGGTCGTTGTATACAGAGATAACAACTGGGATTGGAAGACCTTTCTCAACAGATTCTGTTTTTGCGTTGAACGCTTTACAGAATTCCATGATGTTTACGCCGTGTTGACCTAGTGCAGGACCAACCGGTGGACTTGGGTTTGCCATACCAGCTGCAACTTGCAGTTTGATATAAGCTTCTACTTTCTTAGCCATTTTAATTCCTAAATTTTGGGTACAGACGCTAATCGCTTGATCAGCTCCCCGCTAGCTTTACATGAATACCTGTAAAAAGGCGCGAAATTATAGTCAAACTTCACGCCTGAAACAAGTCTTTTGATGCTTTATTAAGCAAATTTATTAGTCCGACTTTTCAACCTGACTGAATTCAAGCTCAACCGGTGTTGCACGACCAAAGATCGATACAGACACTTTTAGGCGGCTCTTTTCATAGTCAACTTGCTCAACCGTACCATTGAAGTCAGCAAATGGGCCTTCAGTAACACGAACCACTTCACCTGCTTCAAATAATGTTTTCGGTCTTGGAGCTTCGCTCGCCTGCTCTAAACGATTCAAGATAGCATCAGCTTCTTTATCGGTAATTGGAGCAGGACGATCAGAGGTGCCACCAATAAAGCCCATAACACGCGGAATACTACGTACTAAGTGCCATGATTCATCATTCATTACCATTTGGACTAACACGTAGCCTGGAAAGAATTTACGCTCACTCTTACGACGTTGACCAGCGCGCATTTCCACCACTTCTTCAGTAGGTACTAATACGTCACCGAAAAACTCTTCCATAGCGTGCATTTTGATATGTTCGCGAAGAGATTGTGCAACACGGCCTTCAAACCCGGAAAAGGCTTGAACCACATACCAGCGTTTTTTTGGTGCTTCACTCATGTTTAAAACCCCTTACACTCCAGTTGCTAGAGCAATTAGACGAACCATGATGCCGTCAATTCCCCATAGCAATAGAGCCATTACAATACTTACAGCTAATACGATAAATGTTGTTTGCATTGTTTCTTGGCGTGTAGGCCAAACCACTTTGCGCACTTCAAGTTTTGCTTCGCGAGCAAATACAATCGTAGCTTTACCTTTCGTTGTCAGAGCCGCTACACCAAGGGCAGCTGCAATTAAAATAACAACGGCTGCTGCACGAATCGCAACAGACATTTCACCATACAGGTAATTTCCCACAACAGCAGCAGCTAGCAGTGCAAAAGTGATAAACCACTTAAAAGCATCTGCCGCTTTTGAGCTCTCATGAGTTTCAGCTTTGGCTTTCATAAACAAACCTGTGAAAAGTTTTACTTAAAAACGACAATAACCCCGCAACTGGCAGGGCTAACTCATTAGTCTAGGACAAGCCTTCGACTAAATAAATTAGATATAAATCTAATACAATTCTTTGCTGAGTCAGTTACAAAACGACCAATTTATGCCTTCATTTTGTTCAGCGTAGAAAAAGGGCATCAAATGATGCCCTTTTTGATAGTCGTTAGTCAAATACAATTCGTATTTAAACTTAAAGTTTGGCTAATTAAGCGATAACTTTCGCTACAACACCAGCACCAACTGTACGGCCACCTTCACGGATAGCGAAACGTAGACCTTCATCCATCGCGATTGGTGCGATTAGAGTAACAGTCATTTGTACGTTATCACCAGGCATTACCATTTCAACACCTTCAGGTAGTTGAATGTCGCCAGTTACGTCAGTTGTACGGAAGTAGAACTGTGGACGGTAACCTTTGAAGAATGGAGTGTGACGACCACCTTCATCTTTCGAAAGTACGTATACTTCTGATTCGAAAGTTGTGTGTGGGTTGATTGAACCTTTAGCAGCCAATACTTGACCACGTTCAACGTCATCACGCTTAGTACCACGTAGAAGTGCACCAACGTTCTCACCTGCACGACCTTCGTCAAGCAGTTTACGGAACATTTCAACACCAGTACAAGTAGTCAATGTAGTATCTTTGATACCAACGATTTCTACTTCGTCACCTACGCGTAGGATACCACGCTCGATACGACCAGTTACAACAGTACCACGGCCTTGAATTGAGAATACATCTTCAATTGGTAGTAGGAACGGTTGGTCTACTGCACGCTCTGGCTCAGGAATGTAAGAATCTAGTGCTTCAGCAAGCTCAATGATTTTCGCTTCCCATTGCTCTTCGCCGTTTAGTGCGCCTAGAGCTGAACCTTGGATTACTGGTAAGTCATCACCTGGGTAATCGTACTCAGAAAGAAGTTCACGAACTTCCATCTCAACTAGCTCAAGAAGCTCTTCATCATCAACCATGTCACATTTGTTCATGAATACGATGATGTAAGGGATACCAACCTGACGACCAAGTAGGATGTGCTCACGAGTTTGTGGCATAGGACCATCAGTTGCAGCAACTACTAGGATACCGCCGTCCATTTGCGCAGCACCAGTGATCATGTTTTTAACATAATCGGCGTGTCCTGGGCAGTCTACGTGTGCGTAGTGACGTGCTGGAGTATCGTACTCAACGTGAGAAGTTGCGATTGTGATACCACGCTCGCGCTCTTCTGGAGCGTTATCGATAGATGCGAAGTCTTTAGCTACACCGCCGTACACTTTTGCAAGTGTAGTACAGATAGCAGCAGTAAGAGTTGTTTTACCGTGGTCAACGTGGCCGATAGTACCAACGTTTACGTGCGGTTTCGTACGTTCAAATTTTTCTTTAGACATGGATAGTCCCTCTAGGTACGGATTTAGGTGGCTTGAATGACCACGTAACCAAAAAATAATAGTACTTTTTAGTAAAGTAAGTGTATCTCAATCGGAAAATATTGCTTAAAACTGGTGCTGATACCCAGACTCGAACTGGGGACCTCACCCTTACCAAGGGTGCGCTCTACCGGGCTGAGCTATATCAGCATTACATTGTTTTATAAAATACAGAATTGGAGCGTGCGGCGGGAATCGAACCCGCATCATCAGCTTGGAAGGCTGAGGTAATAGCCATTATACGACGCACGCACACGTGTAACTCTGAGCGCTATTTTCACAATTTATCTACATTCGTTTTGATTATAAAACAAATGTCAATATGGTGGAGGGGGACGGATTCGAACCATCGAAGGCGGAGCCGGCAGATTTACAGTCTGCTCCCTTTGGCCACTCGGGAACCCCTCCAAATTTTTTGTTGCTTGCCGCCTCTTTCATCTAAATAGAAAGAGATGGTGCCGACTACCGGAATCGAACTGGTGACCTACTGATTACAAGTCAGTTGCTCTACCTACTGAGCTAAGTCGGCGCAAGTGGAGCGAATTCTATTGAATGTTCCAAAAGCTTGCAAGGGTAAAATGCAAAAAACCATTATTTTCATTAATGGAATAAGAAATTGGGTATAAATAAGGCAAAAACTTGCTAATTTACTACTAAAGTCACCTAACGCTTATTTGAAATCAACGGCGCTTGGTGTATCTTCGCTCATCCTTTTTGGTTATTTTCGAGTCCTTCTATGAATCCGTATCTTTCATACAACAGAAGTCAGTGGTCTGAATTACGTAATTCTGTGCCAATGACACTTACCCCTGAAGATTTGGAAGAACTACAAGGGATCAATGAAAGCTTGTCGATGGAAGAAGTGACAAAAATTTATTTGCCACTATCTCGCCTACTCAATTTATATGTCGAAGCTCGCCAAAGCCGCAACCAAGTACTGCATCAATTCTTTAGCCCTCAGTTTTTAAAGAAACAAGAGAAATCTCCCCCTTTTATTATTGGTATTGCAGGAAGTGTCGCGGTTGGCAAAAGTACCACAGCAAGATTATTAACCGCCTTGTTATCTCGTTGGGAAAATCACCCTAAAGTTGAGCTCATTACAACGGACGGTTTTTTACACCCCAATGAAACCTTGCTGAATAATAATTTGATGACCAAAAAGGGTTTCCCAGAGTCTTACGACACTAAGTCATTGGTTGAGTTTTTAAGTGATGTCAAAGCTTGCAAGCGAAACATTCAAGTGCCTGTTTATTCACACATTACTTACGATATTACCGATGAGGTTAAGGTAGTCGATCAACCTGACGTGTTGATTATTGAGGGGCTAAATGTTCTACAAAGTGGTAGTGATTACCCAGAAAGCCCTTTCAAAGTATTCATCTCTGACTTTTTGGATTTTTCTATTTATGTTGATGCAGATACTCAGCAGATAGAAGAATGGTATGTTTCGCGATTTATGAAGTTACGTAAAGGGGCATTCACTAAGCCCGGTTCGTACTTTAGCCATTACACCAAACTCACTGAGCAAGAATCGATTGATAAAGCCAAGAGTATTTGGAACTCGATCAATGGCATCAACTTACAGCAAAATATTCTACCCACCAAAGATCGAGCACAACTGATATTACGCAAAGGTGCCGATCATATGGTGGAAGAGGTTCACCTAAGAAAGTAGCACCGCTTGGTTACGGCGATTAGTCCGCTTTTCTTAATGAAATTTCGCCACCAACATAAGTTTCTAGCCCTTGTTCGGTTTCCAGTAAAATGCCGCCTTGCTGGTTGATACCTTTACCGATACCGTAAATTTCTTTGTTACCCATTAATAGCTTGATGGGCTTATCTTTAAAATTATCTAATTCATTCCAGCGCTTCACAAACGAGACCATACCTTGCTCCTCATATTGTTCAAGCACCTGTTGCCAAGCTCTGATCAACTCTATTACCAGTTGATTTCTTGATGGCATATTATCATTGAACACTTGATTTAAATTGGCCCACGGCTGATCGATAGCGTCGGTATCTGCCTTCATATTAATGTTCAGGCCCATCCCTATTACCAGATGAGCAACACCACCAGTTTGCGCAGACATTTCGACCAAAATACCGGCTAGTTTTTTATCTTCGAAATAGAGATCATTAGGCCATTTTAATTTCAGGCCTGTCGCGCCTAAAGCTTCTAATGCATCAACAATCGCAACCCCGATAGCAAGGCTTAACCCCATTGCAGCGGCGACTCCCGACTCCAACTGCCAATACATTGAAAAGTATAGATTAGAGCCAAAAGGAGATGCCCATTGACGCCCTCTTCTTCCTCGACCTTTTGCTTGATACTCCGCCACGCACACCGCACCACTCGGTAAAGAATCGATGCTGTCGAGAAGATACTGATTGGTTGAGTCAATAACTGGAAATAGCTCAACGGGAATCGATGAGGCAGACTGGATGATGTCATAATCTAATAAGTCGATAGGTGAAGAAAGCTGATAGCCTTTTCCTTGAACTCGATAGATATCAATCCCCCACTCTTGGATCCCTTTGATATGTTTACTAATTGCCGCCCGTGAGATACCAAGCAACTCACCTAAATCTTCGCCTGAATGAAACTCACCATCCGACAATTGTTTGATGATACGTAGCTTAACGTCATGTAATTTAGGTTTGCTATCTGTCATGGGGTACCAATCTAATTATTGAAAGCGATCTGCAAAGATAATTTCTAAACGCGTTTCTTGGGTAGCATTAAAGAATCTCACTTCATGCTCCAATTCCACGCCATATTTATCCAGCACAGCATGTTTAACATACCAGGCAAGTTCAAGAACATCATTAGAGGTCGCATTATCGACATTCACAATAACCAGAGCTTGTTGAGGATGTACTTGCGCACCACCTATCTGGTGACCTTTCAAGCCGCAACGATCAATCAGCCAGCCTGCCGCAATTTTAACCCCACCTTCAACGTCAAAGCCGTTCAGATCAGGGTAAAGCGCTTGTAATTCTAGGTAATTCTCATGGCTAATCACTGGGTTTTTGAAAAAGCTGCCGGCATTTCCCGTCACATTAGGATCAGGCAGTTTAGAGCGACGAATATCACACACATGCTCAAAAACAGCGTGAGGCGTGGTAAGCAAATCTTTTTCCGACTTTAATGGGCCGTAGGTAAAATTAGGTTGCCACTTCGAAAGGAGCTTTAACCCAATAGAGGTGATGATAACTTTACCTAACAAATCATTTTTAAATATCGAATCTCGATAGCCAAACAGACACTCTTGAGCAGTTAAGCGAATAATATCGAGTGTCTCGAGATCTAAGTATTCAACATAATCACATATATCTTTAAATTCAACGCCATAAGCGCCAATGTTCTGTATAGGGGCACTACCGGCACAACCTGGAATTAAGGCTAAATTTTCTAAGCCAGGGATGTCTTGTTCTAATGTCCATTCCACTAAACTCGGCCAATCTTCACCGCCCGCGATAGTTAGATAAATAGAATCATCACGGGTAGAAACGGTTTTTCCTAGTAGTTTATTAATAACCACCACACCGTGGAAAGGTTCGGTGAATAGCACATTACTGCCTTTACCCAAGATCAACTTAGGTAAGTCTTGCCACTCAGGGTTGCGGTAAGCGGAAATTAAATCATCTACCGTTGTCGCTTCCACAAGAACATCACAAGGCACATCAATGCCAAAAGTATGGAAAGGTTTGAGGTTTACATTATTATTTACATTCATACGTTTGATTACCTAAGCGCGTGTCGTACTATTCTACCTTATACACTTAATAAACACAGTGCCTGTATGACTGAAGTTAATTTTCAACCGCTTGAAAGTATTAAAATACCGCTCATTAAGCCTATCTATAAAGCTTTCTACCCTTCGGCCAAACCGAAAAAAAATGAACAAGTAGTCGTTGGCTACCATCAACAGAAAATTATTTGTATTGTCCGGTTTCGTCCCATTGAAAACTTTACGCTTCTCACTGGTATGTTAGTTATTCCAGACTACCGAGAGCAAGGTATTGCTAGCCAATTATTAACATTTTGTCAGGCTCATTATTTATCCGAGAATAGTTTTTGCTTCGCCTACCAGCACCTTGAATCGCTATATCAATCGGCGGGGTTCTCTGTCGTGGAAGTCGAGCAGCTTCCCAATTCACTGCAACAGCTATTTATACGTTACACAAGTAGCGGCAAAAAACTTCTACCAATGCGATATCTACCTACAGTTCTGACATAACTTCTTGTTCATATGTAGGAATAATGACGATTAATTTGGTAAAATAATAAGCCAAGACATTAGCAGCATGTAAGGTTCATAAAAATATGATAGCTAGTAAGGAATTACTCGAACAGCTACCAACCATAGCTCAAGATCCAAACGCTTTTGAAGTGCTCTTTTCTGCACAACAATTCCGTGATCGGCTATTGTCTGAAATCAAACAAGCAACACAGCGCATTTACCTTGTCGCCTTATATCTCGAAGATGACGACGCTGGCCGTCAAATTCTGACCGAACTCTATGAGGCAAAACAACGCAACCCTGATCTTGATGTTACGGTGTGTGTTGACTGGCACCGAGCACAACGTGGATTAATAGGCGCCGATCAAAGCGAAGGTAATGCGGCTTTATATAAAGAATTTGCGCAAAAGTACCAGCATCCAATTTCTATTTTAGGCGTGCCTGTTCGTGGAAAAGAAGTCTTTGGTGTATTACACCTCAAAGGCTTTATTATTGATGATACCGTTATATATAGCGGTGCGAGCCTAAATAATATCTATCTGCACCATAGCGACAAATACCGTTTTGACCGCTACCATATCATGGTAAATCCAGCGCTAGCCGATTGTATGGTGCAATATATTCAGCAAAATATTAGCAACAATCCAGCCGTCAATTGCTTATCACAAGTAGAGCGACCTGCAACTAAAACGTTAAAGCCTGCAATCAAACAATTTCGCGCTCTGCTTGCTCAATCTCGATACGAGTTTACTCCAGAGGAGATTAAACAAGGCGAAGTGGGTATCACACCATTAGTGGGAGTTGGTAAGCGTCGCAATAAGTTAAATCTACATATTAATAATCTTATCGCTTGTGCTGAAAAAGAAATCACGATCCTAACACCTTATTTTAACTTTCCTAAGAGTATCGCTAAAGAAGTAAAAAGAGCGATAAAACGAGGTGTTAAGGTGACCATCATTGTCGGAGATAAGACCGCTAACGATTTTTATATTCCGCCAGAAGAAGATTTTAAAACCATCGCCGGCCTACCTTACTTATACGAGCTCAACTTACGTCACTTTGCGCGTATCAATGAAGGCTATATTGCGAGTCGCCAGCTATCTATTCACCTTTGGAAGCATGACACTAATAGCTTCCACCTAAAGGGGATGTGGATTGATAAGGAATATATGTTAATCACAGGTAATAACTTTAACCCTAGAGCCTGGAAGTTAGATTTAGAGAATGGATTACTAATTAAAGATACCGAGCAATTACTCACCGAGCAGTTTGACAATGAACTCTCATCTATTCTCGAACATACCAATTTAATCGGCAGCTATAAGCAATTAGACACTCTTGAAGATTACCCTGAAGATGTGCAAAAACTCATACGTAAAATAAAAAGAGTCAGAGCTGACCGGATCCTAAAGCAAATCCTATAAATATTCTCATAGCCCAAGCACATAACTTGGGCTTTTTTATGCCAAAAGATCAGCTCCTCAGTTCTATCCCTTCAGCTTTATGCTCTTTATTTAGGATTAGAGAATGCTAATGACGGAGTAGAAGAAACACCCTAATACCTTACTCGGTATACCCAAAGTGATAACCCACCCGCTTTTAACCAACAACAACCAACTGAATAAGCACGTTTTAATACTGATTCTTCTATATTTCATTTTCGACAGACGAAAAAAAACCTGACTCTTTCGAATCAGGTTTCTTAAAATAAGTGGCGGAGTGGACGGGACTCGAACCCGCGACCCCCGGCGTGACAGGCCGGTATTCTAACCAACTGAACTACCACTCCG
>NZ_JAKKCJ010000005.1 GCF_021726515.1 Vibrio sp. CK2-1 | reverse complement strand
CCTATGCATTACTCACCCGTCCGCCGCTCGACGCCGAAGTAGCAAGCTACTTCTCGTTTCCGCTCGACTTGCATGTGTTAGGCCTGCCGCCAGCGTTCAATCTGAGCCATGATCAAACTCTTCAATTTAAGATTTTGTGACTCAACGAATACTGACTTCAAAACTATTCTTCTTAAAAAAAGAAGTAACTTTAAAGCTATTATCATTCCAACAGAATGATAATGAATTGACTGTGCCAATTATTAGTAAACTAATAATCGATTTGGTCACTCAGTTCATTGAAATCATTTTGCTTCCCCTCTTCGTTAAAAGAGACGAGCTATATTGATTATCATCAACGAGTGCCCACACAGATTGATAGGTTTAAATTGTTAAAGAGCGTTGTTCTTATTGAAAGCGCTTAGTGCGTCTCGTTGAACAGGGCGGCCATTTTAGCGAGTTAAAAGCTCGTGTCAAACACTTTTTTAAAACTTTTTCCGCAAACCTTTTTGAGAAGGTTCTGACCTCTAACTCGTTGCTGCAGCTAGGCTGTGTGCTCCGTGTCAGTGAGGTCGCATTATAGAGATCCGATTCATCTTGGCAAGCACTTTTCATCAAAAACATTAAAAATAAACATCGTATGCTCACTTTACACTCAAAGCTTTATTTATACATATTTACTCTAATTAAACACACAGGTTTTCCACAGAAAAGTGAAAATATAAGGTATATCTCACCTACCTACTCTAGCGAGTAAATCACGAAATGCAGATTTCGCATTAGCTATCAGTCTTTCTTTATCAACTAAACAGCTTTCATTTTGATAAACCACATTGCCATTTATCATGCTTAGTTTTATCTGGGCAGGCTCACCACATAAGATAGGCGCGTATAAAGTTGAATGACATCCTTGGTAACGCACTTGGTTTAAATCATAAAGTACAATATCAGCTGCGAAACCTACTTCTATTTTGCCTACCTTATCCAAACCTAATAGCGAAGCCCCATTTTGAGTTCCCCATTTAACGACATTTTCTAGACTCGTACTTGCTGCGCCATGAGTTGCTCTATGTAGTAGCCAAGCTAGATTCACTTCTTGAAGCATACTGCCTGATTCCGAAGAAGCCGAACCATCAACTCCGATGCTGATATTCATCCCCGCTTGTTCCATTTCAATAATAGGAGCGATTCCACTACCCAATCGGCAATTAGACGTAGGGCAATGTGAAATACCTGTTTTTGTTTCAGACAGTGTTCTTATTTCTTGCTCGTTAGCTTGAACTAAATGGGCAAACCAAACATCACTACCAAGCCATTCACATTCAGCGGCATAGTCCACAGTACTTTTCCCGTATTTAGCTAGCGACTGCTGTTGATCAAATTCCACCTCTAATAGATGAGAGTGCATTCTTAAGTTACGTTGACGTGCAAAAGACGATAGCTGTTTTAAATCTTCAGCAGGAGAAGAGTGGATTAAACTCGTGGGTGCCACCACCAGCTGCCGCATCGGCATATCGGTATTTTGATGGTATAGACTATAGCTATCATCCAGTCGGCGTAACATTAGATCGATAGATTCTGGTTCGATCCCAGCCTTGGCGAGTCCTTTGTGTGTTCCTTTGGTTGTCGCGCCACCTCGACAAAGTACCAAACGTATTCCCATATCTTCCGCCGCTTGCCACACTGCCGCTTCTAATTCAGGTGACGTATTCGCGTGATATAGATAATGGTGGTCCGCGCAAGTTGTCACACCAGAACGAATCAAATCATAAAATCCAAGGCATGCTGCGCTGTACATGATTTCTGGTGTAATCTTTGGCCAATATTGATAAGGCACACTAGCAAGCCAATCACCTAGTGGCTGGTTTAGTCCAGCAGGAATACCTTTTAATATAGACTGAGCTAAATGATGGTGGGTATTGACGAAGCCGGGATAAACCACACATTGGCTGGCATCAATCCGTTCCTCACCTTTTTGCAGAAGAAGGTCGGTACCTATTTCTGTTATTATCCCCCCCTCTATTCTTATATCTGTTGCTGTTTGTTCCGTTACTATCCCTTGTGCATTTTTAATTAGATATTTCATAATCACTCCATCACTATCTTTCGACATGATATGAGCAATGTCCCAGCGCCAACGCACCTAACCGCTTCTACTCACCTAACATAACATTCATACTCAGCTAGCAATTAATAAGCCAGAAAGTCATTCCCTCTATATATAGCTTTATATTGTCCAGTATAAGAATTGTTGCACCAAATAAATGCACAGCTAACTTTCTGCACTTTTTCAACGCAACCTACTTCATCCAAGTTACATCGCAATAAAATAATCGAACAGAAAACCAGATGTTAAATAAATGTTATTCCTAACAATAAATTCAATTTTCCACTTTTTATATGAAACTGGCATACCGTTTGCTCTATTAACTATGTATGACAACCACAGCTGTGAGTAGAAGCGGTTAGATGCAAAACATCGGGACATTGCTCACCATTACCAAAAATTGCCAAAGTGCTGAATGAATCATCATTAAGCCCATATGGAATTATATTGAGTAAAGGAGAACCAAATGAAACTTTCAATCAAGCAATGCATCCACTTAGCATTAACCACAGCTGCACTATCCACCAGCGTCAATGTCATGGCCGCTGACAAAGTCAACTTCCAACTCGACTGGCTACCGGGGGGAGATAAAGCACCAGTTTATGTTGCCGTTCAGCAAGGCTTTTTTGCCGAGCAAGATCTTGATGTCACCATTCGCCAAGGTAAAGGCTCAACCGATGCTATCACCAAGGTTGCAACCGGTACTGCAGACATAGGTTCTTCTGATCTCGTATCACTATTGGTCGCTAAGGCCAATGATGATGTGCCAGTGAAAGCGGTCTATTCTGTCTTCAGCAAAGCGCCTTATGCTTTTTATGTATTAGAAGATTCAGGCATTAACTCGGTAAAAGATGTTGCCAATAAAAGCGTGGCAACCTCTCCTTTCACTTCTGCTAACGTATTCTTACCCCTACTACTACGTAAAAACCATGTTGATGAAAGCAGCGTGAAAGTCACCAAAGCCGATCCGGGCGCACTGAACCCTATGCTGATCACCGGCAAATCAGATGTAATGATCTCTTGGGTCACTGATACAGTTAAAAACCAAAGCCAAGCTAAGGCAGTAGGAAAGAAATTGAAGATCCTACCTTGGCATGATGCAGGGTTAGATTTTTATTCCTCTTCACTTATTGCCAGTGATCGTTTCTTAGCGGAAAAGCCTGATGTCGCGAAACGGTTTATCAAAGCTTATGCCAAAGCCGTTGCCTATACATGGGAACATCCGCAGCAAAGCGCGCAAGATGTTCATAAAATGGTGCCCGAAGTGGATACCCAACAAGCCGCCGATACCATTATGTCGATTAAAGACTTAGTGATTAATGAAGTCAGTAATAAAGATGGCATCGGTGCCTTTACCCCAGAGCGCCTTGCTGAAACTTGGAAATGGACAGCGGAAGCTCAACAACTCGACGTCAATAAATTTGATCCTGAAAGCGCTATTTCTCGTGACTTTATGCCGGGAGGTAAATCATGAACCCTTTTGTTTCTTTCAAACAAGTTGGCCACACCTACCACAGTGACAATGGCTCGGTAAAAGTGTTAAACAACGTCAATTTTGATGTTGAGAAGAACCAGTTTATTTCGATCGTTGGCCCTTCTGGTTGTGGTAAATCCACCTTGCTGAGATTACTTTCAGGATTAATGCAATCGACCGAAGGCCAAGTCGAAATCTTTGGCCGCCAAGTTACCGAACCGAGAGAAGACATCGGGATTGTTTTTCAAAAGCCGACCTTACTGCCGTGGAAGAATGTACTCGAAAACGTATTGTTTCCACTCAAGCATAAATTTGGTCATATCACCAATAAAGAGCGTGATTTTGCTAAACAGCTGATCAACAAAGTGGGATTAAAAGACTTTCATAACAGCATGCCGGATCAACTTTCCGGCGGTATGCAACAACGATTAGGCATTGCACGAGCGCTGTTACTTGATCCTGATATTTTAATTATGGATGAGCCATTTTCCGCACTAGATGCACTGACCCGAGAAGAAATGGGCTTTGAGTTACTACGCCTGTGGAATGAGAAGCCTAAAACCGTGTTATTTATCACTCACTCGATATCTGAAGCGGTCTTACTGTCAGACAAAGTACTAGTGATGGGCCCTCGTCCAAGTACCGTGGTAGAAGAAATTAATATCGATCTACCTAGACCTAGAACACTCGAGACCATTCAACATCGACTATTTGCTGAATACACAGGGAAAATCAGGGAGCATTTTTACTCCCCCCCTTCAACTCAGCAAGAAAACGAAAGCAATGTCTCTCAAATAAGGACTGTCGCCTAGCCTAACTAGCGATACTCTTTGTTCATACGACGTCACTATAAGGAAATAGTATGTCTATTAAAAAGCTTTATAAAAATAGCCTACCATTACTGGCGATGCTGGCTATTCTACCGATATGGGAAATCATCTGCCGCGCATTTGAGATCCCTAACTTTATTTTGCCAGCACCATCGGCTATCGCAGAAGCCTTTATGCAAGTCTCGGCTGAACGCTGGCTCGATAACCTCTGGGCAACATTAAGAATCGCATTATTAGGTTTTGGCTTATCGCTGTTAGTCAGTATTCCTTTAGCGATAATGATGGTCAGCTCCAAGTTTTTAACTAAAGCGGTTTTCCCACTACTGGTAATCGTACAATCCACACCAGTGGTTGCCATTGCGCCACTACTTATTGTGATTTTAGGTACAGGAGATGCACCACGTTTAGCCATTACCTGCTTAATTACCTTTTTCCCATTAGTCGTTTCTGCCACAACCGGCATGTTATCTACCCCATCGGAATTAATAGAGTTATCCAAGTCACTCAACGTGTCGCGAGCAAAAACCATTTGGCAAATTCGCCTACCTTATGCCATTCCCCACATCTTTAGTGGTGTCAAAGTGGCTATTACGCTGTCGGTGATTGGCGCGGTTATTTCAGAATTTGTCGCTGCTGAAAAAGGCCTAGGCTACTTTGTTCAATTTTCAACGTCATACTTTAAGATCCCGCAAGCTTTTGCAGCCCTAGTGTTTCTCTCTGCGGTGAGCATGCTGCTATTTAAATCCGCGCATTGGATTCAAAAAGGTTTCTTCGCTTGGAGCTTACCTCAAGATAAAAGCCATTAAGGAGCAAGCACATGACACCAGAACAAGACAAAAAACACTTACAGCAAAGTCTCGATTTAGCTGAAAAAGCCAAGCAGCAAGGCATTCATCCTTTTGCGGCAATTTTAGTCAACGAAAAAGGCGAAGTGCTGCTTGAACAAATCAATGGCTATCTACCGAATAAAGATATGACCGGCCATGCTGAGCGATTAATCATGACGGAAGCGAGTCAAAAATATCGCCCTGATTATTTGAAAGACTGCACTCTGTATATTTCTGCCGAACCTTGCGCCATGTGCGCCGGAGCGATTTATTGGGCGGGCGTAGGGAGAGTGGTTTACGGATTAAGTGAACATCGGCTAAAACAAATCACCGGTAATCACCCTGAGAACCCAACCTTAGATCTACCTTGTCGTACTGTTTTTTCAGCAGGACAACGACCGATTGAAATCATTGGTCCACTGATGGAAGAGCAAGCGGCGCAAATACATGATGGTGTTTGGTAAACCTTCTTATACATAGCAGAATAAACACAACAGGAGTAGAAGCGGTCTGTAATGGGTAACCATTGCTGGGCATTGCTCCAATCACTAAGCACACGCTTAACTATTGGAGAAATAATATGACAACGACAGCTTACGCACTAGATGAACTGCAATTTGAAACTACCATCGGCGGAAAAGGCATTGATGCGGAACATAGCAATATTCCCATCATAGATATGAGCCAATTTGAATCTCGCCGAGCAGAGGTCACAGAAGAACTATGGCAAGCCGCCACCCAAGTCGGTTTCTTTCAAATTAAAAACCACTCCATTGCTCTAGAGGATATTGAACACGCCTTTCAACTTAGTGAGCAATTGTTCTCTCTTCCTCAACAACAAAAACAGCCGTTAAGCCTAAAACCAGGAAAAAATGCCGGTTGGGAATTTAAGCAACAGGTTCGCCCTTCCACAGGTACTGCCGATCAAAAAGAATCCTACCAAATCACGCGTCCTCACATGGAAGGAATATGGCCAAACCAAGCGGCTCTAACCAGTTTCCAGCAAGATATGCTCAATTTTGAATCTCAAGCGTGGCAACTCGGTATGAATATCCTGTCTTGTTTTGCCGATAAACTGGGATTTGAACGCGACTTTTTCACGCAAGTCCACCAACCGAGTTCAGAGCAATATCAAAGTACATTAAGGCTACTTCACTATTTACCAATGGCGCAACTGCCACACGGCGAAGAACATTGGCGCGCGGGCGCTCATACTGATTTTGATTGTTTGACTATGGTATTCCAACAACCGAATCAAGGCGGATTACAAGTTGCCGCGGGGAAGGATTCTCAGCATCAACAGGTCTGGAGTAATGTAGAGCCACAAGCTGGCGTGATCACTTGTAATATTGGCGATATGTTAATGCGCTGGAGTGATGACAAGTTGAAATCGACATTGCACCGCGTTCGCATGCCCTACCCTGAAGAAAATCAAGGTTCACGCTATAGCATGGCATTTTTCTGTCAGGCCAATAAAGATCAAGTTATTCAAGGGCCGAATAAAAAATATCAAGCAATGACTGCCGAAGAGTATTTGAACATGAGAATTAAGGCAAACTTTGCGAAATAGCTGAATAGTAAGACATAAAAAAGGGAGCAGATAATTGCTCCCTTTGATTCATTGACGATTTAATTAAGACTGATGAGCGACGATCTCATCATCTTTCACCGTTAGATGGACTTTCTGCCCAGGAATTAGCTCCCCAGCCAGAATCGAACGAGCCAATGGGTTTTCGACCATTTGTTGGATCGCACGTTTCAATGGTCGAGCCCCATAAACCGGGTCAAACCCGACTGCCGCAACCAAAGACAACACGTCTTCGTTCACTTCTAATTCATACTCTTTTTCCGCCATACGTTGACGTAAGCGATCAAGCTGAATCGAGGCAATTGACTTGATTTGATCTTGTCCTAATGGATGGAAGACGACACTTTCATCCACGCGGTTCAAGAACTCAGGTCTAAAGTGTTGGCTGACGATCTCCATGACTTCGGCTTTCATCGATTCATAATCTGACGTTGCCGCCTTTTCTTGAATACGATCAGAGCCTAGGTTGGATGTCATGATCACCACGGTATTTTTAAAGTCTACCGTTCGGCCTTGTCCATCAGTCAAACGTCCATCATCTAACACTTGCAATAAAATATTAAATACATCTGGATGCGCTTTTTCTACCTCATCAAGTAAAATCACCGAGTAAGGTTTACGGCGGACCGCTTCGGTTAGGTAACCACCTTCTTCGTAGCCAACATAACCCGGAGGCGCGCCGACTAAACGAGACACCGAATGTTTCTCCATAAACTCCGACATATCAATCCGAACCATGGCATCTTCACTATCAAACATAAAGTTCGCTAATGTTTTACATAGCTCGGTTTTACCTACCCCGGTTGGACCTAGGAACAAGAAAGAGCCAATCGGTTTATTCGGATCCGACAGCCCAGCACGACTACGACGAATCGCATTCGACACGACATCTACCGCTTCTTTCTGACCAATCACACGTTCATGTAACACCGTTTCCATCGAAAGTAATTTAGCTTTCTCCGCTTCGAGCATTTTCGATACTGGAATACCAGTTTGGCGTGATAGCACTTCGGCAATCTCTGCATCAGTCACGCGATTTTTCAGCAACGTCAGCTCAATATTCTCGGCTTGTGAGGCATTCTCCAATTGCTTTTCTAGCTCTGGGATCTTGCCATATTGCAACTCAGACATTCGTTGTAAGTCACCAGCACGGCGAGCCACATCCATATCCAACCGAGCTTGCTCCAGTTCAGTTTTAATATGTTGAGTACCAGAAAGTGAGGCTTTTTCAGTTTTCCACACTTCTTCTAGCTCAGAATATTCACGCTCTTTCTCTTCCAGTTCTTGGTTAAGAATCGCAAGACGCTTGGTACTTGCTGCATCACTTTCGTTTAACAGTGCTTGCTGCTCGATTTTTAATTGAATAATACGGCGATCTAAACGATCCATCGATTCCGGTTTAGAATCCATCTGGATACGAATACTCGATGCCGCTTCATCAATCAAATCGATCGCTTTATCTGGTAACTGACGATCCGATACATAACGGTTAGATAAACTTGCCGCCGCCACAATCGCAGGATCGGTAATTTCAACATGGTGATGCAGCTCATAGCGCTCTTTCAAACCACGTAAAATCGCAATGGTATCTTCAACCGTAGGTTCATCCACCAGCACTTTTTGGAAACGACGCTCTAATGCAGGATCTTTTTCGACATATTGACGATATTCATCCAGCGTCGTCGCCCCCACACAGTGAAGCTCACCACGAGCCAAAGCAGGTTTCAGCATATTACCGGCATCCATCGAGCCTTCGCCTTTACCCGCACCCACCATGGTATGCAATTCATCGATGAACAAAATCACGTTACCGTCTTCTTGCGCCAGTTCATTCAATACCGCTTTTAGGCGCTCTTCAAATTCACCGCGATATTTCGCACCGGCGATCAATGCGCCCATATCTAACGAAAGCACACGACGATTACGTAACCCTTCCGGTACTTCGTTATTAACGATTCGCAAAGCTAAGCCTTCAACGATTGCAGTCTTACCAACACCCGGTTGACCAATCAATACAGGGTTGTTTTTGGTACGACGTTGCAAAACCTGAATGGTGCGACGAATTTCATCATCACGCCCAATCACAGGATCAAGTTTGCCTTGCTCAGCACGTTCGGTTAAATCAATGGTGTACTTTTCTAAGGCTTGACGTTTTTCTTCCGCATTCGGATCGTCAACATTTTGTCCACCACGGATCTCATCAATCGCTTTAGTGACATTCGCTTTATTTAAGCCAAACTCTTTAAACATTTTGCCTAGTGGGCCGTTATCTTCCACCGCTGCCAGCAAAAACAGTTCAGAAGAGATGTAACTGTCTTTACGTTGTTGAGCAATTTTATCGCAGACGTTCAGTAAGTTACCTAGGCTCTTAGAAGCTTGAACATCACCACCAATACCAGTGACTTTAGGTAATTTATCCAACTCTTGAGCAACTTTAGATCGCAGTTGAGTGGCATCAATTCCTAGCATGGTAAAAATAGGACGAATAGTGCTGCCATCTTGATTTAGCAATGCTTGCATTAAATGCACAGGCTCGATGAATTGATGATCACGGCCTAGCGCAAGAGATTGCGCATCAGAAATGGCAAGCTGGAATTTACTGGTAAATTTATCGAAACGCATATTAAGCCTCCACTCTAAGAAAGTTATCAAAGAGATACATTAGTTATGGCTTATAAATGGATGCTAGGGAGGATCTTTTCAAGTAGAAAAAGCGAATAACTCTATTTACTCAATCCAAATAAAGGTCGCTTGTCTGCCTGTCACGCCATCGCGGCGATAAGAATAGAAGTTTTCTGGCTCAGAGAAAGTGCAACGTTGGCTAGCAAACACTTGCTCTACTCCAGCTTGGTTTAATCGCTGAGTTGCCAAAATCGACATATCAGCCAACCACTTGTTGGAATGAGATGGATGCTGAATGAAAGCATCTTGCGCATGGCTATCATGCTGGGTGAACGTTTGATAAACATCTTCCCCAACTTCAAATGCACTTGGGCCAATAGCAGGACCTAACCAAGCCATTACCTGACTCGGCTTAGTAAACTGCTGCACGGCATTTTCTAAAATACCATCGGCAAGTCCACGCCAACCCGCATGAACCGCTGCAACTTGAGTACCATCGGTGTTGGTTAACAGTACCGGTAAGCAATCAGCGGTCATTACAGCGCACACAATTTTATTGTGACTCGTGATCGAACCATCAGCATCTAACACTTGTTGTGTTGGTTTTAATAGTTCAACCACTTTGGTCGAATGGGTTTGATTTAGCCAAACCGGTGACGTCGGCATATTATGCAACTGCACGATTTCATCACGATTAGCTTGAACAATATTGCTGTCATCATTGACGTGCATACCAAGATTTAACCCTTGATAAACACCGGTTGATGCTCCTCCCAAACGAGTAGAGCCAAACGCTTTGACGTTTTTAGGCGCAGGCCAATTTGGTAGAACAATATTATTCATCTCACCTTATTCCTCTTCGAAGTTTTCTTTCGCATCTTTGCGCAATGCTTCCGTCATCACCACCATGTCATGTGGAATCGGTGCATGGAACTTCATTTCTTCTCCCGTTGCAGGGTGAACAAACTTCAACATTACCGCGTGTAGTGCTTGGCGATCAAAGCTACGAATCATATTCGTTAATTCAGGTGAAGCCCCTTTAGGAATACGCGCACGGCCACCATAAGCAATATCACCTAATAATGGATGTTGAATATATGACATGTGAACACGGATTTGGTGGGTACGGCCCGTTTCAAGACGTAAACGAATACGAGTATGAACACGGAAATGCTCCGCCACACGGTAGTGAGTTACCGCAGGCTTACCTAATTCGTTCACCGCCATCAAGGTACGCTTACTTGAGTGACGACCAATTGGTTTTTCAACCATGCCACCAGCGGTCATGTTACCAAGGATGATCGCTTCATATTCACGAGTGATTCTACGTTTTTGCAAGGCACGAACTAAGCGAGTTTGTGTTTGAACCGTTTTCGCCACTACCATCAAACCAGTCGTGTCTTTATCTAAACGGTGCACAATACCCGCACGAGGTACTTCAGCAATCGCAGGGTAGTGATGCAACAACGCATTCAATACCGTGCCATCCGGTGTACCTGCACCTGGGTGAACAACAAAATCTCTCGGCTTATTAATTACTAATAAATGCTCGTCTTCATAAACGATATCGAGTGGAATATCTTGAGCTTCCCAACGTTCTTCATCTTCAAGCTCGGCTAACAAAGTAATCGCTTCTCCACCCATGACACGGATACGAGGTTTAGTGATGACTTCACCGTCCACTTGAACCTTGCCTTCAAGCAACCATTCTTTTAAGCGTGAACGTGAGAATTCTGAAAATAATTCGGCAATCGCTTGATCTAAGCGTTGGCCTAATTGAGAATCTTTAACTGTATCGGTGCGTGTTATCTGCTGAGCCATATCGAACTTTTTAAAAAACCATGAGACTAATATCCATTAATATGGATAAAATAGGGCTATTCACCGTTATTGGTAAAATAGTGTTATTCACCATTGTATCTGTTAAGTTGTAAGAAGTAACGGACGCGATAAATTTAATTCAAGGAATTTTCTCCTCACGATGAAACGCCAATACCTTTTGGGACTTATTTCCCTACTCTTTCTTGCTGGCTGTGCTGACAACAAAGACGCAGTACCAGACATTCCGCCATCGGATCTTTACACCCAAGCTCAGCAAGAACTTCAAGCTGGTAGCTGGGCTGAATCAATTAAAAAGTTAGAAGCATTAGATTCTCGCTACCCATTTGGTCCGTATTCAGACCAAGTACAGTTAGATTTGATTTTTGCCTACTACAAAAATGGTGACTACCCATTAACTTTAGCCACGATTGAGCGATTTACCCGTTTAAATCCGACTCATGAACGCTCTGACTGGGTGTTATACATGCGTGGTTTGACCCACATGGCGCAAGATTCCAACTTTATGCACTCGCTATTTAACATGGATCGTCACGATAGAGATCCTGAGCCAGTAAAAGCCGCCTTTATTGATTTCAAACGTTTACTAGAACGCTACCCTGATAGCCTATATGCGGCAGATTCACGTGCTCGTTTAAACTCATTAAAAAACCGTTTAGCGGAATATGATCTTTCTTCTGCCGATTTTTATTTGCGTCGCGAAGCTTGGGTGGCTGCGATCAACCGTTGCCAAGAGATCCAAAAAACCTACCCGGATACTATTGCCGCGCGAGATTCATTAAAAATTCAGCTAGAAGCCTATAAAGAGCTTGGGTTAGATGATGCGGTTAAACGCACAGAACAACTTATCGAGCTTAACAAAAAGAAGTAGTCGAATACTGAAAGCGTAATCAAATAGAGAAACAACAAAAAAAGCAGCTTCGGTTGCTTTTTTTGTTTTTAAAAAAGCGAGAAGTGAGTATTTGAGTAGAAGTAGTACCGCAAAGAAGTGTCGATAAAATAAGCGCCCTAATTTTAGGCTCAAACAGCGCCCCTAAAAACGTTAATCTCTAGTAGCCATTCCATTCAATCTACTTAAATCCAGACAAATAACAAGCCTTTTCAACCTCTAATATCACCAGCTTTTGTCTAGGATCACATTTACTTCATCAAGCCATAAATCCCTTATAAAACCTGATATTGATCACATTTATTTCAGTACAAAACAGTAATCTGAAGTTAACGAATCAAGGAAAAAGAGGATAAATAGCCTATGCAACTAAACATTACTGGTAAGAATATTGAAGTGACCTCTTCCATCCGTGACCATATTGAGGCGAAATTTAAAAAACTAGAAAAATGGCAAATTGATCTGATTGGCTGTCATGCCACCATTAGTACCGAACCAGGTAAACAACAGAAGATTGAAGCCACAATTAGTGTGCCAAAAGGACAACTGGTTGCTTCCGCATCCAATGAAGATTTATACAAAGCGATTAATGAGGTAGAGCAAAAACTCGAACGACAACTTAATAAGCTCAGCCATAAACCTGAAGCAAAACGTGCTCAGGCAGAAAAACCAGAATTAGAAGAAGAGCTCGAAGAAATTTAAGATTCAATAGACACGAATAGTATGGCGCTCAATTGAGCGCCATTTTTTTGCTTGACGCTTTCCCTGCGCTTGCTTATGGTACTGTTTCACCCAAGGAAATTAATACTATGCATTCATCTACTCTGTTCTTTTTTGGCTTCTTTTTTCCATCCTAATCGGTGGGGCTAGATGTCGTTTTAAAAATAAGCCAAAAACGGACAGAAAGCCTCCCACTCTGGGGGGCTTTTTTATAGGAAATACACATGACCAAGCAGCACAGTTCTTCTTCACCGAGTACCAACAATTCTCAACCTAGCCTATCTTTAGAGGCGATTCGACTTCGCTTAAATGAACTCGATGATCAACTGCTAAAGATATTATCTGAGCGCCGAGCATTAAGCCTTAATGTCGCTAAAAGCAAGGTTGAAACAGCCAAGCCTGTTCGTGATGCGCAACGTGAGCAAGAACTGCTAGTCAAACTAATCAATAATGGTAAAGATAAATATCAACTCGATGCACCTTATATCACCAAAATTTTTCACACCATCATTGAAGACTCGGTACTACTGCAACAAGCCTACCTACAGAACCTAGCCAATCCACAAGAAAGCCGTAAGCCGTTAGCTCGGGTGGCTTTCTTAGGTTCTAAAGGATCTTATTCGCACCTTGCTAGTCTTGAATATTTCAGCCGTAAAAATACCGAATTGATTGAGCTTAACTGTAAGCATTTTCAAGAAGTGACCTCAACGGTTGAATCAGGCCATGCGGATTTCGGTGTACTACCCATTGAAAACACCAGTTCAGGTTCCATCAATGAAGTGTATGACCTATTGCAGCATACGACTCTATACATTGTCGGTGAGATGACACTGCCAATTGAGCATTGCTTATTAGCCCCGCAAGAGATGCGCCTAGAAGACATCAAAACGCTTTACTCTCATCCTCAACCGCACCAACAATGCAGTGAGTTTTTAAGCCGCTTAGATGATGTTTCATTAGAATCCTGTGTCAGTACTGCGGATGCGATGCAAAAAGTTAAAGAGCTTAACCGCCCAGATGTCGCGGCAATTGGTAATTCAACCACAGGCAAACTTTACGGCTTACAGGTCGTGAAAGAAAACATTGCCAATCAAACTGAAAACCACACACGCTTTATTATCGTGGCGCGTAAGCCAATCGAAGTATCGACTCAAATCCCAGCTAAAACCACGCTGATCATGTCGACCTCCCAAGAAGCGGGCTCGCTAGTACAAACCTTACTAGTGCTGCAACGCTACGGCATCAATATGACCAAACTAGAGTCACGTCCAATCATGGGTAACCCTTGGGAAGAAATGTTCTATGTCGATTTAGAAGCGCATTTAGATTCAGTCGAAATGCAACAATCGATCAGCGAATTAACCAAAATCACTCGTCACTTAAAAGTGTTAGGTTGCTATCCAATCGAAAATATCAAACCGACTCAAGTCAAACTGGAAGGCTAAATGAAAAGCAGTAAAAAGGTAGTCGTTGCCTCGTTAAATCCAGCCAAGATAAAAGCGGTAGAAAGCGCTTTTACTGCCAGTTTTCCTGAGACCGAGTTTCTATTTGAAGGGGTGTCGGTCGCCAGTGAAGTACCGGATCAACCAATGAATGATCAGGAAACTAAACAAGGCGCTCTAAACCGAGTACACAATGCTCAAACGGCAATCCCGGATGGCGATTTTTATGTTGGGTTAGAAGCGGGAATTGCAGAACCATTTACTTACGCTTGGATGATTATCGAAAGTAATCCTAGTGTAGGGAAAGTACAACGCGGTGAATCACGCTCAGCTTGCTTAATGCTGCCGCCTGTAGTGCTTGAGAAGGTAAAACAAGGTAAAGAGCTTGGTCATGTTATGGATGAAGTCTTTGCGACCGACAACATCAAACAAAAAGGTGGTGCGATAGGCTTGCTAACACACCACCAATTGACCAGAAGTTCGGTTTATCATCAAGCGTTAGTATTGGCATTAATTCCATTTTTAAATCCCGAACACTTCCCACTTTAAACTATTTCGATAGTTAAGCTTTATCCGCAGCAGCTTGCAACATCGCTTGCAGTTGCTGCTTTTGTTCTGGTTGCAGCTTTTTCAGCTCAGAGGAACCACGAGTAATCGTCGCCACACCTACCCCTAGCATTTGACTAACTTGACGCTGAGAGCGCTCACCTTTGATCAGCTCATGTAAGATATTCATGCGAGCTAACAAGGCTTCTCGCTCATCATAGGTCAATAGCATCGACAGTAAAAAATCCAACTGTTCTTGCTGGCAAGAATGCTCAAGTAACGCCAATACATCTTGCCAATTAGCAAATTCAGGTACCAATTCATCATTATGGATTTGCTGCTTTGATTTATCCATCAGATTAATATTTTTCCTTTACTTCTTGAGGAGTTAAGAATGCTCCATCCTGACCAAGTAAGTTTCGATAATAGGTTTCAAACATTAGAATATTTTGCACATAACCACGAGTTTCATCAAAAGGAATCGCCTCAATAAATGAGTAAGCATCAATACTTTGATTGGTACGTGCCCGCCACTGCTTCACGCGGTGTGGTCCTGCATTATAAGCGGCAAAAGCAAAAATTCTATTGCGATTAAAATCATCCAGTAGCCCACCAAGATAAGAACTGCCGATCTCAATGTTCTTTTGAATATCATACAACTCATCAGCACCGTTATATTCTAGGTCATAGACATCGGCGGTATGCTGAGCGGTTGTCGGCATAATTTGCATGATCCCTCTCGCGCCAACGGGAGATCGAGCTTCGACATCCAAAGCACTTTCTTGGCGAGATAATGACATTAAAGTAATGAGTGGAATATCATTTTTCTTACCATAAAAGTCAAACCACCAGCGATGGGCAATTGGAAAACGTAGACTAGTGTAATCCCACATTTTCGCTTCAATCGTTCCTACTACAGCAAAATTATGCCAGCGCTTATTGGTGGCGTACTTCACTAATGCTTTTTTCTCACTTTGTGTGCTATGCCATAACAACCAACGCCATTCACTTTTCGCCGCATAAATTTTATCGACCGCGATCATTTCAGCAATCCGATCAAGCGCGGCTTGGTTTTTCGAAATATCAGGCAGTTTTTCATTCAAGATCTTACTTTGATAGCGAATTGGCTCACCGAGTAACTCTGCTGCCGCGGCACTATAAAAGTTACGCTGACCTAACATCTTCTTGAGACGCTCAGTGGCTTGTTGGTCTTTACCTTGAGCGAACTCCACTCGCGCTAACCAGTACTGCCAACGCAAGCTTTCCTGATCTTCTTTCGGCAACTTGCTAATCCAGAGAGACAAATCATTCCAGTCACCATTTTGAATCGCAATACGAGCACGTCGTTCAAGACGATTGGTTAATCCTTGCTTACTCAGCATTTGATCGCGCCATTTAGCTAACTTGTTTGAACGAGTATTCATTAACCAAGCACTGGCGTAGTTAGATAATTCAACCTGCGCAGACTTCGGGAGCTTTTGGCCTTTTACTACCTGATCGTAATCTTCCACCGCTTTAGCGGTATCTTTACGAATTAATTGTCTAAATGCATATTCGGTTAACTGTTGGTTGAATGGCGTGATTTTTGATTTTTTGCTGAACTCCAATACCTTGCTTGGATCAGCATATAAAGCTTGGAGGTCTTTCGATTGATCCTTAGCTTGCTCGCTAGTCAGCATATTATCTAGGTATTTGAATAAGCGTGAATTGCCAGATTTAAAGCCGAGTAACATACGTTGCAAAATGATCTCATCATCCCGTAAGCCCGCTTTCGCCCATTCGTCAAACAAAGGATCGCAAGCCGAAGACACACTACTTCCGGTTAGCCATAAATCTTGCGCGCCTTTATAAGCTTCTTCTTTTTCACCTTGCGTCCACTTAGCAAAATAATAGTGGCAACGATATCTTTGATCTCTAGGCTCTTCGGTTTGATATTCCGTTAGTAATTTCCATTGATTGGTTTTGGCTAACGCATCAAGATAATTGGCCCTTACGCGAGCTGAAAATGGAAAAGATTGGTACTTTTCAGTAAAGCTATTCACTTCTTCAGGAGTTCGATGTTCGATATCGGTCAGAAAAACTCGGTAATCAACATAGGGCGTTAACGGATAATTAGAAATTTGTGGACGAATCTCTTGATACGCCTGCACATCGTCTTTATCGAGTAAGTCTTGAGCTTGCTCATAAGTCTGTCTTTGAAGCTCAAGCGGTGATAATTTTTTCTCTGTTGAATCAGTAATTTTAGACTCTTTCACGTGAGTAGCACTAATAGACTGAGCAGTAACGTAAGCGGCCGATAATGCAGCACTCACCGATACCACACAGAGAAATAAAGTCTTTTTACAATTCAGCATGAATTTGAAACTTCCCTGATGATGAATTCACAAATAACGTGAAATGATAAATATTGATAAATTTTAATGAGTTGGATTAATTGTCACTTTCGAGAAAAACCCACTCACTCGATAAGCATAATACCCTTGTTTACACTCATCTAGTGTGAATCTTATGTGAGAAAGAGTAAACTAAGGTTTTCAATTTATTCTCAAGAATAGGATCCGAGCGGCTATGGCTGAATACGTCTATACCATGTCTCGTGTGAGCAAAATTGTGCCACCGAAACGTCAAATATTGAAAGATATCTCACTAAGCTTTTTTCCTGGTGCCAAAATTGGTGTTCTCGGCCTAAACGGCGCAGGTAAATCAACCCTACTTCGCATCATGGCTGGTATTGATACCGATATTGATGGTGAAGCACGTCCTCAACCTGGCCTTAATATTGGCTACCTTCCTCAAGAACCCGTATTGGATGAATCAAAAACCGTACGTGAAATTGTAGAAGAAGCGGTAGCCGATGTCGCGGATGCATTAAAACGAATTGATGCAGTTTACGCAGCCTACGCAGAACCTGATGCTGATTTTGATGCACTGGCGAAAGAACAAGGCGAACTGGAAGCATTAATCCAAGCTAAAGATGGTCACAATCTAGAAAATGCTCTAGAGCGTGCCGCTGATGCACTTCGTCTTCCTGAGTGGGATGCCAAAATTGAACACCTTTCTGGTGGTGAGCGTCGCCGTGTGGCAATTTGTCGCCTACTACTTGAAAAACCAGACATGTTGCTACTTGATGAGCCAACCAACCACTTGGATGCAGAATCTGTGGCTTGGCTTGAGCACTTCCTAGTTGATTACAGCGGTACTGTGGTAGCGATTACCCACGACCGTTACTTCCTAGATAACGCTGCTGGCTGGATTTTAGAGCTTGACCGTGGTGAAGGTATTCCATGGGAAGGTAACTACACCTCATGGCTAGAGCAAAAAGATGAGCGTTTAGCGCAAGAAGCGTCGTCGGAAAATGCTCGTAAGAAAACCATTGAGAAAGAATTGGAGTGGGTTCGTCAAAACCCGAAAGGTCGTCAGGCGAAATCAAAAGCTCGTATGGCACGCTTTGAAGAACTGAACAAATCTGATCACCAAAAACGTAACGAAACCAATGAGCTGTTTATTCCGCCAGGTGAGCGTTTAGGTGACAAGGTTCTTGAAGTTAACAACCTAACTAAATCATTTGGCGATCGCGTTCTGATTGATAACCTATCTTTCAGCATGCCGAAAGGTGCCATCGTTGGTATCGTTGGTGCCAACGGCGCGGGTAAATCAACGCTATTCAAAATGCTAAGTGGTACTGAGCAACCAGATTCAGGCACCGTTGAACTAGGCGAAACCGTGAAACTAGCTTCGGTTGATCAGTTCCGTGACAGCATGAATGATAGCAACACGGTTTTCCAAGAAATCTCGGAAGGTGCCGATATCATCAAGATCAACAACTTCGAAATTCCAGCGCGCGCTTACTGCTCTCGCTTTAACTTCCGTGGTGTTGATCAGCAAAAACGCATTGGTGAGCTTTCTGGTGGTGAACGTAACCGTGTTCACTTAGCGAAATTACTTAAAGCAGGCGGTAACGTATTACTACTCGATGAACCGACCAATGACTTGGACGTTGAAACGCTACGTGCTCTTGAAGAAGCGTTACTTGAATTCCCAGGTTGTGCCATGGTTATCTCACATGACCGTTGGTTCCTCGACCGTATCGCCACGCACATTCTTGATTACCGTGATGAAGGCCAAGTGAACTTCTACGAAGGTAACTACACAGAATACAGTGAGTGGTTGAAACAAACTTTAGGTGCAGCGGCTGCTGAACCTCACCGCATCAAGTATAAGCGTGTAACTAAGTAGTTATGAGCTGGGTAGTTATGAACTAGGTAGTCATCTATTGACCTACCTAAACGGCTACCTACCACTAAAGCCATTGCTCTATGTGATGGCTTTATTTTTTCTGCTGATTTTTCTGTTTAGATTTCCAAATTGATTTCCTAACCTCAAAATGAGAACAGCGCTGTAAATTTTATCGCCTAATTTAGCCCAACCTTTTCCCCCCCCACAAATTGCTGTAGACCATAAGCTATCCAGATTTTTAACCTTGTGTGCTTTATGTCTGACTTAGATTCCACATTGCCGAACAGCCTACACTCTCGCATTACTGCCAAGCGTGAACAGAGTATTTGGCCTATGATGATCTTTAAGCACATGGTAGGCCAAAAGCCATTCAAAACATTATCGATTGCTTCGATTCTCTTTTTATTTTCAACTACATGGATAGCAATCACTCAGTGGCAAAACAGCCGCAATGAACTCTATATTCTCAACCAAGAATTACAACTCTATAAAGAGCAGTACCAGCAGCAACTTGTCACCAATCAAAATCTGCAAGACGCTTTGCAGGAACAAGATCATGATCAAATCGATAACCTCGGCGATGATTCAATCGCGCCCCCAGCAATCAACTTCGAACAAGCTCTCGCAACAATAGACAATTCACAACAAATCACCTTTCCTCTGCCACCAGCGATTGAAGCTAGCTTGTTTCGCATGATCCCCAATGATATTCCAGTCGACTACCGCCGAATATCCTCACCTTACGGAGACCGACTACACCCCATTAGCGGCAAATGGAAACGACACCTAGGTACGGATTTAACCTGCCCACTTGGCACACCTATTTTTGCAACTGCCGATGGCGTGGTTGAAATGACCCGCGCTAGCAACCAAGGTTACGGCAACTTATTAAAGATTCGTCATGGCCTGGGCTTTGCCACTCTCTATGCTCATCTAAACCAATTTGCAGTCAAACCGGGGCAATTTGTCGAGAAAGGTGACCGAGTCGGATTTTGTGGCAGCAGTGGCAACTCAACAGGTTCACATTTGCACTACGAAGTTCGCTTTATTGGCAAAACCTTAGATCCACAAGATTTTATGCAATGGCAACCCGAAAACATCGAGCAGCTATTTAACAAGCAATCATACGTGCCTTGGGCAAACCTAGTTAAGCAGCTTAATCGCACAGTTAACTTGCAACTACTCTTGGCGATGAGTAGTAAGCAACCTATCAATGATATTGCCAACCAATCAAGCAAACTCACCAGACAAGATAAAATAAAGAGAAAAGAAGGATTACAAGATTTTGGGATAGAAGAAGGTGGATGGGTAACTGTAGAAGAATAAAGAGCCTTGTTTTATCAATAAGAAAATATCGATAAGAAAAGGCTCAAATATCATTAGCTAATCACTTGCCGCGATGCATTGCATCGTTAGCTTGCTTTAACAAGTTTTGGCTTTCACGCATAAATTGCTGAGAGTAGTCTCCATACCATTCCGATACCGAATTAAACTGCTTCACAAATTCTGCTTTATTACGATGATCTAAAATCTCAATGGCTTCGCCAAAGCGTTGATGGAAGCGTTTGATCATATCGATATTGCGTTGCGACGACATAATAATATCGCCATACAAATCAGGATCTTGCGCAAATAGACGACCTACCATCGCCAACTCTAAACGATAAATCGGAGAGCTTAGCTGCACTAAGGTATCGAGATTTGGGTTCTCTTTCGATAAATGCGAGCCATAGGCAAATGACGTAAAGTGACGCAGCGCTTGAATTAAAGTCATGCCGTCATCATGCTCCTCAGCATCAATCGCACAAATGCTCGCGCCCCAAATTTCAAATTGCTTGAGCAACCATTGATAAGCTTCAGGTTGGCGACCTTCACTACAAATAATTACCTGTTTTGCCATGCTTGGAATATCTGGGCCAAACATCGGATGTAAACCAACCACTGGGCCAGCATGCGCTTCAAGCATTGCCGCAAGTGGCTCTGCTTTAATCGAGGTTAAATCACATAGGATGCAGTCACTCGGTAATGCCGGTAGTTTTTTAATCACCGAATCGGTGAGGTGGATTGGCACGCTGACTACAACCATACCTGCATCTTTAACAATTTCTTCTGCGTTCGCCCAATCTTGACTACCTAAGATTTTCACCTGATAGCCAGAGAGCTCAAACATACGCTTAAATAAACCGCCGAGCTGACCATTACCACCCACAATCACAATAGAGCGCAATTCTGGGTTTAGACACTTAAAACCGGAATCTTTTTCACTGGCGTAAGACTCACGCATAGTACGGCGTAGAATATCTTCAATTAGTTGTGGTGGAACGCCACGCTTTTCCGCTTCTTCACGACGAGAAGCCAACATCGCCGCTTCACGATCCGGTGCGTAAATCGGTAAACCATGTTTGCTTTTTACTTCGCCGACCTTTTCGACCAAAGACAAACGTTGAGCCAGAAGCTCAACGATTTGTTTGTCCACGGCGTCGATTTGATCTCTTAATTCATTTAATTCAACGGCCATTTATTTTTCCTAACTTCACTTGCACTTAATTCCTTTTGATACCCCTACTCTACCCTTTTAAGCGGTTTTGTAAAAACGGAACTAATTCTTTATGTGCATGACGTAACAAGGTTTCGGTAGTATCCCAGTTAATACAAGCATCAGTAATCGATACCCCGTATTGCATTTCAGACAGTGGAATATCAGAACCTTGGTTGCCTTCATTAATATGACTTTCAATCATTAGGCCAATAATCGACTTGTTGCCTTCGCGAATTTGGTGAATCACATCTTCTGCTACTAATGGCTGACGACGGTAATCTTTACGTGAGTTGGCATGACTACAATCGACCATCAATGCGGCATCTAAGCCATGTTTCGCCATCTCTTGTTCACACTCATTAACCGACACTGAATCGTAGTTGGTTTGCTTGCCACCACGTAGAATAACATGACCATTGCCGTTACCTTGGGTTGTCAGTAGTGCCACTTGACCATCACTATCAATCCCCATAAAACGGTGGCTAGAAGAAGCGGCTTGCATCGCATTAATGGCGGTACCTAAACTGCCATCGGTGCCATTTTTAAAACCAACTGGAACAGATAAACCACTAGCCATTTCACGGTGAGTTTGAGATTCAGTAGTACGCGCGCCAATTGCCGCCCAGCTGAATGTATCACCAAGGTATTGAGGGCTGATTGGATCCAGCGCTTCAGTCGCTAGTGGAATTTCCATTTCGGCTAAATCGACTAATAGCTGACGAGCAATATGCAGACCTTGTTCAATATCGAATGAGTTATCCAAATGCGGATCGTTAATCAGACCTTTCCAGCCAACAGTAGTACGTGGTTTTTCAAAGTAAACACGCATCACTAGGTAGATCTGATCATCCAGTTGCGCTGATAATGCTTTAAGACGTTTTGCGTATTCTTTGGCAGCATCGATGTCATGAATTGAACACGGACCACAAACAACCAGCAAACGGTGATCTTTCTTATGTATAATGTCAGAGATAGTTTGGCGTGATGATTGGATAAACTGACGAGCGTGATCGCTTAATGGAATTTTCTTTTTCAATTCATTCGGCGTGATAATGACTTGTTCATCGCTTATGTTGATATTGCTTAATTCGCTTTTGTACATAATGTCACCTGTAAATTTTTTAATACACTGGATATCTGAGCCAACTCTCAGCGTTTGATGAATCCAAATTAACAGCATTAACAAAGTTTGCAAGCGCCACTAGCCTGAAAACCACAACACCGAACGATGTAAATAAAAATAAACACCTGTATCTTTAAATTTACAAAAAGCAATATAATCCACTTTAGCCAATGAGCTATAAAATAAACTCGGTACTATGGACTTAATACTTTCTCTACTTCAACAAATGTGCGTCTACCTAGTGCTGGCTTATATGCTCAGCAAAACGCCGATCTTTTTACCTTTGTTGAACATTTCCTCTCGCTTATCTCATAAGTTCAGTTGCTATGTTTTATTCTCATTGTTTTGCATTATGGGAACCTACTTTGGTTTACACATCAATGATGCAATCGCAAATACTAGAGCCATTGGCGCAGTGATGGGCGGTTTATTTGGCGGCCCGATTGTTGGCTTTGCAGTAGGCTTTACTGGCGGAATGCATCGCTATAGTTTGGGAGGGTTCACCGATGTCGCTTGCGCGATTTCAACCACCGCAGAAGGATTAATTGGCGGACTACTACACCTCTACCTAGTAAAAAAAGACAAAGCCGATCAACTATTTAATCCTATCATCGTATTGGCGATTACTTTTGTTGCCGAAGCCGCCCAAATGCTGATCATCATTTCCGTTGCCAAACCGTTTGATCAAGCTTATGCCCTTGTCTCCAATATTGCTGCGCCAATGATCATTGCTAACTGTGTTGGCGCAGCACTGTTTGTCAGCATCTTACAGGATCGAAAAACCATCTATGAAAAGTACTCGGCTACCTTTTCTCGCCGCGCATTAACCATTGCTGAGCGCAGTGTTGGTATTTGGAATTCCGGCTTTAATTCAGTCAATGCTGAAAAAATTGTTCGGATTATTTATGAGGAAACCAATGTAGGTGCGGTGGCAATTACTGATAAAGATAAAATCTTAGCCTTTATCGGCCTTGGCGATGATCACCACAAACCCAATACGCCGATCTCTTCTGATTGCACCATTCAAGCGATGGAACAAAACCGAGTAATGTATCTTGATGGCCGAGAAATCCCTTATCAATGTTCTCTGTCGCCAAGCTGCAAACTCGGCTCGGTTTTAGTGATCCCATTAAGAGCCGGTAAAGAAGTGATTGGAACGATTAAGCTTTATGAGCCGAAACGTAAACTACTATCCAATATCAACCGTTCAATGGGCGAAGGGATTGCGCAACTACTGTCGAGCCAAATTCTGTATAACGATTTCCAACGTCAACAAGCGTTATTGAGCCAAGCGGAAATTAAATTATTACAAGCTCAAGTAAACCCGCACTTTTTATTTAATGCGCTCAATACCATCAGTGCGATTATTCGTCGCGATCCCAATAAAGCGCGCGAACTGATTCAACACCTTTCTCATTTCTTTAGAAGCAACTTAAAACAGAACATCGAAACCGTTACCTTTAAAGAAGAACTGGCGCATGTGAATGCCTACCTCACTATTGAAAAAGCCCGTTTTACTGACCGCTTAGAAGTGGAAATCAATATTGATGAGGCACTACTTGAAAAGTCATTACCGAGTTTTACCCTACAACCTTTAGTTGAAAATGCGATTAAACACGGTATTTCGAATAAGCTGGAAGGTGGTAAGATCCGCATTGTCAGCCAACGAAATTCACTCGGTTATCGGATCGTAGTGGAGGATAATGCGGGTAGCTTCATTCCGCCACAACCCGATCATGAAGGCTTGGGAATGGAAATTGTTGATAAGCGTTTGACCAATCATTTTGGCCCAACCGCCGCACTGCAAACCCATTGTCATAAAGATCAATTTACTCGCATGAGTTTTCTGATCCCTTACGAAAAAATTGGTCAATAAAGGATAATCAATGCTAACTGCAATCGTCATTGATGATGAACTATTCGCTCGTGAAGAACTCACCGAATTATTACAAGAAACCGGTCAGGTAGAAGTGATTGCCCAAGCCAGTAATGCGGTTGAGGGCTTAAAGCAAATCAATAGCTTAAAACCTGAAGCCGTTTTCGTTGATATTCAAATGCCGCAAGTCAGTGGCATTGAATTACTCGGCATGCTTGATCCCGATACCATGCCGCACGTTATTTTTGTCACCGCATTTGACCAATACGCCATTCAAGCATTTGAAGACAATGCCTTTGACTACCTGCTAAAACCGGTCGACCCAAAGCGACTGGATAAAAGCATTCAGCGCTTGCTCAAAGCCGGACAAAATAAAGAAGCGCTGCACACTCAAGCGCAAATCGAAGCCCTAACACCAAAGCGCTTGCAGCAAGTGCCTTGCATGGGCCACAACCGGATCATGATCATTCCATTGCAAGAGATTGAGTCAGCATTTAGCGATCTTTCAGGCGTTCATATTCAAACCGCCCAACAAACCGCGACAAGCCAATTAACACTCAAAACATTGGAAGAGAAAACGGAACTACTACGCTGTCATCGCCAGTATTTGATCAACACGCAAAAGATCAAAGAGATCAAACTACTCGATAACGGTTTAGGCGAGGTGATCACTCAAAGTGGGCAAGTGGTTCCCATTAGCCGTCGCTATTTGAAACCACTGAAAGAAGAGTTGGGAATAGTGTAAATACAGGTTCCTGGTAACGAGTTCCTAGACTCGCTTCGCTGCTAGAAAGAGCATGATAGTGACGAGTAGCGTGAACGCTTCGCTTAGTGTTGCGAGAAAAGCTTTCCATTCTATCGAAAAACGTTTCTCGGTATTCGTGGCTCGATTCTATTTCGAGCCACGAGAAGCAAAGCGCTCTAGCAACGAGCCCCGCTAAAACCCTCTCAACTGAATACGGCGCAAAAATTCAGTCATAATACGATCATAAAGCAAATCACCTAACCACAGATCTTCGACTTTATTGTCGATACTAGGGTTGTCGTTCACTTCAATCACATACACTTGACCATCAATTTCTTTTAGATCGACGCCATATAAACCGGAACCAATTAAGTTCGCCGCTTTCACAGCGGTATCGACTACGTTCTTAGGTACTTGTTTCAAGTCTAACGTATCAAAGCTGCCAGAAGTTGTGCGTCCGCTATTATGATGCTGGTAAATCTGCCAATGACCGCGACTCATGTGATAGCGGCAGGCGTAGATCGCTTGTCGATTCATCACTCCAATTCGCCAGTCAAAATCGGTTGGCATAAAGGCTTGCGCTAAAATCAACGCACTTTTATCAAACAATTCCGATGCTTTAGCTTCTAAGGTTGATTCATCGGTCACTTTGACCACACCCACCGAGAATGCCCCATCCGGAATTTTCAGCACTAAAGGTAAAGACATGTGTTCTAGCAAACTTTGCTTCCAGTTCGCATCAAAGCTACGCAAAATCATCGATTTTGGCGCCGGTACATTGTGTCTATCTAGTAACTCAGTTAAAAACACTTTATTGGTACACTTCATGATCGACTCAGGATCATCCATCACCACTAAACCTAGCTTTTCTGCTCGCTTAGCAAAACGGTAGGTAAAGTTACTAATGTTAGTGGTGGCACGAATAAATAAGCCATCAAACTCACTCAAACGAGAAAAGTCATCGGCGGTAATGGTTTGTAAACTCATACCCAAGCGGTTGGCAGCTTTCTTAAAACGATTAAGCGCCACTGAATCCGACGGTGGCATTTTTTCTTCCGGATCCACCAGCATCGCAATGTCATAACGATATTGTTTACTCGGTTTAGACGTGGTTCTCCAAACTTTGTTAGAAAATAGCTCCAATGATTGAGCAAACACATCTTGCTCTTGATCATTTAAATCTTGAAACGGAAAAGGCGCTACCTTGGACAGTTGCCACTGCTTACCATGTTTTTTCAATTCAATATCTAAAACTGGGATCATAAAGTGCTCAAACAAACGACGAGCGACTTTTTCTAACCCTTTAATATTAGTTCGACCAAAATACACTTTACCGGCTACTTGTTCCGCATCAGCAAAGTATTTATTCAGATCTTGCTCAGGAAGAGAAATCACAAATGGCTGATTAACATCATTGATCGCCATGACTCTAGGAATCACCCGATGCCCACGCGCTTCAGCCAATAATGAGCAATAATAGCCATTACTCATGTAGCCATAATCACGACATAAATTAAGCACTTGCACGCTTTTATGCTTTTCTGATTTATCCGATAAGAAACTAGGTTGAAGATACTGATCGACGGTGACAACTTGGTCAGAAGGAAAGTACTGACGCCAGTCGCTGTCTTTATCTGTCACAATAACAAAATTTGCCATGAATCCATTTTCCTCTAGCAAAAAAACAATTTGTCGTATCTAATCATTAAGCCGTGATCTTGAAGTAAGACACGCGCCATGATCATTATCAGGTGGGGCAGTAAGATGGAATTTCGCCGAGCAACGCTACAAGATTTACCCGCTTTAATTGAACTAGAAAGCCTAGTCTTCAGCAGTGATACCATTGCGCCAAGACAAATGAAACGTTTTATTCAATCTCAACATAGCATGGTGTTTGTGGCTCAACAGCAGCAACAAATAGCCGGTTATGCTCTTCTCCTTTTCCATCAAGGAACACAACTGTCTCGCCTCTATTCTATTGCGGTTAACCCGAAGTTTCGTGGCCAACAAATCGCTCAGCAACTGGTTGAAATTTGCGAACAATCTGCTTTAGGACAAGGTTCAACCACATTACGCCTAGAAGTCAGAAATGACAATATTGCCGCGAAGAATTTATATCAAAAGCTCGGCTACAAACCACTAAAAGTGCTGATCCATTATTACGATGATTTAGCCGATGGGATTCGAATGCAAAAGCGTTTGACCGCCAGCCAACCTAAAACTTTATTGGCGATGCCGCTGTATATTCAAACCACGCCTTTCACTTGTGGCGCGGCTTGTTTATTGATGGCATTTTCAACCTTAGATAAACAATTTGAGCTCGGACGAAAAGAAGAATTACAGCTGTGGCGTGAGGCCACCACCATTTTTATGGCGGGAGGTCACGGAGGTTGCAGCGGACATGGTTTAGCACTTGCCGCTAAAAAACGTGGCTTTGAAGTTGAGCTCTGGACTCAATCACAATCGACGCCTTTTATTGATAGCGTGCGCGATGCCAATAAAAAAGAAGTGATTGAAATTGTTCACCAAGATTTCTGCCAACAAGCGGAAGCGCTCGGTATTACATCCATCAGCGCCCCACCGAATAATCAGCAAATTGAACAATGGATTGAGCAAGGCAAGTGCGTACTATTATTAATCAGCACGTATCGATTTAATGGCTATAAAGAGCCGCATTGGATTATTTTATCCGGCATGAATGAACAGTTTTTCTTTATTCATGATCCACACAGCGATGCCAAAAAAGATGTCTCGTCTTCTGCTTCGATTCCTGTCAGTAAAGCAAGCTTGGCGCAAATCATCGGCTTTGGAAAACAAAAACACACCGCTTGTGTAGTAGTCAGTACCTAGTCACGAGTTCCTAGATTCGCTTCGCTGCTAGAAAGAGCATAGTAGTGACGAGTCGCGTGAACGCTTCGCTTAGTGTTGCGAGAAAAGCTTTCCATGCTATCCAAACAAACGTTTCTCGGTATTCGTGGCTCGACAGTGTTTCCGAGCCACGAGAAGCAAAGCGCTCTAGCTACGAGATTCGGATCTATTCCTTAATCAAACTCACCACTGTCCACCCTTCTTCCGTAGTATGAGTACTATCGTTAGAAAGAATATGAATATTGCCTTTAGGATCGACGGTAAACAGCGATAGACGATGGCCATCGACGTATTTCATCACATAATCTTGCCACTTAAATTCAGCGGTTAATTTGGTGTGTTTGATCTCAGCACCTTGGTTAATCAGGCTCGCCAGTTTTTTATAGCTAACATCATCACCGAGTAACGTTCGACCATGTTTTTCTTCTGCTAAGCGATGCTTTTCGTGTTGGTTTTCTTTGCTTTTGCCATTTAAGAAAAACACTCGGCGTTCGCTAAATTCAGTCATGAAATATTTTGCGACCACTACATTAAAGTGCTTATCTGGCGTTACCGCGATCAAATTACCAATGCCGATTAAATCCAAATACTCTTCTGCATGGCTAGAGATAGGGTTGCCGTAATAGGTTTCGAAACCTTGCATGCGCGCTTTACGAATGTACTCCCAGTTCGAATCTGTAATGACGATTCTATAACCATATTTTTGTAAAGCAGTAGCGAAGGTTCGGCCAACATCATTTGCCCCGACAATCAAGAAGCCTCTTGGTGAAGGTTCAGATAAACTCAACGCATTGGCTAACGGCCTCGCAGTAATACTTTGCAGTACCACAGTTCCCACAATCACCATAAAGGTTAACGGAACCAGCAAACTCGCACCTTCTACGCCTGAATCAACTAACTTAATCGCAAATAATGACGAAATAGATGCAGCAACAATGCCTCGTGGCGCCACCCAAGCAATAAAGAATTTCTCTTTAAAGTTAAGGCTGCTGCCGATAGTGGCAATAAAAATCGCAATAGGACGAGACACTAACTGTATCGCGGCAAACAATACTGCCGAGGCAACACCTAGAGTGGCAAAATCTGCCAATTCCATTCGCGCAGAAAGCATTAAAAACAATCCTGAGATCAATAGAATGGTCAGGTTTTCTTTAAAGTGCAGAATATTTTGAATATTGACGCCTTTGGCATTCGCCAGCCACATACCCATTACGGTTACCGCTAATAAGCCAGACTCAGACTCCAAAGCATTAGAAACCGCAAATACGCCGAGTACTAAGGTTAACACCGCAAATGGTTGCAAATACTCAGGTAATAAACGGCGTCTTAATATCTGCGCCAGTAGCATTCCCGCTAAGCCGCCAAGTACGATGCCGATCAATAAGATCAAACCAAACACATGCAAACTGTGCATCTTGCTACTAGAAACAATGAATTCGTAGACAATCACGATAAATAGCGCGCCGATTGGATCGATTAAAATCCCTTCCCAACGCAATATGTTGGCCAACTTGGATTTTGGTCTGACCGTGCGAAGTAGTGGCACCACTACCGTAGGGCCCGTCACCACAGTCAAACTGCCGAATAACAACGCCAGCGGCCAACTAAAGTCGAGTAAATAAAAGGTAAAGACACTAGTAATCGCCCAAGTAATTAACGCCCCGATAGTAACAATGTTGATCACGGTTCGGTTTACTTCGCGGATCTCTTTTAAATTGAGCGTCAAGCTACCTTCAAATAAGATCACCGCAACGGCCAAGGAGATAAGGGGAAAAAGCAGATCGCCGAACATTTCATTCGGTTGAAAGATATGCGTAATCGGGCCAATAATAAAGCCGGCAATCAATAGAAATAAAATCGCTGGCAACTTCATTCGCCATGCCAGCCATTGACAGCCTAACCCTACCAACCCGACAGCGGCCAGCATCAAACCTAGATCTTCAGTGAGCATCAAACATACTACCTATTATTAACTATTCACAAATATTCGATAAAATTAGTTATTCAGCTGACTATCATTCCAACCGCGTTGCCATTCCATACGGAACTTTTGCGAATCAGGCGTACCTTCACACACACCTTCATAGTAGTTGCCGCTCAACCCAATTTGATAAGCATGGTTAGGGTTACAGTATTCATTGATGCCTTTTAAGTAACCATCAGCATAATCATTAATATTTACTTTGCTAAAATCTTTAAAGTCTCCCGCGGTACGATGCTGCTTACCTTTAATGCCATCAGAATAACCAACCGCATTCCAATCACCCGCTTTGGCATAGTCTTCTGCTGTGCTAGTACAAGCAACCACTAAAAGTAGACCTGCTACTACACCAATATTTTTAATCCACTTTTTCACTTGAGCTTGATTCATTGATATTCCCTTCTGTTCATCACATTGATATTTATCACAACTATTACACAGGTCACATTTAAAACAAATCGAAAAGCACCGCTAAGTTAACAATAAAACCACTTACTAGGAGTAATGACCGCTCAATTTTATATGCGACCACTCATCAAAAGGTTAAATGCTTGTTACTAAGGCTGGGATTATTATGTATGCCGTACTCCTCAACCCTTTTATTGAACAGGACAATAATTATGATGATGTTCCTTTTTTGTGTAGCCGCATTGATTGCTGGTTACTTTATTTACGGAGCTTTCGTTGAAAAAGTTTTCGGCATTAATGAAAACCGCACTACTCCGGCTTACTCTAAGCAAGATGGTGTCGATTATGTACCAATGTCGAACAAGAAAGTTTACCTGGTTCAACTATTAAACATTGCTGGTGTCGGCCCAATTTTCGGCCCAATCATGGGTGCCCTTTACGGCCCAGCTGCGATGCTTTGGATTGTTTTAGGCTGTATCTTTGCAGGTGCGGTTCACGATTACTTCTCTGGCATGCTTTCTATTCGTAACGGCGGCGCTTCGGTTCCATCGATTACTGGCCGCTACCTAGGTAAAGGCGCGAAACACTTCATGAACGTGTTTGCGATTGTGTTATTAATGTTAGTAGGTGTGGTATTTGTTTCCGCTCCAGCAGGCATGATCACTAACCTAGTGAACGAGCAAACCAGTGCGACCGTTTCAATGGGCACTATGGTTGCGATTATCTTTGGCTACTACATTTTAGCCACTATTGTTCCAATCGATAAAATCATTGGTCGTTTCTACCCACTATTCGGCTTCTTGTTAATTTTCATGTCAGTTGGCCTAATCAGCGCAATCGCCTTCTCAAGCGACCAAGCGGTTCTTGCTGGCTATAAATTTAGCGACATGTTCACCAACATGAACCCACACGATCTACCACTATGGCCTGCGCTATTCATCACCATTGCTTGTGGTGCGATTTCAGGCTTCCACGCAACTCAGTCTCCTCTAATGGCTCGCTGCTTAGAAAATGAAAAGAACGGCCGTTTCGTCTTCTTTGGTGCCATGATTGGTGAAGGTATTATCGCGCTAATCTGGTGTGCAATCGCGTTGTCATTCTTTGGTTCTATGGATGCACTAGGCGAAGCAGTGAAACACGGTGGCCCAGGTAATGTAGTTTACTCATCATCATTTGGTCTACTTGGCGTATTCGGCGGCGTCATTGCTTTCCTAGGTGTGGTGATTCTACCTATCACGTCTGGCGATACCGCATTCCGTTCTAGCCGTTTGATCCTTGCTGAATACTTCAACATGGAACAAAAAACACTAAAAAGCCGCTTACTAATGGCACTTCCATTATTTGTTATCGGCGGCATTTTGACTCAAGTAGACTTCGGCATCATCTGGCGCTACTTCGGCTTTGCTAACCAAACCACGGCTGTGATGATGCTTTGGACTGCTTCTGCTTACCTACTGCGTATGAATAAATTCCACTGGATCACAACAGTTCCAGCTATGTTTATGACAACGGTATGTATTACCTTCATCTTAAACAGCAGCACACTAGGCTTTGGTTTGGACATGCAAATCTCAACCATCATTGGTGTAGTGGCTATGCTATTCATCACAGGCTATGTAATTAAAGTATCGAAAGGCAAAGGCGACCCAGAGTTCGACCAAGCTGAAGAAGATAAGTTAAATGCGAAGCCTGAGACGGTGTAAGCGTTACTCGGAAGCTCGTTGCTAGGGCGCGTTGCTTCTCGGAAAAGATAAAGACCGATGGTTGAGAGACAGTCGGTCTTTTTTAGTTATTAAAACAAAGTTAACAATAAAACAGCCATGTTTTTAACCACTAAAAAGCAAGTAAGAGGATATGCCATAAACCGCTAATTGATTAAAAGTATTAATATTAATATTATCATTTCCTATTTCGATATCAGTCTTTTTTTATAATTTTGATTCACAAAGGAATCAGTTTTAGGGTCAAATTCTGGACCTGTATATTCTGTATTAAAAGCTATTTCTCCAGAGCTTAGATCTTGTTGAAGTTTTTTCAACTTATCCTTAACTTCTAGTGAAATTGAATCAGAAACCGTCAGTTTTACTACTTCAGTACTATCAAGTGCGATTTCATTAATTTTGTTTGGAGTCCATTGCCCAGTAACATAATCGTTGGCAGCATTAAATACGGCGACAGATGTATCAGCAACTGCCGAGCCAATAAAGCTTTGATCATAAGTAGTCCAATCTGAAACATTACCAATCTGAGTTACACCATTAGATGCTTTCACCTCATCGATAACACCAACTCTGCCGCCATTTAACATTGTAAAAATAATATCAGCACCCCTATCAATTTGTCTCTTAGCAGCGAATTGATTTATTTCTTTATTATCCAAATCTCCAGTAAAAGTGCTGATAAATTCAACATCAGGGTTTACGTACATCATCCCATTATAAAAAGCGCCACGGCCTATTATGCCGGGCATTGGCCAAGCACCTGATATGTGTCCGACCTTATTTGTTTTTGTTACCATTCCGGCCAATGCACCAGCTAACCATGTAGAATATTCTTGCTTAACTACATAACTAGACACGTTACTACTAGCTGTATTACCTTGAATAACCACAAAATCAACACCTGAAAACTCTTTACTTATTTCTTGTACTGGTAAATTACTTTGCCCACCATGAGCAATAATAAGATCTGGGTTATCTTCAGCCTTTTTTCTTAAAGCATCAGTAAGGACTTGTCTATCAGAGCTTGATGAAATATTAGAAATGTAGGTAACATTGACATCAAGTTCATTTGATATTTTTTCATAACCATGATATGCAGCTTCCATAAATCCATTATCTTGGTGATTACCAGGAATAAACACCAATATGTTAGTTTTATCATCAGCTAAACTAATGCTTGAAAATAACACTGATAATGTAATGCCTATATTACATAAAGTTTTTTTCATCCTTGAAGCCTCTTTCATAATATTAATTAGATTGAGTAAATCAACATGCAATTAACAGACCAAAATAAAAACTTACAACAATTGGCGATAAAATTAGACAAACCTTTAATAACAAAAATAAAAAACCAAGGTTAAAATATAAACCCATATAAAAAATCACAAAAAATACAATTTTAAGATAAAAATAAATCACACTGCCGATTTTTCAAGTATGTGATTTCAGTGGATCGATTTTAAATGCACCAAAATGAACATAGCAACAATATGTCTCATCACCTTATCTAAAAGAGAAAAAAGGTCGCTAGACTTTCATCTAGCGACCTTATTTGATTTTGTCTCGAACTATCTCTTCCGAGCGACGAGAAACGTCTTTTCCGAGTCCCGCTACTCTACATTCTTAATTTGCAGCTCTTTTGGCACTTCAAAGAACATATTTTCTTCGCGGCCTAGTACTTCTTCTACATCGCGTCCGCCTAGCTCTTTAATGCGATCGATGATTTGATCGACTAGTTCTTCAGGAGCTGATGCGCCTGCGGTAACGCCGACTTTAGTTTTGCCACCAAACCAAGCTGGATTAATGTCTTCAGGGCAATCAGTCAAATAACCAGGAGTACCCAGTTTTTCCGATAGCTCTTTTAGGCGAGTTGAGTTTGACGAGTTTTTTGAGCCTACGACGACCATCACATCAACACTACCGGCTAAAATACGGACTGCGTCTTGACGGTTTTGGGTGGCGTAACAAATGTCATCTTTACGCGGCCCTTGAATTTCTGGGAAGGTTTTACGCAACTCATCAATAACATCAGAGGTTTCATCAACCGAAAGCGTGGTTTGGCTAACGTAATGTAAGTGAGTCGGATCTTTTACTACTAGGTTAGCGACATCTTCTGGACGCTCAACTAGGTACATGCCACCCGTTTCGCTGGCGTATTGGCCCATAGTGCCTTCCACTTCTGGATGTCCAGCGTGACCGATCAACACGACTTCCATATTACGGCGACTCGCGCGAGCCACTTCCATATGTACTTTGGTTACCAGAGGACAAGTTGCATCAAAAACCGTTAACTGACGATCTTTGGCTTCTTGGCGAACCACTTGAGAAACACCATGCGCTGAGAAGATAACAATATTGTCATCTGGCACTTCAGACAATTCTTCAACAAACACTGCGCCACGCTGCTTTAAACCTTCAACCACAAAACGATTGTGTACCACTTCATGACGAACATAAATTGGCGGCTGATACATTTCTAACGCACGTTCAACAATACTGATCGCACGGTCTACACCAGCGCAGAAGCCACGTGGGTTGGCTAACAAAATTTTCATGTCTTGGGTCATATCTCTGATCACTTAAGCGGCAATGAATGGCGCTATTCTACCGATAACGTTTTTACAGGCAACCATTATCCCTAAATGTCAGCTATTCTACGGCTAAGATTTCTACGTCAAAAACCACGTCTTGACCGACAAGTGGATGATTAAAATCAACCTTTACCGATTCACCAGTGACTTCAGAAATAATGCCCGGAATTTCCATGCCATCTCGGCCATTAAACGCCATGATGGTGCCGACCTCTAGCTCTTGACCATTAAAGCGATTTTTATCCATATATTGAATAAAGTCTGGATTAGGCTCACCAAAAGCATCTTTGGCTTCAAGCTCTATCGCTTTGCTTTCACCGGTCGTTAAACCGACAAGGCAAGTTTCGAAGTTGGGACTTAAACTACCATCGCCCATAGTAAATTTAGCCGCTTTTCCCATGTTGTGGGTACTATCCGCCACCGAGCCATCTTTTAGCTTAATGGTAAAATGCAAAGTGACCGTACTCTTTTCTGTAATTATCGACACGAAAAATCCTTATTCTTTAAAATCAGCTTTACCCGAGAAACGAGATTCGAGCCACGAGAAACGTTAACGGATTATATAAAAAAGCGCCACTGGAAAACCAATGGCGCTTTTAAACTGAGGCTTGAGTAACGAATTAGGCGTCTGGTTGCTCTTTTTTAGAGCGAAAACCGTCAAGCACAATCATAACAGCACCGATACAAATGGCTGAATCCGCCAAGTTAAAGGCTGGCCAGTGATAATTACCCCAGAAAAAATCGAGATAATCGACAACAAAGCCATGCACAATTCGGTCAAATACATTGCCGAGTGCGCCGCCAATCACTAAAGCATAAGCAACATTGTTCCAACGCTCAGTAGCAGGTAACTTACGCATCCACCACATCAACACGCCACTCACCACAAATGCGATGCCTGAGAACAACCAACGTTGCCAGCCTTCTTGATCGCTTAAGAAGCTAAATGCTGCACCTAGATTATGAACATAAAGTAGATTAAAAAATGGCAACACTTCAATACGGTTTGCCCAACCATATCCCATGTTATCCATGACAATTAACTTAATGCCAATGTCTAAGCAAAACACCAGAGCTGCCAGCCATAGCCAGCGAAGCCCTGTTTGTTTAATAAGATTACTCATTATGCGAACTTGCGGACTTCGCCGTCGCCATCAACGTTAGTCACACAACGACCACATACGGTTTCATGACCAGCAATGGTGCCAACATCGGCCACATGGTGCCAACAACGGTCACACTTCTCAGCTTCTGAAGCGGCAACCTCGACAAATAAACCTTCGACTTCGGTTTCTTTGGCTGCGTCAGTTTTCTCGCTTAGTGGTTTCACTTGTGCTTTAGAAGTTAATAGTACGAAACGTAATTCATCTTCAAGCTTATTGATGGTTGCAGCTAATGCGTCGTCTGCGTACAGAGTCACTTCCGCTTGTAATGAACCACCAATGGTTTTGTCGTTACGAGCCGCTTCAAGCAACTTGTTCACTGAAGCACGAACCGTTTGGATTTGCGTCCAGAATTCGTTGTTTAGCTCTTCACCTTCAATTAGACCGAATAAACCGTCGAACCATTCACCCGTAAACACGAACTGATCGCGAGCTTCACCGTTTGGTAGTTTAGCTGGCATTTCGTTCCAGATTTCATCAGCAGTGAATGACATGATAGGCGCCATCCAACGAACTAGGGCTTCTACGATGTAGTAAAGCGCTGTTTGACAGCTACGTTGTGCGTGGCCACCTTGTTTCGCGGTGTACTGACGGTCTTTAATCACGTCTAGGTAGAATGAGCCCATTTCAATTGAACAGAACTGCATTAAACGCTGTGTTACGCCGTGAGTATTGTATTCTTCATACGCTTTAACGATTTCAGTTTGCGCCGCTTGTGCACGAGCTACCGCCCAACGATCCAGTGCCACCATATCTTCTGGCGCGACCATATCCGTTGCTGGGTTGAAACCATTCAAGTTCGCAAGGAAGAAACGTGCAGTGTTACGAATACGACGATACGCATCCGCACTACGTTTTAGGATTTCATCAGAAACCGCTACTTCACCGGTGTAGTCAGTTGAAGCTACCCATAGACGTAAAATGTCAGCACCCAGCTTGTTAGTCACATCTTTTGGCGCAACCACGTTACCGATAGATTTTGACATCTTGCGGCCGTTACCATCTACCACGAAACCGTGTGTTAGTACTTGTTTGTAAGGCGCTTCATCTTTCATTGCGATTGACGTGATCAATGATGATTGGAACCAGCCACGGTGTTGATCTGAACCTTCAAGGTATAGATCCGCGCTGTTGCCATTGAACTCATCACGGTTGTCTACAACCGCGTAGTGAGTCACACCTGAGTCAAACCATACATCTAACGTATCAAGAACTTTCTCGTAGTTAGCGGCATCTTCTGAGCTCATTAGTTCAGCGGCATCGACATCCCACCAAGCTTGAATGCCTTTTTCTTCCACTAGCTTAGCGACTTTCTCGATAAGCTCAGGAGAGTTAGGGTGCAGTTCAGCGGTTTCTTTGTGTACGAATAAAGCGATTGGCACGCCCCAAGTACGTTGACGAGAGATACACCATTCTGGGCGACCTTCGATCATACCTTCGATGCGGCTTTGACCCCACTCCGGCATCCACTCAACATTTTTGATAGCACCTAATGCTTTAGCACGTAGACCCGCTTGATCCATCGATACGAACCATTGTGGCGTCGCACGGAAGATGATTGGAGTCTTATGACGCCAGCAATGCGGGTAGCTGTGCTCGTAAGCGTGGTGATGTAAAAGTGCGCCTTTTTCTTTCAATACTTCAAGTACTGAATCGTTCGCTTTAAAGACGTGTTGACCTGCAAATAGCTCAGTATCTGGCAAGTAAACGCCGTTAGAACCCACTGGGTTAGCCACTTCTAAATCGTATTGTTTACCGACTACGAAGTCTTCTTGACCGTGGCCAGGAGCAGTGTGAACGACACCAGTACCAGAATCGGTTGTAACGTGATCGCCCAATACAGCAGGAACGCTGAAATCGTAGAACGGGTGAGCAAATTGCGTTAACTCAAGATCTTTACCAGTGGCGAAACCTAGGTTGTGGAAATGCTCGATACCAGCGCGATCCATCACAGATTTCGCTAGTTCTGAAGCCACGATAATACGCTCAGCAGGTTGTTCGCCATTGGCTTCAACTTGAATCAATACGTATTCAAGATCGTCACGTAAACATACCGCGCGGTTTGCAGGTAATGTCCAAGGGGTGGTTGTCCAGATAACAATCGACACATCACCTTCACCTTGATGACCTTCTTTGCAATCAAACTTAGCCACGGTCGCGGCTTGGTCTGCAGCTTTAAAACGTACGTCGATAGAAGGTGATACTTTATCTTTATATTCTACTTCCGCTTCTGCGAGTGCTGAACCACAGTCAGTACACCAGTGAACAGGTTTGAAACCTTTCAACAAGTGACCTTGGTCGGCAATTTTACCTAGAGCACGGATGATGTTCGCTTCAGTGCCAAAGTCCATAGTGCGGTATGGTTTGTCCCACTCGCCCATGATACCCAAACGCTTGAAGCTTTCTTTTTGACCTTCTACTTGGCCAGCCGCGTATTTACGACATTCTTCACGGAATTCAGCCGCCGAGATCTTTTGACCCGGCTTGCCTTTTTTCTTCTCAACCATAAGTTCGATGGGAAGACCGTGGCAGTCCCAACCTGGAACGTATGGCGCATCAAAGCCAGAAAGTGTCTTTGATTTAATAATAATATCTTTAAGAATCTTGTTTAACGCGTGACCAATATGAATATCACCGTTGGCGTATGGAGGGCCATCGTGTAATACGAAGGATTTTTTACCTTTCTTTGCAGCACGGATTGCGCCGTAAAGATCTTCTTTGTACCAACGCTTAAGCATTTCTGGCTCACGATTGGCCAGATTTCCGCGCATTGGAAACCCTGTTTCAGGTAGATTCAGAGTATCTTTATAGTCAGTCATCGATTCTTAATTCCGTTACATTGGGCGATATTAAATAAGGATTTTCTTGGAGATGTAGTGCTTATTCAGCCATCTCTGAAAATATGTTGTGTTCAAGTAACCACACCCTTGCCACTTGAGCATCTAATTCTATTTGTTGTTTCAATAATTCAAATGAATCAAATTTTTGTTCATCACGAATTTTATGTAGCAGTACTACTTCTAGCTGCTTGCCGTACAGGTTGTTTTTGAAATCAAACAAATGCACTTCAAGCTGCTGACGTACGCCATTAACGGTTGGCCTGTTACCGACATTTGCAACACCGCCGATCACCGCATTGTCATCGGCTCCGACTACTTTCACCACATAGACACCAGACACTGGTGACACATTACGTTTTAATGGGATGTTCGCCGTTGGAAAACCAATGGTTCGACCTAACTTACGACCATGCGATACGCGGCCATTAATACTGTAGTCACGGCCTAGCATAGTCGCAGCCGACGCCAGATCATCACTCGCTAATGCTTGGCGAATCGCGGTACTACTCACTCGCACGGCAGAGTCAGCTTGTTGGGCAATACGGGCTGGCATACAAAAGCTTTGTGTATTGACTACTTGGAAGCCATATTTATCTGCTGCTTTTTGCAAGTCAGAAAAACTACCTTGGCGATTTTTTCCAAAACAAAAGTCATCACCCACCACTAAAAACTTAACCCCAAGTTTCTTAACTAGCAATTCACTAATAAAATCCTCAGGGCTTAAATTGGCAAACTTTTGATTAAAATTAACACACAATAAGCGGTCAATTTTACATTTGGATAATTGGGCAAACTTATCACGTAGCCGAGTGAGCCTTGCTGGTGCAGCTTGCTTCGCAAAAAACTCCATTGGCTGAGGCTCAAACGTCATCACAACCGAAGGTAATCCTAGAGTCTCAGCGTGTTCACAAAGTTGCTTTAATACTTTCTGATGCCCTAAATGGACACCATCAAAATTACCAATGCTGAGCACACATCCTGAATGATGCGCCTGAATATTGTGAATGCCTCGAATCAATTCCATACGGTTTTTATTTACCAAATTTTTGCTTCGCGTTAAACCGGCGAATTATATACGTAATGCCCTTAATATGCGAGCATCACGCACCTTTGTTGTTGCCAATTAATCGGCTTTCAAGTGTTTCAGGCGAATACCAAATATCGTCGCAGAAACCAGATAAACCGCCGCACCTAAACCAATCAAACCCGCTAACCACATTGCACGCACAGAAATAGACCAGGTTAACCAAGTGGCAAAGTCAGCCATCTGCCAATCAATTACCGCCACCATCAAGCCACCAGCCAGAGTAATTTTCACAGCAAAAACAATGGTTTCTTTTGATAGTCGATACACATTGGCAATATGTAGACCGCGATATAGTAGTCCCATATTGACTAAGGCTGAAAGCGATGTTGCTATCGCCAAGCCTACATAACCAAAGAAGTAAGCAAAAATCGCATTGAACACAATATTGGTCAGCATCGCAATGATGCCGTAACGAACTGGGGTTTTAGTGTCTTGTCTTGAGTAATACCCCGGCGCTAATACTTTAATTAACATAAAGTTCAGTAAGCCAGTGGCATAAGCAAACAACGACAAAGAAGCATTTTGCACATCCGCAGCAGAAAACTCACCGCGCATAAAAAGCACCATTAGCATTGGCTTAGCAAGCACAATCAATCCACACATCGCAGGCAAACCGAGCAGTAGCACCATGCGCACGCCCCAGTCCATTGTCTTGGAGAATCCATCACTTTCCGCATCGACATGCTTGCGTGATAGAGCAGGTAAAATAACCGTGGCAATCGCGATACCAAACAAACCTAGTGGAAATTCTAGTAAGCGATCCGAATAATAAAGATAACTGATTGAACCGGTCGCAAGGAAACTGGCTACCGCAGAATCAAACAATAAGTTAATTTGGCTAACCGATACCCCAAACAATGCTGGGATCATTAAAGTGCGGATTTTTTTTACACCGGGATCATTCCAACCCCACTGCGGACGAACGATTACTTTTTGCTTTAATAAAAATGGAATTTGGAACAAGAACTGAGCCAAGCCGCCTAAGAATACCCCGATAGCAAGACCCACTTCTGGCTGATCGAGATTAGGCGAGATATATAAAGCGGCTAAAATCATCATGATGTTTAAAAACACCGGAGTAAATGATGAAACCGCAAACTTACCTAGGGTATTTAAAATTGCGCCAGATAAAGCAACAAAAGTGACAAACCACAGATAGGGAAAAGTTATTTTCAATAAGAAGCTCGCCAGAACAAACTTGTCAGCTTTCGGACCATCATGTAGCCAATCCATAAACCAACCGGCACCAAAAACGGCAGTCACTACACCAGAGCCAAGTACCCCGAGCAGTGTCACAATAGTCACCAGAACCCCAAGTGTCCCTGAAACTTTGGCGATAAGCTGGCGGGTTTTATCCATGTCACCCGAGGCGTGATATTCCGTTAATACTGGAACGAAAGCTTGAGAAAATGCGCCTTCGGCAAATAAACGACGCAAAAAGTTAGGAATTCGATTGGCAAAAAAGAATACATCGGCAGCCGCACCGGCCCCCATTAAATTAGCAACAACAACATCACGTACTAGGCCTAATACCCTAGAAACAAATGTCATGGCGCTAACAATTAGCCCAGATCGTAATAGTTTTCGACTCACGCGTGCCTCGATAAAAAAGTAGTCATAAACGACAATAAGCCCTCAGCAGGCAATTTATCGCTATTTGAGCATAAATTTGCCATCAATGAGTGACTTTGTAATGAGATAATTATATACCCAAGTGACTTCAAGATGCAGAATTCAGAGCTATCATCCAGACCTTTAGGCAAGGAAGATTGGCGAAGGAATGTAGGCACCTTTCAAATCAATCTGACGCAGCATAAAGGTTTGGATGAAGCTCCCGAAGGGCAAGTTAAAACAAGCTTTATGCTGCGTTAAATTGAACAGAGATAGAATCACTATGATCATATTCAATTTGTCTTGCCTAAAGCTTGTTTTATTCTTGCTGAAACTTGCACCCTGAAGTTACTTGGGTATAGCATTGGTATTCAAATGCTGATAGAATCCACGCCATCTTAACCGCGATAGCCATACTTCACCAAAATTTTGTTTGGTAAAGATTGGTTTTTGCACAAATCTGTTGACATATTTTAAGGAAAAAGGCATAGTCCTCGCCCTTAAATTGTCACCGAACTAAAGTTTTTTGGGAGTTAGACCCTTGGCAAACAGTAAATCTGCTAAGAAGCGCGCTATCCAAGCTGAGAAACGTCGCCAGCACAATGCTAGCCGTCGTTCTATGATGCGCACTTACATGAAAAAAACTATCGCTGCTATTGAAGCTGGCGATAAAGAAGCTGCAACTGCTGCACTAGTTGAAGTTACACCATTACTAGACCGCATGGCGACTAAAGGCCTTATTCATAAGAATAAAGCTGCTCGTCACAAGTCTCGTTTTGCTGCAGCGATCAAAGCACTTTAATTTTTAAAGTTGTTTAATTGCTAAAAACCGACCTTAGGGTCGGTTTTTTTATATCTGTGTTTCTCGTTTCTCGTTTCTCGAAAAGATTATTTATCGCAATACAAATGATGCAACTGCTTAATCAAAGCTTTTACTTCATCGCTTTGCAATGAGTAGTACACGGTTTGCGACTCTTTACGCGTACTAACCAACCCATCTCTGCGTAGCCACGCTAAGTGCTGAGACAATGCCGATTGGCTTAAAGGTAACTTTTCACACAACTGCCCAACTGATAATTCATTTTGATGCAAAATGCATAATATCTGTAATCGATTTTCATTGGCCATGGCTTTCAGAAGAACCACAGCTTGAGAAAGATTGCTTTCCATCTCTTTCAAATCCATCTTACTGCCTCACTATTGAATAGGGGGAATGATCTCGGAGTGGTTGAAATAACCGACTAAAATCCGCATCACATACATTCTTTACAGAAGGGTGTTGGATCATCCTTTCCGCAAAAATAACATAATATTCTTCTTTCAAATCTTCGACTTCTGCAATCAAATGCAGAGGAAACTCATCTTCAACTTCTGATAAGTATAAGTTAGGGGCGAGAAAAATGGCATCAGTGTGATAACGAGCAAAGGCTTTCATTAATGCTGAGTCATCAAATTCCCCTAAAATATTAGGCGTAATCCCCAATCTTTCAAACCAATGCATGACATTACGCCCCATTGAAGTTCTTCTTCCTGGAATCAGCAATTTTCTTTGAGACAATGCCGCGGGGAAATCATGCTCTTCAATCGGCTGAGAAGAATAAAAGCTCATTTTGCATTCCCCTAGCTTCTTACTATACAGCCCAGGGCTTTGACTCGAATCGACCGGACAATCCGATAAAATCATATCTAACTTATGTTGAGAAAGTTGCTCTAATAGCAATTCATGAGTCGATTCAAAACAGCGTAAGTGAATGCTGTTATCTTCCGGCACGGTATTTAACAGGATCTTACTGACAAGCCTTTTCGATAATGCGTCCGCTACCCCAACATCAAACAATACGTTTTCTTGCTGAGAGTAATTAACGATATCCAGCATTTCGTAGCTGAGACCAAACATTTTATCGGCATACTTAAAGACCAATTGGCCAAGCTCGGTAGGCTCAACACTGCGGCCACTACGCTTCATCAACTTGCCATTCATGCGCTCTTCAAACGCTTTAATTTGTCCGGTCACCGTTTGAGGTGTTAGAAACAAAGCTTCTGCGGCTTTGGCCACTGACCCTTGTTTGCATACCATCCAAAAGTAATACAGATGGTTATAATTCAAATGTGACATTTATTGCCTCGAAAAAACCATAAAATAGACTTTTATAATATGTTTTTTCCGAGCTATTAAAAAGCCCTTATTTAGTCATACAATACTAAATAAGGGCTTAAATTTATGATTAATGTCTTTAATTCGATTTAAACGGAAAAGGGATACTTAATCGCATCGTGACATTGATAATCTGTCACCTCAAAATCATCTAAAGTTACCCAAGTTTCCAAATCTTCTAACGTTTTAATCTTAGGGTTGATATGAAATTTAGGCGCTTCAAATGGTGTGCGCTTCAATTGGATATCACGCATTGGGGCGAGTTGGTCTTCATAAATATGGCCATTAACGATCTTATGATACGCAACGCCAGCTTTTTTACCGGTAATTTGCGCCATAATCGCTAAGAACACATACACTTGGACCATATTGAAATTAAGGCCTAGTGGCACATCACACGAACGCTGAGTGCTATTTAAATATAGCGTGTCACCTAATAGAGAAAAGTGGTGGCTGTACATACAAGGACGTAAGCACCCCATATGAAACTCACCAGGGTTATAGAAGTTTAGGATCTCACCGCGGTCATCGACACCACGGGTTAAATCATCGACAATTTTACGCAGTTGATCGATGTGCCCGCCATCGGGTTTTGCCCAACTTCTGCCTTGAACTCCATAAACACGGCCCATATCATCTTCACCTTTACGGTAAGGATTATCGAGCCAAGCCTGATTTAAGTTAGCATTAGCATCCCATGTTTTGGTGCCCAGCTTGCGGAAATCTTCCGCATTGTCATAGCCACGAATATAGCCTAGCAACTCAGCAACTGCCGATTTCCAAAAGCTCTTACGTGTGGTCACTAAAGGAAATTGATTGTTGCTAACATCATAGGTTAGATCGGCATTAATAATCGTCAGGCAGCGTTTTCCCGTGCGCTCATTTTCAACCCATTGGCCTTCATCAATAATACGCTGGCAAAGATCTAAATACTGTTTCACAACTTACTTCCCTTTGGCTGGTTTACTGGCTTTTTCGTTTGAATATACCGTTGGTTTCTGAGTTTTATAAGACCAAATCATAATCAAGGCACCAATAATAATCATCGGTGTGGATAGAATTTGCCCCATCGAAATAAAGTTATCAAATAAACCAAGCTGTGCATCCGGCTGACGAACAAATTCCACCGAGAAGCGGAATACTCCATAGCCAATCAAGAATAGTCCCGACACCGCACCAGCAGGTCTAGGCTTACGGATAAACCAATTCAAGATAAAGAAGAGCACTACCCCTTCAAGTAAGAATTCATAAAGTTGAGATGGATGGCGTGGGTACGGGCCACCGGTTGGGAAAATCATCGCCCATGGCACGTCAGTCACGCGTCCCCATAGCTCACCATTGATAAAGTTACCGATGCGACCAGCACCTAAACCAAACGGAACTAACGGTGCAATAAAGTCAGCCACACCAAAGAAAGTACGTTGGTTTTTACGTGCGTACCATAGCATGGCGGTGATCACACCGAGTAGGCCACCGTGGAATGACATGCCGCCAGTCCAGACTTTAAACAGATACAATGGATCTTCCATCCAGTAGTCAAAGCCATAAAACAGCACATAGCCAATACGGCCACCAAGTACTACCCCAAGGAAACCTGCAAAGAGTAGATCAGAAACTTGCTCACGAGTCCAACCACTACCTGGTTTATCAGCTCGCTTGTTAGCAACGTACATTGCAAAAGCGAACCCTAGTAAATACATCAATCCATACCAACGCACACCAATTGGCCCGATAGAGAAAATGATCGGATCAATCTGTGGGAAGACTAAAAATCCCTGACTCATAAAAGTCTCTCTGCTTTAAAGTTAAAAAATAATGAAGATAGATAATGTCAGACTATGATAAAGGCATTTAGTGCCCTCAAAGATTAAAGCCGACCGATTAGGCGGTATAATAAAGTAATCGCTTAACAGATGCAGTAATACCAATCAAATTAATTAGCTAGTCATAAATTACGTAGAAAAAACGCTTATTTCTTACCTGCACGAATAAAGCCAGCCAAACCTTTCTGTTCTAGGTATTGAAATACTAGGTTATAGATATCAGTACCGTAGGCTTGCTTCATCGCAGTATTAAGGAGTTGCTGCAATTCTGTAGAGTCAGATTTACGTAGAATATATTTGATTCGAGCAACATTGGATGTGTTCATACTCAATGAGCGATAGCCCATCCCAATAAGCAACAAGGCACCGATTGGATCCCCGGCTAACTCACCACAAATACACACCGGCAGTTTATATTGTTGGCACATATCATAAATATGCTTGAGCGCCATCACCACTGAAGGATGGACATGTTCGTACACATCCGACACTCGAGAGTTATTTCGATCAACCGCCAGCAGATATTGAGTTAAATCGTTAGTACCGACCGATACAAAATCTACTTTATGCGCCACGAGCGGTAATAAATACAGCATTGAAGGCACTTCGAGCATAATGCCGATTTGTGGTCGCTGAATATTAGGATCCAACTGCGATACTTCTTGATAAGCACGCTCTATCAAGAGCAGCGATTCATCTATCTCTTGGCATCCCGACACCATAGGCAACATAATATTTAAATTACCTAGTCCGGTACTGGCTTTTAACATTGAGCGTAGTTGAATTAAAAAGATATCGGGGTGATCTAAAGTAAAACGGATGCCGCGCCACCCAAGGAAAGGGTTGTCTTCTTCTATTGGGAAGTAAGGTAGCGCTTTATCACCACCGATATCTAAGGTTCGCATTACCACGCGTTTATCAGGATAAGTGGCTAAAATAGTGCGGTATTGCTGAGTTTGTTCTTCTTCAGAAGGAAAACGGTTATGCAGTAAAAAAGAAATTTCCGTACGATACAGCCCAACCCCATCAACGCCTTGGTTAACCGCAATATTGGTATCGGCACTAAGACCTGCGTTGAGCATCAATTCAACTCGCTTGCCATCTTGGGTAGCCGCGGGTTGCGATAATTCCTGAGCAACTAAATCTGAAAGCTCTTCTTCTTCATTGGCTAACGATTGATATTCGGCAAGCAGTTGAGCAGCAGGTTCAACAAAAATGTCACCGCTATAACCATCTACGATACCGAACTTACCCGATACCGATTCTGGTTTAAGTTGCGCCCCCATAATGGCAGGAATACCAAGCGCACGAGATAAAATCGCCGCATGTGAATTGGCGGCACCTTCCAATGAAATGACCGCAAGCAGCTTATCTTTAGGGATCGCCGCTAATATTGAAGCAGTCAGCTCCCTAACCACTAAAATGACCGGATTTTTAAAACTAGGAGTTCGAACTTCACTATTATGTAAGAAATACAATAATCTTTGTCCAAGCTCTTTAATGTCGTTGGATCGTTCTCGTAAATAAGAGTCACTCATGCTGGCAAAGCGCTCAGCATAAAGCTCAACCACTTGTCTTAATGCCCAATCCGCTCGATCGCCCTTCTCAATCTGTTTATTAAGATCGGCACGCAACATAGGATCATGCAATAAGTGAACAAATAGCTCAAAGATCGCCAAAGTATCTTTATTTAATTCACTATCAAAACGCTTACGCATCCGGCGAAAATCTGCGATCGCACTTTCAATCGCAAGCGCCAGCCACTCTTGATCTTGATTAATATCTAAACAAGAAGCGGGAGCGATTTGGGAAAGATCGGGATGAGTGTCATCCCACCAAATTTGACCAATGGCAATGCCAGACGAAGCCGCGATGCCTTTATAGGAATGGACTTGGTTGTCATTGAGTTGCCATTGGCCCTGGGCTTGAGAATGAGCAAGAATGACCGCCAGCTGAGCGGCAAGTGTCACGAGGAAAGATTCTTCTACTTCACTGAATGATCTTGGTGATCGTTGCTGAATCACCAACACGCCTAGTATCTGGCGGCGGTGAATGATCGGGGTTCCGAGGAAAGATTGATAAACATTTTCCCCAAGCTCAGGGAAATATTTAAAATTGGGATGTTTTTGTGCATAAGAGAGATTGAGAGGTTCGGCACTGCGACGAACCAACCCGACTAAACCTTCTTCAAAAGGAATATGAATAGTTTGGCCAGAAAACTTTAGCCCTTGAGTGGCCATTAGCTCCAAACGATTTTGCTCGTTATTGGCTAAATAAACGGTGCAACACTCTGTGTGCATCGCTTTACAAGTATCCTTTACCAAAATATCTAATGCTTGACGAAGATCGTCTGCTTTAGATACTTGTTCAACGATGTCCCTTAGTTGAATAAGCATTCACATCCACCTTTATGATGTCTTACCTAGTTATTAACCAGATAAAGACTTATCGACGCACTTTTCTCTTACCTTTCATTTTAGGCTCTCGAAAAGGCATCGCAATCGAAGCAAACTCTTTCATTGCTCGTCGATATACATCCCTTTTAAAAGAAACCACTTGTCTGACTGGGTACCAAAAACTCACCCAACGCCAACCATCGAATTCAGGGGTTCGTCCACGGTTCATATTGATGTTTGATTCATCACACTCTAACCGCAGTAAAAACCATTTCTGTTTTTGGCCAATACACACAGGCTTGGAATCCCATCTCACCAGACGTTTTGGTAATTTATATTTTAACCAATGACGACTGACTCCAATGATCTTCACATCTTTCTTTGTTAGCCCAACTTCTTCATACAATTCACGAAATAGTGCTTGTTCCGGCGTTTCACCGTCATCAATCCCACCTTGTGGAAATTGCCAAGAATGCTGCCCGTATCGTTTTGCCCAGAACACCTGACCATGGTTGTTACATATTACAATTCCCACATTTAAGCGGTAACCATCGCCATCTATCACGGCTAACCTCTAATATAAATCTCTGTTACCAGTGATTTTTTCACATATCCACAAAAGGGGCAAATTTCAAGTGCACAATATCGCACTTTTTATTCGCTAACAGCCACTTTTCTCATAAGCTAAGTCCAAATAATAAGTTATCAACACAAATCTTGACTGACTGTGGCATTTATTCACTATTTCTGTGAATAAATGTGTGAAGAAAACGACAAAACAATTAAATGGCTTATTTAACACTCAGGCACAACTGTCGATCTTTTATACCAAAATCAAACAAAGACCTTAAAAAACAAAACAATAAGAACAAAAAAGGCTATTACGGACAAGTTGAGGATCTTTAGGATCTTTTATAAACACAGATCGGTTAAAGATCCACCATGATTTATATTATCCACATCAGATCATGCAAAAGCGCTTAAAAAGGACTCAGACATGTTCTTTTATTACTGCAAATGTGAATAAAGTGATCGCCATCACTTTTATTTTCACCATTCAGAACAAAACCTGTGGATAAGTTAATTTAACAACATAATAAGATCGAAGCGGATAAGATCCTTGTCAAAAATAATGTACTATAGAAGCCTAATTTTTTAATCAGATCATTTGCTATGCCGTTACCCCCTAAGACAGAACAGGAATTGATGCAACGAGCCGAAAAGATCGTCGCTCGCTCTTTTGCTTCTTTAGCACATCAAGCTGGTATTACCGTTCCCGAAAACCTCAAGCGAGAAAAAGGTTGGGTAGGACAATTACTCGAGTGGCATTTAGGTGCAGAGTCTGGCAGCAAAGCCCAACCTGATTTTGAGCATTTAGGCATTGAATTAAAAACCATACCGATTGGCTTTAATGGTCAACCATTAGAAACCACATTTGTGTCTGTCGCCCCCTTAACCGGGGTAAATGGACTGACTTGGCAAAATAGCCATGTTAAGCATAAACTCGCCAAAGTATTGTGGATCCCGGTTGAAGGTGAACGAGAGATCCCTCTTGCGGAACGCCGAGTTGGCCGCCCGATCTTATGGTCACCAAGTGATCAAGAAGAGCAACAACTTAAACAAGATTGGGAAGAGTTGATGGAATTTATCGTGCTAGGGAAGGTAGAACAAATTACGGCTAAGCACGGGGAAGTTATGCAGCTACGACCTAAAGCTGCCAATAGTAAAGTGGTGACTGAAGCCTATAGTGCCAATGGGCAACCAATCAAAACCTTACCAAGAGGATTTTATTTACGGAAACAATTCACAGCGAATATTCTGTTAAATCATTTGCAACGATCTTCATAACCACTGTCTGTTACCTAGTCAAACTCTATTACCTAGTAAAATCCGGTCACCTAGTCTAGGAAGCGAGATGTAATTCAATATCCTGAAAAAGATCGAGTCCCTCAGCGCCAAATTCATCATAAGCATTATGCAATCTCAGATAAGCGCTGGATAAACCTAATTTTTTTAACTCATCTTTTACCGATTCTAAAGAATTGAAATAAGCTAACTGATCTTTTTCCATGATCGGCTCTAATCGATGTTTATATTCAACAGCAAGTGAATAGTGAGAAAGATCAGCGCAACTCACCACAAATACCTTAGGAGGCTCACACTCCTCTTTTTTACTCGCTTGCAACCAGTGATCCAATTGCTGTTTTCTCATCCTTACCTCCCACCGCACACTCAGTACAATTCATGGTGTTATATTCCAGTCTAGGACAAAAATCTAACCTTAGCTAACTGACTTACTACTCAAGCTTTTTTGCTATATATTGAGTAAACGGTTTACATATTTAAATATTGATTTTTCAACGATCAGCCAAGGATGTGCAATGAAATACCACAAGATCCCGCACTCTAATTTAGAAGTCAGTAAAATTGCTTTAGGTACAATGACCTATGGTGAGCAGAACACTCAAAAAGAAGCTTTCGAGCAATTAGATTATGCTCTCGAAAGAGGCGTTAACCTCATCGATACCGCAGAGATGTACCCTGTTCCGCCAAAGCCTAGCACCCAAGGGTCCACCGAAGAATATATTGGTAATTGGCTAGAAAAATCAGGAAAACGTGAAAAAGTCATTTTAGCGACCAAAGTGGCAGGCCCAGGCCGTATGTCCCATATTCGTGAAAATATGAGCCTAGATCGTCGTAATATTCATCTAGCAATGGACAGCAGCTTACAACGTCTCAAAACCGATTATGTTGATTTGTACCAGATACATTGGCCCCAACGTAATAACAACCGTTTTGGACAACTCAACTACCCTCATTTAGATGAGCAGCAAGAAGTCACTCTTATCGAAACATTAGAAGCATTAGCGGAGTTAGTGAAAGCGGGTAAAACTCGTTATATCGGTGTATCAAATGAAACTCCATGGGGCGTGATGACGCTGCTACGTTTAGCGGAAAAGCATGATTTGCCAAGGATCGTATCGATTCAAAACCCATACAACCTACTCAACCGCAGCTTTGAAGTTGGCCTATCAGAAATTAGTCACCACGAAGGTGTCGAGTTACTGGCTTATTCGCCGCTAGCATTTGGGGTATTAAGTGGCAAGTATCTCAATGGAGCTCGACCAGATGGAGCTCGTTGTAGCTTGTTTGAACGCTTTGTTCGTTACTTTACGCCGCAAGGTGAGGCCGCAACACAAGCCTACATTGATATTGCTAAAAAACACGATATTGATCCGGTACAAATGGCATTAGCGTTTGTTAATCAACGCCCATTTGTTGCGTCGAATATTATCGGTGCCACCACAATGGAACAGCTAAAAGCGAACATTGATAGCATCGATACCCAGTTATCTGACGAACTACTGCAAGATCTTTATCAAGTAGGTGTTCAGTACCCTAACCCTTGCCCATAATTCATACTTAATAATTTTAAAAACACAAAGGGAAGTGACCACTCACTTCCCTTTTCTGTGCTCTGGTGATTAATAACCACCAGCATTCGGTTATGTACTCAGTCGAGTCCTAAATATTCGCCGCATTAAAGTAACACGACGCTCAGCTTTATTTGTGACTGATAATGATTCGCCGAGAGGTCGGCCTGTGCTATCTAGTCCAATATCTCGCAGTAAGTGCTCACTATGAAAAGGTAGTTCATATTGAGAGCGACGAACTTTACGCAACCAAGCATTTTGTTCACGTTTTAAATCGGCTTTAATTAGCAGTGTTGCAAGTTGAATATAAATAGAGTGACGCATAATTTTCTCCAAACAATGAATGGGGAAAACAGCAGCGCAGAAGGGAAATAGACAAAATAATCCTAATGGCTGCTTAGTTTCCGCAGCCAAAAGGTTACGGAATAATTAGTTCATTCGTTTATCAGATAACATGCTTGAAGCCATCGGCATTACTCGATGGGCATTAAAAGCATAAGTTAACTGAGTCGCGTTTAGTCGAGCACATGTAAAAATGTCAGAATATAAATGTTTCATCATGTGCCTCCTAAATAACTAATTAATCCATTTGATATATAAAGTGAAATTCAATTCACGATTAAATTTTAACCAGCTAAGAAATTTGTTCAACCCTTATTTGCGCAACAAAACAAAAACAATTTATTAACCCAAGAGTAACTTAAAAAACAGTCAATTGTCGCTCAAAAATCAACCAACCATCGTCTGTTGCCATATTATTGATTGTTCCAGTATTTCCTTCATCACTATCGTTTCACGCCTCTGAGACTAATTTATGTTTACCAAGCAAGCGATACATAGTTGCTCTCGATATCCTCAGCTCTTTCGCAGCGAGCGATACTTGCCCATCATGAGCCTCTAATACTTTCACTAGTGCTTCTTTTTCAGAGTCTTCTCTGATCATTTTTAAGGTGCGAGTTTTTTGGCTTTGAGACGGTAAATCAAAATGCTCTAGTTCAATCACTATTCCATCAGAAACTAATACTGCTCGTTTAACTTGATTAAGTAGCTCTCTGACATTGCCGGGCCAATGATATTGGGTTAAGGCCTTGAGAGCTTGAGAAGAAAGACTACGAGCTTGAGTATTATATTCTCGGCTAAATTGCTGAATATAATAATTCGCTATACTGGCAATATCACCGCAGCGCTCTTTTAAGGGTGTGACATGCACTTTAAGGATTTTTAATAGATAAAACAGCTCAGCAGAAAACTCCGATTCTTGTACCTTTTGCTCAAGATCATTATAGGTTGAAACCATAATTCGAATATCTAAGGTTTTTTCGCCATTGTCAGTATGAATGACCGGATGATTAATGAAGTGCAATAAGTGATTTTGTTGGCTTTTCGGCAATGCAGTTATGTCTTTTAGCAGTAAGGTTCCTTGGTCTGCCTCTTCAAGCTTAGTTTGAAAGCCTGGTGGTTGACTGTCTCTTTCAAAACCAAACACTTCTCTTTCGAAACGTTTTTCCGATAAAGCACTGCAATTCACAACCACAAAAGGACATTTGCTACGTGATGAGACGTCATGAATTGATTTTGCGACGAGCCGTTTCCCAACCCCTCTTTCGCCCGCAATAATAATATTGGCATCAGTATTGGCGATACGTTTAACCTGCTCACGCAAGCGCTTGGTTGGTAAAGAGTCACCGACTAAGAGATCTTGGTTATCCAGCATATTTTCTGGCCATACCTTCTTCTCTATTTTCAACATGCCTAACTGATGACCAATACTGCTCAACAGTAGTTTTTCTGGCATAGGTGAAGTGAAGAAATCAATACAGAAGTTAACGATGAACTGGCAAATAGGATCTTGATTGAGTTGGTGCTCTTTGATGTAAGCCATCCAACGGACATGTTTATTATTGGTAACTAAGTAGGCAATCGCGCTTAAACTGAAGTCGTCATTGGTCAAATCGATCAGCCCAATACACGGGCCAATTCGATCGATCATACTTTGACCGAGTCTTAGATCTCCACAGCGTTCCACTTTCCAACCAGAGAGTGCTACCTTTTCATACCAAGTATCGAGTCGCCCTCCAATCACTAAAAGTGAACCCGGTACCGAATCCATTCGGAAATACTTTTCCATATCGCATCCTTTTGACTATTTATTCACCAGCTAAGGCATCATACACAGGACAACATTATTAAAGCTATGAAAGGGTTTCTTATTTTTGAGACAGACAGTTTATTTAATAAAAATAGATGCTTGGAATGTATTTTGCGAATTTCAGGTAAAAAAAACCCACCAATGAGATGGTGGGCTCTAATACAGTAATACTTTCTAATTATTGCTGTGGACGCATCGCTGGGAACAAGATCACGTCACGAATAGTATGAGTATTTGTAAATAGCATGGCTAGACGATCGATACCGATACCTTGACCCGCAGTTGGCGGTAGGCCGTGCTCAAGCGCTGTAATGTAATCAGCATCGTAGAACATCGCCTCATCATCACCGGCATCTTTTGCTTCAACCTGTGCTTTAAAGCGTGCATCTTGGTCTTCTGCATCATTAAGCTCAGAGAAACCATTCGCCACTTCACGGCCACCGATAAAGAATTCAAAACGATCGGTAAAGAACGGGTTTGAGTCACTACGACGAGCCAGTGGAGAAATATCTGCTGGGTAGCCAGTAATGAAGGTAGGTTGAATTAGCTGAGGTTCAGCGGTTTCACCAAAGATCTCTTCAAGTAGCTGACCACAAGTCCAGAAGCTTTCTACTTCTACATGAACTGATTTAGCAATCTTAACCATAAAGTCACGATCTTTTACCGTTTCTTCATTTAAGTTGGCGATATCAGCATGGTCTGGATTGTAGTGTTTGATCGCATCGATCATGCTCATACGTGCATATTTACCACCGAACTCAACACGCTCTTCACCGTAAGGCATAGACGTTTCGCCTAATACTTCAACCGCAACTGTACTTAGCATTTCTTCAGTCAGATCCATAAGATCATTGTAATCTGCATACGCCATGTAGAATTCCATCATAGTGAATTCTGGGTTATGACGAGGCGATAGACCTTCGTTACGGAAGTTACGGTTTACTTCAAATACGCGATCAAAACCACCGACAACCAAACGCTTCAAGTAAAGCTCTGGAGCAACACGTAGGTACATATCAATATCTAATGCATTGTGGTGAGTAATAAATGGACGCGCTGTCGCACCACCAGGGATCACGTGCATCATTGGCGTTTCAACTTCTAGGAAGCCTTTCTTCGCCATGAAGTTACGGATCGCCATTACAAGCTTAGAGCGAATAATGAAAGCAGTACGTGAATCTTCGTTCACAATCAGGTCAACGTAACGCTGACGGTAACGCATTTCTTGGTCAGTTAAGCCATGGAATTTTTCAGGCAATGGACGAAGTGCTTTAGTCAGCAACTCGTATGATTCCATATTCACGTAAAGATCGCCTTTACCTGACTTATGCAATGCCCCTTTCACACCGATGATGTCACCGATATCTAGGCCTTGGTATTTTTCTTTTAATTCTTTTTGTACATCTTTAGCCGCATACGCTTGAATACGGCCAGACGTTTCTTGAATCACTAGAAATGGACCACGCTTCGCCATTACACGACCTGCGATAGCCACAACATGATTCAGCGCTTCTAATTCTTCTTTTGATTTTTCACCAAATTCCGCTTGAAGATCTGCCGCTAAATGCTCACGACGAAAATCATTTGGGTGGCCGTTTGCTTTACAGCTTTGACGGATGTGATCCAGTTTAGAACGACGCTCAGCGATCAGTTTATTTTCTTCTGCTGCATCAATTTGGTTTTGGCTGTTTGATTCAGTCATCATGTGCCCTTATAAAAAATGAGTTATCTTCTAAAAGAAGAGGAATTCTTTGTGCTTAGCTTGTTGCTGAACTTATAGTCCTGACTTCAAACTTGCTTCAATAAACTTATCAAGATCGCCATCTAATACTGCTTGAGTATTGCGGTTTTCAACGCCAGTACGAAGATCTTTAATACGAGAATCATCTAATACGTAAGAGCGAATTTGGCTGCCCCAACCGATATCAGATTTCGAATCTTCATTGGCTTGTTTTTCAGCATTTTGCTTTTGCAATTCAAACTCAAACAATTTTGCACGAAGCTGCTTCATGGCTTGATCTTTGTTTTTATGCTGAGAACGATCGTTTTGACATTGCACCACAATATTCGTTGGTACGTGCGTAATACGTACCGCCGATTCAGTGGTGTTTACGTGCTGACCACCGGCACCAGATGCACGGTATACATCGATACGTAAGTCTGATGGGTTAATATCAATTTCGATGTTGTCATCAATCTCAGGGTAGATAAATGCCGATGCAAATGACGTATGACGGCGACCGCCTGAATCAAATGGTGATTTACGAACTAAGCGATGCACGCCAGTTTCAGTACGTAGCCAGCCATAAGCATATTCACCAGAAATACGAACTGTCGCGCCTTTAAGGCCAGCCACATCCCCTTCTGATACTTCAATCACTTCCGTCTTGAACCCTTTGGCTTCTGCCCAACGTAAATACATACGTAGCATCATCGAAGTCCAATCTTGCGCTTCGGTACCACCAGAGCCTGATTGTAAATCGATATAGCAATCAGAAGCATCGTGATCACCGGCGAACATGCGGCGGAACTCAAGCTTTTCTAATTTCGCTTCAAGATCGGCAAGTTCAGGTTCGATCTCGTCAAAGGTTTCTTGATCTTGCTCTTCAACCGCAAGTTCTAATAGTCCTTCAACATCATCACAACCTTGATCCAGTTGATCAATGGTTTCAACAACCGCTTCTAATGCTGAACGTTCTTTACCTAACGCTTGAGCGCGCTCAGGTTCATTCCAGACATCAGGTTGTTCAAGTTCGGCATTGACTTCTTCTAGACGCTCTTTCTTAGCATCGTAGTCAAAGATACCCCCTCAGAACATTCGTGCGCTCGGCAACGTCCTGAAGGCGGTTTTTAATCGGATTGATTTCAAACATGTTGGCTTATCACTTATTTGAGATATTGGGTCAATTCTTATACGAATATAGGCGCAGAATTCTACCTAAATTGATGATGAATATACAGGGATTTTACTCGTTTCATTTAGCTTCTAGATGATCAACCATCAATTGCAATGATTGATTACCACGAAACTCATTAATATCGAGTTTATAAGCTAAGTGAACGGTTTTCACCGAGGCATCCGGCCAACGGCGTAAATCAACATTAAAAGCAATTGCATCGATCATAATGCCTGTTGGATGACCTTTAAACAGCGGCTCTAACATCATTTTGAGATGCTTTTCACCTACCAGTTTTTGATGCAGTAATTTGAATTCACCATCAAAGATCGGCTCAGGGAAAGCTTGTCCCCAAGGGCCACCAGCACGTAACTCTTCTGCGGTATGCATCGAAAATTCTTCTGGCTTTAATTCACCATCCGATAAAATCACACCTTCTAACGCTGATTCATCGAGCTCTTCGCGTACCGCCAAATCAAACAAGCGAGAGAATTGTTCAAATCTATTTTGGTAGATGGTTAAACCCGCTGCCATCGCATGGCCACCAAATTTAACAATGATCCCAGGGTTTTGAGTATCGATCTTATCCAAAACATCACGCATATGAAGCCCGGGAATCGAACGACATGATCCTTTTAAAGAAGGCTCGCCATTCGACAATTCACCGCCATCGGCAAACGCAATCACTGGACGATGGAATTCATCTTTAATACGTGAGGCTAAAATTCCAATCACCCCTTGGTGCCAATCGGCTTGGAATAAGGTTAAGCCATACGGCAGATTCGATTTATCTTCTAGGCCGCCTTTCGCGTTCAGCAAACGTTCACAAAATGCCATCGCTTCTTGCTTCATGCCTTGCTCAATTTCACGGCGCATGTGGTTTAAACCATCCAGTTCACTGGCCATACGACGCGCGGCATGAATATTGTTACTCAGTAATAACTCGACCCCAAATGACATATCTTCAAGGCGTCCAGCTGCATTAATTCTTGGCCCTAGAGCAAAGCCAAAGTCTGCCGCAACAAGACGTTTAGCATCGCGTTTTGCCACTTCGATTAACGCTTGAATGCCCGGGCGCGCTTTACCAGCACGAATTCGTTGCAAGCCTTGATGGACTAAAATTCGGTTATTTTCATCTAGTGGTACCACATCCGCCACCGTTCCCAGTGCGACTATATCTAACAGTTCCGCTAAGTTAGGCTCGGGGATATTTTGTTGAGCAAACCATTGTTGCGTTCGCATTTCAGCGCGCAAAGCCAGCATGAGGTAAAATGCCACACCAACGCCCGCTAATGCTTTTGAAGGAAAAGAACATTGTTGCAGATTAGGGTTAACCATCGCATCGGCATTCGGCAATTCGTGACCAGGTAAATGGTGGTCGGTGACGATCACAATTAACCCTTGCTCCTTGGCATAACGCACCCCTTCAATAGAAGAGACGCCATTATCCACCGTCATGATCACTTGCGCGCCACGTTCAATCGCTTGATCGACCACTTCAGGGCTTAGCCCATAACCATCTTCAAAACGGTTAGGTACCAGGTAATCAACATTACTACTGCCTAGCATACGAATCGCGAGTACTGACAAAGCCGAACTGGTCGCGCCATCCGCATCAAAATCACCAACCACGATAATACGTTGTTTCTGCTTAATCGCTTGAAACAATAACGACACCGCAAGCTCAATGCCATGTAACGCCTGATAAGAGTGTAGTCCTTTCGCGCCCTTTTCTAATTGGCTGACATTCTGGATCTGACGATTAATATAAATGCGACGTAATAAGGGTGAGATCGACTCAGGTAGGATAGAAAGATCAACATCAGGTCGGCGGGAAATAGTCGTCATAATACTCTTAATAGGTTGAGGAGAGTTTAAGCATTTGCAGAATAAAGCTGATAATCAATCACAAATAACTGTTCTAAACCGGGGTAAATCTCTTGAATCACGGATTTCAATTGAGGCAATGTCATATTCTCTTGCTCGGCATGAAATTCGGTAAGTTGTGATAACAATACTGGCGTGACGGATAATATTTGCAATTGGCAGAAAACTCGCCCTTGCTCTAAGGTCGATACCATCACTACACTGCCAGGCACATAATGACTCTCTGCTTCATCACGAATAGTAATAGTCTTTTTGCCCGCCAGAATATCGTCTTCAAAGCGAGCAAAAAATGTCATTTCAGTCGGTGCGTTAGTTACTGCGTTAATTGATGCTTTAGCTGCTGCGTTAGATAGATTGTCCATTATAAATTTTCAGCTTCTAGCGCTTCCAGTAAATCGTTAGCCGGTAAGTAACCACCCACTACTCGACCATTAGACAATAAAATTGCAGGCGTACCACTAATGCCTAATTGCGCACCAAAAGCATATTGTTCACTGATCATTTGCTGGCACTTAGGTAAGTTTTTGCTATCAAAATCAAAGCGGCGATTGATCTTCACATCATCCAACGCTTTTTTACGATCATCTGCGCACCATACTTTAGCCATCGCTTGCGCAACATCGCCAGTCGGTCCTTGACGAGGGTAAGCCATATAACGAACCGTAATACCTAGGTCGTTATATTTTTGTATTTCTTTATGCAGTTTTACGCAGTAACCACAAGTAATATCGGTAAATACCGTTACCACATATTTTTGATCTTTGGCTTTATAGACGATCATATCATCAGCAAACTTCTCAACTTGCTTAGCGTATTTTTTCGCCATTAAATCACTGAAGTTACCTTGTTTATCTAGGCTGTACATCTTGCCTTGAATAAAAAAGTCACCCATCGCACTCGAAAAGAAAATGCCTTGATTAGTGGTTACTTCATATAAACCATCAATCGGTGATGGCGCAACCTCAGTCACTTTAATACCAAGATTAACAAAGCGTGCACTGATTTCAGCTTGATTAGCTTCTGTGCTGGCATAACTAGGCAAACTCAATACTGAAAACATCAATGCGGAAAAAGCCAATGCTCCTTTAGCTTTAGCACAAACTGACTTAACGTTAATTGAATCAAATAAAGAAGCAAAATGCATAAAACACCTAAAATATGGAGAAAAGTTGTCCAACAACACACCCTAGTACTAAGCTCTCGGGTGATGCTCTTGGTGGATTTGTTTTAATCTTTCAGTTGCCACATGAGTATAAATTTGTGTGGTCGATAAGTCACTATGTCCGAGCAGCATTTGCACTACTCTCAAGTCAGCACCATGATTGAGTAAATGCGTCGCAAAGGCATGACGCAATACGTGTGGAGACAAAGCTTCAGAATCAATACCAGCATGTTGAGCATAAAATTTAATGCGATGCCAAAAGGTTTGACGCGTCATTTGCCGAGCACGCTTACTAGGAAAAACTACATCTGAGCTTTTCTCGCCCAATAATGCCGGGCGACCTTGCTCTATGTAGGTTTCAATCCACTCAATAGCATTTTCTCCCATCGGCACTAGACGCTCTTTACCGCCTTTACCCATCACGCGTACTACCCCTTGACGCAGACTCATATTCTCCATAGTCAAACTCACCAATTCGGTCACACGTAGGCCAGTAGCATATAGTAGCTCTAGCATGGCTTTATCACGTAACTCTAGAGGGTCTTCAACAATTGGCGCATCAAGTAAGGCTTCAATCTGTTGTTCTGACAAATCTTTCGGCAAGCGTTTTGGCAATTTAGGGGCAATTAATAACGCACTAGGATCATCGCTGCGCAACTTCTCACGAGTAAAATATTGGAATAGTCGACGTATCGCAGACAACATACGAGCTCGAGAAGTTTGCTTGTAATTTTGTTCCAATAACCAAGCTTGGTAGGCTTGTAAGTCATAAGTTGTCACGGTTAACAAACTCATTGATTGCTTATTTAACCATCCCACCAACTTATCGAGATCATGTCGATAAGACTGCAAGGTATTTTCTGACAAGCCTTTCTCTAGCCAAATTGAATCAAGAAAACGTTCTACCAGAGCTAATTCAGACTGCATCACCTATTACTCACTTTATACCTAATATCCATGCTGAGACTACGGTAGCTCACTCATAATTGCCACTAATTTTACTGAAAGCATGTAAAGCAGACAGCTTTATCGTTAGAATTAACCACAAATTCATCAAACGTTTAAAAAGACTTATGAAGATTGGATTATTCTACGGTTCAAGCACCTGTTATACCGAAATGGCTTCGGAAAAAATCCGCGCGATTATTGGCGAAGATCTGGTCGATATCTACAATATTAAAGATACCCCAGTCTCAACACTTCAAGATTATGATTTCCTTATTTTAGGCATTTCCACTTGGGATTTCGGTGAGATACAAGAAGATTGGAGCGCGGTATGGCAGCAACTCGATGGGCTATCTCTAAACGACAAGTACGTAGCGTTATTCGGTCTCGGCGATCAAGAAGGCTATGGCGAATGGTTTCTCGATGCGATGGGGATGCTGCACGACGAACTGATGGCAACGGGAATTAAGTTTCTCGGCTATTGGCCTAACCAAGGCTATGAGTTTGAACAATCAAAAGCCCTTACTGAAGACAAAACGCATTTTGTTGGCTTAGCGCTTGATGAAGATTCTCAATATGAGCTCAGCGATCAGCGTATCGAGCAGTGGTGCGAGCAAATCCTTGTTGAGTATCACGACAGTTTATAACTTTATCTATCAAAAACATTCGAATACAAAAAAGGCTTAGTGAATTCAATCCACTAAGCCTTTTTCTTGTTAGCTTGTTAGCCGATTAAGCCATATCTTCGCTTAACTCAGCCACTTCATTTGATTGCTGTTCGCACTTTGGGACAAACATCATCACCGCAATCGCAGCCAATGTTGGCAACATCCACGCCATACCGTAATCAAATAGCGGTAGGAAACTAAATGCTGACATATCAATACCGACAGCTTTGCCTGCATCAATCAAAGCAAATAATAAAGATAAGCAAACAACAAAACGGTACGCCAAAGCACGGTTCGGTAAACGAGAACGAACTAGCGTTAGGAATACAATCGCAATCGCCACTGGGTACAAGGCAAACAATACTGGTACAGATAAGGCAATTAATTGCGTTAAACCAACGTTCGCTACCAATGCACACACTGACCCGACAACAATAACCCATGCTTTATAGCTAACTGGGGTTAATGAGCTAAAGTAATCGGCACAAGCTGAAATCAAACCAATTGAAGTGGTTAAACACGCTAATAATACGATGGTAGTTAAAACGAACTGACCTTCAGTACCAAATAGAGCTTGAACATAAACACTTAAAATTGCGCCACCATTATCAAGGCCAGCCGCAATGCCATTACTGGTCGCGCCAAGGTAGAACAATGAGATGTAAACCAGAGCCAAACCGCCAGCTGCAATAAATGCCGCATAGGTTACATAGCGAGTAACCGCACGTTTATCAGTAATCTTCTTGCTACGCAGCGCTTCAATGATCAAAGTACCAAACATCAGCGAAGCAAAGGTATCCATAGTGTTATAACCATCTAGGAAACCAGTACTAAATGCATGGGTTACATAGCGACCTTGCGCCGCGACAATATCGCCTTGAGGGTTAATAAATACCATTACAGAAAGGATGATTAATCCTAAAAATAGAACCGGAGTCAGCACCTTACCAATCACATCTAATAGCTTACCTTGAGACCAAGCAAAGCCCATCGCAATAGCAAAAAAGACGATAGAAAAAATTGTGAGATGTATTTGTGATGGTTCGGCGATAAATGGTTTCAAGCCCATTTCATACGCGACAAGACCGGTACGAGGCGCAGCAAAAGCGGGGCCAATGATAATAAAGAAAAGTACAGCAACAATTGTCGCGGCTTTTTTAGGTAAGTCTTGGGTCAGTTTATCCCAACCGCCACCGACTAGCGCAATGGCAATAATACCAAGCAAAGGCAGACCTACAGCGGTACTAAGAAACCCTAGCATAGTAGAAAACACTGATTCGCCAGCTAATTGACCAGCAAGTGGTGGGAAGATGATATTGCCAGCGCCTAAAAAGAACGCAAACAACATGAAGCCTAGGGCCCAAATATCGGTTATTTTTAACTTTTGGTTCAAAATAAACCCTTAATATAATAGTAATGAATTGCATTTCAGGAGAACAAAACATATACCCAAGTGACTTCAAGGTGCAGAATTCAGAGCTATCATCCAAACCTTTAGGCAAGGAAGATTGGTGAAGGAATGTAAGCACCTTTCAAACCAATCTGACGCTGCATAAAGGTTTGAATGAAGCTCCCGAAGGGCAAGTTAAAACAAGCTTTATGCTGCGTTAAATTGAACAGAGATAGGATAACTATGATCATATTCAATTTGTCTTGCCTAAAGCTTGTTTTATTCTTGCTGAAACTCGCACCTTGAAGTTACTTGGGTATAAAACTCTACCTGAATATAATGATCAAGATAATGAACAAATTAGAGCCAACGCGCAAGTAAACAGCAATAAAACACCACAAAATAACAAGATTGAAACACAAAGGCAGTATTTATCTCTGCTTGTAGGTGAAAATCAAAGAACTTATCACTTAACACAATTAAAACAATAACATTACAAATAAGCATAAAAAACCATATTTAGACCACTAATTAGTCACTTACACCAAAACCATTGATATTATGAATAAAACTAAAGACTTTCATTTAAAGCAGTTCTCAATTTACGGTGGTCATTCTGGCATGGCGGTCAGTACTGATGGGATATTACTCGGTGCTTGGGCTAAAATATCCAGCCACAGTTCAATACTCGACATAGGCACCGGTACTGGATTACTGGCGTTAATGTGTGCCCAACGAAGCCAACAAAGTCAGATTACCGCGATTGATATTGATGATGATGCAATTAAAGCGGCGCAATATAATGTCGATAACAGCCCTTGGAGCAAAAGAATTCAGGTTATCAAGGCTCCGGCTCAGCAATTAGATTCAAGCCAGAAATTTGATCATATTGTTTGTAACCCGCCCTACTTCAACTCAGGTGCCACTTCCGATTGGCAAGCTAGAGCAACCGCACGCCATACGCACACTTTGCCGCACAATGAGCTACTTATCGCTTGTGCTAAATTATTAAAACCGACCGGCTGTGCGAGTTTTATTTTACCGAAAGCAGAAGGCGAAGCCTTTATTCAACTAGCCTTAGAACAAGGCTGGTTTGTAGAGCGACTCTGCCAAGTCAATACCACTGAGCATAAACCCGGCTATCGACTATTATTCACCTTAACTCGCGTTCAAACCGAATGTCAGAATAGCCAGTTAACGATTCACCAAGCTGACGGTTATAGCCAAGCATTTATTCAACTGACTCGCGATTTTTATCTCAAGATGTAGTCACGGTAATAAAAGCAGAGATCTCTCGCTGAAACTCGCATCTTGCAGTCACTTGGGTATATAATGCGCGACCGTTTTAATAAACCCTGAACCTAAAGCCACTCGGCTTGTTGGAGAAATGACGTGATCAGAACTTTTGCTGAACTCGATTTAGACCAAAACCTTATTGAAGCCATTGAAGAAATGGGCTTTGAGCGCCCGACTCAAATTCAGGCGGATGCCATTCCACAAGCGCTTGATGGCAAGGATGTCTTAGCGTCAGCTCCTACTGGTACAGGAAAAACTGCTGCATTTGCACTTCCTGCTCTACAGTTTTTACAAGATTTCCCGCGCAAGAAAGCTGGTCCGGCTCGCGTATTAATCTTAACGCCAACTCGTGAATTGGCGATGCAAGTGGCTGACCAAACTCGCGCACTGGCGAAAAATACTAATTTAAACATCTTCACCATTACCGGTGGCGTGATGTACCAAGAGCACGCGGATATTTTAGGCACCACTCAAGATATCGTAGTTGCAACGCCAGGCCGGTTAATGGAATACATCGAAGCTGAACGTTTTGATTGTCGTGCGATTGAATGGCTAATCTTGGATGAAGCGGATCGCATGCTAGATATGGGCTTTGGTCCGGTGGTTGACCGTCTATCGGCAGAATGTCGCTGGCGTAAACAAACCCTACTTTTCTCTGCGACTTTAGAAGGTCGTGGCGTTGAAGGTTTTACTGAAGATCTACTAAAGAACCCAGTAAAAGTGGAAGCGGATCCTTCACGACGTGAACGCAAAAAAATCACCCAGTGGTATCACCGCGCCGATCACGCTGAGCATAAATTAGCACTACTAAAAAATATTCTTACTGAACAAGCTGAGCGCAGTATTATCTTTGTAAAGACTCGTGAGCGTCTTGCAGAGCTTCGTGGGCAGCTAGAAAGCGCGCAAATCGTTTGTTCATGGATCCAAGGCGAAATGCCTCAAGATCGTCGTAACAACGCGATTCAACGTTTCCGTGATGGTGAAGTCAATGTATTAATTGCTACCGATGTGGCGGCGCGTGGTATCGATTTACCGGATGTGAGCCATGTTATTAACTACGATATGCCAAGAACCGCGGATGTGTACCTACACCGTATTGGTCGTACTGCTCGTGCCGGTAAAAAAGGCAATGCGATTTCTTTGATTGAAGCCCATGACCAGCCGATGATTGATCGCGTGATGCGCTACACTCAAGATGAAATCAAAGAACGCTACATTAAAGATCTTCGCCCACAAAGCAAAAAAGCGACCTTCAAGAAGAAGAAAAAGAAAGCGCCAGCTGCGAAGAAGAAAACAGCCGTGAAAAAGAAGAAAAAGTAAGACATTCTTACTAAACTTTTCTCGCTAAACTATTCTAGTAAAACCATTTTCGTAAAATTAAAAAGGAGCGACTATTCGCTCCTTTTTTACGTTTTCAGTTTACGCTTTCAGTTTACGCTTTCAAGCAACAAGAAATGCAGATTACTGCTCTTCTCGCTTAAACACCAATTCAGTTTCCGTAGACTCTGCCGCCACAAAGTAATAGCCGGCCGTATCGAATGCTTTCAGTGCATCCAAATCTTCTACTTTATTTTCAATGATGTAACGCGCCATCATGCCGCGGGCTTTTTTTGCGTAAAAGCTGATCACCTTGTAGGTACCATTTTTGCAGTCTTTAAATACTGGAGTAATGATTTTGCCTTTCACACCTTTAGGCTTGACGGCTTTAAAGTACTCATTCGACGCTAGGTTAATTAACCACTCATCACCTTGTGCTTGTAACGCATCATTAACTTTATCAGTAATGATATCGCCCCAGAACTGATACAGGTTACTGCCACGTGGATTCGCGAGCCTTGTGCCCATTTCTAAGCGATATGGCTGCATTAAATCAAGCGGCTTCAATAAACCGTACAGACCAGACAGCATTCTTAAATGAGACTGAGCATAGTCGATATCCGCTTCAGACAGACTATTTGCATCTAGTCCGGTATACACATCGCCTTTAAAAGCAAACAACGCCTGACGCGCATTCTCAAAACTAAATTCAGGGCTCCACTGAGCAAAGCGAGCCACATTCAGACCAGCGATCTTATCACTGACTTTCATTAAGCTAGCTACATCCGCAGGCGTAAGCTGACGGCAGACTTCAATTAACTCCGCAGAGTGATCGGTTAAATCAGGTTGAGTGTGCTTTTGGGTAGGCAGAGAAGATTCGTAATCGAGTGTTTTTGCAGGAGAAACCAATATCAGCATATTCAATCCATGTGTTCTGAAATAATGTTGACCATTATAACAAAAAAGCCACGCATCGCTGCATGGCTTTTACTATTAGTGGTATAGGTCAAAGTTATTACTTCGACTCTTTACCCCATACGCCTTCTTCAATTTGAGAATGCAGCTCTGGGAAATCTTTCGCATCAAATGTCGGTAACTTACCTTCATCTAATTGCTTGTTGTAGTCTTTCGCTAGTTTAATAACGATACCAGACAACAATAAGATAGCCACTAAGTTAACAATCGCCATCAAGCCCATTGAAGCATCAGCAAGAGACCATACCGTTGGTAGTGTCGCTAATGAACCAAACATCACCATACCGAGTACAATGACACGGAAGATGTTTTTAGCGTGACGAGATTTCTTAAAGATAAACACAATATTGCTTTCTGCGTAAGAGTAGTTAGCAATGATTGAGGTAAATGCAAAGAAGAAGATCGCGATAGCAACGAAGGTTTTACCCCACTCACCTACTTGAGAGCTCAATGCGTTTTGCGTCAAGATGATACCCGTCACTTCACCGTGTGGTACATATTCACCAGAGAGTAAAATGATCGACACCGTTGCAGTACAGATAACAATCGTATCAACAAACACACCTAGCATTTGAACATAACCTTGTGATGCTGGGTGTGGTGGATACGGAGTTGCTGCTGCAGCCGCATTTGGCGCTGAACCCATACCGGCTTCGTTCGAGAACAAACCACGAGCAACACCTGTCTTAATCGCATTCATAATGGCGTAACCTACACCACCAGCTGCCGCTTCTTGTAAACCGAAAGCACTCTTGAAGATAAGCGCTAGAGCACCAGGTACTTTATCTAGGTTCATCAAGATAACAATCACAGCTAACACTAGGTAGAAGATAGCCATGATTGGAACAAGAATTTCAGCAGTACGAGCGATCTTACGGATACCACCGAAGATAACGAAACCTGAAAGCACAACTAGTACACCACCTACCATTGCTTTATTCCAAGCAAAAGCTGTGTGCATCGCATCCGCAATCGAGTTTGATTGAACCGCGTTAAATACCAAGCCAAAAGCAATGATAAGGAAGATTGAGAATAGGATGCCCATCCAGCGCATGCCTAGACCTTTCTCCATGTAGTAAGCCGGACCACCAATATAAGTGCCGTCAGAACCTTTGGTTTTGTATAACTGGGCTAAAGTACTTTCTGCAAATGCCGTTGCCATACCAACCATAGCAATGATCCACATCCAGAAAATTGCGCCTGGGCCACCCACGGTTAAAGCAACCGCAACACCTGCCATGTTACCTGTACCAACACGCGCAGCTAGACTTGTACAAAATGCTTGAAAAGATGAAATGCCAGAGGCGTCTGCTTTACGGCTGTTTTTTAGCACTGAAAACATGTGCGTAAAGTGGCGAAATTGAATAAGGCCAAGACGTACTGTGAAATACACACCAACGCCAACCAATAAGTAGACCAGAATAGATCCCCAAAGGAGATCGTTTAATAAAGCTATTAGATCCGTCACGCAAACCTCACCTAAATTAATGATTAATTTACCCTCACCATGAGAGTGAGCTCCCTCAACACTCAAGTCATTTGAGCGTTTACCTTATCTCTTTATATATTCATTACTTTTATTATGTTTAAAGAAAAAGGCACATCAAAATGCAATTTTAGCACCTAAAGTAAGGACCAAACTGATAATGACCGGCAGGATAATGCAGGGCTACGCGCCAAAAATCAATATCAAATTTTATTCATAGTTATGCATTATTACACTAGTAGATAGTAAGTTTTTGGTATATTTAAGCTGTTTTTTCACATTAAAGACAAACTTTTGACTATATAATTTGAGAAATAAAAATCCAATTTTGCACATTTGTTAAAAGTAGGTAAATAGTGTGAAGCCAAGAGTTAGCAAGGTCTCGACTCAAACCCCCGCTCGATTATTATTTGATAATTCAATTTAGATATCTAACTCGCAAGTCAGGTAAACATATCATTAACATTATTAACCCAATCGCAACATGTCGTCAGCCAATCCTCCGCATTTTCCTACAGAAATTATTTACTAAAAGGCGATTTTTTGCTCAAAAAGAAATCATGAATCAAGCAGCAGAATGACACAAAAGTTTCATCTTTTAGAAACAAATGAGAAATACATCAAGGTTAACCTCTTAAAAAGTGTGGTATCAATAAAGTCCTGAATAGGATTCAGTATCAACAAAGAGGGATTACAGATGGAAAGCTTCCAATTAGAAGACATCATGGCAATGGAACCAAACCCTTATCGCGCTCACAAGACCAAGCCAACCAAGAGAAAGTGGCGCGAGATTGAAGCGATTCAAGATAGACGCCAACTACAGAAGGAATTGAAAGAACTGGATTACTTTGGCGAGTACAACTTAGAAGACCTTGATATTTAAAAACCCATCGTATTTAAACTTTAGGCATTTAAACCTTGGAGATTTAACCCTTAAAACTTAAATCTCCATGCTATTAGAATAAATAGCCACTAGAATAAGTAGCTACTAGAATAAATAGTTACTAGGATCACTAGTTGCTAGAACCACTAAACATAAAAAGCAGACACGCTGAATGTGTCTGCTTTCTTTTATCCACTAGCCATCCGACTTCATGTATTCAGACAGGCGTTGGTATTCTTTATCAATACTTTGTCCAAATAGTGGATCGCTATCTTCACTACCCCACAATTTTTCAACCGCCACCCAATCCAGCTCGGTAAAGTGGTTCTTTAAGGTAGGTAAAATTTCACGTTCTTCAAAATCCAAATGCTTTTTTTGTTGATGGATAAAATGCTCTAAATGCTCGCGAAATACATCATTAGGAACCACGGCATCGTGCAACACCATTTCCAGCAAATCAGCAAACTCTTTAGTCGTTTCCGATAAGTTTTTATGCTCTTCTAGCAAATTGGCAATATTATGATTATCGCCATAATGATCTAAGAAGTAATGATAGATAAGATCTTCCTTCGGATGATGTGTCATTTCCGAATGCCGCTGGAGATAAGAAACAATATCATTAATAATCAGATAATTAATTGGTTTCTCTTGTTTTAACAAATTAAGTTTCTGGTCCAGAATAACCAGCAATCGCACCATATAGCTGTGCTCACGACTTATAATATTTCCTAGCATGGCTCCCTCCTACTCAGTCAACTACCACCACTATAGGCGATACTTTTCCTTCGCTATTGTCCATGGTCAAATATTGTTCAATCAGTATAGCTCATGCTCGTTTTCTGTGAGCCAAACCCAGAATAAGCTCAAATCAATTCAAATTGTTCATTTTGTTGCAAACTCACCGAGGCCCAGTTTATTGGCGACTTACCTTGCTGTAATAAAAGAGTATTAGCTTGAGAAAAATGCTGACAACCAAAGAAACCACGATGAGCAGAAAGAGGTGATGGATGAGGAGCGGTCAAAATATAGTGCTTAGATGTGTCGATGGACGCGCCTTTTTTCTGCGCATGCGCTCCCCACAATAGAAAAACCAATCCGCTATGCGTTTGATTTAATTCTGCAATCACTTGGTCGGTAAACTTTTCCCAACCAGACTTAGCATGCGAATGCGCCTTACCTTGTTCCACCGTCAATACGGTATTTAACAACAGCACACCTTGCTCAGCCCAAGACACTAAGTTGCCGTGACTCGGAATGGTAAAACCTTCGATATCTTGCGCCAGTTCTTTATACATATTGACTAAAGAAGGCGGCGTTTTAATCCCAGGTTGTACCGAGAAAGCCAAACCATGCGCTTGATTAGGCCCGTGATAAGGATCTTGCCCTAGTATCACCACTTTCACTTGATCAAATGGGGTATGGTCAAATGCTGAAAAAACCAAACTATCTTCCGGGTATATGTTTTTACCTTGAGATCGCTCACTCGCAACAAAGCTTTCAAGCTGTTTAAAGTAGCTTTGTTGTTTTTCATTTTCGATCACACCAGCCCATGTTGACATCATTTAATCCCTATTATTTTTTCAATTTATTTTGTCATTGTATCGCGAGGAGAGCCCAAGACGAACCACAAGGATGCGGTTATTTTCGTAGTAAATTAACCACATATTTATGCTTCAATTATTTTTTAGAGTTTCAAATAATCTTATAACCCCTTATTTCTTTTGGTTTTCTTGATTTACAGCAAGAAAACACACCAATAATGAAATCTAATTTTGGTGGTTTATTGATTTAAATCAATATTAATACTGTGGTTATTAAGTATATAATGGCGTCATCAATTAGTTCGAAAACAACATCATATTTAATTCCACTTAGGTGGCAAAGGAGATGGGCATGATCCAAGGTATCCAAATTACTAAAGCAGCAAACGACGATTTACTAAACTCTATCTGGTTACTAGATAGCGACAAAAATGAAGCACGTTGTGTTGCCGCTGAAGCTGGCTTTGAAGCGGATCAAGTTGTTGCTGCAGATTCTCTAGGCGACATCGAATACCGTGAAGTAAAAATTGAAACTGCACCACGCATCGAAGGTGGTCAACACCTAAACGTAAACGTTCTTTCTCGCGAAACGCTAGAAGACGCTGTTGCTAACCCAGAAAACTACCCACAGCTAACTATCCGTGTTTCTGGCTACGCTGTACGTTTTAACTCTCTAACGGCTGAGCAACAACGCGACGTTATCGCTCGTACGTTTACAGAGTCTATGTAATAACGATTTTCGGGTTTACGTTTCTCGTAGCTCGGAATTCATATAAATAAAAAAGCTCAAAAGAATTCAATCTCTTTTGAGCTTTTCTTTTTCGAGTGACTAGTAACGAGCTTTCGAGCTACGGTTAACCCTGCACTCTTCTCAACACTTCTTTCAGCAAATCAAAATCTGCCGCAAGATCTTCAGAAAGCAATTCCATCGCACCGTGTTTTGCTAATGGGCCAGGAACATCGATATCTGTATCCAGGATCTCATCCACAACTTCTTTGAATTTAGCTGGATGCGCGGTACATAAGAATAAACCGGTTTCACCTTCTTGAAGCTGCTGAGTTAGAACTCGGTATGCAATCGCACCATGCGGCTCACATAAGTAACCAAGGTTATTCAGCTCAACCACAGATTCAGCACTTTCTGTGTCCGTTACCATGCCTTTGCCTAGTGTATCTAGACCCCAACCTTTAATGCGGCATAGTTCTTCAATGCGCGGCCAGTTATTCGGTTGGCTAACATCCATCGCGTTAGACGTTGTCGCGACGGTTGGTTTTGGATCCCATTTACCAGTTTCAAGGTAACGAGGCACCGTATCATTAGCATTGGTTGCGGCAATAAAGCGCTTGATCGGTAGCCCTAACGCTTTAGCCAGTAGGCCAGCAGTTAAGTTACCAAAGTTACCACTAGGTACTGAAATAACTAAATTATCACGCTCAGCTTTAGTCATTTGAGCTGCAGCTTCAAAGTAGTAGCATATTTGCGCCATTAAGCGGCTGATGTTGATTGAGTTGGCTGAGTTAAGGCCGATCTCTTCACGCAATGCTTGATCATCAAAAGCTTGTTTTACTAATGATTGGCATGCATCAAAATCACCATCAATCGCCACAGTGTGAATATTGCCACCTAGGGTACAAAATAGTTTTTCTTGTAATGGGCTGATCTTTCCTTTTGGATACAAGATCACCACATTAATGTTTTCCATACCATAAAAAGCATGGGCAACGGCAGCACCAGTATCACCAGAAGTCGCGGTTAATATGGTAATCTTCTGGCCTTTATCTGCAGTGACAGCCGCCAAAGATTGCGCCATAAAACGGCCGCCGAAATCTTTAAAAGCCAACGTCGGACCATGGAAAAGCTCTAGAGCGTAAACGCCATCTTTGACTGATTTAATCGGTGCTGGAAATTGAAAAGCTGCCGACACCAGTTGACTCACCTGCTCAGCAGTTAACTCATCGCCAATTAACGCTGATAAAATCTTACTGCTACGGCTGATAAAATCTTCCGCTAGCAGTGATTCGATATCATCAAACTTAGGTAATTCTGATGGGAAAAATAACCCTTGATTACGGCCTAGACCTTGACGTACCGCTTGGCCAAAAGAGACCTGTTCATCATTTTCTTTTATATTGTACAGCTTCATAATTCACTTCCTGTTACTCTCGAACCTTCCTTGTCTAAACGACAAATATGCACGAAACCTTCATCATTTTGTATGTAATTTTCATTTAACCAATGTGCGACTCGTTCTGCCACATCTTTCTTACTACAAATAGTAAACAGTGTTGGCCCAGAACCGGAAATACCGCAGGCTAATGCGCCCGCCGACATCGCATATTGACGTGCATCTGCAAAACCAGGCAATAACTTAGCTCGATAAGGTTCTGCAATCACATCTTTAATCAATTTAGCTGCTAGCTCTGGTTGCCCAGAATGGCACGCATGAATAAAGCCACCGAGGTGACGACCATGAGCAATAATATCTTGGCGACGATATTGAGAAGGTAAAATTGAGCGTGCTTCTGCTGTCGACACTTTAATGCCCGGATAAGCCATTACCCAATACCAGTCATCAAAACAAGGCACTTCTTGGCTGATAATCCCAAGTTCTTCCAGCATTAACTGCAAGCCACCGAGGAAACAAGGCGCAACGTTATCGTAGTGAATGCCACCAGAAATTTGTCCTTCCATTTCACCCATTAACGCTAGCAGTTCCATTTCATTTAATGGTTGCTGGTGAAAGCGGTTTAACGCATCTAGTGCCGCTACAATGGAACAAGCACTAGAGCCTAAACCCGAGCCAATCGGCATGTTTTTTTCTAGTGTCATTTCCAGTGGCAATAAAGGAATATTTTTCTTTTCCAATTCACGGGCAAATACTTGCCAACAATGGTAGACAATATTCTCTTTCGGGTCAGTTGGAAGCTTCGCAACAAAGCTTCCTGCGGTTTTCAAATCAAATGATGAATCCGATGATTTAACTAAAACTCGGTCACCAAGCAAAGTACCATCAATTGGTGATACTGCAGCGCCAAGAACATCAAAGCCAACACTGACATTACCGATTGAGGCCGGTGCATATACTGCGACACTTTGAGGTTGAGACATAGACATAATTAAACTCCTAATTTCCAACCTAAAGTACGCATCACATCAGAGAATACGCCCGCTGCGGTCACTTGAGTACCAGCGCCATAGCCACGCAACACCAATGGAATTGGTTGATAATAACGACTATAAAAGGCTAGCGCATTCTCGCCATCTTTAATTTTATACATAGGATCATTTTCATCCACCGCAATCATTTTCACTTTACATTGGCCGTCTTCAATCGTGCCAACATAGCGCAATACTTTGCCCTCTTGAGCAGCTTTTGCTGAAAGGTCTGCAAAGTAAGCATCCGCTTGTGGTAGTCGCTCCATAAACTCAGCAACACTACCTGAATCATCAAAGCCCGGTGGTAGAGCTTGTTCAACAATCACATCATCAAGCTCAAGTTCCATACCCGCTTCACGAGCAAGGATCAGCAATTTACGCGCCACATCCATACCAGAGAGATCGTCACGAGGATCCGGTTCAGTAAAGCCATTTTCATTAGCGATATTGGTCGCTTGGCTTAACGTCATGCCTTCATCTAGCTTGCCAAAAATGTAAGATAGCGAGCCGGATAAAATGCCATTAAATTTCTCTAATTCATCCCCCGCTGAGATTAAGTTTTGCAAGTTTTCAATAACCGGTAAGCCCGCGCCTACCGTTGTTTCATACATCAATTTACGGCGAGTACTTCTCGCGGTTTCTCGTAGTTGATGGTAGTAACTCATGCTCGCAGTATTGGCTTTCTTATTCGGTGTCACTACATGGAAACCTGCCGCTAAGAAGTCGGTGTATTGATTGGCGATAGATTCACTCGAAGTACAATCGACTAATACTGGGTTAATAATGTGGTTACGTTGCACCAAAGCGATCATACGCGCTAGGCTGAACTCTTCCCTGGCATGCGCCATGCGGTCACGCCAATTTTCTAGCGGTAAACCATCACTATCAAGTAGTAAACCTTTTGAGTTAGCTAAACCGCATACTCGAATCACAATGCCTTTTTCTGCCAATTTGGCTTGTTGACGTTGGAACTGATCGACCAGCTCGCCACCAACACCACCGACACCAACCACGAATACATCGAGGAAGTGCTTAGAATTAAATAGATTCTCGTGACAAGCTTTGATGGCAACTGAGATTTTATCTTCTGGAATAACCGCAGAAATCGCGCGCTCTGAAGAGCCTTGAGCAATGGCGACGACATTCACGTTCACCTCAGCAAGTGAAGCAAAGAATTGTGAAGCTACACCACGTGCGGTACGCATCTTGTCACCGACTAAAGTTACAATCGCAACATCATCAGTAAACTCAATAGGGTCAAGCAACCCATCTTTTAACTCAAGTTCGAAGCCCTCTTGCAAGGCTTGCTCAGCTTTCTCTTTATCTTGCGCTTCAATACAGAAACTAATGCTGTATTCCGATGATGATTGAGTGATCAAGACAATGGAAACACCCGATGTCGACATCGCGCCAAATACACGGCTCGCCATGCCAACCATGCCTTTCATACCAGGGCCAGAAACATTGACCATTGTCAGTTGGCTTAAGGTGGTAATTCCTTTGATCGCAAGGTTATCTTCGCCAGTATCTTGACCAATTAAGGTGCCAGCACCTTGAGGATTAAAGCTATTTTTGATTAAACAAGGGATTTGAAATTGGGCAATAGGAGCGATGGTTTTAGGGTGAAGTACTGAAGCGCCAAAATAAGATAGCTCCATCGCCTCTTGATAGCTTAGCGATTTCAGTAACCGTGCATCTTCAACTAATCTAGGGTCACAGTTATAAACGCCGTCTACATCTGTCCAGATTTCACAACAATCTGCACGTAAACACGCTGCCAATACCGCTGCAGAGTAGTCAGATCCATTACGGCCTAAAGTCACCAATTCGCCTTTAGCATTACCAGCAGTAAAGCCAGGCATGATATTAATATGACCCGCTGGTAGAGGTTTGCGCTGGAAGTTGCCTGTCGAAATATCCACATCGACCATGGCTTCTAAATGATCGCCTTTCGCAAACAGGTACTCAACCGGATCAATTAAGCTCGCAGGCTTACCTTTGGCCTCGATAACCGCTTTCATTAATTGAATGGAAATACGCTCACCTTTACTGATGATGCGCGCATTGACATGATCGGGGCACATTCCTAATAGCGCCATACCGTGCACATATTGACGAAGTTGCTTCATTGAGGTCTTAACTTGAGTATCAAACGCTAAGTATTCCAATCCTTCGACTTGTTGTTTGATTTGCTCAAAAAGATCATAAAATGATTGTTCTAAGTCATTAATTAATAACTCTGCTTCACCATTTTTTAGTGTATTTTCAATCACTGCAACCAATTTATTGGTCGTTTTACCCGGTGCAGAAAGCACCACGGCCAAATCTTCTTGTTGAGCATTGTTAATAATTATATCTGCTGCCCTTAAAAATCGGTCAGCATCGGCCAGTGAAGACCCTCCAAATTTTAGTACTCGCATCCCTTCCTCCAAAATTTCACTTCTAAATTTGCATAAAAAAAGGCCTGTATCTGGTGGGATACAGGCCTTTTTTTGAAAACTTTCGCTTACCAGCCTGCCCCAACATTAATGGTGTCGGTCATAATTGAGGTCATAATGATGGTGCTGGTTAAAAACGTCATAGTCTATGTCTTATTTGTTATCAACTATCTCTACATTTACCGATTTAAAGGCGAAGAGTCAATGAAAAGTTACCTTTATTCTCATTTTGCTCAAAAATACAGACCAAAGACACAAAATACTCATCTCTCACCAATTCAAGCATCCTATCTCGCCCTGAATAAAATCATCATTAATAGAATAACCGTCACTGAGATTTAACATTCTCCTTTCAAACTGATTGATGCAAATCAACAAACCGAGAATTAGGCTATATTCACTTATTGTTAGCAAGCTGTTAAGACTGTAGACTCAAACACATACTCAACAACTCAGCTGCTTTTTCTATTTTTATCTATATTAAAGCTGTGCTTGTAAACTGTTTTACTGCTAATGACTCCCATGATGTAAATAAAGTTGCTAGCAAAATGTTATTTTTATCTAGAATTAATAAACCATTTAAAGTCATGATTTAGGTACTCCTATGCATACCCCACAAATTCTTATCGTTGAAGATGAACAAGTCACACGCAATACGCTGAAGACTATTTTTGAAGCAGAAGGATATACTGTTTTTGAGGCCATTGATGGCGATAACATGCACCAGATTTTGTCCGAAAACCCAATTAACTTGGTGATTATGGATATCAATCTACCTGGTAAAAATGGCCTACTTCTGGCTCGTGAACTAAGAGAACAAGCGAATGTTGCGCTTATGTTCTTAACCGGTCGCGACAACGAAGTTGATAAAATCTTAGGCTTAGAAATCGGTGCGGATGACTACATCACAAAACCATTTAACCCTCGTGAATTAACTATTCGTGCTCGCAACTTACTACAACGCTCTATGCATAGTGGTGATGCACAAGAAGACAAACGTACGGTTGAAAAATACGAGTTCAACGGTTGGGTACTTGATATCAATAGCCGCTCATTAGTTAACCCTATGGGTGAAAGCTACAAGCTACCGCGCTCTGAATTCCGCGCATTACTGCACTTCTGCGAGAATCCAGGCAAAATTCAAACTCGTGCCGATCTATTGAAAAAAATGACCGGCCGCGAATTGAAACCACACGACCGTACTGTTGACGTAACGATTCGTCGTATTCGTAAGCACTTTGAATCAATCGCTGATACTCCTGAAATCATCGCAACGATTCACGGTGAAGGTTATCGTTTCTGCGGTGAACTAAGCGAATAATCAAGCTTAAAACACTAGCTAACTAAAAGGCCCCGCATTTCTTTATTAAAGAAAGTGCGGGGCCTTTTGTTTTATGGCTATACCCAAGTTACTTCTTATATTGCTCTATCCATTGCTTCAAGGTATTAATATCTTGCTGGTAATATTGATTCATTTTCTCTATCCAGCCTGCGACATTTTCTCGCCATTCCGCAGCATCAGGTGTTTGAGCCAGTTGAGCGAGTTGCTGAATGCGTTGCAAACCCACCGAGCCCGCAGCGCCTTTTATTTTGTGCGCTTCCGAAACTACATTCTCATCATCACCAGCACTTAAATACTGATTGAGTTGCTGCATATAATCAGGAATGGTTTGCTCAAACATCAGTAGGCTATCTAAAACCGGCTGCTTGCCAACAATATCAAGATAAGAGAGCAACATTTCAGTATCAATCACCGATAGTTGAGTTTCCTCTTGTTGGCTTCCCCCTTCCGTATTTGGTGAGTTTACCGCTATTTTAGGGGCTGATTTAGCCCCTGATGATTTAGCTCCGGATGAATTATGACCAGAAGATTTACTTCCAAAAAAATCACCCACTACCTGATTAATATCTTTAATCGATAATGGCTTACTGATCGCAGCATCCATGCCTTTTTCAATGTATTCCTGCTTATTGGTCATCACATTGGCAGTCAAAGCAACGAGTGGTGGTAGCTGGGAATAGGTTTGTCGGAGCTGCTGAGCAATATCAAAGCCGGTCATATCGGGCAATTGAATATCTAAAAAGACCAAATCATAATCTTCTGGTTTAAAGCATCTCAGCGCCTCTTCTCCTGACATTGCCACGTTAAGACTATGCCCTAAGTTTTCTAATACCGAGCGAGCCACAGTGACATTTAGCTCAATATCTTCCACCATAAAAATACGCAGACTAGGTTGTGATTCCACATGACCAATGGCTTCTTCTATTTGCGTGACAGGCACTCGAATCGACACCACAAAGGTGCTACCAAACCCTAGTTCACTTGAGACGCTAATTTCGCCTCCCATACGATGAGCAAACTCTTGCGAAACGGCTAAACCAATTCCAGTACCGACGGCATGTAAGTTGTCTTTACCCGACTTCACTTGGTAGTACATGCCAAAGATATTATCGACTTCATGCTCTGGAATACCGATACCAGTATCTTCGATTTCAAACTCAATATTAGCAATATCCCCATCCACATCGGCACTAACATTAATGGTCACGCCGCCTTGCTTGGTAAATTTCATCGCATTGCTAACTAAATTCCACAACACTTGGCGCAATCGAGTGGCATCCACCATAATCGCAGGCGGAAGGTCAGTTAGGCGATCGAGCTCAAACGTAAGCCCTTTTTGCTCAGCCATTAAACAGGAAATGGTTTCAACATCAGTGATGAAACTGTGGAAGTCTGTTGCCGTTGGAAGCAGCTCAAGTTCTTTACGATCAAACTTATCAAGATCAATCACATCATTAAATATATGGCCTAAGGTAATGGCGCTGATATTGATAGTCTGCATGTACTGACGTTGTTCTTGATCGAGCTTTGAGTCGAGTAATATACGACTTAACCCGACAATACCGTTTAGAGGCGTTCTTAGTTCATGACTGATGGTTGAGATAAACTTGGTTTTATCTTGGCTGGCTTTAAGTAGCGCGTCTTGATATGCCTTGCGTTCGGTAATATCTCGCCCAAAGCCCACTAAGCCCAGCAATTGGTTTGACTTGTTATAGAACGGCAACTTGCGAAACTCAAAGTACGCTTTTTTACCATCTGGGTATTCAAGCCACAGATCGTAGGCCAACTCTCGGTTCTCTAGAAAAACCGTTTTATCCGTCTCTTCTACTTGCTGATGAGTCGAATTATCTTTATATACATCGTATATCGATAATCCCACCAGCTCAGATTCTGTTAATCCAACTAATTCTTCGAAAGCACGGTTACAACCGGAGAACAGCCCTTCGGTATTGCGGTAATAAATGAGATCAGGGGAAGCATCCAAAAATGAGCGCAATAAAGCGGTACGCTCTGCCAACTCCACTTGAGCTTTTTCACGTTGATAAACCTCATTTTCAAGGTCTTGCATAACCTCTAAACGAGCTTCTTCTGCTTTCTTTCTTTCATTAATTTCTTGATTCAACTTATGTATATTATTTTGCAGCTCTATATTTAATTGATGATCGCGTTGACGCATATCTTTGAGCTTATCGACCATTTTAGTTAAGCGCTGACGAGACTCTTCAAGTTGATCGACCACAACCGTTAAAAAATACACCGCCCAAGGAGTAATTAATAAACCAAAAAATACCGAGCGAATAATCACAATATTCTCTATATGCCCGATCAACACTAGGCTGACGACCGCTTGCAGTAATACTGAAAAGCACACTAACGCCAACGCCAGCAACATAGAGAATTTAACCATTCCCAATTTAACCAATAAATCGACATAATATTGGGCAAGGTTTTTTAACACATTCATGATGAAGTCTGATCTCCTGATCTAGCCTGTAGAGAAGAATGTAAGGTTTTAAGCTGAGTTTGATTGTTCCCGCCCAACTTAGCCGCATCAAGCGCTTGGCGAGCCGTTTCAACAATAGACAGTGAACTTAAATCTTTTTGCGGAATGCCACTAGCAACACCAACATTGACCGTAAAGCATTCTGATCCCAAGGAAGTCTGATGTTCAGTATTAAATTCAGCAATCGTTTGATGGATCTTATCTGCCACCAATAGACAGGCTGGTGCTTGAGTTTCCGGTAATAGCAGCAAGAACTCACCGTCAAACTCACCAACCGCGAGCAAGTCGGCTCCCCTTTGAATCACTTCTTCGAATTTTTCAGCAATAGTCACCAATAGCTCAGAGTCCATTTGCTCTGTATCATGCGTTTGCTCACGCTGATTAATATTCACATGACAAATCATCACAGTTAATGGTGATTGTTGACGTAATTGTAGTCGCCAAACGGCTTGTAATTGGCTGTAAAAATGTCGAGTGTTAGAAATTTTCAACCTTTGGTCAAAATGGCTTAGTTCTTGTAATTCTTCGTTTGCTTTAGCCAATTGCTGCTTAACTAAAAAATGCTCGGTAACATCTCTAGCAATGACTAAAGCGCCAGTATTTCCCGTGAAAGGTTCGGTATAAGGCGCTTTTAATACGTCATACCAAGTTGGCTTACCATCAATGTTTTTCACTTTATCAATAAAGCGAAGCGTCTGTTTTTCTTCGAGTACTTTAGTATCTGTCGCGGAAAACCTTTGGGCGATCTGTGGTGGCAAGATTTCATCAAGACTATGACCAATAATATCTTCAGTTTTGGCAATGCCTAGTGAGTCTGCATATGCCTGATTACAAGCTTCGTGAATACGGTTTTGGTTAAACATCGCAATAGGATCGGGCGATGCTCGTAATATAGACTGCAATAGGGTCTCACTTCTTGCGAGATCAAGCTCTATAGTGCGTCGTTTATCCATCTCATCTGAATAAGATTGCTGGGTATAATACCAATCGGAAACATCATGACTAATTCCAATGACGGCCTTCACGCTGCCATCTTCAGAGATTATGGGCGTGAGATGGGTTTCAAGTAAGCAATTATCACCATTAGGATCAGTCGTCCATCGCGGATAGGAACTTGTTCCACGGATGATATTGATATCTTCAGCGGCAACCCCCTCTTGCTCTCTATTTAACCAAAATCTCTCATAAGCTCGATTGGTAAATAGCATTTCACCATCGACACCTTTAATGAAGATATGCTCAGACAGGCAATTTAATGCTTCTAAAGTCAGTGGAAGATTGTTATCACGCTCGACATATTGAGATTTAGTGGCATGGACGACCAAAGTGTTACGACCCCGATAGCGAGCAGAGTGCTGAGTGAGGTGAATTGAGGGTTTATTGGTATCCGATACTTCCCATTCTTGATGCGGATTCATTCGCGCAGCATCCAGAATAGAGAGTAATTGTTGAGAGGAAACTCGAGCTGGAAGTAAAAAGCGTAACCCTACTTGGCGGATTGATAACTGTTGCATTGCCTTACGGTTTGCATCAACCACCACACCGGTATCAGCTTCCACCAAAAAGATCGCAGTAGGAGCATCTTTAATAGAAAAGACTAAACCGGTTCGGCGAGTATGATGAAAATAATAAATCACGATTAAAAATAATAGGATAACTAGAGCATCTAATACAAAGGTATGCTCTAACAACGAAAACCACTCCATGTTCCACCATATCGCTTCAAAATTAACTCGCATATATTACAAGTAAATAGATTGATTGTGGCGGATTGTTTCACACTTCAACTATAAAACTTTCCTCAATCAAAAATACTTGTGTCCACAGTTCTTTCTACTGTAATGAGGGTAGCCCTTATAAATAACAGTGATTTCACTCTAATTCCCCTGAACCGATAAGCAAACAAAAATAAATAAAAATTCAAAAAAACAGCATACTTTCCACATGATAGTGACCCTATGGTCTTTTAATATGCAAATTACGAAAAAAAATTAATCATTTTTGTGTAACTTTCGTTGGAATTACATAGTACAAAAATGTAGGATGGGGGCACGATGCTGTGTTTTTCGTGATAGATGTCACGTCAATATTTAGGAATAAATCGCTAGCATTTCCTTGAATGGAAGAATAAAAAACCACTAGTGTTTTGTATCACTTCCCAAAGGAACTAAGAAACAACTTTTTTCGCAAATAGTTTTCTGCGAATAATTGAAAGGAATCGCACTTACTAGACCGAGCAATGTCAGTAAGGAAGATTATAAGTACATAAAAGGACAAAGTAGCCATGTCGATAAGCATAGACGCTGATTCGCTAAGCTGCCATTTAACTTGGAAGGATGTATCTATGGTAAGTAGAGAGCAAAGTACACAAGGATTGTACACTCCTGAGCTGGAGCATGATGCCTGTGGGATCGGTTTTGTTGCTCACTTAAAAAACCGTAAATCTCACGCTGTGGTAACACAGGCGCTGGATATGCTAGCCCGCATGGAACACCGCGGTGGTCAAGGTTGTGACCCTTGTAGTGGTGATGGTGCAGGTATCTTACTGCAAAAACCTCATGAATTTCTTTTAGAAGAAGCCGTCAAACTCGGTATCAAACTCCCATCATTTGAAAAATATGGTGTTGGTGTTGTTCTATTCCCTAAAGATGAGCATAAACGCCAACAGTGTCGCGATATTTTAGAACGCAATGCTAAGCGCCTTGATCTTGAAATTTTAGGCTACCGTGTTTTACCAGTCGATAATTCAATGATCGGCGAAGATCCACTCAGCACCGAACCTCAATTCGAACACGTTTTCATTTCTGGTGGCCCGAGCATGGATCCAGCAGAGCTTGAGCGTAAGCTTTATGTGCTACGTAACTACACAGTTCGCGTGTGTCTTGAGTCTGTATCTAACATTGGCGATGATTTCTATATCAACTCATTGTCTTATAAGACTTTGGTTTATAAAGGCCAGCTCACCACAGATCAAGTTCCTCAATACTTCTTAGATCTACAAAACCCAACCATGGTGACAGCGTTAGCACTTGTGCATTCTCGCTTTTCAACCAACACATTCCCAAGATGGCGTCTTGCACAGCCATTCCGTTACATTGCCCACAATGGTGAGATAAACACCGTACGCGGCAACTTAAACTGGATGAAAGCTCGTGAAGCCATTTTAGAATCAAACTTATTCTCAAAAGCCGAAATCGACATGCTACTGCCGATTTGTTCTGAGAATGGTTCAGATTCATCTAACTTTGATATGGCATTAGAACTACTGGTTCTTTCTGGCCGTAGCTTGCCACATGCTTTAATGATGTTGATTCCTGAGGCATGGCAAGAAAATAAAAACATGGATCCAGCCCGTCGTGCATTCTACCAATACCATGCCAACATCATGGAACCTTGGGATGGCCCGGCTTCTGTTTGTTTCACCGATGGTGTTCAAGTAGGTGCAACACTTGACCGTAACGGTTTACGTCCTTCTCGCTATACCGTAACCAAAGATGATTTCTTGGTAATGGCATCAGAATCTGGCGCAGTTGAAATTGCACCAGAGAACATTGAATACCGTGGCCGCTTACAGCCAGGTCGTATCTTTGTTGCCGATCTAGAACAAGGTCGTATTATTTCTGATGAAGAAGTAAAAGATAGTATTGCTACCGCTAAGCCTTATGAGCAATGGGTTCAAGACAACCTACTTACTCTAAAAACTCTGCCTGATGCCGATAACATGCATCACCAGCCTTCTCCTGCTCGCTTGCTACAACATCAACAAGCGTTTGGTATTACTAGCGAAGAAGTCAACGACATCATTCATGTGCTCGCAGAAACGGGTTATGAACCTCTGATGTCAATGGGTGCAGACTGGCCATTAGCAATATTGTCACACCAATCTCAGCACTTATCACACTACTTCAAGCAGCTGTTTGCTCAGGTAACTAACCCACCAATCGATCCGATTCGTGAGCGCATGGTTATGTCACTTAACACCTACCTAGGTCGTGACCATAACCTGTTAACTGAAACGCCTGAACACTGTCGAAAAGTAGAGTTAGAGTCACCTGTTTTATCTAATGCAGAGCTTGAGAAACTACGTGCAATCGATAATGAGCACTTGCAAGCCAAAACATTAGACATCGTTTTCCGTGCCACCGAAGAGCCGGGTAAACTAGAGCGTGCACTAAAACGCATTTGCCAATATGCAGAAGATGCAGTGGTAGATGGTTACTCGATTATTCTGTTAACCGACCGTGCAACCAACTCTAACCACGCGGCAATTCCAGCCATGTTGGCGGTTGGCGCAGTACATCACCACTTAATCCGTAAAGGTTTACGTGCGAAATGTGACATCGTGATCGAAACAGGTGATGCTCGCGAAACGCACCACTTTGCAACTCTAGTCGGTTACGGTGCCAATGCGGTTAACCCATACTTGGTCACAGAAACGATTGTTGATCTTCAGAAGAAGAAAAAACTCGATCCTGAAGTCCCAACTGAAGACTACTTCAACAACTACCGTAAAGGCATCAATGCTGGCTTGTTGAAGATTTTCTCTAAAATGGGTATTTCTACACTACAGTCTTACCATGGCGCACAAATCTTTGAAGCGCTTGGTATTAGTAAATCTGTCGTTGATAAATACTTCACAGGTACCGTTTCTCGTATTCAAGGTTTAACCATTGACGATATCGCACGCGAAGTGTTGATCCGCCATCGTGTCGGTTACCCAACCCGTGAAATCCCAATTCAAATGTTGGATGTCGGTGGGGTTTACCAGTGGAAACAACGTGGTGAAAAACACCTGTTTAACCCTGAAACGATTTCATTGTTGCAACAATCGACACGTAACAAAGACTACGCGCAGTTTAAGCAATACGCGAAAACGGTTGATGATCAAGGTGATAACGCTGCAACACTACGTAGTCAGCTAGATTTCATCAAAAACCCAGCAGGTTCAGTACCACTTGAGGAAGTTGAGCCAATTGAAAAAATTCTGAAACGCTTTGCCACAGGTGCAATGAGTTTTGGTTCTATTTCTTACGAAGCTCACTCAACCCTAGCGGTTGCAATGAACCGTATTGGCGCTAAGTCAAACTCTGGTGAAGGTGGTGAAGACCCAATTCGCTTTGAGAAAAAGGCTAATGGTGACTGGGAACGTTCGGCAATCAAACAGGTTGCTTCAGGTCGTTTCGGCGTAACTTCTTACTACCTAACTAACGCTGATGAGCTACAAATCAAGATGGCTCAAGGCGCGAAACCAGGTGAAGGTGGTCAGCTACCAGGTGATAAAGTGGATGATTGGATCGGGGCGACTCGTCACTCGACTCCAGGAGTTGGCTTAATTTCACCACCACCGCATCACGATATTTACTCTATCGAAGATTTAGCTCAGCTGATCTACGATCTGAAAAATGCTAACCGCGACGGTCGTGTCAACGTCAAGCTAGTATCAGAAGCGGGCGTAGGTACCATTGCATCAGGCGTTGCAAAAGCAAAAGCGGATGTCGTTCTCATTGCTGGCTTTGATGGTGGTACAGGTGCATCACCTATGTCTTCAATCCGTCACACTGGTTTACCGTGGGAACTTGGCCTAGCCGAAACTCACCAAACCCTACTGAAAAACGGCCTACGTAACCGTATCGTTGTTCAGTCTGATGGTCAGATGAAAACACCTCGTGACCTTGCTGTCGCTACACTACTTGGCGCAGAAGAATGGGGCGTAGCAACCGCTGCACTAGTGGTTGAAGGCTGTATCATGATGCGTAAGTGTCACAAAAACACTTGCCCAGTTGGTATCGCAACACAAAACAAAACCTTGCGTGAGCGCTTTGATGGCCGCGTAGAAGATGTCGTGACTTTCTTCCAATACATGGCTGAAGGTTTGCGTGAAGTAATGGCAGAACTTGGTTTCCGTACTATCGATGAAATGGTTGGTCAATCTCACAAACTTAAAGTACGTGATGATATCCAACACTGGAAATATAAGAACCTCGATCTTAGCCCTGTACTTCATATTCAACCGCCTCGTGCTGAAGATGGTATCTACAATCAGAAACCACAAAATCACGGCTTAGAAGCGGTATTGGATCGTAAGTTAATTGAAGCAGCTCAACCTGCTTTAACTAAAGGTGAAGCAGTAGAAGCCCTCTTCCCTATCATTAATACCGACCGTAGTACGGGTACTATGCTGTCGAATGAAATTTCGAAAGTATATAAAGACCAAGGTCTACCAAAACCAATGAACGTTAAGTTCACCGGTTCTGCTGGTCAGTCATTCGGTGCTTTCCTTGCAAAAGGCGTTAAGTTTGAAGTGGAAGGCGATGCCAATGACTACTGGGGTAAAGGTCTATCAGGCGGTACATTAGTACTCTACCCTGATCGTCGTTCGACAGTGGTGGCTGAAGATAACATCGTAGTGGGTAACGTATGTTTCTACGGTGCAACATCAGGTCAATCCTTTATCCGTGGTATGGCTGGTGAACGTTTCTGCGTTCGTAACTCTGGCGCACACGTAGTTGTTGAAGGCGTTGGTGACCATGGTTGTGAGTACATGACTGGTGGTTCAGCCATTATCCTTGGCTCAACAGGCCGTAACTTTGCTGCTGGTATGAGTGGTGGTGTGGCTTATGTGTGGGATAAAGATGGTGACTTCGATAAGAAGCTCAACCCAGAGTTAGTGGATGTCGATCCAATTGAAGCTGAAGATAAAGCGTTCATTAAAGATATGCTGACCAAGCATGTTGAGTACACTGGAAGTACAGTGGCGCAAAACTTCTTAGCTGATTTTGAAAACAACCTAGCAAGCTTGGCAAAAGTTATGCCTCGTGATTACAAAGCTGTATTGCAAAAGCGCAAACAAGCCGCAAACAAGGAAGAGTTGGAGGCCGTCAATGGGTAAGCCTACTGGATTTTTAGAGCACGGACGTGAACTACCGAAAAAAGTCGATCCGAGTGTTCGTATACAAGACAATAAAGAGTTCGTACTCGATGAGGAGTTTGGTGAAAAAATCAATACTCAAGCTTCTCGCTGTATGGATTGTGGTGTGCCGTTTTGTCATAGCGGCTGCCCAATTGGGAACATCATTCCTGAATTTAACGATGCGGTATACCGTGATAGCTGGGAAGAGGCTTGGAATATTCTAAGCAGCACCAATAACTTCCCAGAATTTACTGGTCGCGTGTGTCCTGCACCATGTGAAACCGCTTGTGTACTGGGTATTAACCAAGACCCTATTACGATTTGTAATATCGAGAAAAACATTGCTGAACGCGCCTATAAAGAAGGCTTTGCTAAAGCACGTAAACCTCGTAAACGTACAGGAAAAACCATTGCGATTGTCGGTTCTGGCCCTGCTGGTTTATCAGCAGCAGAACAGCTCAATGCCGCGGGCCACTCAGTGACCGTATTTGAGCGTGATGAAAAAGTCGGTGGCCTACTACGTTTTGGTATCCCTGACTTTAAACTCAGCATGGACGTCATCGACCGTAAAATCGACTTGATGGCAGAAGCTGGCGTTAAATTTGAAGTTAATGCTCATATTGGCGTTAACATCAATGCTCAGCAATTGCGTCAAGAATTTGATGTGATACTGCTTACCGGTGGTTCTACAGTTCCTCGTGATTTACCAATTCCGGGCCGCGAGCTAAAAGGCGTCCATTTTGCGATGGAATTCCTAGGTCAAAACAACCGTCGCGCTAACAACATGGATCTAAAAGGTGAAGAAATTCACGCTAAAGATGATCATGTTGTGGTTATCGGTGGTGGTGATACTGGCTCTGACTGTGTAGGTACATCAAACCGTCATGGTGCAGCAAGCATTACTCAAGTAGAAATCATGCCGATTCCACCTGAGCAACGCCCGGCTAACCAACCTTGGCCTCAATATCCAATGATCATGAAAACCACCACTTCTCACGAAGAAGGTTGTGAGCGTCATTGGAATATTTTGACTAAAGAGTTTATAGGCGATGAAAACGGTAATGTAAAAGAATTACGCATTGCAGATATTGTATGGGATGACGCCAAACCAGGTGAACGCCCAGGATTTAAAGAAGTGGAAGGCTCTGAGCGAGTCATTCCATGTACCAAAGCTTTCTTAGCTATGGGCTTCTTACATCCTGAGCCAAGCGGCGTACTTGCCCAATTGGACATCAAACTTGATGATCGAGGCAATGTCGCAGCCGAAGGGTACGCTACCAATCAAAAAGGTGTGTTTGCAGCAGGTGATATGCGTACTGGTCAATCACTGGTTGTTCGTTGTATCAATGAAGGTCGTGAATGTGCTCGTGCTGTGGATGCTTACCTAATGGGTAACTCACACCTAGAAGCAAGAGCCGATTCTTTGATGAAATCTGCGTAAGCAACTCAATAATATGATCCCCAAAGCCCCGTTGATTCGGGGCTTTTTCGTATCCTGACGAGGATTAGCTCAAGGTATTAAAATTAAAAAGGTAATTAAAGATGCGAAAACTCAGCACCTTAGCTATGGTTATATTACTTACTGGTTGTACTCAGAGTTATGCGATGAAAGATAATAATCCCGATTTACTATGCAGCTCGAAACCTAACTGTGTTTCCACTCAAGAGCTAAGAAGTGATTATCAAGTTGCCCCATTTGAACTCATTTCAGAAGCGACAACTATCGATGAAATAGAGCAAGTGGCATTGACTTTAAAGAGAACCAAAACAGTCAACAAAACCGATGAACGCTTGCATTTAGAATCCACCAGCCTGATTTTCAGATTTGTTGATGATCTTCATATTGTTAAACAAGGCTCACTGCTTCAGGTTCGCTCAAAATCTCGTGTTGGTTACTCTGATTTTGGCGTCAACAAAAGCCGCGTAGAAGCATTACGTGAAAAATTAATTGCCGCGAATTTACTCAAACCAAGCCCCTAAAATTAAATCTGTTATGCTACAATCCCGCCATCTTTGACCCATATAGAGTAGACAGATTATGAAAGTTGGCATTATTGGCGCAATGGAACAAGAAGTTGCGATACTAAAAGAATCACTGGTTGGCTGTGAAACAACAACTCGAGGTGGTTGCACTTTTTATACTGGCAGCATTAATAATGTGACAATTATCCTTCTGCAATCAGGTATTGGTAAAGTCTCAGCCAGTATCGGTACCACTCTATTAATTGAATGCTTCCAACCTGACGTCATCATTAACACAGGTTCTGCTGGCGGATTTGATCCAAGTTTAAATCTAGGTGATGTGGTGATCTCAACAGAAGTTCGTCACCACGATGCCGATGTCACTGCATTTGGTTATGAAATCGGTCAAATGGCAGGTCAACCAGCGGCTTTCACTGCCGATCCAACCTTAATTGAGATCGTAGAAAAAGCACTACAAGGCATGAAAGATACTCACGCGGTACGTGGTTTAATTTGTACTGGTGATGCCTTTGTTTGTACGCCAGAAAAACAAGCGTTTATCCGCCAACATTTCCCTAATGTGATTGCAGTAGAAATGGAAGCCTCAGCCATTGCACAAACTTGTCATCAGTTCCGCACACCGTTCGTGATCGTGCGTGCCATTTCTGATGTAGCAGATAAAGAATCACCAATGAGCTTCGAGGAGTTTCTACCTCTTGCAGCCAAACGTTCATCAGAAATGGTGATCAATATGCTTGCTCAAATGCAGTAAGTGACAGACTGATACCCAAGTGATTTATCTTCAAATAACTTGGGTATCAATATAGCTCAAGGATGAGGAAACTATAAAATATGTACGCTCGTATAGTTACATCGCTAATTTTACTGACGCTATTTTTATCCTCAAAAATATTAGCCGCCCCACTTTCCCCCCATGTAGCGCAACGTGTAATAACCCTATCTCCACATGCTACTGAACTCGCTTTTTCTGCAGGACTTGGCGATAAGCTGATTGGGGTAAGCCAGGCTAGTGACTACCCACAAGAAGCCAAAAATATTGAGCAAGTGGCTAATTATCAAGGCATCAAATTAGAACGCATTTTAGCGCTACAACCCGATCTCGTGATTGCATGGAAAAAAAATGCAAACTCTCGTGAGCTCGATCAATTAGAAAAATTTGGCATTCCTATCTACTACTCATCGATTGAAAGCTTGGACGATATTCCCAAAAATCTAAGACAACTCAGCCTATGGGCGGAAGACTCATCATTGGGGCAAAATAATGCCGCTAAATTTGAAGCTGTGTTAACTCAACTACGCTCTCTGTATCACAATCAAGCCAAGGTTCGCTATTTTTATCAACTCAGCCAAAAGCCGATGATGTCTGTCACTAACCCCAATTGGCCGACTGATATTTTTCAGATCTGTGGTGGAGAAAATGTACTAACTACTACCCGTGTTGCTTATCCGCAAATCAGCGTCGAACAGGTTATCGCCTTACAACCTGAGGTGATTTTTAATTCTCATTTCGCCACTAGCGATGACACTAGATGGCAAAACTGGCCGCAGATACCAGCAGTTGAGCATGGTTTTATCTGGTCGGTTAACCCAGATTGGTTATCACGCCCAACCATGCGTAGCTTAAAAGCAATAAAACAAGTGTGTGGTTACTTTGATAAAGCTCGCGCAAAATAACCATTTGGCGTGAACGGTTTTTCCCAGTAGAATCTGCGCCAACTTTAACCTTCTCAGACCCAAACGAAGACCATACCTCATGGATATCAGCCTACTCTATTTGTTTGATTTATTCGGCACTGCCATCTTTGCCATTTCAGGAGTACTACTTGCGGCTCGATTGAAAATGGATCCTTTTGGCATGGTAGTACTCGCCAGTGTAACGGCCATCGGCGGCGGCTCTATTCGCGACATGATGTTAGGCGCAACGCCAGTATTTTGGATCATCGATAACAATTATTTATGGGTAATTTTTATCACCTGCCTAGCAACACTATTACTCGTCAGACAACCCAAACAACTGCCTTGGTATTTTCTGCCTGTTTGTGATGCCATTGGCTTAGCGGTATTTGTCGGAATTGGCGTAGAAAAAACCTTATTACTACAAGATTCAATGATGATCGCGGTGATCATGGGAGTATTAACGGGCTGTGGCGGCGGTATTATTCGCGATATTCTCGCCCGTGAAATCCCAATGGTACTGAGAAGTGAGATCTATGCGACCGCGTGCATTGCTGGCGGGATCACCCATACGCTCGCTTTATATTTTGGCCTACCGTCTCAACCAGCATTTTTACTAGGGGTAGCCACCACACTCAGTATTCGCTTAGCGGCTATACGTTGGCACTTATCTCTGCCCACCTTATCAATGAAAAGCTAATTCGCTTTGATATATAAAATATAAACAAGGGCGAGACAATAGACACAAAAAAGGGAGCTCATAGGCTCCCTTTTGATTGATATAACTAAGCGATATTACTTGATAGTAATACGTGCAAACTTGCGTTTACCGACTTGGTATACCGCAGTACCGGCTTCTGGTACTAACTTAGTATCTTCAATTTTCGCGCCATCAATTTTTGCTGCGCCTTGACGAATCATACGCATGGCATCTGATGTTGAACCGACTAAGCTCGCTTCTTTTAATACGTTACCAATGGCCATACCTGATTCAAATTCAAACTCTGGCATTTCATCTGGCATCGCACCTTTTTGGAAGCGGTTAATGAACTCTTGCTCCGCCGCGTCTGCATCGGCTTCACTATGGAAACGTGCAATGATTTCTTTGGCTAACAAAATCTTCACGTCACGTGGGTTTTTACCTGCTTCCACATCCGCTTTAAATTGCGCAATTTCTTCTAATGGACGGAAAGAAAGAAGCTCGTAGTAGCTCCACATTAACACATCAGAAATAGACATGATCTTACCGAACATTTCAGTCGGAGATTCACTCACACCAATGTAGTTATGGGCAGATTTAGACATTTTCTTCTCGCCGTCTAAACCAACCAACAAAGGCATCATCAGTACTACCTGTGGCTTCTGGCCATTAGATTTTTGCAGTTCACGTCCCATCAACAAGTTAAACTTCTGGTCAGTACCACCCAGTTCAACATCGGTTTCCATCGCGACAGAATCATAACCTTGTAGTAAAGGATACATAAATTCATGAATAGCAATTGGCTGATTATTTGAGTAACGCTTTTTAAAGTCATCACGTTCAAGCATGCGAGCAACGGTTTGATTCGCCGCTAAACGGATCATGCCTTCTGCACCAAGTTCCGATAACCACTCAGAGTTAAACTGAATTTTAGTCTTCGCAGGATCTAGGATCTTAAACACTTGTTGCTTATAAGTTTCAGCGTTGGCTAGAACATCTTCACGCGTCAATGGTGGACGAGTAGTGTTTTTACCCGTTGGATCACCAACCATACCAGTGAAGTCACCGATCAAAAATGTTACTTCGTGACCCAGTTCTTGGAAGGCACGTAACTTATTTAAAATAACGGTATGACCTAAATGGATATCTGGCGCAGTAGGATCGGCACCCAATTTAATTCTTAATGGGCGGCCTTCTTTTAATTTGGCAATCAGTTCTTCTTCTGGAATTAGCTCTTCTACACCACGCTTAATTTCAGCCAGTGCCGCTTCAATGCTCGACATTTAGGTTTACTCCAACAATTCTGTAAAAATACGTATCAGAACATAATACGCAATAGCGCTGTTTTTGGAAACCAGTTAGACTGACTCATCTTATTTTTCCGAGCAATTAATTGCCTTAATAACAGAATTTTTTTTAATAATGCGCGCATTCATTAGCCAACTACCTATTTTTCATAAAGCACTGATCGGGTTTATCAGTGCTTTAACCGTTATCGTGACGTTTTCCTTACCTGATATGGAAGAGTTAACCCAACATGAGCCTCGCTTAAAAGTCGGCAAACACTACCCACTGGTTATTCCTGAAGACACCTTTATTCAGCAAAGCCCACCAAAGGTATTTACAGACTGGGAAACTTACACAGTAAAACCGGGTGAAAGCACTTCATTATTGTTCAACCGTATTGGGTTATCGGCTCAATTACTCTATCAATTAGTCTCTTCTAATGAAGAAATTGAGAACCAACTTTCACGACTACGCCCTGGCGATAAACTGGTTTTTGGTTTTAATGAAGACCATGAGTTTACTCAGTTGATCCGACCAATCTCAGCTTATGAATCTTTCCGTATCTCAAAAACCAAAGATGGCTTTCGCTCGCATATTGAGAAAAAAGAAATCAACAAACATTTTAACCATGCGGAAGCGACCATTACTTCTAATTTCTGGAATGCTGCGGTGACATCTGGATTAACGGCAAACCAAATAATGTCATTGGCTGGTATCTTTGGTTGGGATATCGATTTCGCACTGGATATTCGTTCCGGTGATAATTTTAAAGTGTTATTTGAAGAGCAATTTGTCGAAGGCAAAAATATTGGTGGCGGAAAGATTCTGGCGGCAGTGTTTACTAACCAAGGCACAACATTTGAAGCGGTTCTCAATCCAGAAGATGGCAACTATTACGGCCCAGATGGTCGAGCAATGAAAAAAGCCTTTCTGCGTTCACCGATTGATTTTCGTCGCGTAACCTCTAATTTCAACCCAACTCGTCGCCACCCAGTGACAGGTAAAGTAGTTGCACACCGAGGCACCGACTATGCAGCTCCAGTGGGCACACCGATCTGGGCGGCTGGTGATGGTATTGTCGAAAAAGCCGGTTATAACCAATTTAACGGTAATTACGTGTTTTTACGCCACAGCAATACCTATATCACCAAATACTTACACATGAAAAAGCGCTTAGTGAAAACCGGTCAACGAGTGAAGCAAGGCGATACCATAGGGACATTGGGGGGAACCGGACGCGTCACCGGCCCTCACTTACACTATGAATTTTTGGTTCATGGCATACATAAGAACCCTAGAACGGTGGATTTACCTCAATCGAGATCATTAACTGGTGATAAGAAAACTCGCTTTGTTAAACTTGCCAAGCAGCAACTTGATAAGTTAAACCAGTACGATCATCGTTTAATTGCTCAAGATAAATAATCAAAGCTGATATACCCTTAAATAAAAAATGCCCAGTTGATTTAATTATCAACTGGGCATTTTACTTGAAACTATTTATAAATTTCTTGAGCTTAAGTCTCGCGATTAAACGCTAAATGATGCGCCACAACCGCAAGTTGTCGTTGCATTTGGGTTGTTCACGAAGAAGCGAGAACCTTCAAGACCTTCGGTATAGTCAACCACACCACCAATTAGGTACTGTAAGCTCATAGGGTCCACCACCAGTGTCACACCTTGCTTAACAATAGTCATATCGCCGTCATTTACCTTCTCATCAAAAGTAAAGCCGTATTGGAAACCACTACAACCGCCACCAGTAATATACACGCGCAATTTTAGATCTGGATTTTCTTCTTCAGAAATCAGCATTTTAACGCGAGACGCAGCAGTGTCAGAAAAAGATAATGGTAATTGCTCATCGCTCATGACGACCTCTCTCATTAGCGTTGTTACCAAGTTATCTACTTGGCACGACGATTTGGGTAGAACACACTTCATCATTGAAATGAATTTCAGATAGCTTGATTATCTAATACCTGACCTTATCGTTCAAGTATTCATCGTGAGTTAATCAAAATTAAACTAGACCCAAGTAACTTAACAGAAACAGGATTGGCTTTTTTCTACTAAAAACTAGACCTTTTCTCCGAAAATCCCAACCATAGCCAAAAACCTCGGTGAAAAAAGTGCAAAACTCGTCAGCTTAGATACAATGCGACTGAAATTATCTCATCTGCTCGAGCTCTGACTTTTCAGCCGATAGAGCAGCAAAGAAATAGCATTATTTAAGGATAGAGCATGAGCAAGTCTGCTGAACTATACCAAAAAGCCCAACAAACCATTCCAGGCGGCGTTAACTCTCCAGTAAGAGCCTTTAACGGTGTGGGTGGTGATCCCCTATTTATTGAACGTGCTGATGGTGCATTAATTTTTGATGCCGATGGCAAAGCTTATATTGATTACGTGGGTTCTTGGGGCCCGATGATCCTTGGCCATAATAATTCAGCGATTCGCAATGCCGTTATCAAAGCAGCAGAACGCGGCTTAAGCTTTGGCGCTCCGACCAAAACTGAAATCAAAATGGCCGAGTTAGTTTCAGAGATGGTGCCATCAATGGAACAACTTCGCATGGTAAGCTCTGGTACTGAAGCAACCATGAGCGCGATTCGTTTAGCGCGTGGCTTTACTGGTCGCGATAAAATCCTAAAATTTGAAGGTTGCTATCACGGTCATGCAGATAGCTTATTAGTAAAAGCGGGTTCTGGCGCATTAACGCTAGGTCAACCTAGCTCTCCAGGTGTTCCTGCTGATTTTGCTAAGCACACCTTAACCGCAACCTTTAATGATTTAGACTCGGTACGCGCTTTATTTGAAGCTAATCCTGAGCAAGTCGCTTGTATCATTGTTGAGCCTGTTGCCGGCAACATGAACTGCATTCCACCGGTTGAAGGCTTCCTAGAAGGTCTACGTGACATTTGTGACGAGCACAAAGCACTACTGATCTTTGATGAAGTAATGACAGGTTTCCGTGTTGCTCAAGGTGGCGCACAAGATTACTACGATATTAAACCTGACTTAACGACCCTTGGAAAAATCATTGGTGGCGGTATGCCTGTCGGTGCTTTCGGTGGTCGTAAAGATGTTATGCAATATATCGCACCAACTGGCCCTGTTTACCAAGCAGGTACGTTATCAGGTAACCCAATCGCAATGGCGGCGGGTCTAGCTTGCTTAAAAGAGTTACAAGGTGAAGAAAATGAAGCTCGCCTTGCTAAGCGAACCAAACAGTTAACCAAAGGCTTAAAGAAAGCGGCTGAAAAGTATGGTATTCCATTTACCGTTAACCGTGTTGGTGGCATGTTTGGTTTCTTCTTTACCGAGCAAAAAACCATTACCTGCTACGAAGATGTGACCAAGTGTGATACTGAGCGCTTTAAACGTTTCTTCCACTTAATGCTAGAGCACGGTATTTACCTTGCACCTTCAGCATTTGAAGCAAGCTTTATGTCACTGGCTCACTCATCACGTGAAATTGAAGCGACTATTGAAGCGGCTGAACGTTGCTTTGCTGTGATGGCTGAAGATAAGTAATCTCGCGGTTCCAGAAGTCAATGAAGAAAAGCGTTAGAGTTGCTCTAGCGCTTTTTATTTACCAGCCACTCATTAATGCCAATTAAGCACCACTAAAATAGCCAATACTGAAATCAATAACGCAAACCATGGAATCGACTTCTTCGATTTACTCTTACAGCCATTTTTATTATCACAACAGCCCATCACTATACCCCCATCGTATTCATTAACACCGCTATCTCAAATCTTCGATTGATCACATTACCAATTGTCGCCATTATAATAGCGATAATGTTACCGCTTATCTTTTGGTAACAACATACTCCTGATGACTACCATTACGCAAGGAAGATCCATGCCCACAAAATTTAGAATGACAGCCACACATTGGGTGCTGATCATTGCCCTACTTTGCGCTGCTTATGCCTGCTACTTATTGATCACGCCTTATCTAAACTCGATCATCATGGCATTTATTATTTCTTTGTTAGTGTTCCCATTACACAATAAATTAAATTTACGCTGGCCAAACCACCGGAATAGCACCGCTTTTCTTTCCTGCTTATTACTGACCTTTGTGATCGTACTTCCTTTGCTCGCCATTTTTGCCTCGATCGTTCAGCAAGGAGCCAACTTATCGCAAACCGTCTATGCTTGGGCGACCCATGGCGGTATTCAAGAAGCATTGGCTCAACCTTATGTGGTGAAAGGTTTAAGTATCATTAATCATTATCTACCTTTTGATAATATCGATCCTCAGCAATTAGCTCAGCGCGCGGCAAGATTTATCTCTCAATTCGGAAGCACTTTAGTCTCTATCAGTGCCGGGATTTTGGGTGATGCTACCAACTTTATTATGAACTTCTTTTTGATGCTGTTTGTATTGTTCTTTTTACTGCGCGATCAAGAAAGATTGGTAGATGGTATGCGACATATTCTGCCGTTATCACGCAGCCAAGAAGATCGTCTATTAAGCGAGATTGAGCAAGTTTCTAAATCTGCTGTACTTGGCTCCTTCTTAACCGCGATAGCCCAAGGGGTGGTTGGTGGATTGGCATTCTGGATTGTTGGACTACCCGGTCTATTTTTAGGCACCATGATCGGGGCGGCCTCTTTCATTCCAGTAGTCGGAACCGCATTAGTTTGGGTACCGGCAGCAGCCTATCTGTTTTTCACCGGAGAGATCACCTGGGCGATTTTCATTGTGGTATGGGGAATTGCCGTGATTGGTTCCATCGATAACCTATTGCGCCCATTATTAATGCAAGGTAGTGCAGGTATGGATACCTTGATGATCTTCTTTGCCCTACTAGGTGGTATTCAGCTATTTGGCTTGATCGGTTTGATCTACGGCCCGCTCATTTTTGCGATAACCATGGTGCTATTTAAAATGTACGAAGAAGAATTTAAGCACTTCCTCAATATGCAAGACAATAGCTAAGCCACGCTCTCTATTATTGTTTCGATTGGTATCCAGGCCTGATTATGAGAAAATCAGGCCTGTTTTATTACTAGGTAGAATATTCATGTCCACATACACAGCGCCAAGCCAGATCGCCCAACGTCAACTCGAGTACTTTCACGGTAAGCATGTTTTAATTGCCGGCGAAGCGGAAGATTTATTCTGTCTTGAATTGGCTAAGCACTGTGAATCGGTATCCATCTTTACTACTCACTATGGTTACCATAAGCAATTTGAAAAAACGGCGAATATTCAGTCTTATTTTGGCGCACAATTAGAAGCGGAAACCAAAGCCGATATGCTGCTGTTATATTGGCCAAAAGCAAAAACCGAAGCTGAATATCTACTAGCGATGTTAATGGACAAACTTGGTGTCGATACCGAAATCTGTGTCGTTGGTGAAAACCGCTCTGGTGTGAAAAGTATCGAAAAGATGTTTAGCCAATATGGCATCATCAAAAAGTATGACTCAGCCAGACGTTGTTCATTTTATTGGGGACAATGCCAGACTCCAGCGAAACCTTTCACTCTATCGGAATGGTATAAGAGCTACCCGATTACCATAGGCCAAGATACCTTAACCATTAAAAGTTTACCGGGTGTATTTAGCCATGGTGAATTTGATAAAGGTAGTGAACTACTACTAGCAACCTTACCTAAATTAAAAGGTCGAGTACTCGATTTTGGTTGTGGTGCGGGCGTAATCGGCAGTGTTATGGCGACTCGTAACCCGAACATCTCACTGGAAATGTGCGACATCAGCGCGCTTGCGATTGAATCAAGTAAAGCAACCTTACAAGCAAACGGCTTAAAAGGAACGGTATTTGCCTCAGATATCTATTCCGATATCACAGGAAAGTATGACTACTTAATTAGTAACCCACCTTTCCATTCAGGGCTGGATACCAATTATTCTGCAGCAGAAAACTTGCTTTCCCAAGCGCCGAACTACATATCTCATGCCGGTAAAATGATCATAGTGGCCAATAACTTTCTAAAATACCCTCCGATTATTCAAAAGGCTTTTGGCGAGTGCGTCACACTGGATAAAAATACCAAATTCTCAATATACTCCGCCCAGAAATAACCTCACACCTCAATTGACTCTGATAGCGTGATATTTGAACTCCCAAATATCACGTTTTTTATTATCTGTACCTAGCCCACGACTTTGAGCATTTATTATTTTGACAATTTATTGGTATTCATAGCGGTCGATCACCTTTTTTACTGTCGAAAATCAAGTTTGCTTAACTATTCGCGCATAAAATAGTAAAAAGGCATATTATCTACAGTGTGTCTTCTTTATTAGACCTAAGCTAAACTAAGCTCAAGTAACTTTAGTCAGCTTTTTTAAGTTATTCACCTAGAACAGGCAAGCAGTATCATCATGTTTAAGTCCAATAAGACTCATAAATTTCAAAGACTTCAACACACTTTAATGGTGGCCTTTCTGGTTTTAAGTCTTACCCCTCTCACGATTATTGGTCTGTTTTTCCTTCATTCTCACACCCAAGACCTACAAGAACAAAGCACCTCATATTTGACCTCAGTTCGCGACACGAAAAAACAACAAATTAACGATTATTTAAAATCTAAAGAGTCCGAAGTGATGGGTATGGTGCGCTCAGAGCTAGCCTACGCAAGCGGTGGGCGCTTTTATGGCCTAATAAGTGCATTTAACAAACTAGGCGACACACCAGAGCAAGCTCGCACAAATGCGCAACAACGTTATATTCCTGGCTCTGGCGATCAAATAAAAACCTCGGTATTGCCAGAATCACCTAACTATGCCAGCACAGAGCGTTATCGATTGCTGCATAAACGTTATCACTGGGCTTATGTTGATATTCTAAAACGCTCTGATTTCACCGATATCTTATTGGTTGATCTAGAAGGTGACGTTGCTTATTCAGTTAACAAGAACGATGAATTTGGCACTAACTTGATTTCAGGTAAGTATAAAGATTCGCCTTTAGGTACAACCTTTCAACAGCTGATCGCAACCGTTAAAGAGTCTCGTAAAAATAACGAAGACTACACCCCTATTATCTTGTCTGACTTTTCCAATCAAAATGGCGAACAGATTCTGTGGATTGGCGCGCCGATCATTCAGCAAGGCTACTTACACAGTTATGCGATGTTTAAATTGCCAAGCACTGCCTTAACCAGCACAGTGGCAGACAATAATAAGGATGTGACCAAGTTACTGGTTGGCACCGATCAGCAAGCCAAGATCCAAGGGATCACCTCCGAGCAAATTAATGCCAGTAATGAAGTCGTCACAAAAGCGTTAGCCGGACAAACAGCGGTAGGCTCTTTTACCAACAGCCTCGATGAAGAAATTATTGCAGCTTATACCCCAATCAAAATTCAAGGTAAAACTTGGGCTTTAGTCATTGAATTACCAGAAAAAGATGCCTACGCACGCGTTCAACAGTTAAAGCATATTTTTTACATTGTGATGCTGATTGGCATTATTGTGGTGTTTATCTGTTCCCACTACCTGTCGAACTTTATTACCCGACCTTTGCTTAAATTAACTTGGGTGGCAGAAAGAGTCTCCGCTGGTGATTTATCACAAGATATTATTAATATTGATCGTAAAGATGAGATAGGCCGACTCGCCACTAGCTTTGCTCGTATGCAGCGTTCAATCAAAGATAAGATAGAATTAATCGGCGACCAAAACACTAAGCTTGAAGACAATATCAAGATCATCCGCCAACAAAATGATGAGTTACATCTAGCCAATAAATTAAAAGATGAGTTTTTGGCGACCACTTCACATGAATTACGAACCCCTCTACATGGCATGGTCGGGATTGCTGAAGCATTAAACTCAGGAGCCAACGGCCCGATTCCTGCCAATCAAAAGCATCAACTTTCAATAATCATCAATAGCGGCCAACGCTTAGCCACTCTGGTCGATGATTTATTGGATTACCATAAAATGCGTTATGGCAATCTTGATATTCAAACTACTACGGTTGATTTAGCAGCCACCACTCAACTGGTATTAGAGTTATCTAAGCACCTGCTGGGTAGCAAACCAATTCGCATTATTAATCAAACGCCACAAGAGTTGCCTCTAGTATTAGCGGATGCTCAACGCTTAGAGCAAGTACTGTATAACTTGGTCGGTAATGCCATTAAATATACCTCCGAAGGTAAGATCATCATCTCGGCAACCGTACTAGAACAAAAAGTCCGTATCCAAGTCGTCGATACCGGACAAGGCATTCCTGCCGATCAGCTAGAACATATTTTTGAGCCACTGATTCAAGCAGGACAAGATGCCAGCCGTTATCGCCAAGGTGCGGGGCTTGGGTTGTCGATTAGTCGTCAATTAATTGAGCTTATGGGTGGCACTCTATATGTCAGTAGCCAGCCAATGGTGGGAACAACCTTTAGTTTCTCTTTGCCTATCGCAAACCAGCAGCAAATTGACCATTATCAACAAGATGAATTACAGAGTCACTTTCAGGTGCCGGATGCGCATAACTTTGTCAATATTGATGATTCATCCTTACCGCAAAATCCAGATGGGCCACTATTAGTCGTTGCTGATGATGAACCGGTCAACCTGCAAATTTTAGATAGCTTCTTGCGCTTAGAAGGCTACCGAGTTCGTACTGCGAGTGATGGGCTGAGTGCCATCCAATTAATTGAAGAAGAAAAGCCTGAATTGGTGTTGCTCGATATTATGATGCCGGGCATGAGTGGTTATGAAGCCTGCCAAGAAATCCGCCAACAATATGATCATGGCCAACTCCCCGTTATTTTATTAACCGCATTAAGCCAAACCAATGACAGGATCAAAGGTTTCGATTGCGGGGCAAACGACTACCTCACCAAGCCTTTTAACAAGCAAGAGCTGGCAGCTCGTATTCGTGCGCATTTAACGGCGAGTAAAGCGGAAATTCGCCGACTTGAAAATGCTCAATTACAACAAGAGTTACGAATTCGTGAACAAGTAGAAGCTAGCTTGCTGGAAACTCAAGGTCGCTTACTAGAGCAACTAGAATCAGCACCAGAAGCCATCATTTGCGTTCGAGAGGATGGTCGAGTGCGCTTTGCCAATGATTCAGCAGCCAAGCTATTTAGGCGAACTCCAGAACAACTTAAACGCTCTCAAGCCGATGAAATTATCGCACCGAAATTTCTTAAGACCGCTCAAGAGCATTTCTGCGGTGAAGTCGATATTTTCATTGAAGATAAGAGAGAGCATATCAAGACCGATATTTTAACCTTACCCGAAGGTTCTGGCTTGAAATACATCTACATATTCAACGTAGGCGGTGGCGTGAATGCTCAACGCATTGATAACCTAGAAACGGCAATTGAAGCCCTTTCAAGCTACGCCTTTGAAGGGGATAAAAACAAACTCCAGCAATTAAAAGAGTTAGGCGGAGAATTCACACGTCTAGCCGATAAAGTGTCAAACAAAAGCGAAGACAAACAGCAGGTAATGCGTGAAATACTAGTCGAGACGATGAACTGCGCATTGGATTATTGGGAATCAGATAGCGGCCAAACTAAGTTTAATTTAGCGGAACAAAGTGGCTTATGGCGCGTATATCTTGACCGTAGTACTTTGCAAACTCGAACGTTAGATAAGTACCTAAGAATCGAAACCTTACCGAAAACCCCTCGCTGGCGTACCGTACTGAATACCATTGACTATATTTTACAGCATACGTCATCAGAAACGCCTCAACGACAGCAATTATTGGCTTGTCGCGAGAAGCTACAAACGCTTATCACCACTTAACAAAATAGCCTCTACCCTTGTCACAATGAAAGCCAGCACCAGTATGCTGGCTTTTATTTTGCTATAAATTAATCACCTTCTAAAACCCATCGCGATTGCATTCCAGTCTCTAGAGAGATAGGTACTATTACCATCTCTCTAGAGTAAGTACAGCCTACTTAGGTTATCCATAGACACTTCTATGAAGCTTGGTGCTTATCTATTTCACATCAGCTGAAGTTATCCATTGAATACTAGTAACGCACTATTCAGCCTGAATCCCTCTAATTCACACTAGCTCATACACTTATTTTTCAATTAAAATAAACCATATTGAAAACCATAATTACTGCTGTTTATTTCAACTAAATGTCGATTTAAAAATCATTATTTCTATTTTATTACAGGTAATGCGAAGCCAATCACAACAAATCGGCAATATTATTTTTTCAACGAAAACAAAGAGACGAATCGAATAGTGATCATTATCAACAAATAACCACAAAAAACCACAACCAAACAAACATAGAGATTATAAAGATAGTGAGCACTCACATTAAGACAAATAAAGCCAACAAATAGTGATACCAATCACATTAACAAACCGCTCAAATATCGACCGTAAAACCTAGTTCTTTACGATTTTAACGAGAAACACCTATCTTTTAACGTTTTTAACGGGAATAGAAATTGACGATTTCAACGCTAAGGTGTTTTCTTGTATTGCCAAAGGCCTACAGGCCACTCTGAAATGTCGCATAGGGTGTAACAGAACATCACACCCAAATAGGAAGTGACATTAATGAGGTAGGTCTTAAGCGAGTGTTTATCAATTGATGACATTCCTTTTAATTAAGCTAAAACAAAAGCAAAAGTAAGGAACAGCTATGCTTACCAATATCAAGAAAACAGCAATCGCAGCAGCAGTACTTTCTGTCGCTGCAACAGGCTTTACTTCAGTTGCTACAGCTGCAGAACGCAGTGAGTTAACTATTGTGCCTGATTTCTACCCTACAATGGTTCGAAACTTCAACCCATACCTTGGTGCAACTAACTTAAAAACAACCACTGACTTCATTTATGAACCACTCGTTATCTTTAATGAAATGCACGGCAATACACCTGTAATGCGTCTTGCTAAAGATTTCAAAATGTCTGATGACTTAATGTCAGTAACATTTGATATTCGTGAAGGCGTAAAATGGTCTGATGGAAAAGCCTTTTCTGCCAATGATGTTGTTTATTCTTATGACCTATTGAAAAAATACCCAGCGCTTGATCAGTCTGGTATTAACAAATGGGTGAAAAGTGTAGAGAAGAAAGGTGATTATCAAGTTATCTTCCACCTAACTGAAGCAAATTCAAACGTACCTTATGAGATTTCTAAAGTACCGGTTGTTGCTGAGCACGTATGGAAAGACGTAAAAGATCCAACAAGCTTTACCAACGAAAACCCTGTAGGTACTGGTCCATTTACTGAAATCGATACCTTTACTCCACAACTTTACATTCAGTGTGCTAACCCAAATTACTGGGATGCAGATAACCTAGATATCGACTGTCTACGTGTTCCGCAAATTGCTAATAACGACCAGCTACTTGGCAAAATTGTTAACTCTGAGCTTGATTGGACATCGTCATTCGTACCAGACATCGATAAAACTTACGCATCTGTAAGCCCTAATCACCATTACTGGTACCCACCAGCAGGTACACAAGCGTTCATGGTTAACTTTGCAGAGAAAGATCCTGCGAAGAAAGAAGCGCTAACTAACGTTGATTTCCGTCGTGCATTCTCGATGGCACTTGATCGTCAAACTATCATCGATATCGCTTTCTACGGTGCAGGTACTCCAAACGATTTCGCTTCAGGTATAGGTTACACATTTGAAGCTTGGTCTGATGAGAAAGTTCACAACGAATATAAGAAATACAACACTTATAACGTTGAAGGTGCGAAAGCATTATTGAAGAAAGCTGGCTTTGTCGATAAAGACGGTGACGGATTTGTCGATACTCCATCAGGTAAATCTTTTGAATTATTAATTCAATCACCAAATGGTTGGACTGACTTTAACAACACAGTACAACTTGCAGTTGAGCAACTACAAGATGCTGGTATTAAAGCCAAAGCTCGTACGCCTGAATTTGCGGTTTATAACCAAGCAATGCTAGAAGGTAACTACGATGTAGCTTACACCAACTACTTCCACGGTGCGGATCCATACACTTACTGGAACTCAGCATATAACTCAGCACTACAAAGTGGTGAAGGTATGCCTCGTTTCGCAATGCACTTCTTTAAAAACGCTGACTTAGATAGCTTGTTAAACAGCTTCTACAAAACAGCGGATAAAAATGAGCAGTTAACTATCGCTCATAAGATTCAGAAGATCATTGCTGAAAACCAAGTAACTATCCCAGTGTTATCTGGTGCTGCTATGTACCAATACAACACCAAGAAATTTACTGGTTGGTGGAATGAGAAAAACCCGAAAGGTCGTCCACAAATTTGGGCTGGTATTCCAGAGCGTCTACTTCACGTACTGGACCTAAAACCTGTTAAGTAACATGCAACCCCGCGGTGCGCTCATTTGCTAGCAGCGCACCGCCTTTAAACTTCCCCTCTTGATACGAAAATGTATGGCGCTCGGCGTCAGGGGATTTCTTTGTCTGAAATAGACTGCCTGAAACCAGAGTCAGGCCAAAAAATCTGGGAAAGTTAAGGTGTAAGTTATGGGATTTTTCTTAAAACGTTTAGGATTTTATTTTATCGCGCTGGTCGTGGCTGCCACGATTAATTTTGCGATTCCACGTGCCATGCCAGGCGACCCAGTAACCATGATGTTCGCACATGCTACTGTTCAGGTAACGCCAGAGCGTATTGCTGCAATGAAAGAACTTTTAGGTTTTGTCGATGGCGGCATTATTGCGCAATATTTTGCCTACATTAAAAATATTTTTAGCTGGAATTTAGGAACCTCAATCCAATTCTACCCTCTCTCTGTTGAAAAGTTACTTGGTGGTGCATTTGGCTGGTCATTATTTCTAGCGGGTACTGCGGTTATCTTCTCATTCTCTATCGGTTCGATTCTGGGCATTTTTGCAGCGTGGAAACGCGGTAGTAAATACGATGCGTTTATTTCTCCAGGTATGCTGGTTATTCAAGCGGTACCTCAAGTGGTTATCGCCATGCTCGCGATGTTTACTTTTGCTGTCGGTCTACGTTGGTTCCCAACTGGTTATGCTTATACCGCAGGTAACATTCCAGATTGGACAAGCTGGGTATTTATTAAAGACGTACTTTGGCATGCCGTTCTACCTCTATTTTGTGCCTCGGTAGTACAGATTGGCGGCTTCCTAATTAACATGCGTAACAACATGATCAACCTTCTTAATGAAGACTACATCACCATGGCGAAAGGCAAGGGCCTAAGCGAAAACCGCGTGGTCTTTAACTACGCAGCACGTAACGCCATGCTACCAAGTGTTACCGCACTTTCTATGTCACTCGGCATGGCAATTGGTGGTCAGCTTATCGTAGAAATCATCTTTAACTACCCGGGTCTTGGTTCAGTACTATTTAACGCTATCAATGCGCGTGATTACCAAGTTCTTCAAGGGCAACTTCTTATCATGACCTTATTCATGCTGTTCTTTAACTTACTCGCAGACATGCTGTATGTCGTACTTGACCCTCGCCTACGTAAGGGAGGCAAATAATCATGAAAGCTCTCATTAAATTACTTTCAGGTAACCCAAAAGCCATGTTTGGCGTGGTGATCCTAACGGTTTTCATCTTAATGGCTCTATTTGCTCCATTAATTACCAAACATGAACCAGACCGTCGTACTGGTAATCCACACGAATACCCAAGTTTAGTCACTCACATGGCAAAACAAAGTCCTGATGGATGGGTAGCACAAAACCTAGCGAATGATCGCCGCACTATGATCATGTCGAAAAAAGAAGACCATGTTCTAGGGACAACTCGTATGGGACGTGATGTTTGGTCTCAACTTGCATACGGGGCTCGCGTATCTCTAGGTGTGGGTTTTGGCGCAGGCTTAGTGGTGTGTTTCCTTGCAACCATTATCGGGGTTTCAGCTGGTTACTTTGGTGGCAAAGTTGATGACATTTTAACTGCTGCCATGAATATCATGCTGGTTATTCCACAATACCCACTACTGTTCGTTCTGGCGGCCTTTATCGGTGAGGCTGGTCCACTGACGATAGCACTGATTATCGGTTGTACTTCCTGGGCTTGGGGCGCAAGGGTTATTCGTTCTCAAACCTTAGCACTACGTGAAAAAGAGTTTGTAAAAGCAGCAGAAGTATTAGGTGAATCTTCATTCCGAATCATTTTCGTGGAAATTCTACCTAACCTAATTTCCATTGTAGGGGCTAGCTTCATCGGTTCTGTGATGTACGCCATCATGATGGAAGCCACCATTTCATTCTTGGGTCTTGGCGATCCAAGCACTATCAGCTGGGGCATCATGCTCTATAACGTACAAACTTCTTCAGCCATTCTAGTCGGCGCTTGGTGGGAATTAATTACCCCATGTTTAGCTTTGACTGCCTTAGCAGTTGGTTTAGCGATGCTTAACTTCGCGGTTGATGAAGTGGCTAACCCACAACTTCGTTCGCACAAGGGAATGAAGCGTTGGAAGAAGATTGCAGAACAAGACCAAAAAGCACGTGAGCCTGAGTTGCCACCACAAAATGCAGTTTGGAGCGGAGATAAATAATATGACAACGACTAATAAACAAGAACCGCTGATTTCGATTCGCAATTTATGTGTTGACTACATCACTGATGCTGGCGATGTCCGTGCGGTAAATAACGTAAGCTTTGATATCGCACCGGGTGAAGTCTTTGGCCTAGCAGGAGAATCAGGCTGTGGTAAATCCACCGTTGCTTTCTCACTAATGCGCCTACATAAGCCGCCAGCATTTATTACCGGTGGTGAAGTGATCTTCAACGGTGAGAACATCTTAAAGTACAGCGAACAACGCATTCAGAGCTTCCGTTGGAGTGAGATGTCAATGGTATTCCAAAGTGCCATGAATGCATTAAACCCTGTACTACCAATGGAAGAGCAGTTTTGTGATGTCATCATGCGTCATACCAATATGACTCGTGATCAAGCTCGTAAGCGTGCTGCCGGCCTACTCGAAATTGTTGATATTCACCCAGATCGTCTAGGTGACTACCCTCACCAATTCTCTGGTGGTATGCGTCAACGACTCGTAATTGCGATTGCATTAGCCCTTAACCCTAAAATGATCATCATGGATGAACCAACAACCGCACTGGATGTTGTGGTTCAACGTGAAATCTTACAGAAAATCTATGCGTTAAAAGAAGAGTTTGGTTTCTCGATCTTATTCATTACCCATGACTTATCGTTGATGGTTGAGTTCTCAGATCGCATTGGGATTATGTACTCAGGTGAATTGATTGAGGTTGCGCCTTCTAAAGAAATTTTAGAATCACCGTATCACCCTTACACCAAAGGGTTGGGATCATCTTTCCCACCATTAACTGGACCTAAGACGAAGTTAACCGGCATTCCCGGTAACCCTCTTAACCTGTTAGAGATCCCTGAAGGTTGTCGTTTCCAAGCGCGTTGTGAGCGTGTTCATGACACTTGTCGTCATGTTCCAACTCAGTTACGTCAAATAGAACCGGGTCGATTATCAAACTGCCATTTATATGGTGAGCCGATTGTTCAGGCGAAAGTTTAATTAAACGAGATAGAAATCAACATATCGTTTAGTCGTCACTAACGGCCAGTAAAACAAGAATTAGCGAGAAGCTGGAGACAATTATGAGCTCATCAGATAAATACGGAAAATTACTCATTGAAGGGAAGAACTTAGTTAAAGACTTCCCGATCACCAGTAATTCATTGAAACAGCCAATGATGCGAGCGATTAACGACGTATCATTCAAAATGTACAAAAGCCGTGGCTTAGCCGTAGTGGGCGAATCCGGTTCGGGTAAATCCACCACTGCCAAAATGATTGCCAAAATGTACGCCCCAACGGCCGGTACGATTGAATATAAAGGCCGCGATATTCTCGATATCACTAAACGCCAAGATCTCATGCATTACCGTGAAGGCGTACAAATGGTATGGCAAGACCCATTTGGTTCATTAAACCCAACTCACAATATCTTTCACCATATTGCGCGCCCGCTGATCATTCATAACAAAGTGAAAAGCAGCAATAAGAAAGAGTTGCAAGAAAGAGTCTATGAACTGCTAGAGCAAGTAGGTCTTAACCCGCCAAAAGAAACAGCGGCAAAATTCCCCCACCAGCTTTCAGGGGGTCAACGTCAACGGGTTAACTTAGCGCGTAATATCGCGGTGGGTGCCGAAGTCGTACTAGCCGATGAGCCAACGTCTATGCTCGATGTTTCTATCCGCGCAGGGGTACTTAACCTGATGGAAGAAATGAAGTTTGATAAGCAGATGTCACTTCTGTACATCACGCACGATATCGCCACCGCTCGTTATATTGCCGAAGATCTGTCAGTGATGTATGTCGGCCACATGGTGGAATGGGGTGATACCGATGAAATCATTCACGATCCTCAACACCCTTATACACAACTGCTCGTTTCTGCGGTTCCGGATCCTAAAAAATCGATCCATGAAAAACTGAAAGGTAATAAAGGGGAAATTCCTCTTTGGACGCCGGATTCCCTTGGCTGCCCATTTGCCGGACGTTGTTTACACGCGACCGACAAATGTCGCGAGAAAATGCCTGGTGTCACTCAGTTAGCAGAAAACCACTTTGTTCGCTGTTACCTATTTGAGGATTAATCCTCGATTTACCCGCATACCAACCTGACCTCTTTACTCAGGTTGGTATGCCAACAAACTATTTGAACGTTGTCTATGCCTTTACAATTCTGGGCTATAGGCAGGAGGCTTGAAGCAGATATGCAAATTCTCACTAACCATATTGGTTACTCATGCTTTAGCAGCAAAAATGCGGTAGTACTTGCCTCAGATTTTAATACAGCAACCAATACACCAGCTCGCCCTCTCATTGCCCAATTAATCAATATTGATACTCAGCAAGTAGAGGAAGAATTTCCAGTTACTTTTGTGGGGAAAGTGGATCGTTGGCATCATGGCGATTTTGCTCAGATCGACTTTTCTCGCTTTTCTAAAGCTGGCCGCTACTGCCTTTCTATTGACTCGATTCAATCTCACAGCTTTGAGATCAAAAATGATCTTTTAATGCAGCGTACTTTTTCTGATCTCCTTCACTACTTTAAATCTCAGCGCTGCGGTGGAAAGTTTGATAAGCAAGATCGCAACGCGCCAATATTGAGCTCAGATCAATCAGAACCGCAAACCGTCGATGTACATGGCGGTTGGTATGACGCCTCTGGCGATGTCAGCAAATATTTAAGTCACCTTTCTTATGCTAATTATTTAAATCCACAGCAAATTCCGATGGTAGTGTGGAATATGCTGAAAGGCTTACATCTTGCAAAAGATCACGATGACTTTGCGTTATTTTCTCAAGTTCGTTTAATCGAAGAAGCATTATTTGGCGCAGACTTTTTAGTTCGCATGCAAAGCCAACAAGGCTTCTTCTATATGACTGTTTTTGATAAGTGGAGTAAAGATACCGCTCAACGTGAAATTTGCGCTTATGAAACGCAAGAAGGTCATAAAGGCAGTGATTACCAAGCGGGATTTCGTCAAGGTGGCGGCATCGCGATTGCAGCATTAGCAGCAGCATCTCAATTAGAAGAAAGCGGTGAATACAGCCAACAAACCTACCTAGATTGTGCGCTCAAAGGTTATCAACATTTAATTGAGTACAATACCCAATACCTCAACGATGGCGTTGAAAACATTATTGATGAATATTGCGCCCTACTCGCCAGTGTTGAGCTATATCGTAGTACTCAAGATGCATTTTATTTATCGGAAGCACGTCGCTGGTCGCAAGCATTAATGTTGCGTCAAACCTCTGATGAGAACTTCGATCACTTTTGGTCAGCCAATCAAGACGGCTCAAGACCTTACTTTCATTCTGCAGAAGCCGGATTACCGACGATTGCTCTCACTGAATACTTAGCGATTGAAAACGATCAAGCACTACGTCAAACCACTTTATCGGTAATTGAAAATGCGGTGCGCTTTGAGCTCACCATTAGCCAGCAAGTAGCGAATCCATTTGGCTACCCTCGCCAATATGTAAAAGCGGTTGATAGTGACAAACGTGACGCCTTTTTTATTGCGCATAACAATGAATCTGGCTATTGGTGGCAAGGCGAAAATGCACGACTTGGTTCGCTTTCTGCCATGGCTAATTTGGTGCAGCCTTATCTGCAAGATCCACAATTGAAAAACCAATTACAAAGCTACGCTCAATCCGCGCTCGATTGGATTTTAGGCTTGAACCCATACGATATGTGCATGCTTGATGGACACGGCCACAACAACCCTGACTACCTACCAGAACTCGGCTTCTTTAATGCCAAAGGCGGCGTATGCAATGGCATCACCGCAGGTTTTGATGATGAAGCCGATATCGCATTTAATCCTGAACCACAAAAAGATGACATGCTGCAAAACTGGCGTTGGGGTGAGCAATGGATCCCACATGGCGCATGGTATTTATTGGCGATCATCTCGCAACAATATGCGGTAACAGGATCAGCAGCGGAGAGCAACCATGAGTGATTTATTGGTCGGTATTGATGGTGGTGGCACCTCATGTCGCGCACGAATTCGTGATAGCCATGGAGCATTACTTGGTGAAGGCAAAAGCGGTAGCGCCAATATCTTGTTAGGTGTTGAGGTTGCCATGGCTGCCATCATTGAAGCGATCAATCAGGCCGCTCAACAAGCTGGCTTATCCCAACAAGACTTTTCTCGCATGCATCTAGGGCTTGCTCTAGCGGCAGCTGAACAAGAAAGTGCCTGGCAGCAATTTATGTCTCTGCCACATCCTTTTGCTAGCGTAGTACTCAATACCGATGCTTATGGTGCTTGCCTAGGGGCGCATCAAGGACAAGATGGCGCAATCATGATTGCCGGCACTGGATCTTGCGGCATTTTATTAGCTAAAGGGAAGCAACATGTGGTCGGTGGGCGTGAATTTCCAATCTCTGATTTAGGCGGGGGCGCGATTATGGGACTTAGGCTAATTCAACACAGCCTACTGGTTCAAGATGGCATCTACCCTGCTAGCCCTATCACAGAGCTTGTTATGAGTCATTTTGATCATGATATTGATGCCATCGTCACTTGGTCTAAAACCGCTCGTCCATGTGATTACGGCCAGTTCTCACCGAAAATATTTACCTGTGCTAATCAAGGTGATGAATTTGCCGCAAGCTTGCTCACTCAAACTGCGCAAGATATTGAAATGTACCTCAACGCACTAGTAAACAAGGGCGCAAAACAGATTGCCTTGATGGGAGGCATTGCTGAACGAATCCAACCTTGGCTTTCGCCAGCAATCACCGAGTATTTAGTGCCAGCCAAAAGCGATGCAATGGAAGGCGCTCTAATGATGGCTCGCCAACCTAAACACAACTTATTTAATCCGCTATTCGCTGATAAATAAAATGACAACCGATTACGCCTCAAAAGGTGAGAAAATGGATTATCGAATTGACCTTGCTGTTCTTGAAGAACAAGAGAATTACGCACGTTTTGGTTTAACGCTTCATAACCTTAGTGATAACGATCTACATGACTGGGCATTAAATGTCAGCTTTCGTCGTTATATTCAACCGACTAGCTTAACGCAAGGTAGCATCAGTCAAACTGGTAGCTTTTGCCGCTTTGTGCCAAACCAACATCATACCTTAGCCGCCAATGCGCATTATTATGTAGAGTTTGGTTGCCATACCTCACCTTTTCAATTGCTTGATGATGGTTTTGATGATGCGTTTCTCCAAACTAACATTTCAAATAAACCGCAATCTTTGGCGGTAGCGGTCACTCCTGTCGCCTTAAAGTCGGCCAGTAAACAACGAACGTCACTGCCAACCATTGCCGCTAACTATCAAGGCATCATTCCGCAGCCACAAAGCTTAAAACCTATGGATGGTCAGTTTGATTTAAGCCAAAGCTTGGTCTTTCAATCGCACACCAATCAAGCAAAAAGTGCCTTAACATGGCTTGCGGGAGAGCTGAGCCAAATTTTAGATTCCACCATCAAGATGAGTAATCAAGGTAACTTATGTTTTGTGGTGTCGCCTAATTTAACGGATGGCGAATACAAGTTAGAAATTCAGCCAAAGCAAATTATTTTGGAAGCCAATTCATCCAGTGGATTTATGCATGGCTGTGCTTCACTTTGGCAATGGATAAGTCATCAAGTCCATAATAACCAGCCATCATTACCTTGTGTATTAATTGAAGATAAACCGCGATTTTCTCACCGCGGCATGATGCTGGACTGTGCTCGCCACTTCCATGGTGTCGATACGGTTAAGCGCCTAATTAATCAATTAGCACAATTAAAATTCAACGTTTTTCATTGGCATTTAACCGATGATGAAGGTTGGCGTATTGAAATTAAAGCCTTTCCACAATTAACCGACATTGGCGCATGGCGCGGTATTGATACCCCAATCGATCCGCAATATTCCAATCTAGCAGGCAAGCATGGCGGGTTTTATTCGCAACAAGAGATCCGCGAGATAGTTCAATATGCGGCAGAGCGTAACATTATCGTGATCCCTGAAATTGATATTCCGGGTCACTGTCGCGCAGCGATTAAATCATTACCGGAACTGCTGGTTGATCCCGATGATCAATCGCAATATCGCAGTATTCAATACTATACCGACAATATTCTCTCTCCGGCGCTTGAAGGCACTTACACCTTTATCGACACCGTGCTCGAAGAAGTCGCGCAACTATTCCCTGCGCCTTTAGTTCATATCGGTGCCGATGAAGTTCCGGAAGGCGTTTGGACTGAAAGCCCTAAATGCCAAGCGTTAATGCAACAGCATGGATACTCCAATGCTAAAGATTTACAAGGCCATTTATTGCGTCATGCAGAAGATAAACTGCAATCACTAGGCAAGCGAATGATTGGTTGGGAAGAAGTGCAACACGGCGATAAAGTCAGCAAAAACACCATCGTTTGCTCATGGCAAAGTGAAAAAGCGGCGGTTGAATGTGCTGGCACCGGCTTTGATGTGATCTTACAACCGGCGCAGTTTACCTACCTCGATATCGTTCAAGACTATAACTGCGAAGAACTCGGAGTTAACTGGGCTGGCGTTACCCCTTTAGAAAAATCTTATAGCTACGAACCTTTATCAGAATTAGCTGAGGACGATCCTCGTCGTCAACATATCTTTGGAATTCAATGTGGCCTTTGGTGCGAAATCGTCGACAGCCAAGATCGCATTGATCACATGCTTTTCCCTCGCCTGCTTGCTTTATCAGAGGCGTGTTGGACAAACAAGAAACACCGCAACTGGGAAGATTTTTTAGCGCGTCTCAATGGGCACTTACCCACTTTGACACACCAAGGTATTCGTTTTCGCCCTTGGCAATAAAACGCACGAAACATCATTTCCAAGGTTTATTTTTTAAGTAAGGACTACATTATGAAATACGGTTTTTTCGATAACGACAATCGTGAATATGTCATCACTCGCCCTGACGTACCTGCGCCATGGACCAACTACCTAGGGACTGAAAAGTTCTGTACGGTGATTTCTCACAATGCTGGTGGCTACTCTTTTTATAACTCGCCAGAATATAACCGTGTGACCAAGTTCCGTCCTAATGCCAGCTTTGATCGCCCAGGGCACTACGTTTATTTACGTGATGATGAAACCGGTGATTACTGGTCAATTTCATGGCAGCCAGTGGCAAAGAGCCTAGATGAAGCCAACTACGAAGTTCGCCACGGCTTGTCTTACTCAAAATTCAAGTGTGAATACAACGGCATCACCGCTACTAAAACTCTGTTTATTCCGAAAGGAGAAGATGCGGAAGTGTGGGATGTCGTAATTAAAAACACTTCAGATAAACCACGTACCATCAGTGCTTTCTCGTTTGTTGAGTTCTCATTTAGCCATATTCAATCGGATAATCAAAACCACCAAATGTCTTTATATTCGGCAGGCACTTCTTACCGTGAAGGTGTGATCGAATACGATCTTTACTACAACACCAATGATTTTGAAGGCTTCTACTACCTAGCCTCTACTTTTGACCCTGATTCTTACGACGGTCAACGCGATAGCTTCTTAGGCTTATACCGTGATGAAGCGAACCCAATCGCGGTTGAACAAGGTAAATGCTCTAACTCAGCGCAAACTTGTTATAACCATTGTGGCTCTCTACATAAGCAATTTGTTATCCAGCCAGGTGAAGAAGTGCGTTTTGCTTTCATCCTAGGTATAGGTAAAGACAATGGCGAAAAACTGCGTGCTAAATACCAAGATATCGCTAACGTTGATGCAGCATTTGCGGGTATTAAAGCGCATTGGGATGAGCGTTGTGCCAAGTTCCAAGTGAAGTCACCTAATGAAGGCTTAGATACCATGATTAACGCATGGACTCTTTACCAAGCCGAAACCTGTGTGGTGTGGTCGCGCTTTGCTTCCTTTATCGAAGTCGGTGGCCGTACTGGTCTTGGTTACCGTGATACCGCGCAAGATGCGATTTCAGTGCCTCACTCTAACCCAGCAATGACTCGCAAGCGCTTAGTCGATCTACTCCGTGGCCAAGTCAAAGCTGGTTACGGTCTGCACCTGTTTGATCCTGACTGGTTTGATCCTGAAAAAGCCGATGTCAAACCATCGAAATCACCAACCGTTGTTCCAACGCCAAGTGATGAAGATAAGATCCACGGCATTGAAGATACCTGTTCCGACGATCACTTATGGCTCGTTCCAACCATTTGTAAATATGTCATGGAGACTGGTGAAGAATCCTTCTTTGATGAGCAAATTCCTTACGCCGATGGCGGCAATGCTTCTGTGTATGATCATATGAAAGCGGCGCTCGATTTCTCCGCAGAATACGTCGGTAATACCGGTATTTGTAAAGGCCTACGCGCTGACTGGAACGACTGCCTAAACTTAGGCGGTGGTGAATCATCAATGGTGTCTTTCTTGCACTACTGGGCACTACAAGAATTTATCGATCTAGCTAAATACCTTGGCAAAATGGAAGATGTCGACAAGTACACCACTATGGCAGAAGGTGTTCGTCAGGCGTGTGAAACTCACCTATGGGATGAAGAAGGCGGTTGGTATATCCGTGGCCTAACCAAAGATGGCGACAAGATCGGTACAGCCCAACAAACCGAAGGTAAGATCCATCTTGAATCCAATACCTTAGCAGTATTATCTGGCGCAGTTTCACAAGAACGTGGCGAAATTGCCATGAACTCAGTGGATGAGCATTTGTACTCTCCGTACGGCCTACACCTCAATTCACCTTCATTCGCAACGCCAAACGATGACATAGGTTTTGTCACCCGAGTTTATCAAGGGGTAAAAGAAAACGGCGCAATCTTCTCGCATCCAAATCCTTGGGCATGGGTAGCAGAGGCCAAACTAGGCCGTGGTGATAAAGCGATGAAATTCTATGATGCACTAAACCCATACAATCAAAACGACATGATTGAAAAGCGCATTGCTGAACCATACTCCTACGTGCAATTTGTGATGGGCCGCGATCACCAAGATCACGGACGTGCCAACCACCCATGGTTAACCGGTACTTCAGGTTGGGCTTACTTTGCGGTCACCAACTTTATTCTTGGTGTACGTCTAGGCTTTGATGGTTTGAATATTGATCCTTGTATTCCAACTAACTGGCCGGGCTTTGAAGTCACTCGTCAATGGCGTGATGCCACTTTCAACATCAAGGTAGAAAACCCTAACAACGTCAGTAAAGGCGTCAAATCTATCACGCTAAATGGTGAAACGATTGACGGTGCGATTCCTGCTCAAGCCGCGGGTAGTGTTAATGAAGTTGTGGTGGTGATGGGATAAAAGTCCCTAGGTTACGGGTCTCGGGTCTCGGGTCTCGGGTCTCGGGTCTCGGGTCTCGAAGAAACTTAAAAGAATGGAATTTTCAAAGCAAAATTAGTCGAGCCACGAGAAACGAGTATCCGTTCTCTTCGGCTCTTTTATAAGGACATCAAAATGATCAAATTTGGAACCGGCGGTTGGCGCGCCTTTATAGGTGAGGAATTCACCCAAGCCAACGTGCGACTGGTTGCTCAGGCTGTCGCTAATATCATGCAAAAAGAAAGTGTCGTTGATAATGGCTTCGTGATTGGTTATGACCGCCGCTTTTTATCAGATAAAGCCGCCCTTTGGTTTGCTGAAGTTTTAGCCGCTAATGGCATTACGGTTAGCTTTATCAATCGCTTTGTACCCACGCCAATCGTGATGTTTCAAAGCAATAAAATGGGCTGTACTTATTCAGCTTGTATTACCGCCTCACATAACCCTGCCGATTACAACGGCATCAAGGTATTTATTGAAGGTGGCCGTGATGCGGATGAAGTGATCACCCAAAAGATCGAAGCGCAAATTGCGGTACTCACTGATCGCGATGTTAAACGCATCGATTTTGAAGACGCGCTTGAATCTGGCCGTATTGCAATCATTAACCCAATGAACGACTTTGTGGATTCCGTGATCAACTTTATTGATATCGAAGCCATCAAAAAAGCCAATTTACGCGTATTGATCGATCCTATGTTTGGGGTGGCGAAGAATGCTCTGCAAACCGTATTGATTAATGGCCGCTGTGATGTGGACGTGATCAACGATGGTGAAAACCCGTCCTTTGGGGGTCTAATGCCTTCCCCTAGTGCGGCAACGTTATATCGCCTTAAGCACCTAGTGGCAGCAGAAGGTTACGACATCGGTATTGGTACGGATGGAGATGCGGATCGCCTAGGCATTATTGATGAAAAAGGTAACTTCATCCACCCAAATGAAGTCTTGATGCTGTTGTACTACTACCTACTTGAATACAAAGGTTGGAAAGGCTCGGTAGTACGTAACATTGCTACCACTCACCTACTCGATAAAATCGCTGCGGATCACGGTGAAAAGAGCTTTGAGGTACCTGTAGGCTTTAAACACATCAGTAGCCAAATGGAAGCTGATGATTCACTAATTGGTGGTGAAAGCTCGGGTGGTTTAACCATTCGTGGCCACATCAAAGGTAAAGATGGCGTATTTGCCTCAAGCCTATTGGTGGAGCTTATCAGTGTAACGGGCAAGAAGTTGTCGGAAATGCTGGATGAAATCTATGCTCGCTATGGTTATGCCTACACCGCCGAAGGTGACTGCACATTCAAACCCGCGCAAAAAGAAGTGCTGTACAACAAGATCTACGTTGAAAAACTATTGCCCGAGTTTGAGTACGAAGTCGAAAAAGTCAGCTATGACGATGGCGCAAAAGTGTACTTTAAAAATGGTGGTTGGGTGATCGCCCGCTTCTCAGGTACAGAGCCGCTACTGCGTATTTTCTCGGAAATGGAAGATAAAGAAACGGCTGAAGGTGTTGTTGCTCAGATGAAAGCGTTCTTAGCGTTATAGGAGCTAGGTTGCTAGGTACGAGTTTCTAGTCCCTAGGTTTGCAAGAGATCGTGGTGAGAGCTGCGGTCTCTTTTTTCGTTTCTCGATTCCCATTAAAAAAACTAATCCATCACATTGATTTTCTTCTTGTGAATCTACTCACATTTTTATTGCTGAATAAAGTGTTTAGCTCTAATATCCACGCCAATTTCAGGGTCACTTTTACCCTTTCCTTACTTATCTTTATTCTTGTGGAGAAGATGGATGTCTGCGCCTTTTAGTTTAATCAAACTAACCTTCTTAATCGCCATTTTGGCGGCTGTTGGCCAAATGACGCAAACCATGTATGTACCATCAATGGGTTACATGGCACATGAATTTCATGTATCCGCAGCTTCAATGCAAGCGGTGATGGCCTGCTACTTAATTCCTTATGGATTATCGCAATTTATTTATGGGCCATTATCTGATCGCTTAGGTCGCCGACCTATTATTTTAGTCGGCTTAGTCATCTACGTTGCCGGCTCTATTTTGGCGCTATTTTCTCATAACTTTCATTTATTCTTGGTAGCAAGTTTTATCCAAGGTATGGGGATTGGTTGTGGCGGCGCGATGGCAAGAACATTAAGTCGCGATTGCTTTTCTGGGCAAGACTTACATAAGGTCAATAGCTTGATCAGCATGTGCCTGATGTTTTCACCATTAATGGCTCCGCTATTAGGTGGCTACTTAACGGAAGCGTTTAATTGGCGCAGTAGCTACTTGTTCCTAGCCCTATTTAGCATTGGCGTGACCATTATTATGTTCACTCACATGACGGAAACATTACCGAAGGAATCACGTCGCTATGATTCAGTGGCAACTAGCTACCGTTATGTAATGAGCAATCGCCAATTCCAAGGTTACTTATTATGCTTAGTCGCGACGTTTGCTGGCGTGGCACTATTTGAAGCGGCGGCAGGTGTACTACTTGGTGGTAAGCTCAAAATGGCAGCAACCACGGTAAGTTTGTTATTCATTGTACCGATTCCCGGCTACTTGCTAGGTGCGGCAATGTCGAGCTGGATTGCTTCTCGCCATTCAGAAAAACGAGCGCTTAACTTCGGCTTGGTCGCGATTGCTATTGGCTCATTGGTAATATTTATTCCGGGAGTATTTGGCTTCACCAACGCGGTAAGTTTAGTGGGTGGCGCAACCATCTACTTCTTAGGCGCTGGTGTGTTATTTCCAGCAGCGACAACTGGTGCTATTTCACCATTTCCTCATCATGCAGGAACGGCAGGAGCATTATTAGGTGGCATACAGAATTTCGGCGCGGGAATGGCAACATTATTAGCTGCAATGATGCCAGCACAAAACCAGCTTCCACTAGGGGCGTTAATGCTTGCAATGTCATTACTGGCAGTCATCGGCCTACATAGAGTCAATAAAACACCAATGCCGCCAGATGTATTGGGTAGCACGCTCTAATAACTAAATCCTGAATACACGAAGAAGCCGCGCAAGAAATCAATTCTTACGCGGCTTTACTTTATCTATCTTTTTATTAACCGTTGTAATTAATTCAGCGCCGGCGATGAGAATTTTATGCCATCCCAACCATGCTCAATAAAATTACGAATATTTTGATGATCATCGTTTTCCGGATGCTGTAAAACATCTTCACGGTAGAACTTACCAAAACAAGCCAGAGTTTGCGCTTGAGTTAAATTATGCATTTGAGCAAAGGCAAAGATCTTACAAGAGCCATTGTTTTGCCCTGCTTCATTCTCTACCTCACCATTGATAAAGGCGCTTGGAGTAAAGCGATAGTTCGCATCAATCGTAGCGATGGTCTGCTCAAATTCTACCGATAGCGGCTCTGTGGTCACTTGATGCAAAAATTCCGTTAATTCCATATTCATCTTCTCCTTAAATCCAAATAATTTAAAACTAGAATACCAAAGCACCATCGCAATCGACAGTCACCGAGACATGTTGTCCTACTTCGAGCAAATGATGTGATTGACCAAGTAATTTCACTCCTTGTACATCCACCACATAACGACAATGATCGCCCATAAATTGCTGTTCAATCACTCGATTCTCGCTACTCTCATCCAATTGCAATAATACTTGCTGCGGCCTTAATAAAATTTCACAACCTTGCCCTACTGCTATCGAATCAACACTGACTACCTGTAACTCACCTAGTACCGTGTCAAACCGGTTCGGTGCCAGTTTTTGCGCCGGTAGATAACAACCGCCGCCTAAAAAGTTCGCCACAAACTTACTCGAAGGTTGGTAATACAGTTGAGCAGCACTGCCAAATTGCTCAATAACCCCATTGTTCATAACCGCCATTTTATCTGAAAAGGCAAAAGCTTCTTCGCGGGAATGAGTAACAAAAATCGCCGTCACCCCTTGTTGCTTAAAGATACGGCGAATATCGCGAATCAATTCATGGCGCACTTGAGTATCAATATTAGAAAACGGTTCATCCAATAATAAAAGGTCTGGCTGATAAGCCAATGAACGTGCAATCGCAACGCGCTGCTGTTGGCCACCAGAAAGCTGATGAGGATAACGCTCACCTAACCCAGATAAATGAACCAACTCCAACATACTTTCGACTATTGTACTTCGTTGTGATTTTGAATGGTCTTGCAGACCAAAAGCCACATTTTCAGAAACCGTCAAATGGGGAAATAGTGCGTAGTCTTGGAAAATTAAACCGATATTACGTTGTTCTGGTGCTACCCAATGTTCGCCATCATCAATCAGATTATCATTTAATTTCATTTGCCCAGATGATAATGGTAACAGCCCCGCGATCGCTTTAAGTAAGGTGGTTTTGCCACAACCACTGGCACCAAGCAAACAAACAATTTCCCCTTGTTGTACCGATAAATTCAGGTTCTCTAAAACGGGTGTCGATATTTTAGGTTGAGTATGCGAGGGATAATGACACGTCAAACCTTCAATTTTTAATGCGAAAGACTCTGCTTTTACAGCTTGATGTTGAGAGGTCATTTAATGCACCTTTTCTAAAGAACGATTAACAATAATTAAAGGCAGTAAACCTACCAAAATTAACAAGATTGCAGGTAGTGCTGCCAATTCTAATTGCTGGTCTGAAACATAGTTATAAACATAAGTCGCCAAGGTCTCAAAATTAAAAGGGCGTAATAATATTGAGGCGTTAAGCTCTTTCATTGACTCGATAAACACCAATAAACCCGCAATCAATGTTCCTCTCATCACTAAAGGAATATGAACTCTGCGCAACATCTGACTAGAATTACACCCCATAGTGCGAGCAGCCATATCTAAACTAGGTGTCACCTTTGCTAAACCGCTTTCAACGCTTCCGATAGCAACAGCAGAAAAACGAACGCTCAATGCAAACACTAACGCAAACATAGTGCCTGAGAAAATCAGCCCAGGTCTTCCCCAATCCATAAATTTAGCCACATCATTAACACTATGATCTAGCGTTAATACCGCCACCATAATGCCAATGGCAAGTACAGTTCCCGGTACTGCATAGCCTAATGACGATAACCGCATTGGTATTAACGCCGATTTTGAAACATATCCGCCTTGCCCTGATAATCGATGATAAAAGTTCACAATAAGTGCAATCACCACGCAAACCAACGCGACGCTGAATGAGACTTTTAAACTATTTAAGGAGTAAACTTTAAACTCGGTTGTCCAGCTATCTGAAAAGTAATGTAGGCTGTAATAAGCTAGTTGAAGAATCGGTAATAAAAAACCACCTAACACCAATCCCCAACACCATATTAGTGCTAGCCATTTCTTCCAGCCTACCAATAGGTAGCGGTGATCTTCATGGCTAGTAAACTGAGCTTGGAAGTGCTTTTGCTTGCGCCTACTATAACGTTCAGCGCTAAGCAGTAACACGACGACCAATAACATAATGGAAGAGATTTTTGCGGCTGCCGTAAGGTTGGAATACCCCAGCCAAGTATCATAAACCGCAGTGGTTAGCGTACTCACAGCAAAATAATTGACGGTTCCAAAATCACCTAAGGTTTCCATTGCCACAAGCGAAAGCCCTACAGCAATCGCCGGCCTAGCCAAAGGCAATGAAACACGAAAGAAACTTTGTGTAGGAGTACATTTTAATAATCGAGCAGATTGTAGTAATGAACCGCTTTGCTCCATAAAAGCTGAACGGGACAATAAATAAATATAAGGGTAAAGAACCAAGGCTAAAACCGTCATTGCCCCGGGTAAAGTACGAAGATCAGGAAACCAATATTGTTGCGGAGTAAGTTCGAAGGTATTTCTTAGCCAAATTTGAATCGGGCCTGCAAAATCAAACCAATCGGTATAGACATAACCCACAATATAACCCGGCATTGCTAAGGGCAGAACTAAAGCCCATTGCAGTGTTTTCTCCCCAGGAAGTTTGCACATCGCCATTAGCCAAGCGCTAGGAATACCAAACAGCAAAGCAAGCAACATAGTGCCCGCAACCAATAAAAAGGTATTTAAAGTATAGGTAGGTAGAACAGTGGAAAATAGATGTGAAAAAAGTTCGTCACTTTCACCGATAGCCGTATAAAAAATCGCGAGAATAGGCAAGATGAGTAACCCCATCACCGCCCAACTTCCTAACTTCCACTTAAAATACTTTTCCTTCATCGCGACCACTTAACGCTTATAAAAACCACAAAAGGGAAGCCTAAGCTCCCCCTTTCATTTTCGATTTAACTTTGACTAAAATTACAGATCAAATTTTACTTCATCCAATAATTTCACTGCAGCTTCATGGTGAGCGGCAATTTCATCTAGCGATAAATCATCCGCTTTATAGTCACCCCAAGATGCCACTAATTCCGAAGCTTCAACACCCTGCTTAACTGGAGATTCAAAGTTATCTTTAGCATACATTTTCTGTGCAGCATCACCAGATAAGAACTCCATAAGTTTGAGCGCATTCTCTTTATTCGGCGCATATTTTGCCATCGCCATGCCACTGATGTTTACGTGCGTACCAAAGGCTTCTTGACCTGGGAAGTTGATGTATACCGCTTCAGCCCATGCTTTTTGCTTATCATCTTCAAGCATTTTACCTAGGTAGTAGCTATTACCGATAGAGTAATCACACAAGCCTTCTTTAATCGCTTGAACCTGTCCACGGTCATTACCTTGTGGTTTACGTGCTAAATTCTCTTTTACGCCTTCTAGCCATTCTTTTGTTTCCGCTTCACCATGGTGACCAATCATCGCCGATACTAAAGAAACGTTGTATGGGTGCTTACCTGGACGAGTACAAATCTTGCCTTTATATTCAGGTTTCGCTAAATCCATATAATCAAATGAAGCAGGTAGCTTGCCTACACGATCTTTTGATGAATAAACCGCACGAGCACGTGTTGTCACACCAAACCACTCGCCTTCTTTATCACGATATTGAGATGGGATATTGCCATTAATCACATCGCTATTAACAGCTTGAACAACTTCTTTATCACTCAACTCAGCTAAACGGCTAATATCAACAGTAAGTACCACGTCAGCAGGGCTGTACTCGCCTTCTTGAACCAGTTTTTCTGCCAAACCATCTTTAGCAAATTTCACATTTACTTTAATGCCAGTTTCTTCAGTAAACTCTTTTAGCATTGGCTCAACAAGAAACGGTTGACGGTAAGAATAGACATTCACTTCTTCTGCAGCCATAGCGATAGGGGCGAAAGTCGTTGCGGTAACCGCAGAGGCTAGTAACAGCTTTTTCATTAAACTCATCCTTAAACTAAATGTAAGTGATAACAATTATCAATGCGTTTATTATATGGAGAATAGGATTTAACTCAACCGTTGGTAGCTCACAAAAATGAAAAACCCCACTCAAATGAGCAGGGCTTTGTAACAGAGTATAACGATGTAACTTAATCGAACGATAAATTACTTAGTTGAAGTGAACTCTGGGTAAGCTGCGACACCACAATCGTGCATATCAACGCCATCCATTTCTTCTTCTTCACTAACACGGATGCCCATAGTAGCTTTCAAGATACTCCAAACTACTAAGCTAGCACCAAATACCCATGCAAAGATAACTACCGCACCGTAAATTTGCGCGCCAAACGTTGCATCAGAATTACTAAATGGAACCATTAGTAGACCGAAGACACCACACACACCGTGCACAGAGATAGCACCCACTGGATCATCAATCTTCACTTTATCTAGGAATAAGATACTAAAGATAACTAATACGCCGGCAATTGCACCAACCACTAACGCCATTACTGGAGATGGTGATGCTGGGTCTGCCGTAATCGCAACTAGACCTGCTAATGCACCATTAAGGATCATAGTAAGATCAGCTTTGCCCCAAATCAGTTTCACAGTAATCAAAGCAGCAACCGCACCAGCCGCCGCAGCCGCATTAGTGTTTAAGTAAACTTGACCAATTGCTGTTGCATCCGCCGCTGAAGATAACGCTAGCTGAGAACCACCATTAAAGCCAAACCAACCAAACCAAAGGATAAATGTACCTAGCGTAGCTAGCGGCATGTTTGAACCTTGAATTGGGTGAACTTCACCATTCTTGCCGTATTTACCTTTACGTGCGCCCAGTAGTAACACACCCGCTAATGCCGCTGCTGCACCCGCGAGGTGAACAATACCTGAGCCTGCAAAATCACTGAAACCAGCAGCAGATAAGAAACCACCGCCCCAAGTCCAGTAACCTTCAATTGGGTAGATAAAGCCAGTTAACACCACACTAAAGATCAAGAAAGTAGACAGTTTCATACGCTCTGCTACTGCACCAGATACCACTGACATTGCTGTCGCGACAAACACTACCTGGAAGAAAAAGTCTGATTCTAAAGAGTGTGAAGCACCTTCACTTTGAGAGCCAATCAGGCCGCCAAATGATGGGAACACGCCGCCTTCTGCATTACCAACGTACATGATGTTATAGCCGACCAATAAGAACATGGTGCAAGCAATACCAAACAGTACAAAGTTTTTAGTTAAAATTTCTGTGGTATTTTTTGAACGAACTAAACCCGCTTCTAACATGGCAAAACCTGCTGCCATCCACATGACTAGCGCACCAGATATCAGTAAGAAAAACGTATCTAACGCGTATTTGATTTCTACAATTTCCATATCTTAATTCTCCGTCCCTTAATCCTTTAAAGTGCTTCGTCGTCCATTTCGCCAGTACGAATACGAACTGCTTGCTGCAGATCAAAGACGAAAATTTTACCATCGCCGATTTTACCGGTTTGTGCGGCTTTCATAATCGCTTCAATCACACGATCCACATTGTCACTTTGAGTGGCAATTTCTACCTTCACTTTCGGTAAGAAATCCACTTGATATTCCGCGCCACGATACAGCTCTGTATGGCCTTTTTGACGTCCAAAGCCTTTCACTTCAGAAACAGTCATACCCTCAATGCCTACATCAGCTAACGCTTCACGGACATCGTCTAATTTAAACGGTTTGATTATTGCACTAATTAATTTCATTGCATTCCCTCGTCATGATGCATTCCTTTAACATTTACAATGCTTTCAAGTTGCGTGCCAACTTTATAAGCTGTTGATTTAAAGGGAATAGATAATGAGTGGGAATTTAAGGGGGAAATCATGCGCACCATAATAGTGCGCGCGATTCACAATAAAATAGCAAGGAGGGAGAAAAAGAAAGATTAGGCGACAAATGCACGCCAAGAATGCAAAACTTGTTCAAAGTCTTCGATACCACACCATGATTCACTTTCTTCATCATAAGCAGAAAGATCATCCTCTCTCTCTTCTTCATAAATAGAGGCTTCATGACTTAACAAATGGTTAGAAGAAATATGCACTTCATTCTGCTCAAGAAACAAACTCCAATCTTGGCCTAATAATCGCCATTCTTGGTTAATATTTCTCTGTGCACCAATTTGTTGCAAAACGCTATCAAGCTTAGCGGTATCGGTACCGATTTCTTCAATTAACCAATGGCCAATGGCTTCATGTCCTGAAGAGAACACCACACGATAGCTACCATCTAAGGTATTTTTCTTAAATTCAAAGTCCATAACGGAGCACTTTTTTATTTTTAGGAGGATATTGAGAGTTTACTTGGTAATGATTGGAAATGCGACTTGGCGACCTTTTCTCTCTAAACGAAAAAAACCGCTGATTGCTCAGCGGTTTTATAACGTAAGTAAATTAACTCAAGGCCGTTATGCTGGCTCTTGGAAAATCACTGTGTCAGCTTTATCGGTGTAATGCTTCATCTGATGGAAGTTCAGATAGCGGTATGTATCTGCAGCTGTCGCATTAATTTGCTCAGCATAGCTTAAGTACTCTTCTTTAGTCGGGATACGACCCAGAATTGCACCCACTGCTGATAGTTCAGCAGACGCTAAGAATACATTCGCACCATTACCCAAGCGGTTCGGGAAGTTACGCGTTGAAGTCGACATTACGGTCGATTTCTCAGCAACACGTGCTTGGTTACCCATACATAATGAACAGCCCGGAGTTTCAATACGAACCCCAGCACGTCCGAAGATACCGTAGTAACCTTCTTCGATTAGCTGATCTTTATCCATCTTAGTTGGTGGCGCTACCCATAGGCGAGTATCTAATTCACCTTTGTGTTTTTCCAGTAACTTACCAGCCGCGCGGAAGTGACCAATGTTAGTCATACAAGAACCGATGAATACTTCATCAATTTCAGTACCTTGAACATCAGAAAGCAGGCGAGCATCATCTGGATCGTTTGGCGCACAAAGGATTGGTTGATCAATCTCTGCTAGGTCAATTTCAACCACATGAGCATATTCAGCATCTTTATCAGCGCTCATTAGCTCAGGTTTAGCTAACCACTCTTCCATTGCTGTGATACGACGTTCAATCGTACGAACATCACCATAACCTTCAGAGATCATCCACTTCAGCATCACGATGTTTGAATTAAGGTATTCAGCAATCGACTCTTCTGAAAGTTTCACCGTACAACCGGCAGCAGAACGTTCCGCTGAAGCATCAGAAAGCTCAAATGCTTGCTCTACCGTTAGGTGCTCAAGACCTTCAATTTCTAGTACGCGACCAGAGAATTCATTGATCTTACCGGCTTTTTCAACCGTTAGTAGACCTTGTTGGATACCGTAGTAAGGGATCGCATGAACAAGATCACGCAAGGTAATACCTGGTTTCATTTCGCCTTTAAAGCGTACTAAAACAGATTCAGGCATATCCAATGGCATCACACCAGTGGCAGCAGCAAAGGCAACAAGACCAGAACCGGCTGGGAATGAAATACCAAGAGGGAAACGAGTATGCGAGTCACCACCAGTACCAACGGTATCAGGTAGAAGCATACGGTTTAACCATGAGTGAATGATACCATCACCCGGACGAAGCGATACACCGCCACGGTTCATAATGAAATCCGGTAGCGTATGGTGGGTATTCACATCAACTGGTTTTGGATAAGCTGACGTATGACAGAAAGACTGCATCACTAAGTCTGCAGAGAAACCTAGACAAGCCAGATCTTTAAGCTCATCACGCGTCATTGGGCCAGTCGTATCTTGAGAACCGACTGTGGTCATTTTAGGCTCACAGTAAGTGCCAGGACGAACGCCTGTCACACCACATGCTTTACCTACCATTTTCTGAGCAAGCGTAAAGCCTTTGTCAGATTCAGCAACCGGTACAGGACGACGGAACACTTCTGAAGGCTCAAGACCTAAAGAAGTACGAGCGCGATCGGTTAGACCACGACCGATGATCAATGGAATACGACCACCAGCACGGACTTCATCGTAAAGTACGTCAGTTTTTAGCTTAAAGGTAGAAATCACTTCATCAGTGCCGTGCTTGCATACTTTTCCTTCATGAGGATAAATATCAATCACATCACCCATGTTCATTTTAGATACATCAAGCTCGATAGGTAGTGCACCCGCATCTTCCATAGTGTTGAAGAAGATAGGCGCAATTTTACCACCTAGGCAGAAACCACCCGCGCGTTTGTTTGGCACGTATGGTATATCGTGTCCCATAAACCAAAGCACTGAGTTAGTCGCCGATTTACGAGAAGAACCAGTACCAACAACATCGCCCACATAAACTAGTGGATGACCTTTTTCTTCTAGTTCTTGAATTTGTTTAATTGGACCAACATTACCTGCATCATCAGGGTTAATACCTTCACGTTCATTTTTTAGCATTGCTAAAGCATGAAGCGGGATATCAGGACGAGACCATGCATCCGGTGCCGGAGATAGATCATCAGTGTTGGTTTCACCTGTTACTTTAAAGACAGTTAAGGTTACTTTATCTTCAAGTTTAGGTTTGTTTAAGAACCATTCTGCATCCGCCCATGATTGCATCACTTCTTTCGCAGATTCATTACCTGCTTTGGCTTTTTCTTCCACATCATGGAAAGCATCGAACATCAGTAATGTTTGCTTAAGTGCGGTTACCGCGATCGGCGCGAGTAGCTCATCATCTAAAAAGCTCACTAATGGCTCGATGTTATAACCGCCCTGCATAGTACCTAGCAATTCAGCGGCTTTTTCACGAGAAATTAATGGAGATTCAGCTTCGCCTTTCGCGACGGCAGTTAAAAAACCAGCTTTAACATAAGCGGCTTCATCAACGCCAGGTGGGATACGGTTAACAAACAGATCAAGAATAAACTCTTCTTCATCTTGAGGTGGATTTTTCAGTAGTTCTACCAAAGCAGCGACCTGCTCTGCGTCTAAAGGTTTTGGGACAATTCCTTCAGCGGCACGCTCTTCGACGTGTTTACGGTAGGCTTCAAGCACGACTCATTCCTCTCATTGCGGTCGACCCTTCTATTTGTGATAAAGGGTAAACATCCTTGGAAATTTGGCTTCCTGCCCATGTTTTATTATGAATTAGTATTATGGCTGATTCTTAATAATCGAATACGGTCGGAGCCAAAGTGTTGGTTGGAGAATAACAAATTTAACGAAAAATTAAAATCTTGCGAGTTTGACCAAGCTAGCAAACTGGAACTAAAGTTGCTGAAAAACTTAGTCAAACCCCGCCTTTTTTACTATAGGGTTAGAAAGTAGAGCCTATTATCAAGTACGCTGAGTTAAAACCTTGCTCGGTTTGACCATAAGCTAAAATGATCGGGCCAATCGGTGAATCAACCCCTGTAAAAGCCGATCCGGCGACATACATAGAGTCACTGTTCCAGTTAGAATCAGAATTAGTCCATACCCCGCCATACTCTAATGACGCTCCCAGATATACGGGAGAACGGAATAAACCAAAATCATTTTCAAACCACTTATAACGGTACACTAAACTGGTATAAGCTTTATTTCGCCCTAATAAACTGTCTCTTGGAATACCCGATAAATGCAAAAAGCCACCAAGTTCTAGAGGATCTATTGGTACACCTTCGCTTTCTGTATCCACCACACTGTATTCAAATCGGCCAACTAATGAATGCTTTTGATAACTTTTAGCAATCATAAAGTTGGTGTTAATTTCAGATGCGATCTCACTCGATTCACCATCATACTTATCGCTAGAGTATAAGTACTCTACATCAGCATAATAGCCTTTACTCGGAAAACTAAAGTCATCCAGTGTGTCTAGACGATATCGAACATAAGCCCCCTGGCGAGTGTAGTCACTATCACCAAATGAAGGTAAACCTGTAAGACTAGTATTGCCGTTGGTATAACGAATACCTAAACGAATTTCTTGCCATAACGTTGGTTGATAACCAATAGAGAGATCACCGATCCACTTCTTATAATCAATCGGTAATGAATTTTCGGTATCCGTTAACTGGGTACTGCCTTCTGAGTCTTGGTTAGGGTTATTCGCATCTGGGATAAAGAAGTTAGATTTTTCGTCACTATAAGTGGATGCCGCTGAAATGAAGTAATTTTGGTTATAAGTAAAGGGAACATACAGCTCAAGCCCAAAAAGCTTATCGGTTCCAATTTCAACATTACTGCGCAATTCCGCGCCAAGACTTCCTATATCGGTAAAATTACTGGTTAAACCAATCGAATACTTACTGGAACTTTTAAAGTTATCTTCCATAAAGAAACGAAAATCGACGTAGTTTGGCCCCCACTCTTTTTCATTAACCTGAATATTAAGGTCTGTCGTTCCATCTTTATTGTCTTTGTAGCTATAAGAAACACGTTCGAAACGATCGAGGGCATATAAATCACGAATTTTCAGTTCTATTTCTTCACTGGTGTACTGTTCCCCAGGCTTAATCCCTAAACGGTTTAACAATACATTTTCGTGGTAATGACTATTATTTTCGACATGAACTTGTTTGATTTCTAACTCAGGCCCACGTTTAAATTGCTTTCTCTTGGCAAGCTTAGCTAGCTGATAAGATTCATAGTTATCAGCTGAAATGGAGTATCTCTGTAATTGCGGTTTTTGTTCGACTGCCGCTTGATAGCCTTTATCGTAGGCTTCGGGCATTTGTGAAAAGTCTGTGGTACTCATTTTCCCGACAGCAGGATGCAGCAATACATCATTTGGTGTTAACAGATCGCTTTGTGCTTGAGTACTACGCCGCACCAGATAATTGGACAACTGATTACCGACATTTAAAAACGTTTTTAGTTGGTCTTCGGTTTGGTAATCAGTACTGATATCGACAGCAATAACGACATCTGCCCCCATCGAACGAGCCAACTCCACCGGCATATTGTCGGTCACCCCACCATCTACTAGCAACATACCTTTATATTGATATGGAGGTAGCGCACCGGGTACTGACATACTTGCCATCATGGCATCAACAATTTCACCATCGCCCATCACAACAGGTTTTAAATTAACAATATCGGTGGCAACAGCACGGTAATGAACGGGTAACTCATCAAAGGAATCAAAAGGTGGGAGGTTACCTGTACTTTGGCGTAAGATTTGTAGCATATTTTGGCCTTGAACCACGCCTTTAGGCATTTTAACTTCAAGCCAACGTAAACCTAGATCGGTATGTAACTGATAACGGTCATCGTATTCTTTATCACGAACTCGGCGCTCACTACGCCCTACTCGATCATGATAACCAGAGTTCCAATCAATACTTTGTACGGTTTCTTCGATTTCTTCAGCGCTCATCCCTAGTGCGTAAAGACCACCAACATAAGACCCCATGCTGGTACCAGTAACAATATCGACCGGAATATGCATTTCTTCTAACGCTTGTAGTACCCCAATATGCGCTGCGCCTTTGGCTCCACCGCCCGCTAACACGACTGCAATAGTAGGTCGGGTCGAGCCATCAGGCATCACTTGTTGGGCATTAACCGACCAACACACTAGTGGAAGCGTGACAATTCCAAATAACAAACGCGCGATTTTCAACAAAACATCCTTATTAATATTGAATAGCCGATATCCATATTCACAAAAGTGAGTTTCAGCAGCGGTCTATTAAATCACAACCTCATAAAAATTCCGCTATTAAAAATCAAATAACGACTTCAACCAACGGCTTGGGTTGTTTTTACATTGATCTTTGAGATCACCGTTCACATCCCACTGGGGTAATTCAATATCACCGCCGCAATCTGCTTGATAGCCACCAGACTGAGTTTGTTCAAAATGAGTGGTGACAATTTTACTAGGCCACGGCAAGGTTAAACGTTCCGGTGCACGCTGAGCTAGATAATTAGCATAAGTTCTTAATGAGCCACTGGCGCCGGTTAATTTGGTCGGTTTATTGTCATCACGACCAGTCCAAATCGTGACTACTTCACGGCCATCGACTCCAACAAACCAACTGTCACGGCTATCATTACTGGTACCCGTTTTCGCTGCGAGAGTTGCCCAACCATACTGTCCTTGTAAAGAACGACTGGTGCCTTCGCTGACAACCTTTTTCATAATATAAGTCGTCAGCCATGCCGCTTGCTGAGGTACCTGCTGCGATGCTCTCGGTATGCTTTCATATAACACATTGCCATCCACATCCATTACTGTTCTTAATGCGGTTAATGGCGCTCGTTTACCTGAATTGGTGATTGTCTGGAACATTTGTGACACTTGATATGGCGTCAAGGTAAATGAACCTAAAAACATCGAAGGAACAGGGCGAATTTCTTGCTTATCAATACCGAGCTTAGTCAACGTTTCCATCACCGCAGGAATGCCTAGTTGCATACCAAGATTCACGGTAGGAACGTTAAGAGAGCGCGCCATCGCTTGATACAAAGGCACTTCACCACGGAATTTACGGTCATAGTTTTTCGGCGACCAAGTCTTACCTTGCTTATTGGTTAAGGTGATCGCTTTATCATCAATCGTAGTACCTAGGTTGTATTTTTCTGGTTGCTCTAACGCGGTTAAATACACTGAAGGTTTAGCGAGTGAGCCTATCTGACGGCTGGCGCTTAAAGCACGGTTAAAGCCATCAAAGCCACTATTACGACCACCTATCATGGCGCGAATTTCACCAGTTTGGCGATCAACGGCAACTACCGCAGTTTGTAAGCCTTTACCAGAGCGTTGCTCTAATTGTGGCAGCGTCTTAGTCACCGCTTGTTCAAGGTAGGTTTGTGAAACCGGATCTAGCGTCGTAAACAAACGTAACCCAGTATCGGCTTTAAATTTATCGCCGACCTTATCTTTTAGCTCGCGTTGTAATTGCTCAAAATAAGCCGGTTGACGCTTACCTAGGTGTGGGTTGTTTTGCAAATCAAGATCTCGACTGACCGCCTGGCTGTACTGTGACGCGGTTAAGATGTTTTGCGTCATCATCAGCTCAAGCACTAAGTCTCGACGCTCTTGAGTTCGTTCAGGGTGGCGAATTGGATTGTAATAAGATGGTCCTTTCACCATACCAACTAGCATAGCCAATTGATCGATACGTAACTCTTGTAGCGGCTGACCAAAATAATAACGCGAGGCCAAGGCAAAACCGTGGATCGCTTCTCCGCCATTTTGACCTAGGTACACTTCATTTAAGTAAGCTTCTAAAATTTTATCTTTGCTAAAACGATAATCTAAAATCACCGCAATATAAGCTTCTTTAAACTTACGCCATAAGGTCTTCTCGCTACTTAAGAATAAGTTTTTCGCCAATTGCTGAGTTAAAGTACTACCACCTTGTACCGCACGCCCAGCTTTTAAGTTAACAACAAAAGCACGAGCAATCGCTAATGGTGCGACCCCGCCATGCTGGTAGAAATCACGGTCTTCGGTTGAAAGTAACGCCGCTACCATAGCTTCAGGAAATTGCTCACGTTTTAAGAATAAGCGGGTTTCTTGCTTTTTCGCTTCTAGCATACCGAGCATTTTCGGCTCAATGCGTAAGAAACCTAAATCTGCTTTTGATTCTAATGATTGGATGCGCTTCAGGCCGTTATTATCAAAGTACATCATCACATGACGTGCTGGCTCCGGACCATTTTCAAAGGTAAACGGGCGACGGAATAACTCAATTTTGGTCGATGAGGCAGAGTATTCACCTTCACGCATTGGATTGGCGACTTTACGGTAATTCAGAACATCAAGCTCCTGACGCACTTTGGTGATCGTCTGGTTACTACCCGGCTCAAGGGTCATCACTCTGGCGTACACGACGGTTGGCAGTTCAAATAATTGCCCAGCAAAACGTTGCGTCACCACACCATTTAAATAAAACCCTGCTGCCACCATAAAGGCGATAAACACTAAGCCTAATTTCCAACCGATGCTCCATAGCTTTTGCAACCATGTTTTTTTCTTCGGTGGCGTTTTTCGCCCTCGGGCAGGCCCTGCTTTACGAGTCGATTTAGCGGTTGATTTTGCCGCAGGTTTACGGCGCGTTGTGGTGGTTTTCTTTGGTGTGTTCAATGTATTGCCTTTTTATTTGCGACGCATATAGCCAAGTAACGTCAAGGTATAGTACGTGCAACATCCATGATATGACGGCCGAGCCATCTCAATTTACGAAAAATGTCGTTTTGTTTTAGTCGTGGCGACATGATTAGCTGGATCATCCGGCCAAACATGTTTGGGATAACGCCCTTTCATTTCTTTTTGTACTTCTTTATATGCCCCTTGCCAAAATCCCGCTAAGTCTTGAGTGATCTGCAAAGGGCGTTGCGCCGGAGAAAGCAATTCTAGCACGAGCTTTTTGCGTCCTTGAGCAATTAATGGTGAATCCGACTCACCAAACACTTCTTGCATGCGAACTGAGAGTACTGGCTCCGCGCCCGCTTGATAGCGAATGGCTTTGTTAGTACCCGTAGGTAAACGGTAATGCGTGGGTAACCAGTTATCAATTTCTTGATTGAGTGGCCAACCTAGGTACGACAATAACGCTTGCGATAACGGTATTTGCTTTATTTTGGCAACGCTATCTATTCCTACCATGTAAGGCTCAAGCCATTGTTCGAGTTTTGCTAAAAGAATGTCATCACTCATCGCAGGCCAATCTTGCTCTGGCATCCATTCAATGCCATTTCTAATTCGATTCAATAAGTTAGTGCTAGATTTATCCCAAGACAGTACCGATAAACCTTTGCGGCGAATATAATCGAGAATAGCCGCTTGCTTAAGTAACGGGTCGATATCGTTAATGACTTGCTTTTCTAAGACTAAAGCCCCTAATCGGCGTTGTTTTTCCGCGCTGACACAGCCTCTTGCTTCTAGCCATTGAACATGATCGACACTTTCTATTTGCTCAGTAAAGATCCGTTCGATATCTTGCTTTGCGACTCTCACCGCACGAAAGATCTGACTGGCCATCGAATGAGAAGGACGCATTAAATCGATCGCCACGATTAAGTCACTCTCAAGGTGAGGCTTATTCGATAAAAAGTAATTCGCTAATCCATGTCGCTCATCCATAGTTGCGCCATGACCATTGGCCAATAAAAACTGACCTTGACCATTTGCTCGACTCTGAGCGATGCGATCAGGAAAAGCCAGCGCAACACAACTACCAATTAACTGACTATCCACCTGCTTAATATCAAATAGCACGCCACAAGCTCTACCGACTTGCTGACTACGACGCACTAAAACAGCAGTTTTATTGTGACTACCTTGGCTCCAACGATGCCAATCTTGAGTGATATCTTGGCTGTTCTTTTCCGGCTCTTCTAACATCGCCAGTGTCGCTAATGCAGTATGGTAGTAGTCATCGCCTAAATCTTTCGCTCTGAGCAACATTGCCGCGAAACGAGGCTCTACTCCTAACTTTTGACTGTGTTGACCATAAGTAGTCAATTGTCCTTGAGGATTCACTAACCTTAGCGATTTCAATAACCCTTTGGCTTGTTGCAAGTTTGATTGTGGAGGTAGATCAAGCCAAGACAGCTCATCGGCAGCATTGGCTCCCCAAAACAGCAATTCCATTTGTAGGCTAGTTAAATCGCTATGCAGAATTTCTGCTTGTGGCACAACCGGTTGCTGCTTAAGGCTTTCTTGGCTGTATAAACGAATACAAACACCCGCTTCTAGTCGCCCGGCTCGTCCAGCCCTTTGCTCGGCCGAAGATTGTGCAATCATTGCTTGTTCCAGCCGCGTGATACCGGTTTTCGGGTCAAACCTTGCCACACGCTCGAACCCCGAATCCATCACCATACGAATGCCTTCAATGGTTAAACTGGTCTCAGCAATATTAGTTGCCAACACGACTTTTCGTCGCCCGGATTCACTGGCTGCGATAGCCGATTGCTGCGCCTTGGCATCGAGTTGGCCGTACAAAGGACAAATATCAATGCCTTGCTCTGATAGACTTGATTCAGATAAATCGAGATCTTCAAGATTGGCAGCTAATTGACGAATTTCCCGCGCGCCGGGCAGAAACACCAACATCGAGCCAGGCTCTTTTGCTAGCCATAAAGGAATAAGTTGAGTGAGTCGCGGCACTAGGTATTGATTGGCGGCTAAAGGGGCATTGTGATATTCAATCGGAAAACCTCTCCCCTCAGATTCGATATAACCCGATTGAGGCATCAGTTTTTTTAGCGCTTGCTGATCTAGGGTTGCCGACATCAATAAAATCTTTAAATCATCACGTAATGCTTGTTGAGCTTCCAGACAAAAAGCCAGCGCAGTGTCGGCATGAATACTACGCTCGTGAAACTCATCAAAAATCACCAAGCCAATCCCATTAAGTTCAGGATCGTTTTGGATCATCCGAGTCATCACCCCTTCGGTGACGATTTCTAAACGTGTGTTGGCACTGACTTTCGATTCACCTTTAACACGAAAACCCACCGTTTGACCGACGCTTTCACCTAGTTGCTTTGCCAAGTAATGAGCAATATTTCGAGCCGCTAAACGACGCGGCTCCATCATGATGATCTTGCCTTGTAGCCCAATATCATCCGCACCAGACTGCAGTAGTACTTTAGGAAGATAGGTCGATTTACCGGCTCCGGGGGCTGCTTTCAGAATCACTTGCGAATGGCTACGCAACGTCGACAGCAAGTCCTCGATAACTGAAACGATGGGAAGTTGTGACAAGGGTAAATCCTTATGTCATGATGAATTGACGCTGATTCTACCCAATAAGCTTAATGCCATCAAAATAAAGGCCATCGAAAACCATCATGATTTTTTATCCTCCTTTGCAATCTGCCACTTTAATCAAACGTTATAAGCGCTTTCTTGCCGATGTCACCTTGCCAGATGGTGAAATCAAAACCATGCATTGTGCTAATACTGGAGCCATGACCGGTTGCGCCGAGCCTGGCAATCAAGTGTGGTATTCGACATCTGACAATCCTAAGCGCAAATACCCCAATAGTTGGGAGTTATCGGTCACGCCACAAGGCGACACTATTTGCATTAATACCGCCAAAGCCAATGCCTTAGTAGTCGAAGCGATTGAACAACAAAAAATCCCTGAATTGGCGGGTTATCAAAACCTTCGCACTGAAGTGAAATACGGTAGTGAAAACAGCCGCATTGATATCTTGCTGGAGCCTCATTCCAATACCGTTCTGCAATCGCCACATGCTAACCAAGATTGCTATATCGAAGTGAAAAGCGTGACATTACTGCAAGATGAATTTGGCGCAGGGCGTGGCTTCTTTCCTGATGCGGTGACTACCCGCGGACAGAAACATTTACGCGAGTTAATGGAAATGGTGCAATCTGGGCACAGAGCGGTACTTTTTTTCGCTGTTTTGCATTCAGGGATTGAAAAAGTCTCTAGCGCCCACCATATAGACTCAAATTATTCACAACTTTTAAAGCAAGCAAAAGAAGTTGGTGTTGAGGTGATCTGCTATAAAGCGCAACTATCACCCGAGCGAATAGAATTGGCGTCACCCATTGAATTTATTGACTAGACTTTGTTTAAATCAAAATCTTTTTATTCAAATTCACATTCAACAATCTATTTGTTTGCCAAGCAAGATTCTTTCTGCTATATGTACCGCCCTTGTTAACCAGCGATTGGTTAAAAAGAGCAAGTAGGAGCGCTGTATGCCAGAACTAAACAAGAAAAAAACGCTAGGCATTCTAGCCATTGCGGGTGTTGGGCCATATCAAGAGAAAGCCGGTGAAGAATACATGTCACCAGAGCAAATGGCTCACTTTTCAAAAATTTTAAAAGCATGGCGTGACCAGCTTCATGAAGAAGTTAGTCGCACTATGAGCCATATGAAAGACGAAGCAGCCAACTTCCCTGATCCGGTTGACCGTGCATCACAAGAAGAAGAGTTCAGCTTAGAGTTACGTAACCGTGACCGCGAGCGTCGTCTTATCAAGAAAATTGAAAAAACACTGATCAAAATCGAAGATGATGACTTTGGTTTCTGTGAATCTTGCGGCATTGAAATCGGCATTCGTCGTTTAGAAGCAAGACCAACAGCGGATCTTTGTATCGACTGTAAAACCCTAGCTGAGCTTAAAGAAAAGCAAATGCAAGGTTAATAGCACCATCAAAGTCGCCTCTATACCACGGTATCTAACCTAAGGTTTAGAGGCGATTTTTTTGCACGTAAGATTTATTTGATGTCTACCTATATCGGTCGCTTTGCCCCATCCCCTTCTGGGCCTTTACACTTTGGCTCACTAGTTGCCGCACTTGGCAGCTATTTTCAAGCGAAATCACAAAATGGCCAATGGCTAGTTCGAATGGAAGATCTCGATCCTCCGAGAGAAATGCCGGGCGCAGCAAGCTTAATTTTATCTACTTTAGAAAGTTATGGTTTGCACTGGGATCAATCCGTGGTTTATCAAAGCCAACGCCACCAGCGCTACCAAGAACAAATCGAAACTTGGCTACAATCAGGCCATGCCTATTACTGCCAATGTACTCGCAAGCAAATTAAGCAATCCGGTGGTTTTTACCTAGGAACTTGTCGAGACCAAGCTATTCAAAGCCCAGAAAACTGCTCTATCCGTCTTAAAGTCGATGAAGCCATTCAACAATTTTACGATGATAAACACGGCACAATTCAAATCCCGCAGCAATTAGCGCAAGAAGATTTTATTATCAAACGCCGAGATGGATTATTTGCCTATAACCTAGCAGTAGTACTCGATGATATTGATCAAGGGATCACACAAGTCGTCAGAGGCGCGGATTTAATCGAACCAACTGGTCGACAAATTAACCTGTATCGCACCTTACAACAGCCTGAAGTCAGCTATATTCATCTACCTTTAGCGGTGGATGCGCAAGGCAATAAATTATCCAAGCAAAACCATGCGCCAGCGGTGGATATCAAGAACCCCAAGCACACTTTAATTCAAGTGATGCGCTTTCTTGGTTTTAGTCTCCCGAGTGACTTTGCGTCCGCTAGCATAGAGCAAATATTGCAATGGGGATGCCAAAATTGGACGCTTGCTCAACTGCCCAACTCGCTAAAGGTCGATTCACCATTCTAAAATGAGGCTAGCTAGGCTATCATTGGCGAAATTTTTAGCTTTGCTTTGAATATTTGTTCTCGCTGTAGAATTTAGTCATCGCAGCATTACCAACACTACTGAGGTGGGTTATTTTCACTCAAGCTGCTAATTTGTGTCGTAAACTATTTACCAACACAAAATCCGACCAATCGAGCTCAGCGCAGAACTGCTCAAATGGAGACGTTAACCTGAACATTATCACTCGCCAAGAGCATACGATTTCGCGCGCTCACATTAGTGACAACGCGCTGAAAGTGCTCTATCGATTACACAATCATGGCTACGATGCTTTTCTTGTCGGTGGCGGTGTACGCGACCTACTGCTAGACAAAGAGCCAAAAGATTTTGATATTGCCACCAATGCGACCCCAGAGCAGATCAAGCAACTGTTTCGCAATTGTCGTTTAATCGGCCGTCGCTTCCGTTTGGCACACATCATGTTTGGCCGCGAAATTATTGAAGTTGCCACTTTCCGTGGTCACCATCAAGAGCCTGAAAAGAATCAATCAGCCCAATCAAAAGAAGGCATGTTATTACGCGATAATGTCTACGGCACGGTAGAAGAAGATGCTGAGCGTCGTGATTTCACTATCAATGCCATGTATTACAACATTGCCGATTACAGCATTCATGATTACGCCAATGGCGTGAAAGATCTAAAAGCTGGCGTAGTCCGCATGATTGGTGATCCGGAAACCCGTTATCGTGAAGATCCAGTCCGCATGATCCGCGCCATTCGCTTTGCCGCTAAACTGGATATGACGATTGAGCCAAACACTGCCGCTCCAATCAAAGAGCTTGCTCATTTAATGACAGGTGTGCCAGCTGCGCGTTTATTTGAAGAGTCACTGAAACTACTGCAATCAGGCCAAGGTTGGGCAACCTACCAACTACTGCGTGAGTTTGATTTATTTTCGAGTCTATTCCCTACTGTGGCGCAATACTTCACCCCAGAGCAAGATTCTGATGTCGAACAAATGGTCGAAATTGCGTTAAAGTCGACTGATAAACGCATCAATGAAGGCAAGCGTATTAACCCTGCCTTTATGTTTGCTGCATTCTTATGGTACCCGCTACAAAAGCACGCCAAAGAATTAGCCGAAGTTCGCAAGATGAGCCATTACGATGCAATCATGATGGCCAGCAATCATATTCTCGATGAGCAAGTGCGTCATTTAGCGATCCCACGTCGTCATAGCGCAACCATTCGTGATATCTGGCAACTGCAACTACGTCTTACTCGTCGAACCGGTAAACGCGCCTTCCAGATGCTAGAGCTTAATAAGTTCCGTGCCGGCTTTGATATGCTCGAAATGCGCGGCAAAGTCGAACAAGGCCAAACCGAAGAATTAGCCTTGTGGTGGCAAGAGTTCCAAGATGCGCCATCGGTTCATCGTCAAAATATGGTACAAGCCTTAGGCGCGCCAAAACCCACTGGTCGCCGTCGTAAACGTCCACACGCTAAGAAAAAAATCGCGAAACCAAAGGCTCAAGAATGATCACCGCCTACATTGCCATCGGCAGTAATTTAGCCGAACCAGTAGAACAAGCGAAACGAGCTATTGAAGCGTTGCGTGATCATCCCCATATTAAGCTTATTGCTTGCTCGTCGTTGTATTCCAGTACTCCGATGGGCCCACAAGATCAGCCTGACTACATTAATGCCGTCGCTGAAATACAAACAGAATTATCACCTCTTGAGCTACTCGATAACACCCAAGCTATCGAGCAACAACAAGGGCGTGTTCGCAAAGAAGAACGTTGGGGACCAAGAAGCTTAGATCTCGATATTCTGCTTTATGGCGATCAAATGATTGATAACGAACGTTTAACCGTGCCTCATTACGGCATGAAAGTACGTGAGTTTGTTATCTACCCGCTGTTTGAAATTGCCCCGAATTTATCTCTCCCGGATGGGACAGAGCTCAAGTCACTGCTCGACAGTATCGACCGTAACGGGCTCTCTATTTGGCAAGCTTAGACCGATAAGTTTGTTGTATAAGGACCAAATAATGAAAAAAGTATCCATTAACACTTTAATCAAGTGGAAACAGGATGGTCGTAAGTTTGCGACATCAACCGCTTATGACGCCAGCTTTGCTCAGTTGTTTGAACAACAAGAAATACCATTATTATTAGTTGGCGATTCACTCGGTATGGTACTGCAAGGCGAAGAAAGCACTTTACCAGTGACCATTGAAGATATTGCCTACCACACTCGCTGCGTGCGCGCTGGTAGCCCAAATTGCTTATTAATGGCTGACATGCCATTTATGAGCTATGCCACGCCTGAACAGGCCTATAAAAATGCTGCGGTTCTTATGCGTTCAGGGGCGAATATGGTGAAACTGGAAGGCGGAAGCTGGTTAGTTGAAACCGTAAAGCAACTGACAGAACGTTCTGTACCAGTGTGTGCTCACCTTGGCTTAACGCCGCAATCAGTCAATATTTTTGGCGGTTTCCGTATTCAAGGCCGTGAACAAGAAAAAGCTCAGCAGATTATTGATGATGCCATCGCACTGCAAAATGCCGGTGCACAAATTCTGGTATTAGAGTGCGTACCAAGTCAATTAGCCAAACGCGTCACTCAAGAGCTTCACATTCCCGTGATTGGCATTGGCGCAGGAAAACATACCGATGGCCAAATTCTAGTAATGCATGACATGTTTGGTATTTCAGCCAACTATATGCCTAAATTTTCAAAAAACTTTTTAACCGAAACCGGCAGCATGCAAGCCGCTGTTCAGCAATATATTCAAGATGTTGAAGCTGGGGTATTCCCTGGCCCAGAGCATAGCTTTGAATAGTTTTGTGCTGATATAAGTAAGGAACAAGTATGCAAACTTTTGCCGATATTCTCTCTCTAAGAGAACAGCTTAAAAGCGCACGTCGCGATGGTCGTCGTATCGCTTTTGTCCCAACAATGGGCAACTTACACGAAGGTCACCTCACACTGGTTCGCAAAGCCCGTGAACACGCAGATCTTGTAGTGATCAGTATTTTTGTCAACCCAATGCAGTTTGAGCGTTCTGATGACTTAAACAACTACCCAAGAACACTGGATGATGACCTCAGCAAACTAAATGCTGAAGGCGTCGATTTTGTGTTCACACCTACGCCAGAAATCATCTACCCAGAAGGCTTAGATAAACAAACCTTTATCGAGGTTCCGGGGTTATCACACATACTAGAAGGCGCATCTCGCCCAGGGCATTTCCGTGGCGTAAGCACTATCGTGACTAAGCTGTTTAATATCGTTCAACCGGATGTCGCTTGCTTTGGCGAGAAAGATTTCCAACAGCTAGCCGTGATCAAAAAAATGGTGATGGACCTTGCTTTGGATATTGAGGTTATCGGCGTACCAACCGTTCGTGAATTAGATGGACTCGCGATGAGTTCACGTAACGGACTATTAAGTTTGAGTGAGCGTCAAAGAGCCCCAGTACTCGCAAGAACCATGCGTTGGATTGGCAGCCAAATTCGTGGTGGACGTGATGATTATGCATCGCTACTAGAAGATGGCAACGATCAACTACGTGCAGCAGATTTAGATCCGGATGAAATCTTTATTCGTGATGCAGAAAGCCTGCAATTACCAAGCGAAGACACCACTCAAGTTGTGATTTTGATGTCAGCATTCCTAGGTAAAGCACGTTTAATTGATAACCTAGTGGTTGAGCTTAACCCGCAGACTAGTCAAGAAAGCGGCACGGAAGAAGAGTAATTGTACCTTTTTCGAGTCTCGGGCGCGCTGCTGCTCGTGGCTCGATAAGAAAAAAAGCCTGAACATTCCACAAGATGTTCAGGCTTTTTGGTATTTATTGAAAATAAAATCTAGCTACGTAAACCAATACCACGTGACACTAAATAATACGCCACGCTATACAGTGCCACGATAAACACCATCAATACGCCAAATGAGGTGTAGATACCCACATCGGAAACCCCTAGGAAGCCGTAACGGAAAGCATTGACCATATAAACGATTGGATTGATTTTCGACACGCCTTGCCAAAATTCCGGTAGCAGGCTAATCGAATAAAATACCCCACCAAGGTATGTCAGTGGTGTTAAAACAAAGGTCGGAATAATCGAAATATCATCAAAGGTATCGGCAAATACCGCATTAATCAGTCCACCTAGTGCAAACACTACCGAGGTAAAAAAGACCGTCGAGATAATGATAAACCAATGATGAACTTGAAGATCAACAAAAAACAGCGAGACACCTGTTACCATCGCGCCAACCATTAAGCCACGAGTTACCCCGCCCATCACATAGCCACAAATAATAATATGATGAGGCACCGGTGCCACCAGCAACTCTTCAATGTTCTTCTGAAATTTTGCGCTAAAGAAGGACGAAGCCACATTGGAATAAGAGTTAGTGATCACCGACATCATGATCAGGCCCGGCACGATATATTCCATATAACTGAAGCCGTTCATTTCACCAATGCGTGAGCCGATTAAGTTACCAAAAATAATAAAGTACAGAGTCATCGTGATCGCTGGCGGTACGATAGTTTGCACCCAGATACGCATAAAGCGACGAATCTCTTTAGTAACTAAGCTTTTAAATGCAGTCCAATATAACTCTGCCATTACAGGGTTGCTCCTTGTGCTTGTTTTTTCTCAGCATTTGTCTTTTCACCATTGCGTACGATAGTGACAAATAATTCTTCTAATCGGTTGGCTTTATTGCGCATCGATAATACCTGTACACCTTGAGCCGTTAATTGCTCAAATACTCGGTTTAAGCCCTGAGTCTTATCAATTTCTACTTCTAGGCTGTTCGGCGAAAAATGCGTGATATTTGCATCTTCAAGTACTGGCGCTTGCTCGCAATCTTGCAGATCAAGAATAAAAGTTTCGACATGCAGTTTATTCAACAAGGCTTTCATCGAAGTATTTTCGATTACTTCACCGCGGTTGATAATGCCGATATTACGACACAGCATTTCCGCTTCTTCTAGGTAGTGAGTCGTCAGAATAATCGTTACGCCCTCTTGGTTGATCGTTTTCAAAAACTCCCACATTGAACGACGTAACTCAATATCTACCCCAGCGGTTGGCTCATCGAGAATCAGTAACTTAGGCTCATGCATCAATGCGCGAGCAATCATCAAGCGGCGCTTCATACCACCAGATAGGTTACGTGCACGCTCATTACGCTTTTCCCATAGATCGAGCTGCGAGAGGTACTTTTGAGCGCGTTCCTTGGCTAAAGAGACTGACACGCCATAATAACCCGCTTGTTGCATCACGATTTGCTCAACCGTTTCAAATGGGTTGAAGTTAAATTCTTGTGGTACTAAACCTAGTTGTTGCTTGGCTTTGACTAAATCAGTATCAATGTCATAGCCGAACACTTTAACTTGGCCTGAAGTTTTATTAACTAGTGAGCTGATCACGCCAATGGTAGTCGATTTACCTGCGCCATTTGGGCCTAGTAGTGCGTAAAAATCGCCTTGCTCAACGTTGAGTGAAACCCCTTTCAGCGCTTCGACACCGCCCGCATAGACTTTACGTAACGCTTGAATTTCTAATGCATACATAATATTTTTTACCCTGAATTGATGATTTGATCACAAATCGGATTTGATTTTTATCAGTCTTGTGTATAGTTAGGCAGATCAATGAGGAAGATAACATGCCAGACATTAAACAGTTATTTGAAAATAACTCGACTTGGGCTCAGTCGATTAAATCAGAACGCCCTGAGTTTTTCGCTAAATTAGAAGAATCACAACACCCTGAATACCTATGGATAGGTTGTTCGGATAGTCGAGTACCCGCTGAGCGTCTTACCGGACTCTACTCGGGTGAATTGTTTGTTCACCGTAATGTGGCAAACCAAGTTATTCATACTGACCTCAACTGCTTATCAGTGGTTCAATATGCAGTCGATGTACTAAAAGTTAAACATATCATCATTTGTGGCCACTACGGTTGTGGCGGTGTACAAGCATCTATTGATAATCCAAACCTTGGCCTTATCAACAACTGGTTGCTGCACATCCGTGATTTATATCTAAAACACCGTAACTGGCTTGGCCAATTCCCGAAAGAAGAGTGGGCCAATAAACTGTGTGAAATCAACGTTGCCGAACAAGTTTACAACCTAGGTAACTCTACCGTGCTTCAACAAGCTTGGGAACGCGGCCAAAAAATTGAAATTCACGGTTGGGTATACGGTATTGGTGATGGTGTTCTTAATGACCTAGGCGTTCGTTGCAACAGTCGTGAGTCACTTGAAATCTCTCACCAAGCTTCTCTGGCTAAAATCTTAAATGAAGATAACCCAGAAAATCTAAACATATAACTCAATTAAACGAGTGAATAGTTAATAAAAGAGCGACCGATTTGGTCGCTCTTTTTTGTTGTTACAGCAAGAATACTGACTTTTGTTTCACTCTACCAATGATCTTGATTCATAGTGAACATCACTGGCAAGAATAGTCTACTGATTCTTCCTATTACTCTTGTGGCACTACCTTACCGATATAAGGCAAGTGACGGTAGTTTTGCGCGTAGTCGATACCCACACCAACCACAAATTCATCTGGAATTTCAAAGCCAATCCATTTTGCATCAACGTGTACTTCACGGCGAGATGGCTTATCAAGAAGAGTACAAATCTCAATTGAGTTTGGTTCGCGAATTTCTAAAATTTCACACACTTTACTTAGCGTGTTGCCAGTATCGATGATGTCTTCAACCAACAGTACGTCTTTACCTTTAATATCATCATCAAGATCTTTTAAGATTCGCACATCACGAGTACTAGTCATGCTGTTTCCGTAACTAGAAGCGGTCATAAAATCGATTTGATGATTAACCTCGATAGAGCGAGACAAATCTGCCATAAATACATACGAACCACGTAGTAGGCCAATAATCACCAAATTTTCGGATCCTTGATAATGCTCAGCAATAGACTTGCCTAGCGCTTTCACTCGATCTTGCACTTCCTGTTCAGAGATCATTACTTCTACAGTGTGTTTCATACTTTTCTCAATATTTAGATTTTGCAGCAAAATAAGTTTTACTCAATCAGCAAAACTTTGACGTCAAGCTATCTATTCTAGCACTGCAAGCCCTTAACGTTAACTTTTACCCGCGACAATCTTTCTATTGATGATGTTTTAATCAGATTGACACATGAATCAACCAAGGTAGACTTATTCATATAATAAATATAAGAAACATTACTATACTCATTTATAGAGCTATCCATCTCGCACATTTGATACCGGAATCAACTAGGTGAGAAACACTTAAATAGGCTCATTTTAGGACTTTTGATATGGATATGATTACGAAACGCCCAAGGACTCGATTAAACCCAGAAAAAAGAAAATTACAATTATTAGAAATTGGCATAGAGGTATTCGCGCGACGTGGTATTGGCCGCGGTGGACATGCGGATATTGCCGAAATAGCCCAAGTATCTGTCGCCACCGTTTTTAATTACTTCCCCACTCGCGAAGATCTTGTTGAAGCGGTATTAAGCGACGTTGAACAACACTTTGCCGATTTTTTAAATCAAAATATCGATCATTCACTTCCAGTAAGACAAAATCTAGACAACCTTTGCCATCAATTAATCGATACCGTATTAGATGATACACAATGGATTAAGATTTGGTTTGAATGGAGCACTTCCACTCGAGATGATGTGTGGCCATTATTTGTGGCAACTCATGGGAAGCATCAACAATATTTCCGTGACCTTTTCTCAAGCGCGATTAAAAATGGCGAATTAGAAGAAAAACATAACCCTGGTAATATTGCTAAGCTTTTCCATGGCCTATGTTATTCCCTCTTTATTCAAGCCAACCGCACGCCAGATAAACAGTACCTAACCAAGCTGATCACTAGCTTCTTGGATATGTTGTGTATTTATAAACGCTAGGCATATTGGTTAATAAGGCCACCAGACCATTATTTAGTTTAGATTATTCGTCGTTTTTCGAGATTCGAGATTCGAGATTCGAGATTCGAGATTCGAGATTCGAGATTCGAGATTCGAGATTCGAGATTCGAGATTCGAGATTCGAGATTCGAGATTAAATTATAAAACAAAAGAGCCGCACAGTTTAACCTGTGCGGCTCTTCTTTATCTCAGTTCGACTTAATATCGAGCCAGGATATATTACTTCTTACGCTTTACTGCTTTTGCATTTGGAAGGTCAGTGATAGTACCTTCAAATACTTCCGCCGCTAGGCCAACAGATTCGTGTAGTGTTGGGTGAGCGTGGATAGTTAATGCGATATCTTCTGCATCACAACCCATTTCGATCGCAAGACCGATTTCACCTAGCAATTCACCACCGTTAGTACCGACGATAGCGCCACCGATTACGCGGTGAGTTTCTTTATCGAAGATAAGCTTAGTCATACCTTCAGCACAATCAGAAGCGATTGCACGGCCTGATGCAGCCCAAGGGAAGGTAGCCGTTTCGTATTTAATACCTTCTTCTTTTGCTTCTTTTTCAGTCTTACCAACCCATGCAACTTCTGGCTCAGTGTAAGCAATTGATGGAATGACTTTCGGGTCGAAGTAGTGTTTCTTACCAGAAATAACTTCAGCCGCTACGTGACCTTCATGCACACCTTTGTGAGCCAACATTGGTTGACCAACGATGTCACCGATCGCGTGGATGTGAGGAACGTTAGTACGCATTTGCTTATCAACATTGATGAAACCACGCTCATCAACTTCGATACCTGCTTTTTCAGCGTCCATTAGTTTACCGTTTGGAACACGGCCAATCGCAACAAGAACGGCATCGTAACGCTCAGCTTCTGCTGGCGCTTTTTTGCCTTCCATTGAAACGTAGATACCATCTTCTTTCGCTTCAACCGCGGTTACTTTAGTTTCAAGCATTAGGTTGAATTTGTCTTTGATTTGCTTAGTGAACACTTTAACAACGTCTTTATCCGCTGCTGGAATCACTTGATCAAACATTTCAACTACATCGATTTGAGAACCTAGCGAGTGGTACACAGTACCCATTTCTAGACCGATGATACCGCCGCCCATTACAAGAAGTTTTTTCGGTACTTCTTTCAATTCTAGCGCGTCAGTTGAATCCCAGATACGTGGGTCATCATGTGGGATAAATGGCAGTTTAATTGGACGAGAGCCCGCTGCAATGATCGCGTTATCAAAAGTAAGCGTTGTTTTTTCTTCGCCTTCCACTTCTAGGGTGTTAGGACCTGTGAATTTACCAAAGCCATTCACAACGGTTACTTTACGTTGTTTCGCCATACCAGCAAGACCGCCAGTTAGCTGAGTAATTACTTTATCTTTCCATACACGGATTTTATCGATGTCAGTTTGAGGCTCACCGAATACTACGCCGTGTTCCGCCATTGCTTTGGCTTCTTCAATTACTTTAGAAACGTGAAGTAATGCTTTTGATGGGATACAACCCACGTTTAGACATACACCACCTAGAGTGCTGTAACGTTCAACAAGAACCGTTTCTAAACCTAAATCTGCACAACGGAATGCTGCTGAGTAACCAGCAGGACCTGCACCAAGTACCACGACTTGTGCTTTAATTTCTTTGCTCATTTTGACCTCGTTATAGTCATTTAATCCCTGACAAGCTGACGGTTCCCATTTGTACGATGATGAATAAACGGGAGTGAATTATCTATTTCAGAATTACAGTCAGTTTATCGACTTGTTAACGGTCTGAAAAGTGATTCACGTTAGCCTGTGAGCTAGACAACATTCTTTTTTACTTGAGTCATATTACGTGAAAAATCAATACAGTTTATTCGCGTAACAGTAAAATCTTGTTCAAAAAATAAGGTGGCCGCTGAGCCACCCTATTTTATTTCATTACAGTACCAAACGGCGGATGTCTGATAGACAACCATTTAGGTAAGTAATGAAGCGCGCACCTTCTGCACCATCGATCACGCGGTGATCGTAAGATAGAGAAAGTGGAAGCTGTAGGCGTGGTTCAAATTCTTTACCATTCCATACTGGCTTCATTTCAGATTTAGATACCCCAAGGATACCTACTTCTGGTGCGTTAACGATTGGAGTAAACGCTGTACCACCGATACCGCCAAGGCTTGAAATTGTGAAACAACCGCCTTGCATATCAGAAGCAGTCAGTTTACCTGAACGTGCTTTCTTAGAAATCACAGCCAGCTCTTCAGATAGCTCGTAAATGCCTTTCTTGTTCACGTCTTTAAATACAGGAACAACAAGACCGTTTGGCGTATCAACTGCGATACCAACGTTTACGTATTTCTTAAGAATGATGCTTTCGCCATCTTCAGAAAGAGAAGAGTTAAACGCTGGGAATGCTTCTAGCGCTTTAGCGACTGCTTTCATGATGAACACAAGTGGTGTGATCTTCATGCCAGTGTCTTTCTTCGCTTCGATTGCGTTTTGCTCTTTACGGAACGCTTCTAGTGCTGTGATATCTGCATTGTCCCACTGTGTAACGTGCGGGATCATTACCCAGTTACGGTGCAGGTTAGCGCCAGAGATTTTCTTAATCTTAGACAGTTTCTGTACTTCAGTTTCGCCGAACTTGCTGAAGTCCACTTTTGGCCAAGGAAGAAGACCTAGTGCACTGCCGTCGCCATTGCAAGATGCTGCTGCACCAGACTCTAGACGTTTTAGTGCATCTTTTACGAAGTTTTGTACGTCTTCTTTCAAGATACGGCTCTTACGACCAGACCCTTTCACTTTTGCTAGGTTTACACCGAACTCACGTGCTAAACGACGAACCACAGGAGAAGCATGAGCGTACTCATTGTTCTCTTGGAAATCACCCGTTGATGCAGGCGCTTGAGCCGCTGCTGGAGCTGGAGTTGAAGCCGATGCAGGTGCCGCAGCTTGAGCTGGAGCCGCCGCTTGTGGTGCAGGTGCTGCGCCAGCGACTTCAAATACCATGATCAATGAACCCGTTGATACTTTATCACCGGCATTGATTTTGATTTCTTTTACTACGCCAGCAAATGGTGCTGGAACTTCCATAGAAGCTTTGTCGCCTTCAACCGTGATCAAAGATTGCTCTTCTTCAACGGTATCGCCAACTGCAACCATCACTTCAGTGACTTCAACTTCATCGCCGCCGATATCAGGAACGTTCACTTCTTTTGCAGCAGAGGCTACTGGAGCAGAAGCTGCCACTGGCGCCTCAACTGCAGCTGTTGCCGCTGGAGCGCCTGAGCCTGCCACTTCAAATACCATGATAAGTGAGCCAGTCGTCACTTTATCGCCAGTATTCACTTTAAGTTCTTTAAGAACACCCGCAAAAGGAGCTGGTACTTCCATTGAAGCTTTATCGCCTTCAACCGTCAGTAGAGATTGCTCTTCTTCAATGCTGTCACCGATAGCAACCATGATTTCAGTTACTTCAACTTCATCACCGCCGATATCAGGAACGTGTACTTCTTTTAACTCAGAAGCTGCAGGGGCTGCTGCTGGAGCTGCTTCTGCTTTTGGAGCTTCTGCCGCTGGAGCCGCTGTTGCGCCTTCAGCTTCAAATACCATGATAAATGAACCAGTTGAAACTGAATCACCTACATTGATTTTAATTTCTTTTACTACGCCAGCTTGTGGTGCAGGAACTTCCATTGAAGCTTTATCGCCTTCAACCGTAATAAGAGACTGCTCTTCTTCAACCTTGTCACCAACGTTTACTAGAATCTCAGTAACTTCAACCTCATCGGCACCAATGTCAGGTACATTAATTTCGATTGTCATTATTCTTTCCTTTTTTGATTGAAGTGCGCAGCATGTATTTTGTCATGCTACGCACCTTCATTCTTATGCGTTTCGTGAATTAAGCGTGCAGTGGGTTGATTTTGTCTGCATCGATGTTGAATTTAGCAATCGCTTCAGCAACCACTGATTTTTCAATATCACCACGCTTAACTAGCTCAGTTAGAGCAGCAACCACAACATAACCCGCGTTCACTTCGAAGTGACGACGTAGGTTTTCACGGCTATCAGAACGACCGAAGCCATCAGTACCCAATACTTTGTAAGACTCAGCAGGTACGAATGCACGTACTTGGTCTGCGTAGTTCTTCATGTAGTCCGTCGCAGCAATAGCAGGTTCTGAACCTAGTACTGTTGAGATGTAAGGTACTTTTTGCTCAGCTTCTGGGTGAAGCATGTTGTAACGCTCAACTTCTTGACCATCACGAGTCAGTTCGTTGAAAGAAGTTACTGAGTAAACATCAGACGCTACGCCGTAATCATCGCTTAGGATCTGCGCTGCTTTACGAACTTCGTTCATGATAGTACCTGAGCTCATTAACTGAACTTTCGACCCTTTCCCTACTAACGAAGAATTACCTGCGTAAGTTTCTAGCTTGTAGATACCACGACGGATGCCTTCTTCAGCGCCTTCTGGCATTGCTGGCATGTGGTAGTTCTCGTTCATTACGGTTAGGTAGTAGTAAACGTTCTCTTGCTCACCGTACATGCGACGAATACCGTCTTGCATGATAACTGCCACTTCATAAGCGAAAGTAGGATCGTAAGAAATACAGTTAGGTACCGTGTTCGCCATGATGTGCGAGTGGCCATCTTCGTGCTGTAGACCTTCACCGTTAAGCGTTGTACGACCAGCTGTAGCACCTAGTAGGAAGCCACGAGCTTGTTGGTCACCAGCCATCCACGCCATGTCGCCCACACGTTGGAAGCCGAACATTGAGTAGTAGATGTAGAATGGAATCATTGGCAAGTTGTTGGTGCTGTATGATGTTGCCGCAGCAACCCATGAAGACATAGCACCTAGCTCGTTGATACCTTCTTGTAGAACTTGACCTGAAGTCGCTTCTTTGTAGTAAGACACTACACCGCGGTCTTCTGGAGTATAAGTTTGGCCATTCGGGTTGTAGATACCGATTTGACGGAACAGACCTTCCATACCAAAAGTACGAGCTTCATCAGCAATAATTGGTACTACGTTTTTGCCAATACCTTTGTCTTTCAACAAGATATTTAATGAACGAACAAACGCCATCGTAGTTGATATGTCACGCTTTTGCTCAGTAAGCAATGCGTCGAAATCACCTAGCTGTGGAATTTGTAACTCTTCAGTAAAGTTAGGTAGACGCTGAGGCGTGTAACCGTGTAGAGCTTTACGACGAGCATGTAGGTATTCGTACTCTTTAGAACCTTCTTCTAGCGTTAGGTAAGGAAGCTCTTTCACTTTCTCATCAGATAGAAGTTCTTGTAGGCCTAAACGATCACGTAGGTGAAGAACATGCGTCATGTCCATTTTCTTCACTTGGTGTGCAATGTTCTTACCTTCAGCCGCTTCACCCATGCCGTAACCTTTAACAGTTTTAGCTAGGATAACCGTTGGACGGCCTTTAGTGTCTTGTGCGTTTTTGTAAGCTGCGTATAGCTTAGAAGACTCGTGACCACCACGCTTAAGTGCGAAGATTTCGTCATCAGTCATATCGGCAACAAGTGCTGCAGTTTCAGGGTATTTACCGAAGAAGTGTTCACGTACGTAAGCACCATCTTTCGATTTAAATGTTTGGTAATCGCCATCGATGGTTTCGTTCATCAATTGCAGCAATTTACCTGAAGTATCTTTAGCAAGTAGTGAATCCCAGTTGTTACCCCAGATCACTTTAACTACATTCCAACCTGCGCCTTTAAATAGACCTTCAAGTTCTTGAATGATGCTGCCGTTACCCATAACCGGGCCATCTAGACGCTGTAGGTTACAGTTGATTAGGAAACATAGGTTATCCAGTTTTTCACGAGCAGCGAAAGAAATCGCACCGCGTGATTCTGGCTCATCCATCTCACCATCACCTAGGAACGCGTAAACACGTTGCTCAGAAGTATCTTTCATGCCACGACCTTCAAGGTACTTCAAGAAGCGCGCTTGGTAGATAGCAGAAATTGGACCTAGGCCCATAGATACTGTCGGGAACTGCCAGAATTCAGGCATTAATTTAGGGTGTGGGTATGAAGGGATACCTTTACCATCAACTTCTTGACGGAAGTTATCAAGTTGCTCTTCAGTTAAACGACCTTCTAGGAAAGCACGTGCGTAGATCCCTGGAGAGATGTGACCTTGATAATAAACTAAATCGCCGCCGTCTTTTTCATTTGGCGCACGGAAGAAGTGGTTGAAACATACTTCGTAGAACGCAGCAGAAGACTGGTAAGAAGCCATGTGGCCGCCTAGCTCTAAGTCTTTCTTTGATGCACGCAATACAATCATTACCGCATTCCAACGGATGATCGCACGGATGCGACGCTCTAACGTAGTATCACCAGGATATGCCGGCTCTTGTGCTGCCGGAATGGTGTTTACATAGTTAGTGTTGATGCCAGTTGGCATGTCTACACCGTCTAAACGGGCTTTATCTAACACTTGCTCTAATAGATATTGAGCGCGCTCGACACCTTCTTCACGTACCACTGATTCAAGGGCTTGTAACCAATCTTGAGTTTCCAGTGCATCAACGTCATTATTAATGACTTCAGACATGGCGATCTATCCTTTTGTTGGTTTGACAGATTAACTAGCTTTTAGCCAATCTTATGATTCGTTAGCTTGTTGAATTCGGCGCAGTGAACGCTCACGACGACTCTCTTCTCGAGTCAAATCCAACAAGGTCTCTTCGATATAAGCCAAATGGGCATGCGATGCTTTACGTGCTTTTTCTGGTTCACGTTCTAAAATCGCTTGCACAATATTGGCGCGGTGATGACTCACCTTTTCTACCACCTCATCACGACGATGAAGTAATTCTAAATTCTGTAATACGTTTTGCTGCAATAAAGGGGCTAGGCTACGAACAATGTGTAATAACACGACATTGTGAGCCGCTTCAGAAATCGCAATTAACACTGCCATTACTGCGCTTGATTCTTGCGCCACATCTTTATTTTCAATCGCTTTTTCGACTTCTTTTTGGCATTGCGAAATGCGCTCAAAATCTTCTTCGGTACCACGCAAGGCAGCGAAGTAAGCCGAAATACCTTCCATTGCATGACGAGATTCGAGTAAGTCGAGTTGTGTTTCTGAATGCGTCGACAATAACTCTAGCAAAGGATCGGAAAAAGAAGTCCACAAAGTATCGGTAACAAACGTACCGCCACCTTGTTTACGAGTTAATAAACGTTTTGCTTCTAAACGCTGAATCGCTTCACGAATCGAAGGTCGAGACACATCAAATTGTTTTGCTAGTTCTCGCTCTGGCGGCAATTGTTGCCCGGGAGAAAGTGTGCCTTCTAAAATCAGCCGTTCGATTTCCTGTTCAATGACGTCGGAAAGCTTTGGCTGACGGATCCTTTGATAAGCCATGATTAATTCATTTCTCACTCGTTATTGTAAATTGGTAAGACCAATTACCATGTACAACAAAAATTTTACCGAATGCAAACACAAGTGTCCAGACAAAATTGACCCACATCAAATAAGCAAGCTGCGTTAACCGCCACGTAACATAATCACACTAAAACACTAATAAGATTGGTAAGACCATTTAAATAGTCGACATTCAAATTGTCATTTCATTAAGTAAGATGGGGATAATTTGTTAAAAGTGTGATTTTGATCTTACTTAAAATACCCCGTAAGGAGTACAAGCCGACCAATACAGATGAGTGTGTTTGTAACTAAAATTTGTTACTAAAAAATGACAAAATCAGCATCCAAGCCTCCCAACTGAAAGAGAGACTTTTTGTCGTACTGATAATTTTATTAAAAATGTGAACTCAATCAGAGGTAGGAAAACCGCTAGTAACCAAATCGCAAGCAACTAAACTACTAGATAGAAGTTAAATAGCTAGTTGCCAAGTAGCAAATAGGCAATCATTAATGATTAAAGCTTTGGTAGGATGAATAGGTAAATAAATAGCTGAATAGCCAGTAATGGAATCAATCCTTTAATAGACTACGAAAGTAACGCCAATCAAACCCTAGGCCAGGATCGGACTTTCTTAATGGAGCGATATATTGATGGCCTGTAATTCTCGGTAAGCTAATCTCAGAGTATTGCTGCATCAGTAACTTGGTGATCGCAGCTAAAGATTGATACTGCGCTTGGCTGTAGCTATCTAAATCCGTCCCTTCTAGCTCAATCCCAATAGAATAATCATTGCAACGCTCTACCCCAGCAAAGCTCGATTTCCCCGCATGCCACGCTCTAGCATTAAATGGCACAAACTGAATGATCTCGCCATCACGACGAATAAAGCAATGCGCCGACACCCCCATTTTGTGGATCACTTGAAAAAATGGATGCTCATTCGGATCTAACTTACCGGTAAAGAATTGCTCCACATAAGGCCCGCCATACTGCCCCGGCGGCAAGCTAATATTATGCACCACCAGCAAAGAAATCGGCGTTTGCTCAGGGCGAGCATCGTAAAATGGTGATGGCACATGTTTGGTATCAGACAGCCAAGAGTCGGGAGTGATGTGCATAGTCGGCAACCTTATTTATTCGATGGCGTTATTCTGTAGTAATCAAGGTTTAAGTCAAGCGAGGGAGCTCGTAACTCGGGCGCTACGCTTCTCGTGGCTAGGTAAAGATAAAACCAGAGTTCTACCTATAAGCAAGATCTCATTAAACAATTCGAGCAACAAGAAGTGAAATGACCTAGAAACGTAATTCGTTGCTCGGGCGCTGCGCTACTCGTGACTCGAAAAGGTCAAAAGATCGAAACACGAGAAGTGAAACGTCCTAGAGCGAAGCGCTCGAAAATCGTTTCCCCTTGCAGTATCATACCCCCTCTAACAACCTCAACGGATCTTGCCTCATGAAAACCACTCACGATTCTCAATCTCGTCTTGAATATTTAAAGCAACAATTACCAACTGAAATCACTCGTATGGTCAGTGATGCTTTAAAAGAAGATTTGGGTGGCACGCTCGATCCTAATGCAGATATTACCGCTAGTTTAATTCCAGCTGAAGCGACCAACACGGCAACCATTATCACTCGTGAACATGGGGTATTTTGTGGCAAAGCATGGGCGGATGAAGTATTTAAACAACTTGGCGGCCAAGTTCAAATCGACTGGCATGTAGCGGATGGTGATACGGTAGAACCTAACCAAACGCTTTGCACGCTAACAGGCCCATCTCGCGCCCTACTAACGGGCGAGCGCAATGCGATGAACTTCATTCAAACCCTGTCTGGTTGCGCTAGTTTAACGGCCGAATATGTTAAAGAGTTAGCCGGAACGGAGTGTCGCCTACTGGATACCCGCAAAACCATTCCCGGTCTGCGCAGCGCATTAAAATATGCGGTGACTTGTGGTGGCGGCTTTAATCACCGTATCGGCGTGTTTGATGCCTACCTAATTAAAGAAAACCACATCATCGCTTGCGGTGGTATTGAAAAAGCTATCGAGACCGCCAAACAATTAAACCCAGGTAAACCCGTTGAAGTAGAAACCGAATCTTTAGAAGAATTAGAACGTGCCATTCGCGCCGGTGCAGACATTGTCATGTTAGATAACTTCACCAAAGAAATGATGTTTACTGCCGTGGAAATCAACCAAAAAATCGGTAAAGAAAACGGCTTAACCACCGGCCAAGCCGCGCTAGAAAACTCAGGCAACATTACCTTAGAAACCTTGAATGAATATGCTAAAACTGGCGTAGATTATATTTCAGTCGGCGCGCTGACTAAGCATGTTAGGGCGATGGATTTGTCGATGAGGGTAATTAGCTAACGCGATCCGGACATCATAAAATTTAGCACCTCGATCGCTTTCACGATTGAGGTGTTTTTGAATTTGTATCGTGTCTCGTTTCTCGGGCGCTCCGCTTCTCGTTACTTGGAAAAGCAAAAGATCTCGCAGGCTATATTTTCCTAGAAACCAGAGACTAGGGTTTCGTGCCTCATCTCTCGGGCGCTCTGCTGCTTGTGGCTCGGAAAAGCAAAAGCGATCTCATATCTGCTCTTCCCTAGGGACTAGGAACTAGGGACCCAAAACCATCTTCATCGAGCCACGAGAAATGAAACGCCCTAGTCACGAGCACCGAAAATCCCCGTGACCTCCCTCCCATTTCCTTTCCCAATTTCATACTAAATTCATACTTCCCTTACGTCAGCGCATGGTCAAAAAATCATCTCACATCACCCAATAGTTTAATGTTGCTCGCAATAAATTGTTTTTCCAATGTAATCAGTGACTCAGTTTTCAAACTGGCTCGAATAGGCTACTCAGGATAATTTTCTTTTTTACCGCTCACTCTACTCTTTCCGTGGTAATACCACTCAATTATTCACGGAGATGAAAATGAAACAATTACAACAAGGTAAGAAGAAGCTACAAAAAGGTTTTACGCTAATTGAATTGATGATCGTAGTTGCGGTTATCGGTGTGCTGGCGGCGATTGCTATTCCTCAGTATCAAGATTATGTGAAGAAAGGTGCATTAGGTTCAGCCTTAGCTACAGCTACATCATTAAAAACAAATGTTGAAGATTATATTGCTTCTGAAGGAACTTTCCCTGATGTAGCTGCTACATCATCAGGTAGTTCAACAAGTGATGACGTATCAGTTCCGGCATTTAGCTTGGGTACAATTGCTCTAGCAGCAAGCGGTGCTGACTCAGCTGGTAACATTGTTGTCGAACTCGATAAAGGGCCAGCTAACGGCGAAAAAATCACTTTAGACCGAACAGATGCTGGTACATGGAAATGTACAAATTCAGCCGAAGCTAGTGATGGCATAACACTAAATGGCTGTTAATTAATATATTATTATGAGAAAGAGTACAGGTTTTACTCTTATAGAACTCATGATCACCGTGGCGATTATCGGTGTGCTTGCGACGATTGCGGTACCTCAGTATCAGCAATATGTTCAAAAAGCCGCTCTCGCCACGGCGATCGGTTCTGCTAATAACTATAAAACCATTGTCGAAGAATACGTCGACTCACATTTTACATTTCCGCAGATCTCTGCTGCATTTCCACTTGGTTCAATTACTACGGTATCCGGTGCGATTGGCAATAACGACTTATTGGCTCAAATCAATAAAGGTATCGCCAAAGGTACAAAGGTGAGGATGCAACGAGATGCACAAGGGCGCTGGCAATGTCATCACAATAAAACCCAATTAACCGTTCAAGGCTGTGGGTATGATGCCAGTTTGTAGAATGTATTTATTCAAACACCAACGCTTAGTAAGGATGCCATGAACACCAACCTCGCCTCCATATTACGCCAAGCGGAGCTTTTGACTAACGATCAAGAGCTTATGGTGGTGAGTAGCGTTCTTAATGATAATAAAAGCGTCCCCGTAGCTTGCGTGGACGCTGGTTTTATTTCTAGTGATCAACTATTAGTAAAACTTTGCCACTTATTTGCCCTACCTCAAGCCAACCTAGAACATTACAGCTTCGCCCAAGTATGTGAACAACTGGGGATGCGTGATTTAATCATTAATCACCAAGTGCTGCCGCTACAGGTCGATTCTCACAGCTTACTGCTTGCGGTCGCCGACCCAACCAATACCAATGTTGAAGACGATTTTCGTTTCGCAACTGGCAAACAAATCGAATTTATTCTCGCGGATTGTAAAGAGCTCGAAGGCGCAATTCGCCGCTTGTATGGCCGAGCGGTCAACTCGGATGCTACGCAAGGCAAAGATATAACCCAAGATGAGCTGGCAAATCTCGTTGAAGTTGGCAGCGATGAGATTCAAGAAACCGAAGATCTTAGTCAAGATGAAGCGCCGGTCAGCCGTTTTATCAATCAAATTTTACTCGATGCGGTACGTAAAGGCGCATCAGATATTCACTTTGAACCTTATGAAGAACTCTACCGAGTTCGTCTACGTTGTGATGGGATCTTGGTGGAAACCAATCGCCCTGCGCCTCATTTAGGTCGACGCCTTGCTGCTAGGATCAAGATCTTATCGAAACTGGATATTGCTGAACGTCGCCTACCGCAAGATGGACGAATCAAGATCCGCCTTAATGCTGATACTGCGATCGATATGCGGGTGTCTACTCTACCGACCTTATGGGGCGAAAAGATCGTACTGCGCTTGCTCGATAGCAGCGCTGCCAACCTGAATATCGATAAACTCGGTTATAGCGAAGCGCAAAAACAATTGTATCTAGATGCCCTGCAACAACCGCAAGGCATGATCTTAATGACCGGTCCAACCGGGAGCGGTAAAACCGTTTCTTTGTATACCGGCCTACGGATTTTAAATACCCCAGATAAAAATATTTCCACCGCCGAAGATCCGGTCGAAATTAACTTAACTGGCATCAATCAAGTACAAGTCAAACCTAAGATTGGCTTTACTTTTGCGGCGGCTTTACGCGCGTTCTTACGTCAAGATCCCGATATAGTGATGGTCGGTGAAATCCGCGATCTAGAAACCGCCGAAATTGCGGTAAAAGCAGCGCAAACCGGTCACTTAGTTCTCTCGACGCTACATACCAACTCTTCCGCCGAAACCGTGGTGCGTTTATCTAATATGGGGATTGAAGCGTTTAACTTGGCTTCCTCATTGAGTTTAATCATTGCTCAACGTCTGGCGCGTCGTTTATGCAACCATTGCAAAAAGCCCGATGATTTCCCTGATGCGCTGCGTGAAAAATTTCATATCTCGCCCGATGTGGTGATTTATAAATCGTCTAAGCAAGGTTGCCCGGAATGCACTGGCGGCTATTCAGGTCGAGTGGGGATTTATGAAGTGATGCCATTTACCACTGAATTGGCGAGTGCAGTGATCAAGAAAGCCTCTGCCAATGACATTGAAATGATCGCAGTAAAACAAGGCATGGCAACGCTACGCCAATCAGGTATTGAGAACTTAAAGCAAGGCGTTACTAGCTTTGCTGAATTGCAGCGTGTGCTGTACTTCTAACCCTTTATACCAAGAAACTCGACCAATAAAACTTTTAATAAATAAAGCTTTCGACAAATTTGGAATGCCAAACAAGGACAGAATCTCATGGCACAAGCATCGACTCTTAAAGCGCCAGCACTCAAAAACTTTCAATGGCGTGGGGTAAATAGCTCTGGCAAAAAAGTATCAGGGCAAATGTTGGCGATCAACGAAGTTGAGGTGCGCGCCAAACTGAAAGAACAACGCGTCCAAATCAAGAAACTCAAACGACGTAGTGTGTCGATTTTTGCCAAAATGAGCCACAAGGTAAAACGCAAAGATATTACGGTACTCACCAGACAATTAGCCACCATGCTCGGCACCGGCGTTCCTATCGTTCAGGCGATCAAATTGATCTCAGATAGCCAACGTAAAGCCGAAATGAAATCGGTGCTCTCACAAATTTGTACTCAGGTAGAAGCCGGTACTCCAATTTCCAAAGCCATGTTATCCAGCAGCCCTTTCTTCGATGAATTCTATTGTGATCTAGTGGCCACTGGTGAGCAAACCGGTAACTTGGCCGATGTATTTGATCGCCTTGCGACTTATCGTGAAAAAAGTGAAGAGTTAAGATCGAAAGTTATTAAAGCGATGATCTACCCTGCGATGGTTGTTTTGGTGGCTACCAGCGTATCGATTCTGATGCTAACTATGGTGATCCCAGAATTTGAAGCCATGTTTAAGGGCTTTGGTGCGGAACTGCCTTGGTTTACTCAGCAAGTGATCTATTTATCTCATTTTATTCAGAGCTATTTATTTATCATGATCCTCGCACTATTCGGCTCTATCTTTGCGATGAAAGAAGCGCGTAAACGATCCTTTACTTTTAAGCTTAAAACCAGTCGCTTGGCACTCAATATGCCCGTTCTCGGTGGGGTGTTTTCTAAGGCAGCAATTGCCAAATTTAGTCGTACACTAGCCACCAGCTTTAGCGCTGGTATTCCAATTTTAACGAGTCTACTGACCACCGCGAAAACCGCAGGTAATTTGCACTATCAAGTGGCTATCGAACAAGTACATAAAGATACTGCCGCGGGGATGCCGATGTACATTGCGATGCGTAACGCCGATGCTTTCCCGGAAATGGTTTTGCAAATGGTTATGATAGGCGAAGAGTCCGGTAACCTCGATGATATGCTTAATAAGGTTGCGGCGATTTATGAATTTGAAGTCGATAATACCGTCGATAACTTAGGTAAAATTATTGAGCCTGTAATTATTGTCTTTCTTGGCGTGGTCGTCGGTGGCTTAGTTGTGTCACTTTATCTGCCAATCTTTAAGCTAGTTAGTGTATTCTAGAGCCCATATTATTTATTTGATTATTGGACATTGTCGTATCTCATGGTGATCTTTGATTATTACCCAGCTCTCTTTCCGATTGCGGCTGGTATCTTTGGCTTATTAATTGGCAGCTTTTTAAATGTGGTGATCCATCGCCTACCCATTATGATGGAGCGAGAGTGGAAGCAAGAGTGCATTGAGTTTTTCCCACAGCTGAAAAAAGATCCAAAGATCAAACAAGAACTTACCGAACTCAATAAACCATTTAATCTCAATGTGCCGCGTTCACGTTGCCCAAAATGCGATACACAAATTCGCGCGGTCGATAATATCCCAGTTATTAGTTGGTTAATGCTCAAAGGCAAATGCCACAAATGCGCTAACCCAATCAGCTTTCGCTATCCAGCCATTGAACTCCTTACCGCTATTTTATGTGTGGTGATCGGCGTTAATTTTGCAGCCGATTGGTATGGCCTCGCATTACTGTTCTTCACTTTTACTCTAGTGTCAGCCACTTTTATCGATCTAGATACTATGTTGTTACCCGATCAACTGACACTACCTTTAATGTGGGCAGGTTTAGCGCTGTCTTTGTTTGAGATTAGCCCAGTATCACTACAAGATGCCGTGATTGGCGCCATGGCCGGTTATCTATGTTTATGGTCAATCTTTTGGGCATTTAAGTTACTCACTGGCAAAGAAGGCATGGGCTACGGTGACTTTAAATTATTAGCTGCGCTCGGTGCTTGGCTAGGTTGGCAACAACTCCCTTTACTCATATTGTTATCTTCGGTGGTTGGATTAATTTTTGGCATTATCCAACTACGCTTACAAAAGAAAGGCATAGAGAAAGCTTTTCCATTTGGCCCTTACCTCGCGATTGCCGGTTGGTTTTGTTTAATTTGGGGTAATGACTTAACGTCTTGGTACCTAACCAATATGCTAGGAATGTAAACCATGACCATGGTAGTAGGCTTAACGGGAGGCATTGGCAGCGGTAAAACCACTGTCGCTAACCTATTCTACGATCAGTTTGGAATTAATATTGTCGATGCTGATATTGTGGCAAGAGAAGTGGTTGAACCCCAAAGTGCTGGATTACAGGCGATTGCCGAACATTTTGGTCAAGCAATATTAACTCTTGATGGGCAGCTTAATCGAGCGGCATTAAGAGAGCGTATTTTCAATCATCCCGATGAAAAAGAGTGGATTAATAATTTACTTCATCCACTGATCCGTCAACGCATTAAACAACAGCTAACCGAAGTAACCTCAGACTATGCTTTATTGGTGGTGCCGCTATTGGTGGAAAATAACTGGCAAACCATGATCGACCGTTTGCTAGTCGTGGATGTTACCCCAGAAACGCAAATTGCTCGCACTTGCCAACGTGATGGAGTGCCAGAAGCGCAAGTTCATTCAATCTTAGCCTCTCAAGCATCTCGTGAACAACGTCTCTCAGCAGCCGATGACGTAATTAACAATGATGCTCCGCTCACTGAGCAGGCAAAGCAAAAACTTTTATCTCAAGTCACAGTTTTACACAAAAAGTACCTAGCATTATCTGGTCACTTTCTGTAAAAATAGAACAAGTATCTCCATCACTTGAAGGCATTATGCTTAAATTCGAACATCCGTTAACCGAAAAAGTACGAATTTACCTTAGAGTCGAAACTCTAATGGCCCAGTTGCATAAATCCGCTAAGTTTGAATCCCCGCTAGATGACCAGATTTTGTTCCGCTCACTGTTTAATTTGATGGATCTGTTTGAGCAAATTCATGTTAAATCTGAGATCACCAAAGAGCTCGAAAAACAAAAAATCACCGTCAAAACTTGGGCGAATGTACCCGGTGTCGATCAAGTTCTATTAGATAACATATTAACACAACTCGACTCTTGCTTCCGTGAAGTGATGGCAGCAGAACGTTTTGGCCAATCTCTAAAAGAAGATCGCTTTTTAAGTGCGATTCGACAGCGTTTTAATTTACCCGGTGGCCACTGTTGCTTTGACTTACCTTCACTACACTATTGGCAAAACCTGCCACTAGATAAACGTTTATTAGATGTCGATAAATGGCTTTCTACCTTAACGCCACTGCATCACGCCCTTGAATTACTGTTAAAGCTACTACGTGGCAGCGGTCATTTTAAATCTCAGATTGCACATAATGGATTTTTTCAAAGCGATGCCAATGACGCCAATATTCTACGTCTAGAAATCCCATCAGAATTGGGTATCTACCCTATGATATCCGGTCATAAGAACCGCTTTGTGGTTAAGTTTATCAGCTTTGAAACAGCAAAGGCGTACAGTCAGGATGTCGAGTTTAAGCTGGCAGTCTGTTAGAATTAACTTAATATTTAATGTTCAGGTTATCCATCAATATGACACAAGCACAACCCAAGAAAGTTACCGTAGTTAAATGTCCGACTTGCCAAACTGACGTTGTTTGGGGGGAAGTGAGTGCTTACCGCCCTTTTTGTAGCAAGCAATGCCAGATGATTGATTTTGGTGAATGGGCCGATGAAGAAAAAGCCATTCCGGGCGCGCCCGATATGTCGGATTCTGATGGGTGGTCGGAAGGTTAAAGGGGATTTACGTTGCTCGTTACTCGGACGCTTTGCTGCTCGTGGCTCGGAAAAGAAATAAGCCCCTAGTTTTATAGAAATATATCGATTGAAACGTCATCTTGAAAAGCGACGAAGGAGCGCAGTTCAGGATCTCCAACAGCGTTTGGATTCTCAACATATTGTAGGTGATTCTATATATTCTTTTAGGTTTATGTAGGAAATATCAATCTAGGCTCTATCTTTTCCTAGAAACGAGCAACGTAGCGCCCGAGCAACGAGGCTCGAACAAGCTCGAATCATTAACCAAAACGTTTAATAACCTTCTCCAACACTGGCTCATTAGCTTCTGGAAAGGTGTAACCATTCAAATCACCGATCGCGACCCATTTGCCTTCTTGCCCTTCTTTACCATACGGCTGGCCTGAAAAATCCGTCACGGTAAAGAAATCAAAAGTTAGGCTTTTTTCTGGGTAATCAAAATCAAAATGTTCAAACAGTGACATCTCGGTAGCGGTAATATCAATTTCTTCTTGTAGCTCGCGAATCAAGCCTTGCTCAGCAGATTCTCCTAGCTCGACCTTACCCCCGGGGAACTCCCAGTATCCACCTTTGTGCAGCTTCTCAGGGCGTTTAGTAATAAATATTTGGTCTTGCTGTGCATTTAAAATAATCGCGGCAACAATATGAACTCGTTTCATTGCTATTCCCAAAATAAGTTTAAAAAAGTGAGCAATAAAAAGGCCGCAATCTCTGCGGCCTTAGTTGTGTCAATCAATCTAATAACTAAATTTTACCATGACACTGTTTGTATTTTTTACCAGAACCACATGGGCAAGGCTCATTACGACCAACTTTACGTTCTTCGCGAACACTTGGTTGATTTGGAGCATCAGCGGCTTCTTCTTCCATGCCTTCTGCTGATTCATGCTGGAACTGTTGGTTACGTGCCGCTTCTTCTGCTTGAATACGACGTTGCTCTTCCATACGGTCAACTTCTTCACGCTGTTGTACGCGAACACGACTCAAGGTAGAAATCACATCGAACTTCAAGCTATCTAATAGCTCACCAAATAGCTCAAACGATTCACGCTTAAACTCTTGTTTTGGATCTTTTTGTGCGTAACCACGTAAATGGATACCTTGACGCAAATGATCCATCGCCGCTAAGTGTTCTTTCCATAAGTTATCAAGTGTCTGTAGCATTACTTGACGCTCAAAGTTACGTAGTACTTCCGCACCCACCGCTTCTTCTTTTTGCTTATAGATGATATTCGCTTCGCTGATCACACGCTCAAGCAAGACTTCTTCATATAGCTTGTCGTCTTCATCTAACCAAGTTTGAATCGGTAGTGGTAAGTCGAAATCAGCTTGTAAACGCTCTTCTAAGCCTTTTACATCCCACATTTCATCAAGTGATTGAGGTGGAATGTACTGCTCAAATACCGAACTTAAAACGTCAGTACGGTTCTGTTCAAGCATTTCGCTGATGTCTTCTGATGCCATTAATTCATCACGAAGCTCATACACCACTTTACGTTGGTCATTGGCGACATCATCGTAATCAAGCAATTGCTTACGTACGTCAAAGTTACGACCTTCTACTTTACGCTGCGCTTTTTCAATTGAGCGAGATAGCATGCGACTTTCAATCGCTTCACCTTCTTCCATGCCGCTCTGAATCAAGCCAGCCATACGCTCAGAAGTAAAGATACGTAGTAGTGAATCTTCCATTGATAGGTAGAAACGTGAAGAACCGGCATCACCTTGACGACCAGAACGACCACGTAGCTGGTTATCAATACGGCGAGATTCATGACGCTCTGTACCTATGATGTGCAAACCACCAGATTCTAGTACCGCGTCATGCACTTTTTGCCACTCGGCTTTCACTTGCGCGATTTGCTCTTCAGTGGCAGGAGTACCTTGAGATTCTTCTAGCTTCTCAACTTGGTTTTCCCAGCTACCGCCTAGTTTGATATCGGTACCACGACCAGCCATGTTGGTTGCAATAGTCACCGCGCCAGGAGTACCGGCTTGAGCAACGATTTCAGCTTCTTGTTCGTGAAACTTAGCATTCAAAACGTTATGTTTGATTTTTGCCGCTTTTAGCGCATTAGAAAGCAGTTCAGATTTTTCAATCGAAACCGTACCAACTAAGATCGGCTGACCATTAGCAACGCGCTCTTTAATATCTTCAATGATCGCATCAAATTTTTCTTTTTCGGTGCGATAAACAACGTCCGGCATATCATTACGGATCATTGGACGGTTAGTTGGAATCACCACCGTATCAAGACCGTAAATAGACTGGAATTCGAACGCTTCAGTATCCGCAGTACCTGTCATACCAGACAGTTTCTCATATAAACGGAAGTAGTTCTGGAAGGTAATCGACGCTAAAGTTTGGTTTTCATTTTGAATCTTAACGCCTTCTTTCGCTTCTACCGCTTGATGAAGACCTTCAGACCAACGACGTCCCGGCATAGTACGACCGGTATGCTCATCAACAATGATAATTTCATCATCTTTAACGATGTAATCAACGTCTTTTTCAAACAATACATGCGCGCGAAGTGCTGCATTAACGTGGTGTAATAAGCTAATGTTGGCTGGGGAATATAATGTATCGCCTTCTTCCATTAAGCCATTTTTGATCAGTAGCTCTTCAACGAACTCTTGACCAGTTTCAGTCATGTGTACTTGCTTGGCTTTTTCATCAATGGTGTAGTGCTTATCGCCGCGATACTCTTCCGTATCTTCTTCGTCTTGACGCTCTAGGTATGGAATTAAAGTATTAATGCGAGTGTATAATTCAGAGCTGTCTTCAGCTGGACCTGAAATGATCAGCGGAGTACGCGCTTCATCGATCAAGATGGAGTCGACTTCATCGATTACCGCAAAAAAACGTTCGCGTTGTACGCGGTCTTCTGGACGAAACGCCATGTTATCGCGTAGGTAATCGAAACCGAATTCGTTGTTCGTTCCGTACAAAATATCACATTGATAAGCGGCTTTTTTCTGAGATGGGATCATGTTTGGTACGTTAATACCAACCGTCATACCTAAGAATTCAAATAACTCGCGGTTAGTCTCAGCATCACGTTTGGCTAAGTAGTCATTCACGGTAATAACATGAACGCCTTTGCCTGAAATACCATTGAGGTAAGCAGCTAAAGTCGCGGTTAACGTTTTACCTTCACCAGTACGCATCTCGGCGATTTTACCCGCGTTAAGTACCATACCACCAATAAGCTGAACGTCGAAATGACGCATGCCATAAATACGCTTTGACGCTTCACGTACCGTTGCAAAAGCTTCTGGTAATAGTTTGTCTAACGATTCACCATTGGTGTAACGCTCACGAAACTCAATGGTTTTATGTTGAAGTTGTTCGTCAGTTAATGCTTCATATTCTGGTTCAAAGCTATTAATTTGATTTACGATCTTTCTCAGCTGGCGCAACGTTCTATCATTACGGCTGCCGATGACACTAGTCAGTAACTTAGTTAACATTATTTACGAATCTCTCTTCCTGATCTTTCGGATCTCTGCTTTCAGCTTCTCACAGTTTAATTCTAAGAATACTGAGATAAAATTTGGTCTACTTGTCATATGGTGCCAATCAAGCCCATTTTCAAGACTAAAAGACAAGTGGCTATATAGTATGGGATTATGCGCCTATCTTCTATCTACAAACACCGTTGTTTGCGTTCATCCTCATTATTTTTGATCAAAAATAGTATTTTTTGACATTAATAATTTTTCATAACGCATAATATTACGATTAAGCTTTAATATGATGAGATATTTTATGCGAGACCACCGCCCAAAACTAACACAAGACCTGATTGGTGATAGCCAGTTAAAGGCCTTTTCTCAGCATGTTTCTGAAATTTTATCGATCAACCAAGCACTAAAAAGTATCTTGCCGAAGAACTTATTAGCTCATTGTCGAGCGGCCAATGTTCGCCAAAACCAACTACTGATCGAAGTGGCGAATGCTTCTTTCCAAATGAAACTCAACTATGAACGGATCAGGATTTTATCTGAGCTAAGAGCGGCAGGATTTTCTCGTTTGGCTGGGATCGAATTTAAAGTAAATCCTGAGCTATATCGCAGTGAATCACTCAAAGAAAAAGAAGTGACTTATAAGCAACACGCTTTAAGCGAGGAAGCGGCTCAATCTATTCTAATGGCCGCCTCTTTAGCGCCACCTAAGCTGAAACAGCGAATGGAAAGCCTAGCCAAACTTGCCCAATCAAAAAACAAATAACTCTTTCTTGTTTTGATAAATTTTAGGTAATAAAAAAGCCAGACTTTTCAGCCTGGCTTCTTCAACGCTTAATTCAATCTTAAGCTAATACTGTATTCGGCATAACTTCACCAAATGCAACTGGTGAACCGGCAGTTTCTTCAAACGTTGCCCATTCCCAAGCTTCTTGGTCAGCTAGAACTGCACGCAATAACTGGTTGTTCAAAGCATGGCCTGTTTTATAAGCACGAAGCTCACCAACAATGCTATGGCCACACATGTATAAGTCACCAATGGCGTCTAATACTTTGTGCGTAACAAATTCATTACTAAAACGTAAGCCTTCTTCATTCAAGATGCGGTATTCATCAAGAACGATTGCACAGTCAAAGCTACCACCTAGACATAGGTTCTGTGACTGTAAGTATTCGATATCACGCATAAAACCAAAGGTACGAGCGCGAGAAATATCTTTGATGAACGCCTGTGAAGAGAAATCAAACAACATATGTTGCTGTTCAGAATCGATAGCAGGGTGATCAAATTCAATTTCAAAATCCATACGGAAACCATCATAAGGAACAAGTTCTGCCCACTTATCACCGTCTTCGATACGAATTGGCTTTTTAATACGAATAAAACGTTTTGGTGCATTTAGAGTTTCGACGCCTGCTGATTGCAGCAGATATACAAACGGGCTAGCACTGCCATCCATAATTGGAATTTCAGGTGCATCAACCTCGATGATAATGTTGTCGATTCCCATACCCGCTAGAGCCGCATTTAAATGCTCAACGGTAGAAATTCGAATGCCTTCATCGTTCACTAACGCAGTACACAACATAGTGTCGCGTACTGAGTTTGGATCAGAAGGGAAATCCACTGGTGGATTCATATCTGTGCGACGATAAATTATACCGGTATTAGCTGGTGCAGGACGTAGCGTAAGCGTGACTTTACGTCCAGAGTGGAGACCCACACCAGTCGTTTTCACCATTTCTTTCAATGTACGTTGTCTGATCATCTAATTTGCCTCTAATTTACGCTACATATCGCAGCCAATACCTGACTGGTCAGATATCTTATCACATTTTAGACACATTTCAACTAATTGTGCAAAACTCAATCAGCTTGGTGTCTTAAAAATGCAGGGATATCAAGGTAACCACTGTCATTTTCATCCGGCTTCTTCACCGTATTTGAATTTTCATTCGAAGAGCTTGATGAAGAACTTGTCGCCGGTGCTTTGTTGGTACGAAGCATTGGCTGTGGCGCTTCTTCCTCAGGCTTAGCTGCTGGTTGAGCTGGCGCTTGCACTGCAGGTTGAGGTGCTGAAACTGGTTTTGCTGAACTACCTTTAACTAAAGTGATATCAGGCTGATGTGAGTTACCAATACCCGTTGCAACAACAGTCACGCGGATTTCATCGCTCATATCAGGGTCAAGAGAAGTACCAATAACAACCGTTGCATTATCTGAGGCAAATGCCTTAACTGTGTTACCTACGGTTTCGAACTCTTCTAAACGCATGTCTAGACCAGCAGTGATGTTAACTAACACACCACGCGCACCAGCAAGATCGATGTCTTCTAGTAATGGGCTTGAAATAGCAATTTCAGCTGCTTCTTCTGCACGGTCTTCACCAGTAGCGACGCCGCTACCCATCATGGCATGACCCATTTCAGACATCACCGTACGTACGTCGGCGAAGTCAACATTCATCATACCAGGGCGAGTAATCAGCTCAGCAATACCTTGAACAGCATTACGTAGTACATCATTCGCTTTAGCAAAGGCTTCAAGCAATGTAATACCACGGCCAAGTACTTTCAGTAGCTTTTCATTTGGAATGGTGATCAATGAATCAACATGCTTTGAAAGCTCTTCAATACCTTGCTCAGCAAAAGCCATACGCTTTTTGCCTTCAAAGCTAAACGGTTTAGTCACAACCGCTACGGTTAAAATACCAAGCTCTTTAGCAACTTCTGCAATCACAGGCGCTGCACCAGTACCCGTACCACCGCCCATACCAGCTGCGATGAACACCATATCAGCGCCAGCTAAAACAGCTTTAATCGCTTCACGGTCTTCTAATGCTGAGTCACGACCTACTTGAGGGTTTGCTCCGGCACCTAGACCTTTAGTGATATCGCCACCAATTTGAATAACATTGCTGACACTTACTTTACGTAGCGCTTGGGCATCCGTATTAACACTGATGAATTCCACCCCTTCGATGGACTCTCGCACCATGTGTTCTACGGCGTTGCCGCCACCGCCACCAACTCCAACGACTTTAATTACAGCATCGTCAGACATTTCCATCATCGGTTCAAACATGTGTTTTCTCCGTTTCTTCCTGTTCGCCTCAGGTTAAAACTCTTTTTGTATCCAATTACGTAGCTTTTGAATGATATCAGTAAACGAGCTACCAGAGCGCTGCTTTGGTGCTGTGTGTTGATATTCACCCTCATCATAAAACTGGCTGTCTTTGGCGTAATGTAATAATCCAACCGCCGTTGCATGATATGGCTCTTTAACGTAGTCAGTTAACCCTCTGACTTCTAGGGGTTTACCAATTCTTACTTGGTTGCGGAATACGCGTTCTGCACACTCCACTAATCCTTCAATTTGTGATGCTCCACCGGTTAGCACAATACCTGCGGCTAAATGATGTTTAATTCCATCTTCACGTAGCTTTGCTTGCACAGAATCAATGCTTTGATTAACCATGCCCATAAGCTCAGTATATCGGGGTTCTATCACTTCTGCCAAAGTTTGACGTTGTAAACTTCGAGAAGGACGACCACCAACACTTGGTACGTTAACAGTATCGTCTTTGCTTACTAACTCGCTAAGCGCACAACCATACTTAACTTTTATCTCTTCAGCATCGCTGACAGGTGTACCAAATGCAAAGGCAATGTCACTTGTTACGGCATTACCAGCATAAGAAAATACTTTTGTGTGACGTAGCGCACCACCAGTCCAGATGGATAGTTCCATTGTACCGGCACCGATATCGATCACACAGACACCGAGTTCACGCTCATCATCAGTAATAACCGCATTACTTGATGCTAAGCCTGAGTATATCAGCTGTTCCACTTTTAAATTACAGCGTTCTACCGCTTTGATGATATTTCTTGCCATGTCGTTATGACAAGAAATCAAGTGAACACTTGCTTCCATACGAACACCAGATAAACCTAAAGGGTTTTTAATCCCCTCTTGATAATCGATGGTGAACTCTTGCGGAATGACGTGCAAAATACGCTGCTCTTCACCGATTTTAATCGATTTAGCCGTATGAATAACACGATCCATATCGTCTTGAGAGACTTCTTCTTCTGAAATCGCCCCCATACCTTTTTCTATACGGCTAGCAATATGCTTACCTGAAAGAGAAAGATAGACACTTGTAATCTGGCATTCTGCCATTAATTCGGCTTGGTCGATAGCGCGCTGAACGGATTTTACAACCGATTCAAGATCGTTAACACCACCTTTGTCCATACCATGAGATGGGCTCGTTCCGGCTCCGATGATGTTAATTTGTCCATCAGGAAGAACTTCACCTACTAACGCGGATACAGTAGCTGTGCCAATATCAAGACCAACGACTATGTTACCTTCTGCGGTCTTCGTCATTTATTTCTCTCTTGTGCTGAATCATCATCTGGAATCCAACCAACGGCGGCCCCAGTATCATATCGAAGATCGATGTAGCTAATTTGCTCTACTTTATCGCCCAAACGACTATAAAGTTTAATAAAACGATTCAAACGGTCTTCACGAGCATCTTTTCCGAGCTCTAAGCGAATACCGTTATCTAATATTAATTGCCATGCGCGTCTATCATTTAATACAACCGATGTAATAGTACGACCTAACGGCTTTAATTTTTGCGTGCTTTTTTGCCAAACCGACAAGACTTGTTCACTTGAACCTTCTGGTCCGTATAGGTTCACCGTATTTTCAGGCGCATCTTCTGGGTGACCATTAAAAATATGACCTTCAGGATTTAATAGCGAATTACCGTTCCAAATCGCAAGCGCTTTATATTCAACAATATAGACTTTAACTAGGTCAGGCCATTGTTTTCTGATCGAAATTTGAGCAACCCAAGGTAAGGTTTGTAACGCTTGCTGTAACTGGTCCACATCTTGGGTCATAAATGTTCCCATGCGTGGTAGTTCAGCTAAAGCACCTTGTACCTGCTTAGGACTTACATGATGCAAATCCCCTTCAACCATTAAACGCGAAAGAGGTAAACGCTGGTCATCGGTCATCCAGCTAAAAGTTGAATAAATTAAAGTACCAATACCAATCACGACTAATAGTAAAAAAACGCCACCGACCCAATGCTGTTTCGATGATGGTGATTGAGTATTGCCTTCAACCAAATCTTCCGCGGTGATATTCATAATGAGCAGTTAGACTCTAAAATATTCATTAAATGCCCATAATCTGAGGTTAACTAATGGTACATCCCTGAAAATAACTACAATTAACAGGGATTATACTGACCCAAGGCCTGAGTGCCAAGACAACTTGCAGCTATTTTACTCACTAATGACTTTCATTTTGTCAATATTCAGCTGAAAATCGGCTAAGCTCTTTGCGACACGGCCAACATCACCCGCCCCTTGAGTTAAAACCAAGTCATTATCTTCTAATAAACTCGCCAAGGTTGAAGGTAGTTTATTCGATGAATCCACAAATATTGGATCCACTTTGCCACGACTACGAATCGTGCGGCATAAAGAACGGCTGTCTGCTCCCGCAATCGGCTTTTCACCTGCAGAATAGACATCAAGCATAATCAACACATCGACCTTTTCGAGAACATTCGCGAAATCATCATATAAGTCGCGTGTACGGCTATAGCGATGGGGTTGGAAAATCATCACTAAGCGCTTATCTGGCCAACCTGAACGAGCCGCTTGAATAGTAACGTCGACCTCACTTGGATGGTGGCCGTAGTCATCCACCAGCATGGCTTGACCATTACCCGTTTCAAACTCACCTAGATGATCAAAACGACGACCAGTACCTTGAGTGCTCACTAAAGCACGTACAATCGCATCATCGGCAATATCATCTTCAGTGGCGACCGCAATAGCCGCAGAGGCATTTAACGCATTGTGTTTACCAGGGATATTTAACGTAATATCTAAATCAGCACGCCCTTGGCGGACTACGGTAAATTTCCCTTGCTGACCTTTTTGATGGTAGTTAACAATTCGAACATCCGCATCTTCAGAGAAGCCATAAGTGATCACTTGGCGGCTAACTCTTGGGATCAACTCTCTGACAACAGGGTCATCAATACACATGATCGCTTGACCATAAAATGGCAAATTATGCAGGAAATCGATGAAAGTTTGCTTCAACGTCTCAAAATCACCACCATAGGTATCCATATGATCGGCTTCGATGTTGGTAACAATACTCACCATTGGTTGTAAATGCAGGAAGGATGCGTCACTTTCATCGGCTTCAGCAATCAAGTAACGGCTAGAGCCTAAGCGCGCGTTAGTTCCGGCGCTTTTCACTAATCCACCATTAACAAAGGTAGGATCGAGACCGGCTTCAAAATAAATTTGCGTGACAAGCGCTGTGGTTGTGGTTTTACCGTGAGTACCGGCAACCGCAATACCATGACGAAAACGCATCAGTTCAGCGAGCATTTCGGCGCGACGTACCACTGGAATACGTAACTCTTTAGCCGCAACCAATTCAGGGTTTTCGGTTGAAATTGCAGTCGAGACCACCACTACACTGGCTTTCTCAATATTAGTCGCTTGGTGACCAATATATATTGTCGCCCCTTTTGACTTCAAACGCTCGGTTACGGTGTTTTCATTTAAATCAGAACCGCTAATGTCATAACCTTCATTAAGTAAAACTTCAGCAATACCACTCATGCCAGCACCGCCAATACCCACAAAGTGAATGCACTTTACTCGGCGCATTTCGGGTACGATAGAACGTAGTTCAGATAGGTTGGGATTTTGTTTTGTTAACATCAATTCTTTCTCAATCTTGGCTTACAGCGATAATCGCTTCAGCAACTCGTGTGTCGGCATCGGTAATGGCAGCCGCTCGTGCTTTTTCTGCCATCGCTAGTAACTGAGTCCGATCCAGTTGTTGTATTTGTTCCATTAAAACTTGTTCAGTCAAATCCGGCTGCTCAATCATTAAGGCAGCACCACATTGAACAAGATGATCAGCATTCAGGGCTTGCTGGCGATCTTTATGCATAAAGGGGATAAAAATAGCCCCAACACCAGCTGCAGAAACTTCAGAAACCGTCAAAGCACCAGAGCGACATACTAATAAATCTGCCCACTCATAAGCTTGCGCCACATCATCAATAAACTCGGTAACCTGAGCATTATTCACTTGGTTTTCTTGGTATAAGCCTTCTACCATTTGCAACTGACCTTTACCCGCTTGATGGCGGATCTCGTAATCATCACCTAAAGCTTTCATTACAGGAGGTAACGTTGTATTAAGTATTCGAGCACCTTGGCTGCCACCCATAACCAAAATACGGATAGGTCCATCGCGTTGCTCTAAGCGTTGTTGTGGCTCAGCAATCTCGACGACATCTTGGCGCACAGGATTTCCCACCACTTCAGCATTGGGAAATGCACCAGGGAATGCTTGCATCACTCTCTTGGCTATTTTAGATAACCATTGATTGGTTAAACCAGCGACGGCATTTTGCTCGTGCAGAACCACTGGAATACCAGACATCCAAGCCGCAACACCACCCGGACCACTGACATAGCCACCCATGCCTAAAACCACATCTGGTTGCCAAGCTTTAATGTGTTTTTTCGCTTGCATAATGGCGTTAACAATTTGGAAAGGGGCCTTAATTAGCTTAGCAAGCCCTTGACCACGCAGACCTTTTACATGAATAAAATCAATTTCAATACCATGCTTTGGTACTAAATCTGCTTCCATACGATCCGGTGTGCCTAGCCAGCGAATTTCCCAACCTTGTTGTTGCAACTTTTTCGCCACAGCCAAACCGGGGAAAACATGCCCACCAGTACCACCAGCCATTACTAATAAACGTTTATTCTTTTTCATTATCACTTAATTCTTGTTGGGTTTGCTCTGGTTGAGATTTCTTTTCACTTATCGGTTTGGTGCTACCTGACAACTCTGCCAAGCGACGCTCATAATCAATACGTAACAACAGTGCTACCGCCGTCATCATAATAATAAGACTAGAACCACCATAGCTGATCAAAGGTAATGTTAAACCTTTAGTCGGTACAATCGCAGCCGCTGCACCAACGTTAACTAAGGTTTGAAATGCGAACCAAATACTAATGCTAGTTGCTAAGAAACCACCAAATAAATGGCCCGATTCAAGCGACTTCTTACCAATCGATAATGCTTTATATACCAAAGCAAAAATCATCAACAAGACTAATGTCACGCCAATAAAGCCTAACTCTTCGCCCACCACCGCAAACACGAAGTCAGTATGTGCCTCGGGCAAATATTCTAGCTTTTGAATCGAGTTACCTAACCCCTGGCCAAATAAACCACCACGACCAAATGCCATTAACGATTGGGTTAACTGATAGCCACTACCGAATGGGTCTTCAAATGGATTCATGAATGAGGTTACGCGACGCATACGGTAAGGCTCAGCCAAAATAAGCAAAGCTACTGCGCCGATACCGACCAATAACAAAGCAATAAACTGTTTTAGTTTGGCTCCTGCGATAAATAGCATGCCGAATAACGTCACCAACATTACCACCACAGTACCTAAATCAGGCTGAGCAAGTAGCAATACCGCTAAACAGCCAAACACCATAATAGGCTTTAAAAACCCACCAAAAAATGAACTTTTGACCTCATCATGCTTACGAACTAGGTAGCTAGACATAAAGACAAACAGAGATAACTTTGCCACTTCCGCAGGCTGTAAGTTAAATAAGCCTAATGGGATCCAGCGAGACGCACCGTTAACGGAATGCCCTACCAGCAATACTACTAACAACAAAAACATAGAAAGCAAAAGTAAGTGCATACTATGCTTCATCCAACGTTCTAACGGGATTTGTACCACCACCGTCGCGGCACATAAAGCGAGAAATAAGAATATGCCATGTCGCACCATAAAGTGAAACGGTTCGCCAGTTAGACGAGTACTGATAGGAAAAGACGCTGACGTTACCATCACCAGACCAATTAACATTAAGCCAAATGCTAACCAAACTAATTGACGATCGTAAAGCACATCAGGAGAGGCTTGACTCACCCACCCTTGAAATCCTTTACCCATATTTTGCACTTTTGCTTTAACCACGGTCAGCCTTCAATCCGATAAATGAGCAATGAGAAAAATTATTAAGACGATAATTTCGCATAATGTTGCGCCAGACGAGTAAACTCATCTCCTCTGGCCATAAAGTTTTTAAATTGATCAAAACTGGCACAAGCAGGCGATAGCATAACTAAATCACCGGCTTTTAATTCATTGTGAAACGACTTAATGGCTTGCTCCATGGTTTCCCAGCGTTGTGCCGAAGAGTGTAGCGGAACAAACGCGTCACCATCTTGACCAAAGCAATGCAATTGAACATTTAAGCTTTGCAGCACAGGTGCGAGTTCAGAGAAATCCGCTCCTTTTCCAACACCACCGACCAACAAATGCAAGCAGCCCGTTAATTGCAACCCAGATAATGCCGCTAAGGTACTTGCTACGTTGGTTGCTTTAGAATCATTGATCCATTTGATGCCATTATTATCCACAACTAATTGGCAGCGATGTGTTAGCCCTGAGTAAGTTTTCAGCGCTGGCACTACACTCGATAATTCAACATCAACACTATCCAATAAGGCTAAAGCAACTAAGCTATTGGCGATATTGTGTCGGCCGACGAGTTTTAAATCCTCAACAGCGACAATTGGTTGGCCTTGCTTAGAAAGATATTCTTGCGCTTCTAACCACACCAAACCAAAGTCTTGCTCATCAAAGCCAAAACTGACAACTGGAATATCATTTTTGGGATAGGTATCAGGTTCAGCACGATTAACAATCGCTTTGTCGGCATGTAAGAAAATACGTTGCTTGGCCTCAGCATAGTCTTCCATGCCTTGATAGCGATCCATGTGATCTTCAGAAAGATTCAAATAAGCAGCCGCGGCCAATTTCAATGAAGATGTGGTTTCCAATTGAAAACTAGAGAGTTCCAACACATACAAATCCACATCATCTGCGAGTAGCTCCAAAGCTGGCACACCGATATTGCCACCGACGCCAACCGTTAACCCGGCAGATTTTGCCAAAACGCCCGTTAAATCGGTGACTGTACTTTTGCCATTTGAACCTGTGATAGCAACCACTGGAGCATTAGCTGCCCATGCGAATAACTCGATATCACCGACTACCGGAATATTGTTTGCCAGCGCTTGTTGGATCTCAGGAGTGGCTAATGCAATTCCCGGATTAGTCACAATTAAGTCGGCTTCCAACAACCAATCAAGCTGCCAACTACCAGTATGTACTTCAACACTAGCATCCAGCGATTCCACACCGGGTGGTTCTGCACGCGTATCAATAACTTTTATCGATAGATCGTGCGGCAATTTTTGTAAATATCGAACAACGGATAACCCCGTCACACCCAAACCAACCACAACGACACGTTGTATCCCTTGCCATTTTGCTAATAATGAGTGTGACATAAAGTAATATCCTATAAAAAATTAACGTATTTTCAGTGTCGCTAAGCCAATTAATACCAGCACGATAGAGATGATCCAAAAACGCACGATAACGCGAGGCTCCGGCCAACCTTTTAATTCGTAATGGTGGTGAATCGGCGCCATACGGAAAATACGCTGACCACGTAGTTTATAAGAGCCAACTTGCAAGATAACCGACAGGGTTTCCATCACGAATACACCGCCCATGATCACCAATACAAATTCTTGGCGCACCAAAACAGCAATCGTACCTAAAGCACCACCTAACGCTAATGAACCAACATCGCCCATAAATACTTGTGCTGGGTAGGTGTTAAACCATAAAAAGCCCAAGCCTGCGCCGACTATCGCGGTACAAACAATCACAAGTTCACTGGTGTAGGGAATATAAGGAATGTGCAAATATTCAGAGAAGTTAACGTTACCCGTTGCCCAAGCAATAACGCCAAAGCCAGATGCAACTAATACCGTTGGCATAATCGCTAAGCCATCTAGGCCATCGGTTAAGTTCACTGCATTACTGGTACCAACAATGACAAAGTAAGTTAGCACGATATACATCAAACCAAGCTGTGGCATCACATCTTTAAAGAAAGGAACTACTAACTGAGTCGCTGAAGTATCTTTGCCCATTGCATATAGAGCAAACGCTACGCCTAGTGCAATCACTGACTGCCAAAAGTACTTCCAGCGAGCAATCAAGCCATCGGTATTTTTGCGCACCACTTTACGGTAGTCATCCACAAAACCGATGACACCATAGCCAAGCAGTACAGCCATCACAGCCCAAACATAAGGGTTAGATAAATCTGCCCATAGGAAAACGGTCGCCGTGATCGCCGCCAGTATCATCACACCGCCCATCGTTGGGGTGCCACGTTTACTAAAGTGAGATTCAGGGCCGTCATTACGCACAACTTGGCCAATCTGTAAAAGCTGTAAACGTTGGATAAGTTTAGGTCCCATCCAAAGAGATAATCCCAAAGCGGTCAAAATGCTCAAAATCGCTCGAAAAGAGAGATATTCAAACAATCGGAAAAAGGATAAATATGGCTGTAACAGTTCTGCGAGCCAAATAATCATGCGTAGTTCTCCTTCAAAGCAGCAACAACCTGACTCATTTTAGAGCTGTTTGCCCCTTTGATCAGTAAAGTGTGTTTTTGGTCTGCTTGCATTTCTAGTTTTGGGTTAGGTAAGTGCTGCTTAATAAAATCAATCATAGCGCTATGGGTAGTAAAATGTTTACCACAAGTCGATAAATCATCGGTTTGCTGGCAAAGCTGGCTAATAATCGCGGTATCCTCTCCAAAAGTGAGGACATAGTCAAAATTATATTGCGCCGCATGCTCGCCAACTTCTTGGTGTAACGCCTGGCTTTCATCACCAAGCTCTGCCATATAACCAAGAATCAACCAACGTGTACCTTGATAGTTTGCCAATAAATCGGCGGCAGCTTTCATCGCAGGTACGCTCGCATTATAGCTGTCATCAATCACGCGTACTTGTTCGGTTAAATCAATCGCTTCCACTCGGCCTTTAACATGACTTGGTATTTGTAAACCACTAACCACTTCATCTAACGTCGCTCCCGCTTGAATCGCCATCGCGGCAGCAGCCAAAGCATTGCTGATATTGTGTTTGCCGATCATAGGTAAGCTCACGGATTTTTCACCTAGAGGGCTTACTAAAACAAATGAAGCTTCACCGCGCTGGTTAACTTCAATCTGTTGTGAATAAAAGTCTGCATCCGAATTATCGACCGAAAAAGTGATAACATTTTTATCAGCCAAGATAGATTGCCAATGAGACAACCCATTGCTGTCTAGGTTAACGACTGCATCGCCACCAGCAGATAGGCCTTGGTAAATCTCACCTTTCGCTTTTGCCACGCCATCAATTGAGCCAAAGCCCTCTAAGTGCGCGGCGGCAACATTATTCACTAACGCAATATCAGGTTGAATCAAGCTCGTGGTATAAGCGATTTCACCTAAATGGTTCGCGCCTAATTCAATCACTGCATAATCGTCATTTGCTTGAGTACGTAACAGCGTTAACGGAACACCAATTTCATTATTAAAGTTACCGGCTGTAGCAAGTACTTGGCCTTTTTGATTTAAAATAGCGGCCAACATTTCTTTGACTGTGGTTTTTCCGCAGCTTCCTGTCAGCGCTAAAGTTTTCGCCTTTGATTGTTGGTGCATCCATTGTCCAAGTTGACCGAGTGCTTTTTGAGTATCAGCGACAACAACTTGTGGAATATTGAGTTCGAGCTTCTTAGAAACTAATAACGCATTGGCAGCAGAATCTACCGCTTGCTGACAAAAATCATGAGCATCGAATCGCTCACCAATTAAGGCAACAAATAAAGCGCCGGATTCAACGCTGCGAGTATCTGTCGTCACCGAGGTAATGTCGGTATTGTCACCGATAAGAGTACCTGAGGTGATCTGTGCGAGTTGCTGTAAAGAAAATGGGATCATAAGGGTAATCCTAATAAAACTTGTACGGTTTCGCGGTCAGAATAATGTACGGTTTGACCATTAATGATTTGATAGTCTTCATGCCCTTTGCCCGCTAATAAAATAATATCGTTTTCACCAGCCTGTTGCAGAGCATATTGACACGCTTGGTAACGAGAGTGGATCACATGAATCTGTTCTGGGTTTACCGCCCCTTGCAACATATCGGCGACGATTTGATCCGGATCTTCTGAGCGTGGATTATCATCGGTAATGATCGACTCATCGGCAAGGCGCTCAGATATTTCCGTCATCATTGGGCGCTTACCGGAATCACGATCTCCACCACAACCAAAGATTGACCAAAGCTTTCCTTGGCAATGAACACGTAGAGCCATCAATGCTTTTTCTAACGCATCTGGTGTGTGTGCGTAGTCTACGACAACTTTAGCTTGCGGCTTAGATGCTTGGAAAAGCTCCATACGACCGATTACCGGCGTCAATTGAGGAGCAACTTGAACTAACTTATCTAATTCAAAACCTAGACTCAGCAAAGTTGCTAACGCCACCAGCAAATTACTGGCATTGAAAGCACCAATTAACGGGGCTTGCAGATCGGCGGTTCCCCAATGTCCATCAATCGATAAGCTGATGCCGGCATCTGAGTAGTGAACTTCATTGGCCCACAAACAATCATGTGTTGAAGCAGGGTGTGTCGAAGCGAGATTTGTCAAAGATAAGTTTGTCGAAGAAAGTTGCGGCTTAGCTAAAGAAACGGCAATGGCATCAGGTAAACGCTCAAGCCATTGCTGACCAACCTCATCATCTGCATTAATAATTTTATGTTGGCAGTCATGTTGAGAAAACAAACTGAATTTGGCTTCCGCGTATTCTTCCATGCTGCCGTGATAATCAAGATGATCACGGCTTAAGTTGGTAAATGCAGCAGCAGCGAAAGGCAAGGCTTTAACACGCCCTTGCACAAGACCATGGGAGGAAACTTCTAATGCCGTATAGTGAGCACCTTGTTGTTGCAATTGGCTTAATGTCTGCTGAATTTCAATTGCATTGCCCGTGGTGTTGACCGCAGGTTTTAGATCATTCAAAAATCCATTGCCTGTTGTTCCCATCACGGCGGCTTTTTTACCGACCAAGTCTATCCACTGGGCAATCAACTGTGAAATGGTGGTTTTCCCGTTGGTGCCAGTAATGCCGATTAATTGCATCGGAGCAAACTGATATAAACTCCTCGCAAGGTGTGAAAGCTGCGATCCAATTTCTGATAAGTAAATAACCGGCACGCCAGCACGCCATTCAACATCTTGGTGAGGATTTTCCTTGCTAGCATCTGCAATAACCGCAACCGCACCAGAAGAAATCGCTTTATCAATAAAGACACGTCCATCAATCGCATGCCCTTGAATGGCAACAAATACATCGCCAACAGACACTTTACGACTATCAAGCTGTAAATTCGCGACACTAATGGCGAATTCAGAATCTAATTCAATCCAAGGTTTTAACAAATCGGAAAGTAATCGAGCCATATCTTTATTCTCCAGCCTCAGATTCAGGTGTCGCATCTGGCGTGACGTTCATAATTTGCAGAGCCCCTTTCATAATTTCGGCAAAAACAGGGCCTGCAACCGAACCACCATAGAACTGATCACCTTGTGGCTCATTGACGACTACAACTAATGCAAAGCGAGGATCACTAATTGGCGCAAGACCAGCCGTTAATGCAACGTATTGATCACTGTATCCACCCGCTTTTGCCTTACGTGATGTACCTGTTTTCGCACCGACACGATAACCCGGTACTTTAGCCGAACGCGCGGTACCACCTTTATGAGTAACTTGCTCAAGCATATCGACCACTTTACGAGCCGCATCGGCATCGGCAGCTCTAAAAGTACGACCAGATGTACTTCCTTTTAAGATATGCAGCGGCTTATTCACCCCCATATTACCTAGAGTAGCGTAAGCATGCGCAAGCTGTAGTGGTGTGACTGAAATACCGTAACCAAAGGCTAAGGTCGCTTGTTCAAATGGGGACCAACGACGGCGATCTGGGAATATACCGGTGACTTCACCCGGTAAGCGTAGGCCGGAAACATTACCAAAGCCTACTCCGCTGTACATGCCAAGAATTTCACGTACATCCATTTTCAAAGCAATGGTTGCTACACCTACGTTACTTGATTTCTTTAGGATAGTCGTTAAATCGGCTTTACCAGCGCGCTCAGAATCTCGAACTCGACTACCACCAACGCGCATGATGCCATTGCCGGTATCGATAACCGTTTTATCGTCAATAATGCCTTTATCTAAACCCGCCAAGATCACGAATGGCTTCATGGTTGAACCAGGTTCAATAGAATCGGTAAGCGCACGGTTACGCATGCGGAAACTTTGCAATTGTTCGCGGTTATTCGGGTTATAGGAAGGTGCATTAACCATCGCCAATACATTACCGGTTTTCACATCAACCAGAACGGCAGTTCCTGAAGTGGCTCGGAAATCGGCTACCGCTTGCTTAATGGCACGATAGGCAATTGCCTGTAAACGTTGATCAATAGTCAGTTGTAAAGGTTTACCCGGCTCTTGTGTTTTTAATGAAATATTTTCAACAACACGTCCAAAACGGTCTTTTCGAATGGTTCGCTTACCGGCTTCTCCCGTTAACCAATCATCAAAACTTCGTTCCATGCCTTCAAGGCCATGTCCGTCAATCCCTGTCACACCAACAACATGGGCGCTGACTTCCCCGGCTGGGTAAAAGCGACGAGATTCATCTTTCAGGCCAATACCTGGCAATTTCAACTCTCGAACATATTTAGACATTGCAGGGCTAACTTGGCGTTGTAAGTAGATAAAGCGCTTACGTTTATTCTGGCGAATTTTATCCACTAAGCCTTGTTGATCGAGCCCAAGTACGTTAGCGAGTGCATACCAACGATCAAGCTCATCAAGACCATTTTCTTTAATGATGGTGGCAGGATCTGCCCAAACGGCTTGCACAGGAACACTCACCGCTAGCTGTTCACCATTTCGGTCAGAGATAATGCCGCGAGCGGTTGCTATTGCTTTTACGCGCACTGAACGCATATCGGCTTGTTGAATAAGTTGGTCAGGTTCGATCACTTGGATATACGCCGTTCGCGCTACCAGCACAAATAAAGCCAATACGATAAAGCCTATGACTAGGTTATATCGCCAAGGGATCAAAATATCGGAGGATTGGGATGATTTCTTTTTATTAACGGTTTTCTTGTTCTTTACCGTTTTTTTATTTGTCGGCTTTTTCATTTAAGATTCACAACCACTTCTTTATCCGAATCAGGACGTTTCATATCAAGATCTTTGATTGCGACCTTCTGAACTCGAGTATGCTCAGCAAGAGCGTTTTCTTCTAATATCAAGTTACGCCACTCACTATCAAGCTGCTCGCGACTTTCTAATAATTCATCACGTAGAGTAATTTGATGACGAGTATTATAAGTGGTTAACACTACCGCTATAGAACTTACGAAAATAAGCAGCAGTAATACCAACGGAACTCGACCTACCGAAATAAGATCGGTCCAGATACTACGTATTAGAGTGGGTGGTTGTTTATCTGTCATAGTATTTTAATGATCATAGTTTTTCAGCAATACGTAATACCGAGCTGCGTGAACGTGTATTCACTTCAACTTCTGATTTCGACGGTTTAATCGCTTTACCTACCGTTTTCATATTGGCAGAACCTAAGGCTTTAATTTGATCTTCCGTCATAGGAATACCATGAGGTACTTGAGGGCCTTGGCTCTCACGGCGCATAAATCGCTTTACCATGCGGTCTTCTAAAGAGTGAAAACTAATCACAGAAAGACGACCTTCTGGCGCTAAAATATTCATCGCCCCTTTTAAAGCAAAATCGATTTCTTCCAATTCACTGTTAATGTAAATTCGAATCGCTTGGAAACTACGCGTTGCAGGGTGCTTCTTTTCTTTAAAATTCTTTGGCGCAACATCTGAGATAAGCTTAGCCAATTGGCTGGTTCTTATCAGAGGCTCATTTTCAGGGTTTTCACGATATTCCACTAAACCACGAGCAATACGACGGGCGTGTTTTTCTTCACCAAACTCTCGTAGTACCCAGGTAATATCATCAAGCTCCGCTTCCGCTAGCCACTCTGCAGCCGATTGACCGGTTGTCGGATCCATTCGCATATCTAACGGGCCATCTTTCATAAAGCTAAAGCCGCGATCAGCATCATCAAGTTGTGGCGATGACACACCAAGATCAAATAATACGCCATCAACCTTACCAACTAATTGATATTGCTCAGCATAAGATTGGATACCAGAAAAAGGGCCATGAATAATGGTAAAACGGGGATCATCTATTTTTTTCGCTTCTTCAATCGCTTGAGGATCTCGATCGATACTATATAAGCGCCCTTCTGGGCCGAGCTGAGATAAGATCGTACGGCTATGACCTCCTCGACCAAATGTGCCGTCAATATAAATACCATTTGGCTTTATATTCAATCCTTCAATAGATTCATTAAGGAGTACAGAAACGTGTTGGAAGGTGTCGGTCATAGGGTTCAATAGCTCAATTTAAGATGAATGGCTTAGGATATTCATGTCAGGCGCGCAACGCAAGAAATCAGCGGATATTTGCGCTTATTTGGCTTAGTTTATGCTAATTCTAACTAGAATCGTTAATAGCAGGTCAAAAGGGCGACAACGAATGAAGAAATTCATAAAAAAACCCACCACAGAAAACTGCGATGGGTTCATTTAAATAGGTGGAGTTGACATCATAAGCCGGGTTCTGTCTCCGCTTGCGCGGCGATAGCCATTCGTCTAGGCCAGCAATCGCTCACTGGCTCGAGCAACCTACCCGCCCCCTTACGCGAGCAACGCAATGTGAGGGCCTATTTGGTCTTGCTTCGGGTGGAGTTTACCCTGCTACGAACTGTTGCCAGACGCACGGTGCGCTCTTACCGCACCCTTTCACCCTTACCTGTTCGCTTCTTACTTCCGAAGAAATGAAGAATAGCGTCATCGGCGGTCTTCTCTCTGCTGCACTTGTCGTGAGCTCACGCTCCCCAGGCGTTACCTGGCACCCTGCTCTTTGAAGCCCGGACTTTCCTCCCCTCCGACAGTCTCCCACCGATTTCTACCTAGGCAAAAACCAGTAAGGACATCAACGAAGCAGCGACTATCCAGTCAACTCCGACGCGGATTATACGCACATCACCTTAGAAGACAAGCGAATCGGCACATATAGAAATATATTAATCTAGGTTATCCAGTCCCCATTTATATAGGGCATTCTTTTTCAAATTGTGAATTTCCGCCACCAGAGCGGCTGCTTTTTTCAGTGGTAATTCTTGAGTCAAAATTTTTAACGTTCTTAAAGCATCATCAGGAAGCGCATCAGCAGATTTATCTTCTCGATGACCATGAATAAGAATGACCATTTCTCCGCGCTTACGGTTGTCATCTTCATTGATCCAATCGATCAACTCACCTAGCGGCGCGCCATGAATCGTTTCAAATGTTTTGGTTAGTTCACGAGCAAGCACAACTTCACGCTCAGGCCCTAATACTGCCAGCATATCGTCTAAACTGTCTGTAATTCGATGAGGTGATTCATAAAAGATACAAGTGCGCTCGGCCTTGCTGATTTCTAATAGCTTATCTTTACGACCTTTACTTTTAGCCGGTAAGAAACCTTCAAAACTAAAGCGATCCGACGGTAATCCTGAAGCACTTAATGCGGTGATCACGGCGCAAGCACCTGGTAATGGCACAACTTTAACACCCGCTTGACGACATTTAGTCACAAGATGATACCCTGGATCACTGATTAGAGGTGTACCCGCATCAGAAACTAATGCGATCGACTCTCCCGCTAACACTTTTTCAACTAATACTTGTGCTTTTTGTTGCTCATTATGATCATGTAATGCATAAGTTTTAGTTGATATGCCAAAATGAGAGAGTAAACGACCACTATGCCTTGTATCTTCAGCAGCAATCAGGTCAACTTGATTTAAAATATCTAATGATCGTTGAGTGATATCCCCTAAATTACCAATTGGGGTAGGAACAATATACAGGGCTGGGGACTCTAAAAGAGCAGTTTTGTTATCTATCATTTGTTTACCGTCACTTGAGCGATTAATATAGAGTCATCTTTCACATAAAGAATAAAACGCATGCAAATTATGAATCATAAGATCTTCAGTGTACCACGCTTATTTACTTCTATCGCCTTGATGTTATTAGTATCAGCGTGTTCATCACTTACGTCTGAATCAGATAAAGTTGATATTACTGCCCCACCGGCGCAAACCTCACTTGCCTATACCAACGAGGCGAATGACACTCAACCATCGACTGAGCAGACTGATTTGTTCATTATGGCGCTAAAAGCCTCTGTGGTTGAAAAAGATTACGACCAAGGCCAAAGCCTACTAAAACGCATCGTTCAATTTCCTTTAAATGATATGCAACAAGCAGAATGGCAATTAGCAAAAGCGCAAATTACAGCTGCTACCATTGACTCAGAGACAGCATTGAAAGGGTTAAACTTCCAACAGCAGTGGCAATTAGCGGACGTGCAATGGCGTAATTATCATCAACAACGCGCTAAATTGTTTGAAGATATTCGCGATTTCTTCAATGCCGACCGAGAATGGATTGCTTACAAAGAGTTTCAACCTGTCAATAAGCAAGAATCAACCGATAAGCGAATTTGGGAGAACTTAGAGCAATATTCTAAAGATGAAATTGTTCAACTCGAAGCTCAACCAAGTGAAACTGAGCTACAAGGTTGGTTATATGTGGCCACTCAAATGAAGACACAGCTAAACAATCCAAGTGGTTTGAAAACAGAACTTCAGCAGTGGTTTGGTATCAATATTAGCCATCCAATCGTGACCCACACGCCTGAAGATGTGCAACGCATTTTAGATCTAGACATTTCAACGCCGCAAAATGTCGCGGTACTACTACCTCTTTCTGGTAAATATGAAATGCCTGCGAAGTTAATCCGCGATGGCTTTATTCATGCAATGACAGATGATGCAGATAAAGATCCTGCTCTAAAAATGACGGTTTACGATACGTCAACACAGACCCTGCAAGATATTTATGCTCAACTAAAAGCCAATAATACTGATTTCATCGTTGGTCCATTGATCAAAGATAATGTAGAACAGCTACAGGATATCAATAGCGACAATATTCCTATGTTGGCGCTAAACTTCCCAGATGAATTAGAGCAAGGTTCTCAAGTTTGTTACTTAACGCTATCACCAGAGCAAGAAGGGGCACAAGCGGCTAAGCACATTTTCGAAACTGGTTTTAAATACCCACTAGTACTGGCACCTAAAGGGAAACTTGGTGAGCGTATTACTGAGGCATTTACAGAAAAATGGAATGAATTAAGTAATACGCCAGTGGCGTCAACGCCATTTGGTAACCGTGCTGAATTGCAAAAAAATGTTAAAGATGCATTCGGCCTAACTGATAGCCAGGCTCGCATCAACCAGATCAGACAAATCAGCAATATGGAGATGGAAACCGAAGCGCGTAGCCGTAGAGATATTGATTCCGTTTACATTATCGCAAACCGCTCAGAGCTAACGCTGCTAAAACCATTTATTGAAGTCGCTATTAACCCTGATGCTAAACCACCTAAACTGTTCTCTAACTCTAGCAGTAATAACGGTAAAGCTCGTGCCTATCAAGATGTCAGTGGCATTGTATTTAGCGACATTCCAATGCTATTGGATAAAGATAATACTGAATTGACTGAGTACGATAACTTGTGGCCAAAAAGCAGCAACACAGAAAAGCGTCTACATGCGTTAGGTATGGATTCATATAGTTTACTTGCACAACTTCCAACAATGAAGGTTGTCCAAAGCTATCAATACCAGGGTCAAACGGGCAATTTAAGTATCGATGATCAATGTGTGGTACAAAGAGATCTAAGCTGGGCTGAGCATGAAGCTTTTCAGTCAGAAGATCAAAAATAAGCGAGAAATTGGTTCTCAATATGAAACCTTGGCCAGTCAATATCTGGTTGGCCAAGGGCTTCAACTGTTAGATAGAAATATGAACTGCCGCTTTGGCGAAATCGATTTAATCATGAAAGATGGACAAACTTTTGTGTTTGTCGAAGTTAAGTATCGAGCCTCATCATCATTTGGTCATGCAGCGGAAATGGTAACCTATCAAAAGTCTCAAAAACTGATAAAAACCGCTATGGTGTGGCTTAAGAAACAATCACTGCCAATCGAGCAAACCTCCTTTCGTTTTGATGTCATTGCTATTCATAAAAATGGTGAGGACATCAATTGGATAAAAAATGCAATTACTCAAGGATAAAGCATGCTAGAAAGCATTAATGATAGCTTTAAAGAAAGCATTCAGATTCAAATTGCCGCAGCAGAGTCTCTCCCCGACGCCATAACTCATGCTGCACAAGCAATGGTGAGCAGCTTATTGAATGGCAATAAAATCCTTTGTTGTGGTAATGGCGGCTCAGCAGCTAACGCACAACAATTTGTCTCTTGCTTACTCAATCGCTTCGAGACAGAACGACCAAGCCTTCCGGCAATGGCTTTAACTGCAGATACTTCTACGCTAACGGCTATAGCCAATGACTATCACTATCAAGAGATCTTTTCTAAACAGGTAAGAGCCTTCGGCCAAGCCGGAGATGTGTTGATTGCGATATCTACCAGTGGTAACAGCAGTAATATCATCAAAGCGGTTGAAGCGGCTGTTACTCGAGATATGACCATCATTGCATTTACCGGTAAAGATGGCGGTGAGCTTGCAGGATTACTTGGTGAGTCTGATGTAGAAATACGCATTCCATCACATAGAACAGCAAGAATACATGAAGTTCATATGCTGACACTTCATTGTTTATGTGACTTGGTCGATCAAGTGATCTTTCCCTCTCACGACGGATAAGTAATATGAAAAAAAACGTTGTTATTTTATGCCTATCTAGCTTATTTTTAATTGCTGGTTGTGCCTCAACAGGCAACTCTTCTGATCCCGCTCAGCAACAGCAATGGCAAGAAAAAAACATACAATCAAACATCAATGCATTAAATCAAGCCCCTCAATATAGAGGAAAGGTTCGCGTCACTTCCGAAATCACGAGCGCTGGACACATCTTACTTTTAGGGCAATCCGTTGATGAAGATAATAGACAGTACATCGAAGGCTACGTAAAAAACTTACCAAACGTAGATAAAGTCTATAACCAAATTCGCATCGCAAAACCTCTATCATTCCAACAAATCAGCCATGATATTTGGCTAACCACTAAAGTAAAAAGCGCGCTTCTATCGGATGATCGTCTAGATAAATACAGCATTAAAGTCACCACTGAAAATAAAGAAGTATTTTTAATTGGTAACATATCGAAAGAAGGCGCTCAAATTGCGGCGGATGTTGCTAGTAAAATAGAAGATGTCTCCAAAGTAATCAAAGCATTCAATTACGTAAGCTCGCCGTCTATCGAATCCAAGCCAACTCCGACTTCAAATAGCAATGAGCCCAATCAGGCGAGTAGTACGCTAGAAGAAGATAAGAGCACTTCAACAGAATTAGATCCGATAAACGATAGTAATGGCACAGCTACACCAATAATTGAAGGTGTAGATACGCCTATTGATGAAACGGATGTATTAACCACGCCGTAAATTAGCTCCTTCAAACAGGTTTAATTCGCATATAACGAAAGCAGAGTATGATTACTCTGCTTTTTTAGAGCTAAATATTCACTTATCCCGCTCTCTGTAATTCCAATCGATCTTGCTACTAAAAACCTGCACTCTAATACCAATAAGCAGCACATATATCTCCCCTTATTTAGAAAGAGTAAAAGTGCTTCTATACTTAATAAGCTAAGTTGTCATAGCCAAAGGGTAGAGTTACGTAGTAAAAAGCAATACCTAATACGGCATCTAAGCAATGAATGCTAAAATTTGTAGTTACAGCATAGAATAATCACTCTTTATTCGCTCAGTAATCGCTAACTCTTTCGAATCAAGTCTATGTATTTTAGAATGAGAGAATGCTCATGACGGAGTAGAAGAACTGTAAACATCCCCTAATACCTTACTTGGTATGCTCAAACTGACAGCTAGTTTGCTTTAACCAACTGAATAACCACTTCTCAATACCGATTCTTATAGATTCCATTTTCAACAGACGAAAAAAAACCTGACTCTTTCGAATCAGGTTTCTTAAAATAAGTGGCGGAGTGGACGGGACTCGAACCCGCGACCCCCGGCGTGACAGGCCGGTATTCTAACCAACTGAACTACCACTCCGCAGTGTCTATTCAGTATTTCAATTCAAAGCCTGGCGATGTCCTACTCTCACATGGGGAAACCCCACACTACCATCGGCGCTACTTCGTTTCACTTCTGAGTTCGGCATGGAATCAGGTGGGTCCAAAGCGCTATGGTCGCCAAGCAAATTCT
>NZ_JAKKCJ010000004.1 GCF_021726515.1 Vibrio sp. CK2-1 | reverse complement strand
TATCGTTTACGACTACATGGTCAAGTGCATGCAGGAGTTAGCGAAAGCGGAACCTGATATCGATGCACTCCTGCCTTGGAACTTCAAACACTAACAATATCGCCCCGTGGGTTCATGGCGCGGATACAATGGAAAAGAAACAACATTGGTTTACGGGGCGAGTGTGCTTACTGATCACTTGTGTTTCGTTAATGGCTCAATCGGTTCAAGCAAGAACGTGGGATGAAATTAAACAAAGTGGTGAGCTACGCATTGGACTCACTGGCGATTATTCTCCGTTGTCATTTCGTAATAAATTAGGGCACTTGGTCGGCTTTGATGTCGATATGACTAAGAATTTAGCTCAATCTTTAGGGCTAACGGTTAAGTTTGTCGAAACATCTTGGCCAAGCCTAAGTGCGGATTTAATGGCAGACAAATTTGATATTGCGGCTGGTGGCGTCACTAAAACGGCACAAAGGCAGAAACTATTCGCGTTATCTAATTCTGTCGCCAAAAACGGCAAAATAGCATTAAGTCATTGCAGTAAAAAATTGGCTTTCCAGACTTTAGAGGATATTGACCAGCCTAGAGTGAAAGTGGTGGTTAACCCTGGTGGTACTAACGAAGCGTATGTAAATTCGCATATTAAACAAGCGAAAATTATACGTAAGAAAGATAATTTTGATACTTTGCAAGCGATTAGAACGAACCGAGCTGATGTGATGTTTACCGACTTAATCGAGGGCAAGTACTACCAAAACCATGAAAAAGGCGTGTTTTGTATCGCCTCAGAAGATGTCCTTGCCGGCACCGAGAGTTACAAAGTCTACATGATGGATAAAAGTAATACCGAACTGCTCACCAAAGTGAATGAGTGGTTAGCTGGCAAGACCAAAAACCGCTTAGCTAAGCAGTGGGAAGTGGTGCAGTAGTTATCTGTTGTACTTTATCAGTAAAAGAATACGGCTCGTATGAGTAGTCTACGAGCCGAATATATGACTAGCCGTTCAGCTAATAACCGTAAAAAGCCGCTGTAGAAAGTAGCCTAGAAAGCTACTCTATAAAAACAAGCCTAGAATAAATTCTTATCTCGGACTAACTCTCGCGGCAGTCCATTTTTGATGCGATTTCCTACCCATTTTCCAAGGCCGATAACTGCGCCTGAATGGGTAACCATCACCTCACCAATACCTGATTCTATATTTGGACGAACATCTCGTCCCATAAACCATTCACGAGCATCTTCGATAGTTAACTCAACACTTTTAGCATTGCTTGCTTTACCTAAAGCCATGACCGCTTCATGTTGCCAACGATAAAGTGGGGCATTTTTCTTCTTGGAGGGTTTTAACACTTCGGCTAATTTCAAGCCAATTCGGCTAAAACGAAGCTCGCCGATCATATGAGTCATAGCAGTAGGGAATAGCCATACTTCTTGATCTCGTAGCCATACTTGGCTGCTGGTGGGAATATCCAAACCAAGGGTGTTTTGTAATTCTTGTTGAAGTTGTTGGCAGGTTTTGTCATTAGCCACTTCAAAAGGAAATTTACCCAAACGTTTTTTTACTTCAGGCGCTTGAACCGATGACAGCTTTTTGATTTTTGCGACAAAGAAGCCTTCGCTATCAAATATTTGTGGGTAAATATGCAGGAAGCCATGTTCAGTTAACGCTTTTTCGGCGTTTTCAAATAAGTCACCTAGTGGCAAAAACTCAACGGCATCACCAAACTTTTGTTTTAAGTGTAGGCAGACTTGCTGATTTTCTTGTTGATTGAGTGTGCAGGTAGAATAGGTGATTGTACCGCCCGGTTTTAAAGCGTAGAAGGCGCTTTCAATCAGATCTTTTTGTGTTTCAGCTATCTCAGCAACCGACTTTAAATCCCAATTACTCATCGCATCAGCATCTTTACGAACTGTGCCTTCACCTGAGCAGGGCGCGTCTAATAAAATGGTATCAAAGTGCTCTGGAAGCCAACCGCCAAATACGCGTGCATCAAAGTTACTTAAAGCCGTATTATGAACACCACAGCGTTGAATGTTGGCACTAAGCACTTTAACTCGGCTAGCGGCGTATTCATTCGCAACCAGTGCGCCTTGATTATTCATCGCCGCTGCGATTTGCGTGGTTTTTGAACCGGGAGCAGCCGCCATATCGAGTACTAGGTTAAGGCTATCATTGTCTTTTAATAATGCGCTGACAGGTAGCATTGAACTGGCTTCTTGAATGTAGAATAAACCGGCTAAATGTTCCGCTGTATTGCCTAGTGGGACGTTTTCATCTTCACGTTCTATCCAGAATCCTTCTTCACACCATGGAATTGGCGATAGTTCCCAGTCATTTTCAGCTGAAATCGCTTTGAATGCGTTTACGTCAGTTTTGAGTGTATTGACTCGAATACTGCGACGAAGAGGCCGTTGACATGCTGCAATAAAATCCTCCATAGACAAATGACTTGGCATAGTGGATTTAACAAGTTCAAGAAACTCATTGGGTAGCTTGACATTAGAGTGCAAAGGAGTGGCCTCAACGCGTATAAAAAGTAGGGGCGAATTTTAACTGATATAAAAAAAAATGCAGCTGATTTAACAACTGCATTTTCGGTTAATTCACTTTTTGATCACGGCGACTACTTGGGGATTGCTAATTGCCAAGTGAGCCACTCTGGTTCTGGTTCTTTATTGAGTAAGAATGTGGACTCTACCGCCGCTTTTGGCTGTAAGGACTCATCGTCTGGTGTCGCAAAGGCAATGCCACCACGTAATACATTATCAACCGTTCCAGATTTTATGTTTGCGCCAGATAAACCTATGCTCACATTCACCCCAGAAACATTCCAAAATACCGAGTTTTTACGGATCAGATAAGCATATTTAGGCTCAATCTCAAAAGTGGTAATGACTCGGTCAGCAAGATCGCCCAGTTCAACACTAGTTACATGACCAATTTCAAAATCTCGATAGAGAATCGGTGCGCCAACTTTTACCGAAGAACGACTTAAACTCTGTAGATAAAAAGTGGTGCCACTGGTCGATTTGTCTTGAGTCTCAAGGTTGAAGGTATAACTGAGTTGAGTTGAATCAGAAGGAGAGACCTCGATATATGGGCTTAAAATAGTATCGATGTGTTTTGCTCCAGAGAGACCAATTTCAGGCGAGACTACCCAGAAATGACTACCTTTCTTCGCGATGTTATCGACATATTCAGGGAAGATGCGCGCCGAAATTTCAACATTTTTCCCTGGGAAGTTAAGGTGAACCAGCGTTACTTCACCAACTTGAACACCTTGATACTTAATCGGCATGCCTTTGGCGACGGTTTCATTTTCTTTTGTCACTAGGGTGATTTTACGCCCAAACTGGCGAGCGGATTTGTAATCTTGATATAAGATCCAGTTATCATTGAGTTTATTCTCAACGCCTGCCAAGTTATCAAATGAGATTCCGCCTTTAAGTAAACTAGCAATAGGTGACGCGGTCACGCTTAGGCCGCTTAGGTTGGCATCGATTTTAACGCCAGAATGGTTCCAGAACACCGTTTGTTTGGTGAGCAAGTATTTGTAGCGGTTTTCGATTCGAACTTGAATTTTAACTCCGCCATCAACTAATGAAAATTGCGAAACTTTACCGACTTCTAAATTGCGGTACAAAATTGGGCTACCAATCGAAACAGGAGGTAGGCTAGCAGCAAATAACGTTAAGCCAGTTGAGCCTGCCGTTTCATACTTAGCTAGATCGGCCAACGGCTTACTTGCGTATAAATGGTACTCTGAATTGATTTTGTCATCACCAAGGCTATCAAAGCTGACAGAGCCTGCTAGAAGACGCTTAATAGGAGGCATAGAGACGTTAATACCGGTACCAGTAAAGCTGGCATCGACACTGGAGGTGATAAAAAATCGGCTTTTAGACTTAATCAAGTGTAAATATTGGGTATCAATTTGAGCATTAAAACGAACGCGTTCACCATCAAGGTAAATCTTATTGATATTACCTACCGGAATGCCACGATAGAGAATTTGTGTACCTTCTTCTAGGCCGTAGGTGTCGTCTGCGGCTAAATTAATTTGGGTGGTTTGATGTGAAGCTCGTAGTAATTCATTCTTTTTCACAACATTAAAATGACGTGCTCGTTGCCCTGTGCCGGGTACTAAGCTCAGAAAATTACCGCGAATAAAGTTGCTGACATTTTTCATTTCAGTCAAAGAAAGTTTAGCTTCTTCTAACACAAAATGAGATCCAGTATTTAACGCATCTGAAAATGCAGGCTGAATCGCGGCAGAGGCGACCACTTTGCTTTTGTCATCGGATAAGTTGATATCGGTTATTTGGCCGACTTCTATGCCTTTGTACATGATAGGGGCGTTAGCTGAAATATTGCTGTTATCTGGCACATCCATGGTAATTCGAATACCACGACCCGCGGTTTTGATATCAGGGTAGAGCTTATACACTTTATCTGCGCTAATCGGTTGGCCATCTTCTGGAGAATCCACCGCAATGGCGCCCATGAGCAATGAATTCAAGCTTTCTAGTTGAACATCGACTCCATTAAATCCAACACTCGCACTGACGCCACTCACATTCCAAAAGCGACTGTCTGAATTAACAATATGAGCATATTCTTGCTTAATCGATATCTGAATTTTTACTGAACTCGCATCGTCGGCTAGGGTGAAATTGGTGACTTCGCCGATCGGAATTTTTCTAAACATGATTTTAGAGCCGACAGAAATGGATCCTAAATCTTTGGAAGTCAGAGTGATATTGACGCCATTCTGGGCTCGGATATCCATCGGTTCTTCTTTCAGCGCCGTGTACTCTTTAGATATATCATGCTTCTTGCCATCCATGACATCTTCTGCCGGTTGAATAGCAATATAGTTACCGGATACCAGCGCATCAAGACCAGTAATGCCACTTAAACTTGCCTTGGGTTTGACCAGCCAGAAACGAGTGTTTTTAGATAAAAGTTTGGCGGCCTTAGGATAAATGTCAGCAGTGACATAAATGTCTTTTAAATTGTCCGATAGACTGATTTTACGGACGATACCAACTTCTAAACCTTGATAACGAATCGTCGTTCTACCTTCAATAAGCCCTTGAGCATTAGTAAAGTGAATTTGGATACGTTGACCCATTTCACTATAACTTTTATAGCCAAGCCAGCCAGCAAGACATAAAGCGATGATCGGTAAAATCCATAGTGGCGATATTTTACGATCTTGTTTTAGTTTGACTTGGTTTTCTGGTGTCTCATTGTTCATAAGAGGATTCATTCTTATTGTTGGTTTTAGACGGTGTATCCCAAATTAGGCGCGGATCTAAGCTTTCAGCTGCACACATGGTTAATACCACTACCGCAGCAAATGCCATTGCGGCAGGGCCGGGTGAAAAGTCCAGAATTTGGTCACGGTCGACAAGTGCAATGGTGGTCGCGATGACAAAAAGATCTAAGATTGACCATTTTCCTATCCACTTTACAAAGAGATAGAGCTTCATTCTTTTATATTGGTCGAGTGATGATTTTAATTGTATATAGATCAAAATATAAGCTAAACCCACAATTTTAGCTACAGGGACTAAAATACTGGCTACGAAAATCACAATTGCGATAGGTATATGGCCTTTGGTTAAGCTTACAACGCCCGAGAAGATGGTATCTTGATAACGAATGCCATTACTGAAAATAATTGATATTTCTAAAAAGTTGGCAGGAATAAGAAAGACGGTTGCCGCAATTAAAAATGCCCATGTTTTTTGGATAGAGTTCGGTTTTCTATAGATGAGAGGACTATGACAGCGCAGGCAGTTATCGCTGTTAGCTTGAGATAGATGACAGTGCTGACAGTGAGATTCGACAGCCGTAATCTCCAACTCATTACTAGGGCTCCAAGCTTCCCAATAACGGCGGACACTCATGCGGACAATTAAGGTAATAGCAATAATTTGCGATAAGGTGATACAAACTAAACCAATTTGTGGGGTAACGGTGGAGTACTCAAGAAGTTTGAAAGCGGCCACCGCAATGCTTAATAAGAAAACATCAATCATCCACCAATGTTTTACTTTTTGATAAGTGACGAGAGAGTATTTAAAAGCAGTAAAATTCTTATGCTTTAACCCCCAATGCGCCCCAATCACAGAAGCAAATAACAGCACGGGAATAACCGATGAACATAGAAAAATTAAAATCCCAAGTGCGTAAAAACCTTCATTAAATAGTGCAAATGCCCCTGAAACGAGTGTAGATGAAAAATTTACATTAATGAGGCGTATGGTAATGAAGGGGATAAATAAAGCAGGGATGAAAAATAGTAAGCCACTAAAAGCCAGCATTAAGTTGGTATTGAGTAAGAAGTCTTTGCCACGGTAAAGCAAAGTATCGCACCTAGGGCAGTGTGCATTAATCCCTAAGCGCAAATCTTGAGTCACGACTGTCATATCACAACAAGGACAAATAATAGAGGACTGAGCTTGCTGGGTGATGTTTGGCGCATAGTTCGAAGAAAGGTTGGATAGATTATCCTCACCTTCTACTTTGGAACTCATGTCGTGAACATTATCAGCGCTCATATTGCTCTCTATTATTACTCTACTTATATACTAGATTGTCATACTTGTCTTTTTCGGCGTTACCGTATAACGTTTGGTATAAGCCGTCTTCAACCACTAGTTCTCGGTGAGTACCACTTTGAATGACCTTGCCGTCTTCTAAAACATAGATAAGGTCGGCTTGTTGTACCGCAGACAAACGATGAGCAACGATAAGAGTCGTGCGCCCGTCAAGAAAGGCATTCATCGCTTTGTGTAGTCTTGATTCTGTCGCAGTATCTAAAGCGGATGTCGCTTCATCTAATATCACAAATTGCGGATTGGTTAGTAGCATACGCGCAATTGATAGTCGCTGCCTTTGCCCGCCCGATAACCGAACGCCTTGTCGACCCACCTGGGTATCTAAACCGTCAGAAAGCTGAGTGATCACATCATCTAGTTGAGCAACTTCTAATACATGCCATAAAGCACTGTCAGGAAAGTCACTACCAAGTGTCAGGTTTTTCCTGAGGGTGTCATTAAATAGGATAGGTTGCTGTAATACAACTGCTATTTGATCTCGAATCACTTCATAACCAATGTTATCAGCATTTTCACCGTTAAACTGGATTGTGCCGCTTTGCGGTTGATATACGCCGATAAGTAGCTGAATTAATGTTGATTTCCCTCCGCCACTGGCACCAACAAGCGCCACTTTCTTGCCCGCAGGTATCGCTAGGCTCAAATGGTCTAAGACTTGTGATTCCTCGTTATAAGCAAAGCAAACATTATTGATCTTGATATCAACAGGTTTATCAGCTTCAAATGGGTTAATTGTCGACGTTGGACGATGTTCTTCTTCCATTTGTAGTAATAAGTTGATGCGCTGTAATGCCGCTTTAGCGCTGTACCATGAGAACTGGACGCCTAGTAGTTCTTGCACTGGGCCTAACATAAACCACAGATAGCCAAACACGGCAAAAATCTGGCCAATAGTTAGGTCGCTAAATAGCACCATTAACATGGCGACAGCACGAAATAGCTCAAAGCCTAGAAGGAAGAGCAAAAAGGACAAACGTCCCGCTGCTTCAGATTGCCAGGCAAATTTATCGGCATCTTGGCGTATTTCATCGGCTTGTTGCTTTAATTGTTCTAAATAGAGCTTTTCTTTATTGGATGCTCGTAACTGATAAATACCATCCAGTACTTCAATTAAACGATTCTGAAAACGCTCAAAGGATTGGTTTTCTTTTTGTTTCAGGTGCTTAACTTTGCTACCAAGCTTACGTGAAAAGTAGATGACGATAGGGTTGACCAATAAAATAAACAGCCCTAATCGCCAGTCTAACCAGAGCAATACAATAGCGGTGCCAAAAACGGTTAAAAAACTGATGATGAATTTACTAAGAGTGGTTCCAATAAAAGAATCTATGGTTTCAACATCGGTAATTAAGTGGGAATTAATTCCGCCACTACCGCGGGTTTCGTATTGCTGAATACTAATTAATCCGAGCTTATCGAGCATTCTCGAACGAATGTGATAGGTGATGGTTTTTGATACCAAAGTAAACTGTCGGCTTTGCACTATATTAAGTAGTTGGCTTGCGGTACGCATGAGCACGATCAGAAAAAAAACAAAGCCAATATATCCGGTTGGGTTTTGCAGTGAATGGGGTAAAAGCGCATTCATAAACTCAATGCCGCTAGACGGTTTATTGAGTAACACCTCGTCGACCATTAAAGGCATTAGTAGGGGAATAGGCACACTGATAATAGTCGCCAAAATTGCTACCACATTGGCAAAGATTAATTTACCCTTGTGTTTCTTAACTTGAGTGAACAACCAACTCTGGTTAATCAGATGCCTATCGTTATTATTCATACGTGATAATGATTCCTATTTGCAATGTAAGGCATTGTACGTAAATTGAAAAAAAGATGGAAGACAAAGCATGAGTCTAAAGATGTACCAGCGTATTACCGCCCAAGTAAAAGCATTAATTGAATCTGAGCCAGATCTTATTGCTAACTTAGCTAATATTAGCTCGTTATTGAACATGGAATTAGAAGAAGTTAACTGGGTAGGCTTTTATTTGTTAAAAGACGACCAACTGGTATTGGGACCTTTTCAAGGCTTGCCAGCTTGTGTACGTATTCCATTAGGAAAAGGTGTATGTGGTACAGCAGCTGCAGAGAATAGTGTGCAACGCATTTATGATGTTCATCAGTTTGAAGGCCATATTGCTTGCGATGCCCAAAGTAATTCGGAACTTGTTATTCCATTTTCGGTCAATAATAAAGTGGTTGGCGTTTTAGATATAGATAGCCCAAATATTGGTCGTTTTTCGGAAGAAGATGAGCAAGGATTGGTCGCAATGATGAAAGAAGTTGAGCTAATATTGCAAACTCACTTTAAATAACAAAATTAGGTTAGTTAAATAAATAGTGTGAAACGTGCATTTTTGAGTGAAAAAAAACTTTTTATCGCCATATGGGCATAATAACCCATGTTAATTTGCACGTGTTGGTGGTTTTTCGTTTCCATCTCACTATAATAGCGTGAATTATTTATACGAACACCCGTGCGGATGAGACCGCACCAACCAGGAACCCTCATGGAAAACACTGAAAAGTTAAAGAACAGCAAAGAAGTCATTGCCTATATTGCTGAACGTTTCCCACAATGCTTTACTTTAGAAGGCGAAGCAAAGCCTTTAAAAATTGGTATCTTTCAAGATCTTGCTGAGCGTCTAAACGAAGATCCTAAAGTAAGTAAAACTCAATTACGTGCTGCTTTACGTCAATACACGTCATCTTGGCGTTACCTTCACGGCGTAAAATTAGGCGCAACGCGTGTTGACCTTGATGGTAATGCATGCGGTGAGTTAGAAGCCGAACATGTTGAGCACGCTCAAACTACGCTTGCAGAAAGCAAAGCTCGTGTTCAAGCTCGTCGTAAAGAACAAGCGGATAAAAACCGTGAAGAAAGAGCGGCTAAAGCTAAAGCAAAAGCAGCGACACCGAAAGCGCCACGTAAGCCAAAAGCTGAATCTAAGAAACCTGCTCAAAAAGCGCCAGTCGTTGAAACTCGTGAATTGAAATCAGATGAAATTGTCATCGGTAAAGATATCAATGTAAACATGGGTCAAGGCAACATGGCTGCAACGATTGTTGAGATTAATAAAGACGATGTTCGTGTCCGTCTTGCTAACGGCTTACAAATGGTCGTAAAAGCGGAGCACTTGCGCGTATAAAAGGATATTCCTACGCATGAATTGCCGATTAAAAGTTTCACTACTTGCTGCTAGCTTAACGCTAGCAGCAAACTCTGCATTTGCTGTACAGCCGACGATCAGCGAGTCACAGATTCCAACTCTGGCTCCTGAATCTCAGCATGCAATTGCAAGTCAACGAGTCGCTAAACGTTTTACTCGTTCTCATTACAAACACTTCAATCTAGATGATGCTTTTTCTAAAGGTATTTTCGATCGCTACTTAGAATCTCTCGATTACAACCGTAATATTTTCACTCAAGCTGATATTGATAGTTTCAAACCATTTGAAACGGATATTGATGATCAATTGAAGTCGGGCGATACCAAAGCTGCGTTTGATATGTTTAATCTATCAATGAAGCGTCGTTACGAGCGTTTTTCTTATGCATTAACCTTGCTCGATAATGAAATCAAGTTTGATACTGATGAGAAAATGGAACTTGATCGTTCTAAAGCTGCATGGCCGAAGGATACAGCTGAAGTCGATGAGTTATGGCGTCAAAGAGTAAAGTATGATGCGTTAAACCTTAAATTGACTGGTAAAGAATGGCCAGAAATTAAGGAGTTATTAACTAAACGTTATAACAATGCCATCAAGCGAATTACTCAGGCTCATAGTGAAGATGTTTTTCAAATCTACATGAATGCGTTTGCTCGCCAAATCGATCCACATACTAGTTACCTGTCGCCACGTTCAGCGGATGAATTCCAATCTGAGATGAGCTTGTCGCTAGAAGGGATTGGTGCGGTTCTACAATCGGAAGATGATTATACTATTATTCGTTCGTTAGTAACGGGTGGCCCAGCAGCGGGTTCGAAAGAACTTTCTGAAGGGGATAAAATCATTGCGGTTGGTCAAGATGGTAAGAAGATGGTTGATATCATCGGAATGCGTCTTGATGATGTCGTGCAACTGATCAAAGGTCCGAAAGGTACCAAAGTTAATCTGCAAATCTTGCCTGAAGGGAAGAGTGCAAAAAGTCACGTTGTCACAATTGTGCGTGATAAAATTCGTCTAGAAGACCGTGCCGTTAAATCGAAAGTTATCGAAAAGAATGGAAAAACAATCGGTGTACTAGAAGTACCAAGTTTCTACGTTGGATTAGCAAAAGATACCAATAAACTACTTGCTGAGTTTAATCAGAAGAAAGTGGATGGTGTGGTTGTTGATTTACGTAACAATGGCGGCGGTGCATTAACAGAAGCGATTGATTTATCGGGTTTATTTATCACTCAAGGGCCAGTGGTTCAAGTGCGTGATAGTTATGACCGAGTCAATGTTGATAGCGATACCGATGTTGTTGAGCATTACGATGGTCCATTAACGGTATTAATTAACCGCTACAGTGCATCGGCATCTGAAATTTTTGCTGCTGCCATGCAAGACTACGATCGTGCAATTATTCTTGGCGAAAATTCTTATGGTAAGGGAACGGTACAGCAGCATCGTTCATTGACGCATATTTATGATACGTTCGATCAAGAATTAGGTTACGTTCAATATACGATTCAAAAGTTCTACCGTATCAGCGGTGGCAGCACACAAAGAAAAGGCGTATCACCTGATATTCCATTTCCAAGTGCGATTGCTCCTGAAGATACAGGGGAAAGTGTAGAAGATAACGCTCTGCCTTGGGACCAAATCCCTGCGGCTAACTATACTCCAGTTGAATCGAAAGATGCATTACAAGCGGAAGTCGCGAAATTAACCACTTTACATAAGCAGCGTATTGCTAACGACCTTGAGTTTTCATTTATTCAGAAAAATATTGAGAAATATCAAGCAGAAAAAGATGATACAACGATTTCTTTAAATGAGAAATTCCGTGAAGCTGAAGTCGATAAAGCGGATAAAGAGCGATTAGAGCGTGTAAACAAGCGTCAAAAATTAGCAGGTAAACCAGAGTTTAAAACTTTGGACGATATCCCTAAAGACTATGAAGCACCAGATGCTTACTTAGATGAAGCTGTTTCTATTACTGCAGATTTATCAAATAGTTAATTATATTCGTTCTGTTTTACCTATATCAAGCGAGGCCATTTCGGTCTCGCTTTTTTTATGCAATTCAATTTGCTGCTCTTAAAACATACAACTATCCTTAATTAATAGGTTCAAGTCTTTTCCTTTTCGATATGCCTGAGTGAAGAGCCTTTGTCTTGTTTACAATGATACTGGGAGAGGCGGATGAAAAGTTTAATTGTGTTATTAAGTAGTCTTGCCTTAGGGGCCGCAGCGTTCGAGTCACCTAAAAAATATGATATGTTTTTGTTCGATAATCCTTTTTTGATTGGACAATGGCATGTGATTAATCCTTCTCCAGAATTAATCCCCGAAGATTTCCTATCGATTACTCTGCAATTAGAATCTAACTACCAATTTGAAATTCAAATTAAGCGTAAAGATCATACGGTTCACTCATGGTCTGGAGAATACTCCGTTAGTAATGCAGAAATCATTCTGGGTACTCGGTCTGAGGCTCCTCAATCGTATCAATATACTGTTAATGCCAATCAACTTTTATTAAATGGTGTGGCGTTTAATAAAACGGTACCTAAATATTTATCCGGCTACTGGCGTAGTATTGAAGTAAAAGGTGGGGATGTAGCTTCTAGTTCAGTATCTGATATTGATTTGGTTTTATACCCCAACTTTTATTTTTCCATTCAATCCTTTAATGAGAAAGGTGATAACAAGTATCGTGACGGCGTTTACTATATAGAAGACAATTACATTTACTTCATCTATAGCGATGGGGAGCAGTCATCTCAATTTGCATTAAACTCTGATCAGTTAGTGTTGAGTAGTCATGATGTTGATATGTATATTGCTTTTCAGCGTAGCAACCTCAAGCTTCATTGAAAAATAGCAAAGGCAGCTTAATAAATAATCATAATAGCTTTTGATAAAGTGATTATTAGCATTTCTGTTGTGGGCTAATGGGAAATATCAATATTTTGTGCAAGAATGGTTTGACTCATTCGAACATGAAAAGGATTGAATATGACTCACCAGCCACAAGCTAAGTACCGTAAAAATTACACTTCTCCAGATTTTACGATTAGCGATCTCGATTTAACGTTTGATTTATTTGATCAAGAGACAACGGTTACTGCTGTCTCTAAAGTGATTAAGCAAAAAGATAACTCAACACTTACCTTAGACGGTGAGCATATGGAGTTGGCTGGTATTCAAATTGATGGAGTGGAGTGGTCAGCTTATGAACTTACTGACACCAATCTTCATATTCATGACTTACCGAAAGAATTTGAATTAACCATCATCACTAAAGTTAATCCATCTGAAAATACGGCATTAGAAGGCTTGTATAAATCTGGCGGTGCATTCTGTACTCAGTGTGAAGCTGAAGGTTTCCGCCGAATTACGTATTTCCTTGACCGCCCAGATGTGTTGGCAAAATACACTACTACCGTTATTGCGGATAAAGAAACCAACCCTTATTTGCTAAGCAATGGTAACCGAGTGGATAGTGGTGATCTTGATAATGGTCGTCATTGGGTGAAATGGTCGGATCCACATCCAAAACCATCGTATTTGTTTGCTTTAGTGGCTGGCCAATTCGATGTATTAAGAGATCAATATACGACAATGTCTGGTCGTAAAGTAGAGTTAGAAATCTTCGTTGATCAAGGCAATTTAGATAGAGCGCCACACGCAATGACTTCACTGATTAATGCTATGAAGTGGGATGAAGAGCGCTTTGGATTAGAGTATGACCTTGATATTTATATGATTGTGGCAGTTGATTTCTTCAACATGGGCGCAATGGAAAACAAAGGTTTGAACGTCTTTAACTCTAAGTACGTATTGGCGAATGACCAAACCGCAACCGATACTGATTACCTAGGTATTGAAGCAGTGATTGGTCATGAATATTTCCATAACTGGACGGGTAACCGAATTACTTGTCGTGATTGGTTCCAATTGAGTCTGAAAGAAGGCTTAACGGTTTTCCGTGATCAAGAGTTTTCTTCCGATCTAGGCTCGCGCGCAGTGAATCGTATTAATAACGTTCGCATCATTCGTGGCCCGCAATTTGCTGAAGATGCCAGCCCAATGTCACACCCAATTCGTCCTGAAAAAGTGATAGAAATGAATAACTTCTATACTTTAACAGTATATGAAAAAGGTAGTGAAGTGATCCGAATGATCCACACATTACTGGGCGAAGAGAATTTCCAAAAGGGCATGAAACTTTACGTTGAGCGCCATGATGGAACCGCGGCGACTTGTGATGATTTTGTGGCGGCGATGGAAGATGCATCTGGTGTTGATTTACAGCAATTCCGTTTATGGTACAGCCAATCAGGTACGCCACAAGTAAAAGCGACAACAAGCTATGATCAGCAAAATAACACCTTCACTTTACAGCTGACTCAAGCAACAGCAGCAACACAAGATCAACCTGAAAAACAAGCTCTTCATATTCCAATGAATGTTGAGTTATATGCCCAAGATGGCAGCATCATTCCTATGGTTATCAATGGTAAACCCGTCGGCAATGTGTTGAATTTTACCCAAGCTGAACAAAGCTTTGTGTTTGAAAATGTCTCAGAAAAGCCAGTGATCTCGTTACTACGTGAGTTCTCTGCGCCAATTAAATTAGAATACGACTATTCTGATGAAGATCTGATGTTCCTAATGGTCAAAGCACAGAATGAATTTGCTTGTTGGGATGCTGGACAGAATTTGATTGCCAAATATTTACGTCAAAATATCGCCGCATTCCAAGCGGGCAAAGAATTGTCATTACCACAATCTGTGCTTGATGCTTTTAAAGGTATTTTGTTAAGTGAAACATTGGAGCCTGCCTTTATCGCCGAAATGCTCACGCTTCCAAGTCAGAACGAAGTAGCAGGTTGGTTCAAACCGGTTGATGTCGATGCAATCGCTGAGGCACTAGGCTTTATGAAACGTGCCATTTCAGCAGAATTAGTTGAAGAACTAACCGCTATGTACCACAGCTTAAAGCAAGAGCAGTATTCGGTAGAGCATGATTGTATTGGTAAGCGTTCATTACGTAATACTTGCTTAGCTTATTTGGCCGTGACGGATGAAGGTGAAAAACTGGTCACCGCACAATATCAATCTGCAAATAATATGACAGATACGATGGCGGCGATGAGTTCAGCCAACCAAGCAAAATTAGCTTGTCGTGAATCACTAATGAAAGATTTTAGTGATAAGTGGAGCCATGATGGCTTGGTAATGGATAAATGGTTTATGTTGCAAGGAACCAATCCTGCAAATAATGCTTTAGAGATGATTAAGCAAACTATGTCTCATGCTGCATTTAGCTTGAAAAATCCAAATAGAACACGCAGCTTGGTTGGTGCTTTCTTTGGACAAAACCCAGTGAACTTCCACGCCATTGATGGTTCGGGTTATCAATTTGCCAGTGAAATTCTTATTCAACTCAATGAAAGTAATCCGCAGGTTGCTTCTCGTATGATCGATCCTTTATTGAAGTATCGTCAATACGATGAAACTCGTCAGGCGCTTATTCGTACTGAGCTAGAAAAGTTATCGAAACTTGAGAATCTCGCTAAAGATCTTTATGAAAAAATCAATAAGGCACTAGAGGCGTAACTCTTAGTTCTAACGATTTTCATACCATTAAGTGATCAATCCATAAGCAGTCTTCGGGCTGCTTTTTTCGTTTTAACTTTTGGGGAAAAGGTCTTTGGGACAAGTTCTTTGGGAAACAGGGCGATTTATCATTTTTAAGTATAGAAAATACCGAAAAATCATCTCCTCTGTAGCGAAAGTGATTGTCATGAGTTGCTTAAACAGACGTTTCATTTTTACATTGATTATTTTGAAGTGCTTCCAATAAGTGCCTAAGTCACATATTCGACTTTTATCCTGTATATCGCTAGGAAACCATTTAACTTTCTATCAATACTACTCTTACAATATACCTGTATCTAAATAACATCTGGTAGCTTTTAGAATAAGACAGCAAAGATTCTAACAAGCCGTTTTTCAGTAGTGTTTAGTACCGTTTCGTAACGTGAACAATATAAAAATAATATCCCCATTTTGTGGAGTGTAAAGATGCCAACGAGTGAAAAAGTCACCCCTGTCTTACTTGAGAAAGTCTATCAACTTATACAGGACAAATTAGAATCGGAAACTCAGCCTTTAGTCAGCAAGTTAGCTGAACATCTATACAGTAATATTTCGCAAGATGATCTTTTTCAAAGGAATGAATCTGATCTCTATGGTGCGGTTGTCAGTTTGTGGCAGCACATCCTAGAAAAAGACGCCGATATGGTGTCAGTAAAAGTGTTCAACCCAACATTAAGCCGCCAAGGTTGGCAGTCGAGTCATACGGTTATTGAGATAGTCGTTCCTGATTCTGCATTTTTAGTAGACTCAGTCAAAATGGCGATCAATCGTTTAGGCTTAACCAGTCACTTTATGGCCAATGCACCTACTCAAATTAGTAGAAATAAAGGTGAAGTTGTCGCGATTAATGATGGGCAAGGTGATATGCAATCGTTATTTCATATTGAAATAGATCGTTTGAATGACAAAGCTCGCATGTCGGAATTGAAAGACGAATTATTGTCGGTTCTGAAAGATACTCGCTCAGTTGTTGAAGATTGGCACAAGATGAGTGACAAGTTACTACTTGCAATAAAAGAAACCGAAGACAACATCAATAATATTCCACTAGAGAAAGAAAGACTACAAGAAGATTTAGCATTTCTACGTTGGCTTGGTGAACATAACTTTACCTTTATGGGGTACAAAGAGTTTGAGCTAAAAGCTACAAAAGGGGACTTGGAGCTCAATCCATCTCAATCTCCTGCACTTGGTTTATTGAAACAAGAAAGTCGCATTCGCAGTTACAAACTATCTGAACTGCTTGAATCCGCAAGAATGGAAGTGACTAAGCAAGAGCTACTGGTTTTAACAAAAGGCAGTCATGCTTCTACTATTCACCGTCGCGCTCACACCGATTATGTTGGCATCAAAAAGTTTGATGATAAAGGCAAGGTGATTGGGGAGCATCGTTTTGTAGGTTTATATACTTCAGCAGTTTACAACCAAAGTGTCGGTAGCATTCCGCTTATTCGAGATAAAGTCGCGCGCATTTTACAATCAAGTGGTTATCTAAAAGGATCGTATTCCTGGAAAGCGCTGCATAATATTTTAGAAAATTACCCAAGAGATGAACTACTTCAAGCTAGTGAAGAAGAGTTACTTGAAGTGGGTATGGGTGTTGTGCAAATGCAAGATCGTGATTTATTACGTTTATTTGTTCGCAAAGACCCATTTGGACGTTTCTTTAGTTGCATGGTCTACGTAACCAAAGAGCGTTACAACACAGAACTTCGATTCAAAACTCAGCAGATCTTTAAGAACTACTTTAAAAGCGATCAAGATGTTGAGTTTACTACTTATTTTTCGGAAAGCCCGCTAGCAAGAACCCACTACATAGTGCGAGTGGATAATAATAATCAAGATATCAATGTTCAAGGTATCAATGTTAAAACGATTGAGAGGGATCTGATGGAAGCGTCTTCATCTTGGGATGATCGTTTAACCCAGTCTATTATGGGTAATTTTGGCGAAAATAAAGGCACCGAACTAGCTAAGCAATACCAGGATGCTTTCCCTCGCTCATATAAAGAAGCCACGTTAGCTGGCGGCACAGCCGTTGCCGATATTGAACTGTTGGAATCTTTAAATGAAGATAAAAAACTGGGCATGTTGTTTTATCGGCCGCAAGAAGTCAGAGCCGATTCAAAAGCAGTACGCCTAAAATTGTATCACCGCAATGAGCCGATTCATCTTTCTGATGTAATGCCAATGCTTGAAAACCTTGGGCTTAGAGTGATCGGAGAGTCACCATACGAGATCGAAAAATCCGATGGGACGGTCTTTTGGATCTTAGATTTCTCTATGCTGCACCGTGGTGATCAAAGTGTCGATCTACGTGAAGCGCAAGATCGTTTCCAAAAAGCATTTGCTGCCATTTGGTCAGGCGATCTAGAGAGTGATGGCTTTAATAGATTGATTCTTTCTGCTGGTTTAACGGGTAGAGAAGTCACAATTTTACGAAGCTATGCGCGTTACATGCGTCAAGTCGGCTTCCCATTTAGTCAACAATACATTGAAGATACACTTTCTAATCATCCTAAATTGGCACAAGCCTTAGTTGCCTTATTTGTAAAACGCTTTGATCCAAAAGTAAAAGCAAGAGGCAAAGCAGAAGAGAAATTAGTTGCTTCAATTAAAGAGCAATTAGAGAAAGTTGAAAGCTTAGATGATGATCGGATTATTCGTCGCTATATGGAAATGATCCAAGCGACCATCCGAACCAACTTCTATCAAACTGATGAAAACGGTATCGAGAAGCCGTGGCTAGCGTTGAAATTGATGCCGAGAAATATTCCAGAAATTCCAGCGCCAGTGCCTGAGTTCGAGATCTTTGTTTATGCACCAGATGTGGAAGGTGTACATCTACGTGCTGGCAAAGTCGCTCGTGGTGGTTTGCGCTGGTCAGATCGCCAAGAAGATTTCCGTACTGAAATTTTAGGCTTGGTTAAAGCACAACAAGTTAAAAATACCGTGATTGTTCCAGTAGGGGCAAAAGGTGGCTTTGTCTGTAAGCGCCAACAAAATTTCACTACTCGAGATGAAATTTTTGCCGAAGGTCAACGTTGCTACAAACGCTTTATTCGCGCGTTATTGGATGTATCGGATAACATTATTGAAGGAGAAATTGTACCGCCAACTAATGTAGTTAGACATGATGCCGATGATGCTTATCTTGTTGTCGCAGCGGATAAAGGAACGGCAACCTTCTCCGATATTGCCAACTCAGTTTCGGCTGAATACAACTTTTGGCTAGGTGATGCCTTTGCTTCTGGTGGTTCAAATGGTTACGACCATAAGGCAATGGGGATTACTGCTAAAGGTGGTTGGGAGTCGGTGAAACGCCACTTCCGCGAAATGGGAATTAATTGCCAGACTACTGATTTTACCTGTGTTGCGATTGGCGATATGGCCGGTGATGTATTTGGTAATGGCATGTTGTTATCGAAACACATTCGACTTCAAGCGGCCTTTAACCACATGCATATCTTTATTGATCCAAACCCAGATTCAGCAAGCAGTTGGAAAGAAAGGGATCGCTTGTTCAAATTGCCAAGATCGAGTTGGGAAGATTACGATCAAAGCTTGATCTCGCAAGGAGGCGGCATATTCTCAAGACGTTCCAAGTCGATCTCATTGACTCCTGAGATCCAAAAAATGGTCGGTACACAAAAGCAATCTGTCACGCCAACAGAGTTGATCAAGTTACTGCTGAAAATGAATGTTGATCTACTGTGGAACGGTGGCATCGGTACTTACATTAAATCGTCAGAAGAAAATCATACTGATGTTGGTGATAGAGCCAATGATAGTCTGCGTATTGATGGCCGAGAACTACGTGCAAAAGTAGTTGGTGAAGGCGGTAACTTAGGTATGACGCAGCTTGGTCGTATTGAATATGCACTCACTGGCGGCCGAGTAAATACCGACTTTGTTGATAATGTTGGTGGTGTAGATTGTTCTGATAATGAAGTGAATATTAAGATCTTCTTGAATACGCTAGTCAGCAATGGCGATCTTACCATCAAGCAGCGTAATGAAGTACTGAATAGTATGGAAGACGAAATTGGCGAGATTGTTTTAGAAGACGCGTACTGCCAGTCAGAGTCTATTTCGGTGAGTGAGTATCAAGGTACCGCTCAGGTGAAAGAACAAATTCGCTTTATTCATGCGTTAGAAAAGCTGGGTAAATTGGATCGCGCTTTAGAATATATTCCTGACGATGAAACCTTATTGGAGAGGGAAAAGCAGGGCAAAGGGCTGACTCGACCTGAGCTTTCAGTATTGATTGCCTACGCTAAAATGGTGCTTAAAGAGCAACTTGCTTGTGAAGAGATTGCCAATGACCCATTTAATGCGCAATTGTTAACTCATTACTTCCCAACCAAGTTACGCCGTAACTATGGTTCATACATGGATCAACATCCATTGAGACAAGAAATTATCGCCACCTCACTTGCCAATCAAATGGTCAATGAAATGGGCTGTAATTTTGTCTCGCGCTTACATGATGAGACAGGGGCAAGTGTGATTGATATTACTAATGCCTATGTTGCTGCGAGAGAGATATTTGATGCTGGCTCTATGTTTGACAAGGTGCGAAGCCTAGATAACACCGCCACAGCGGAAGTACAGTATGAATTATTGATGTCTTTACGTCGTATTTTACGCCGATCATCACGTTGGCTATTGCGAAATCGTATGCTGAAATTAAGTGTTAATGAGATCATTCAACACTACCAAGCTGATGTTGTTGCTGTTCAGGCGGGAATTGATGATTACTTAGTCAAAGATGAAGTGAAAGAGCACAATCAGCAAGCTCAGTCTTGGATCAAGCAAGGCGTTGATTCTGAATTGGCCAATAAGATATCTCGTTTAACCAGCTTGTATTCTGCTTTAGATATTTCTACGGTAGCCGCTGAATGTAAGGTGACGATTGAGCAAACCGCGAAAATGTATTTCACTTTAGGAGACCGATTATCGCTGCATTGGTTCTTGAATCAAATCAATAATCAACCGGTTGATAATCACTGGCAAGCACTTGCTCGTGCGACATTCCGTGAAGATCTCGATTGGCAGCAACGCAATTTAACATTACAAGTTCTTTCTTGTCGTTGTGATGATAAGCAAGCTAGGAAAGTAGAAAGTGAGTTAAGTGATTGGCTGGAATCTAATCGACCATCACTAGAACGTTGGGAAAATATTTTGAATGAGTTCAAAGTCGGTTCTGCACATGAATTCGCTAAGTTTTCCGTCGCACTTCGTGAGCTTATGCTTTTAAACTTAAATTGTGCCGCTAACAAGTGATTACATAGGTGACCGCGTAACTAATGTTTTGTGTTTTAGCTTTGATCTCATCTGTAACAGCATGAGATCAAAGCACTGCAAACGATTGCAGTAGTATAAGGCTGATAACAAAGGTATACTTTGCCCCGGAATTTCGGGGCTTTTTTGATCTTATTTGGAGGAAGTATGCTTTACCGTATCGCCAGAGCTGGCTTGTTTAAATTCAATGCAGAAACGGCACATGAATTAGCGATTAAGAATTTAAGAAGACTGAATGGTACGCCTTTAGACTTTTTCTTCCGACAAAATCTACCTACTCGTTCTGTTGAAGTGATGGGACTGACATTTAAGAATCTCGTCGGCCTTGCAGCTGGCATGGATAAGAATGGCGAATGCATTGATGCTTTTGGCGCGATGGGGTTTGGTTTTTTAGAAATTGGTACTGTGACGCCACGTCCACAACCTGGTAATGATAAACCGCGCTGTTTCCGAATTATCGAAGCAGAAGGGATCATCAACCGTATGGGTTTCAATAATGAAGGTGTTGATGCGCTTATTGAAAATGTTAAGCAATCAAACTTCGATGGCATCCTAGGTATCAATATCGGTAAGAATAAAGATACGCCAATTGAAAAGGGTACGGAAGACTACCTAATCTGTATGGAAAAAGTTTACCCATACGCAGGTTATATTGCGGCAAACATTTCTTCTCCAAATACTCCGGGGCTACGCACACTACAATACGGTGAAGCTTTGGATGAATTATTGTCGGCATTAAAAGAAAAACAAACTGAACTGGCTAAGCAATACGATAAGTATGTTCCATTAGCGTTAAAAATTGCCCCAGATTTAACCGATGATGAATTAAAGCAAATCTGTGATTCACTGAAGAAGTATAAGATTGATGGTGTTATCGCAACCAACACAACATTGGATCGTACTTTAGTCGATGGTATGAAAAATGCCAATGAAACAGGGGGCTTAAGTGGCCGTCCTGTTCAATCGAAAAGTACTGAAGTGATCCGTCAGCTTTATAAAGAGCTAGGTGAAGAGATCCCGATCATTGGTGTTGGTGGTATTGACTCTTATGTTGCGGCAAAAGAGAAAATGATGGCTGGTGCAAAACTAGTGCAGGTGTATTCGGGTTTCATTTATCACGGACCTAACTTGATCAAAGATATCGTTAAAAATATTTAACTTCTATTGAGACTCGTTAACTATAGTTGAGCCTAGTTATTTTCAGTTGAGGTTATTAAAAAAAGCAAGAAAAAGTTCTCACCTTAAAATCAATTTCAGCCTGAAAAGAGGAATATGTTTTCCTCTTTTTTTTTGCCTATCTGTTTGTACAATCTAAGAACATCTAACGGATAGACGAGAAGTGGAGTGTCTATTTCACTTTATTTTTGAAGAGGCTGAAACAATGCTTAAACCGAGTGATACATGGAAATGGTATTACAATGAGACCAACAAGTCCCTTATGCTGGATCTTGGGCGGGACATGGTTTTCAGCGTAAATCTTCCTCAAAAACTTCTAGTAAACAGTGCATTTCAAGAAAATGAATTTTCTGTTGATGATGCATCTAGCTACCACAAATTTAAACAACAAGTTGATGTACTTCCTTTATCAGAACCAAGAAAAGCAGAATTGGCATTAAACAGCGTCGCAGCTCGTCGCTTTCATAAACCAGTTCAACCTAAGAGTTGGTTCTTCTCTTCACAAGGCGGCGATTTTGCGCCAGAAGAGGGGGAGATTGTACATTTACGTAATTGCTTCTCTGAGGGCCATTTCATGGTGGTCGAAGTTGGAGAAAGCGCCAGCATTTGTGTCTCTGTCTCTTTGCGTGATTTCAGTCTTACAGAGTCCAAAGCGCTTAAATTTGGTGAGCCAATTAAAGTGATGCACGATCGCTTTGCGAAAGCTAACTTACATACTCACTTTGAAACTTATGCAATGGTAGGGTAATTACCTTATCTAAACCAGTTCGTTCCTTGTTGTTCATTCGGTCGGCCTTAGCGCCGGCTTTTTTTTGTCTAAAATTTCCCACCAATAGTTAACGTATTCAGTTAACGACCTCCTAAAAATCAAATGATATTGCTTTAGTTTGGCTATTGATTCGCCACTTACCACTCTGAATAAATACTAAAAACTGTGAATAGGGCAAAATAAAAGCAATAAAAAGGCTAATTTAAAGCAAAAGTGAAAGTTTTTTTAAGCCTTATTTCATCGCATTTCTTCCCTTCAAAGTGAACAAATTCCCCATTTAAGCTTATTTGGTAATAAATTTACACTGTAAAAACACAGTTGGTATAGACCAGTTTCGGGTGTTTTATTGGGTGAATAAGTATTCACTTCCGTTTTAGTGTTGATTTTTTATATATGCGCATGCTGCATATTTGAATAAAGTAAAGTTAGTGAATGCAGATGTACTAGTTGTATAGGATTTAAGTGCTGGAGTTAGACGTTCAGGTGGGTATTTGAAGTGTTCAATGATGAATGTGGAAAAATATGATGACTTTTCTGTGATATTCGGTGCTTAAAGCATGTAGGTGGTCGCATCTTAGGGCCACTTGGGTATATAATTCGGGTCCATTTATTACCGTACTGAAAGTTATAATGAATCAATATTTAGCGATAACATCTAATGGCCTTGAAAACTTGCTCGCTGATGAGCTGACACAATTAGGTGTTACCGATGCAAAACCAGTGCAAGCAGGGGTTCGATTTACTGCTACCAATGCACAACTTTACCGCTGTTGCCTATGGAGCCGCTTGGCTTCTCGTTTCGTATTAATTCTTTCTGAGTTTTACTGTAACGATGATATGGATCTTTATTTATCGGCATCTGCAGTAAATTGGTCTTCTTATTTCTCGGTGAAAAAGCGTTTAATTGTTGATTTCAATGGTACCAACCGCGAAATTCGCAACAGTCAGTATGGTGCGATGAAAGTAAAAGATGCCATCGTTGATAGCTTTACCAAAAAAGACTTAGGTCGTCCGGAGATCAGCAAAGATCAGCCAGATCTTCGTATCCATGTTCGTTTGCATCGTGATAGAGCGATTCTTGGTATTGATATGGTAGGCCGTGGTTTGCATCAACGTGGCTATCGTATTCAAGCCGGTGCAGCGCCATTAAGAGAAACCTTAGCGTGTGCAATTGTTAGCCGTAGTGGTTGGGATAAATCACAGCCATTACTCGATCCTATGTGTGGTTCAGGTACTTTGCTTATCGAAGCGGCTTTAATGGCTGCGAATGTGGCTCCAGGTATCCAACGTGCAACTTGGGCTTTTGAATCTCTATATGATTTTGAAGCTGAAACTTGGGCTGAAATTAAAGCCGAAGCTAGCGTACAGGGTCGAAAGGGCATTAAAGCGCTTGGTGAAAATAGTTTCTTTGGTATTGATAATGATCGTCGCGTTCTACAAACAGCCAAAGACAATGCCAAGCGTGCTGGTTTAGAAGGTGTGATTCAATTTAACCTAGGTGATGCCGCTAAACTTGAAAAACCTCAGGGCTTTACTGAAGGCGTGGTGATCTGTAACCCGCCTTATGGTGAGCGTTTAGGTACTGAACCTGGCCTTATTGCTCTGTATACGTCGTTTGGTGTGCAATTAAAGAGTGAGTTTGCGGGTAGTCAGGCTTCTATTTTCTCTTCAAGTGAAGAGTTATTAAGTTGTCTACGTATGCGCGCGGATAAGCAATATAAATTGAGCAATGGTGCGTTACCGTGTCACCAAAAGAACTACTCAATTACCGCACGAGTGAATCCAAACGGCGAAACGCTGCGTCATTCAGAAAAAGAAGAGGCGCAAATTGCCCCTGATTTCGCTAACCGTTTAAAGAAAAACTTAACCAAAATTGGTAAATGGGCGAAGCGTGAGCAACTAGATTGCTACCGTGCCTATGATGCTGATCTACCTAATTACAATGTAGCGATTGATCTATATTTAGATCACGTCGTTATTCAAGAGTATGCGCCACCAAAGACTATTCCAGAAGAAGTGGCTAAGCGTCGTTTGACCGATATTATTCGTGCGACAATTCAGGTATTAGGTGTTGATGCCAATAAAGTCGTTATCAAAACCCGCGAAAAGCAAAAAGGTAAACGCCAATACCAGAAACTATCGCAAGATTCTGAATACTTAAAAGTGAACGAATATGGCGTGCAACTACTGGTTAATTTGCAAGACTACCTTGATACCGGTCTATTCCTCGATCATAAATTAACCCGCCGTCGTTTAGGTCAAATGGCAGCAGGTAAAGACTTCTTGAACTTGTTTGCCTACACGGGCAGTGCAACGGTACATGCCGCGGCTGGTGGAGCGAAAAGTACCACGACAGTTGATATGTCGAATACTTACTTGCAATGGGCTCAACGTAACATGGAGCTCAATGGTTTTACGGGTGAAGCGCATCAATTTGAACAAGCGGATTGTTTGCAATGGCTGCAGCATGAAGACAGAACGTTTGATCTGATTTTTATCGATCCACCAACGTTTTCTAACTCAAAACGTATGGAGCAAACCTTCGATATTCAACGTGATCACTTAATGTTGATGGAAAATCTAAAGCGTCTGATGCGTGAAGATGCCGTCGTGGTCTTTTCGAACAATAAACGCCTATTTAAGATGGATCTTGATGGTTTAGAGCAACTAGGTCTGAAGGCTGAGAACATTTCAGCGAAGACATTACCGATGGATTTTGCTCGCAATAAGCATATCCATAACTGTTGGATCATTACTCATCGTGACTAAGTAGGTCACTTGAGTATAAAAGTTAAATAACACAGGGATAGAGATTAAAAATGCTGACGCTGTACTCAACTTCGGGTTGTCATTTATGCGAATTAGCTTATCAACAGCTTGATACTTTATGGGTGGGAGATTCTCAACAGTCTTTAGCCCATACAGTGCAAGTGATTGATATTGCTTTTGATGATGCATTATTTTCTCGTTACGGCGTCACTATTCCTGTGCTTGCCTTGCATTCGCAAGATATACAAAACGATCAAAGTAACTTACAACACCAAAATAATTTAAAGCACATAGTGAGTGAATTATTTTGGCCATTCAATTTAGACGAATTACAAGCGTGGTTAAAACACAATGGCATTAATTACCATTCATAATGGCCAGCTGGCTTTTGGCGATCATCCATTATTAGATAAAGCCGATTTTGCACTTCAGCAGAACGAAAGAGTATGTTTGGTTGGCCGTAATGGTGCAGGTAAATCTACCATGATGAAAGTGCTTGCGGGCGAAATCATCATGGATGACGGCAAAATTCAAATCGAGCAAGATGTGGTGGTGTCTCGTTTAGAGCAAGATCCACCAAGAAATGCCGAAGGTACGGTTTACGATTATGTTGCAGAAGGGCTAGCGGAAGTCGGTGAGTTATTAAAAGACTACCAGCATCAGCTAGACATCATGGCAGAAGACCCGTCAGAGAAAAACATTAATCGCTTATCTAGAATCCAAGAGCAGCTTGATCATAATGACGGCTGGCGTCTTGAAGACCGCATTAAAAACATTCTGACGTCTTTATCTTTGGATGAACATACACTACTGACGAGTTTATCTGGTGGCTGGCAACGTAAAGCGGCTTTAGCTCGCGCATTAGTATGTGACCCAGATGTTTTACTACTCGATGAGCCAACGAACCACTTGGATGTCACCACGATTGAATGGCTAGAAGCCTTCTTAAAAGACTTCCGTGGTTCGATTGTCTTTATCTCGCATGACCGTGCTTTTATTCAATCAATGGCGACTCGTATTCTCGATTTAGATCGTGGAAAACTGAGTTCTTACCCAGGTAACTATGAACAGTATTTGATTGATAAAGAAGAAGCGTTGCGTGTTGAAGAAATGCAAAACGCGGAGTTCGATAAAAAGCTCGCTCAAGAAGAAGTTTGGATCCGTCAAGGTATCAAAGCGCGTCGTACTCGTAATGAAGGGCGTGTTCGAGCACTTAAAAAGCTCCGTGAAGAACGTTCTGAACGTCGTGAAGTGCAGGGCAAAGCGAACATTCAAATCGATGAGTCTAATCGCTCTGGTAAAATCATCTTTGAAGCAGAGAATCTGTGCTATCAAATTGATGGCAAAACTATCGTGGACGATTTCAGCTTCAATATTATGCGCGGTGACCGTATTGCCTTAATCGGGCCAAACGGCTGTGGTAAAAGTACCTTACTGAAATTGTTGCTTGATAAGTTAAAACCAGATTCAGGCCGCTTGCATTGCGGAACGAAATTGGAAGTGGCGTATTTCGATCAGTATCGTGAAGTGCTGGATCCTGAAAAAACGGTTATGGATAACTTAGCTGACGGTAAGCAAGAAGTGACCGTCGGTGGAAGAACTCGTCATGCACTAGGCTACTTGCAAGATTTCCTATTTGAACCGAAAAGGGCGCGCACACCGGTTAAAGCATTATCCGGTGGTGAGAAAAACCGCTTACTTTTAGCTCGCTTGTTCTTAAAATCGAATAATTTATTGATTCTCGATGAACCAACCAACGATTTAGATATCGAAACATTGGAACTTTTGGAAGAAATTCTTGCCAACTATCAGGGTACTTTGCTTTTAGTGAGTCACGATCGTCAATTCGTTGATAACACCGTGACAACCAGTTGGATTTTTGAAGGTAACGGCAAGATCGAAGAGTTTGTTGGTGGCTACCATGACGCTCAAGAGCAACGTGCTCAAGTGTTGCTGTCGCGAGGTGTTACTCAGCAGTCTTCTTCTGTGAGTGAAAAACCAGCGAAAGCAGACAAAGTGGTTGAGGAAACTCCCAAAACTCAACCAAATGTTAACAAACCGAAGAAGTTATCTTATAAACTGCAACGAGAGTTAGAATCCTTACCTCAAGTGCTAGAGTCACTTGAAACGGAAATTGAACAATTACAAACTCAGGTTAATCAACCTGACTTTTTCACACAGAGTAGCGATAAAACTCAAGCGATTTTGGATCGACTGAACGCTGCTGAACAAGAATTAGAAACTGCATTCGAGCGTTGGGAAGAGCTTGAATCAATGCAGGGCTAACGGATTAGAAGTTGACTTAATGCCAAATAAAATTTTCAAACTATCAATGGTGGCTGCTGCATTAATGGCAGCCAACTCCGCTAATGCGGCACTGTATAAAGTTGTGCGTGTTGATGCCAGTGTCGATGCTAATCAAGTATTCTCAAGTGCTATTAGTGATTCATCTGCTGTCTCTGACACGGATCCTTTAGGCTGCTTTGCAGATAGTGCAAGCTGTACTGATGGAGATTACCTACTTGGTGGTGAGACTCGACAAGGTGAAGATGGTATTTCTTACCGTGATGAAGTGCCGTTTAAGTATGATAATACTTTCACTTATCTAGATTATGATGATGTACGTAATTATTGTTATAACCAGTTGGGCTATTCAACTTGTGATAGTTGGGCGGTTAAGCAATGGTTTGGAGCAAATTCAGAAAACTCAGAAGAAGATTGTGATTACAGCTTAACGGGCGGTTTATGTCAGGAGCGTCGAGCTTATTATCAAGGATATAATGGCCGAAATGCAGTTGGGTTGATTGATGGTGCTGAAATTGCAGCACCTATAGATTCTAGTTATATCCCTACAGGTGGTACAATACAACAAGATAGTGCCAATGTAGTTGTGAATAAAATTCTAGAAGATGGATCTTCAATCGGAATAGCAAGTAGTGGTTATTATAATGTTGGTAGCAACAGTGTTTTAACTTACCGTCAACGTGGGTTTTATAATGATATTGTTTTACAGCCAAAGCAGGATGGTGAGGCGATTGTAAAACAAATGGGCCGTACCTTTGCGTATGATACATTTGAGTATCCAGTAGGTAGTGGGACATTATATGTCGTAGGTTCAGCCGCAATTGATCCCTTTGATTATGGTGATGATAATAAAGATTATTATGGCGATCTAAATCGATGTATTAATGATACTGACCCTGCCTCACTACCAGATTGTCAAAACTTTGCTTTTGCTACTCAAGCGTACATTTGGAATAGTGCTGATGGCGCTTCTGGTAAAGCAGTTTCAGGTTGGGATAATACCACTGCTGCTAACCATGATGATGCTGCCGCTCAAGGTAGTGCAAGAGCTGCCGTAATCAGTGATGTGACTGCTTTTAATGGGTTACCAGTTCTTGCTGGTTTTAATACTCATGAAGATGATGATAATTACTTGATGCAAGCGGCTATCTTCTATCCTAAAGATACGGTTGATCCTACTGTTGAAAACCAATGGGATTCTGTTTTTGTTCAAGGCGCTGAAGTTGAAGATGATGGTGATTATATTTACACCAACAGCTTGATTAAAGACATCAACAAAAACTTGATTGCTGTTGGTGAGGCTAAGCGCAGTGGTCGTTATCCTGAGAATGGCGCTGCTAATAACCGTTTATTCTATACCGATGCCTCTAAAGGTGATGCAGCCACTAAACCTACAGCTGTCTATCTTAGCGGTGATATCTTCTTTAAAGGTGCGGGTGGTGAAGCAAATGCCATCAACAACTATAACGAAGTTGTCGGGGCCATTGATGCTGAAGAAAACCGTGAAGTAGATGGTAAGCAGCGTCGCCGCCGTGGATTTATCGCTCCTCTAAATGTTACAGGTACAGATTCTAGTCGTTTGGCTATTTTCCAAGGTAAATCTTGGTGGCTAGATAACCTAACGAATGGCGGTGCTGATTCTGATGCCAACAACGCATATCGTATTGTGAATGCAACTGGTATTAACGATGACGGTGTAATCTCTGCAACGGCTAACTACTGTGCTGGTGGTTATGATAATACCGATCACAATTCATATTGTGGTGATGGCACTGGCACAGAAGAATTGGTGGCGGTTAAACTCGTCCCAATTGCGGGTGCAACAGCCGATGATATTGTACAACGTAAAGGTGGCCAACCTGACGTTGAACGTGAAGGCGCTAGCTTAGGTTATTTCGCTTTAGCTTTACTTGGTTTATTAGGTTTCAGAAGAAAAAAAATTAAATCATAAGGTTAACAAACCTAGCATTAAACCGAGGTTCACAAAATTGAATCTCGGTTTTTTTTCGCCTTGAGAAATTCGGATCTTTGGCCGATGCTTAATGAGTGGCGTTGTAATAAAACTGCCACAGATAGTCGTTTTGGTAATTATCAAAGTAAGAGGACTGTACTATGAAGAGACAGAAACGCGATCGCCTAGAAAGAGCGCAATCTCAAGGTTATAAAGCTGGTCTTAATGGGAGATCGATGGATGACTGTCCATATCAGCAAATGGATGCTAAATCGAATTGGTTAGGCGGTTGGCGTGATGCAAGAGATGATCGTCAATCCGGGCTTATTAAATAACTTAAGAATAGATAGTTTATCCAAAGCTTAAGTTAATAAGTTTAGTCGGTACAGAATTAGGCTCCGAAATTGGAGCCTTTATTATCTCGCCTTAACGCACTATAACTAAATGGATTGAGCAAAAATAAATCAGCAAAACCGCTGATTTATTTATTGAAAGGGGATAAACCTTATTCTAGAAAGCAGACGTATCTTGGAAAAGACCTACTTTTAAGTCTTTCGCTACGTAGATTTCTTTTCCATCAACAAGTACACGACCATCTGCTAGGCCCATTACTAGGCGGCGATTCACTACGCGTTTCATGTTGATTTCATAAGTTACTTTCTTAGCTGTTGGTAGGATTTGGCCTGTGAATTTCACTTCGCCAACACCTAGTGCACGGCCTTTACCTTCACCGCCAACCCAGCCTAGGAAGAAGCCAACTAGTTGCCACATTGCGTCTAGACCAAGACAACCAGGCATTACAGGGTCGCCAGGGAAGTGGCAATCAAAGAACCATAGGTCAGGAGTAATATCTAATTCTGCAATAATCACACCTTTACCAAATTCACCTTCGCCTTCTGCGTCAGTAATTTTAGCGATGCGATCCATCATTAACATGTTTGGTGCAGGAAGCTGTGGACGGCCTGGGCCAAAAAGTTCGCCTTGGCTTGATGCTAGAAGGTCTTCACGAGTATATGAGTTACGTTTGTTTTGCATTATATAATCACTCCAGAAATAGTCTGTGTATCTTAGAGAACAGGTGTAAGCTAAACAAGTCCGATCAGTGAATGCCAAGTAAACTTTTGATTTTATTTACTATGCCGCAAGGTGCTGACTCATGTTTATCAAAGTGCTCGATTCTCTCAGAGATTTTTTTCAATATTGTTTCTTCTTCATCACCACGGAAGGCTTTACCAAAGATGATAGGTAATGCCTCATCAACAGATTCAACTGACCATAGGTGGAATTCTTCATTTTTGATGGCTTCAACAACATCATGATGCAAGGATAAGTGTTTTAAGTTAGTTTTAGGTAAAACAACACCTTGATTGCCTGTTAATCCACGATGGTTACATATCTGGAAGAAGCCTTCGATTTTCTCATTTAAACCACCGACCGCTTGCACGCGACCAAATTGGTCCACCGCACCAGTAACAGCAATTTGTTGATTAATAGGGTACTCAGATAAAGCACTTACAAGGGAGCAAAGTTCCGCTAAAGAAGCGCTATCGCCATCAACTTCTGAGTACGACTGTTCAAATACAATAGAAGCGGCAAATGGTAGAGGATCATCTAAGTTTAGAGCACTGCCTAAAAAGGCCTGCATGATCATCATGCCTTTCGCGTGTAAATTGCCACCTAGTTCAGCTTTGCGCTCAACATCAGCAATATCGCCATCACCAAAGTGAATAACACATGAAATACGAGCCGGTTCACCGTAAACAACAGGATGTCCCGGTACTTCAATAACCGTTAAGCCATTCACTTGGCCGACACGTTCGCCTTGGGTCTCAATGATAACTTGGCCTTCTAAGATATCGGCTAAAGCTCTTTGAGGTAGATATTCTTGACGATAGGTTCGAGCGGCTAAAGCTTTTTCCATATCGGATTGAGAGATAGCTTGTCCATTGGAAACTAAAGCGGCTTCTGTTAACAACGTTCTATGCCAAATAGGACACAGAGGCATTCTTTCTTGGTCTTCGGTTTCACGAGCACCTTGAGCCAACAAGAATGTCCAGGCATGTGTATCTAAAAGCTTAGGAAGTTGGTATTCAGCAATAATGCCGTTAATGTATTGAATGTATGCTTCAACCGAATCGGCAGTCACTTTGAAATCTAACTCTACTTCAGCGAATAAGCATAGGTGAGTTCTCATATCCGCATCGAATAAGTCTAAATCACCTAACTGCATTCTATCGCCAATAACAACCAACTTTACATCGTACTTCTTGAGTGGCGCGTTTTCGATAACTTGTTTTGAGTCGGAGGATATACCAGAACAAGCATTTCCTAAAACGGCGGCTTTTAATTTCGGCCAAGCTCTAGGGTTAGCTAAGATTAAATTTGACGAAATAATGAGATAGCCGCCATTAGCTTTATCAAGTAACCCTTCGGAACTATGAATAATTTGACCATTTTCAACTTGGTATTGCCCAAATAACTCTTCAAGCTCGATACTTTCACTGGTGATAACGGGAGTACGATTTATGTCACCCGTATTCATTAGCATAGAGTAAGCATGATGGATTGCTTGGCGATAAATGAAATTATCCGGTGCATTCACTAATAGGAAACGCGGAAAGCTCGCCATTTGTGCAAAATGCAAAATAGAAGATTTGAGTCTAGGCTGAAGATCCAAAAAGGATAGGTGACTACTAGAGTCGTTTTGCGTGAGGATATCTTCATATTGTGAAAAGTTGGGTGTTGCAGATTGCCAAGACTCTTTGATCATTATAAAAAATTCAATATGTGGTTAGAAGAAAAGAAGTATATAGAAAAATAGCTTAACCTTATACCTGTTTATGCTTCGGAAAAAGAGAGTTTAATCAATGGATTTGAGAGGCTGCTATCATAAAGTCAAAATAGGTTGGACTATTATTCTAGATGGAGTGAAAACAGTTGAGAATGTGATGGTTTTTAGTTACGCTGTCACTGTAAATTGTCTATAGGGAAGACTAATGAAATATCAACAGCTTGAAAACCTTGAATGTGGTTGGAAATGGCAATATTTAATTCGAAAATGGAAAGATGGAGAATCGATTACTCGTTACCAAGATTCGAGTGAATCTCACGCTGCCATTATGGGGCTTCAAAAGTTAGAGCATCAGCCAACACAAGTGCTGAGTTGGATTGATGATCACATGAATCCTGAGCTTGATAACAAACTTAAGCAAGCCATTCGAGCAAAGCGCAAACGCCATTTTAATGCCGAACATACCCATACCAAGAAAAAATCGATCGATTTAGATTATGCGGTTTGGGAAAAACTGTCGGATAGGGCGCAAGAATTAGGTTGCACACTATCAGAAGCGATTGAGTATCTGGTGAGTGAAGCATCTCGAAGCGAGAAAGCCAGTAAGAAAGTGCATAGTATCAAAGCCGATCTTAGTAAATTACTCGACTTTTAACCTATAAACCATCATCTGCTGAGTCAAATTTTTGTGATAGTAAGTGATCGAGATTAAATTTCTTATTCTCAATCCTAGATATTGTCGGTTAAATTGCTAAATTGTATACAGTGATGTTCACATTTTATCTTCCCATTTTGAGGTGCTGTATGAAAAAGCTCGCTATTTTATCGCTATGTTTATTTGCCACATCTTCCCATTTTGCTTTTGCAGGCGATCCAGAAGCTGGTAAAACGAAAGTTGCAATGTGTGCTTCATGCCACGGTGCAGATGGCATCGCGGTAATCAAAACCTATCCAAACCTTAAAGGTCAAAATGCCGCTTATCTTGAAAAAGCAATGAAAGCCTTTAAAAGCGGTGAACGTAAAGATCCAGTAATGTCTCCAATGGCGACCACCATTAATGATGCTGATATCGCTGATATCGCGGCATATTACGAAAGCCTTAAATGAATCTAAGCATAAAATCATTATCTGACTATATTGGTAGGATTGTCGCATCTAACGATCAAGATGCGGCAGATTTTAAAATTGCTCATACTGAAACAACCATGCGCATAGACGATGGCATTACTACAGAACATACCATAACAAGTTTTAAATTCTCTGACGGTGTAGTGATAAGAAAAGAAGTTGAATTTGATCACTTAGCAGAAGAAGAACAAGAACCTCAAAATGTTTGTCCTGAGTACTGGTTAAGTTACCAAGTGATCGCCAATCCAAATAGCATTCAAATAAAACCATTTAAGAAAACATTTTCGAATTTATGCCAACAAAGTTTTTGGTTGAAGATGACTAACGTAAATTAGGATAAATACAGCTGTTGCGGCTCTTTAACAAACCAAGCCTTAGTGCGCATTATTAGTTCTTTATGTAAAATCCATGTAAAGATCACGTCATGATATAGCAAGCCGAATAGAGCGATATTTTTAACTTACTCACAAGATTAAAGATTGCTTGTTATGAATGTTTTCCAACTTATTCAGCCTAAACCCCTTGAATTATATGATTTTTATCCCATTAACAAAAATGAGATATAGATCACATGAAAGTAGATATTAAAGATACTTTGCACGAATTTGGCATGTACAAAAATCAGGTAAAGGATCTGTTTTTATGGCATTTCGATAGCGACAAAGAAGCCGGCGAATATTTCGGTGTAACTCCCCAGACGGTGAAAAACTGGAAAACTAAGGGCAATTATCCGCTTTCTGTGGTGCGCTTGCTGCTTATTATTCATCGTGGGTATTTGCCTACTCGTAAAGAATGGGCAGATTTTAAGATCAGGGGTGATAAATTATATACACCGGCAGGGCGTGAGCTAAGTGCTTATGATTTGATGGAGTTAGATATAAGAGTCACGAACGGCGACAACGTGATCGAATTTAGGAGAAAAAAAAAGACGTGGTTTAAATTACGGCACAAAAAGAAAAGGGCGAAACAATCGCCCTTTAACGTTTGAGTTTTACCGCTACCGCTCCGGCTATCACTGTAATAATTGCCGCGAGTATCATTGTTCTTTCTGTCACGTCAATCTTAACTGTTACCGGCTCCGGCGTGTTTACATCGACTTTAAAAGCGCTTGGAATCATAGTTTTTTCTCCAATTCTCGCAATCGTTCTTCATGATCATCTAACTTGAGCTTTACCCAACTAACATCAGTTTTAAGCGCTGAGACTGTCACAACGCCCGAGACCATGCCAGTAGTGAGGCTGATTAATACCGTTAAAACTAGGCTTATGGCTTGCTCTTTGCTCATTTACCCTCGCTTTTGAATTCATCGCGTATAGCATCATAAACGCCAATTACGACTGGAACTGCTAAACCAATTACACCGCCGAACTGTACGCCGGTTTGTGTGACATCTGCGCTAAAAAAGTGCCCGTAACCGGTCACAGCTGCGATTGTTGAACCAATTAGCGCGAGACCGCGCCATGTTGAACTTTGATTAAATTTCATCTTATTTCCCTATAGGCTGATTAATTAAAGGTCTGTACTTGTCTTTCATTGCACCGCCTTGGTTGCCAAATATCTCACCTAATAACGGTTGATATTGTTCAATGCTCCAGAGCGTTGCGCTTGCTTCATCGGTTAGCGTGTAATCGTTATTTAAATACACGTCACGAATTAAAAGGGGTTGCAGTTCGACCGCTTCCCAACCGTTGAAAAATGCGGTTAGGTCGCTGATTAATTCTGCCGGTGCTTTGGTGGCTTCATTGGCGATATTGTTTAATTTTTGGGTGATGTACCACACGGCCACGCCGCCAAGTACGACAAAAGATAAATCAATAACGCGCCTATCAAGCTGCTTTAATGCCGTCATAAATCACCTTATCGCTGTATGGCTGCACACCGTTTTCATGCTTGATGATCACCTTGATTAAGTCCGGTATGTTTGCATCGTTAATTGTTTGAGTGGGCGAAACGCCAACCGCTTGCGCGGCGTGGGCGATATATGCGCCGGTGTCGTTTTCGACCGGTGGAGCCCATCGGTTAATAATTTGCTCGACCGTGGTTAACCCATGCGTAAACCGGTAAGTGTTGAGAATGCGCGCCATTGCACGGATCCCGTTTTCAGGTGTATCAAACTTGATAAAGCGGCCATCATTGCCAAGGCGACCGCGCCACGGTGTGCCGTTGTCTTCAATGTTGCCCGGGTTGTTGTTTCGGATACCTCTCGGCATGTTCGAATCTCCCTTAGTTAGTAGGAGTAGCAGGGCTGCCGCTGCCGTCATCACCAGTATTTTCTGATTCATTTTCTGCTTCCAGTTGTGCTATATGATCTAAATATCGTTGGTGTTCAGCTTGTAACCATGCGAAATGCTGATTAAAGAAAGCCTCATCAATAAATTGATTAGGGCGGTTGTCTATGTATTCGATCTCACCGTAGCCGGTTGTTGTGTCAAAATGTACCGCCCATTCACCATTGGTCATGTGATAGCCGCCAATATCAGCCATAAAAGCGGCGCTACCATCAATGACGATTACCTGATCTTCTGTTACTGCTGAAATTTTCATATTTTTTTTATCCAAATTACGGCAATAGATTCTTGCCTTGTGTCTACTGTTCCAACATTGCCGACTGTGGCCGTAATATTTCCGACTGTGGCGCTAATATTGCCCACACTCACTGTTGCACCGTGATTATGTGCACCGCTAGAGCCAGCATTGTTTGTTGATAGTGTTCTTCCTGTCATTGTGGAGGCTGCGAACTGAGAACCTGTCCCGGCATTCGCTCCGGCCGTCCCTGAGTGCCCATGAGCAGGTATTCTTGATGTGCTGAGTGTGTGATTTTGAACTGAAACACTTACACTTGGTTTAGAAACGCTCACGCTCGGTTTGGATACACTTACACTAGGTTTATCCGGTCGTTGGGTATTGTTGCCAAATTTTTGGCCTTTAGAGTAAGCTCCACCGGCACCGACCACGGCGCGATCTATCATTTCCTCGGCCAGCTCCCAACCGTTAGGAATGTTTTCTAGTTCACCGCTCCAAATTCGCAGATCGCCTTTTTTCCAACCGCTTGCATTGAGCCTTGGCATTAATTCACCTCCGACAATGTTTTAACCACTGAAGCATTAAGCGAAAGGGCGTAGATACTCGCCTGAGTGTTAATTTCAATACTTGAGCCGGCATCAACTAAAATTCCATTTTCAGCGGTGAGGTTTTCGCCGCCTATGTAGGTGCTATCATCACAAAAGATAAGAACCGAACGGCGGCCAAGTCGTGCCGGTACAATTTCAGTAATGACATTAGCCGATAGGGTGACCGCTTCACTTTCTAAACTGGCCGAACCGGTCAATGATGTTTCTAATCGGTCATCGACTAACTTGGCAGAACTGGCAAAAATAGTCGGGGTTTGTTCCGTATCCGATGAAATATAAAAGGCTTTAAAATCTTTCGAATGCTCGACCGCTAGCCCTTGGTAAAGCTCGGTTTCTATCTCGCTATCATCGAGAAAGACAAAGCGCACCTTTACCGTATCAGCCGCGCTAACGACTTTAAAAAATCGGCCTTTAATGCCAAAAGATTTAGGTTGCGGCGTGACTTGAATTTTTAATAAGGACATTGATTTAACTCCTACTTTTTAGCCGCAACAAAGGCCAATGCAACGGCAATCGCAAGCGTTGAATACATCATGTTTTTGTTGGTATCTCGCGCCGTTGCTGCATCGCTGTCTAGGCTTAAGTTTTTCGCTACATCGAGCGCGGAACCGGTCGCCACTTCACTCGCTGTGATAGCATCGCGGCCAAAATCTAAAATATCGCCTAGCGATTGACTGCCAAAATTGAGCGCACTATCTAAATAATTTTCACTGGTACTTAGCGCCGCTTTGGTAACCGCTTCATTAACGCCCAAGGCTTCACCACCAAAAGAAAAAGCCTCTTTGTTATTCATGGCGATAGCTTCTAGGGCTTTATTGACCGCGCCACCGTCTGTGATGTTTACCGTTGAATTTTCTAAACCTTGTACAAAATTTCCGTTTAATTCATCGTTTAAGCCAACACTGGTATTTTTATTAACCGTTGTTGTGCTAGTGCTGCTTTTATTAGCTGAGGAACTTGAGCCGCCCATTAAATCACCAACCTTAGAACATGCTCCGCGCCTCGTTGCTCGGCTTGTTCGAACTTATAACCAATAGAGCGCACGAACTTTAAGAAGCCTTTGCGCTTTGTGTGTAAGCGGATTGTTTTCGCTTTAATCGCTTTCCCCAAGTCATAGAAAAAGCCGCAAGCCTCCGCCAATTTGTGATCGCCTTTGAATGCAATCACGACCAATTCAAAGCATTCAGTTCTTACTAGGGCATAAGCGCCGCCAATGTAAAAACAAAATGCAAGGCCGGCTTCAATCTCGGCGCTAGGGTCGTAACCGTCTAGCGCCTCGATTAAGTGCGGTTTAGCTTCCGGCCATGAAATAGAATAAAAATCATTTCTTTGACTTAAAGACATAAAACGCGCCCACTCCTAAAGCTGCCAAAATTGCCCACGTAGGGATCCCATTATTTGAGCCAAAGTTAACCGCGCCGCCAGTAAAGCCGCTATTGTTGGTAGTGGTGTTGGTACTGGTTGCGGTACTTGGTCCGGCGCTGCCGCCTTGTAAGCCACCGCCGCCGGTTAAACTGGTTAACGAACCTAGCATTAAACCCCCTTAGCTCTTGGCAATTAGAACCGCGCCGACCAATACAAGCCCACCAATCAACAAATAAGAGGCCGGAACACCGGCCACGCTTGGCAGTTGATAAGAGGGATCATGATTGACTTGCTGCGGTACTTCGGGTGTGTTGTTCACGGCTTGCTGTGAGCTGCCGTTAAAGTCTGCACCGTGTTGGATTTTTTCGTACTCTAGCCACTTATCCGTGGCTGCTCCGAAAAAGTCACCGGCACCGCTTAGAACTGAATCCCAACTCATTGCGCCCCCTTATAAGCCTTGCAGAACGTCTAAATATTCCACGACAACATTAACGGCGGCAGGGTCGGACAGCTCCAGACGTACACGGAAATCTTGAACACCGGCTAAAACCTGCGATTGTGCAAAGTCGCCTTCTTTCATGAAATCCATAGTGAGTTTTGATGCGTCCGGCGTACGGTTTGCATCTTTCTGGATTTTATCCGCTAGACCTTTGGACGCTTGAAAAGCAATGTTGCCATCAACTTCAAGTTCCGCATGCGTGACCTTGTCACTAATTAAGTGAATCGAGGCAATACGCGCTGTCTGTGGAGTGGGTAGGTTGTCGATCTCTTGTGTGCCGGCTGTCGAGAATGACACCGGAAAAGACTTAACCTTAGTGATGTATCCAATCGGCATTGGGTTGCCTTGGATAGCGTGAGCGTTCAATTTTGGATTGGTCGCGGCTTCATCAATATCAATCAACATTGTGAAAGTAGAGATGTCGCTAGTACCTACCGCAAAAGTGCGCTGCTGCTCAATTTGAACTAATTCAGGACGAGCAAAGAAAATCGGTAAAAAACCGTTTTCAGCTTGACCGCGTGAGTAGTGCTTGTTTAACAAGTCTAGCTCTGTGCCGCTTTCGTACTGTTGGATCACTTTGCCGTTTACTTCAAAACGAATCTTCTTCATTTGGGCAAGTGTTACACCGGTAAACTCTAAAAGAATTTGGTGATAGGCAAGCCCTAAAGGGAGTTCGAGGGTCGCGGTAGAACCGGCGGCCACGTTTGAGATAGACGGAAGTTTTTTAAGACGACGTGCCATAAATTAACGCCCCCTTATTTGTTGTAAACGATGTTAGAAACCGGCTCGACTCGGTTAACAACCGCCATTGTTACCACGACCACAGCGGCCGTAATTAAGTATTTTTTCATTTGGTATGCTCCGTGTTTATGAAAAAGTCAGTTAATCGACACGGACAGTTAACAAGGGGATTTGGAAAGGATTACAAACACTTATTTAAAAAGTGTTTGCAATAAATTAGGAATGTTTCAAATAAAGGGCTAGATTTTGCCTTGTGTATAGCGTTTTCCATCTTGTTTTATGTATTGCTTCTCCTCTAATGCTTCAATCTCTCGCGCATTAATACCGGTCATGCGCTCAAGATAAACGCTGCTTACTTTGGTTTTTTGCATCATCACGTAACACACACTGCAGTTATCTATAATGGTTTTTGATACATCTTGACCACGTTGGAACAGGTTCACCACATGCAGATTAAACTTGCGACCGGTTAACAATAGTTTCCTGTGGTATGGGGTGGTTTGTTGGGTGTTCTTGCTGTTCTCGGCTAGTTCTTCGCATATCACTTTCAGTGGTTGCTTGAATCCATCGCCAAGCGCCCACGCAACACGACAAAAAGCGTCTAGGTCTTCCCATGTTGTGTCGTGCTTAGGTTGCCAAAAGATTTTAAATCCTTGTTTAGTTTTGCGAGCGGCTAGGGCTGCCGCTGCAAAGGTTTTTAGGTCGTGATAAATGCGCGGTTTAGCGCGGCCACATAGCCGCGAATAATCCCCAAGTGGGTCAAAACCTATTATCTGATCACGCTCTTGCATTATGACTTTCTTGGTTAGATAGGTTTTACCGCTGCCACTCATACCAACCACAAAAACATGACCGTTTGATAACTCATTGTTAGGGTTTTTAGGCTGCATCGTTTAGCGTCTCGCTGTTGGGTTCATCGTCTTTCGGTTTTGCTTGTGCTTCGTCTAGCTGCTTGAGCTGCTTCACTTGCATATAGCCACCGAACGCGAGGACACCAACCGCAAGCAAGGCAAAAACTTCTTCTTTGTATGGTTCTAACCATTCCGGCATTTGACCGCCATTTTTAACAATGGCCGGTGCTATCGCTTCGGCAGTGTTTTGCTTTTCTGCGTCTTGCCATTTGAAAGCAGGGTGCGCAAGTTGCTTTGTCATGGCTTCGGCGGTATTGATTAGCATTAAGGCCGTGCCGGTTGCCGCTTTTGTTTCTAAATCATCATTTGCATTATTTGGTTCGGTGCCAGTCGTGGCGGTGCTTTCACTTTCTAATGATTTTAAAAAATCGGCTTCCTCCTGGTCTAAATTTGGAGCGCTTTCGCCAGGTACTTGCTCGACATATTCCGGCACGTTTAGATCATCCATTTCCATTTTTTTTCCTTTTTAATTTTCAATTGAATCTGTTTTAAAACGCTTTCTCTGTGTCTTAAATCTCGGTCGTGAGCCATCAAGGCGGCTTCCCAGTGTTTTAATTCTTTCTTCCACCTTAAAAGGGTTTTCATTTCCCAGATAAACCAGAAAACACTAGCAAGAAAAAAGCCCCAAATTGTAAACGTCATGGTTAGCCCCTTAATTTGAGAAATCCAAATACACCAATTAGGCCGGCAATGACCCAAGGGACGGTGCTGCTGCTTTCTTCTTTTTGTTCTTTGGTTTCGGTCGGGGTTTTGAGGGTTTCAAGCTGCGCCTGCGCTTCTTCTTTGGTGATGTGTTTAGCAAAAGCATTTTGCACCGGTGCGCCGGTTCGTTGGTCTAATCCGCATTTACACTTTGCATAGAGAAAACGCGCGCGTTTTCCTTGGCCTTGGTAAACCGATTTTAAAGACAGGCATTTTTTGCAGGGCAGAAAGCCCACGGGTTCACGGTCGCTCATGCTTTCGCCCCCATGCCATTTAAGGCCGCTTTAAGCGATTCAATATCTTCGCTTTGCTTTCTGATTAGCTGATTTTGAACACGAATTAATAGGAATAATTTGGAAAGGGGATCGATAACCGGTTTAAAACCGAATGGGGGGGATTTTGTAACGGCTTCAAGCTGTTCGCCTAAATCCTTTTCAAGTTCTATCTGTTTTTCTATTAATAAACTCATGCTTGATTCTCCTTGGTTTGAGTATCAAGCCGACTTCCTTTATCTATCGGTTAAATAGTAAACGTATTTAAAAAAATTCCCAATAGCTCGCAGAATAAATGTCATGGTTTTGTTAACTTTCGTGGTGCTTAGCTAGCAATTAACAAATAAAAAAAGGAATTCCAATGAAAAAACTAATGCTTTCGGTGCTCACTGTAGGGGTTTTAGCCGGCTGCGGTGGCGGCGGTGGTGGTGATAGTTCGTCAAGTGATAACACGGAAAACACAACGACCTATCAACAAGACGGCATTTATTTAAATGATACAGATTTGGCGGTGATGGTGGTTGACTCTGAAGAAGCACAACACGGTGTAATAGTGGGCGACTATACCGCCAATGCAATTTACATCGTTGATTCTCTCAGCTCGCAAGAAAACACCATCAACACAACCGGCTTAACTTATGTGGATACCGGAACCGGTATTTATGATCCAACGATTGAAACAACCATCACATTTAATGAAAGCGGGGCAGATATCAACGGAACCGTAAACGGTGCAACTTTGATGTATTCGTTTGACCGTACTGAAGATAGCGAAGCGCTGGACCAAATCACCGGAACACACACGAACCCTGATGACGGCCAAGAATGGACAATCAATGCTGATGGTTCATTTGTGATCCACGCTGCGCCATCAATCGGCTGTATTATTTCGGGTACAATGGTACTGGTTAAAGACTATTATTATCGTGCTGATAATATCAAAGCTGAAAACTGTATAGATAGCTCACTAGATGGGACTAATTACACTGGTATTGTTGCCACTGTCACTCAAAACGGCTCTTCTTACTTAGTTGGTGCCATGTCTAATGGTTCATCGGCTCTTTGGAGTGCAACGCCTTATTAATCGTTATATGGCCGCCTAAGTGCGGCCTTTTTTATATCCGCTAAAATCTCGCCTTTCTTTTCCTCATAGACCATCGCGAAGCGATAAAACGACCACGCCACACACGCCACCAAAAACCGCATAGAGCTTTGCTATAAGACTTACCACGCATAAGGCGCCATGCGCTTGCGCATCGAAGCGCCGCTTCATTTTATCCCCGTGTTTCACGGGGTAAGATCTTAAATTTCTTAATTTCATTAAAACCATTTGTTCTAGTCGAAGACTATGAGCGCTAGTTATTAAGAGCGTTAACTAGTTGCAACAACTAGGAGTAGTTTATATAGCTCACTAACAGGCTTATCCACACGTGGCAGCCATGTGGTACAAAAAACAACCAATGATAGGGCGCTTGTGTGTGAATAATTCCAGAATGACAAACCGGTATGTTAAAAAATGACAAACTGACGGCTTAAAATAGGCTTAGGGAACGAAAAAAGCCCCAATTAAGGGGCATAGCAAGCAAAGGGCTTTAAATCGGTATGGGCGTTTGTTGTTGGGCTTCTGCCGCTTCCTTGCGGCGACGGCGTAATAAAGTGATCGGGGTTTGAATGTACTTTATCGGGCGGCCTAGTCTGCGAGCATACATTTTTAGCCAGTCTTTTGCAGCGGTTTGCGCTGTTTGGAACTGCTCGAATATGCCAAGGTCTTTAAAATAAGAATCTGTTACACGTTTAATAGAGGCCAATCCGCGCCACTTCTCAAGGTTATCTTTGCCGGTGTAGCTTTCACGCGGTTGTTTAGACGTGATCCAACCTTTAGAAAAAGCATATTTAGCGCACTGTTTAACACGCCAAAGCGGTAAGCCGGCTTCATCGGCAATGAACTGCCACGAACGCAAAGCAAAGCCGTCTTTAGTCGCTACGCCAATTTTGCGCGAACGTAGGCACATTTCATTGACTAATACGGTCATAACTTTGGCAATATCGCGCACAAAAGACTTGCGAACGCCACGACCGTTAGAGGTTAGAAAGGCAATAGAACTTGATGGGCATTGAGCGATTTTATCCAATACAGAACGATTAAGAGCCGCTAAAGGGCGGTCTTTTCGTTGCTTTCCTGTTTGGTTAATCATGCTCATTTGGTGTGTATAATCCTGTTCTAGTCAAAATTCCCAGTCCAATTTATCTAGCATCTATCGAGGGATGCCCTAGATTATCGTCAACATGTTCGACTCACTCAGATAATGCTAGGGCGCTTTTGATAGATGTCGGAACCATCTCGGCTTGGACGAAAAAACAATGACACAGTATGGTGTGTCTGTATAGCAGCGGTCTATACTTGATAAAGGAGGTATTTATGATTAAAACTGTAAAATTATTGGATATGCTTCGCCTTGAAAAACAACTAGATAGTGACAGACAAGTTGCAAAGTTCTTAGGTGTAAGCCAAGCAAGCGTCCAAAGGTGGCGAAATGGTGGAACAATGACTGATGATCAAGCCTGTATTGTCGCAGATATGTTAGGTTTAGACGTTGACCTTGTGTTACTTGCAATCATTGCGGAACGCTCTAAAAACAATCGTGCAATTGAGGCTTTACACAAGTTAGAAACCAATCAAAGAAGCCAGAAAATAGCGTGATTTTAGAATCAATAAATAAGGGTTAACTTATTGAATGGTAAGTGCTTTAGCCTTTATTTATTAACTCTATTCAGTGCGCATTATGTATCTTATGTTAAATAAGGTGCTCCATTTTTTAATAATCAGTCTGTTATGCCCTGTGATTGCCTTGAATTGTAAAATATCCCAAACAATTTCTATTTCTTTAAACTGTATATAGACAATCTTTTTTCTTTGTCGGTAACCCAACTTAATACATTCTCTAGATTAGATTTAAGCTAAGTTGCTCTCCATCCTTACCAAGACAAAATCTTGGGTTAAAGTAATCTGGATTTTGCATTGCCCAACACTCTAGTTGATGGCTGATGTGAATTAGTCGAGTTTGCTTTGGTTTGATTACTGTGACTATCTCGACAGCATCGTCTAGATTATTATGGTTTCTATTCGGATTGTTGAATTCCGGTGAATGGTTACAATCGATAAGTAAAATATCGATACTGCTATTCTCTAGCCATGTTTGAGTATCTTTTGGTAAACCAACAGTATCGGTTAAATAAGCTAACAGTTTTGTGCTTCCAGTTTTTAAATCTCGGTAACTGAAGCAGTATCCAAAGCAGATTTTAGAATGCTGCATTGGTAAAGGCGTTATTGTAATGTCTTGCCATGTGAACGGTTCAAATGCAGTTAATGGCGGTTGAAAGTCTAATAAGCCTGAATGTTTGAATAAATCGTCACAGCCTTGCTCATCAGGTGGCCCATCGACTGGAATGCTCCCCCCGACTCCCCAACGTAAATCAAACAAGCCATGAACATGATCCATGTGATAATGCGTAAGTAAAATTCTATCGATAGAACCACTAGGAAAACGTTGTAAAAGATCATCACAATTGGCATCAAGTAAGAGTTGCTTGCCATTATGTTCAATGAGCGCAGAGGTTTTTTGTCGACGATATTGCGAATTCTCCATTGCACGTTGGCAAGCTTGGCAATCACAGCCATATACAGGCAACATACCGGTGTTGCCTGTACCTAATAAGGTTAGTTTCATCCTTTTGCATCCATTAATTGGCTACTGTTTTTATCTACAGTACATGATTGAATAGATAAAAGTCGCTGCTGATAATACTGATTAAAAGGTTCAATGGCTTCATCCAAACAACCACTATTGTCGAGTTGTATTGCGCCTTTTATTGGCTGTAAATTCAATTGATTAGAACGAATTAAACGTTGTTCAATCTCCTCAAGGCTTTCTCTTCCTCGGGCAATGAGTCGCTCTTTCAGTATGCGACTTTCAACGCTTATCACTACCGGAATTAAGGCGCTGCCATAACGCTTTTTAGCTTGTTCTAAATAGGCTCGTGAACCGTTAATCATGACATCGACGCCTTTATCTAGCCACACATCTACTTCACAACCTATGCCATAACAATGCCCATTGGCTTGCCAATCTAAAGCGAAAAGCTGATTGTCTTTACGCTGTGAAAATTCATGTGACGACAACGCCACATGATTTTCGCTTCCTGCATCGGCAGAGCGTGTTATATAACGATGGGCAATCATGATGTGTTTTGGCCAGTGGTCACGAATTCGATTTATTACGCTATCTTTACCAGAACCAGACGCGCCAATTACGTAGAATAAACAAGCGTTTGACCTTGAATGAGAATAACTAGATTCCATTAAAATACCTTTATTCCTTCACGCCAAACACCATCGATATAGGCTTGGCCGTGTTTATACTGGGCTAGTAATAAATCAGCTCGCTTTCCTTCTTCAATCACGCCACGGTCAAACAGTTGCAGTGATTGAGCAGGATTAAAGGTTGCAAGTTTAACCGCATCAGAAAGCGTTAATGAATTACGAGAATCATTGGCTAAATTAAACACGGCATCGAGTAGACTGACCGGGTAATAATCCGAGGAAAGAATATCTAACGCGCCGATACTCGCCAGTTCATGCGCAGCAATATTGCCTGAGTGAGAACCTCCACGGATAACATTTGGCGCCCCCATTAATACGTGCAAACCAAGATCTCTTGAGGCTTTGGCCGCTTCCAATGTGGTAGGAAATTCTGCTATCACCATACCGAGATCTTTTGATTCTGTAACATGAGCTAATGTTGCATCGTCATGGCTGGCCATCTGAATATTACGTTCACGGCATTGTCCGCAAATTTCTTCACGATTCGGTGCAGACCATCGTTCGGAATACGCACGTTGCATGGCTTCAAACTCGGCCATTTCGGCATCGCTGTAACCGTACTTACCTTGGTAATAGGTGCGATATTTCTCTATATTGACGAATTGGCGCTGCCCAGGTGCGTGATCCATTAAAGACACTAGTTGTACTCCTGGAGTATTAATATAACGCTCAAAAATACCAACGGTGGTGTCATGTGGCACTTCACAACGTAAATGCAGACGATGATCAACGCGATTAGTGCCATTTTTCTGGCTTTGTACTACGGTATCAATCTGACTATCGAGAATTTCATGTCGAAGTTCACCGCGGTGGTCGCCTAAAGAAAGCGCATTCAATACCGTAGTGATCCCTGCGCCAATAAGTTGAGTATCATGGGCTTTCATGGCTGATAATGGTGGCCAATCCACTTTGGGTCTAGGGGCAAAATACTTCTCAAGATTATCAGTATGCAGCTCAATCAAGCCCGGCATTAAAAAGCCATTATTGCCATCAATTGCTTGTGGTAATTGGCTTGAAGTATTCGACATACTGCGAATCACACCATCTACAACTTCAACTGACCCTTTAACGATTTCATCTTTGAGCACTAAATTTACATTGGTAATGATCATATTATTTGGTCCTTAAACTGGCGTAGGCGTTGCCGCATTGATTTGATTAGTGTGAGAAATAGTCTGAGTACTCATGTGATATAAGCGGTCCGCGACTTGATTACGGTTTATTTCGTCATGGAATATTCCCACAATGGCTGCGCCACGTTGCTTGGCCTCTTGAATCAACGCCACTACGACTGCGCTATTCTTTGCATCTAGTGAGGCAGTGGGTTCATCGAGTAATAAAATGGGATAATCCCAAATGAAGCCGCGTGCAATATTCACTCGTTGTTGTTCACCACCTGAAAACGTGGCTGGCGCTAAATGCCACAGGTGCTCACCAACATTCAAACGACTTAATAAAGTTTTGGCTTTTTGCTCCGCTTCTATGCGATCACCGCCCATCTCAATCATAGGTTGCATTACCACTTCGAGCGCACTGATGCGTGGAATCACGCGTAAAAACTGGCTGACCCAGCCAATAGTATGGCGACGAATATTAAGTACTTGGCGTGGAGATGCTTGAACCATATCGATCCATTGTTGGTTATGGCGAACTTCAATCGAACCACTATCAACTAAATAATTGGCATACAAAGCGCGTAATAATGTCGATTTACCCGAGCCAGAGTGACCGTGTAACACAACGCATTCGCCCTGCTCTACATTAAGGCTCGCGTGGTTTAATACGGGTAAACGGATCCCACTTTGGTTATGTAGAACAAAGGTTTTGCTGACGTCATTGACTTTAAGCATTAGCGTATTTTGATTCTTCATGTGCCGTTATCCCTGTAATACTGAAGAGACTAATAATTGGGTATATGGATGTTGTGGATCATCTAACACCTGGTCAGTTAAACCACTTTCCACCACTTTGCTTTGTTTCATCACCATTAAGCGGTGAGCCAATAAACGAGCCACGGCTAAATCATGGGTAACAATCACTACTGCTAGATCAAGTTCGTTGACCAAGCGACGCAGTAGATCCAATAACTTTGCTTGAACAGAAACATCGAGTCCGCCAGTCGGTTCATCCATAAAAATCAATTTCGGATGAGTGACTAAGTTGCGAGCAATTTGTAAGCGTTGTTGCATACCTCCGGAGAATGTCGTCGGCATACCATCAATACGGTCGGCTGGAATTTCAACATCCTGCAACCACTGCAATGCTTTGTCTCGAATGTCGCCATAATGACGCTCGCCGACGGCCATTAATCGTTCACCAATATTGCCACCGGCTGAAACTCGCGCACGTAAACCGTCCATTGGATGTTGGTGTACGACTCCCCACTCTGTTCTAAGTAAATGGCGACGCTGACTTTCTGCCATTTGATATAAGTTTTCGAGCTGTTCTATGCTGCCTTCACTACCGGGTTGTAGGTATAAAACCTCACCATTATCCGGTGTTAAACGACCTGATATTGATTGTAATAAGGTACTTTTACCTGAACCTGATTCACCGACAATGCCCAGCACTTCTCCGGGATAAAGCTCGAAAGATACATCACTGAACCCTTTGCCAGGTGCGTACAATTTACTGAGTTTATGTATTCGCAATAACGCTCTTTCAGAACTTGGTGAGCTGCTCTTTGATAAATCTTGAGACTGAGTTGAAGTTAACATGGCGCTTGCTCTCCATTTTGACGGCAGTAATCGGTATCAGAACAAACAAAGGTACTTTCCCCTTGGTCATTAATAATGATTTCATCTAAGAAGGTATCGGTGGCGCCACAAATACTGCATGGCTCATCCCATTGTTGGATCTCAAATGGATGATCATCAAAATCTAAGCTCTGCACTTTAGTGAAAGGAGGAACGGCATAAATGCGCTTTTCACGTCCTGCACCAAATAATTGCAGCGCAGGCATGTTGTCCATTTTCGGGTTATCAAATTTAGGAATAGGTGAAGGATCCATAATGTAACGGTCATTGACTTTCACCGGGTAAGCATAGGAAGTCGCGATATGACCAAAACGAGCAATATCTTCATACAGCTTCACTTGCATCACGCCATATTCTTGTAGTGCATGCATTTTTCGAGTTTCCGTTTCCCTTGGCTCAATAAAGCGCAGCGGCTCAGGAATCGGTACTTGATAGACCAAGATCTGCCCTGCTTGTAATGGCGTTTCGGGAATGCGGTGACGGGTTTGAATGATGCTCGCCTCAACCGTTTTTTCTGTGGTGTTAGCGTCAGCGATATTTTCAAAGAATGAGCGAATCGAAACCGCATTGGTCGTGTCATCTGCGCCTTGATCGATCACTTTTAACGTATCAGATTGACCAATAATGGTCGCGGTAATTTGCACTCCACCGGTTCCCCAACCATAAGGCATCGGCATTTCTCGGCCTGCAAAAGGCACCTGATAACCGGGAATCGCGACTGCTTTTAATAATGCACGACGGATCATTCGCTTAGTTTGTTCATCCAAGTAACCGTAGTTATAACCAGAGTTTGAAACTGTTTTAGTTGATGCTGTCTTAATTGAGTCTGGGGCTAGCGAACTGATTTGATTAGACATTGTTCTGGTCTCCTTGCTGATGCTTGGATTCATACTCTTTATGCATTTCACGTAATAGCGCCAATTCAGATTGGAAATCGACGTAGTGCGGCAGTTTCAAGTGCGATACAAACCCGGATGCTTCAACGTTATCGGCATGCGCTAATACAAATTCTTCATCTTGAGCCGGTCCATCAACCGCTTCACCGTATTCTGGTGCTTGTAGGGCTCGGTCCATCAGTGCGACAGACATAGCTTTACGCTCGGTAAATCCTAGTGTTAAACCGTAGCCTCGAGTCAATTTCGCCTTGTCTTGTTTATTACCCACAAAGCCGTTAATCATCTGGCACTCGGTTAACTCAATATCGCCAATTTCAATATTAAAGCCGAGTTCTTCTGGGCAAACCGACAGCGTGATTTCACCACTGCGAATCTCACCAGCAAATGGGTGGTTGCGCCCATAGCCACGTTGAGTGGAATAACTGAGCGACAGTAGAAAACCTTCATCGCCCCGTACTAGATTTTGCAAACGCGCCGAACGATCACTTGGATAATTGACCGGCTGCATCGTGATATCTTCAGGTGCTTGCTGATTATCGACTTCTGTAACCATCAAATCTGCATGCTCTAGCATGGGTAATACTTGTGGGCTTGCCTCTGGTTCCGCCTGTTGTGAATCGTTAACACTATCTTGTTGTGCTTGCGGATCTACTCCTTCGGCTAGTAGAGAAAAGTCGAGTAGTCTATGGGTGTAATCGTAAGTTGGGCCAAGTACTTGCCCGCCGGGAATATCCTTATAAGCGGCGGAAATTCGACGTTCGATTCGCATTTGGGTGGTATCAATTGGCTGACAGACAATCACACGTGATAGCGTTGTTCGGTAGGCGCGTAATAGGAATATCGCTTCGACTAAATCCCCTGCGGCTTGCTTAATGGCTAGTGCGGCAAGATCTTTATCATAAATGCCGCCTTCATTGATCACTCGATCGACCGAGCCTGATAACTGCTCTCGAATTTGCGCTACTGATAATTCATTAATCGAGGTATCACCACGGCGTTTTTGCGCTTGTAATTGATGGGCGGCTTTAATCGCTTTTTCGCCCCCTTTCACCGCTACATACATGGCATCACCTCCACAGTCGTTGAGCGAGGCAGTGCTACAACTTGCTCGTCACTAACCAAGATAAAATCTAACCCTAATGGGAATTTGTGCGTTTTTCGCTGCGATAACATAGTGTTGATGACTGTCGGGGATAAAGATTGCACGACTACCCTAGCCTCATGCTCAATTCCTGGCCCTGAAAGGCGCAAAACGACTGGAGGTTCACCATCAGATTCGGATAGCGAGCAAGGCACAGTCGATAACCCGGCAACCTCTACGATCACGGTAGTGCTACGGTCTGGGTATTCTTCACATCCGACATAAAATGGAATTTGTGACCAATCAAAGTTCGTTAAATCTTGCTGACTAATCACGCCAAAGCTCGGCTTCTGCTGAATTCCAGATAACGGATCCACACCCTTTTGACTTGATAAAATTGCACAGCCAAGGTGGAAATTTAGGTTTTCTATGATGGCGATATCATTGGCAAATCCATTGGATAACCATACTGGCGTGCTGTTATCGGCCAGCGCGAGTAATACTTGTGTAGAAGCCGGCATCATACTGCCAAATCCTTGCGCTAAATTAAGCTCAACCAAAGTGCCCGGTTGTGACATTGCGGTGAGTAACTCTCTAAAACAGAATTGACTGTCATGTATGGTGTCGCCAAAACCAGCGGCTATTGCGCTCATGTGGACTCCTAATTAATAAATTTGTGTATTCCGTTATTTGATTTTCTGCGTGAATCTAGTCTTCACCTCTTACTAGGGTAAAGAAATCCACTTTACTGCTCGCCACCTGCTGCTGACGGAGTTGATGTTTTTGAGCCCGAGTAGTTTGTAGTGGTTCAATAACGCTCATCATTAATTCTTGCTGGTAAGTTTCTGATTGCATTAAGCCATCAATCACCGCGGCAAGCTCTGCATGAGGTTTATTTCGACCTGATAAGTAGCTATAACCAAGATCGCCATTTTCTAGCTTGACGACACAACGAGTCACGGTGACATCGGCAACATTAAAGCGGTTTCCGGTTCCGCCCATACGAGCCTGAACTTGAGCCAAACCGATTTCTGGTGCACGGATCAGTTGATAATTAGGCGTAAAAGATTGGCTTTTCCATAACTCACTCAATTGTTCGAAATCTGCTGTCGCCAGTGCAGACATCCATTGCTGGCGTTGGCTTTGGTTTTGAGCGGTTAATTCATTAGTTTTCATTTAATGGTCCACAACAAGTTCCATCAGATCAGAACGAGTACTTGAGCAGGAATATTCCGCTATAGTGTTGGTTCCGCTGATCACATTAAGGGTTTTCACCGTAAGTAACGGTAACGAAGGAGTAATTTGTAATAGTCGACAAGTTTGATTATTGGGTGGATTGGCACTGATTCGTGTTTTATGGCGGGTTAGATTCACCCCTAAATGTTCACGTAAAAATTGATGTAAAGAGCCTGATTTGAAGTTCTGCAACACTGGCCACCAGTTTAGATTGGCAAGGTATTGCTCAATCATTGCCATTGGCTTGCCATCGACTTTACGTAAAGTTCGAATGTGAATAATGCGACTATCGAGTTCAACATTGAGTTGCTGTGCTAAATCCGAATTGGCATTGATCAATTGCGCTCTCAGCACTTCACTACGAGGCAGAGAACCTTGATCGATTAGATTACTGGTAAAAGCGGCATTGGCATGTAATGGGTAACTCACGGGTTGAGTCAGTACCAAGCAACCTTTTCCTTGTTGACGACGCACTTTGCCGAGCATAATTAATTCATCAACCGCTCGACGAACCGTATGTCGATTCACCTCAAAACGTTCCGCCAACATTTTTTCCGAAGGAAGATAATCCCCTCCTGAATATTGGTTAGTGATCTCTTGCTCCAGCGTATGGGCAATATCTAAATACACCGACATGTCATTCCACTCCCTCAGGCCATAGACCTTACAACTTATCTAGACAAGCAAAAAAGAAACGACTTTCGCTTGCTGTTGAAACCCATATTGATGGTGAAATATGACAGTTACATGGCTGTTTTATGTCTAAGAAATGTCGAACTATAACTTGTTGGATTTGTTAACCAATTGATTATTATTGCTTAAATGGTTGTGAGAGGTCGTTACGTGGAACTTGTCTAGATGTGTTTGTCACACAAGGTTCATGAGATAAGATGGAATTTCTAATTTTGATTCGTATCTGATGGGGATTAAAATTTGAATCAACAAAAAAGCCAGTACCTACTAGGTAACTGGCTTTCAATATTTCTGGTTTAGTTAAGCGTTAGCTTTTACCGCTTATAACCCATTGTGATATTGCTGATTGGTCGAGCTTGGCACCATTTCATAGAGCGCCTGACTAGCGGCTGTTTCACCATTCAGTACAGCTTCAAATTGCTTAATAAGCTCTACTTTGTTTGGTAGTTGCTTATCGCCAGCGCCAATCTCGGTAAGGTCGATCATGAAACCATCAAACAGATCGCTTAAATCATCGATAATATCGGTATTTAGGAACTGATCTTGGTTATAAATGCTTGGATAACCGCCCTTTTGCTTATCAATTGCGAAAGAGTCACCTTTTAAGTTCTTGATGCTCGTCTTTTTATCACACGACAACATGCAACCATTATCGATGCGCGGTTTTTCACAACCAACACTTTGTTGGAAGAAGCACTGACGGCTCGCCATCAACAAGATCGGATGGTAGATGCTGTACATCATTTTGAAGTTCTTTGGTCTTGCAATGTGGCGGATTTGTTGACGGCTTATCTCGTTAGAAATAAACGCACCACTACAACCAAAGTTTTGCTGGAATGATAAAAGCGCGTAAGAGTTAGTCGTATTTAACAGCGGCCCTGCAATCCATTTAATGCCTAAGCGCTCAGCGTGATAGGCAATACCGGTATTGTTGGTTACGATTAACTCTGGCTTCACTTCTTGCAAAATATTCAGCGCAACATCGAAGTCTTTACCTATTAAAACTGGTGGGAACCACGGAATTAGGCGCGGATTCTCTTGGAAGAATGTCACGAATTTTGTGCAGCCGCGTTTGTAGGCATCCGGTAGTTTAAAGTAGATATCGGCATCGGTTTCATCCACCAGCGCAGCATCGTCTTCATCACAAATGAGAATCGACAGTTCCGGTTTTTGAACGGCGGGTTTTGCATGACGTTCAAGTTTAGGCAATGTGACTTCTGCTACTGGCTTGATGCCGTCATTTAAGTAAGCAAGTAATTCATTTTTAAGTGCGGTAATTTCACGATATGGAATGCTTAATCCATCTGCTACTTGATCTACATCGAACTCAACGAGTTCATAGTTAGCGTTATTAATGTTTTTGAAGCGCTTTTCAACAGCCTCTTTATCGACACTTAGCTTCTCACTTTCAGCCATTAAGCTGTTTGAAGTGAATACGGCTGTCTTTGTTGTAGCAGGGCTATTAGGAAGTGCATTCGCATTTTGCTCTGTTGTAACGGTGAGCGTTAAAGGTTGATCTTTTTGGCTCGCAAAATGCAGCTTAAGTTTTATTTTATCAATACTGACTTGCGCGATTTTTTCATCGACCGTAGCGTTGATCTGCTGCTTTTCTTCATGCAATTGCTTTTTAGCATCAAAGATCTGCACCACTGAAATGATTTCATCTTTGTCGGCTTTAAATTTATCGATAATGTGATTTTTTGAGTTATCACGAGGGTTATCAATAAACATAGATTGGTTTAAATCACCGCGCAGGAAGGCATTGGTAAAGTCACGGTTAAACACTTTGTATAAACGCTCGCCATCTTGAGTCAGTTCACCGGTTTCTATGTAGCCATCGATTTGTTTACGGAAGCTGTCGATAACGGTATGAACATAGCTAGCGCCTTTAATGCGCCCTTCTACTTTAAATGAATGAACGCCCGCGTCGATTAACGCCGGTAGATCAAAGAAAGCGGAATTGTCTTTAATATTCAATGGGAAATTGTTACCCGATTCCGTCGTTTCATACTCTTCACGACACGCTTGACTACAACGACCACGGTTACCTGAGTTACCAGCGGTAGCTGATGTTGAATAACATAAACCAGAGAACGCGATACACAATGAACCATGTACAAATACTTCCACGAGTACGTCATGCTCATTAGACACTTTAGTGATCGCAGTGATTTCACGTAGGTTCATTTCTCGTGATAAATTGACACGACTGGCACCGAGCTTTTTAAGAAACGGAATTTGGCCTACATTGTGCGTCGTTAGCTGAGTAGATGCATGAATATCAAGCGTTGGGAAGTATTCACGCAATACGTACAATAAACCTATATCTTGTACGATAACGCCATCTAGGGTGGTATTGACGAGACGGTTAAGCAGTTTTACGACCGTTTTAAACTCACTTTCCAGTATGACAATATTCAGAGTGAGAAATATTTTACAATCATATTGATGAGCAAGTCGGATCGCGCCTACGAGTTGATCAAAGGAAATATTAGACGCACGGTTACGGGCATTAAAGGTATCTAGGCCACAGTAAACGGCGTCAGCACCTGCAATAATGGCGGCTTTAATGGCATCAATATCGCCACCTGGGGCTAATAATTCAATCTTTGGATTCATCACTCGGAGTCTCGTATAACTTTAAAGGCGGCATGATACCTTGATCTGTAGTTGATGAGTATCATTGAGGGCAATTAATCTATTATCTCTGGTTTAATCGCGGTATTTTTATCAGAGAAGTGATTAATTTGAACCATAAGCGTAGAGGAAATCATTATGAATACAAACTTAAGTGGATCGTTACCTGTCCTGTACTCTCTTAGAAACTGCCCATTTGCTATGAGAGCACGAATGGCAATATATCGCTCACAAGTACCTGTGCTACTGCGCGATATAGTATTAAGTGATAAACCGCCTGAAATGTTAGAAGCTTCACCCAAAGGCACGGTCCCTGTTGTTGTCACAAATTGTGGCACTGCCATTGAAGAAAGTGCAGAAGTGATGTTATGGGCGCTGAGTGAAAATGATCCCGATGATTTATTGTTGAGCGCAGAGCCTGAGATGTTAGATTCGATACGTGGCCTTATTCATCAGTTTGATACCGAGTTTAAACCTTGCTTGGAAGCCTACCGTGCGGCTAAGCGTTATCACGAACCAAACTTAGTTGAATGCCGACAAGCCTGTGAGAAATACCTTTGTGAATTAGAAGAACGCTTATCTCAACATTCCTATTTAATGGCCGACCAAGAAAGCCTTGCCGATTTAGCGTTACTGCCCTTTATTCGTCAATTTGCCAGAGTGGAAAGACAGTGGTATTTACAATCGCCCTACCCAAAATTACGTCAATGGCTAAACCAGTATTTACAAAGTAGGATGTTCAGTAAGGTGATGACCAAGCATGAGTTATGGCTGGTCAATCGTAGAGATATTTTGATGGAAACTAAAGCTGGTTAGATTGGAGAGCGACATAGATCACTCTCCAATTTATAAGCCTTTGAAGATTAGGATTATCCGTGCTTGCCTCTTTCAAATAGCGGAATATCTTCCCCGATAATATATTTTTGACGTAGTTTGGATGAGATCATATCCATGGTCATTACAATCACCACCAAATTTAAGGTAATGAAAGTCACTACGTCCCAATTCCATAAACGCATATTCTCGGCATAGACCAAACCAATACCGCCTGCTCCAACAAACCCTAGTACCGCTGCTGAGCGTGTATTGGATTCTATTTGATATAAGCTTAGCGCTAAGAAGGTAGGAAAGGATTGGGTGAAAATTCCGAAGCGATGCTTTTGTAAGCTAGCCGCCCCTAGTGCAGTGAGACCACGGGAAGGTTTATCATCAGCCGCTTCGTGCCCTTCGGCAAATAATTTACCAAGTAACCCTAAGTCTTGAATAAATATTGCCATCACCCCAGCTAATGGCCCCATGCCAATGGCGCGAACAAAGATCATCCCCCAAATAGCCATATCAATGCCTCGTAACACATCAAATAACTTACGCATGGCATAAGCGATAATCGCAAATGGGCCTGTCATAATATTGCGAGAGGCAAAAAATGACAGCGGAAGCGCAACTAACGAGGCAGTGATGGTGCCACCAAACACTATCGCTAACGTGATCAATATTTGGCTGTAATAATAAGAAAATGGCCATTCGGCAACATCTTTCCAAATGAACATATTCGAAAAGTAATGCAATAATTGCTTACTACCATTGACGAACATTTCCTGGCTGACGCCAAATTCGACAAAAAAGAAAGCGTAAAATAGAACGATCCCAAGAGTGATGATTGATAATTTAGACAGATAGCTTTTTTGTTGAGAGAAGATTTCACCATGTTCCTCTTTCAAGGTGTCTAAATCGGCATTCGACATACGATAAGTTAACGTCATCATGATTCCTTTAAAACTTTATTGCGTAGGTGCCCAGATAATGAATCCAAAGCGGATACCACGATAATAATGAGTATCAATGTAATACTGACTTGATCGTAACGGTCTAACTTAATATTGGTCATCAGTTCCTGACCGATACCACCTGCCCCAACTAACCCAAGAATGGTTGAAGATCGAAAGTTGATTTCTAATCTTAAAAAGCTGTAAGACATAAAAATAGGCTTTACTTGTGGCCATAGACCAAAGCGAACGTTTTCCCAACGGTTACTGCCACAAGCTCTTAGTCCTCTTACTGGCTCCATAGATGCTGTTTCAATCGATTCATAAAACAATTTGGTTAGACTACCAACGGTATGCAGAGCTAAAGCGATAAAGCCAGGTAATGCGCCTACACCATAGGCCATGACGAACATAACCGCCCAAGCTAGTTCAGGCATGGTGCGTAAAAATGCCACAAAGCCTCTTACTGCCCAGCGTACTCCAGCTGGTGCATAAGTATTGTTAGCGGCGAAAAAAGCTAAAATTGTTGCAATAAGTGCTGAAACCACCGTAGCTGCCATTGCGACACAAAAGGTTTCCCACAGCAGAGGTAACTGGATTGGTAATCGATAACCCCAGTAAATTAAAGAGCCTTCTATGGCATGGCCATTGGCATCACGCCCAGCAAAAAGTACATCCCATTTCAACACCGGAATGGTATCGGCTAAATAGTCAAAAAAGTTTGGAGCACTAGTGAGAATCTTGCTTAAACTGAACTCAGCAACATAGCCTGAGCTTAAATAGAGAAGTACTAGCAACCCTGACCACATCAAAGCATCGCGTTTTTGCTTTGATCTAATTTGGTGGTAATACTGTTCAAATTGTTTATCCAAAATACAACTTCCGTTTCAATCAATTGACCTAAAAAAAGAACGCCAGTGGTCAATGAGTCTGACCACTGGCGCGTGATTAGCGTGTCGTTTTCTTTTGTGCTTGAACGAGATCAATAACTGATTGATATTCGCTGACAGAAGTATCTTCTAAGTGTAGTTTTCCGCCTGTCGCTTTCATGAAGCATTCGTGTTGCTCTTTATCTAACTGCTTAACCGCCATAACAAGCTTCTCTTTTAATTCCTTATCCATGTTGCCACGAACGATCGTCGGGCCATTTGGAATCAGTGGAGATTTCCAAATAATACGTAGCTGTGACATTAGGTCATCAAAACCATTTTCTTTCACTTTACGTAAAGCACCGGCTGAATAGCCATCGTCACGGTTTCCAACCATAGAAGACCAAGTTACCGCTGCATCAAACTGACCATTTAATACGCCTAAAATATCTTGCTCATGACCACCAGAAAAACCGACTTTATTAAAGAAGCCGTTAAACTGGTTATCCATGTTTCCACCTAACGTTTGCTCAAATTGGTTGTTTGGAATTAAGAAACCCGATGTTGAATCAGGATCAGCAAACGAAAACACCTTACCTTTTAAATCTTCTAATTTTTGGTAAGGGCTATCGGCTTTTACTAATACAACGGAGTGATAACCTTTAGAATTATCCGTGTCATCTGTGGTAATCCCTACTAGCTCAACTTTGCTCTTATCTTTTAGATAAACAGAGGCATAAGCTTTTGGAGACATATTTAATACAAGGTCAACCTGATCACCCAATAAACCCTGAATAACAGCACTATAATCGGATGCGTTACGAATATTGACGGTTGCACCGGTTTTCTCTTCGATAAACGCCTTAGCACACTGATTATTGCCTATTTGTGCTGTTGAGTTCTCACCCCCTAGTACACCTAGGTTAATCTCTGTGTTTGCCTGTGCAGTCACACTACATAGACCAGCAGCGATCATGGTAAGAGTCAGTAATTTCTTCATTGTGTGTTCCTTTCCAATTGAATATAAGTTAATGATTACTTAGGTGTTTATTTAATTAGCTAATTTGTTCAACTTCATCGCCATAAAGCGTATGTAAGATATCGTCCGTTAATCCATCAGGCGAACCGTCATAAACAACTTTGCCCTTCTCTAGCCCAATGACACGCGTGCAGTATTGCTTCACCAATTCGATAGAGTGAAGGTTGACCATAACCGCGATCCCTTCGTCACTGACTTTCTGTAAAGCATCCATAATTCGAGTAGTATTCTTAGGATCTAAAGACGCAACCGGTTCATCGGCTAACAGAATTTTGGGTTGTTGCATTAATGCTCTGCAAATGGCGACGCGTTGTTGTTGGCCTCCAGAAAGGTTTTCAGCTCGTTGAAGCGCGTGAGGTAAGATCTTTAACCACTTGAGTAGTTCAATGGCTTTCGCTCTATCTTTATCATCAAAGATTTTAAACATGGATTTCCACGTTGGTGTGTAACTTAAGCGGCCAAGTAGTACATTGGTAATGACATCTAACCTAGGGACCAAGCAGAAGTTTTGGAAAATCATGCTGCATTGACTGCGCCACTGCCTAAGTTGTTTTCGAGGCATAGTGACGACATTTTCCCCTTGGCCACTGATATCTAAAATCTCACCAGAGCTAGCTTCAATAGTGCCATTTAATGTGTGAAGCATGGTTGACTTGCCAGCTCCAGAGCGACCAATGACCGCTACAAACTCCCCTTCGTATAAATCAAAACTAATGTTATCTAAAACATTTTTTCCACCTTTGTAGGCTTTGGTGAGTTGATTCACGGTTAATAATTTCTTTTTGATTTTAAGCGGGCTTGCTATTTGATCACCGAGACTGATGTCTTGATCAAACATGGTTTCCGGGGGAATAAAGTAATTTAATGTATGGTTATCATTTGATTGGTACATAATCTCATTCTTCTTAATTCTCAAATCTGATATGAATTAAGAAGAAACACTGTGACACTTTAAATACAAATAAGTGACGGAATTGAAATATTAAGATTTGGAGATGAAAAAATCAGGTCGACAAGTGATTGCTAGACGGGGAAAGCCGGAGCTTAGGTGAATGGACATATATTTTTGAAAATTTGACCGTATAAATTCATTTTTTGTGATGTTTCGCGCTGAAACAAAAAAACCTAACGCGCGTTAGGTTTTTTGGGGAAGATTAATTTAACGGTAACTGAAGTTATTGAGAGCGAAATTACTTCTCTTGAGTGTTTTGAGTTTGCTGCTCAATGCATTCATCAACCAGTTGCTTTGGTTGTAGGCTTACCATTTTGTATTCACCTTGTAAGTTGCGGAATACTTTAGCCACATAAGCGGTACCATCATCTACGGTAAATGCGACTTTGTAGTTCATACCCGCCACGACTTGTTGCTCAACAGAAAGTACTTCTTTGAGAGTGTGGCTGCCTTCCATGCTTGCGATAGCCAATAATGCAGACTGCTTCGCTTCTGGTGTTATCTCCGCTTTTTGCCAGCCGCCAACGAGACGTTGAGCCGTTTCACATTGAACTTTCAATTCTGGATTGACCTCTTGTTCTGGCTCTGATGAGCTACATGCCGATAAAACGATAGCGGCTGCAGATACAGCAAGTAATTTCTTATACATAGTAAAACCTTAAATTTTCTAGTTACTTGGGTATATTGAATACCAACATTATGTACGATGTTCATCGATTTCTATATAGGCTTCGTCAGTAATTTTAGCAATTTGTTTGTCATCTTCTGTTAGATTTTTGTTTTTCCAGCTGCCCCTTGCAAACCAAGCGATAGAGAATAACGCGACAACGATATTGGTGATCGCAAATGACCACCAAATTCCTGATGCTTCAAGCTGAGTATGTTTTGACAGTATATAAGCCAATGGAAACTGAATGACCCATTGAGAAAACAAAGAAATCAACATGGTATTAAGCATATTCCCCGATGCCCTAAATGCTGAAACAACACATAATTGCACACCAATAAAGCCCCAGGTTAAGCACATGGTTCTTACAAATTGAGCGCCATGCTCTATCACTTGTGGATCATCTGGAATAAAGAAAGCGACACATTGCGGAGCAAAAATGTAGGCAAAAATACCGAGTACAGTTAACGCTACCCAGCCCCAAATCGTACCTAAGATTGTGATTTGTGATGCTCTTTCAATATTCTTAGCACCAATGTTTTGACCAACCAGCGTAGAGACCGCCATCGATAATCCCATAGCCGGGATGGTGACAATTTGCAGAATGGTCGAGCCTACTCCGTAAGAGGCAATGGTGACAGTGCCAAAGCTTGCTACTAAGAAAGACATGATCATTAACCCGAGTGCTCTTGCTGAAAGTTCAACCGAGCCTGGTGCACCTAAGAAGAACGCCCTTTTTATGTATGAAAAATCGGGCTTGAAACTGGTTAGGGTTAAGTGAATGCCATGTTTGCCACGAAAGAAAATACCTAAGCCAATTATTGCGGCGATAGCTTGAGTGACTAAGGTGGCTAATGCTGCGCCTTTTACTCCGAGCCCTTCAAAGCTGCCTAAGCCAAAAATGAAAAGAGGATCCAACCCGAAGTTTAGAATTACCGTACCAAACACAATAATCAGTGGGATTTTTACCTGCCCGATACCACGCATGATTGATTGAAACATGGCATAGGTGAAGACAAATATCACACCAATAAACGATACATGCATGTAGTCTAGTGCATCGTGATACACCGCCTCTTCTACACCAAGCAGCGTTAAAAAATGTGATGATAGAGCATAACCGGTGAGCCCTAAAACAATGGCGGTGACGACCACCATCAGCATGGTTTGAGCGGCCACATGGTTGACCATCTTCTTATTACCTGCCCCCATATATTGAGCAGATAACGTCGCGCCAGCCATTGCTAGCCCTGCACCGAGTGCAATTACTAGGAAAGTGACAGGGTTACTTATTGATACCGCAGCAACTTGCGCCGCGCCTAAACGGCCAACCCAAAAAGCATCGGTGAGTTGATAAGCAGATTGAAGTATTTGGGCAAGAACAATAGGAACAGCTAAGGAAAGTAAGGCTCTATTGATAGAGCCTTCAAACATATTGTGACGATTCATAAAATGGGCTTCTTGGTGAGAAAGAAAATGAGCGATTAACCGCCCGCAAGTTTAACCGTATGCCCTTTTTTCTCTAGATGAGCTTTGATTTTATCTCGATTGTCACCTTGAATTTCAATGGTGCCATCTTTCACACTACCACCGCAGCCACAGACTTTTTTTAGCTCGGCAGCCATTAATTTTAATTCGGTATCATTCATATCAAGGCCAGTCACTACACAAACGCCCTTGCCTTTACGGCCTTTGGTTTCTCTTTGAATGCGAACAATACCGTCGCCTTTTGGTCGTTGTTTAACTTCTTCTTCAGGTTTAATACGACCGACTTCGGTTGAATATACGAGTGACATAAGGCCTCTTTTATTACGGTTTATTTGTTTTTCTATAATAGTAAATGTATTTTATTGTTGTTCAAGCATTTGCTGGGCAATTTCCCTTCTAACTTAGGTTTAAGTGATGAGAAAGAACATTCCATTGATGTCTGATCCTTCCCAATTAAAAGAAAGCATCCAATTGTTTTCGAAACCGATTGGTTATCAGGATTTTGTCGAGTTAACTCACGGTCTATATTCGCATAATTCGTTACTTTCGATGGTCAATGATTGGAATCGTTTTGTTGAGTTTTGCTACTCTCGTCATGTCAGTCCGTTGCCCGCTTCCGTTACGGCTATTCGCTTATTTTTAGAGCATGAAAGTAGGCAAAGAAAATATGCTTCTATACGTCGTTATAGTTTAACTATCGGCTTAGTACATCGCCTGCATTCACTCCCTGAACCAACTAATCATAGACAAATCCACTTCACCTTATCAGCATTACGCAATATGAAAAAAGGTGATGCAGCTCAGGCTACTCCTTTTACTGAAAAGCATCTTAACGAGCTATTTAAATGCTTAGCTGAAAGCGATTCAATAAAAGATCTGCGTGATTTGTTGATATATAGCCTAATGTTTGAATGTTTTTTAAAGCGTGGGCAATTGCGAGACTTAACATTAGATCAGTTAGATTTATCCAATAGTGAATGCGCTCAACTGATGATTGGGGAGAATACTTATCAACTGACCCCAAGAACCACTCAATTACTGCAAAAGTGGTTAACTGTGCTGGGCGATGAATACCAAGGTGTTTTATTTTGTCGAATCGATAAACATGGCAACCTAGGGAGCGAATCGTTAAATGATTCGTCGATTTATAGGGTGTTTCGCCGAGCGAGTGATCTTCTTAACCTACCTCAGCATCTAGCGTTTTCTGGGCAATCAAGCCGAGTTGGAGGCAGTCAGGATTTATATAAGAAAGGTTATAATTTACGACAAATTCAGCAATTGGGGCGTTGGACGAGTGCCGTTATGCCTGCTCAATATGTTGGAAAGCATGCCCTATCAGAATCAGAGCAACTTTTGTTTAAAAAAATAAAAAGCTGGGATTAACCAGCTTTTATCTGTTGTCGAGCTTTACGTGATCAGGCTTATTTCAAGCTGCTTTTAATCGAGCTTTCTAAGAAATCACTGAACTTATGGCCGTTATGCTCCATTAGTTTAGGGAACATCGAGATTGGCGTCATACCCGGGAAAGTATTTACTTCATTTAAGTAAATGTCGCCTTCTTCGGTTAAAAAGAAATCAATACGTGACAGGTTCTTCAAATTCATATGCGTAAACACTTTACGTGAATAGTCTTGAATTGCCTGTTGTTCAGCGTCGCTAAGCCCTTGAGCTTCTAATACTGTCGATGAGTGGCTATCAGCACTGTATTTTTCATCGTAAGTATAAAACACACCGTCGGGCGCAATGACTTCACCAGGCTTAGTGATCACCAGTTCGCCATCAAGTTGATAGGCTGCAACTTCTAATTCTCTTGGTTTTACCGATTTTTCGATAAGCACTTGATCTGAATAAGTAAATGCTTCGCGAACTGCTTGCGCTAACTTGGCTTTTTCAGTCACGCTGTAGCAACCTACTGATGAGCCTTGTCTTGCCGCTTTAACGAAAACCTTTCCCCATAAATCAAAGGCTTGTTCAGCAATTTCAATCGATTGGTCATTGTTTTCAGTTAAAAAACGGTATGGAGTATTGGGAATACCTAAAGCGTCATACCATAATTTTGAAGTGATCTTGTTAAAGCTATTAGAGCTCGCTTCTGGGCCACAGCCTAAATATGGAATGTTGGCCATTTCAAGCAAGGATTGAATATCGCCAGTTTCGCCGGGGAAACCATGGATACAAGGCACAACAAAATCAATCGCATGTGAAGGGAAACCTTCACCTTTTAGGCAGGAATGAGCAATATCTAGCTCTACTTTTTCTCCAGAAGAAACAAACCAAGCGTCTGTTTTTATTTCAACTTTAATGACGTTGAAATCTGGAGTAAGACTAAGTTGTTGCTCAAGGTATTGGGCTGAAACCAGTGACACTTCATGCTCAGAAGAACCACCACCACATAAAAGTAAAATATTTTTCATCTTAATTTCGACGCTGTTTATGTTAACGCTATACACCAATCATAATGCTTTATCGTTCGAAGAGCAGTACAAAATCGCGTTAAAGTCCTAAATCATCATAAAAAAGGAGCGCATCAGCACCCCTTTGTTTGTTTTTTATTCTTGTTCCAGAGTTTGAATCTCTTATGGTAGTTTTTTCAGCGTTGGGTACTGTGAATTGGTAATCGATTTTACGCTTTTCACAAATGGTCCCATGTTTTGGTAGCTTGCAGGTAGACGCATAATGGCATCTTTCGCTTCTTCTGCCGTTTTAAAGTTACCAAATAATAAGCTGTGCCATTGTTTACCATTAACCGTTTTTACGTTTTCCCACTTAGGTTGATTTTCTGGCAAGCCTTTTGCGGTATTGGTTAAGAATTTCTCACTTTGCAGTGCCGCTACTTGAACAAGGTAGTTACCCGCTGCTGGTTGAGCAACGTCATTTTGTTCTGGGTAAAATACTTTAACGGTTGATTCAGAAGATTCTGCTTTGGTTTCTTCTTCCGCCGGAGGGCTTAACTTAACGACTTTTTTGCCAGATTCTGTTTGTGCTTCAGGCGCTGCTGGCTCAATCATGCTTGGTTCTGCCGTTTGGGCTGAGTCTGCCGTTAAATCTTGCTCTAAAGGTGCTTCAGATTCTGTGATTGGCTGAGGCACTTCATCGGTTTTATAAGTTTCTTGATACGTTTCTGTAGACACTTCGTCATCGTAATTTGCCGATGAACAAGCTGCTAAAAATAGAACGGATAGAGAGATAATAGCTATTTTTTTCATAGTAAGACCAAAGTGTTATAAAAAACTGTCAACATCATGCCTCTGCCATGCCTGAATATCAAGGTGATTAAGGGCTAGAAAGTGATATGTTTGTAAATTTCTTAGACTGCAAAGACAAAATGATAGTTAATTATAGCGATAGATCACATTGATAGGTTTGGGAAAGCGTTTCGATAGTAATATTGATTATGATATGACTATGTTTTTTCAAAGGGTTTAGGTGGGAAAATGCTAACGTTAGATAAACTGTTAAAGCCAAAGTCTGTTGCGGTGATTGGTGCTTCACAGCGCCCTTTTCGCGCCGGTTCTATCGTTATGCAAAATTTGCTCAGTGGTGGCTTTCAAGGCGCAATCATGCCCGTGACGCCAAAGTATCAATCCGTGAGTGGTGTCCTTGCCTATTCTAGTATTGATCAACTACCACTGATTCCCGATCTCGCCATCATTTGTACCAAAGCGAAATACAATAAAGCCATTTTTACTGAGTTAGCCGCCAAAGGTGCTGGTGCGGTGATCGTGGTTTCATCGGATATGTATCAATCTGAGCAAGACTCAGAGCAAAGTATAGATGAAGAGTGTTTAACCATCGCACGTCAATCGGGTATGCGGGTGCTAGGCTCTAACAGTTTGGGATTAATACTCCCCTGGGCTAAGTTAAATGCTTCTCTTTCTCCAGTGACAGCGTCACAAGGTAACATTGCCTTTATTTCTCAATCAGCGGCAGTGTGTACCACCATTCTTGATTGGGCGACCGATAAACAAATTGGTTTCTCCGCTTTTGTATCGCTTGGCAATGCCGTTGATATTGATTTTCCTGAGCTGTTAGATAGCTTATCTGTTGATAGCAAAACCTCCGCTATTTTGCTTTATGTTGACTCAATTAAAGATGCCAGAGCCTTTATGTCGGCAGCTCGTAGTGCGTCACGTAATCGCCGGATCTTGGTTTTAAAATCAGGACGTAGTGTTGAAGGTCAGCAAGCCGCTTCACTGCATACGCGTGGCCAGCAAAGCATCGATATTATTTATGACTCTGCGATTAAGCGCTCTGGCATGCTACGAGTAAACAATACCCATGAACTGTTTGCCGCTTTAGAAACCTTGACTCATTCGGTGCCACTACGTGGTGAACGTTTAGCGATTATGACCAATGGTGGCGGCCCCGGTATTATGGCGGTTGATGAATTGATTCATCGTGGTGGTAAGCTCGCGACATTAACAGAAGAAACCATTGAACAACTAAATCAAATCCTACCGCCAAGCTGGTCGCACAGTAACCCAATTGATCTTGTTGGAGATGCGGATAGTCAGCGCTATGCAAAGGCAATGGATATTCTGCTCGATAGTGATGCGATTGATGCCATATTAGTCATGCACAGCCCTTCTGCTATTTCTCATCCAACACAAACCGCTCAAGCCCTGATTGAAACGATAAAGCAGCATAAAAAGAGTCGACGTTTTAATATCTTGACCAATTGGTCTGGTGAAAGTACGGCAAAAGAAGCCCGTTCATTGTTTACTCAAGCGGGAATTCCTACCTATCGAACCCCAGAAGGTGCGGTCGGTGCTTATATGCACTTGGTCGAATACCGACGCAATCAAAAGCAATTAATGGAAACCCCTTCTTCTGTTGAATCACGCAATCCTGAGCAATTATTACAAGCGCAAAGTTGGATTCAGTCCCACCTTGAAGAATCGATGAGTTTGTTTGATTCTCACCAAATTGATGGCTTATTAAAAAGTTATAACATTTCGGTGCTTCCGACGTGGTTGGCCTCAGATGCCAGTGAAGCGGTGCATATCAGTGAAAAAATTGGTTATCCGGTGGCGGTGAAATTACGTTCCCCTGATATTGTGCATAAGTCGGAAGTGCAAGGCGTGATGTTGAATTTACGCAATGCCAATGAAGTTGCCAGTGCCACTCAAGCCATTATGGATAGAACATCACTACTCTATCCTTCCGCCTTAATTCATGGTGTTTCGGTGCAATGCATGGCGAGCCGAGCTGGTTCGCAAGAGTTAAGAATTCGCATCGAAACCGATCCTATTTTTGGTCCGGTGATCATGCTTGGTCAAGGCGGTACTGAGTGGGATGTGACAGAAGATGCTTCGGTTGCCCTACTGCCTTTAAATATGGCGCTAGCGCGTTACCTAGTGATACGAGCCATGCGGGTTGGCAAATTGCGATTAGAGCAACTGCCAAATCCAGTCGATACTATCGCTTTATGTGAACTATTAGTTCGTTTATCGCAAATGGTCATCGATAATCCTGAAATTCTCAGTTTAGATTTGCATCCATTATTAGCTGCTGGAAATGAATTTACCGTTATTGATGCCCGCTTAGAGTTACAAGCTGCCAATGGCAATAAAAGGCAACGTTTAGCCATTAAGCCTTATCCTGTCGAACATGAAGAAGTGACACAGCTAAAAAACGGCCAGCGTTGTTTAGTGCGTCCTGTATTACCAGAAGACGAAGAAAAGATGGCTTCGTTTATCACCCAAGTTTCTCGTGAGGATTTGTATAAACGTTTCTTCTCAGATGTTGGCGAATTTAATCACGAAGCTTTGGCGAATTTAACGCAAATTGATTACGACCGAGAAATGGCCTTTGTTGCCACACAAACTAATGAGCAAAACCAAGAGATCTTACTAGGCGTTGCTAGAGTGATCGCGGATTCTCACAACTATGATGCAGAGTTCTCGATTTTGATTCGTTCTGACCTAAAAGGCATTGGTCTTGGAAGGTTACTGATGGAAAAACTCATTGCTTATAGTCAAACCAAAGGTACTGTTCGCTTAACCGGAATAACAATGCCATCCAATAAAGGTATGGTTCAGTTAGCCAAAAAATTGAACTTCAAAACAGAAATCCATTTTGAAGATAACATTGTTGATATGCTTTTAATTCTCTAAAAAAACAGTGGGTATTTTTATATCCACTGTCAGCTTAAAAGATTGGTAGCCTAGTATCCGCAGTTGAGGTTAGTTAAGGCTGGCGGCTTTCCAGTGTTTTTTAAGGTATTGAATACACCACGACTTCGCTTTGCCCATTTTGTTGCGTCGCCATGCAATGACCATTTCTACTGCTTGAGTCTCGCTCCCCTCAATAATTTTTAGCTTACCTTGTTCGATTAAAGGTGCGGCTATATGAATAGGTAACGTTCCAATTCCTATGCCAGCACATAATGCTTCTACCTTGGCTGGAAAGTTACTCACGGTGAGTCTAGGTTGATCATCCGCTAAATTTCTACTTAACACTGGTGAATTACGAGCAGAATCGGCAACTGCAATAGCGCGATATTTATTACGAGTGTTTTGATCAAAGACTGATGTTCTTTTATGCACGATATGGTTAGGTTCTGCCACCCATAACATGTTAATCGTTCCTAAAGGCTCTATTTTAATGTCAATCGGTGTATGTTCCATCTTTGCACAAACTAGCAAATCGGCACGACCATAGGCTAAAGCTTCCCAGCAACCCGCGAGAATTTCTTCTTGTACTTTAACCCGAGTTTTTGAATGATTTTCTAACTCTTTCACTAATGGAAAGAAAAATTCAACGGGTAATAAGTCATAAGCAATGGAGATTTCTAATTCCCATCCGTGCGCCAGTATGTTGGCATCTTCAACTAATTCATGCGCGGCAGATAGAATTGAACGCCCTCTTTCCAACAGTAACTGCCCAGCATCGGTAAAGACTGCTTTATGGCCTGAGCGATCAAAAATCACAAGGTCGAGATCTTGTTCTAGTTTTTGTACCTGATAGCTCAAAGATGATGGCGCACGATTCAACTCGTTGGCAGCTGCAGCGAAACTTCCTCTCCTTGCAATAGCATCCAATACTTGTAGAGCTTCCAATGTAATACTGTTGTTCAAATCATTTTTCCTTATTTTTCGACCACTTAAATGTGAAGTTAATCACAATTAATGTAACTGAATGACTTATCAGTGAACTTTTTCTGAACGCTTTAATTTATTGTTTTTAAAAGGGTTTAATTCAAACTCCGTTAAGAAATGTAAAAACACAGTTAAATAATGCAATACAAATGATAGTTATTATCATTCTTATTTATTAGAATGCGTTCGAAAACAAACATAGGGAATGGAATAACTATATGTACACCCACAAATTAAAACCAACAATACTTGCGATTACGATTGCTTCCACTTTAACTCCAGCAGCTTATGCGGCACAAGAATTAACTGCACTTCAAGAAGTGGTTGTTTCGGCAACTCGAACTGAGCAAGACATCAAGGATGTGTCTGCTTCCGTTGAAACCGTTTCGTCAAACGATGTCGACAATCAAATGGCAACCGATCCACAGCAAGCATTAAAATATACCCCAGGGGTTGATGCTGAAGGGACAGGTCGATTTGGTATCTCGGGATACAACATTCGAGGAATGGAAGATTCACGCGTTAAAGTGATGGTCGACGGTGTTGAACAACCGGTTCCGTATAATCCAGGTGCAACCGAACAACGCTCCTACCCTAACAATATCGAAGTCGATACTTTAAGCGCGATTGAAGTGAATAAAGGCCCTTCTTCTACCCTTTATGGTTCTGATGCGTTAGGCGGTGCAGTACTGTTCAAAACCAAAGATCCTTCTGATGTTTTGGTAACCGACGGCGATGAAAATCGTTTTGGTCTTAAGTCCTCATATACTTCAGCTGATGAAACGTTTAAAAATACCCTTACATGGGCGATGCGATATGGTGATTTAGAAACACTACTAATGCTGACTTATGCCGATGGTCAAGAAACAGAAACGCACTCTGATGGTGCTGATGTTACCGGATTTGATCGCGGCCAAGCAGATCCTGCCGATAAAGATATTAGCAACCTACTTGCTAAAGCTTATTATCAAGTGAATGAAGCTCACCGTATTGGTGTCTCGTTAGAGTACTACCTGAGAAATTACGATGAAGATGAATTATCATACGATGGTTACTCTATTTCATTCCCAGGTATGGGGCCGGTAATCACGTATGCCAACAGCTATAATGAAGACCAATCAGAGCGATTACGAGTTGGATTTAATCATGAATGGTTAATGGATGCTGCGATTGCAGATAGCTTAAATTGGTCACTTAACTACCAACAAAGTGATTCTTTAAGTAAGAACTATGACACTACTACAGGAATGATGGGTAGTGGTGAGCGAATGCGTGAGCGTGATGCTACCGATAAAAGCGTTCAGTTTGATTCTCAATTCGATAAACTGGTTGAATTTAATAGTCATTATCACCAATTTACTTATGGCGCCTCTTTTATTCACGATAAGTTTGAGTTGGATAATACCGACTATAAATATGATTTAGGTACCGTTGGACCAGGTAGTACGGGAATGCCAGATGCAACCCTAACCAAATGGGGTATCTACTTCCAAGACCAAGCTTTCTTTTTGCAAGAACGTTTAATCTTAACCGCTGGTATTCGTTATGATTCGTTTAAAACCGAACCTGAAAGCGATGATGGATTTGCGACAGATTTTCCAGACAGTGATAGTGATGCGGTGACGGGTAAATTAGGTTCGGTATATCACTTTAGTGATGGGTTCAGTGGTTTTGCTCAAATAAGCCAAGGTTTTAAAGCCCCTACTGTTTATGATCTTTACTATTTCTATGATCAAGGCGCGATTGTTGAGCCTAATCCAGATCTAAAACCAGAAAAGAGCATTTCTTATGAAGCGGGTTTCCGTGGTCGTAGTGAAAGTACTCGTTTCGAAATTGTCGGTTTCTATAATGACTACTCTGACTTTATCAGTGATACCAATCTTGGTACTGATGCGAGCAGTGGCAAAGATAAATATAGTAAAGAAAACATTAACAAAGCGGAAATTTACGGTGCTGAATTCTCATCAACAACCATGTTAGATGTAGCGTTTGGTGCACCACAAGGCTTCTACTCCAAGCTTTCTGTTGCTTATGCCGAAGGTCGAGATAAAGACACTGGCGAGCATCTTGATTCTGTGGCGCCGCTAACCGGTAATGTTGGTCTAGGTTATGACAGCCTAAACTCTGTCTTCGGTGGTTTACTTAACGTCACAATGGCCGCGAGTAAAGACGATTGGTCTAGCGATGAATACAAAGATGCACCGGGCTATACTTTGGTGGACTTAACCGCGTACTACCGCCCTATTAATGACTTAACGCTTCGTGCGGGTTTATTTAATGCGTTTGATAAGAAATATTGGCATTACTCTGATCTAGAACGTGGTAACACGCCGGGATCAAAGAATGTTGATTTTTATACTCAGCCAGGCCGTAACTGGGGCGTAAGTTTAGATTACCAATTTTAAGTTCCTAGCTAGCCTTAGCTGACGTTAGAAAAATCTCAATAGAGTAAAGACTCCTATATTTTATAGGAGTCTTTTTGTTTCTGTTTCTTTAAATAGGCTTAAAACGAAAAAAAGCCAGCAATCGCTGACTTTTATTGAGTTAATCAAATCAATTTACACTAAAAAGTGGTATTAAAGATTATGTAAATGATTATGATTGTTTAGACATCTCATGCTTTACCATTACTGCACTTGCAACAATAAAAGCAATGATCAGACCTAGTGATAATGACATGTTTTTCCCCTGATTTAAGTAGACTAAAAGTAGCCCTAAAGTAAAAATCGAGGGAATTATAACCACGTTTGTTATGAAAATGTAGTGAATAGTTTATTTTTGCGATCAAGATATTATTTTGTGCTAAAAAAAGAGCAACTTAACATTGCTCTTTTTCATCGTTTGTTTCTTATGCTTCAGGATAACCTTGTGGGTTATTAGATTGCCAACGCCAGGTATCTTCTGTCATTTGTTCTAATGAACGTGTGGCCTTCCATTGTAAGTCTGCTTCTGCTTTAGCCGGATCGGCCCAACACTCAGCAATATCACCAGGACGGCGATCAACAATTTTATAAGGTACTTTCTTGCCAGATGCTTTTTCGAACGCGTTAACCATTTCTAGTACGCTATTGCCATTACCTGTACCTAGGTTATAAATATGAAGACCTTGCTTACTACCTACATGTTTAAGCGCAGCTAAGTGGCCATCAGATAAGTCCATCACATGGATATAATCACGCACACCAGTACCGTCAGGCGTTGGGTAATCGCCACCAAACACAGATAAGAACTCGCGACGACCTACCGCAACTTGAGAAACAAAAGGCATTAAGTTATTTGGAATGCCTTGAGGATCTTCCCCTAGTTCACCTGATGGATGAGAGCCGACTGGATTGAAGTAGCGTAATAGCGTAATGCTCCAATCTGGATTGGCTTTTTGGAAGTCCGTTAAGCACTCTTCTACAATTAATTTACTGCGGCCATAAGGATTGGTCGCGCTGGTTGGGAAATCTTCTAAAATTGGCACAGAAGCCGGATCGCCATATACCGTGGCTGAAGAGCTGAAAATTAACGATTTAACGCCAGCTTCACGCATTGCATCAACAAGAACTAAAGTACCGTGGACATTGGTGTCGTAATACTCTAGTGGTTTTTCAACCGACTCACCGACGGCTTTTAAACCTGCAAAATGAATGACAGATTCAATATCGTATTGTTTTAAAACTTGGCTTATTGCTTGCTTGTCGCGGATGTCACCTTCAACAAAAATGGGACGAACGCCGGATACTTTTTCAATGCGATCAAGTACGGTTGATTTACTATTGTATAAGTTATCAAAAATGATTGGCGTCATGCCTGCTTCAATCATTTGAATGCAAGTGTGACTGCCTATATAACCCATTCCACCGGTGACTAAAACAAACATAAAAGCCTCTATATCAACAAATTATTACTTGGGTCTAACCTTACAACATTGTGTCTTGTAGATATACCCTTGGGGTGTCAATATTAAAATCTCAAATATACATAATAGACTATGATTGGTGCGCGGAAATGACACTTGAATCGGCAAAATTAAAACTCAATTGTGATATGGGTGAAAGCTTTGGTCACTGGACGATGGGAAAAGATGACGCCATTATTCCTTATGTTCATATGGCTAACATCGCTTGTGGCTTTCATGCTTCCGACCCAGATACCATGGCAAAAACGATTCAACTTGCCGTTAAACACAATGTTAGTATTGGCGCCCACCCTTCTTATCAAGATTTATTAGGCTTTGGTCGACGTTCTATTGCGCATACACCAGAACAAATCTCCCATCTTATTAGTTATCAAGTGGGTGCGATTCAAAGCCTTGCCGCGCTTTATGATACGCAAGTTGACTATGTGAAACCTCATGGCGCGTTATATAACGATATGATGGCGGATCTTGAGGTATTTGAAGCGATTGTGCAGGCTGTTATGCCAACAGGACTTCCCTTAATGGTGTTAGCCAAAAAAGATAATACCGCCTACCTAGATATTGCTGATGAGTATAATGTACCGCTGCTTTTTGAAGCTTTTGCTGACCGGGCTTATAAGGATGATGGTTCGTTAGTTCCCCGAAATAAACCTAATGCCGTACACCAAAATGCGGAAGATATTTTCTACCAAGCGATGCAACTAGCCAATTTTGGAACGGTCACAACCATTAAAGGGCATACACTCGAATTACAAGCGGATACCCTTTGTGTTCACGGAGATAATGAGGAATCGATCGCTGTGGTTAAGCGAATTTATACCGCACTAACTCAGCCTATCGTTTAAGTGCGGTTGTACTCAATGGGTAGATTGAGCCCGAAAAAGTGTATCGAGCTGGTCAACCACTTCTACCCAATCAGCATCCTCTTTTTTGGCTTCTTTAATAAAAGTTGACTGCGAAGCTGTCCAAAATGGCGCTCGATGTAACGGTTGTGAATGGTCCAATTGATCGGCATGTTGAGCAATAAAGGCTTCAATATCTTTACTTGAACTTGCCAAACCAAGTTGCTCAAATAGCGTTTCTAGCGAGTGACGATGCATTTCCATATTACCACCTCTCTTTATTTATAACCTGATTGTTAAAAGCATAGAACATCTGTCAAAAACAATCCTAGGTATCCTCTGTTGAGGTTAATTAAAATTTGCTTTGAAGCTTATTCGCTAACCCCATTCCGATAACCATAGAAGCCACAAAGCCCATAAGACTTAAGTTAAGTGTTGATAATGACGCTAAAGCGGGACCTGGGCAGATCCCAGCAATTCCCCAACCTAGTCCAAATAAACTTGCACCAAGGATCAGTTTACGATCCACCACTTTACTTTTGGTTATACAAAACTCGGTTTGATCCAGCGGCTTTTGTCTTGGCTTAATAACGAAATGGTACATTGGAGCAAACACCAGTAATGCTCCTCCCATCACAAAAGCTAGATCGACTTTCCATGCGCCTGCAACATCAAGAAAGGCGATAACTTTCACAGGGTTGACCATATCTGAAATCACCATGCCAGCACCAAAAAGCAAGCCAGCAATCAATGGAATAGAAGAATAACGTTTCATAGTCGCTCGCTTATAAGATATGTAATCGAATGTAGACCGTGACTGCCGCCACTAGCATAAAAGTTAGCGTGGCGATCGTAGAGCGGATAGAAAAGCGGCCCATTCCACAAATGCCATGACCGCTAGTGCAACCATTGCCTAGCTTGGTTCCTAGGCCAACCAATAAACCGGCCAGTAGCATAGTCACGATAGAGCTAGAGTAATGCGTGGGGATGCCTGCGAGATTAGGTTGAATAAGCCAGTTCGTCAATAAACCGCCAGCAATCAAGCCAATGATAAATTGAATTCGCCAGCCTTTATCTACCGCTGATGGCGTCATTGCACCACTAACAATGCCGCTGATGCCAGCTACTTTCCCTTTAAATAATATAAGAATAGTTGCAGAAATTCCGAGCAACATTCCGCCGAATAAAGCACTCCAAGGAATGGTCATAATTGCCTCTTGATGATTAATACTTTCATTTATTATATTAGTAATAATTAATTTAGAAAAGACTTAATCTATGTGGCGATGCAATAAAAAACGTCCATGGATTTCTCCTATGGACGTTTTTATAAGGTGTATCAGTGGTTATCTATTACTTTTGATAGGACTTACAATGCTCGATGGCTTCTTCCAACAATTGTAGCGCTGTTTTATCGCAAGGCTCTAGTTCTGCGGTTTGTGCTTCAATTGGTGTGACTCTATCGCCCCACTTAATCATGCCTGCCCCCCAGGTTAAGCCTGCACCAAATGCGGCAACAAGGATATTCATATTCGGTTTAACAAAACCTTGCTCAACGGCTTCGCATAGAGCAATAGGAACCGTTGCTGCAGAAGTGTTACCGTATTTTTGAATATTCACAAAAGCTTTATCTTGAGAAATACCTGCAAAATCACACAAGGTTTGGATGATGCGAATATTGGCCTGATGAGGTACCACACAATCAATTTCTTCTTTGGTTAAACCGGAACGTTCAAGCACGTTTTGCGTTGCTGCGCTCATGCCTTTTACTGCACGCTTAAAGATATCTTTACCGATAAAATCAAAATTCCAGTGACCACTATCTTGATCAAAACGATCCATAGCGGTACCAAACTTAGGAATAGCAAGAATATCACGCCCTGCTGCATCACAGCCTAGTGAAGCCTGCTGAAGTCCGACAGGGTTATCCTGTTCACGGCGAGAGAGTACAACTGCCCCTGCGCCATCGCCAAACAGTACTGCGGTATCACGCTGAGTCCAGTTTAGATAAAACGATAAATGCTCTGCGCCAATAACAATCGCATTACGATAATTACCCGCTTGGATTAGCCTAGTTGCGGTTTCTAAACCGTAAAGGAAACCAGTACAAGCAGCGTTTAGGTCAAAAGCAGCAGCGGCCTGGATGCCAAGGTTACTTTGCACTTTCGATGCAGTATTTGGAATCAAGGTGTCTGGTGAGCATGTCGCGACAATAATACAATCAACTTCATCTGCTGTGATTCCGGCAGCCTGCATGGCATTCTTAGCGGCTACAGTTGCAAGATCGGATGTCTCTACATGGCTAATGCGGCGACTTTCAATTCCCGTACGAGAGCGTATCCATTCATCGGAGGTTTCTAAAAATGTACTTAAATCGTCATTAGTTAAAACAGCTGGTGGTAGGCATTTTCCCCACCCTGTAATTTCTGCGTAAACGTTAGCCATAAAAATACCTTATTAATTTTATTGTTTTATTTTTGTTTATTTCAAACTTGTAAACATTATACGATAGTTGTTTGAAAACTTATACGTTAAGCACTTCCTTACTAACCGTTTTGTAAACAGCTAGTCGCCATTTTATAAAAAGTAGAGAATATTCTTAAAGAGGTCCTGATGACATCATTTATAACCGCTTGCCCACATTGCCAAAGTAAAAACAAAGTCCCTGAATCAAGAGTGTCAGATAAAGCGAGTTGTGGGCGTTGTCAGTCAGCTCTTTTTGATGGCAAGCCAGTAACCGCTACAAGTGAAAATTTAAATGCATTATTAGCCAGTGAACTGCCGGTTGTTATTGATTTTTGGGCTCCTTGGTGTAATCCATGTGTTGGCTTTGCTCCTGTCTTTGAAGATACCGCGGCAGACATGAGTGGCCAAGTGAGATTTTTAAAAGTGGATACCGAATCACAGCAAAATATTGCCGCTAAGTATCAAATTCGTAGCATTCCAACCATTATGGTATTTAAGTCAGGTAAAATGGTTGATTCTATTAATGGTGCATTACCAAAAAGCCAGTTTACACAATGGTTAACCCAAGCGATTACCAAATAGTTAACCTCTAGAAATCTACATTAAAGGCTGCCTAATATGCTTATTATTAGGCAGTTTCCTACTGAAAATATAGCCATTTCCCTTCAATCAATTTCTTTTATCGTTAAATCAAAAAAATCTCATTTTACATATTGTGATGTAAGCCTCATATTCGCCGCGAAATTGTCCTCTTATTTACATTTAACACATTAAACTTTGCGGAGTATGCGGTGAACGACGTAGCTTTGACTTCATCAAAACCATCATTTTTGATCCCAGTTGCAGCGCTATCTTTATATGCGGTTGCATCAGGTTATTTAATGAGTTTGATCCCATTGATGTTAGGTCAATATGGTTTAAGCACGGACGCTGCAAGCTGGTTAGCCAGTGCCTTTTATGCTGGATTATTATTGGGTGCGATGTTCATTGAGCCTATTGTGGCGAAAATTGGACATAAGAATGCCTTTATCTTTTTCCTAGTGCTTTTTTCACTCACTATTGTGGTAATGCCGATTGTTCCGGCATTTGAGTCATGGCTATTTGCTCGTTTCATTGCGGGTATTGCAGTGGCGGGCATATTTGTAGTTGTTGAATCTTGGCTATTAATTGGTGATGAAAAAAGCCGAGCTAAGCGACTAGGTTTATACATGGCTTCACTTTATGGTGGCGCAACGCTAGGTCAACTAGGCATTAGTGTTTTTGCAATAGAAAGTGAGTGGCCATTTGTGGTGATTCTGTCTTTGCTTGTTGCTGCTACCCTGCTGCTTTGCTTTGGTCGCTGCCAACAACCGCAAACGGAAACCCATTCAGTACTTAGCTTAAAGCAAGTATTTAAGATGAATAAAGCAGCTTTAATCGGTTGTATGGTGTCTGGTCTGTTAATTGGCTCTATCTATGGCCTTATGCCTTTAGAGTTACACGACCGCCATGTTTCAACCGCGAAAATTGGTAGCTTGATGGCATTGCTCGTCATGGGCGCAATGTTGGTACAGCCTATTGTGTCTTGGGGCAGCCAATTTATGGGCAAGAAATTATTGATGGGATTATTTTGTCTACTTGGTGTGTTTGCAATTGGATTAACGACATTAAGCTCTAGCCTAGTTGTACTGGCCATTAGCCTAGTGTTACTTGGTATGGCAACCTTCTCTATCTACCCTTTGGCGATCAGCCTAGGTTGTGATGGATTAGAAGAAAACTACATTGTTTCTGCTACGCAGATTATGTTGCTTGCTTATAGTATTGGCTCGGTTGCTGGCCCTATTGCTGCACAGCATTGGATGAATAATCCTGAAGGTTTAACGGGTTTCTTATTCGTGATCTTGTTAGCAACATCACTTTATATGTTTGCTATGAGCATCAAGCGTAAATCACGTATGGTCGCGGGTGAATAACCGAGTAAAAACAATAAGAACTTGAGCGAATAAAAAGCGCCTCATTCCACTTTATTGATGTGAAATGAGGCGATTTTTTTATTAAGAGGTAATAAGTCTACACCCTGCTTATCTAGTTATCTGAAGATACTCATTAAGCGATGTTCAAATATTTATGCGTTTGGATGGATAAACGCCAATTACGCTTAATGCAGGTTTCCATACAAAGCTCAGTGGCTCTAGGTTTCTGACTGATTGGCTGCAGGGCAATGTTGGCTTTAGATTCGCATTGTGCACGTGTGAGTAGCGCATCAAGTTGATCGATATCTTTTTGTGTTCCTACTGGGTGTTTAATTTCATTGGCACGTTGTAATGCTGAATCGAGTACTTCCAGTTTACCTTTCATGGCAATTTTTGGTGACACTGTCACCCATGTATCATCAGAACATAACACTTCCGATGTGCCACTGGTCTCAATTTGACACTGGCAGCCTAACACTTCAAAAGCAGACGTTAATGGCTGTAAATCATAGATACAAGGCTCACCACCAGTGATCACAATATGCTTTGCTGTGTAACCTTGCTGTTGATATAGAGCCACAATGTCATCAACGCTGGCGTGGCTCCAGCTTGGGCTATCACCTTGTTTGATGATGATATCACCGAGTGTGGTTTTATCGCTTTCTTCAGCGGTCCAGGTTTGTTTGGTATCACACCATGAACAGCCTACAGGGCAAACTTGCAGACGAATAAAAACAGAAGGCACACCGGTAAAGTAGCCTTCTCCTTGGATAGTTTCAAAGATTTCGTTGATCTTGTACACAAGGCTCGCCTTTACTCTTGACCGCGGTATATACAGCCAGCTGTACAGGTTTCTTTGATTTCAACTTTGCTGAGTTGTGGCAGCAGAGGTTTTACTTTTTCCCAGATCCACTTCGCTAATACTTCGCTAGTTGGGTTCTCTAGGCCAGGGATATCATTGAGGTAGTAGTGGTCAAGTTGATCATAAATTGGCGCGAAGATTTTCTTCACATCACCAAAGTCAATAATCCAGCCAGTGGTCGAATCTACTTCACCTTGAATGTATAAGCGAACAAAGAAAGAATGACCGTGCAAACGCCCGCATTTATGCCCTTCTGGTACGTTAGGTAAATGGTGCGCTGCTTCAAAAATGAAGTCTTTGTATATCTCGCAAGTCATAGTAATTCCGAGTCTGATTAAAATGGGGTTCGAATATATAGAAGTCGTTAACTAATGAAAAGAAGAACTTAATAAATTCACTAGTAATTAGGCTAGCATTACCGCAGACGTTTGATATGATGCGCACCCACTAGATTGCAGAGATTGGATATGAACCGTAAGAAGAAAATCAATTCGATTTTAAAAAAACGCTTAAAGCAGCAAAATTCCAAGCTGCATAAAACCAATAAGCCGAAATATATTTCTAAAGCAGAGCGAGCTCGCATGGAAGAAGAGGCTCAAACTCAAGCCCCTTCTGATGATGTGCAAACAACCGATCAAGTAGAATCAGAGCAATAACTCATCTTCAATGGGTTGGTATCGATCGGCGGCTTCAATAAGAGAATTCGCCGTTAAGCCCGGTACCCCATAGACTTCAACCGTTTTTCCGTAACGACTCTGAATACGCTTAGCTAATAAATCAAAGTCACCATCTCCCGATGCAATCACAATCACATCCGACACTTCGGCTAATTCCATTGCATCAAGCGCAATTCCAACATCCCAATCCCCTTTTGCTGAGCCATCTTGTCGTTGAATAAATGGTTTGAGTTTTACGTCAAATCCAATGCCTCTTAAGATATTATGAAATTGCTTTTGTTTATCGTCGCTACGCGCTATTGCATAAGCATTGGCATTGACTAAAGTGCGATCTTTCATCACTTTTGCCCAGAATGCGTTGTAATCAAAATGGCGGTGATATTTGTCGCGAGTGGTGTAATAGATGTTTTGTACATCAACTAATATGGATACAGTTTGCATAAATTTCCAAATAAAAATACGGCATTATGAGTGACTACTAGACTGGATCCATTGTAGGTACTCGTGGAAACCCGTTTCGATGGGCAGCATAACGATTTGTGGTACTTGATAGCTATGGTTGGCTAAAATAACTTGCTCAACTTCTTTATAGTGTCGATGCAGAATTTTAATGATTAATAGTGATTCTTGATCATGATTCACCTCGCCATGCCAATGGTAATAACTGGTGATTGGCATAACTTGGATACAAGCGGCTAATTTTTTGGTCAATAACGCATTAATAATCGCTTGCTGGCTTTCTTCTTCGTTTGTTGTTGATAGAACAATCGCATAGCCATCAGGGTGTGTGTCCATAATGCAACTCTCCCTTTGTTCATTATCGAAGGTGTCTATTTAGTGTAGAGCTTTACTCTGGTTTTACCCATACCTGACTAAAATCAAACCAACCCAAGGCATTACAAGTGGCATTTTGCAGCGAACCACATTGATCTTGGCTTACCCCTAACCAACAGTGAAACATAGGTATCAGTTGCTGAGTTTGAACTAGTTGTTTGGCTAGCTCTTTTGCTGGGAAAGTTTGATTGGGTTGAGAGCGCCAATCTGAAACCATCTTCTTCCAATTAGAAAAGTTTTCCTGATTACTCATGATATCGATATCACTATAACCAAGAAGCCAACCGATTAAAGCATCCTTACGATGATTAGCCAATCCCATAGGTTTGAGCCAAATGTCCACCTCATCAGGGTTTTCAACGGTGAGATCATATTTAACTGTTTTCAAGCTAATACCATCTTCTTTTAACAAACTTTTCATGGATTGAATCACATAAGGAAACAACGGATGCATGCTGTGATAAGCAACCGTAACTTGTGCTTTCTCATTATTTTCTATCGCTGGTGGCATTAAGTTTGATTGTAAAATTCCACTATGATGCCAGCCAGGTTTTAAGCCATGAGCGTGTAGTAAGCCTAGTTCAATGACTTTTTGATCCGGGATCCCTCGCAATAAGCTAAACGGGTTTAACCTTTGCGCTAAGTAATGTGCCCAATCATCATTTTTTGCGATACCAGATCGACGGTTAAGTAATAGATAGGTGCAACCAGGATCGAGTTCTACATCGGTGAACTGCCCTTCTGTAGGCTTATTTGGATGAGTTAAGCTAGGGTAAACCATAGATGAATGAGCTTCATCAATTACCCATACTTCCACTCGTTCGATGAGTGGTCGATAACCAAAGTAGTGTTCAAAGGCTTCTAGCACCAAACGAGCCGAATCATTTCTGGTAACTTTATAAGGCCCTGTACCGTTGGGAATCAAATCAAATTTATCAAGATCATTGATGTGTGACTGCAATATTTTTGCCGGGGTTTCTGTCAGTAATAAAGGTAAGTAATAATCGGCATCGGTTAAGTGAATATCGAGCGTATTATTGGAAGGTGATGCCACCGATTCAATATGCTCAAATAAAGTTAATGTTTTTAATCGGTTAATGCTTTCAATCACGTCCGTCATGTTCAAACGGTCGCCATTATGAAAGCGCACCCCTGAACGTAGATAAAAACGCCAATGAGTCGGCGATAACATTTCCCAGTGATGAGCAAGATCCGGTTGAACTTGTTCTTTTTCATCTAACTGAATTAAGCCACTAAAAATTTGTCGGATGATGTGTTGTTCAGAACGACGAGTCGGCTTTAAAGGGTTAAGCGTCGCAAGTTGGCGATAATAAGGCAAACGAATGACTTGCTGCCCTTCTAAATGACTAAAGCCTAGGTAGCCTTGGAAGACTTGGGTAAGCCGTGCTGGGTCATTATCTAAGACAGAAAGAGCATGTTCAATTTTGCCTTCTTCTAAATAACGTTTAGCAAGATTCTCACTCACATCAATTTTATTACGTTTAAAAATCAGCCGTGATAATTTGCCACGCCCTGCTGCCGGCACCCATTCGATCCAGCCTTCTTCTGCTAATTTGTTAAGGACAATACGAGTATTTCGGCGAGTACAACACAATATATCGGTTAATTCTTCTAACTGAATCGCGCAATCTTCACCTTGGAAGTGTTCAAATAAACGCTCAAATTGTGTTCTTAATCGTGGGCTGCTCATAAAGGGGAAACTCTATTGTTTAGCAATAAGAAATAATTTCCCACTTTATCAGCTTTAAAGGGATAAATCTTGTGGTAACACCATTTTTAGGCATTGAAAATAAAACGGAATATTCCTCTTTTATTACTCACCGCTATTGAATTGGTAAACAAAGAAAATCAGCCAGCTGTTGTAATTGTTGTTCGGAATCTAACTTAATCGACCACTGGCATTGCATGTCATGCGCGGTAATAACATTGGCACCACGGCCAATCAGTTGCAGCGCTTCGGTTTGACATTGCATCGTGACACTCGCCATTTGGCTTAAACGCACCACAATTTCGTGTTGGTTAGTAATGATTTTGCCTTGTGAGAATTCAATGATCATTTTCGGTTTTTAACCGCCTTTTCGAGTTTTAACGGCCATGGTAATTCGGCTCGTACATAGTAGACGCTGCTCTTCATCAACAATTTCAATTTGCCATACTTGAGTAGACACCCCGATATGAATTGGCCACGTTTTCCCTGTGACTACCCCGCTACGTTTTGCTCGAATATGGTTGGCGTTAATGTCGAGACCGACGCAGTAAGAATTATCGTCCACACACATATTGGCAGCCAGAGAGCCTAACGTTTCAGCTAATACCACAGATGCGCCACCGTGTAGCAATCCCATTGGTTGGTGAGTAATACTCGATACCGGCATGGTCGCTGAAATACTATTATCGGTGATCTCAACGTATTCAATATTGAGATGCTCCATCAAGGTATTACGAGAAGTTGCATTTAAACGCTCTAAAGTGACGTCTTTTTTCCAAATCATGATGATTCCTATAGTCGATAACACTGAGCTGGTAACAATATTCTTATCAATAACTAAGTGCAACATCTCACTTCTCAATATGAAGACGCGACTCTAATTTTGATTTCAGTTTTATCGTACATTTGATCAATTGCCGTTATAGATAATGTGTTTTAAAGTTAACTCAATATTGTTAGATCAAGGAATGATTATGAAGAAGCTTTCATCACCGTTAAAGGCCGCCACTTTAAGTGGATTGATCATGATGGGTTTGTCTGCTTGTACTTCTTCCCCAACAGGCAGAAGCCAAGTGATTCTATTTTCAGACAGCGAAATGTCTCAATTAGGCGCACAATCTTTTGAGCAAATGAAACAAGAAGAGAAAGTCAGTAAGGATGCCAAGGTCAATGCTTATGTGACTTGTGTGGCTAATGCGATTACCAAGCAAGTGCCTAAGCAAGCAAGTTTTGAACAATGGGAAGTCGTGGTGTTTGATTCTGACCAAGTCAACGCTTTCGCCCTGCCTGGCGGTAAAATCGGTGTTTATACAGGCTTACTTAAAGTGGCAACTAACCAAGATCAGCTGGCAACGGTTTTAGGGCATGAAGTGGCGCATGTACTTGCTAATCACGGTAATGAACGTATGTCACGTAGTCAAATAACCAGCACTGGAATGCAAGTTACCGATTTTGCTTTAGCCGGTACGGAATACAAAGAAATGACGATGAGCGCTTTAGGTTTGGGCGTGGAATACGGCATTAATCTACCTTATGGGCGAACGCAAGAAACGGAAGCCGATATTATGGGCATCGATCTGATGGCCAAAGCGGGATTCGATCCGCAGCAAAGTATCCAGCTATGGAAGAATATGGCAAAGGCATCCGGTGGAAATCAACCGCCTGAATTGCTGTCAACTCACCCTTCTCATGATACTCGAATACAAGATCTAGGCGATGAGATTAAAGGTTTACCTAGATACAACGCATCAGCCCCGAACTGTCAGGCATAGAAGTGTGAAAAATTAATGACAAAAGGCATTGTTTCATCGCTTCTTACGCAGATTTAGAATGAAGTCTAATAACTCAATTATTACAAGCGTGAATGAAATGTTTGTTGTTATAATGAAAGGACAATAATGTCGGCACTAGTGTGCTGGTATAAATCCCACTAGATGGGAAACGGGTGTTACCTTTGCTTGCAAACACCAAAAGGGGTAAGTCCAGCGACTTACCCCTTTTTTCTATTTTCTATTTTCTAATTTCTAGTAATCTCAAATAGATCGTTGCTCGTGCGCAATTATTTTATTGGTTACTGATCTTTTTATGGCCTTGTTCTAAGTGCACCACATCAACAAGATCATCACCAGAAACTTGGAAAGCTTGTCCAAATCCTTTAACAAATAGACCTTGTACGGGTTTTAGACAAAAGAGTTTAAAGTCTTCTAATTGGCTTAATCCTTTCACTATCTCACCAAATCGCTGTTCTAACTCGGCAGTCACTTGTTGCCATTGCGTTGAATCTCGCTCAACAATACTTGCAACCGCATCAAACGTTAGTCTCTTACGAGCAAATAATTGCTTAGAGCTATCTTCGTCTTCAATCAACATTAAAGAAACTTGAGGGTTTGCAGTAAGGTTTCTAGCATGACGAGCAATTTCAGAAATGAGTACAAAGTATCCATCGCCATTTACCACAAAAGGTGCATAGCTCACGTTAGGCTTACCGTCGTTATCCACGGTCGCTAATTGGATGGTTTTTCTTTCTGAGCGAAACTCTTGAATTTCTGGACCTAGTCTATTCTGTAATCTTTCTTGCTTTACTTCTTTCGCCTGAATGGTTTGGCTTTCCATAATGTTCCCTTATTGGCTCAATTCAATTTGAATTTGTTTAAACTTCTCTACCTGATCCGCAAATAAAACGCGTTTCTGATCTCGACCTAAATAAATTTTAAAAATGCTATTTCCTAATGAATCAAAAAAGCCGAAGTAATAACTTTCCTTTCCTCTGAAAGATTTTGAAACAAGCGCAACTTTCTCGATAAGATCCAACCTTAAGTGACCGTGTAACTCACCAGGTCTGCCCATTAAATTATAGTAACCATGAGCATTTTTACCTTTTGGGAATGGTGCTTTCACTTCAAAGATTGAGCCAAAAGAATGCATTATAGTCGTCACTGGCCCCCAACCAACAATGGTTTCTAGCAATGTTTGAGCATGTTCACCGGGTACGATAACGGCCATGTCGCTTGGAAATGCACAAACTACTTCACCTTCGCTAACTCCTAAGTGCTGAGCTAAGGTAGCCGGTAAAGTGCTGTCATCTTTCTCTAGAAGTTCTCTAACTCTTTGTTTTAGTTCATCCCTATCCATTGGTAGTCACTCTTTTTGTCTTCGTATTAAGCATGTGAGCAGAATCATAATTTCACATTAATGAGAATGCAATTGATAATTGATATTATTTAGATTGTGATCAATAATCGTTGCAAGTTAAGTTTATGTTCTAAAGGATTTGATGTGAACGTTCGTCGTTATACTTGTGCTGCAATTATTTCTTTTGGCGCTCATGCTGCGTTAGTCAGTCAATTTGATGAGCAAAAAGCTTTTGCCATGCCTGTTGGTACTCAAGCGAGCACGATTTCCCTTCAGTTTGTTAAAGCTCCATCACCTTCTACATCAAACAAGTCTGAGATAAAGCCAACTGAATCGACGAATCAAAAGTCATCTTCTGAAAAAGCAGAGCCTACACCACCTACCCCTAAAGCGGCGCCGCCTGTAGCAAATAAGAAGCCTGTTACGAAGCCACAGCCCGTTAAAAAGCCAGACCCCATTAAAAAGAAGAAGCCTATCGAAAAGCAATCTGTTGCTAAAAAAGAGATAGAGAAAAAGCCAGTATCAAAACGCTCAATAGTAAAAGAGCCATCAATAGATAAGTCGCAGCCAAAGGCTAAAGTAGAACCAACTGTTGAAAAAGAACTTACCGCTCAGGCTTCCCCTGCAAGCTCGGCAAAGCAAGGAGTAAGTGAAAAGCCAATTCTCGTTGAACAACCAAGCTTTTTAGCGCCGCCAACAAAGCCCCGCTACCCTAGGTTAGCTCAGCGCCGAGGTATTGAAGGCACGGCTATGTATGAAATCTGGCTCGATGAAAATGGTCAACAAATTAAGCAAAACTTATTGTCTTCCTCTGGTGCATCGATGCTTGATCAAGCTGCTCTAGAGGCAATAAAAAAATGGAAGTTTTCACCACGTAAAATCAATGGTACTTCGATCGCACATCGAGTACAGGTTCCTATTCGTTTCAAGTTGGATTAATCAATGATATTTATTTCTCAAATAGAACAGTTACTTGGCTTAATGGCTTGGCCGCTTATGATTTGTTCTTTACTCACCTTAATTATTATTGTCGAGCGTTTAATTCATGTGGTCTTTAATCACTCGGTTGGACGAGCTCAAATCTCAAGTCCACTCGCTTCAATTAAGCCATCAGAAACAGCAAAAGTGCAGCATTTAGCGGATATTTTTTCTCAACGTCGTGCTGTGATTTATCAGGGCGTTTCATTACTTCTTCGCCAGTCATCTTTAGCTAAGCCATTGCGTGAAGATGTTGCAGGGATTTGGCTACAAGAAAAGCGTCATCAGTTACAAAGCGGTTTAAAGATCCTTACTCTTATCGGTGTTATCAGCCCATTAATCGGCCTATTAGGAACCGTTTTGGGGTTAATCGATATGTTTAAAGGCGTAGCGGCGAGTTCTGGCAATATTACGCCAAACGATCTTGCTGATGGTTTAGGTATCGCGATGCGCACGACTGCCGCTGGCTTAATTATCGCCCTACCTGCGATAGTCAGCGCGCAGCTTTTCACTTTGTGGTCAGAGCAGCTTATTAGCAAACTTGAACATGCGATGAATCGAGTCAATTTATGGATTGAAGGTGTCGATATGATGCCCTCTGCAAAAGGACCCTCAACCGAGTCTAGTCATTTAACCGCAGCAGAAACGCAGGTTGCAAAATGATTCGCTCAAATACCTCAAGTTACTCATCACCGATTACTCCGGACTTAACACCACTTCTCGATATTATTTTTATTGTGATGGTTTTTTTAATGCTAACCGCTTCCGTTAAGTTGAGTTCATTAGAAGTGCAACTCCCCTCTACAGAATCAGGTGAAACGAAAGTTGTCGAGAAACAATCCATCACTATCAACATTTTAAATCAGCCCCCCTACTGGGCGATTGATGGGAAAGCTTCTCCTAGTTGGGAGGAATTTCAAAAGTCTTTAACGACTACCATTACGCAAGATCCTAAAAAAGAAGTGATTATTGCCGCCGATAAGCACGCTGAAATACAACATATAGTGAAGTTATTTGGCTTCCTTCAACAGCAAAACATCTCAGCTACTCAAATTCTCATGGAGGAACCAACCAATGCTAAATAATAAGAATGCTCTAAACAGGGACAAAAATGTTATGCCTTCTTTCAACGCGATTTCTTCTTTTGATGTCATTTCTTATTTTGATGTCAGCAAACGTCAAAGCTTTAAAAAATCTGCATTAACGGTTTTATTGTCAGTCGTCGCTAGCTTTTCATCTAGCGCCCTAGCTTCCACTTCTAATACTGATAGCAAAACTGAACGCATTATTAGTGCCGGCGCAGCTGTGACTGAAATTATTGAAGCATTAGGCGCGGAAGAACAATTAGTTGCAATTGATGTCACCAGTGAACAGCCTAGTGGAAAATCATTACCGGTAGTGGGTTATCACCGCCAACTCTCTACCGAAGGTTTGATGGCACTACAACCGAGCTTATTAATTGGTTCGGATGAAATGGGCCCTGATTCGACGCTCAATACGTTAAAGCAAGCCGGCATTACTGTCGCGGTGGTTAATAACGAAGCGACGATTGAAGGATTAGATAAGCGTATTGATCAAATTGCGCGAATTACCGGTAAGCAGCAACAAGCCGCCAGTATTAAGCAAAATGTGGATAAACAAGTTGTCGCTTTAAAGTCTCATCAACCACAAGATAAAAAGAAAGTGATGTTCTTACTTATCCATGATGGGCGACCTGCAAATGTGGCCGGCAACCATACAACGCCAAATGCTTTGATTGAAATGATTGGTGCTATCAACCCTGCTGCAGCATCACTTGATTCATACAAGCCTATTTCATTAGAGTCGATGATTGAGATGCAACCTGATGTGATTTTAGTTAGTGGTCGTAGCTTGGATGACTTAGGGGGTGCGGAAGCGATTTTAAAAAAAATGCCTATGTTAGCGGCAACCCCAGCAGGAAAAACTCATAACATCATTTCAATTGATGGTAAGGCGTTAGTTGGCGGTGTGGGCTTAAAAACACTATCTGAAGCTGAGCGCATTCAGCCTTTAATTTACCCTAGCGAGTAAGTTAAACATGTTAAGACAAGCTTCCCTACCCATTATTTTATTACTGTTTACTAGCCTTGCGATTATCACAAGTCTAGTATCGATAGCGGTTGGGCCGATGCAGATTAGCCTAACCCACAGTATCATGAGCTTTCTGCCATCAAATGCAGAACTCCCTCAACATGTCGCTTTGATTATTCATCAAGTGCGCTTACCAAGAACATTATTGTGTTTGTTGGTTGGTGGGATCTTGGGGTTATGCGGCGCGGTCATGCAGGGACTATTTCGTAACCCGCTTGCTGAACCTGGCATAATTGGTGTGTCCGCAGGTGCCGCCTTGGGCGCTGCACTTGCGATTGTGCTATTTTCTGGCATGGCAAGCTACTACCCTAATTTTATGAATTTCGCTGCGGTTCCGATATTTGCTTTTCTTGGCGGCGCTTTAACGACAATAATTGTTTATAAACTTGGCACCAGTAACTTAGGGACTTCCGTTACCATTATGCTATTAGCGGGTGTCGCCATTAGTGCCTTATCGGGGGCTGCGATTGGTTATTTAAACTTTATTGCTGATGACCAAATGCTAAGAGATCTCTCATTGTGGTCTATGGGTTCATTGGCTGGTGCGACATGGCCTAGTATTACTCTAGCCAGCATAACGTTGGCGCTATTATCGTTTCTATTTATTAAACAAGCCCCTGCTTTAAATGCCTTGTTGCTAGGTGAATCGGAAGCTAAACACCTTGGAGTACCGATTCAATCTCTCAAACGTCGTTTGATCTTACTCACGGCAGTCGGTGTTGGTGTGACGGTCAGCTTAAGCGGCATGATAGGTTTTGTGGGGCTCGTAATTCCGCACCTAGGTCGAATGTTGGTTGGGCCGGATCACCGTACCTTACTCCCCGTTTCTATTTTATTAGGCGCTTTACTGTTAACCGTTGCGGATATGTTTGCACGAGTGGCGGTGATGCCCGCTGAACTTCCGGTCGGTATTGTGACTGCTCTCGTAGGTGCCCCTTTCTTTCTGTATCTTCTATTTAAGCAAAAGGGACGTTTTATCTAATGCAGGTTCATAATATGCAGCATGAAATCGCCATAAAAGCACAGCACCTCACTTTACAATACGGAAAAAAGCAGATTTTAAATGATGTCAGCTTAGATATTCGTCTAGGGGAAGTAACGGCTTTACTTGGCCCTAATGGCACAGGAAAAAGCAGTTTATTGAAGTTGTTATGTGGAGAAGCATCACTCGCACAACAAGCAAATTCAAAGGCCAGTTTGCAATATTTTGGTAAACCCGCGGCAAGTTGGGATAAGCAGCAGCTTGCACGTCATTTAGGAATGTTACCCCAGCACAGTACCTTATCATTTCCTTTTTTAGTTGAAGAAGTCGTTGAATTAGGAGGCTTACCATTAAATGCCTCTAAAGCTGAACTAGGTATTATCGCTAGAGAAAAAATGAAGCAAGTAGGCATACTACCTATGGCCAAGCAGCTTTACCCTCAATTATCTGGCGGTGAAAAGCAGCGTGTACACCTAGCACGAGTATTAACTCAGCTTCATTATGCTCAATCTAATCGCATCTTTATGTTAGATGAACCCACTTCCGCGCTCGATTTAGCACATCAACACAATACATTGCAGTTAGTGAAAGATATGGCTAAAACCGGCACTGCGGTTGTGGTGGTGTTGCATGATTTAAACTTAGCAGCCCAATATGCAGATAGAATTTTACTACTCGATCAAGGTGACATTATGAGTGATGGCAATGCTTGGCATACTTTGACTGCATCGAATATTGAACAAGTCTATGGGCAAAAAGTACTCCTATCAGAACATCCTCAACATGGGTTCCCTGTCATTATGCCGGCTTAGTCACGACAGGTAATATGCTATGGGTTTGTTTTAGCTCAATGCTTTTTTCTGGTTTTAATCTAAAATCAGGCGTAAAATACCCACAGTTTTTGTACGAGGATAAACATATGACAACAGAAACAGAGTTAGAAGTAAGCGCAGAAAATGAAGTATGCGAAGCTTGTGGCTGTAGTGCGGAAATGGGATTCATCATCAAAGAAGGTGATGATGTTGCTGAAGTCACCATTTTAGCTCAAGGTAAAGAGACATTAATGGCTCAACTTCAACCTTATCTTCAACTGGCTGAGCGTGTGAATTCAAACTATCAAAGTGACATTGAAGATGTTGCCGACGATGCCACGCAACTGACCGCTCGCATTAAGTTTGAATGTAGTGCTGAAAAGTTAATTTTTGAACTTCAAAGCCGTTCTTTGAATCGATAATTCGACCTACTCTTTAGGTAATAAAAAAGCAACTGAATCAATCAGTTGCTTTTTTTATAACTGGGTTTTAGTCGTCGGTTATTCTGCTAGTTGCTCGACTTCGTTTTTCTTGGCAACCGGATTTGCATACATCGCGACCAATTTTTCTTGAGCACCCGCTGGTAACGCTTTTAATTTTTTAGCAAAGTTCGCTTCCACTTCTTCGGTGATGGCGTCGCTTTGCTTGCCCGCAGCTAATAAGTTTACAGGGTACAAACGATACAGAGCATGAATTTGACGATCTAACTCTTTGGCAAGTTCATCAGGGGTTTCAAAGTCATCGGTGATCACATCACCAAAGCTAACATGTACACGCCCTTTTTCACCAATAATGCCTTTAACAATACTGGCAATATCTTCAAATTCTGTTTTCTCGTATTTACCATTCACTTCGATTTCATAAAGCTCTTTGGCTTTGTCGATGTCACAAGGATCATTTTCATACGAAATAGAAACAGGAACAATTTTGAGTGACTTAATATAGTCAGGGAATGCGATTTTTTGGCGACGCCCTTCTACATGAAACATCTTTAAAATAGCTGGTTCTGTCATGTCATTGCCGTCTTTGGCTCGACCTTCTCGTTGAGCAATCCAAATAGAGTTCTGAGTTTCTAATGAATGTTTAATATAAGACGACAGTAAACCTAGCGCTTTCATCATTTCACGCGGTGCTTTAATTGAGCGTTTTACGATAAAGCTTTTATTCAGCTTCATCATCTCAGTCGCACAAGGCATTTTTAATAAATTATCACCAATCGCGATACGAACGGTTTTATGTCCATTATTATAAAGGCCCCAGTTAACTAATGCTGGGTCCATGGCAATATCGCGGTGGTTAGAAACAAACAGGTAAGCTTGCTCAGGGTCGAGCTTTTCTAGACCTGAGTACGTTACACCATTGGTCGTTTTATTTAAGGTTGAACCCATGTAAAGCTCAACTTCACGTTGAATATCATCAACGGTTTTGAGTTTCGACCATTTGATCTTTAGATAGACTTTTATCGCAGGAGAAACCAGCTTTTTAAACCAGGCCGGCTTATGAGAAAAACGATATTTGATGATCGCATTAATGAAGCTGTCATCATTAATTAGACGCTCAAGAGCTGCTGGGATTTCATCATCATTATAAGGACGAATTTCTTTGTATGGATCGTTATCAATGCTCATTAATTTACTGCAGTTATGAATAAACAGGTAATTTTACGATGATATGCTCCAAATAGACAGGAACAATCTCAAGGCAAAGCCAATTGTGACGCGTAAATTACCTGAATTCGTTAAATTAGTGAATAGACGAATGTTCAAGTTTAACAAAACCCTTAATTTCATTGCGCTAAAACAAGAACGCTAAAGATTAAAGTGATTGGAATGCTGACTAGAAAACGGTATCTTAGCGCTGAATTTTAATCGCTCAAAAATGGCTCATGAACTATTTAATCGCTCATCAGATACATCAATATCCTTTCTTACACACCACCGCGCGTAAAAAGACCATAAAGCATAAGTTAATTTCTGTTTTAAGTGGCTTTGCTTCTGTGCGCTTAGGAAAAGCGGAATATGTGATGAATGCGGGCGATACCTTCTGGCTACCTTTTGACTGTTTAAACGCCCTAACCTATTTTCCAAACTGCTCACTGATTGAAGTGGAAGTATCGGTACGTTCAACCAAGAACTACCCTCACCAAGCAGGTTTGGTTCAACGCTCAGCACTATTAAATGTCTTGCTGGAGTCCTTGAGTCAATCCCCTTTCGACCCAAGCGATAATGAGCAGAAAAAATGGTTGGAAATTGTAGATTTTGAACTTGAAAAACTGAGCCCTCAGCTAGATGACTCAGTGTTAACGCTAGAAAATGCAGCTAAGACACCGAGTATTGATCACGCCTCACTGCAAATGGCATTAAAAGTAAGACAAGCATTCAAACTTCGCGCATCAGGCATTAAAACAGAACGCATTATTGATGAAGTTTTTTCGGCAAATGCCCAGCAGGCTGAGCAATTGTGTCTGGCCATTGCCAATAAATCGTTGAGTTCATAGCGCATCTTTAGCTATAAAGCTGGTGTTGTTTAATATATTCCCCAACGGATGGCGTAGTCAGATCGTTAATCGATTGATGATTGGCAAGACGCTGTCTGATCTGAGTACTACGAACCGGTAATGTTTCAGGGCAAGCCAATATTGACCATTTGGTCGTGATTTCATCTGCTTTATAAAATTTACCAAAGTTTAGAAAGTTATCTGGGCCGAGAACAAAGGTAAGCTGACTTTGTGGGTAGCGTTCTTGTAACGCTGTCATTACTGCATAGGTCGTTACTGACTGCCCTTGTTCCTCTCCATTTGATTGCAAAATCTCCGCTTCAACATTGCTTATTTGTAAATTGTCTAACTTAGCATCTCGAATAAAAGCTTCAACCATCTCGCAGCGAGCGGAATACTCGAGCATGTCTTTTCCCCATGCGTGAGCAATACTTGGCACTAACAACACCAAATCATAATGTTTGAGCCTTTCTAGTACACTTTTGTGTCCCAAGCTTGGCGGATTAAACGCACTACCAAAAATAGCAATATTCACGAAGCAGAAATTCCTCAAGTCGATATCGAATAGACGCAAGATTACCATCGTTAGTCATACAGTGAAACGAGGTTATATACCGAAGTAACTTGGCTATGAGCTAGACTCACTCCTTGAGGTCACTTGGGTATAGTTATATGATTGGAATCACAGTTTAATTTATCACTTTTTTTGCTGCACAATAAGGAATTCTCATGGAGCAACTCATTCGTCAAGAAATGCAAGTCCTACCCGCTATCGATGCTCAATTTGAAATTACTCGCCGAGTTTCTTTTATCAAAAATAAATTGCAGCAATCTGGCTGTAAGTCATTAATTCTCGGTATCAGTGGCGGTGTAGATTCGACTACCTGTGGTCGTCTTGCTCAGTTAGCGGTAGATCAACTGAATACAGAAAATAATACAACTGACTACCAATTTATCGCGGTACGCCTGCCTTATGGTGAGCAGAAAGACGAAGATGAAGCTCAAGTCGCACTGTCATTTATTCAACCTACCTACTCTATTTCAGTCAACATTAAAGCCGGTGTTGATGGTCTGCACGCGGCAAGCCATGAAGCATTAAATGGTACAGGGCTACTACCTAGTGATCCGCCGAAAGTTGATTTTGTGAAAGGTAATGTTAAAGCTCGCGCCCGTATGGTGGCTCAATATGAAGTGGCCGGTTATGTTGGTGGCCTAGTGTTAGGCACAGACCATTCTGCAGAAAATATTACCGGTTTCTATACTAAATTTGGCGATGGTGCGTGTGACTTAGCCCCACTATTTGGTTTAAGTAAACGTCAAGTCCGTCAAGTGGCTGCTGAACTAGGTGCGCCAGAGGTATTAGTGAAGAAAGTACCAACCGCCGATCTTGAAGAGCTTGCGCCACAAAAAGCGGATGAAGATGCACTAAACCTAAGCTATGACCAAATAGATGATTTCTTAGAGGGTAAGCCGGTAACGCAAGACGTGATCGATCGTTTAGTTGGAATTTATAAAGCGACGCAGCATAAGCGCCAGCCTATTCCGACAATTTACGATTAAGCATTAATCTCAATCGCAATACGTTACGTTACCAAATAAAAGAATAAAGGCTCACTAATTTGATTAGCGAGCCTTTGTTATATAGGTAGGTATAGATTGTTAACTGTTACTGCTTAATACCTTCAACATAAAGGTCTAAATCCACGTAAGTTGCCCCTGCCATTTCTTGAATACCAAAGTCTTTTACTTCTAGACGAGTCGTACCTTTAAATCCTGCACGCTCATTACCCCACGGGTCTTCACCTGCACCGATAAATTCAGCATCAATAGTGACTGGAACCGTTTTACCATGTAATTGTAAATTACCATCAACCGCTAATTTACCGTCACCTTTATCCGTCACTTTAGTACTGGTAAATGTCGCTTCAGGGAATTTACTCGCATCTAAAAAGTCATCACTACGAATGTGCTTGTCACGATCTGCATGGTTTGAATCAATGCTGCCAGTATCGACAACAACATTTACTTTTGAGGCTTCAACATTCGCTGGATCGTAAGAAAAGGTGCCCTCAAAATCATTAAAACGACCTTGTGTGAAGCTGTAACCTAAGTGGCTTACACGAAAGTTTACTGAGGCATGTGCGCCTTTAGTGTCAATTTGATAATCCGCTGCAATTGCACCCATAGGTAGTACCATAGTGGCGCATAGACCAGCAGTAGTTAGCCATTTTTTCATTTCCATTTTGATCATTTTGTCGCTCCTGTCATTTTTCGTAACGTATTGTCTTTATTAACAAAGTGATGTTTTAGTGCTGCAATCGCATGTATGGATGCTAAACCTATCAAGATACATGCAAAATAATAATGTAGCAGACCTGCAATATCCGATTGGTCTTCAAATAGTGCACCGAGAGATGGCACTGTGTACCAATCAAAAATATCAATGCCACGGCCATCAGAAGTAGAAATGAGATAGCCTGAAATAAAGATTCCAAACAATAGCGCATACATTAAAAAGTGAGCAATTTTTGCTGCAACTTTTTCAAATGCCGTCCCTTCTACTTCTGGTGAACGAGTAAACAAGCGCCAAATCACTCGAAATACAGTATAAGCTGCAAGTAATAAACCGACTGATTTATGCCAATGTGGCGCGTCTTGATACCAAGCACTGTAATAACTTAAATCAACCATCCATAAACCAGCAGCAAATAAGCCAATAATGACTAGAGCAGAGATCCAATGGTTAATTTTGCTAATAAGGTTATAGCTATGTACAACTTGATTCATGTAACTAATTCCGTATATGAAAGTTATTCTCGTTTAGTCATAGTATTACTAAAACGTTCACAGAAGATAAGAGTCTATTCTGGACAACTTGTTCAATTTTTTTGACGATGTTGTATACATTGTGACAACCATTAGGATTGTAAGGAATAACAAATATAAATTCACGGTTACTTTTATGTAACAAAAATTTTGTCAAGAAGTGTCAGCGTTAATCCTTTAACCAGTTTAGATGTATTAAGTGCTCTATATTTGAAATTAATTTAACGGTGTTGCGGTCTTATAAGATTGTATTTCTATCATCGTCTTCAGTAAGGATTGCTTTATGTTGATTAAATCACGTCCATCTTGGTTTTTAAGTGAAAATGAGACTACTCCAGAGTCTATTTATAAACAGCGTAGAGACATTGTTAAAAAGCTAGGTATAGCCGCGGCAGCAGCCCCTTTTGCCTCTCAGGCTCATGCCAGTTTATTTGATGTATTCAGTTCATCAGATGAAAAACTCACTGCGCAAGATTCAAGGGCTACGCTAGAAGGCGCGGCTTCGAAATACTCAACAAAAGGATTGGCACTGACACCAGAAAATAAGGTACTGACTTATAATAATTTCTATGAGTTTGGTACAGGTAAAGGCGAACCCGCAGAGCAAGCAAAGAACTTCAAAACAACACCTTGGACGATAGAAATTACAGGTGAAGTCGCCAAGCCGGTGAAACTTGATATGGCCGATGTGATGAAGAATATGGAGATTGAAGAGCGGATCTACCGTCACCGTTGTGTAGAGGCATGGTCGATGAATGTTCCGTGGTTAGGTTTTACATTAGCATCACTATTGAAACTGGTTCAACCTACCAGTAAAGCCAAATATGTCGCATTTGAAACCCTTTATGATCCAGAACAAATGCCCGGACAACGTGGTTTTTCAAGTATCGACTACCCGTACGTAGAAGGTCTAACCATTGCAGAAGCCATGAATCCACTGACCTTAATGACGGTTGGTTTATATGGTAAAACTCTCGCGCCACAAAATGGTGCCCCATTACGACTTATTGTGCCTTGGAAGTACGGCTTTAAAGGGATTAAGTCGATTGTCAAAATCCATTTACTTGAAAAAAAACCGCCGACTACTTGGAATTTGCTTGCTCCTGATGAGTATGGTTTTTATGCCAATGTGAATCCAAATGTCGACCACCCTAGGTGGAGCCAAGCAAGTGAGCGATTTATTGGTGAAGGCAGTCTATTCAGCTCCGTTCGACAAGAGACACTGATGTTTAACGGTTATGGTGAGCAAGTTGCCTCCTTGTATAAAGATCTAGACTTAAAGCGAAATTATTAATGCCTTTAAAGCCAAAGCACATTATTGGGCTAAAAGTGTTCATACATTTAGCCCAAATATTTTCATTTACTTGGTTAGTCTTTGCCGTGATAAATGGGCACTTAGGGGCAGATCCTGTTCAGCCGATTATTCACTTTACCGGTAAAGCGGCCCTTAATACCCTACTGATCACTCTACTCATTTCACCGCTAGCGAAAAAATTTAAACAAGGTCAGCTAATTAGAGCGCGCCGATTGTTAGGTGTTTATAGCTTCGCTTGGGCAGTGATTCACTTAACGGCATTTGCTTGGTTAGATTTGGCTTTACAGTGGCAATTAATTGGCAGTGAAATCATTAAACGCCCTTACCTAGTTTTAGGCGCAGTAATTTGGATTATCTTGTTGCTATTAACCATCACTTCCACACAAGCGATGCAGCGTAAAATGGGCAGAAAATGGCAACAATTACACAATTGGGTATATCTCGCTGCCATACTCGCGCCAATTCATTATTACTGGTCAGTTAAATCAGAGATTTTAGAACCAAGCCTTTATATTGGTGGAGCCTTATTATTACTATGGCTAAGGAAAGAGAAAGTTCTACGTTGGCTCGATACCTTACTGCCGAGCAAGGCATCAACAGCAAAAAAGAGTTCTAAGTCATAATTCCTTAATCATTGTTTGGCATGGTAGTGATTACCTTAATAACAATGATTTTTATATTTGAAGACACTCAAACGCTACCAGTACGAACGTTATGCCATTCTTTGCCAATTGGCCTACCCTAGAGTTTTTAAGCAAACACGGTATGGTTTTGACCCCAATGGCCAACGCATCATCTATAACGCCAAAGGAAAAACCTTAATCCGTGTATTGTGGTGTAAAGATAAAGAAGAAGTGATCGTTGTTATTAAAGGCTCGCATAGCATAAACGACTGGCTGTTAAACTTTGCAATGTGGCATAAATCTTGTCTTCCTACCTTAGGACTGCCTTATTCCATTCACGCTGGCTTTTATCATTTATTACACCAAGAAAGCATGCCTTCTCATCGGGACGATAGATTGGGTGACTCGGTCTATACTCGCTTAGAGACGATACTGACTCCCCTGATTGAACAAGGTAAACGAATTAGTATTACCGGGCACTCTTCTGGCGGTGCTATTGGTTTAGTGTTTGCCGATTATTTAGAAACCAAATACCCGAATATCATAAAACGTGTGGTGACCTTTGGTCAGCCTGCCATCGGAGGGTGGCGGTTCCGACGACGTTATCAGTTAGCAAGAAGAACATTTCGTGTTTGCTGTGATATTGATATCGTCACCTTTCTACCTCCTATTCCATTTATGTATTGGCATGTGGGAAAAATGCTGTGGCTATACAATGGACGTATTTATGAAAATACCCCAACAATCTTGCGATTAGGTCGTTCATTATTGAGCTGGTTAATTAGACCGTTTTCTTATCATTTAATGAGTAAATATATACGCGACAAAGACTTTTTTGATGAGCGGTAACATACGTGAAACATTCCCCGCTCAATTGATTTTTCTCTCTAAAAATCAATATTGATCTGAGTTAAAAAACCGTTTTTCTAGTATTAAATAGATAGCTGATATTGGTTGTATTTGGTATCTTAAGCGCAATTTTTAGTAGTAATTGAGCATCTGAATCAATGTCAAAAAAATTCGACATGTCTTTTTTTAAAGGCGAATGTGGCAATCACTTTGCACGATATAAAAATTTAATATTGAGTAGTGTTTTTCAGCCTATTTTTAATCAAGAAAATACGATTGTTGGTGTTGAAGCATTGCTAAGAATGAAAAGCGAATCTGGTGAGCACATCTGCCCAGGCTACTACTTTTCAGATGAAAACCCAGATCAAGATGATAAAAGCGCAATAGACCTTATTAGTCGAATTTTACATATCAATAATTTTGTCGATTCTCAACACAAACAAATTAAGTTGTTTTTAAACTTTTTACCTAATAGTTTTAAAGCTTTAGAGCCCTCTTGTCCGCATGAAGTTCGTTTTCTAAAAGAGCTCAACAAGCTTAATGTTTGCTCAGATCAAATCGTACTCGAATTACTTGAGTTTCATTGTGAAAATATTGAGCAACTGAAGGCGTCAGTTAGCAAAATGGCTGAACATGGGTTTGATATTGCAATTGATGACTTCGGTTCGGAATACTCAAATAGTGAGCGTGTTGATCTTATTAACCCGAGCATTGTTAAAATTGATCGCATGCTTTTAGATCAATACATGAAAGGCGAACAAGACAAGCTCCTAGAAGCAATGGCTATCGCTAAGGCTTACGGTGCTCAAACCGTTATTGAAGGCATTGAGACCCAACAACAGCTAGATACCATGCGAGCATTAAGTATCGATATGTATCAGGGTTATTTCCTTGGCATGCCAGAACCTATGATCCCAGCAGCGTAAGCACTCTACTTCAGATACAAAAAAGCGTTCACTTCAAATTGGAGTGAACGCTTTTTTATTGTTTAACTATCGAATAATTAAGTGCGATAAAGTACTTTTACGATATGCCAGCCAAATTTGGTTTTGACTAAATGAGGAGTAATTAACTCTCCGTTAAAACAGACTTTATCGAAAGCGGGAACCATTGCACCTTTAGGGAATTCCCCTAGATCACCGCCCTTCTTGCCCGATGGACATGTTGAGTACTTCTTAGCTAATGCTTGAAACTTAGCGCCTTTCTTAAGCTGCTGTAGAATGTCTTTTGCTTGAGACTCATGCTTAACTAAGATGTGCAATGCCGCGGCGGTACGAGCCATATTAACCTCTCTAAATAAAAATAGCGCCAATACTATCGGCGCTATTCTATATAATAAATTTGAAAAATCTAAATCAAAAGTAAAGACGGATCACCGATACGACGACACAACCTGGACGTCTTACACCATCGATTTCAACTTTTACTTCACGTTCGATTTCTAAACCACGTTTGATTGGTGTCACTTTCAAAAGCTTACTACGAGCACGGATCTTATTGCCGGCTTTAACTGGGTAAGGAAAGCGAACTTCATTCAGTCCGACATTAACTGTCATTTTAGCGGTTGGAAATGGAGGATTTTCCTCATCAACACTATCGGTTAAACGAGACAATAAAGATAACGTTAAAAAGCCGTGTGCAATAGTCGTTTTAAAAGGCGATTCTGTTGCCGCACGATCAGCATCAGTATGAATCCATTGCATGTCTTCAGTGATTTGGCCAAAAGCGTTAATACGGTCTTGATCGACAGACATCCAGTCACCTACATGAATTTCTTGGTCAATCTTTTCACTTAACTCAAGAAACAAGGCTTCTGCTTCCGGTGACATTTCTATATCAGGAACGACAGTAGGTGCTACTTCTTCATTAACCGCTGGAGTTTGATGATCTTTCAGCCAAGGAAATATTTGTTGAGAATTCGCACGATTAATAAAATCAGCCCAGTATTCTCTCAATACTGGCGACATCAAATCTTTTAATTCAAATTGATGTTTCGCTAAAGAATCTGTTTTGTGCTTGATAATATCAACGACTTTCATGTTCAGTCTTTGCCCTATAAGATGTTAGAAGAACTCTTACCAGTTACTCACTAAACGATAATTTTGAACCAGTTCACATATCCGTGCAAATACTTTCGAGCGTACAGCTGTATTGCAATTACATGACAAGTCTTTTATATCAATCACTTATGAATATTTTATGAATTTACCATTTGTAGTGAATTTGACATAACCATGACTTTTAAAGTGTCTTTTTAAAAGAAATTAATGTCTTAGCGCAATTGGATATATTTCACTCTAATCATATTTGGTCACTTTTTGATATTTTTCAAATTAACCAATTAAAAAAAGCCTTGTTTTGAGATCACAAGGCTTACTTATATGCTCAATATATTGAGGGTATTTTATTTCAGTTGGTAGACTGACACACTACCACTTACCTCATTTGCTACCAGTAACAATGCCTGATTGGTTGGGCTTTCTTGCTTACTTATAAAACGCATACCTTCTGGTGCTAAATCACCCGCTTTCTCATAATCACCTTTTAAAGTAATTGGTTGGGTTGAGTCGTCTATTTCAAAATCAACGGTTAAATCGCGATTCAACTGATAATCGACAAACTTAGATTGATTTGGTTGGCTGATATCATAAATCATGATGCCCCCCATACGCTCTAAGCCTATAAAAGCGTAGGTCTTGCCATCTACTTCCCCTATTGCAAGCGCTTCAGGTTCTGAGCCTTTATCGTCAGAGCGATTGTCCATTTTGTTTTCAGTTTCATTGGTGTTGAAGCTATCGGGAAAACGTTCAGCAATCACTTTGGCAAATTCATTGCCACTATCAAAAATTTGCAGCCCTTGTTCATCCCAAATAGAGAACGAGCGAGCACCGAAACTGACAACTTTCTCATACAAACCATCACCATTGTCATCTCCCATTGCTTTTGTCACTTTAAGACGACCAAGTGCTTGTTTGCTCATGTTTTGTTTTGCTGGGTTATCGTCGGCTAACGATAGTTTTGCAGCTCGCGTTTCTTCACTGTAGGCTAGACAGCCATCTTCTTCGTCATAGTTTTCACCGCCGGCATCGATACAGGCTTGTTGATCACTTGCCTCAAACCACCAATCTCGTGAATCACCCTCATTGGCCGTGACAATGTAACTCTTACCATTAACGGTATAGCTATGAATGGTATCAGGTTGATATAAACCATAGACACCCTGCCACGGTTGGATGTTAATCGCCTCATCTTTATCGCTTACATCAATCCCATTCTTTTCTAAGCCATAATCTTTCAGACCTAATGGGTAAATCGCATCAATATCACTTTTCTCTAAATCGACTTTAGCTAAAGCATTATTATCTTGTAAGGAAACCCAAGCATAACGGCTATCAGCACTGACAGTAATGTACTCTGGCTCAATATCTTGTGCTAGTGAATGCCCTTTTGGACTCGCGTATTTGAATCCTTGCTTTATCAGCTGTTCTTTTTGTTTTTCAAACTTATCAAACATAAGTAAAACAGCGGTATCAACAGGGCCGTTATGATTGAAACCAATCACGCCAATACTACCCACAGGATCATGCTGATAGTCATTCGTCGGCTCCCCTTCATTGGCAACCACGACCTTTGAACCATCTGGAGTAAAGGTCACCATATCGGGTAAAGCGCCGACTTCAACGGATTTAATCAGCTTTGGTTGGTCAGCTTTAATTTGATAGAAAAGAACAGCACCGTTTTCTTGTTTCTCTTTATTCGCGACTGCCACCGCTAACCAGTCACCATAGATGCTTAATGAGTTAGCCGCACCTAGTTGCATCGTTTGATTATTTGCAGTGAGCACTTCTTTAGGTAGGGTTAATTGGTTTGCTTTTAATGTGTTGGCGGTATATGAATTTTTAATCGCTTCTGAAGCCAAGTTATCTAACTTAATAATATCAATGCGATTTTTCGCACCATTAACCACGTAAGCTGATTGTGTGCTTTGATGATAGTCGACAATTTCCGCACCAGCTTCACCATAAATTCCCGTTTGATAACGCCCGACCAGATCTATCGTAAGTGCGTAACTAGGGAAAGCAGAGAGATTGAGTGCTAATGCAGATAATACAGGTAATAACTTAGTGTTCATTGTGTTCTATCTTCCTTGGATAATAAAAACACTATGCTCTAGGTTATATTTGAATGTTAAATGACAACAATATTTCGATTTGATTACGAGAGGACATTTTGAGATGTGGAAAATAAAAAAGGCCTACCGAAATCGGTAAGCCTTTGATATAGATGGTGCCCCGGGCCGGACTTGAACCGGCACAGCGCGAACGCCGAGGGATTTTAAATCCCTTGTGTCTACCAATTCCACCACCAGGGCACGCAATTCTTTTGCGATGCGCCTAACCATTTAACAGTTAAATGAAAAGTTAAGACACCATCTTTAACATCGCATTTGCCATGTTAGTAAATAGTTTATTAAACAGTAAAGAATCAGCTGTTTAAACAATGTTTGCTACTTTACTGGACTGAGCGATTGAGTCAATAATAAATTTAACCTTTTTAGCTTGAATGCTCAAAAATCCAACCAAACTCCCTAAAATGCTAATAAACTTTGATGACTACCCTACTTTTGCTTTACCAATTTTTGTCCCAAGCTAGGCGTATAAGACCATACATGGTCAAAGATATTCATCAATTCTGGGTTTCCGTACTTTGATAAACTTATTGCATGGAAACGGTTATTTTTTTGCTTTAGTGCTTCAACTTGCTGGATCATGGCTTTGGATTGTTTTGGGGCAATAAAGTCAGACAAAATAACCAAATCAGCATGTTGATACCGATCTCCTTGCATTTGTTTTATTGCTTCTGAAATAGCAGGCTCTAGGTCGGTACCACCATGAAATGTATAGGAAAGAAAATCACTCGCTTCCCTTAGCCCATCTTGTTTGGTTAATTGGTAAGTGATGTAGTCTGTAGAGAATAACACCACATAACAGTCACGATCTTCAGCCAAGGCTATCTGCATTAACGCAAAGGCAATAGCTTTTACGCATTGCTCAGGAAAGCCACGCATTGAGCCAGATGCATCGACGCAAATAATAAATGGGCCGGTATCATTTTCGACTTTAGCGGGGATCGGCTCCATTGCCGTGACTTTCTTCGATGAATGGGCTTTTCCTTCCATCTGGTAATTCATCAGGCGTTTATCAATCAGGTGTTTATAAAAAACCACTTCGAGCTCTGGGTAGGTAAGAAATAACAGCTCATTGGGGAGTAGTTTATTCAAATCATCGCTTTCGTGAATGCCAACAATATCATCCGTTGCTTGTTGAGAGTTTTCTTCTTCAAAACGAATTCCCTCGCTATAACTAGGCGGCTCATTAGGATCGTTTTGATTGGCCATTCGACCTAATTGCTCTGCAATATCTTTTAACTTTGGATTCTTGTTTAAAAAATCGGCCTGCTCTTTCATTACGGACCAATCGCTTTTTGATAAGCTGATATTGGTCATGTCCCACATTCGTCCTGCAATGGTTCCAGCATCCTCATCAGGTGAAAGCTGTTCCATCTGTTTTATGTTTTCCAGACGTTTACGCAGCTGTTCGAGTTCTTCTTGTTTCTCTATTTCAAGCTGAGACTCTTGAATACGCTGAACATTACTGACAATGCTGTTATACCACTGCTGACAAAAATAGTGTGGCAACATTGGGTTCAATTTAGCATTGGAGGATGACAGGATTTTTTTAGCGTCAGGATAAAATTCTGAACACGATTGTAATTGCTCAAGCAAGGTGTCAATTTGTGCTATAAATTCCGCTTCACTCCAATGAATGACTTCCTGATATAATGCCAATTCTTGTTTGATTTCTTTGGTATGGGGAATGTTATCAACCTTAGCGGCTGCTTTACTTTTCCAGCGTTTAAGTTGCGATTTAACCATCCCACGCACACTTTTATTTTCCTCAACCAAAGGCAATAACTGAGAGCGGCCCATTAAATCTTGTAAGGCCACTTCAATCATTTCAGCATCGGCTAATAAAACCGCAATATCTAAAGCATCAATTCCAAGCATGATAGTCGCTCATTACTCAAATGCTTCTTGCAGGCGATGAACTTGTTCCATCGCCTCATCGGTTTTTTGTTTGATCGCGTCAGTAAGCTGAGTGAGTTCTTGAATGCTTGTTTCGATTTGTAGTAATAAAGCTTTATCCAAGAAGCTGTGAGGTAAACTAGAGTGAAACGCTTCACGAGCCTTACGTACATCAAAATCTAGGCTAGTCAATTCTTTCACCACCGACTCGGTTGTTGATTGCCACTGTGTCACTACATCAGGATCAAAACCTTTCTCGGTTGCCAGTGTAATGGTGATTGCACGGTTGCCTATATCTTTAATCACTAAACGCTGCTCTACATCCACATCAAATTGGAAGCGGCATAGATTGGTCTTTTTATTAACAAAACCATACGCTTCCCCGCCGCCATCTTTAATAATTTGCTCTAGCTCTTTATACGGAATGTAAACCCAGCGACTATCACCGGTATCGTGGTTGGTCACTGACATGTTGGTTTCTAATAGAACAAGCTTAACTAAATCCGATGTATTACCGACGCGGTATCTTTTAGCTTTTGATAAGTCATATTGATAAATATTTTTGCGGCGAATCGTCCCTTCTACATCCGATGATAAAGCCATAGCGAATCGCTGAGTGAACGATTTATCCAACTCGGCTAATTTACTCTGCTTTTGTTCAATTTGAGCTCGTAAAGCCCCTTGATGATAGGCTTGCTCACTAGCAAACTCGGCAATACATTCACGAACAATTAAACGAGATTGTGGCGAATTCCATAAGCAATCTTGTAGCAGCAGCAAATCAAGCGCGTTAATGCTATCTCTACCATTAAAGTAGGCGCTGGCTTTAAGTAGTTTGACCGCCTTTTTCCAGCGACGATCTGAAACATATAAATCACTTTCTGCTACCGTCGATGAGGATGCTTGTTCTTTTGCTTCAATCTTAGATTTTAGGTAGTAAAGTTGCTCAAAGGTACTGTTAGATAGCTCTAGTTGATCAAGTTCAGTTAACCAACGATAGTACTCTTCATCTTTAATGGCGAGCCCTTCTGGAATCTTCGCTTCTTGCGGAGTACCAACCGTTAACATCGAGTGGAAGTTTTGCTTGTTTTGAATACGGTTAACGAAAACACGGACTAGCATTCGGTCATATAATGCTTCTAGCCCACTGTCTTCATTTGGAAGTTCATTCGATGCAGTAATTAATAAGCGCATTGGTACCGGCTCGACATCACTACCATTTTTGAAAGTTTTTTCATTTACCACGGTAAGTAGTGTATTTAATATCGCCGGGCCAGCTTTCCAAATCTCATCTAAAAATACCACTTGTGAGGTCGGTAAATATCCTTCTGTAAGGCGAACATAGCGTCCATTATCTTTCAATTCTTGAATGCTTAGCGGGCCAAACACTTCTTCTGGGGTAGAAAATCGAGTCATCAAGTATTCAAAGTAGCTATTGCTTTCAAAGGCTTGAATTAAGCGCTTAGCAATGAGGCTTTTGGCAATACCAGGAGGCCCTAGTAAAAAAACACTTTCACCGGATAACGCGGCCAATAAACATAATCTGATGGTGTCTTCTCGCTCGTAAACACCATCAGACAGCGCTTGAACCAATTTATTGATTCTTTCGGATAACAATGAACGTTCTGTGGCGGTTCTTTTCTGTGCGCTTTCCATGCTTCCCTCTTCTAAATACTTCTTTACTAACACTTTGTCTTATTCTGACCGAAAGGTGAATCATTTTTTTATTATGGATCAATTAGCTTGTTCATTTTAATCAGGTATAGACAGTATAATCCATCAATCCTTTTGGTAACCTGCATTTAATCTCGCAAGTACATACACCCATTAAGAGAGATCATTATGAGCCATACTGTGTTACACCGTTGGAAAAATATTCAATTGGCTGAAATTGATGTGGATCTACCTAATGGCAAGTCTATTCGTCATACCACGATTATCCACCCTGGCGCGGCGGTTATTCTACCTATCACGAATGACGGTGATATTTTATTACTGCGACAATTTCGTCCCTCATTAAATAAATGGATTTTAGAACTTCCAGCCGGAACCATTGAAGATAATGAAAGCCCAATAGAATGTGCGAGACGAGAATTAATTGAAGAAACCGGCTACAGCGCTCAACATTTTGAACCTTTAGGACAATGCTCTCCTCTTGCAGGATTCTGTGACGAGATTCAGCATCTATTTGTTGCTAAAGGCTTATCTCCGAATCAATCGTTGTCACCAGATGATGATGAAGTGATTAATGTCATTAAGGTTTCATTAAATGATATTGAGAACTGGATCAAAACCGATGAGATCACCGATGGAAAAACCATAGCCTGTTTAAGTAAAGCAAAATTGTGTGGTTTTTTAGTTTAGCTATTTAATTTTAAGGAAATGATATGGACTTTCGTTCAGATACGGTTACTCAACCTACGGAAGCGATGCGTATCGCGATGGCAAATGCAATTGTAGGCGATGATGTTTATGGGGATGACCCTACGATTAATGCTTTAGAAATCTGGGCGGCAGAGCGTCATGGTTTTGAAGCCGCGATTTTTACCAGTTCAGGTACACAAGCTAACTTACTCGGCTTAATGTCTCATTGTGGTCGTGGTGAGGAGTACTTGTGTGGTCAACAAGCTCATAACTATAAATTTGAAGGCGGCGGTGCAGCGGTACTTGGTTCGATTCAGCCTCAACCAATCCAGAATGAACCCGATGGCACACTTTGCTTTAAAAAGCTTGAGCAAGCGATTAAACCGGATGATATTCACTTTGCACAAACCAAGCTATTAAGTTTGGAAAATACCATCAATGGCAAAGTACTGCCGCTTGACTATTTACGCCAAGCCCGTGAATTTACTCACCGCCATAACCTACAACTCCATTTGGATGGCGCTCGTGTTTATAACGCTGCTGTGGCATTAAATGTTGATATCAAAGAGATCGCTTGTCATTTTGATTCTATGACTATTTGTCTTTCAAAAGGATTATCCGCTCCAGTGGGCTCACTTCTGTTAGGTAGCAAAGAGTTCATCACTAGAGCACGACGTATTCGCAAGATGCTTGGTGGTGGTATGCGTCAAGCAGGCATTTTGGCGGCAGCGGGTAAAATTGCGTTAACTGAACAGGTCAATCGTCTACAAACCGATCATGATAACGCTAAAAGATTGGCGATTGGTTTATCTGAATTGGAAGGCTTTAATATTAACGTTGATCACGTACAAACCAATATTATCTTTGCTAAATTAGCGCCACATATTGATACACATGCCATGCAATCTCAGCTGAAGAAAGAAGGCATTATTATTAGCCCCGGAAACCCTCTTCGCTTTGTTTTGCACAATGACGTTCAAGCCAGTGATGTTGATATCTTAGTCGAACGTATTCGTCGTTTTGTTACTGCGGACTAGGTGGAATAGATAGGTGCGAATATAAATGAAGTAGGCTCGTTCACACCTACTTCATTTTTTAATGCTATGCCTTATTTAGCTCTATACCTTGTTTAACTCTATGACTTATAGCTCATCTACCCGCGAAATAGCTGAAGAATTTTCTTACTTGGGTATATAATGGCAAAGAAATACTGGTTGATTAAACACTAAATAACGATGTTGGTAGTACATTGAACTCAGTCACTGAAAAAAAACAAGGCCGCCGCACCGCTCAAGAAGCCGAGCAGACCAAAAAAGCCATTTTGAAAATTGCTGCACAGCTTTTTTGTCAGTATGGCTATAAAAAAGTATCTCTGCGTCAAATTAGTGAGCAGGCTAATGTATCTCATAGCTTGTTGCGCTATCACTTTGGTAGCAAAGAGAAAATTTGGCAGCATATTAGTGATCACATCTACCAATACTTTCAGGAGTACTTTCAATACATCATTGACTCTCTGCCACAAAACCTACCGGCAAATGTTCAGTTATATATGCTAATGAATCGTGTTCTAGCTTGTAGCTTACATGATTCACGTGCCATTACTTTCCTCGCCGACGCGGTTCGACAAGAAAAGAATATGGTGAACTACTTCTTAGAGCCAAGTCGTAAAAATAACCAACTGATTGATGGTTTAATACAAGAGTTTAAACAAGATCATCCCGACTCCCCACTTACGTCTAGGACGTTACGTTGGCAAGCTTCAATGTATTCTCATGCGGCAAGTACGTTAGATCCTTTAATGTTGCACGCATTTGAATCTGACGATCGTCAATCTGCGCTATTTGCTCATTGGCAACAATTTAGCCGACTACTGGCAAGTCAGCTGTATATTGCCAATGAATATATTGAATCACCGAGTTGTTTAGATGAGATTATTGTACCACCACCTAAAGAATCCGATGGGTAGTGGTAAGCAATAGATATCAATAAGCAATAGATATCAATAAGCAATAGCTATTATCGACGTTTACCTCGAGAGCTGTGTATCTTCAATTTTGCTTTTAGCTTTCTCTTTTCTGAAGAACGACTACGGCGTTTAGTTTGAGTTTCCTCTTCTTCAAATGTTGGCTCATAGCCCGGCAGCCATTGTTGAGGTAGACGTGTATCAAGCAAGGTTTCAATCGCATCTAATAAATATTGCTCTTGTGGGCACATTAAAGAAATTGCTTGGCCCTTCTCTCCTGCTCGTCCAGTTCTTCCAGTTCGGTGAACATAGTCTTCCGCTTGAAAAGGTAATTCATAGTTAACCACGTGCGGTAGTTGCTGAATGTCTAATCCGCGCGCCGCAACATCGGTAGCAATTAACGCTCTTACTTTGCCTGATTTAAAATCATCTAATGCTTTTTGTCTTGCTCCTTGGCTTTTATCACCATTGATAGAAGCCGCCTCAATGCCATCTAGCTTGAGTTCTTTGGCTAATACATCCGAAGTTTGCTTTGTTTTCGTGAACACCAGAACTTGTTGCCAATTTCTAGAGCCAATAAGATAAGACAGAAGCTCACGTTTACGCGATTTATTCACCGGGTAGACTATTTGTTCCACGGTTTCTGCAGTGCTATTTTCCGAAGCAATTTGAATCTCAACCGCATCATTTAGCAGTTTATAAGCCACTTCTCGAATGCGCTTAGTAAAGGTTGCCGAGAAGAATAACGTCTGCTTTTCTTGGCTCATTCGACGCAAGATTCGTTGTAGATCCGGCATAAACCCCATATCCATCATGCGGTCAGCTTCATCAAGTACTAGTGTTTGAGTTTGCTGTAGGTGTAAATTGCCAACAAAAAGGTGATCAAGTAAACGGCCAGGAGTCGCCACCACAATATCAGCCCCAACGTTTAAGTTTTTAGTTTGCACGCTCATGCTGGTTCCGCCATAAACCACGACAATTTTCAAACCTTGGTTATAAGACTCAAGGTTATCGTAGACTTGTTGAGCGAGCTCCCGTGTCGGTGTCAAAATCAGTGCTTTAACGGCTGCGCCACGCGTTTTTGTCTGCGGAAGATCTTCAGGTTCAGCAGCATCATTGTTTGCACCTAAATCAGGGCTATCTAACAATTGTTGAATGATAGGCAAACCAAAGGCAGCCGTTTTGCCGGTGCCGGTTTGTGCACTAGCAAGCACGTCCTTGCCTTCTAATATTTTGGGAATGGCTTGTTGCTGAATATCTGTTGGCGTTTTAAAACCAAGATCCGATAAGGTTTGGCAAATTTGGGGAGATAAACCTAAGGTTGCGAACGACATAGAGAGCCTAATACGATAGATAAAAAATGAAACTAAACTGAGGTGTTCATTCTATCAAACTTAAGCTCACGGCTGTTGATGTTTATCGATGAATCTTTTGCTGCTGTTCAGAACATCGGGATAAAACTGCAAGAACACCGCACGTAACTCTTCATAATTTGCCATTAAAACATCACCACAATCATTTAAAGGGCCCATTCTAGGGCTACGGTGTGACATTCTTTCAAGGGCGTATAAAGTGCTATTAATATCTTGGTAGGACAGCAACCATTCTCCACGCCACATGGCACTCATCGTTGTTCGGTAATTGTCAGGTACTTCATAGGTTTGTGATTGGCAGAAAGAACGACACTGCTCGACAAAATCACTAAGTGAAAGATGGTGAAATTCACTCCATTCACAAGCCAAACAATGATCCCAAAACATATCCAATGCAATCGGTGAAAATCGTTTAATTTGAGGGTCAAATAGGGATTTTTGTTGCAGTATTAATGGATGAGTATCTGTATATCTATCTACAAACCGATGAAGGCGGATCCCATCAACGACATGACTAGGATACTTCCCTTCCGGATTACCCTTTGCAAAGTCACCAAGTAGATTTCCGGCCAAATCACTCTGGCAATATTCGGCAATATGTAAGTGCGCTAAAAAATTCATATTATTCCTTATACCCGAGTGACTTTTATGACTGGTATGATCTGGTGATTAAATAAACATTTCGAATCATAGTTAAGTATACTGCTAACCTTGGCTATTTGATTTTTGCGACACTTATCTTAATACAATGTACCTGAGTGCAAAAGTGAGGGTGTTTTGCTGTAAACCAGTCGCTTTATTACGGCTCAGTAACAGGAAACTTATGCAGACATCTTTTGATGGGCTCATACTGTATGAAGATAAAAGAGGGTTTTATAATGAAGAAAAACAACAACGATACCTCTCTTTACGAGGATTCGGAAATTAGCTGCTGCCCAATTTGTTCGAGTGATGAATTTTTGCTGTCAGAAGATCAGGATGTATTGATCTGTGTTGAGTGTGGGCCAGTTCCAATTAAGAGTAAAAACAGTTTAACGATAACAACTAACTTAGAAGTTCCCCTTCTGAAATCAGCGTCTATCCTACACTAGTCTCTGTACTTATAAGTAAAAGCCTTTCCGTAATTTAGTCTGACTTATTACTGCGGTTTAGTTGAAAAGGAAGTTAACTAAACCATCGTTGCAATTCCGTCAGGCACTTAACCGTTGTCACTTGTGGGTCATCTATATCACTACCAACGGGAGAATAATAAATCGTCTTCAATCCCGCATTAATACCCGCGTAAACGCCATTCTCAGTATCATCAACAAACATACACTCTTCAAGCAAGAATCCCATTTGCATAGCAGCGAACAGTAATAGATCAGGTTCTGGTTTCCAGCTATTAATATCAAAAGCACTAAAAATCTTGTTTTCAAAAATCGGCAGCATTCCTGTCAACGCAAGAGAATGTTGCATCTTACTTTGCGGTCCATTGGAAGCCACACACACTGCAATGCCTTTTTGAGTCAAATACTCGACGGTTTGTTTGGCGTGCGGGATGGGTTGAAGTTGTTCATCGAAAAGTTGCTTCACTTGTTCACGATATTTCGGCTCTAGCACTTCCATAGGAATACTTAAGCCTGCGGTTTGACTGGTTTCTTTCAATATATCGAACATTTTCCCACCTTGAAAATTGTTCATACATTGTTCAAAGCTAATCTCTGCACCGTAACTTGCAAACACGTTTACCAGCGCTTGGCAGCATAAACGCTCACTGTCGACTAACGTTCCATCACAGTCAAAGATGACACATTTTATCTTATCCGTATCCATCACCGCACCTATTCGCTTATTCCGATATATTCAGTGTCGATGTTTATCTAAAAAAGGACAGAAGCGATTAAATTTTGTGTTATCTCAAACAGGATTAAAATTTAAAAATTATAGCAAGATCACTATTTATACCCAGTCTGGGTGAATAACCTTATGTATTATCAGAGATTTGGAAATTAAATACTGTAAAACATCTGATGAAAAATCTTGCGTTTTAAATGAATCTTGAGCGTTTTCTGAAATGACAATATCGGTTAAAACCGCGACTTGATCATCCTGGTCGATTTTACAAATCAGGGCTGAAACGGCTTCCCCATCATCAAAGCCTAAGAAGAGTTGATATTCATCATCGAGAATAATTTGTGTAAGAAACTCGATAATAAGACTTTGATTCTCTGGAATGTCGGAAAGTTGTGATGCTTGAAGGACTGAAAATAAAATAGTTAATCGATGAAAATCGACTTCAATAACATCCAGCCCTGCTTTATTACTTAGCTCAGCTTTGTTACTTAGTAATGATTCAATCTCAGATACGCTATATTTCACATTTTGTTGAGCTTCTAAATACAGCTTTCGCCCCATTAGGCTTTCTGGTGTCGGATGTTCAACGTCAACTTGTTGGGATAACCAATGATTTTTAGCCGAAATATAACTGTCGATTTGAGATTGCATATTTTACCTCAGCGACATTCATTGCCGCTTTGAACACGTGAGTACGATTTTAACCGTACGAGTGATGTCATCCTAACAGCTCAGCTTGATGGCGGCTAGTGATTGCGAGCTTGCCAGCCAAGCAATACATATAAGTCACGAGCGTAGCCAAACCATTGAATTTATTTTTCATTACTATTGATGGGCTATGATAGACTTTAACTATTATTAAATGTGTTTTCGATGAACAACTACTGATTTATTCCAAAGGAAAGGAACATGATAAAGAAACTTGTGCTTTTATCTGCCATTACACTGTCACTTACTGCTTGTGATAAAAATGAAGTGGGAGATGTCTCTTTGGGGATATTCACAACCAAAGACATTAAAATTGAAGTGTTATCTGACCCTATCGTCACTGGTGTTACTTGCCATATCTCCAATGTAGAAGCAAATTTAGACTTTGCTGATCCTTCTGATATGGGCATTTCATGTCGTCAAACTGGTGAAATAACACCTGAAATGATTGCTGAGATTGATAAATCTAAATCAGGTGAAGTGGTATTTAAAAAGTCGAAAAGTGTTCTATTCAAGACTCTGAAAATCCGTCGAATTTATGATCAAGGCTCACAGACCTTGTTATATCTTTCATACAGTACCAAAGAAATTCAAGGTAGCTACAAGCATAGCCTATCAACAGTACCTCTTTGGAATACCAAAGCTTATAAAACGCCAGAACAAATTGAAGCTGAAAAAGTAGCTAACCAAAATAACGGCTAAAAACGTAAAACCTAGAAAATTGTAAAAAAGCAGCGAATAACATAAAGCTATTCGCTGCTTTTTTTATTACTACTTTGTATTCGTTTTCTTTCTAAAGACAAGTAAGGATAGTAACACCGCCAACCAAGCTAAGTTTAACGCCCCACCACCGCTACTACTTTCATTGTTGTCGGCTTCTTCTAATTTAGTAACATCAAATTTAGGGGTTTCACTACCACTTAGCACGTTGGCTATCCAATCAGCATAATCATAAACTTCAGTGTAAACGCTTTGAGTTGCTACTTTCAGGTCACCACACTCTTCAGGGCCAAAACTCACAATCCCAGCTTGATACAGTTGTCCACTGTCTTCATACAATAATGGCCCGCCAGAATCTCCGCCACAGACACCAGAATGTAAGCTATTTTTTTCTTCACCTGTTACACAAATTTGTTTATCAGAAACGTCAAAGTTTTGTTTACATTGATCGGGTTGTGAATATTCAACTTGAACCTCTTGCAAGGAATTGGCGCTGTCACCTTGAGGCCCCGTTTTGCCATAACCAATAGCAGTAAATAATTGACCATCTACTCGGTAGCTTTCATTTGGTGCTTCAGCTACATAATCACTCGAAGAGACAATATTTGCAGGAACGGCAGATGCTAATTTAATAATGGCGATATCATCTTGGAAAGTTTTAGTGCTGTAATCATCGTGATAGTACACCTCCTTTGCTGTATAGGTATTCTCTTGATTGAAAATATCCTGATCAACATCGTTAACATTAAACACAACCGCTAAATTTTTAAACTTGGATGGGTTATCGGTATACAGGCAATGAGCAGCAGTTAACACATATTGCTCATTGAGTAAGGTACCACCACAAAAGCGAGTTACCGTACGCTTGCTATCAGTCACACTATCTGTGATTAATACTCCCATATAGGGAAATGATGTGGTTGAAGTCGTATTACCATTAATGATGTATGGCATGATGGGAGTCGTTTCTTGCGCATGAAGTAAAGAAGAAAAACCACACACAGAGAAGACACTTAATGAAAGCAAGTGACTTAATTTTCGTTCCATATTGAAAGATTTTTTATTCATAAAATTCAACCAAATCCATAGGTATTATGAATCAGTTTACGCTAAGCTTTGGTTGATTTGTATATTTTTATATCGTTTAAGAACACATTGATACAAAAGAAGTTTTACTTATGCTGGAACTTTTCATATCTTACAAGTTCTATATTTTACGTAGTTAATTTTTATCTATTCACCTAACCTAACGCCGAAGAGCATCATGTTAAAAATATTAAAATACATCACATTACTGACTGTTACTGCCCTTTTTATTGCCGGATGTTCTGATTCCGACACACCCAAACAAGGTGAGCAATATCAACAACTCACAACGCCATTAACTCAATCGGAAGTCAGCCCTGTTACCGAAGTCTTTTCTTTAACTTGTGGGCATTGTCGAAACATGGAAGCTTCGATTCCTGATTTAGAAAAGCTTACAGGACAAGATATTGGCAAAGTACACGTGACTTTTAACGATCAAGCACAAGTGGCAGCCTTAATTTACTATGCTGCGGTAATGCAACTGAATCACACGCCTGATGAAGCTATGATGAAAGATTTATTTGCAGCGGTTCAGTTAGGTGAAGGTTCAACTATTTCAGAGCAGAAACAAGCGATTGAGCAAGCCTTCACCTCTCGCCATATGATCAGTCCTTATAGTTTTGATGACTTACAACAAAAAGCGCTATTCCGCTATTTAGATCAAGCAATGGAAATCAGCAAGCAAGGTGGATTTAATTCAGTACCAACCTTTGTTGTTAACGGTAAATATGAAGTGCTGGTTGGCGGTCATAAGGACATCAACGAAATCGCACACACCATTAATTTTCTACTCAAACAACCTTAAGGGACTAACGTGAAGATCATACTTCCTATTATCATTTTATTGTTTGTTGCATTCTTTATTTACCGCAACATCAATAATCAAAAACTTGCAGCAGTAAATATCGAGCAAGGTGTGCAATTTCTAACGGAAAATAGCCAACGTGAAGGTGTCATTCAAACCGATAGTGGTTTGCAGTATCTAGTATTGAAAGAAGGAAATGGTACCGCTCACCCTACTGCAACGAGCCAAGTTAAAGTTCATTATCAAGGTACATTGTTAGATGGCACTGAGTTCGATAGCTCTTATAAGCGCGGTGAACCAATCAGTTTTAAACTGAATCAAGTGATCAAAGGCTGGCAAGAAGGCTTACAATTGATGGTAGAAGGTGAGAAGGTTCGCCTATTCATTCCTTACGATATCGCTTATGGAAAAAGTGGCTCAGGCCCAATCCCAGCAGGGGCGACATTAATTTTTGATGTTGAATTGATCGAAATCCTCGATTAACCCTTATTCCAGATACAAAAAATGCAATACAGGCGACTGTATTGCATTTTTCTATTCTAGCGTGCGTTACTTATAAAAAGCTTCAACTTCGCCTTTTAGTTTAATCAACATTGGCTGACCAAAACGATCTTTTGCTTTCGGTGATGCAATTTTCACCCAACCTTCACTAACACAGTATTCTTCTACATCAGTGCGTTCTTTACCATTAAGACGGATACCGATCGGTTGCTCAAAGCATTCCGCAACATAATGTGGGCTGCGAGGGTTACCAGAAAGGTGATCAGGTAAAGCTGGAGTTGAATTAGTATCGCTCATTATTTTGACCTAGTTTTTTAAAAGTACGTCATTGTATACCTAAGTGGACAAACACCTCAATAATGCATTCATAGTTAGGCGACTAACTGACCATTAACCACCATAATACATGCCATCCCCGCAGACAAAGCAGCCTGTCGCCCTATTTCAGTATCTTCAAAAACGACGCACTCACTAGGTAATAGACCTAGTTTTTCAGCTGCCAATAAAAAGGTATCGGGGTTGGGTTTGTGGTTTTGAACATCAGCAGCCGTAACGACGATATCTAGTAGTGGCAATAAGTTATTATGCTCTAATAATCGCAGTGCATTTTGTTGATTACTACCCGTTCCAATCGCCAGCTTTTTTTGACCGTAGAATTGTTTTAGGACGTCATAAGTACAATTTATGATGTTGGCATCTTCAATCAAACCAGCAAACAAGCCAGTTTTCATTTCAGCAACCTTTTGAGGATTGATATCGATGTGATATCGTTCATTCAATAACAACGCGACTTTCTGAGTTGGCATTCCACCTAGGCTGTGGATCCATTCAGCATCAAACGGGAAATTGAATTCTTCCGCCGTTTGTTTCCATGCGAGTAGATGTGAAGGCATGGTATCAATTAAGGTGCCATCCATATCGAAAATTAAGCCTTTATAACTAGAAACATCTACTGCCATACGTGCCTCTCTTGTTTTATTTTTGCTGAAACTCGCATCTTGAAATCACTTGGGAGTATATTCGGCAAGCATACCACCGATGCAATTAACAATTCGATAACTAAATCCACAAAATCTGTGAGCTAATGGTCAATTTATGTTAAAAATATCCAATAATGTCGAGCTAGGAAGCTGGGAAATAGAATTAACGGCTATTAGAGCTCAAGGAGCTGGCGGTCAGAACGTCAATAAAGTGTCCTCTGCGATTCATCTACGCTTTGATATTAATAAATCATCGCTTCCAGAATTCTACAAACAAAGACTACTCGAGTTAAAAGATAAGCGAATCACTACTGATGGCGTGATAGTGATTAAAGCGCAACAATTTCGAACTCAAGAAAAAAACCGTGAAGATGCACTCGAACGTTTAAAACAGATGATTTTAGATGCTGCAAAAGTGGATAAAGTGCGTCGAGCGACTGCCCCATCTAAATCTTCGCAACGCAAGCGTACTGATAAAAAAGTCATGCGTGGTCAAACTAAAAAATTACGCGGTAAAGTGAATGTTTAGTACTACTCTGCTTTTATCCGAATTCCAGAAACAACAAAGCCGCTGAAAAATAGCGGCTTTGTTGTTTTGAAGCTGTGATTAAAATTAAGTGAATCGATTATCTTAAACCATGCAAAAATTCAGCGCGTGTAGCTGGGTTTGATTTGAATATCCCACCTAAAGCAGTCGTCGTCGTTACGCTTGTGGCATCCATCACCCCACGCGATTTCACGCAGTAGTGAGTAGCATCCATGGTGATCGCAACATCATCAGTTTCTAGCAAGGCTTGTAGTGCTACTAAAATCTGTTGAGTCATACGCTCTTGAACTTGTGGTCGCTGCGCAAAAAAGCGCACGATACGGTTAATTTTAGATAGACCAATGATCTTACTTCTTGGAATGTAAGCAACCGCCGCTTGACCATCAATTGTAACTAAATGATGCTCACAAGTACTGGTAACGGTAATATCTTTTACGCGCACCATTTCACTGCAAGACATTTTATTTTCAATCACGGTGATCTTAGGGAAGTTTTTATAATCAAGGCCCGAGAACACTTCATCTACGTACATTTTAGCAATACGACGCGGCGTTTCTTCTAAACTATCATCGGCAAGATCAAGCTCAAGTAAGGAAAGAATTTCACGCATATGGTATTCAATGCGCTCTTTTTTCTCTTCTCTTGATACATCATTCGGATACATAGGAGTTTCAATACCACGTTCAGCCAATGCGGTTTGAACTAATAATGCCGCTTCACTTAGCTCAGAACTTGCTACTGCGTGCGTCTCCAAATTTGCCATTCGATTTCTCCGGTTTCAAGGACTTGATTCCCATGTAGACTATCTTCTCAGTCTATATAAGGTTTTCAAGGATACTCGTTCTTAATAAAAAATACATCCCTAAATTGAATGTGCCCTTTCCACAATTTCACCCTAAATTAAGTTTCTTATCGGTTGTCGTTTCATCTCACTTAAAATTTAGGGATAATGACGACTATTAAACGATGAAAATGATTAGGAATATTGTATATGGGTTGCTGCGACACTCCGGGCTTAATGCCAATTGATACTGCCATTTCAAACATGCTTGAATCAATCACACCTATTTCGTTGGTGACAGACTTACCTCTTGATAAAGCAGTTGGGCATGTTTTAAGTGAAGACATCCACTCTCCAATCAATGTCCCACCCTTTGATAACTCAGCAATGGATGGATACGCCTTACGCTCTAGCGATTTAGAGGCGACCACGCAATTACCACTAGCTGGGAAATCCTTTGCTGGTATCCCGTTTGAAGGCGACTGGCCACAAGGTACTTGCATTCGAATCATGACAGGTGCGCAAATCCCACAAGGTTGCGATCTCGTGATCATGCAAGAACAAGCCGAAGTGAATGGCGATCTTGTTGACTTCACACAAGCGCTGCCGGTTAAACCGCAACAGAACATTCGACCAACTGGCGATGACATCGAGCAAGGCGCATTAGTTTTACCAAAAGGTCATAAACTAACCTCTCGTGATATCCCGATGATTGCCACATTAGGCATTCCAAGTGTTTCGGTATTCCAGCAGCCGAAAGTAGCCTTCTTCTCAACTGGCGATGAATTAAAACCACTAGGTACAAAACTTAAAGCCGGCGAAATTTACGATAGTAACCGTTACGGCATTAAAGTGATGCTTGAAAAGTTTGGTTGTGAAGCGATTGATCTAGGCGTGATTCCTGACGATAAAGAACAACTTAAGCAAGCCTTTCAACAAGCACAATCTCAAGCAGATGTTGTGATCACATCAGGCGGTGTGAGTGTTGGTGAAGCAGATTACACTAAAGTGATTTTAGATGAATTAGGTGAGATTGGCTTTTGGAAAATCGCCATGAAACCGGGTAAGCCTTTTGCTTTTGGTAAGCTGTTAGAAACTGAAGAACGTCATAGCGCCCTATTCTGTGGTTTACCTGGTAACCCAGTATCGGCGGTATTAACGCTTTATATTCTAGTTCAGCCGTTATTAGCGAAACTAGCAGGCCACAGCCAATGGCAACCACAGCCAAGTATTCCTGCGGTTAGCCAAACACGTTTCAAAAAAGTTCCGGGGCGTACCGATTTTCAACGTGGCATCTTCTCAATCACTGAGCAAGGTACGCTTGAAGTATCAACAACCGGCAATCAAAGCTCTGGTGCATTTCGTTCTATGAGCCTTGCCAATTGCTTTGTTGTATTAGAGCAAGATCGTGGCCATGTTGAAGTAGGCGAAACGGTTCATATCCAACTGTTCAGCCCAAGTTTTTACTAATACCTTCTTACTTAAAGTATAAACCTATCTGAAATATAGATGACAAGGCCGAAGCAATGATGAACTTTGCTTCGGCCTTTTGTTTTTTTGCTAGCCCCCGAACCAAACTCAGAACAGGGGCAGCTGTTGGATTGGGTTGGGTTACTTTACATCTAACTTTTTGAGCTTTTTCTCTTTCATAATTGAAGCAATCACTGCCACTGTCATTGTCGTGAGTAGTACGAGCAAGGATACCATGGTTGGAATGGCCCACGGTGTGCCAATTAATAGCATCTTGATACCAATAAATATCATGATAAATGCCAATGCCGGACGTAAATAAACAAACTTATCCAGCATGCCTTCGAGAACAAAATACAAAGAACGCAATCCTAGTAATGCAAACACATTCGCCGTTAACACCAAAAATGGTTCTTGGGTTACCGCGAAAATTGCAGGTATCGAATCTAAAGCAAACAATACGTCTGTCATTGCGATTACTGCCACAACCACTAACAAAGGTGTCACCATCAAGCCTACATTATCACGGGTGAATAACTTTGTACCTTGGTAGTCTTTCGTCACTCTAAAGAGTTTGCGCACCATTCGCTCAGGGAAAGAGTTCACCTCTTCCTCTTCATCACTTTCTGGCTTACTTAGTTGATAGCCCGTCCAAATTAAGAAGAAAGCAAATAGGTACAATACCCAATGGAAGGCTTCTAATAATTCAGCGCCAATGGCAATCATCACGGCACGTAACACTAAAGCGCCAATCACGCCCCACAGTAATACTCTCGGTCTTAACTCTTGAGGCACCGCAAAACGCCCAAAAATTAAGGCAAAGACAAATAAATTATCAACACTGAGGGATTTTTCGAGTAAATAGCCGGTTAAAAATGCTGTCGCAGCATCATGGGCGGAATAGGCACTATCCGGTTCGAATACAGGCCAAAACTCATATAAAGAAATGAAGAATAGTAAAGCTAATAAAACCCAGAATAGGCTCCATATAGCGGCTTTTTTAATGGTGACATTGCCATTTCGTGTTTGCCAGACATCTAGGGCTAACATCAATACGGTAAGTAAACCAAAATAAGCGTAGGTTGTGACGTGCATTTCTGATCCTCAAATGGCGGATAGAAATGAATGAGAGCATTCAGACCATCCGCACAATACGAAAAAACATCAGGCATAATTAGTATTTGGCCTGATATTCAAACTATGTGCGTTGGTCTCGTCAGAGTGGAAAACCACCTTTGCTTACCGGAAATAGATCTATCACGCTAACGTGGCCTACTTCGAGATGACGACAAGCAAATTCTCACTGACTACTCCCCAAACGCAGCCAATTTACTCTGAAGTAGATTGGCTCACAAGCACTATTTTATGAATACGTTAACTCTGACAATAGCTTGTATTTAGTTGTTGAATTCGCTCAGGATTATTTTGTAAGAACTCAGAGAAACAATCTGCCATCGAGAAATGTGTCACCTTGCCATATTTATGCATATTTAAAATGGCGTCGTAACCCTCTTTGCCTTTCATTGTATAAGCTGATGAGGTGCCTTTATACCATCTCTCTTGTTCTACGGGTTGCCATTGCTCATCGGTAGAAAAAATACGTAAATCGACAATTCTTTTTCCCATCGGGTTGTCTGCAACATAAGTGAAATCAAGATTATGCACATAAGGGTAACTGCCAGAACCTGTGCCTTCTACTCCGTTATTCAAAGCATTATTGATCGCACCTTCCAATATGGCGGCTAAGTAACAACCTTGAATTTCATAGACGCCAATCGGTACCGCAAATGGCAATAACTTACCGGCAATATCCGCAATGGTAATGTTGCCAGGGTTCAGAGATGCTCTCACACCGCCAGCATTATGAATCGCGAAATCAACCGCATAACCTTGTTGCTTCATCATAAAGGCGAACGATTCTGCTACCAATGGCGCTAACACACTTGGACCATCTTGATCTGGAATACGCACGTGTCTTAATGGTGAATCACTTTGTGCCACAATGGTTTCTTGCAACTTACGGACACGTGGAATGTATTTATTCAGCAAAATATCATGTACTTGCGGATCTTTCTTACAAATCACAATGTGTTCATGTTGGCGTAAATAATCACTGGCTTTTGAATGAAAGTCATCTTGATAGGCATCAGAAAGCGTGGCATCTAGACATAAGCGTCTGCCGAGCAATAATTCATTCTTACCATTAAAAGCAATCACTTGGCCATTATCATCGAAAGTGATTTCGCTGTGCCCCATTGAAAGCGCATGGTAGCCGGCCTGCACAACATAAGTATCATTGATGCACTGACCGTAGTCGTCATCTTTTGCCAGTCCAACACCAGAAAAGTCACCCTGTAACCTGTGAGAGTGTCCTCCAACAATAATGCCAATGCCTTCGACTTGTTTGGCTAACTCTAAATCCGCTTCATAACCTAAGTGGCTAAGCAGAATGATATTTTTGATGCCTTGAGCATGAATTGCTTCTACTGTCGCTTTAGCAACATCGATAGAATTAATAAATGGCGTATCTTGGTCAGGGTTTGAAATATCTGCCATTTTATCGAGTGCCAAACTAAAAATGGCCACTTCACCACCCTGCACTTGCTTGGTGATCCATCCGGCATGTTGGGATTTTGGTTGATAAGGAACGAGCTTTGGTGAGTCACTGACACGAATCGTCTTATTATTTGACTCATTCGACACATCCCAGTTTCCTGCTAATAATGGAAATTCAATGCGCGTTAAAAATCTAGCGACCGGCTCATTGCCCATATCCAATTCGTGATTACCGAGTGCCATTGCATCAATGTTTAACGCATTGAGTAACTCAGCATTGGCTCGCCCTTTAAATAGCGAGAAATAGAGAGTGCCTTGGAAACAGTCACCTGCGTGCAGGAATAGAAACCCTAAATCACGTTGTTGAGCTTGTTCTCTTAGTTGTTGAGTACGAGTTGCGATGCGAGCAAAACCACCAGCGCTGACGTAAGGCTTTAGTTGCTGCTGCTCAATATTCAGCTCAAGCTGTAACGAGCTAGGTTCAAAGTAGGAATGCGTGTCATTGATGTGAGCTAAAATTAAGCTAACGGCTTGGTTATTCTTTTGGGTCATTATACCTCTGTTTGTCATTGTTTAACCGGCGTAGTGTTAAAACCTGACTAGCCAGTTAAGTAAAGCTTATCTTACTGCTTGAATGATGACAAAACTATGAATATTTAATATTCGGCCTTGATTTCATTTACTCAACAAAGCGTATTAGTGAAAAAATGTGATAAATACAAACGTTTAGCGCTATTCAATCCTATACTCTTAACTCGAAGGCCAACTTTTTCTCATCCGCTTCACTTACCTTATTGTTGGTCTAGAGATAGGAGCGATAATGATACTAGACCGAATTGAAATCCTTGGCTTTCGAGGCATTAAACGTCTTTCCCTAAGCTTAAATGAAATGACCACACTACTCGGTGAAAATACTTGGGGGAAATCATCATTACTAGATGCGTTGTGCATCGCCTTACCAACCACGAATCAACTATATCAATTTGAAATTGAAGATTTCCACGTCGATTACGCTCAATCTCAACCACAAACTCAGCAAATTCAAATCATTACTCGCTGGCGCACCTCTCAACCAAATGAGCATAGAAACATTCGTTATCGTAAGCTCAAACCAGTTTGGCAAGACGATAAAGATGCTGGCAATCAACCCTGTAAAACCTGTATCTATCAGCTTAGCGCTTCACGTAATGAGCTTAAAATTGATACGGAATACCAGTTTTTAGATCACCAAGGCAACCCTCTTAAGTTAAATGATGCTCATAAATTAGCGATGGAGTTATCTCGGGTACATCCGGTCATTCGCCTACGTGATGCGAGGCGGATACCGATGCCGCACCGCCGAGAACAGCATCTTGAAAACCCAATTAATGACAAAACAGAAAAGCGTATTAATAACACCTACCGTCGATTACTGGCGATGCCCGGCCATGTAAATAAAGGCGAATTGAAAAGCACCATTAATGCGATGCAAGATTTGATCGAACACTACTTCTCTTTTGAACGGCATGTGACACAACAAAAAATAGAGCCTAGAGAAAATCTCTTCAGTGGAGAGCACCCTTCGTCAGAAGACCAAACCAGCTTAATAAAAATTCTGCGTAAAAGTAAAAATCAACAAAGTAAATTATTGCTTATGGGGCTACTGAATGCTTTCTTACAAGCCAAAGGCAATGCGACCATAAGTACCATGGCACGGCCTATTTTGATTTTAGAAGATCCTGAAGGCCGACTACACCCAACCAATTTATTAAAATCGTGGGAAATACTGCAACTCATTCCAATGCAAAAAATCCTCACCACCAATAGCGGTATTTTGCTTAGCGCCGTTCCCCTTTCATCGATACGTCGGCTAGTGCGTCAATCGGATATGACACAAGCTTATAGCATTCAAGAACACCAATTGAATCGCGATGATCTCAGGAGGATCAGTTTTCATATTCGTTTTCATCGCCCTAATGCTTTATTTGCTCGTTGCTGGTTATTGGTCGAAGGCGAAACAGAGGTATGGCTGTTCAATGAATTAGCGAAAATATATGGTTATAACCTTGCAGCAGAAGGCGTGCAGATTATTGAATTTGCGCAGTCTGGCTTGAAGTCATTAATCAAAATGGCAAAAGCATTACACATAGATTGGCATGTTGTGGTTGATGGCGATCCTGCGGGTAAAAAATACGCCACTACGGTGAGAACCCAACTCGCCCAAGATATGGAGAAACACCGGCTCACTGAACTACCCGACCGAGATATCGAACACTTCCTCTATCACAATGGCTTTGAAGAGTTTTTCCGTGGCATGGTGCACATCACCGCGGATCACCCCATTCCTGCGAAAAAGATTGTGCAACGGGCAGTAAAAAAACATGCCAAACCCGATCTCGCACTGGGCATTGTTGAATACTGTGAAGAACATGGGCCTGAGAAAATCCCACTGCTACTACGCTGGATTTTAAAACGTGTGATGACGATGGCTAGCGGCAATAATTAGCGAGTGGCAATAATTAAATGGTAGTATTGCAGCGATAAAATGAATACTACCATTGCCTCTCTCGCTGTAAGGAATCGATTCAATGTACAAACTTATCGCTATCGATATGGACGGAACGCTATTAAATGGTTCTGGCAAAATTTCTGAGCACAATAAACAAGCCATTGCCCAAGCAAGACAACAAGGTGTTCATGTTGTACTGGCATCAGGTCGTCCACTGGATGGTATGCGTGCAGCACTTAATGAATTAGGTATGACTCAAGATAGTGATTATGTCATCAGCTATAACGGTTCATTAGTTCAAACCGTGGCAAGCAATACCATGATTCGTCAAGAAATTCTTACTGGTAAAGATGCAAAATTATTAAATGATTGGGCACAGCGCTTAAATGTTTTCATTCATGCTTTTTCTCTTGAGCAAGGTTTAATTAGCCCACAATCTAACCCTTACACTACTCATGAATCGGAAATCAACGGCATTACATTAACTGAGCGCCCTTTTGAAACACTTAATGACGCTGATCCAATTTTAAAAGTGATGATGGTTGAAGAAGAAGGAAAACTCACTCAAGCGATTGAGCAAATTCCAAATGAGCTGCATCAGAAATTTACTATTGTTCGCAGCTCGCCATTCTTTTTAGAGTTTATGAACCCAACCAGCGATAAAGGCTCTGGCGTACAAGCTTTAGCTGAGCACTTAGGGATTCAGGCATCAGAAGTAATGACATTAGGCGATGCGGGCAATGACCACCACATGTTGGAATACGCGGGCTTAGGGATTGCAATGGGAAATGCGACGGAAGCAACTAAGCAAATTGCAGACTATGCCACTGAAACTAACGAAAACAGTGGCGTTGCTCTGGCCATTGAGAAGTTTGTCCTCAAGTAATCTAATCTACTAATTATAAACTTATACTGCGCACTAGGTCTGTTCTCTGGTGCGTTTTTGTTTTTAATGCCTCTTGCCCTAATTTTCTTTTCAAATATTCAAATTCAGCCTTGACCTTAGAGTGTAGTCCAAGGTGTATTCTTAGCATAACAGCCTTAATGGAGCTTGGTTATGACGACGAATAATATAAAAACACTTCACTCAATCTCAGCGATACAACCTTTAGTCGAGCAAGATGAAAAATGTTGCTCTTCAAGTCACTGTAGTAGTAATAATAACAAGCAGAAAGCTCCGCAGAACCCTCAAGATAAGTCAACAAATAGTCAGCTTGAATCATGGAAAGTGTTCGGTATGGATTGTCCATCGTGTGCGCAAAAAATCGAAAAAGCGGTCGCGAAAATCCCTGGCGTAGACAGAGTACAAGTACTATTTGCAACAGAAAAGCTACTCGTCAATTTCACCCAGCCTGCAACTACTCAACAAATTGAACAGGCTTGTCAAAATACTGGCTTTACTTTAAACAATTTAAGCTCACCGACATCAGAAAACACCAATAACAAACCGGCGAATATTGTTAAAGACAATCTACAAATTATTAGTATTGCCGCTGCGATGCTGATTGGTGCACTCGCCAAAATATGGTCACCCGAAATTAGCCAGTGGATATTTACATTAACTTGCCTTGTCGGTTTATACCCTATTGGTAAAAAAGCTATTCAGCTGGCTAAATCCGGTACGCCTTTCGCGATTGAGACATTAATGAGTGTTGCCGCTCTCGGCGCGTTATATCTAGGTGAAACCGCAGAAGCGGCGATGGTGCTACTACTCTTTTTAATTGGTGAACGTTTAGAAGCATTTGCGGCATCGAGAGCGCGTAGCGGCGTACAAAGCTTAATGGAATTAGTGCCAGAAAATGCCACTAAAATCGTTAATGATGAAAGAGTTATTGTGGCTGCGGCATCACTCCAACCGGGTGATATTGTCGAAGTATCACCGGGTTCGCGCCTACCCGCTGATGGTCAACTTCAAGATGACTGTGCCAGTTTTGATGAAAGCGCATTAACTGGTGAATCCATTCCAGTTGAACATCAAAAAGGTGACAACGTAATGGCAGGTTCCATTGCGACCGATCGGGTTGTGCGCTTTATGATTACATCGAAACAAGGTGAAAATGCCATCGACCGTATCTTACATTTAATTGAAGATGCTGAGTCACGCAAAGCCCCTTTAGAGCGATTCTTAGATAAATTCAGCCGTTGGTATACCCCGTTAATGATGCTGGTCGCTTTAGCTGTGATCATTACACCACCACTGGTATTTTCTCAACCTTGGGAGACATGGGTCTATCGCGGTTTAGCATTGTTACTGATTGCCTGCCCTTGTGCCCTTGTAATTTCAACCCCTGCGGCGATTACCTCTGGGCTTGCTACTGCCGCTCGTCGTGGCGCGCTAATTAAAGGCGGTGCAGCGTTAGAGCAATTAGGCAAAGTGGAAATCATGGCGTTTGATAAAACCGGTACACTTACTCAAGGGAAACCTGACGTTACCGATATCATCAGCTTAAACGGTACAACAGAAAAAGATCTAATGCGTTATGCCAGTGCGGTTGAAATAGGCTCTAATCACCCACTCGCCACCTCTTTTATTCGTAAAGTAGAAGCTCAAGGTATTGTCATTCCAGAAGCAAGCAATAAACAGGCGCTAGCTGGGGTCGGCGTTCAAGGGGAAGTCGATGGAAAGCTTATTCAAATTATGTCGCCATCTAAAATGAAATTACCTTTAGATGCAGAAACTTTACAGCAAGTTGAACAACTAGAATCACAAGGTAAAACCGTAGTGGTGGTTATTCTAAATAATCAAACTGCGATGGGTATTATTGCTTGGCAAGATACATTAAGAAGCGATTCAAAACAGGCGATTAAAGCGCTACATAAACTTGGTATCCGCTCTATCATGTTAACGGGTGATAATCCGAGAAGTGCCGAGACGATCAGTAGTCAACTATCAATGGAGTACAAAGCCAGCCTACTACCACAAGATAAAGTGACTTTTGTGGAGCAATTAGCGCAGCAATCTCACGTTGCTATGATTGGTGATGGTATCAATGATGCCCCAGCTATGAAGGCAGCAAGTGTCAGCGTGGCAATGGGTGGCGGTACCGATGTGGCATTAGAAACCGCCGATTCAGCTCTTACTCATAATCGCTTAACCGAACTACCTGCGATGATTGAGTTATCTAAAGCAACCCTTGCCAACATTCGTCAAAATGTCACTTTAGCACTAGGGTTAAAAGCGGTCTTTCTTGTCACTAGCCTACTCGGTATTACTGGATTATGGGTTGCCGTATTGGCAGACAGTGGCGCAACCGCCCTAGTGACGTTGAATGCATTGAGATTGTTGAGATTTGAGCCTAAAAACATCGATTTGATAAAAGCTTGAAATAAAACAAGTTGAAAGTTAGTGCCTCAGAAGTATGATGTGCGGATTAACGTTATCGAATAGGAAAAGCTGATGAAGATCGTTGCTGTTACTGCTTGCCCAACTGGAATCGCGCACACTTATATGGCGGCTGAGGCACTGGTTAAATCTGCCGCACAAGCACAAATCAATATTCATGTGGAAACACAAGGTGCGATGGGGATAGATAATAAACTGACATACAAAGACATCAGTTTAGCGCAAGTGGTTTTGATCGCATCAGATATTGAAATAGAACAAGCGGAACGATTTGAACAAACTCAAACCATTCAAGTTTCTATCGAAGATGTGCTCACCAATCCTGATGCGGTCATTCAGCGCTGCATCAGTTGTGCAAAATAACTCATGCAAAATAAGCGTATTACCTTCTACCTAGGTTCAACTGGGCTACCAACCTGGTTGATTAAAGGTATTCATCAACAAGTAAAAGCTTTTGTGGGTAGTGTCACTTTAATTAAAGTGCAATCCCTGCAACAGGTCGATGTCAAAGACTACCTCAGCGCGATGACATTAGCGTTTCACCCTTTCGAACTTTGCCAACTGGTATTAACTGGAGAAGATGCCGAGCAATATCAGTCGCAATTAATCACCTTCTTGCAAACCGATTGCTTTGTGATTGAAACACAAGCTAGCAGCTCTCCTACCTCGTCCAATAACAGCCTATTTCAAATCCAATGCTTTGATATTGAAAAAGAGTTAAACAACTTTACCAAGCTTTATACTGCACTCTATACCGAACAAAAAGACCAATTGATTCAAAAGCAATATTGCTTAAAAAGACTGTCTCAGCTAACCCAAAATCAAGATAGCCAAGCGCTAGAAGAAGCATTAAAAAAACGGGAAGCCTTATCTTCGACAGCGATGAACAATGGTGTTGCCCTGCCTCACCTACTTAATGCTGCAATTGATAAACCACAGCTGATTATATTAACCACCAACACGCCTGTAGATTGGGGAAGCAACTTTCCATCGGTTACTCATATCATAGCTTTAATGATACCTATTGATGCAAGTAAACAGACATTATTAGCGGTGAGGTATTTGGCAATGGCTTTAGTGAATTCCGAAATTAATCAATTTATCTGTCAGCATAAGCACCATTCGGAACTACAAGCCATCATCACTTGTTTTATGAAGTTGGATAAATAGCCCCCTACGTATCTGACAATGAAAAGTATGTTGATTCTTTGGCCGTTCGCATGTGTGCCAAAGTGACACGGCAATTGATTATTGCACACTTTAAGACCATAATATCCATGTGACAGTTTGACACACTAGGAGATAACATTATGGCGACTACCCTACCTCGTATCACCGCTAGAGTTGATGTCGATACACAAGATCTACTTACTAAGGCTGCTGCGATCGCTGGTATGTCTAGTATTAACTCATTTGTTCTAAGCGCTGCAATTGAAAAAGCGAAACAAGTCATCGAACGTGAAGAAGCTTTAAAACTGAGCCAAGCCGATGCTATGTTGCTGATGGACGCTTTAGACCGCCCTGCAACACAGAACTCAAAACTAAAAGCTGCTGCTGGTCGATACGAGAACAAAACTCAATGATGAATACGGTACTTCTAGATAAATCTAAACACAATAGAAACCGATTCAACTGTGGCATCGAAGCTCTCAATAATTACTTGAAAGTAATGGCGAGTCAGCAAGCAAAGAAAGACAACACCAGAACATTTGTTTTAGAAGATGATAAAGACAATGCACATATCATCGGCTTTTATACGCTAACAATGACACCAATTGACTTAAAGGCATTGCCCGGTAAGTTACAAAAGAAACATCAATCATCGACTTCAGGTGGCCTCATTGCTCGTCTTGCTATTGATGAGAGATACAAAGGAAAAGGCTTTGGAGAATGGTTGCTTATTGACGCACTGAGAAAGTTATTAGCGGCTAGTGATAGCGTTGCATTTCCAGTTGTTACCGTTGATGCCAAAGACGGTGCAAAACATTTCTATGAACGTTATGGTTTTAAAGCATTTCAAGATACTGAAAACAAACTCTTTATCACCATTGCAGATGTCAGAGCAAGCTTGGGCTAGTTAGCCGCGAGCATTTAGCAAACTAACGCCTCAATCAGAAGCAAAAATCAGCGCCGTAGGAGAATAACCAAGCGCTTGTATCTTGCTGAATGACTTGTTAGTTGCTTTTATACACCTGTGACCTATGGGCAACTTTTATTACATTAACAACAAGTACATCATCTTTTATTTCATACACTATTCGATATAAGCCTTGGCGAACTCGATAATTTTCCTGCCCTGAAAGTTTAATACAACCTTCACCTCGAGGGTTTATAGCTAATGTATCTATTTTACTTAGGATCTTTTTTATATCGTTTTTAGGTATTACTCGTAAATCTTTAGCCACTGACTTTTTAAAAGTTATTCTATATTTTTCCATGTGACTTCAAATCATTTAATAAATCTTCATATGAAATATCAGGCTCATTGGCTCTTGCTGATACAGCGGCTAAATCCTCTTGATCTTCACGCATTAATAAACGAACAGCTTCATCTATTAACTCAGAAATTGATAAATGAGATGAAGCAGCGCGCATTTTTAGTGCTTGATGTATATCAGGCTCAAAGTAAACGGTAGAACGTTTTGATAGATTGCTCATGATAATGTCTCCATTAATTCGATAAGAACATCATAGCACTATAGCGTTATAATGTCACAACACCTACGCCAAGCTAAATACACAACCTACTCCACATACATGGCGCGAAACTCACTAGGCGTTCTACCGGTTTTATTCTTGAACACTCGAAAGAAGTAGTTCACATCGTTATAACCGCAGCGCAGAGCCACTTCACTTAAACGAAATGAATAACGAGTTAGCATAAATTTGGCACGCTCTAACCGAACCCAGGTAATGTAATCGGCCAAGCGCATGTGTCCCTGCTGACGAAACAATCGTGATAGGTGATTTGGGCTGATATTAAAGCGGTGCGCGATACTATCCCGAGTGATATTGCGGTGGAAGTTTTCTTGAATATAAATACATATCCCTTGATAAAGATCTTCACTACGACTTTGCGATGATAAGTCAGGAGACAACAACATTCCGTGGCAATAAGTCATTAAAGCCATCAATAAATGTCCACCTGTAGGATGCAGATTCTTTTCTTTGGATAAAGTATTTAACGCGCTGAGAATATGATCTATCGCGTGGCCGGTTCGAGTTTGAATACTATGCTTCTGCACATCGAAAAAATTGGCTTCCCCTTTCCTTTTTTCAACTAAACTAAACCCTAGCTGGCGCTTACCAAACAGTAAGCTCAATACGCAGCAATCACTATCCCAGTCGGGCTTATTCCAGCTATTGGGTGGAATATACAAAATATCGCCGGGTAGAACCTTTACTTTGGTGACTCCAAAATCAGGATCTTCAATTTCATTGATGTACTCCCCGGTGATCACAAACTCCATACGGGGAAAGTTTACTTGATAACTGAAAGGCGGTGGCGTGGTGTGATCATTAGCAAACCACACACGGTTAAAGTGCTCACGGTCGGCTAGCACACCTTCCAATACATTGATAAAAGTCTGATTCATGCGGTACAGCAGCCTTGGATTATTTAGTGAGTGTATACGCTATATAACACCACTTAATTTACCAGTGATCGGGATCACAAACAATTTCAGTGGTTACAATAATCCAGTAAATGCCACTTATATGCACTATTCTTTCTTTAGCAAATGACCAACAATTCATATCAACAATACATCAATACTAATAATAGGTACTGCCATGATTACCCAGTTGATTAATGCGAAACTAATCTGCTTAGATCTAAAAGCGACCACCAAGGACGAAGTGTTCAATGAAATGGTGGCAATTTTAGATGCCCAAGGAAAGCTCAGCGATAAAGCTCAATTTTTGAAAGATATTTATGCTCGTGAAGAAATTGGTAACACGGGTTTTGAAGAAGGTGTGGCGATTCCGCATGCAAAAAGTGCAGCGGTAGCAGAGCCTGCGGTAGCCATTGGTATCAGCCGTTCTGGTATTGAATACGGTGCAGAAGATGGTGAAGATTCAAAACTATTCTTCATGATCGCCTCTCCAGATGGTGGTGCTGATCATCACATCGAAGTATTAGCAGAGCTATCATCAAAATTAATCGAAGATGGCTTTATTGAAGCATTCTTCAAAGCCGAATCATCGGAAGCGGCTTTAGCTTTACTACTTGAAAAGAAAGAAGTTGAAAACACGGTTGCCGCGGATAAAGGCTTAATCATTGGTGTTACCGGTTGCCCTGCTGGTATTGCACACACCTACTTAGCTGCTGAAGGTTTGGAAAAAGCCGCCGCTGAAATGGGTTACGAAATTAAAGTCGAAACCAATGGGTCAATTGGTGTTAAAAATGCGCCTACTCAAGAAGAAATCGACCGCGCAGTCGCCATTGTAGTGAGTTGTGATAAGCAAGTTGATATGACTCGCTTTAACGGTAAAAAGCTAATTCAAACTAGCGTAAAAGCGCCTATCAGTAATGGTAAAGGCGTCATTCAACAAGCGCTCGATGCGGCGCCTTATCAAGCCGATGCGAGTAGTAATACTAAAGAAGAAAAATCTGGTGCCAATTCTGGACGCTCAAACCTTTACCGTTACTTAATGAATGGCGTATCACACATGATCCCATTTGTGGTAACTGGTGGTTTGATGATCGCCCTTTCATTAGCAATTGGTGGTGAGCCAACGCCAAATGGCATGCAAATTCCAGATGGTAGTTTGTGGAACCAAGTATTAAATGTCGGTGTGGTTGCCTTTACTTTAATGATCCCAATTCTTGCAGGCTATATTGCTTATGCCATCGGTGATCGTGCCGCACTAGCTCCAGGTTTCATTGGCGGTTGGATTGCTAATAACGGCTCTTTCTATGGCGCAGATGCTGGTACTGGCTTTATTGGTGCCATCATTGCCGGTCTGTTAGTCGGTTACTTTGTTCGCTTTATCGCGCAACGTGAATACCACAAAATGATCGCGCCACTTGTACCTATCATGATTGCTCCAATCTTAGGTACGGTATTTATTGCTTCATTGTTTATCTTTGTCATTGGCGCACCAATCGCTGATCTAATGCAATGGTTAAACGCAGTACTAACAGAAATGAGCACGGGTAACGTCGTTCTACTCGGTATTGTTCTTGGTGGTATGGCTGGGTTCGATATGGGTGGTCCATTCAACAAAGTAGCCTTCCTATTTTCTGTCGGCATGATTGCTAGCGGCCAAACTCAATTCATGGGCGCAATGGCTGTGGCTATTCCAATCGCACCTCTAGGTATGGCACTAGCAACCGTTATTGGTCGTAAGTTTGGTATTTTTGAAGACAGCGAAATCGAAGCAGGTAAAGCCGCTGGTGCAATGGGCTTAGTTGGTATATCTGAAGGTGCAATTCCATTTGCCGCGCAAGATCCACTATCAGTAATTCCAGCAAACGTACTTGGCTCAATGGTTGGCGCAGTAATGGCATTTTCATTCGGCATCACTAACAGCGTAGCTCACGGTGGCCCTGTAGTTGCCCTACTAGGTGCAATGAATAAACCATTCTTAGCGCTTTTCTGTATGGCAACAGGTGCAGTGGTAACCGCCATTGTGTGTGTAGCGTTGAAAAAAATGCGCCAAGCAAAAATAGCAACAGCTTAATCAGAACTTAGTAACTTCTGAACACTTTTAATTCAATGCAGGCTATAATGCCTGCATTGCTTTTTCCAAAAATTTAACTTTTTATACTCAATGTGATTTAAGTTGCCATTTATGCTTTAACTAAAGAATACTGGGTATAGTCGTAAGGGATTATTATGAAAGCTCTTCCTCCATTTTTACTCATGCAGAACGTGATTCAAGATTATGCATGGGGCAGCACATCTTCTATTCAACAATTATTCGATATTCCAAACCCTGAAAACAAGCCACAAGCTGAAATCTGGATGGGTGCACACTCTAATGGATGTTCTCAAGTAGAACTAAACGATAATTTCGTTCGTTTAGATAGTGTCATTGAACAAGACAAAACCGTAATATTAGGCGAACGTACTGAAACGCGTTTTAATGAACTGCCTTACCTATTTAAAGTTTTAGCCGCAGAAAAAGCCCTATCGATTCAAGTTCACCCAAGCAAACAAGCGGCAGAAATTGGTTTTGAAAAAGAAAACCAAGCCGGAATTGATTTAAAAGCGGCGAACCGTAACTACAAAGATCCAAACCATAAACCTGAATTGGTCTACGCCCTAACGCCCTATCAAGCAATGAATGGTTTCCGAGATTTTAAAGACATCATTCGTATGTTTGAAACGGTGAATGCCCCTGCTCTACAGGCACAGGTTTCAGCATTAAAAGCCAATCAAACCGAATCAGGGTTAAGCCAGTTTTTCGAAGCGATTTTGTCCCTAACCGGTGAAGCGAAAGATTCTTCGATTCAGGCTTTAATGGCTCATGCTCAAGAGTACAAAGGCAAGGAACTTGCCGATCTATTAATTGAACTAGAAAAACAGTACCCAGGTGATGTTGGTTTATTTGCCCCACTGATGCTGCATGTGATCACGCTAAAACCAGGTGAAGCAATGTTCCTTGATGCGTGTACTCCACACGCTTACATCAAAGGCACTGGCTTAGAGATCATGGCTAACTCAGACAACGTACTACGTGCAGGCTTAACGCCAAAGTATATGGATGTGCCTGAGCTAATTGCCAATACAATCTGTAAGCCGAAGCCTAGTGATGAAATTCTTCTTGCACCTATTGAAGAAAAAAACACTAAGCACTACCCAATTCCAGTCGATGACTTCAATTTTAGCGTTTATGAGTGTGAAGCTAACTTAACTTGTGACAGCGCGGAAATCATTTTTGCGATTGATGCAGATGTGACACTCACGCATTCAAATGGTTATGTACTTATGCTCACCAAAGGACAATCGGCCTTTATTCCGTGTTCTGCAGGTGAATATAAAGTATTAAGTTCAGGTCACTTTGCCAGAGCCTATAACTGATTCTTGTAATAGAGGGCTCAATTCCATTTCTTAGAAGATTTGGTTGAAAAAACAAACCGTGCCAAACTTCATCTGTGGCACGGTTTTTTGTTCTTATCCGACCACTTATTGCCCACTTGGATAATAAAACAATGATGGTAAGATTCGGCTTCCAAAAAATAGGATTCCCCATGCTAAAAAAATTATTACTGGCTACAACCGTTTGTATCGCCCTTTCAGCTTGTAACGATTCTTCAAGTAGCTCGAATACTGAGCCATCTGATCCACTTGAAACATTAAGTTTCAAGGAACTTTCTAATGTATCGAGTATTGCTCGTGTTGAAACGTCAAGTGAAGATGGTAGTCACTTAATTGGTTTTGATGCGAATGGCGCACCAATTGGGGATATTTCCAATATGGGTGTTGAAGACTTCACTCCAACTTCAGATGGTGGTTTTGTTGTTGAGGTTAGTGAAAATCATAAGGCCATCTATAAATACACTCAGGGACTCGCTCCTATTGATTCCGACTCTGACGATACATCTGCTCTCAAAAAATTAATCGCAGCAGTGACTGGTGACAAGCCTGTTGTAGACGTGACTCAAACCTTCAGACGTCCAGTTTGGTATTATGTGGCGTCTAACGGTGACTATTACTTAATTACAAATAACAAAGAGTTGCCTGATTTCGTTGGTGAAAATTCAAAAGGATTGCTCGTTTTTTCTAACGGGGATGCATTTAATACTGTCAAACTTAAGACTGGTCATTTTTATAACAATTTAAAACTTAACAAAGATTCTATCATTGAAGCGATTTCACAACTATCTGATGAAAACTCGGATGAAACCATCGCAGAAGTAATGAAAAATCTGGTGCAAAATAAAACGATTGAGAAAACTAAAAGCGTGACCGAAATGAGCTCCGATAGTTTATTGTCAAGTAGTGAAACATTAGGGAATGTATTAATAGAAAGCACCAAAGGGAAAACGGCACATTTCTCTGGTGATATATGTGATGATTTAAAGCCGAGCTATCGCACTGTATGTAACACCGTTGTTATACCTACAATTAACGATGGCGTTGTTTCTGGTATTATAGGGTTAAGTAATAGAATAGAAGATATCCAAGGTGATGTAACTCAAATCTTACCAATACCAGATTCAGATCTGACATTACTTAATAATGGTTTATTAAATGATGATGCTAGCCTAGACGAAAGCTTCATTAATGGCTGGGATGGCGAATCAGCGCAAGACATTACCCAATCTTATGTGTTGAGTTCAAGTTTTACAGGGCAAACTGCTTGCCAAGACTCCAATAAACAATGTTTATACTCTGCAATCAAAACTGAAATTGGTTCGATTGGTAATAAAACAGACACCATTGAAAGTAATTTCGTCATAGATGCTAACACTGGCTTCGAAACAGACAGCCAGGCAGGCAAAATCGAAGGCGGTCAACAAAACTACCTTTGGGTAAACGATAGCTACATTGTGATTAAAGAGGCAACTCAAATATTCATCATAGATAGAGCCGATAACAATAAACTATTGGACCCTGTTCTTGCTGGTACTGAGATTGATACGATTAATCTAACCGATGATAACAAGCTGTACATTACCGATACGATGAGTAACGACATCTCAAATGGCGAAAAACTACACGCTCTAAAAGCATTAATTAAGTAGTTTCTCGCTCTATCATATTAAGATCACACTAAGCGTTTACCTTTCCCAAGGTAGGCGCTTTTTTTATGTCATCATCTTTAGTGAATAAGAGAGAAAATTCAAAATTTGACGGGTATCACATAAGCTTTTAATCGTCTATAATGCGCGCTAATTCATCATCACTGACCGACTGATTATTTCATGCGTCAGTGATTAAAATGTAAAGATTAAACCTGAGGAATGCCGTTATCTTAAGCACAGCGAACATCACCATGCAATTTGGTGCTAAACCCCTATTCGAAAACATCTCTGTTAAATTTGGTGACGGTAACCGTTACGGCCTGATTGGTGCGAACGGCTGTGGTAAATCAACCTTCATGAAAATCTTAAGTGGTGAGCTTGAGCCTAGCTCTGGTAACGTGAGTGTTGATCCTAACGAACGCGTGGCAAAATTGAATCAGGATCAGTTTGCTTACGAAGAGTTTACGGTTATCGATACGGTTATCATGGGCCATAAAGAACTTTGGGAAATCAAAGTTGAACGTGACCGCATCTACTCTTTAGCAGAAATGAGCGAAGAAGATGGCATGAAAGTAGCCGATCTTGAAACCCAATTTGCGGAAATGGATGGTTATACCGCAGAAGCTCGCGCAGGTGATTTACTGCTATCAGTAGGTATTCCAACCGAACAGCACTGGGGCCCAATGAGCGAAATCGCTCCGGGTTGGAAACTACGTGTTCTTTTGGCGCAGGTATTATTTGCCGATCCAAATATCATGCTACTTGATGAACCTACCAACAACTTGGATATGGACACTATTCGCTGGTTGGAAGATACACTAAACCAACGTAACTGCACCATGATCATCATCTCGCATGACCGTCACTTCCTAAATGAAGTATGTACGCACATGGCAGATATCGACTACGGTGAACTACGTGTCTACCCTGGCAACTACGATGATTACATGTTCGCAGCGACTCAAGCTCGTGAGCGTTTATTATCGGATAACGCGAAGAAGAAAGCACAAATTGCTGAACTACAAACCTTCGTATCTCGTTTCTCGGCGAACGCATCAAAAGCGAAGCAAGCCACTTCTCGTGCTAAGCAAATTGATAAAATTCAGCTAGAAGAAGTGAAAGCCTCTAGTCGTCAAAACCCATTTATTCGTTTCGAGCAATCAAAAGAATTGTTCCGTAACGCATTAGAAGTGGAAAACTTATCACAAGGTTTTGAAACCACACTCTACTCTGACTTCAACGCAATTTTTGAAGTCGGTGAACGTGTTGCGATTATCGGTGAAAACGGCGTGGGTAAAACTACCCTACTAAATACGCTAGCCGGAGCTTTAGAGCCTAAGACTGGTAGCTACAAATGGTCTGAAAACTCAAACATTGGTTACTACGCTCAAGATCATGCTCATGAATTTTCAGAAGATCTAAAAGTGTTTGATTGGATGGCTCAATGGCGTCAAGAAGGTGACGATGAACAAGTGGTTCGCAGTTTCCTAGGTCGTATGCTATTTGGCCAAGACGACATCAAGAAACGCGTTCAAGTGCTTTCTGGTGGTGAACAAGGTCGTATGCTGCTTGGTAAATTAATGATGCATAAGCCAAACATGTTGTTGATGGATGAACCAACCAACCACATGGATATGGAATCAATTGAATCATTAAACTTAGCGCTTGAGAACTACAAAGGCACCCTATTCTTCGTATCGCACGATCGCCAGTTCGTATCATCGCTAGCGACTCGTATCCTTGAGATTCGTGATGGTCAAATCCATGACTTCCGCGGTACTTACGATGAGCTATTAAAAGCGCGCGCGGCTACTGCATAATTAACGAGATAGAAAGATGAAATTAAAAGTTCTGATCCCATTTATTTTACTCGCAACGTCAACCGCTCATGCTGGTTTGATTAAGCCTGATTGTGATGCATCTAAAGCGGCTAAAAATGCTGCGTTAGAAAAAACAGTTGGTGTTAGTGGTCGTTGTGACGCTGAGAAAACAGCCGAGCAAGCCAAAGACGAAGCAGTAGATAATGCAAAAGATAAAGTAGATGACGCGAAATCTAATGTTTCAGGTAAAGTCGATCAAAAGAAAGACAATCTCGCTGACACTAAAGATAAAGTTTCAGATAAAAAATCGAATCTTTCTGACGATGTTGAAAAATTAAAAGATGAACCAGTTAAAACTGTCGTTGAACAGAAGAACTGATTAAATTTTTTCGTTTTCTAAGCAATAGATACACAAAAGCGAGCCTCACAGCTCGCTTTTTTATTGGCTCAATCTTGGAATATTAAGGCTGCTAATCTTTCAAGATCAACAACCTCAGATCATTACTTCATTAAAGCAACAGATTCTTGAGCAATCACAAACTCTTCATTAGTTGGGATAACCATAGCAACTGGAGAGTCTTCAGTAGTAATAATACCCTCTTCACCAAAGCGTGCATCAGCATCCGCTTGAGCATTTTCTTTGTAACCGAAGATCTTAAGGTAACTAAGAATTTCACTACGAATTGGTAGTGAGTTTTCACCGATACCGCCAGTAAAGATAATACCGTCTAGGTTATCTAATGCCACCATGTAAGAACCGATGTATTTAGCAACGCGGTAAGTAAACACTTGGAATGCCAGTTTAGCCCCTTCATGCCCTTCTTCCATTGCTTCTAAAACGCCACGAGCATCAGAAGTTAAGCCGGATACACCTAGGAAACCAGATTTTTTGTTTAGCGTATCGAATACTTTTTCTGCAGACCAACCTTTGTTGATCAAGAACTCGATGATACCTGGATCTAAATCACCACAACGTGTACCCATCATTAGGCCAGCAAGTGGTGTGAAGCCCATACTAGTATCAACACTCTTGCCGTCTTTAATTGCACAAACCGAAGCACCATTACCTAAGTGAACAGAGATAAAGCTACACTCATCAACCGGCTTGTTGATCATCTTAGCGGCTTCACGACTTACAAAGTAGTGACTTGTACCGTGGAAGCCATAACGACGGATCGCATACTCATCGTATAGTTTCTTATCAATCGCGCCTGTGTAGGCTTTTGGTGGCATGGTTTGATGGAAAGCGGTGTCGAATACAGCGAATTGAGGAAGAGATGGGAAAGCTTCTAGAGCGGCTTTAATACCAATGACATTGGCTGGAGCATGAAGTGGAGCAAGTTCTTTTACTGATTCGATATCTTTTAATACTTGTTGGTCAATCTGAACCGTTTTAGTGAACTTCTCACCACCATGAACAATACGGTGACCAATCGCAATAACATCATTGGTCAGGTTGTATTCATTAACAATATCGACCAATTTTTTAATTGCTAGTTGATGGTGATTTTCTTCACCTACAATGGAAACTTCTTGTTTATTCCCTTGATACTTCCAACTCATTCTTGAGTCTTCTAACCCGAAACATTCACCTAAGCCGGTTAAAGCGGCCTCACCTGTTTGAGAATCAATGACAGCGAATTTTAATGAAGAACTGCCCGAGTTGATTACTAATACGTATTTGTTTGACATGAGTTTCTCTTTTGTGCGGTCTGTAGATATCTACACTATATTATAGTTTGCGTGTAAGTTTCATTACATTATTCAATATTTTTTTAATCTTTCAACTTTATTTTGGTAGTTTCAGCAATGGGAAATGATTTGCTTGATCTAAAACAAGGGATGATTTCTTTTAGTAATTAAATTAAATGTCAGACATAAAAAAGCCGAGATAACAAATGCTATCTCGGCTTTAGTATTTTTAGCTTAAAGAGTTATCAAGCTTAACCTTCACGGTTACCGCGTGGTGCTGGCTTACCAGCTGGTTTCGGGCCACGGTTACGATCGAAACGACGCTCACCATTACCAGAACCACCTTCACGACGACCACGATGACCTTCACCACCACGACCACGGAAACCGCCACCATCACGACCGCCGTCACGACGAGGACCACCAGAACGCGGGCCACGTGATTCACGGAAGTCATCAAAGTCACACACTACTGCGCCAACTTCTTTCTGACGAATACGTAATTTCTTAAGTTTACCAGCCACCTCTGAAGTCATTGCTTTAGGAAGCTGAACAAACGTATGACCTTGAGCAAGTTTGATTGCACCGATTGAATGCTTAGTTAAGCCAAGTTCGTTAGCAAGTGCGCCTACGATATCTTTCACTTGAACACCGCTGTCACGGCCAACTTGTAATTGGTAAGTATCCCAATCTTGCTTAGTGCCGCCGAATGAACGACCACCGTCACGACCACCTGCATCACGTGGGTTTTCACGACGCTCTTTACGACGCTTGTTATCACGCTCAATTGCTTCAATCATTGGATCTGGGCCAGTGTAGAATAATGGGCGCTTACCTTGCTGACGTTGAAGAAGAATTGCTGCAAGTGTTGCTGCATCCACTTCTAAAGACGCTTGAAGTTTTTCAATTAACTCTGCAAAGTTTGCAATTGAGTTATTTGTTTTTTCAGCTTCTAGCTCAGCACTTAGCTTAACTAGACGAGCTTCAGCTACTTTATCGCGGTTAGGAAGTTGGATTTCTTCCATGCTTGATTTAGTCACACGCTCAATAGTGCGAAGCATACGAATTTGGTTTGTACGAACCAACAATACTGCTTTACCAGTACGTCCAGCACGGCCAGTACGACCAATACGGTGGATGTATGATTCAGTATCGAATGGGATATCGTAGTTGAATACGTGAGTAATACGTGGAACATCAAGACCACGAGCAACAACGTCTGTTGCCACTAGGATATCAATTACGCCACGCTTGATGTTATCAACAGTACGTTCACGTTGTGCTTGAGGAATATCACCGTGCAATGCTGCAGACTTAAAGCCGCGAGCAGATAACCAATCAGATAGACGCTCAGTATCTTGACGAGTACGAACGAATACGATTGAAGCATCAGTATCTTCAGTTTCAAGTAGACGAGTCATTGCTTCGTCTTTTTCTACGCCCTTCACTACCCAGTATTGCTGCTCAACTTTAGCAACAGTACGGTTTTCACCAGCAACGTCAACACGAGCTGGGTTACGTAGGAAACGATCAACAATGGTTTTAACCATCGGAGGCATAGTTGCAGAGAATAGTACACGTTGTGCTGTTTCTGGTGCTTGTTCCATGATCCAAGTTACATCATCAACAAAGCCCATTTTTAGCATTTCATCGGCTTCATCAAGAACGAAAGTTTTCACTTCATCAAGATGTAGAGTGCGACGATTGATTAAATCTTTAACACGACCAGGAGTACCAACAACAATGTGTGAGCCATTTTTAAGCGCACGCATTTGATCAACGATAGAAGCACCACCGTAGATTTCGATTACTTTTAAACCTTTAATTTTTTGGCCAAGCGTTTTGATTTCTGCTGCTACTTGAATCGCAAGCTCACGAGTGGGTGCCATAACGATGGCTTGTGGCTTGTGTTGACCTAGATCGATTTTATTTAGAACTGGTAAAGAGAACGCGGCTGTTTTACCAGTACCGGTTTGTGCTTTACCTAGTGCATCTTTACCTTCTAAAAGGAAAGGAATAGATGCAGCTTGAATTGGAGTTGGGGTTTCAAAGCCCATAGAGTTAAGTGCAGATAGAAGGTTTTCGTTTAGATCAAGATCGACGAATTTGATTTGATTTTCTGACATGGGGTTCCTACTTATTTAAGGAAAATTTCGGTCCCATTAAGCTCTACTACCTCTAATACCTACCCTAACATCTAGTATCCATACATATCATGGACTAGGTAGAAAACGCCTTAAGCTGTTTCGGGACATCATTAAGGGAGGCGCATTCTGCCTGATAAACACAAAAAAAGCTAGGAAAAATTGAATTTCATCACATTTTTGTTCTAATCAGGCCAAATTCTATAAAAAACTCTCCCATCTCTTTAATTTTAGACGTCTAGCCGTCACCAAGGTTACATTTTTATTATTCAACACAAACCGCAACAACTTTAAAGCTGCATTTTATCTTTGTTTAAAGTAATACAGTGGTAATCCATTGGTGCAATCATTATAGTGTCACCAGAATAAATCCCCTAAAAAACTCATAAAGAATTTTCTATGTTTTCAGACAATCCGTTACTCGCTCAACTTAAACAACAAATGAAAGAAAACCTGCCTAAAAAAGAAGGTACGGTAAAAGCGACCGATAAAGCATTCGGTTTTTTAGAAGTGGATAGCAAGACGAGCTATTTCATCCCACCCGCTTCTATGAAGAAATGTATTCATGGTGACAAGGTTATCGCGATTATTCGTACTGAAAACGATAAAGAAAGTGCAGAACCAGATGAATTGGTTGAAGCTTCTCTTACCCGTTTTATTGCTCGCATTAAGTTGTTCAAAGGCCGCTTAAATGTCGTGCCAGATCATCCGCAACTAAAAAAAATCTCTTTAAAAGCGAAAGCGCGCAAAGGAGTGAACCCTGAAACATTGAAAGATGGTGACTGGGTTGTTGCACACCTTGTTGACCACCCTCTTGATAAAAATTCTAACAAAGATAACTTTTTCGTTGAAATCTCAGAAAAAATTACCGATGCCGATGATAAAATTGCGCCTTGGTGGGTAACACTGGCACAAAACGATTTACCGAATTGTGAACCACAAGGTTTAGAAGAAGGCCAAGAGTGGCAATTAAAAGACGATGAAGCTTTAGAGCGCATTGATCTGACAAGTACTCCATTCGTAACGATTGATGGCGCATCAACCAAAGATATGGATGATGCCCTTTATGCAGAGCAATTAGAAAACGGTGATTTCAAACTGACGATTGCGATTGCTGATCCTACCGCCTACATCACACCGGATTCAGATATGGATGCGGTAGCAAGAAAGCGCGGCTTCACTATCTACCTTCCAGGTCGCAATATTCCAATGCTACCTCGTGATCTAGCCGATGATTTATGTTCATTGAAGCAAGATGAACTGCGTGCCGCTCTATGCTGTAGCGTAACCGTAGGCAAAGATGGCGTAATTGGTAATGATATCCAATTCTTCGCAGCGAACATCAAATCGCATGCTCGCCTTGTTTATGACCACGTTTCTGATTGGTTAGAAACCGGCGCTTGCGATGAATGGCAGCCAAATGAAACTATCACCAACGTAGTCTCTACTCTGCATAAGTTTGCACAAGCGCGCAGTGAATGGCGTCAAAACAATGCGGTGGTATTCCCAGATCGTCCAGACTACCGCTTTGAACTGAGTGAAGATAACGATGTAATTGCGATTCATGCAGACATGCGTCGTACTGCGAACAAGTTAGTTGAAGAATCCATGATCACCGCGAATATCTGTGCTGGTACAGTGCTGAAAGAAAAATTCGAATCCGGTATTTTCAACACTCACGCAGGCTTTAAAGAAGATAAAGTAAAAGACGTGCTTTCACTGATTAATCCAGAAGGTGAATTGCCATTTACTGAAGAAAGCATTGTAACATTAGAAGGTTTCAGCGCCCTACGCCGTTGGTTAACCGCGCAAAATGAGAAATACCTAGACAACCGTATTCGTAAATTCCAAGCCTACAGTGAAATTAATCATAAACCCGAGCAACACTTTGCAATGGGATTAGATATTTACGCTACTTGGACGTCACCAATTCGTAAGTACGGCGACATGATCAACCACCGCATGTTGAAAGCGCTCATTTTAGATAAAGCGCCAGTGCAAACGCCAGATGAAACTGTCGGTGCGGAGTTATCACTTTGCCGTCGTTATCATGGCATGGCAGAACGTAATGTCTCGGATTGGTTATACGCGCGCACGTTAATCAATGAACCAGAAAAAGGTACTAAATACCAAGCTGAAATTTTTGATATTAATCGTGCTGGAGCCCGTGCTCGTTTACTCGAAAATGGCGCTGCGGTCTTTATACCTTGCTCTAAAATCATCGATAATAAAGAGCGAATTTCAGCATCGCGTGATTTAGGCACTATCGAAATTGACGGTAACCTTGAGTTTAAACTTGGCGATGTGATTGAAGTTAGCCTGTTAAGCGTTAGCATCGATAACCGTAATATCTTAGCGGTACCCACTCAGAAATTTGCACCACTGCCAGAGTCCGTTGAACCGACTCAAGACGAAGCTGCTTCTGAATAATTTGATGCGCTAATCGAAAAACTAAAGGCTACCCATTTGTTATGCGGTAGCCTTTTTCTTGCTTTATATACTTTATTAAAACGCCCTACCGCCAGATACATTCTTCCGCATCTTTTTCAATAACCGATAATAAGATCATCGGATTAGCATGAGCAAAATGAACCGGATGTGGCAACCATTCAGGCTCGGCCAACGAAGCATCTTCAGCGCTATTAATATACAACTCCCACATTTCATGGTTTTCATCGTAATCTAACTTAGCAACTTCAATAGTGTGGCTGCAATGCAGTGAATCAACCGAAAAGACCGCATTAGAAAAAATCAAAACTTTAGTGGCTTCATCACTATCAAAACAAGCTTTCCCTTGACCAACAGGCACACTGCCATTTCGATAATGACAGAGTTGTTCGCAGCGCTTAAGTAATCGACGCCAATCTAATTCATTGATCATAGTAGACCTCCACTATGAGTATAAATCACTCATCAGAATTTCACGTTATTTTTACCCTTAATTAAATAGTGAGTATTGGAATATTTCAGTCACAAAACTGTCACACAAACGACATAGAATGACTGCAAGTTTTACTGCCGTTAATCATATTGGAGAACTACATGTTTCGAGCTTTACTGGCTACCCTTTTATCTTCAGTACTCTTTGTTTCCGCTGTTCAGGCCAAACAAATTGTTGTCTCTGGTTCTACGTCCGTTACACGAGTTATGGATGTACTAGCCGAAAAATATAACCAAGCCCACCCGGAAGATTACATTGCCGTTCAAGGTGTCGATTCGACGGCTGGGATTGTGCTTGCTGAAAAAGGCGTGGCAGATTTTGGTATGAGTTCTCGCTACCTAACAGAAGCAGAAGCGAACGAACAAGTTGCTATTGTACCAATTGCCCATGATGGCATTGCGGTTGCCACCAACATTCAAAACCCAGTTCAAAGCCTAACGCGCGATCAACTGGCTAAAATTTACCTAGGTGAAATAAAAAACTGGAAAGAAGTGGGCGGCGCAGATCAAGCGATTGCGGTTGTCACTCGTGAAGCATCATCAGGTTCTCGTTATAGCTTTGAAACACAACTAGGTTTAACCAAAGTCATCAATGGACAAAGTGTTTCTAACATTAATGCTAAAAGTTTAGTTGTAAACAGCAACGGTATGATGAAAACGCTGATTAACAATAACCCACAAGCCATCGGGTTTGTTTCAATGGGGTCAATTGATCGTTCGATTAAAGCAGTAGAATTAGAAGGTATTAAACCGACGCAAGAAAACATTGCCAACGGTAAATACAAGTTAGCTCGCCCTTTCTTGATCATATATAAAAAGGATCACCTAGAAGAGCGTGCAGAGAAGTTTTTAGACTACGTGCTATCAAAAGAAGGGCAGCAACTTATCGAAAGCTACGGTTATTCCGCCGTTAAGCGTTAATTGATTTCCAACAAAAAATAGCCCGCAATCAATGCGGGCTATTTTTTTGTTCAACAGATTGCTAAAACTATCTGCGTTATTCAGCTAATTCACTAACGGTATCTGATAAAGAATCCGTACCGTTTTGAACACTATCTGCAGCATCTTCAATATGGTCATAAAGATTTTCCATATCGCGCATATTCAGCATATCTAAAATTTCATCTTGGTAATTAATGCCGATACCAACACCAACGCCAATCAATACAATCCAAAAAATTAACTTACTCATATTACCCTTTCTCATTCCAATGGAATATTTGGCGCCAATTTTACACAAATTAAACAATCCGTCCATAATTGTTGATATAACTCTTATTAGTCGGTCGCTTTGGCTACATTTCCCGACACTCTCAAATAATATCGATTTTAAGGATGGACCCTATGCAAACTCCAATGTCACATCAAACGCAGATCTCGCAAGATTCTTCATCTGAACAGCTGGATAATATTATCGAACGCATGGTAGAAATGAACCCAAAACAGCTCGCCAAAGTTCAACAATTCCTAGATGAAATGGAAGCCGTTCACGATTTTTCCTCTCCAGTATTAACTGAACAAGAGAAACTGACCTTAGCTAAAATGTTTCAGGTGTAAATTAACCTAAACGTCATAAAATGGCCTAAAATAGACATTCCCCTTTAAATTCTATGGATAACATGGATAATAGCGGCTCAAAATTAAACCCTGACCAAATTAGGTAAACACTATGTCTACAGAAGCTACGCTACTTGAACGTTGCGAATCGAAATGTGAGCTTTGCTCTTCAACTTCTTCATTAGCGCCTTTGGCTGTTGCGCCGCAAACTCAAATCACAGTCGATTACGCAGCAATGCTTTGTGATACTTGCCGCGCACAAGTTGAGTCACCAGAAGACATGGATGTAAACCACTGGCGTTGCCTTAACGACAGCATGTGGAGCCAAGTACCACAAGTACAAGTTCTAGCATGGCGTCAACTGACCCACCTTTCTCGTAAAGGCGAAACCTGGGCAAATGAGCTTTTAGATATGATGTACATGGAAGATGAGGTCAAGAACTGGGCCGAAACTGGCATGGACGAAGATGAAGAAAAACCTCGTGACGTAAACGGTGTAGAGCTTAAAAAAGGCGACGACGTGACCATCATTAAAGATCTCCCAATCAAAGGTTCTTCTCAAGTAATCAAACAAGGTACTGTCGTACGCGGTATCAGCTTATCAGATGACCCTAAATTAGTATCTGGTAAAGCCAACGGCCAATCAATGTACATCATTGCTGAGTACTGCCGTAAGAAGTAATTACTACCAATATTACTGAATCAATAAAATGCCGCTTCATTTGAAGCGGCATTTTTTGTTTAAGTGATGAAAGCTAGATTTAAAGAGTCTTTTTATGTCTAAGGAAGGTAATAACCAAAGCCACCAGCGCCAGTAGCTGAAAAAGCCAAAATAAAGGAATGAGCGCAAATGGCTCAATTAAGATCCCTTTCTCATCTACGTATGAACCGATGATGTTATAAGCAATTAAACACAACATACCGCTGATACAGAAAAGAATGCTTATTTTATACTGATGGAGAAATTTCATCGGAGCCTCAATATTAGAAGATCTAACATATTAGATGTTTGGTAAGAGTAAAAATGCCACGCGTTGCAAATCCCTCTTAAAAAACTTGTTATGTGAACATACAAAGTCAGTGCCCAATATCTAAAATCAGAAGCAACGTTAATAAGAAAGGAAACCAGTACCATATGCTCTCTTTCCATTGACGAACTACTAAAGTTTGGTAAAGCAAAGCAACAATAAATACTAGTTCTAGAAAAAGTTGGAAGGGAAAGATTAACAATGAATAAACCATCCCATATCCAGGAGCTTGACCTGCTTCGCTGGGACTGCTCATTATACCGTCGATAAAATGCTCGAAATATAAGTAAATGAAATGGTTCAGTGTTAGTGCAATTAAAACAAATCTCACAACGTTATCACTCCAATCCTTTGGTTTTAAATGTAATTTCTTCTACACCAGAAAGTATTAAGCATCATATTTTAATAAACTCGACATCAATCCCAGTTTTGTTCCCATAACAATTTAATAGACGGAAAAATCCGTATAGTTCACCACTTGCAACTCGTAAGAACGCACTGTGTTTATAACCAGTGAATGTTGATATAAACCTAAGCGCATATATAACATCAAAAAGCTACTGTGTATCCAGCCTTCCCCTTAGCTATCACAACTCAATTGTCACTGGTGCTTCTTTGGTTCAAATAGGTAAGAGGAAATTAACCAGAAACAATAAACTTTTGAACCCAAGCTTGCATATCACTATGCCCTATTGCTTGTAGGCCATCGACAACGCCTTGTTGATTGATTTCCGGCTTATCTTGGCTCACTTTCCACTTACCTTCTATCGATTCAATTTGTACTTCCAAGCCAACAATCACTGGTAGCATTTTCTCAATATATTCTTGAGGTGCATCAGAAATAGACCAAGGTTCATCAGAGTTAGATTCATGCTTATCCGTTAGCCTATTTAAGAAATCCAACTTCCAATCGTTGTCATGGATACATTTAATCTCGCCGGTGACATGTACAACAATATAATTCCATGTTGGCACTGCTTTGCCATTTTCTTTCTTGGTTGGGTAGTAGTTTGGAGATATATAACAATTGGGGCCGTGGAAAATGATGGTTGATTTGGTTTCATCATTAACTAATTTAGCAAGAGGGTTCGCTTTGGCAATATGCCCTTGAAGACTCGCAATTCCATCATCAATAGTCAAAATCATCGGCAAATGATCCACTTCTATGCCAGAATCAGTGCTGACAATTAATGTTGCGAATGGGTAGTCATTAATAATCTGATGTAAATGATCAATATTGCTTTGTTGGAAAACCTTTAGCTTATGCATGCTATTCCATGTGTGATGCGGTTTAGATTTAACTCACACTACCTGAAAGTCCAAATGGCTTACAAACATCCATCTTTTATTTTCAGATCTCACACTCAATATTACTTTGTCACCTTTTACTAATACATTGATAATTAAAACTCTTAGAGCACAAAAAAAGCCGCCATTGGCAGCTTTAATCAATTATAGGTTTATCTTTTACTCAGTACGTTGACCTAACTTTACTGTGCCATTGGTGTTGAACCATAAGGCTTCAGAACGTCGGCGGCCTATTAGAATCGGGCCATCATCGAAGAATAAGAAGTTCTTCCAATGCTTTTTGAAAATTGACCACTTGGTTTCTATGATGTTGTATTTTTCGTAGCAGAAGTAGACCGTTACGTCATCTTGCCAGTCGATATGCTCTAGGATTGCTTGAGGCAGTTCAGGTTCATCGGCATCCCAAGCGGCGGACCAATTGACTTCATCAGACCAATTACTTGCTTTGCTTGGCCAATCGCCAGAGCTTAAACGGTCGGCATCTGGGCTTTGTTTGCTAATGTTTTCAATCCATAACTGCGCAGCACGCTGCTGAGAAATCGGTTTGATATGCACCAAATCTTCTTCTGGCACAGGAAGAGATTGATGAGTGAAAATCCACTTTCTTTGGTATTGTTCCAAAGGTGTATACGACATAGTAACTCGCTTTGTTTAATTTCTTATTGGTCTTTCAACCAGCCATTTTTTACTGCTTCAGCGACGATCTGCTGTGTTTTTTGCCACAATGCTTCTGAACCATATTCAATTTTTGCATTAACGGTTAACGCTTGGGTTTTAGTTACGCCATGCTCCATCCAACTTTGACCATTATTATAGTAGTTCAGCAGCATTGGGATTAAACGGTCGAGCGCTTTGGCAAATTTCGCTTCTGGGCTTTGTGCTTGTTCAAACTCTTGCCAAATAGCCATCAGCTCTGCGCCCTGTTCGTCGGGTAACATACCAAATAATCGCTGAGCAGCCTTTAATTCATTTTCTTCTTGTACTTGTGATGCTGCGGTGTCGTACACAAACGTATCACCAGCATCAATTTCCACAATATCGTGCAGTAGCAACATCTTGACGACTTTAGCAATGTCTACTGGCTCATTGGCATGTTCTTCCATCAACAATGCCATCATCGCAACATGCCAACTATGTTCGGCGGTATTTTCTAAACGCCCTTCTGCCGCTTTTACACGAGTACGGCGTAACACGGTTTTCAGTTTGTCGAGTTCCATTAATAATGCTAGTTGTTTATTAAGTCGTTCCACGCTAGCTCCTTTATTCAATTCTATGTTTCAGCTCGCCATGCTGAATTTATCAGTGACATTAAGCGATGTGTTTCCCACTGGCCATTAATTAATAAATAGTCTTTCGCGATACCTTCAAATTCAAAACCTAGGCGATCGAGTACTTTCTCACTACGAATATTATTGGGCATGTAGGCAGCCATAATTCGATGTAGATTTTGTTGTGTAAAAATCCACTGGATACACACTTGCAGAGCATGAGTCATAATGCCTTTTCCTTGGGCGGTTTCAGATAATGAATAGCCAAGGTTGCAAGCATGAATCGGAAAACCTGAAATATTGGTAAAGTTAATAGTGCCAAGTACTTGAGTATCTTCTTTATCAACAATAATGAAGCTAAACACTGTATTCATTTGATGAAAATCATTCAAACGTTTAATACGGCTTTTCCAACCTTCAACGGTATAAAATTCAGAGCCTCGAATAGGATCCCAAGGGGCTAAATGTTGATGATTTTGGTTATAAAAATCCGCCATCATCTTCTCATCACCAGAACCGATAAGACGCACGTTAACGCTTTCAAGTTCAAAGTTATCGCCAATCAACAATTCAAAGGTAGAGAGATCCGTTTTCATTACGATTTTCGAATTCCATAATCACGTAGCTTATTTGCAATTGAGGTGTGTGACACTTCCAAACGCTTTGCTAACTTGCGACTTGATGGGAACGATTGATACAAACGCTCTAAAATTTGCGCTTCATGTTTACGCATCATCTCATCAAGTGAACCATCTAGCGTAAAGCTCTCCGATGGTGTTTCAAATGCGGAACGGCTTGCTTGCAGTGTTGGCAGTTGGAAGTGTTCAAACTTCAATACATCATCATCAAGTTGGGTCATCGCGCGCAGCACGGAGTTTTCTAGCTGACGAATGTTACCCGGCCAAGGATATAGCGTTAGCTGCTCGATGAGTTGTTCATCATAACTAGGCACTTTTAATCCAAGCTGCTGAGCATATTTGGCGACAAACATATCCACCAGCGGCAATACGTCACTACTACGCTCACGTAAAGATGGAATGCTTAAATTCAATACGTTTAAACGGTAGTACAAATCTTCACGAAATGAGCCTGATTGGGTGAGTTGTGACAATGTTTGTTTAGTCGAAGCAATCACACGTACATCGACGTGCATTTCATTTTCTTCACCTACTCGACGGAATGAGCCATCTTGCAAGAAGCGCAGGAGTTTGATCTGTAGATGTGGGCTCATTTCGCCTATTTCATCAAGAAAAACCGTGCCTTTATCGGCTTGTTCAAAAATACCTTTATGACCAATGTCGTTATTAAACGCGCCCGGTGCATTACCAAACAATTCGGTTTCTGCCGCATCATCTGGCATAGACGCACAGCTTAACACTAAGAATGGTTCATTGGAGCGATGAGAGCGGTTATGACAAGCGCGAGCCAGCATTTCTTTACCAGTACCGGTCTCACCTTCAATCAATAACGGCTGGTCTAGCATGGCTAGTTTTTTCGCCTGAGACACCAAACGTTGATGGTGATTCGATACACCAACAAAATGCTCAAAGCCAAGTGGGTTGTAATCTGGTACAGCCGTTAGTTTGGTTTCTGAATGCACAATAGGTTTTAGCATGATCACAGCACTGGCAAGAATCGCTTCACCCGAATCACTGTGGATCATTACCGGCATCACATCCATTAGGTAGTTTAAGCCTTCGATGGTGATTTTATCGCGGTAGCGCAGTAGACCTTCATCAAACTTACCCTGCTTAGGTTTTACTTCACCGCTGGCTAACGCTTTAAACCAAGGTGCGGATTTTAGTTTCGGGATGTAATGAAAAATGCTGTAGGTTTGAATTTCTTTGACGGTAACTTTAAACAACGCCAGCGCGCAGAAGTTCGCCATTTCAATATCCCCTTTCAGGTTTATCGAAATTACCGGATCAGGCAGTGTATCTAGAATCGCATTTAGCTCGGTGCTTTCGCGTTCACTTGGCATAAATGGAATTTTACGAACATCGGTCACGCCTTCGATTTGACGAATTTGCGCCATCAAACCACTAAAAGTTCCAAATTCAACATCAGGACAATTTAAGTAGATGATCCCGGGATCGCCGATGTGAATGCCACGAGTACTCAACTCAATGCCACGTAAGTCGATATTTTTAGAAACTAGGATATCTAGCAGTTCACGAGTAAGACCAAGGCGGTCTTGGCAAAGGACTTCTAAACGCACGGTTCTATTCCTGAAAAGGTGTCACGAAAAGTTGACAGTAGTGTGTAGGAAGGCCGGTAATTCGTCAAGAAATTAGATGATTAGGGCCAGATTCTGTTATCTGAGCCCTAGTCTTTTTAAGGTTTATTTCGTTGTGGTTATTAATACGGCTATTTCTGCTCGGTTTTTCCTATCACTCGCCCAACCACAAGCTTACGAATTTCACCCAGCCGCACCGCTTTATCTTTGCGCCACGGTAGAGGACGAAGTAACGCCATCGCTTTAATCCCTAAACGGCCAGTCAATAAACCAACGCCAATCCCTTGCGCGGCACGAGTTGAGATCTTGCCTGCAACGCTTAACGACATCATGTTAGTGCCAACATCCACCGCTAGTTCACTCGCGCCTGCGGCAGCCATGTTGATGAACACGAGTTTAAGCAAGCGAATGCGAGACCAGTAACCGAGTTCAACCCCGTAGATTTTGCCTAGCTCATCAATCATTTTGAAGTTACGCCAAGCGACCAGTAGCATGTCGGCAATCGCAAGCGGACTTAACGCGACCAACACCGCAGATTCAGTTGAATAACTGGCTACGACTTTTTTTGCTTGCTTGTCTTGCAGTGCAATCACCATGTCATCATATAGCTCAATCACATCGGCATCGTTATGGTTATCGTTCACCGTTTTAACCCAACGATCATAGCCAGCATGTTCAAGCGTCACGCCAGCCTGCGAAGCAAGGTCTTCACAAAATGGTTTGGCATTGCCAGTTTTATGCGAATGAATTAAATCCATTGCCAGTTCTTGGCTACTCAGTTGTTTACGAAGTCTACGTAGTTTCCATAACTCTTTGACCGTAGCGGCAATACCCAGTGATGCTAATGCCGCGATAAAGCCTGTCCAGCCTAGTGTTAACCAATCCGATTGTTGGTAGGCTTGCAGAACATTATGCACGCTTTGCCAACCAACTAGGCCGGTAAAAGCAAGTACACCACCGGTCATTAACCAGCGGCGTTTAGAGCGAGGACGAATGATATTGACCATTTCATCTTCTACGCTCGTCTCTTCAGCCATATCTAGTTGAGCTTGCGACATAGGCACAAATTCAGTGGCGTCATCAAATTTTACTTTTGCGCCCATTTTCTGGTAAGCCCGCTGTTGGTCAGCCGATTGCTGGTAAGCAGGATCTGAATTTAACGCATCCAATGTTTCTTGTTGGTAGTCTAATTTTGAATCGGAAGGCTTAGCTTTATTTTGCTGTGCTTCGCCCTCTTTATCACTATTGAAGATAATTTTGTTTTTGTAATCGCTCATCGTAATTTATCCCCTAACAAGAACTGCAACACCTTATCCATACGAATATGCGGTAATGCTTGGTCATGAGGTATTTTTAATGGCCTAAATTCATAGAACTCAAAACCATTACCTTGCCAGTAGTCTTTTTGTGGCAGTTTTGGCGGCACTTCACCGGGAAATAAGGTCAGCGTTTCTTCTTCCAGTGTAGTGCCTTTAACTGCTTGGAAAGTCTTATCACCAGATGAAGCATAACCGGGCATAGTAGCTTGAATTGAAGCTAGGCTGACACATTCCATATCGATGCCTTCATAAGACACATGCTGCCAAGCTTCATGTACCAGTTGTTGCAGCAAAGACACCATATTGATGTGTTGATCTGGCGTGACGTGATCGGCTTTGGTGGCCGCAAACATCACTTTGTCTATTTTGGCTGAGAACAAACGCTTTAATATCGAGTTACGACCGTATTTAAAGCTTTGCATCAATTGGCTGATAGCCCCACTCATGTCCATGAAAGAATCATATCCAGAGTTTAAAGGCTGCAAGCAATCCACTAGCACGATTTGGCGATCAAACGAGGCAAAGTGTTCTTGATAAAAGCTTTTAACGATTTTCTTTTTGTATTCGTTAAAACGAGATCGCAGCATTGCATAAGCTGAATTTCGTTTAATTTCTTTTAGCGGCTTGCCATGTTCATCCATTTCCAGTTCAACAGGGAAGAATTGCAGTACTGGCGCGCCAACCAGTTCACCCGGTAGAACAAAGCGACCCGGTTGAACCCAATGCAAACCTGCATCCTTACAAGCGTGTAGGTAGTCGGTATAAGATCTGGCTAGCTCAGCAACACGGTTTTCATTGGCGGTTGCGAGACTATCGAAATGATTCAACTTCAATAACCATTCTTTCGCCAACTTCGAACGTAATTCACTGCCCGCCTTTTCGCCTCTTAATAATTCAAGTTGGCTTTGTGACCATTGCTCAAAGCTCATATCCAATAAAGGCAGATCGAGTAACCATTCGCCGGGATAGTCCACGATATCGAGATACAATGTTGAAGTGCTTTTAATTAAACGTCGCGCGCCCTTTTTCGGCTTAAAACGAATCGCGAGACGAATTTCGCTCACATCACGAGTAGGTACTGGCCATTTGGGTGGTGTTGAATGCAGTTGTTCAATGGCAAGATCGTAGTCAAATCTTGGCACCATTAAATTGGTTTGCGGAATACGCTTCGCACCAAGTAATTGCTTATTACGACTAGGCTCAAATAGCGGCAAGTTATCTTGAGTTGAGCTATTTAAAAGCTGATTAACCAAGGAAGTGATAAAGGCAGTTTTACCCGCACGTGAAAGCCCTGTCACCGCGAGACGCAAGTGTCGGTCTAAGCTACGCTTAACGAGATCGTTCACTTCTTGTTTGATTTTCATTTACCACTCCACATACCAAAGCATGATTCATTTAATTGGTTAGATCATATCATATTTCGTTAAAATCAATATCTTCAGCCGCTTACATTGACTTCATCTTTACCAAAAACACGTTTATTAAAAAGAAAAGTATCAAAAAGAAAATACACGAAAAACAAAAGGCCCGTATTTCATCAATACGAGCCTTTATGAATTTTAACGATTCGGTTTAAATGCCGTTAATCTTCTTCTATCAATTTATAGATGATAAATAAAGATAACTCTAACAATAAACCAAGTACCACTGTCATTACTGCAAACCAGTTATTGCTTGTGTCAAAAATCGCAATCCCGTGTAGGATCATCTGAACACCAACGTATCCACCCACTACTACAGCAATTAAGATCTGCAAAATCTGTACAAAACGTGGCATAAAATCTCCTAAATATTCAGCCTGTTATACTTTCTATTAATGAAACTATAATCAATTTAGCGCCATTAGTCAGAAAATTTTTCCATTGCTGAGCAAATTTAAGCGATAAAGACACAAAGCGCCGCACTTTCCTACGCGCCTTGTGCTACTTCATTACTTTTCCATTTCAGCAATTTTTACTTTCCAAGTATCAGGACCGATTTGGTGAGCATTCGCACCAGTTGAATCGACCGCGACGGTAACTGGCATATCTTCGACTTCAAACTCATAAATCGCTTCCATACCAAGATCTTCAAACGCGACCACGCGTGCTTTCTTAATCGCTTTCGCCACCAAATAAGCTGCGCCACCGACGGCCATGAGATAAACAGACTGATGTTTCTTGATGGATTCTACGGTATCTGCACCACGCTCTGCTTTACCAATCATTCCCATAATGCCGGTTTCTTCTAGCATCATATCGGTGAATTTATCCATACGCGTTGAGGTTGTCGGGCCTGCTGGGCCAACCACTTCATCACCTACCGCATCAACTGGGCCAACGTAGTAGATGAATTTGTTTTTAAGGTCGACACCTTCTGGCAAACCTTCGCCGCTTTGTAGCATACCTTGAATACGTTTATGTGCTGCATCACGACCAGTTAAGATTTTGCCAGATAGCAATACCGTTTCACCAGTGCGCCACTGAAGAACGTCTTCTTTAGTAATAGTATCTAGGTTCACTCGACGAGTATTTTCGCCGGCTTCCCAAGTAATTTGAGGCCAATCTTCTAATTTTGGTGGTGTTAATTCTGCAGGGCCAGAACCATCCAGCGTGAAATGTACGTGACGAGTTGCTGCACAGTTTGGAATTAAGCAAACAGGTTTAGAAGCGGCGTGTGTTGGCGCAGTTTTAATTTTCACATCCACAACAGTTGTTAAACCGCCAAGACCTTGCGCTCCAATACCCAATTTATTCACTCGGTTGAAGATATCTAAACGTAATTCTTCTTCCGCATTTTGTGGGCCGCGTTCAATCAATTCATGGATATCAATGTGTTCCATCAAAGATTCTTTTGCCAGTACCGCCGCTTTTTCAGCCGTACCACCAATGCCTATGCCTAGCATACCCGGTGGACACCAACCCGCGCCCATTGCTGGTAAGGTTTTCTCTACCCACTCTGCAATATCATCGGATGGGTTTAGCATCACCATTTTGGTTTTATTTTCAGAGCCGCCGCCTTTTGCCGCGATTTGAATCTCTACTTTATTACCCGGCACCATGTTGATGTGTACCACACCCGGCGTGTTATCTTTGGTGTTGATACGCTTGCCCGCCGGATCAGAAAGCACAGAAGCGCGCAATGGGTTATCAGGGTTGGTATAAGCTTGGCGAATGCCTTCATCGACCATTTGCTGAACCGTCATATCCGTTTCATCCCAACGAACATCCATACCAATATTGACAAAACACGTCACAATGCCGGTATCTTGGCAAATCGGACGGTGCCCTTCAGCGGCCATACGAGAGTTAATTAAGATTTGAGCAATCGCATCTTTCGCGGCTTGGCTCTCTTCCTTGTGATAGGCCTTTTCAAGCGCCTGAATAAAATCCATTGGATGGTAGTACGAAATATATTGGAGAGCGTCAGCCACACTGCTGATCACATCTTGCTTACGAATGACGGTCATACATGCCTCTACACATTACATTATTATAATTGGATAAAGACTGGCGATAGTGGATAGTCATAACAGTGACAGTGTCACCCTGATAACCAACAAATCCTTGTTTGGGCGGGATTTTAACTAAACCAATCAATTACCGATTCACATACATTGCTTAATCTGGAATTATGATACTCTCGCTCAGCATTCGATGCCACGTAACGATTGAACCTTTGTCACACTTTATAGAATGAAAAAGCAAAATAATTCCAATATGACTCAAAACAACTCAAGCACACTCCAAGACCGTATAAAGATTAAACACATTCCTTACGCGGAAGGCTTAGCTAAGCATTATTTTGCTGCCATCGAGCATCTACCTTGGGCAATGCTGTTACGCTCAGCCGCAGACGGCCACCCCAATAATCGCTACGATATTTTAGTGGCTAACCCAATTGCCAAGTTGCTTACCCATGGCAGTATCACGAGTATTTATCAAAAGACGGATACCAGCGAGTTGCAAATTCAAAAATCTGAAGATGATCCATTCACACTACTTGCTCACTACCAGCAACAATTACTGCCGGCACAACCAAGCATCGATGACGTTCCTTTCATTGGCGGCGCTTTAGGTTACTTTGGTTATGATCTAGGTCGTCGTGTCGAACAGATGCCCTCTTTGGCAGAACACGACATTCCCACCGCGGACATGGCGATTGGTTTATATGAATGGGCATTTATCGTTGATCATCAATTAAAACAAGCTTATTTCGTCGGGCAGAATATCGAGCAACATCAAGCTTGGTTAGAATCACAGCAAAGCCTACCGAGCAAAGCGTTTGCATTGAGCTCTGACTGGCAATCGAATATGACCAAAGCGTCGTATATTGAAAAATTCAACGCTATTCAAGAGTACCTACGCTCGGGAGATTGCTATCAAATCAACCTAGCGCAACGCTTTAATGCTCAATATCAAGGCTCAGAATGGTTAGCCTACCAAGCGCTGGAACAATCTAATCACGCGCCTTTTTCTGCGTTTATCCGAACCGATGAAACCACATTAATCAGTATTTCGCCTGAACGCTTCTTAGAACTTAATAAAAACGAACTCAATCAAAACGTGATTGAAACTAAGCCAATCAAAGGCACTCGCCCACGTTCAAAAGATGCAGAACAAGACAAGCAATTAGCCGAACAACTTAAGAACGCTGAGAAAGATCAAGCGGAAAACTTGATGATTGTCGATCTACTACGTAATGATATTGGTCGTGTCGCCAAACCCGGTTCGGTCACTGTTCCTGAGCTATTTGCTATTGAAAGCTTCCCCGCAGTGCACCATTTAGTCAGTACTATCCGTGCTATACTCGATAAAGATCAATGCGGTAGCGATTTACTCCGCGCCTGTTTTCCTGGTGGCTCGATTACTGGTGCGCCAAAAATTCGTGCGATGGAAATCATTGAAGAATTAGAGCCTCACCGCCGTAATGCTTATTGTGGAAGTATTGGTTACATCAGCCGTTGTGGCCGCATGGACACCAATATCACAATCAGAACTTTAGTAGCATACCAGCAGCACCTTTATGCTTGGGCTGGCGGTGGTATTGTTGCCGATAGCGAAGCGGAATCGGAATACCAAGAAACGCTCGATAAAGTCAGCCGGATTTTGCCAACGTTATCTAGCCTGTAATCTGTAAACACAGAAAAACCGACGACAAGGAATGTTTATGAAAAAAGAAGAGTTATTGCGTCAGTTTTCATTAAACATTCCTGCTAGATATCAGCCTGAGAGCTTATTACGAGTGGCTCATCTAGATCCTGAGAAGTTAAGAAAAGCGGCGGTTTTGATTCCTTGTGTCGATCGCCCTGAAGGTTTGTCGGTCATACTGACGAAACGGGCTTCCCATTTAAAAAACCATCCGGGACAGATTAGCTTTCCCGGTGGTAAATTCGAATTTTTTGATCATTCACTTGCCGATACAGCGATAAGAGAAGCACACGAAGAAATTGGCTTACATCCTAGCCAAGTCAACATTTTTGGCCAACTACCAGAACTCACTACCATTAGCCGCTTTAATGTCACCCCTTTCATTGCCTTTGTTGACGATGGCTATCAAAGCACCATAGATAAAAATGAAGTCGATTATATTTTTGAAGTACCTGCGACTTACTTATTTAACCCCGATAATCTTTACAGTAAAAAGATGCAAATTAAAGGATCTGCGCATCGTATCTTTGCCATCAACTATCAAAAGCATTTTATATGGGGCGTCACTGCGCAAATCATTCAAGCTTTGCAATCCCAGCTGTCTATCAAAGATCTAGCAAGTTATTCCCCATCATCAATTGATAGCCAGATAGCTTCTCAATCCAATCTGCAACAGCAGGCACTTCTGCATTCTGCTGTTTAATTCACCATTACCCTTATTTTTATAAGTGAATTAATTTTCATATTTCCAACCTCATAGATAAGTCGTTTGCTTTAACGGCTGCTCACCATTTAAGCAACCTTCAGTTTCACATAAGAACTTTCACTCTTTCGGATAAGTTTATTTAATCTGAAGCGCAGTTTTTTCGTGACACAGCGCATGTTATGAAACACTTGTAACTTATTCCGCAAATAAAGTGATATTGATCCTATTTTTATCCCTCAAGATCAGCATAATCCACGCCAATTCTTCCTGTTCCCAACTTTTAAGAGAATTAACAATGAATACGAAAACCATTAATGCTGCAGTCGAAAGTGCTCCAACTTCGACTAAATGGACTTACCAAGATTTTTCTTGGGTACTATCTTTATTTGGCACCGCGGTAGGTGCTGGCGTGTTATTTCTACCAATTAAAGCCGGTGCTGGTGGCTTTTGGCCATTGGTTATTCTGGCCTTAATTGCCATGCCAATGATTTGGCTTGCTCACAAAGGTTTAGCCCGTTTCGTTTTATCTGCTAAAAATCCAAATGCAGATATTACCGATACCGTTGAAGAACATTTCGGTAAAACTGGCGCCACAATCATTACTTTTGCTTATTTCTTTGCGATCTATCCAATCGTGCTGATTTATGGCGTAGGTATTACGAATACGGTTGATTCTTTCTTAGTCAACCAACTTGGTTTTGAATCAATTCCACGCTGGTTACTTTCTGGCGCTTTAATTAGCTTGATGACTTGCGGAGTGATCTTTGGCAAAGAGCTAATGCTAAAAGTGACGTCACTGATGGTTTACCCTCTTGTGTTCATCTTATTAGCGCTATCTGTTTTTCTTATCCCTGAGTGGAATACTTCAATGGCTGAAGTCACGCCAAACTGGGCTGAAATGCCAAAAATCATTTGGTTAGCGATCCCAATTATTGTGTTCTCATTCAACCATAGCCCTATCATCAGCCAGTTTGCTAAAGAGCAACGTCGTGTTTATGGTGACAATGCGGTGAAGAAAACTGACATGATCACTGGCGGTGCAGCAACAATGTTGATGGCGTTCGTGATGTTTTTTGTATTCTCTGTTGTACTTTCTTTAACACCAGAACAACTAGGTGAAGCGCAAGCGCAAAACATCAGCGTATTGTCTTACTTAGCCAACATTCACTCTTCGCCAATGATTTCATATCTAGGCCCTATCGTGGCTTTTGCTGCCATCACTTCAAGCTACTTTGGTCACTTCCTTGGTGCTCATGAAGGCTTAGTAGGTCTAGTGAAATCTCGTTCAAAAGCGTCTGAAACAAAGGCTAACAAAGTTTCATTACTGTTTATTGTGTTAACTACATGGGTCATTTCAATCATCAACCCAAGCATCCTAGGTATGATCGAATCTATGGGCGCGCCAATGATTGCGGCAATCCTGTTTATTATGCCGGTTTATGCGATGCGTAAAGTGCCTGCAATGGCGAAGTTCAAGACCTCATCTTTTGCACAAATCTTTACAGCTATTTGTGGTGTTGCAGCGATTACTTCTGTAATCTACGGCTCCTTTTGAGCTATGGTTCTAGAGATATAGCAAACTAGGCTATAATTTAGCTAATCAATACAAAGTTTCAGAAATAAAATAGCAAAGCTACTCTACATAAACAGCAATAGAAAACTTAAAGCCTCTTAATCCTAAGGGGCTTATCAGAGGTAATAACATGATCAGTGTTTTTGATATCTACAAAATTGGTGTTGGCCCATCCAGTTCTCACACGGTTGGTCCTATGAAAGCCGGTAAACAGTTTATCGATGATCTTACAGAGCAAGGTAAGCTGCGTGATATTACAAAAATTACTGTCGATGTTTACGGTTCATTATCACTGACAGGGAAAGGTCACCATACTGATATCGCTATCATTATGGGTCTGGCAGGTAACACGCCAGAACACGTAGATATTGACTCAATCCCGAGCTTCATGGCTCGTGTTGAACAAACAGAACGCTTACCGGTTGGGATGGACAGTCACACTGTTGATTTTCCAAAAGACGGTGGCATGAACTTCCAAAAGACCAACCTTTCATTGCATGAAAATGGCATGACTTTACACGCCTGGATTGGCGATGAAGTGGTTTACACTAAGACTTACTACTCTATCGGTGGTGGTTTTATTGTTGATGAAGAAAACTTTGGTAAAAAAGTCGAATCAAGCTATCAGGTGCCTTACGAGTTTAATACTGCAACTGAGCTTGTTTCTTTGTGTAAAGAACATGGTCTGTCGATCAGTACTTTAGTGATGAAAAACGAAAGTGCTCAATACTCTAAAGAAGAAGTGTGTACCTATTTCGCCAACATTTGGTCAACCATGCGTGAATGTATGGAAAAAGGTATGAGCACTGAAGGTATTTTGCCAGGTCCATTGCGTGTCCCTCGCCGTGCGGCAGCATTGCGTCAGCAGTTAATGACATCATCTAATACTTCTACCGATCCTATGGCGGTAATCGATTGGGTAAATATGTATGCCTTTGCGGTCAATGAAGAAAATGCTGCGGGTGGCCGAGTGGTTACAGCGCCAACCAATGGTGCATGTGGCATTATTCCAGCGGTACTCGCCTATTACGATAAATTCATTCAGCCAGTAACCGAAAAAGACTATATCCGCTACTTCGCCGCTTCTGGCGCAATTGGTGGCTTGTATAAGCAAAACGCTTCTATTTCTGGCGCGGAAGTTGGTTGCCAAGGTGAAGTGGGTGTTGCTTGTTCAATGGCAGCAGCTGGCCTTGCTGAGTTACTAGGTGGTAGCCCAGAGCAAGTGTGTATGGCGGCAGAAATTGGCATGGAACACAATCTTGGCTTAACTTGTGACCCTGTCGCGGGACAAGTACAAGTACCTTGTATCGAGCGTAATGGTATTGCTGCGGTTAAAGCGATTAACTCCACTCGTATGGCACTACGTCGTTCTTCTGAGCCTCGTGTATCTTTAGATAAAGTTATCGAAACCATGCTAGAGACAGGTAAAGATATGAATGCTAAGTACCGTGAGACCTCGCAAGGTGGTTTAGCGGTTAAAGTGATTTGTTGATACTCGGTTAGCGAATCTAGAGCGCTTCGCTTCTCGGAAACTCGAAAGTAAATAAAAAGGTGAGCCAATTATTGGTTCACCTTTTTTAATGCTTTGTCTTCTAGTACTTCGCTTTCTTCTTTATCGAGTAACGAGTAGCAAAGCGGCCGAAAATCGAACTTCGTTATTCTTTCGCTTTAGCCTCATCCACTTGTTTCATTAATTCATCTAGGTTTAAAGAAAACGCATAGCTGACAGGTTGTTCAACGGTAAAGGTACAATCGTGCTGCTTACCTTTTAAATGCATCACCACAGGGGCTTTACTGGCGGCTTTTAATTGTTCAGGGGAAATATTCAAAGCAAAGTTTTCATATACGACTGAATCGGATTTATTTTCTGGCTTATAAAGCTCTAATGGGTAATGTTCACCATTATCATCAAATGCTCTTTCTATGCCGTAAGCGCCTTGAGAAGATTTCAAACGGATATAAAGTTGAGTCTGCTGATTACCACTGGCATAAACAGATGTACGGTAACGATAGCCCAAGCCATCCCATTCCGATTCACATTTAGCCCAATAGGAATCGGTCTGTAAATCCATACTACGAGTTATAGGATCTTGCTTAAACGTCATATGATCATTGACATCTTGTGCAGATTTCACTGAAGTGCGATCTCCACCAATTGTGGAGCAACCCGCTAAAAAACTTGTTGCTAAAATGCTGGTACATAACAGTCGAAAATTCACCACTCCCCCTTAATCACTCTCATTTATAGCCAAATCACTTAGGCTTAATTATCTTCATTGTAGCGCGACTAAAACCGATATAGCTTGTTTTTTTACGCATATTTTTGGCTACTATCAGCTCAATTTAGAACTAAAGCGCTAAAAATAGAAATAATTGCACAATAAAGGTTGATGCCAAACCTGTGTTGGGTAATATGTCGAGTACTTGTAATAATTTTCTATCGCGCTTAATTGATAGTCTATTACACCTAAATGATTAGTTTGCACTGCCCTTTTTTTGCAGTGTTTTAATGGAGAAAAAAATGACTTACGCGCCTGTAACAGACGTACTAAGCGGTAAATTAGCCGTAGACAGTGAAATCACTGTTCGTGGTTGGATCCGTACACGTCGTGATTCCAAAGCCGGAATCTCTTTCCTTGCCATTTATGACGGCTCTTGTTTCGACCCGATTCAGGCCGTGGTCCCAAATGAGTTAAATAATTACAATGATGAAGTCCTAAAACTAACAACAGGTTGTTCTGTTGAAGTAACGGGTAAAATCGTTGAATCTCCAGCGAAAGGTCAAGATTTTGAACTAGCCGCAACGGCAGTAAAAGTGGTTGGTTGGGTTGAAGACGCTGACACTTACCCAATGGCGAAAACTCGTCACTCTATTGAGTACTTACGTGAAGTGGCCCACCTTCGTCCGCGCACTAACGTCATTGGCGCTGTGGCTCGTGTACGTAACTGCTTATCTCAAGCTATTCACCGTTTTTACCATGAGCAAGGTTTCTTCTGGACTTCAGCGCCACTTATCACGGCTTCTGATGCAGAAGGCGCAGGTGAAATGTTCCGCGTCTCTACGCTGGATATGGAAAACCTACCTCGTACTGATAAAGGCAATGTTGATTACAACGAAGATTTCTTCGGTAAAGAAACATTTCTAACGGTTTCTGGCCAATTAAATGCTGAAGCATACGCGTGTGCTTTAAGCAAGGTTTACACATTCGGCCCGACTTTCCGTGCTGAAAACTCAAACACCAGTCGCCACTTAGCGGAATTTTGGATGGTTGAGCCTGAAGTCGCTTTTGCAGATTTAGATGATGTCGCAAAACTGGCTGAAGACATGCTGAAATACGTATTCAAAGCAGTACTTGCTGAGCGTCGCGATGATCTTGAATTCTTTGCGTCACGTATCGATAAAGAAGCCATCACTCGCCTTGAAAAGTTTGTTGAATCTGACTTTGCACAAGTAGACTACACCGATGCTATTCAAATCTTACTAGACTCTGGTCGTGAGTTTGAATTCCCTGTTGAATGGGGTATCGATATGTCTTCTGAGCATGAGCGTTTCCTTGCAGAAGAACACTTCAACGCACCAGTAATCGTTAAGAACTACCCGAAAGACATTAAAGCTTTCTACATGCGTTTAAACGATGACGGTAAAACGGTTGCGGCAATGGACGTACTTGCACCGGGTATTGGTGAAATCATTGGTGGTGCACAGCGTGAAGAGCGTTTAGATGTACTTGATCAACGTATGATTGCAATGAACATCGATCCTGAGCACATGTCTTGGTATCGTGACCTACGTCGTTACGGTACTGTGCCACACGCTGGTTTCGGTCTTGGTTTTGAGCGCCTTGTTTCTTACGTAACCGGTATGGGCAACGTTCGTGACGTGATCCCATTCCCACGTACACCACGTAGCGCAAACTTCTAATCATTAGAATTTTTGCTTATTAAATGAAAGCCTGCTCACTTAAAAATGAGCAGGCTTTTTTATTTCTTTATCTTTCAATTATTTAGATTTAAATAACTCGGTTTCGACCTGCGAACAGCCCTATTGTGCCGGCGATAGTACATAGGATTACGATCATCCAAATCACTTCGTTCCAACCATTATTTAATCCATATAGATAGCCAGCCAACATTGGTCCAATCGCCGCTAATGAATAACCTAAGAATTGAGCCATTCCCGATAGCGAGGTTGCTTGTAACGGATTGCTCGTTCTGAAACTGATAAAAGACAAACCCAAGATGAACCAAGCTCCAGACGCTAGTCCAAGTAAAAATGACCACATATAAGCAAACTGCGGCAGTATCAATAGCCCCACTGACGCGGCGCCAGCAATAAAACAAATTCCAAAGGCTGGAATACGCTGATCTGCAAGCTTTGCTACAAGTGGAATAACGAAAATACCCGGAAGCGCTGTTCCTATTTGAAATACTCCATAAATCACCCCGGCTTCTGCTGAACTATATCCTGCTTGAACTAATAAGCTCGGCAACCAAGCCACCATGGTATAAGTAAAATATGAACCACATCCCAAGTAGAAAGAAACTTGCCACGCCAAAGATTTAGACCATAAGTTGACCGATGTAGAAGCACCATCATTCACCGCATTAGGCTTTTGGTTATTGGCTAATTGCGGTAACCAAACAACCATTGCAATAAAGGTAAGTAGACTCAACGCCGCCAGTGACCATTGCCATCCTAGTTGATGGAAATTAGCCAATGGTATTGAAAATGCCGATGCCAATGCGGAGGCAATCCCCATCGCTAAAACATAACTAGAGGTCATCAATGCAACTTTCATTGGGAAATCTCGTTTCACTACTATAGGGAGCAAGACATTACCAATACTCACTCCGACACCAATTAACCCAGTTCCGATAAACAAACTACTGACACTACCAAGTGAGCGTAAAATCAAACCGATGGCAATAAAAACCAGCGCGAAAAAGATCGTATATTCAACACCAAAACGTTTTGCTAAATAGGCAGAAGGCGGTGCAAATAATGCAAATGCGATAAGAGGTAATGTTGTCAGTAACCCTGCTTGAGTGGCCGATAATTGAAAAGACCCAGATACTAGTTCAATCATTGGGGCAATTCCGGTGACTGGAGCACGTAAATTTGCCGCAATTAACAGCACTCCTACCACTAGCAACATCATTCGATTTTTCGTTGTCATTATTCTTTTCGTCTCTATTGATGATGTCGTCATTTAACCCTCTTTAAGCGTAATAACCATGTGGCCAAGGTATATATAAATTGCCTTTTTGCTTTTATTCTATACTCTTAAAACTTCTTTCCCGTTTTGTCATTTCATCTAGCATGCCTAGTTAGCTGGCTCAGCGCCAATTATTTAGGCTAACCATGACAAAATTACGTTTAAGTTATCAGACCATAGAATTTGGTAAAACTGATATTCACTTGTGTACCCTGCGCAGTAATCAAGAATTTCACGACCCTGATGGTGTGGCGGAGAAACTCGGGATTTCATCGGCTTCTTGGCCAATATTTGGTGTGTTGTGGCCTTCGAGCCTCGTTCTTGCGCACTATATGTTTGATTGTGAAACGGGTAAAAAACGTATTCTAGAAATTGGTTGCGGCATTGGTTTATCAAGTCTTGTATTGAATGCGCAATCGGCTGATATTACTGCCACCGACTACCACCCTGAAGTGCAAACTTTCCTTGATCGTAATACTGAATTAAATGGCGATCGTTTGATTGATTTTGAACGTACCGATTGGGCCGATCTCAGTGATAATCTAGGCTTATTCGATATGATCATTGGCAGTGACCTACTTTATGAAGATAATCATATCAATCTACTGGCAAGCTTTATCAATGCTCATGCCAACCCGCAGTGTGAGGTCATTTTAGTTGATCCGGGCCGTGGCAGAAAAAACAAACTCAGCACCAAAATGATCGAGTTCGGCTTCACTTATACAAATGAAAAACCCGCTCATACTGATTATATTGACGGTGAATTTAAAGGACACATTTTAAAATTCATTCGTTAATTATTTTCATTAGTAATTTGATAATGTCGTTTTGCGTTTTGACTCACTCTTCCCCAGAGTGATGCTTTTACCCTTTGTTGATGAATGTCAAAAGCAGCTTGATCGGTAAATTCTTCATAGACATTAAACCGGCATGGGTTATTAGAGCATTGCTCCACACTAAAAGCCAAACAACCCTCTTCTTGCCAAGTTAACAGACGATGGTTCTCAAGTTCATTGATTATAAGTTCAAGCTCTTTCTCTGGAACAATAATGTATCCCTGTAAAACAACTTTGGGCATTTAATACTCCAGAATTACGGATAAACCTTCTTAAAGCGCTCACATACCAGCATCATATTTTCATCAAATGTGATGCCTTCTTGCTGACACTCTTGTTCAAAAAACGCTTGATGAGCTTTACGCCAATGCGCAAGTGATTTATCGCCCTCACCTTCATCAAAAGCGAATTGTTCAGTCATTTGATTAAACGGAATTTCAAACACTTCTAATGTTTCGATAATGCATTGTGGCTCGCCATCCCAATTCAAAACCACTTGCAAGTGCCCGACTTCCGGCATCGGTTCATTGGCTTTTTCATACCAATATTTCAAGCTACAGGTTGCCGTTTTTTCACCTTGCACAACGAGGTCGGCACAAGTATTGGCATCTTGCTCTGTGGCACAAAAGAAATCGGCACTAAATGAGGTGTAGCGTCGACGTAAATTCTCGTTTAATGAGAAAAGGTAGTGATTAAGATAAGATTTTGCGCGTGGTGTCATTTTCCATTGTTCCATATTCATCCTTGAATATTGGAAGCTTAAACTAGAACCACTCTAGCTGTCATGACGTTATGATGAATGAGGTTGAAAAGTGTTACCGACCACTGAAAAACTGTTCATTTTTATTCTTTTGGCGATAAATTCTATAGATAAAAGAGAGTAGTAAACAACCAACAGCGGGAATGGCTAATGCTGATACATTAATGCGCTGGAATGCCAAATAACCGAGAAAGCCACCACTTAAGAACCCACAGATAATCACACTAAACATAACGAATTTTCGTTTATTAACTTCCTGACCCTTTATTTTGCTGCCCAACATCAATCCGAGGTCAGTAAAAATACCGGTTAAATGTGTAGTACGAATGACCGCGCCGCTGTAAGTGGTTACAAGTGCATTTTGTAAGCCACAAGCCATAGAGGCTAAGCATAAACCCCAACTGATATGTTCGTGGAGTAAGCTAGCTGACATAAGTAGTAGTATTCCTTCCAACAGTAGAACTAGATCATAATGCCGCCCTAGCTTTAAAGACTCTCCAGAAATTAACACTCCCGAGATGGTTGAGCCAATAATAAAGCTACCCACTAAAACGATTAAAAACACTGAGACTATCGGGCGTTCCAGCGCGCTCACACCAATTTGTGTGACACTTCCTGAAAGATGAGAAATGGCTTGATGTTCAAAACCAAGCAAGCCGATGGCGTTCACAAAACCCGCGATTAAGGCTAAGGTAAACGCACCATATTCGACCCACTTCGGTAATTTGGTAAACATAATCATCCCCTCAATAAATGACTGACAAGTGTACGCCTGTTTATACTTGATTAAATGATATGAATCAAACATGTCACCAAGTATGATTTACGGTTGTAACCTATAGCGTATAACGGTATAAATAATCGAATTATTTACTCATTTACATGGACGGAATTATGTTTGAAAAAGTACCTGCTGCACCTGCCGACCCGATTCTTGGTTTAACTGAAGAATTTAAGAATGATTCTCGCGCAACCAAAATCAACTTAGGTGTAGGTATCTACAAGAATGAAGAAGGTCAAACGCCAGTATTAGCCACGGTTAAAAAAGCGGAAGCTGCATTACTTGAATCAGAGAAGACTAAGTCTTACCTAACCATTGAAGGGACTGCCGAATATGGCGTTGCAGTACAAAAACTTCTTTTTGGTGCTGATTCAAAAATTGTAACTGATAAGCTAGCAAAAACAGCTCAAGCCCCAGGTGGTACAGGTGCACTTCGTGTAGCGGGCGAATTTATCAAACGTGAATTAGATGCAGGCAAAATTTGGATCAGTAACCCAACTTGGGCTAACCACGTCGGCGTATTTACTGCTGCTGGTGTAGAAACCGCGCAATACAACTACTACAACGCCGAAACTCACGATAAAGATTTTGATGCAATGCTTGCTAGCCTAGCCGATGCTCAAGCTGGTGATGTTGTATTGCTACACGGTTGCTGTCATAACCCAACAGGTATTGATCCTACTGCTGCTGAGTGGGAACAATTAGCGAAACTGTGTGCCGACAAAGGTCTACTTCCACTATTTGACTTTGCCTACCAAGGTTTTGCCAAAGGTGTTGAAGACGATGCTGCCGGTTTACGTACTTTCGCGCAATACTGTGATGAAATTTTAGTGGCAAGTTCATTCTCTAAAAACTTCGGTTTATACAATGAACGTGTTGGTGCTTTCACACTTGTAGCGGCAACCACTGAAACTGCAACCACTGCATTTTCACAAGTGAAGAAGATCATTCGTTCAATCTACTCAAACCCACCCGCTCACGGCGCAGCAGTTGTTACGCACATCTTAAATGATGAAGCGTTACGTACTGAATGGGAAAAAGAAGTCGCAGAAATGCGTGACCGTATTCAAGAAATGCGTACCCTTTTTGTTCAAACGTTAAAAGATGAAGGCGTAACACAAGACTTCAGCTTTATCGAAGCTCAAAATGGCATGTTCTCTTTCTCTGGTTTAAGCAAAGAACAAGTTGCTCGCCTGAAAGACGAATTTGCGATTTACATTGTCGGCTCTGGCCGTATCAGCGTAGCGGGCATGACAAAATCAAACATGGGCCCACTATGTAAAGGTATTGCGGCGGTTTTATAAGCCTCTCTTTAATGCTCATTTTCAAAGGTCAGCGTCTTCTGCTGGCCTTTTTTGCGCCTATAATTAAAGATTAAACAAGAACCTATCTATCACTTTTAAACACAAATCCACATTAATAGAATTATTAAATGTGAAATATTTTAAATCTTTAGCCTGTCTCTTAGTTTATTCCTATCGATGTACTACCATCGAACCACATCAGCACCATATGGATATAAATATGCTAAAAAAACTATTACTACTCGCGAGTGCAATCATTCTTATTGGCTTGTTTTTCACTTTCGATTTACAGCATATTTTGACCTTAGATGGGTTAAAAGCTCGCATGGATGATTTTAGCAACTGGCAACAGCGTTCCCCTGTTTTGGTTGCTGCGAGCTTTTTTGTCATTTATATCCTGATTACCGCATTATCACTTCCTGGAGCTGCTATTCTGACTCTCGCCGCAGGTGGCTTGTTTGGCTTAACCACTGGATTATTTATTGTCTCATTTGCTTCAACGATTGGCGCAACACTGGCATTTCTGGTGTCCCGCTATTTACTACGCGACACCATTGAAAAGAAATTTTCAGCTCGCTTAAAACCAATTAATCAAGGCATTGAGCGTGACGGTGCTTTTTATCTTTTCACCCTGCGCCTTGTGCCTATTTTCCCATTTTTCTTAATCAATTTATTGATGGGTCTAACCAAAATCAAAACCCTGACTTTTTATCTCGTCAGCCAAATAGGCATGCTTGCGGGTACAGTAGTGTATGTGAATGCGGGTACTCAATTAGCTCAAATAGACAGTTTAAAAGGCATTCTGTCCTTTGATCTTATTGTTTCATTTGCCCTACTCGGGATCTTTCCATTCATTGCGAAATCGATTATTGCCGCCATTCAGAAAAGACGTGTTTATGCGAAATGGAATAAGCCCAACAAGTTTGATCGCAACATGGTTGTCATTGGTGGCGGCGCAGCAGGACTGGTTAGTAGTTATATCGCCGCGACAGTACGAGCGAAAGTCACTTTGATAGAAACCCACAAAATGGGCGGTGATTGCTTAAATTACGGTTGTGTACCCAGCAAAGCGCTCATCAAAAGTGCAAAAGTTGCCGAGCAATTCAGGCACGCGGAAAATTACGGTTTAGATAATCACGCTCCCACTTTTTCATTTAAAAAGGTGATGCAACGTGTCCATGACGTTATCGCCCAAGTTGAGCCACATGACAGCATTGAACGCTATACCGGCTTGGGCGTTGAAGTTAAACAAGGTTACGCCAAAATCATCGACCCATGGACGGTAGAAATTACTCTGCAAGATGGTTCAATAGAAAAGCTGACTACTCGAAATATTGTGATTGCCACTGGTGCTAGACCATTTGTACCGCCATTACCAGGCTTAGAAGAAGTTGGGTATGTCACTAGCGATACCTTATGGGAAACCTTTGTCGAACTCGATGCTCCGCCAAAGCGACTGGTCGTATTAGGTGGCGGGCCTATTGGTTGTGAACTATCACAAAGCTTTGCACGTCTAGGCTCTAAGGTTATTCAAATTGAAATGGCCGATAGAATTATGCTGCGCGAAGATTTAGAGGTCTCCGAACTGGCACATCAAGAGCTAACCCAAAGTGACGTACAAATTCTTACCGGTCACAAGGCTTTAAGATGTGAAAAACACGATAATCAAAAAATCATCGTAGTCGAGCATCAAGGCTCTGAAATTGAAATCGAATTTGATCAACTACTTTGCGCGGTCGGACGCTCTGCTCGCCTTGAAGGATATGGTTTGGAAGATCTAGGGATAGAAACGAATCGTACCGTGCAAACCAATGATTATTTAGAGACCTTGTACCCTAATATTTTTGCTGCTGGTGATATTGTCGGCCCTTACCAATTTACCCATGTTGCAGCACACCAAGCATGGTATGCCGCGGTTAACGCCCTATTTGGTAATCTCAAAAAATTCAAAGTTGACTACCGTGTGATCCCTTGGACAACATTTATTGATCCCGAAATTGCTCGTGTTGGCCTTAATGAAACCGAAGCTCAACAACAAGGCATTGATTACGAAGTCACTCGCTTTGAATTTGAAGAATTAGACCGAGCCATCGCAGAAAGCAACACCAAAGGTTTTATCAAAGTCATCACCCCTAAAGGCAAAGACACTATTTTAGGCGTTACTATCGTTGCTCAACAAGCGGGCGACTTAATTGCTGAATTTGTGTTAGCAATGAAACACGGACTTGGGCTGAATAAAATACTCGGCACTATTCATGCCTATCCTACTTGGGCTGAAGGTAATAAATACGCAGCAGGCGAATGGAAAAAAGCGCATGCTCCACGAACTATTTTGAATTGGTTAGAAAAATATCACACGTGGCGCAGAGGCTAGCATCGCGGTTGACGTTTAAAAGAAACTGTAATTTCAACAGAAGTATTTGAAAGGAAGGATTATGTCAGTACAAAAGAAAAAACTTACCTTTACCAATCACGACGGCATTGAGCTTGCTGGACTATTAGAATTACCGGAACAACCCATTGCTTTTGCATTATTTGCTCATTGCTTTACTTGCACCAAAGATATTGTGTCTGCGTCTAGAATCGCCAAAGGGTTAGCTGATAAGGGGATAGCAGTACTACGCTTTGACTTTACTGGATTAGGTAATAGTGATGGTGACTTTTCGAACTCGAATTTTTCCGCCAATCTTGACGATTTGCACTCCGCCGCTAACTACCTTCGGGAACATTATCAAGCGCCAGACTTTCTCATTGGTCACAGCTTAGGAGGAACAGCCGTTTTAGCGGCGGCTGAAAACATCCCAGAAACAAAAGCGATTGTCACTATCGGTGCACCGGCTGAACCAAGTCATGTATTAAAGCAATTTACCGATAACATTGACGAGATTGTTGCTAAAGGTAGTAAGCAAGTTGATCTGGCGGGACGCCCTTTTACCATCAAAAAACAATTTATTGATGATCTACAGTCATATACCTTAGCTGAACGTATTAATAACTTGAAAAAACCATTACTAATCTTTCACTCACCACTCGATACAACCGTATCTATTAATCAAGCTAAGATCATTTACAATGCCGCAAAGCATCCTAAAAGTTTTATCAGTTTAGATAAAGCCGACCACTTACTCACAAGTAAGCACGATGCAGAATATGTAGCAACAACCATTCAAGCGTGGGTACAGCGCTATCTCAGCATCAATAACAAAATTAATTCATCAGAAAAACCCGTTCCGTCAGGTCAGGTAGTTGTCGAAGAAAAGAATCATGCCTTTTTACGTAATATCATTACCGAATCTCATCAATTCCCATCAGATGAGCCAGTTCGTGTCGGTGGCAGTAATTTAGGCCCAACCCCATATGACCTATTACTAGCGTCATTAGGCTCTTGTACTTCAATGACATTGCGTATGTACGCCAACCAAAAGAAATTGAATGTCACCAAAATAGACATCCAGCTTCGCCATGACCGAATTCATAACGAAGATTGCCAAAATTGTATAGATGGTAAGTTTGTTCAGGATGTTATTTACCGCGAGCTTACGATTGAAGGTGATTTGACCGAACAGCAAAGGCAAAGAATGCTTGAAATAGCTGATCGCTGCCCGGTTCACCGCACCCTACACAACGAGATCGATATTCAAACAAAACTCGTTTAGAAATACACCTCCAAACTATCAATAAAGAGGCTGCCATACGTTAGCCTCTTTCATCATCCTTGACTATTTTTATCAATTTAGACCAACTAAAAAAGATAATATGATTAATGCTTTAGTTCATAAGCGTAATTGCCTATAGTTACTACAAATTCATAATGTAGTAGTGGTTCTTATGGAAGCCGAATTACAAGAAATTCAAAACTTTCTCGCTCAATTTCCCCCTTTTGATTCCCTACCGGAAGAAAAGCTCGCTTACGTAGCAAACAATACCGAAATTGCTTATTACCGAGAAAATACCCCTATCATCAAATTTGGCGACCATATTAAAGATTTATATATGGTTCGCTCTGGCGTAGTTGAAATTTATCGCCGTAAGGGTGAGCTTTATAACCGTTTAGACGAAGGTGACATCTTCGGGCAAATGGGATTATTGATGAACGGTAAAGTTCGTCTGCCTGCTACCGCCACCGCTGATTCTCTGATCTATTGCATTCCGGTTGAAGTTTTCAATGAGCTATATGAAACCGAAGATACGTTCGCTGACTTCGTTGAAATTGAAAACCATGCACGATTACGTCAGGCACTTTCAGATAATAAGAATGCCAACGACTTAACTACATCTAAAGTGAAAACCTTATTAACCCGTGAAGCCTTTAGTTTAGATAGACATCAGACGATTCAGGCGGCAGCAAAACTAATGGCTGATGAAAATATTTCAGCGCTATTAATCACGGATGACTCCATTAATATTGACGAAGAAAATGATAACCAAGTGATTGGTATTATTACTGACCGCGATTTATGTACACGCGTACTGGCTGAAGGATTAGACCCAAGTACAGAAGTCAGTGAAGTGATGTCGCATGAACTGATTTCTCTTGATCACAACGCCTACATTTATGAAGCCATGCTATTAATGTTACGCTGTAACGTACATCACCTACCTATTCTTAAAAATAAACAGCCAATTGGTATTGTTGAAGTGGCGGATATCATTCGTTACGAATCACAAAACAGCCTACTACTGGTTAATCAAATATATCAGCAGCAAAACATTGATGATTTAGTTTCCATTTCTGAGCAAGTGAAAGATTGCTTTGTTCGCTTGGTACATGAAGATGCTAACTCACACATGGTAGGTAGTGCGATGGCGGTAATTGGCCGCAGCTTTAAACAGCGTATTTTGGAATTAGCCGAAGAAGAATATGGCGAGCCACCGATTCCCTACTGCTTCCTTGCATTAGGCTCGATGGCTAGAGATGAGCAGTTGATTGTGACTGACCAAGACAACGCGATCATTTTAGACAATAGCTATGATGAAGCGCTACACGGTGAATACTTTGCCAAGTTGTCTGAGTTCGTCTGCCAAGCTCTGGCTCGCTGTGGTTATCACCTATGTACTGGTGACATCATGGCAACTAACCCAATGTGGCGCATGACACGTACTGAATGGGAAGAATGTTTTGCCGACTGGATTGATAACCCGAATCCTAAAGCCTTACTAAACAGCTCTATCTTCTTTGATTTAGATGGCGTTTATGGCCGAGTAAAATGGGCAGAAAGCTTAAATGGCTTTATTGTTCGTCGAGCACGCAGAAATAATAAATTCTTAGCGTGTCTTGCACGTAATGCGATTAATCGAACGCCACCACTAGGCTTTTTCAAAGGCTTTGTAATGGAAAAAGATGGCCGTCATAACAACTCGATCAACCTGAAACGCCGTGGTACTGCTCCGCTTGCGGATCTTATTCGTGTTCATGCGCTGGCCGTAGGTTCTCGTGCGCAAAATTCATTTGAACGTTTAGATGACATCATTGAAGCCGGTATTTTACCTAAAGGTCGTGCTGAAGATATTCAAGATGCGATGGAGTACATCTCGATGGTGCGCATACGTCACCAAGCATTAGATGTTGAAAATGAAATCGAGCCGGACAACAACATTGAGCCGGACAATATGTCTGATTTTGAAAGACGTAACCTGAAAGATGCTTTCCAAATATTAAGTAATGCTCAGAACTTCTTAAAATATCGCTATCACGGTAATTCCTTTAAGAATGCCCCACCACCAGCGAAAAAGACGGAACCAATTCGTCGTAAGCGCTAATTTGGAGTGGATATGAAAAAGAAGACTGACAACAAGCTGGCCTATTTGGAGCCTAAGTTAACCTGGCAGCAGCACTTTGAGCAGCAAGTTAACTCTGTAAAAGATTCACGCTTAAAACACTTTTATCAAAGCGGCGTCATCGATCCTGAAACGCCACTATCAGAAGTAGAATTCGTCGCATTAGATTTTGAAACAACCGGTTTAGATATCGATAAAGACGGTATTATTAGCATAGGGTTAATTCCGTTTACCCTGCAAAGGATCTACTGTAAACAAAGTAAACACTGGCTCGTAAAACCGCGTAAACCACTTAATGAAGATTCTGTGGTTATCCATGGTATTACTCATAGTGATTTATCTGATGCACCGGATCTAAGACGTATCTTGGATGAGGTTTTGGATTCGCTGGCTGGAAAGGTCGTAGTCGTTCATTATCAATACATTGAGCGCCAATTCTTTCACCGGGCATTAATGGAGCGGATCAACGAAGGTATTCTGTTTCCTATGGTGGATACTTTAGCCATTGAATCTGAAGTGCAGAAGCAAGCAGTCAGTGGTTGGTGGGATAAACTGCGTGGCAAGAAGCCTGCGTCAGTACGTTTAGGTACCAGTCGTAGTCGTTATAACCTACCAGCCTATCAGCCTCACCATGCGCTCGTTGACGCTATTGCAACTGCTGAACTACTACAGGCGCAGATTTATCACCATTACAGCCCTGAGACTCCAATTAAGGCCTTGTGGGTGTAATACACCTCTACCTCAACGTATTGTCTGCATAGCAAAAAGTGGCACATACAAAAAAGGTTGGCGCGATGCCAACCTTTTTAATATCTAATATTTAGTTAGATGCTATTTCTTAACTGCCTTTACCGGTTTCGGTTCAGTTCGCATACCTAGTACTAGGCTAATACACATAATGATTAGCACGAATACAAATGGTAATGCTGTCGAGATTGCTGCCGCTTGCAGTGCACCAATGGCATTTGAGCCACCAACCCACAATAGCGCCATCGCAACCGCACCTTCAATGAAAGCCCAGAACATACGCTGAGGAACAGGCGCATCAACTTTACCACCAGCGGTAATACTGTCGATAACCAAAGAACCTGAATCTGAAGAACTGATAAAGAATACCAGTACTAAACAAACTGCAAGCATTGAGATAATTTGGCTAAATGGCAGTGCATCAAACATTTCAAACATTGCCATTGTGGCGTCGTTGAAGCCTTGCTCACCTAGCATACCGACTTTATTAATCAGTTGATCAATACCAATACCACCGAAAGTACCCATCCAAACAACCGTAATAATTGTTGGGATCAGTAGAACCGCGGTTAAGAACTCACGAACGGTACGACCACGAGAAACACGTGCAATAAACATACCTACGAATGGTGACCATGACATCCACCACGCCCAGTAGAATACAGTCCAACCGTGCATCCAATCTTCATCAGGACGATTGAATGGGTTTGATAGTGGAATGATGTTTTCTACGTAGCTCATGAAGGTTTCTGGAATAGTATGAGAAACAATTGAGAAGCTCACACCACCAACAAACACAAGTAGAATAAAGGCAGCAACCATGTTGATGTTACTAACTAGCTTTACACCACCATCGATACCACGATATACCGAAATACCCGCAAGTACAGTTACCACTGCGATCACGATAAGCTGTAACCCGACACCGGAGTCAATACCAAAAATGTGCCCGATACCACTGGCTGCTTGTTGAGCACCAAACCCTAATGAGGTTGCGAGGCCAAACAAAGTCGCCAATACCGCGATAATATCGATGATATGACCAGCCCACCCCCAAGCTCGGTCACCTAAAATAGGATAAAAAACCGAACGAATAGAAAGTGGTAATCCTTTGTTATAAGTAAAGAATGCTAGTGACAATGCCACTACTGCATAAATCGCCCAAGGGTGTAAGCCCCAGTGATACATTGTTGCACCTAACGCTAAACGTTGTGCTTCAGGCGTATTCGCTGCAACATTTAATGGAGTACCGTACCAATCGGTAAAGTAAGCGGCAGGTTCCGCAACACTCCAGAACATCAAGCCGATACCCATACCCGCAGCAAATAGCATTGCTAACCACGATAAGTATGAGTGCTCTGCTTTTGCATCATCGCCACCTAAACGAATTTTACCGTATGGTGAGACGATCATGCCTAAGCAGAACAGTACAAAAAAGTTACCCGCTAGAATAAATAACGAATCAAAATTATTAATAATTGAGTTCTTAACACCATCCAATGCCGATTTAGCCGTTACTGGATCGGTCACTAACACAGCAATAATAAAAAGAATGGTCAGCCCAGCGCTGGTGGTAAATACGGCGTTATGGACATCAAACCCCCACTTTTGAACATTATCTTGTCCAATCGTATAGTCGGTGCTGTCTATACTGTATTTATCTATACCCTTAGTCATAAAACCTCGTCCATCTGTGACAATATTGTGCTTAGTAACGCATTAAATAGTTTGCTCACTAAACAATAAAACACTAAGCACACAAAATTGATAAGGCTAGATCCTAACCTTGATCGAAAAAATATCCACTAAAACCCGATAAAACCTAACTTAACTGGTTAGTTATTGTACTTGAAAGGTGGTTTGATAACAGTTTTACTACATATATCAACATCACAGTGACAACTGTTTTTTGTTTCGCCCACTAAACAATGACACTAACGAGCTTATAACAAACCATGCTCAACAGCGTATTTAGTCAGTTCTGCTATCGAATTTAAATCTAGTTTGTGCTTGATGTTTTGTCTATGTGTTTCAACGGTTCTATCACTAATATTCAAGGCCTTGGCTATTTTCTTACTACTTTCTCCTTGAGCAACCAGTGCTAAGATAGTTTCTTCTCGTCGACTTAATGGATTCACCTGACCTTCTGTCATTGATGGCTTTGGCGTAAATAAAGTATGCGTGACCGATTCACAAAAATAGGTCGAACCTTGGTGAACCGTTTTAATGGCTTGAATGAGTTTATCGGAAGAAATATCTTTTAATACGTACCCCATCGCTCCCGATTGCATCACTTTCATAATGTATTCTCGATTATCGTGCATTGTCAGCATTAAAACTTTCACATTAGGAAAGAGCTGATTAATTTGTTCTGCCGCTTCTAGCCCATTCATAATCGGCATACTGACATCCAAAAGTACAACTTCGGGATGATGTTGCTTCACGTTTTGTATCGCTTCAATTCCATTACTTGCAGTCGCAACAACATCAATATCATGCTCAAGCTCTAGCCGAGCAACGAAACCATCCAATACGACTTGGTGATCATCGACAATCATGACTTTAATGCTGCCCATATTTATCTCTCCATCCCAGTAGAATAATTTTTATTTCTTTATTTCAATTAATGCCGTTATTTCTGTGCCAGCACCTCTTTCACTACTCAGCTCAAATTCCCCACCTAAAAACTCAACTCTCTCACGCATATTTCTGAGCCCTATTCCTTTTTTCTTGCTCACTTCAGTTAATTGGAATCCCACGCCATCATCTCGAACAATACATTGAATCAAGTTTTTAAATTGCTGTATCCGAATCTCTACATGACTGGCAAAAGCGTGCTTCTCAATATTGGTGAGGGATTCTTGGACAATACGATAAATCGTCGTACTAATTTCACTATTGATCTGAGCATCATTTAATTGAATATCACGGCGCACGGATAATTGGGAGTGATCAGAAAAATCATCTAGCAGAGTATTTAATGCCGCTTCTAAGCCAAGATCATCTAGCGCACTAGGCCGCAAGTTATGAGAAATCCTGCGAACTTCTAGAATTGCGGTTTGTAAGGAAACATCAGATTTGGAAATAAGCGTTAATACATCGCTACTTACGCCTGAACTTTGCAACACCTTGTGCGACAACACTTCCAAGTGACATTTGCTCGAAACCAATAACTGATTGATGCCATCATGTAATTCTCGAGCAAGATGCTTTTTTTCATCCTCTTGAAATAGCACCGTTTTATTGACCAATTCACGCAAGCTTTTATCGGCTAACTTATGCTCATGGAAATTGATGGCGAGGGTTAAAACGATAATCACTAGAATGGTGACAGACAGTAGCGCCACAACCGAGAAAAAGGTTGTTTCAATATTTTGATTAATGCTTTCCGTGATTTGCGCCATTTGCTTTTCAATGTCATCGATATACAACCCCGTACCGACCATCCATTGCCACTTATCCAACCAAGCGGCATAACTCAACTTCTCTTCCATTTTGCCAGAACTAGGCTGCTGCCATAAATACTGATGAAAACCACCACCGGTTTTGGCTTCAAATATCAAAGCTTGGATCAGGTAATTACCATTATTATCCTGCAAGTTAATTAAGTTCTTCCCAATTAACTCAGGTTGAGTCGGATGAACGAGATTGACGCCATCTTTATCGTAAACAAAGAAGTAACCATCATCGCCATAGCGTAAGTTAGTTAATATCTTTTTGACTTGTTGCTTAGCTTGCTGATCTTCTGCATCAGCTTTGTTATACACATGACTAATCGCCGCCATCGCAAGCTGTAAATTATCCTCTAAAGCATTTTCACGTGACTCTAATAACTCTGCACGAAAGGTATCGATTTCCTTCTGCCCTAGCGCTTTCGTTTGATGCACAAAAATCCAGCTAACACTGGCCGTGACACATAGTAGAGGGATTAAGGTAAGTAGAAATAGCTTGGCTTTTAACGGCATTCCTTTGCCTATTCAAAATAATTCAAACTATCTTGATACTAGCAAGAAAATCAGCAACTAAAATTTTGATAAAAAGAAACCCCGCGATTGCTCACAAAACAATACACGGGGTTAATTTTTAATGGTGCTATTTAGCCTCAATATTAAGCGCTAAAGTAATTAACTTTCGCAATATCTTTAAGGTCAACTGAGATTGTTAGTACTCATAAAAAGCACTCATGCCATATAACTCAGGTACTAATAACAATGAAACCAGCACCGCTATTTGGATTAAAATAAATGGCATCACACCTCGGTATATATCTCCGGTAGTAATGCCGTTAGGCGCAACCCCTTTAAGATAAAATAAGCTAAAACCAAATGGCGGCGTTAAAAACGAGGTTTGCAAATTCATTGCGATCAAAATACCAAACCACATCATATTTATACCCATCAATTCAGCGACGGGAGCAAGAATTGGCACGATAATGAAGCAGATTTCAATAAAGTCGATAAAGAAACCTAAGATTAATATCACTAACATAGTGACGATTAAAAAGCCCCATTTCTCGCCCGGTAAAGACGTCATCCACTCTTCGACTAAGTAATCGCCGCCGGTGTAAACAAATGCCATAGAGAATGCTGTCGCACCCAATAAAATAGCAAACACCATTGCGGTGACTTTGACGGTCTCTTTCGCGCTTTCATACACCATTTTCCAACTAAACTGGCGATATAACAAAGCTAAGACTAGTGAACCTGCGCCCCCTAAAGCAGCCGATTCCGTTGGTGTGGCAATACCGGCGAAAATAGAACCTAACACCACGATAATCAACGCCAATGGAGGAATGACCGCAATCAAGGCTTTTTTAATTTCTTGCTTACGCGACACATCATCTTCGCGCACCATACATTGAGCTTGTTCAGGATTAAGCTTGGCGTAGATCAGAATATAAATAACATACGCTGCCACTAAAACTAGCCCCGGCCAAATTGCGGCATGGAAAAGATCGCCTACCGGTACACCCAGTACATCACCTAACAGAATTAAAACAATCGACGGTGGAATAATTTGGCCAAGCGTTCCTGAAGCACAAATGGTGCCGCAAGCGAGTCCTTTGTTATAGTTGTACTTCATCATTACAGGTAATGAAATCAAGCCCATCGCCACTACAGAAGCCCCGACTACGCCTGTTGATGCCGCCAATAAAACCCCAACTAACACGGTTGAAATTGCGATACCACCTCGGACACCACCGAACAGTTTGGCCATCGACTCTAAAAGCTGCTCTGCTAATTTGGTTTTCTGCAGCACTAACCCCATAAAAACAAACAAAGGGACGGCCATTAAAACCGTGTTTTGCATAATTGACTGGATTCGGTAAGGCATGAAGGCAAACATTTCTGGCCCTTCAGCCCATAAGCCAAAGATAAGCGCAATGCCACCAAAGGTGAAAGCAACTGGAAAACCAATCAATAGCGCGAAGAGCGCCACAATAAACATCACAATACCGATCATGATAAACCTCCTTGTGCATCCAAGCTTTCAGTATCCTTGCCTAACTGGGGATGCATCGGATTCATCATTCGGTTGATGGCATTTAAAATCATACCGAGACCGGTAATTGCCATGAAGAAGAATGAAAGGGAAATAACGGATTTAATGATCCAGCGATAAGGCAGGCCTCCCGGATCACCAGAAGTTTCCCCTAACGCATAAGATTCTTTAGCATAATCAATACCAAACCATGCCACTAATAAACAGAACGGTAATAAAAAAAACACACCACCTAGAACATCAATAACAGCTTGTGCTCTAACCGTTAGTCTTTCATAAATAATATCGACTCGAACATGACCATTCGTTCGAATCGCATAAGGTACGCCCAGTAAAAACACCACCGAGAATAGGTGCCATTCCATTTCCTGCATACCGATAGAAACATCATTAAACGCATAACGCATGGCAACGTCATACACTACATTCAACATCAGTAATATAAACAATATGCTAGTAAACCAGCCTAAAGCGTCCCCTATTCGGTTGATGCCCTTTTCTGCAGAAATTAATAATTTCATTACGACTTATCCTTGTCAGAAAATCATTCGGCTTATCATCATCTCGATGATAAGCCGAACGCTATCGGGTTACTCCGCTTCGTTATCTAAGTAAGCTTTGGTAGAAATATCCGTCCAAGCTCGAACTTTTTTCTTATAATCAGCTTGAGATTGTTGGATTTCTTTTGCTAATGGATCTTGAGAGGCATGTTCAGCTAATAACTTGTCATTTGCTGAGCGTAATGCGTCCATCACTTCTGGCGGGAAGTTTTTCACTTTAACATTAGGGTACTCTGTTTTAATCGAAGCCCAGTTCTGACCACTTTCATGTACCGCTTGGATATACATGTCGTATGCCGCGGTTTTCATTGAAATTCTTAGAATCTCTTGTAAATCAGCAGGTAGTTTTTCCCATACTTGCTTATTCACTAAAAACTGAAGCTCTGAGCCCGGCTCATGCCAACCTGTGTAGTAATAAGGGGCAATTTTATGGAACCCCATGCGTAGGTCTAATGACGGACCAACCCACTCCAAGGCATCAATGGTACGACGCTCTAATGCGGTATATAGTTCACCAGGGGCAATGTTGGTTGGTTTCGCACCCAATTCAGCCATGATCTCCCCAGCAAAACCAGGAATACGCATTTTTAAGCCTTTTAGGTCATCAACCGAATTAATTTCTTTTTGGAACCATCCACCCATTTGAAATTCAGTATTACCACCTGGAAACGATAATAGATTATGCGGGCTATATACTTTCTCCATTAACTCCATACCACCGCCATAATAAAACCATGCGTATTGCTCGGCAGGCAGCATGCCAAATGGCATTGAAGTGAAGTACAGCGTATTCGGCACTTTACCTTTCCAGTAGTACGAACCTGAATGGCCCATATCGTATTGGCCTGATTTCACCATATCGAATACACCAAGTGGCGCTTTATGTTTATTGGCTGAATCAATGCGGATTTGCAAACGGCCGTTAGACATTTCTTCGGCCATTTTCGCCATATTTTTCGTCGCATCGCCAAACACAGGAAAATTCGGCCCCCATGTTTCAGCCAGCTTTAATCGATAGACTTTGTCTGCAGCAAAAGCACTAGAGGCAAGTAAAGCAGTGGTAGCAACCACGGCAACCAGCGTCTTTTTAACGGCATTTTGTGCCATCCTTGTCATGATATTCATATCTCATCCTTTTGTTATTATTCACAATCAGATTAGGAGAATGACTGGATATGCCAATGCGAAGATTTACGGAAAATGATCAGAGAAAAACGCAGGCAAGAGCCAAACTTAGCGATCTATCTACGTAGAAATACTGAGTGGGAAATATCTAAGCCTTAATCTACAAGGCATAAATAGTAAAATACAGCTCACCAACACTACGTAGTTTCAACTAAGTAGTATTTAAATATCTATTTAACATTAAACGCTAAAATTGAGAACAAACGCAGGGTTTATCGGTTTGTACTTGAAGTTATATAGCGCGCATAAAAAAGCCTTCCCACTCAGAAAGTAGAAAGGCTATTAATATTAGAAAGTGTGAGTAGTATTAAGCTAGTTTGTAAATAACCTTATTACCAGCAGCTTGCTCTTTCACTACTAGGTTTTCTTCAACTAGCTTTTTCAAACCGCCCGTTGCCCAAGCCGCTGCTTTTGCATCTTCTTGGCCAGCTTCTAGACCGATGGCTTTAGGGCTGATACCGTCAGCATTAGCTGCTACGATGTCTAATACTTGTTGCTGTTTAGGAGTCAGTTTTACATCTTGAGATGCTTCTACTGCTGCTTCAACCGCAGCACTGGCAACTTTTTCAACTTTCGCTGCTGCTGATTTAGTTTTAGCAACGGCTTTCTCTGCTTTTGGCTTAACTGCTTTTACTGTTTTTTCAGCAGCCGCTTTTGTTGCTTTGATTTTCTTTTTAAGTTTAAGTTGTACGTTGCGCTTATGTGCAAGTCTCATTGAAGTTCTCCACAAGTCACTAATTTTAGTGTGGTAAAAATGTTGGACGGTGTTATAACAAAATATAAATCAAATTTACAGCTATTGCCTAAAAAACACCCTAATTTAATCGAAATTAGTCTAATTGAAGTGAAGATCTTCTATTTTTGTCATTTTGAACACAATCGAACCAGCTTAAATTCATTATTCTGAATTTGCTTTTTTAGGCTTCTAATAAGCCTCTATACTCTCTAATAAGTGCTTTATATTTTTCGGTTCCTTGACAGGAGTGGTATGCCAACCAAACATCTATTCTACCCACAACCCCGCTTACCTATTTGGAGCCAATATTTATTATGGGCTTGTCTTCTTATGGTTTCATTTGCCATTGATAGCCAACTAAATAGTAAAGTTGCCGGGTTATTTTTTCTTACTTGCTTAATTATCGGCTTAGCCATTAAGCATTATGTTTATGGCCAGAAATTAGGATTTACCCTTACCGAAACGCATTTTCAGCAGCACTTATATAAAGGTGGTTGGGTATTGCGTTGGCATAATATAAAAAGAATCGATACATTAGATTATAGTATTCAAGGTTGGGCGACATCGATTCCTTGGATAGGTATTGAGATCAAAGATTATCAAGCTTTCATCAGTACGATTAGTCCTAAAGTGATCACACAAATATTGCTGCATCAGCGTAGCCTACTTTTCCTAGGACTTAAACAGCATGGACGGCAACATGAACTGGAAGATCACATCATTAATGACAAACCTTTTCTATATTCAGATGGTAGTGACGTGAAAGGCTTAAAGGCAATGCTTGCCAATAGAATGAAGATTCAAAAGCAGTTGTGGGGTTATGATTTATTTATTAGTGAAAGTGATGTTATTACATCAAAAGAAGAGTTTGTAGGCTTGGCTCGCCGCTATCTTGCTGCGAGCCATAGTGGTGCAAATATTTAATACCCTTCGTACTGAGTATATTCCAAATTTAGTAAAGCGGCATTTCGTCCGCAACAAATGGATTGGATTTTCTTTCTTGACCAAATGTTGACTCAGGACCATGACCCGGAATAAAACGCACATCATTACCTAGTGGCCATAATTTGGTTTTAATGCTGTTAATCAAGGTCGCATAATCCCCTTTTGGAAAATCAGTACGTCCAATCGCGCCGTTAAATAGAACATCCCCAACAAAGGCAATATTGGCAGACTTGCTAAACAAAACAACATGTCCAGGAGTATGTCCCGGAGTATGAATCACGTCCAATGACTCTTCACCAAACTCAATTATATCGCCTTCTTGTAGCCATTGTGTTGGCTCAAATGGGTCGATAGGTGGGAATCCAAACATTTGGCTTTGATTCATAAGGCCTTGTAGCCAAAATGCATCATCAATATGTGGCCCGATAACAGGTACATTCATTTCCGCTTTCAACTCTGGCGTTCCGCCGACATGATCTAAATGCCCATGTGTCAGTACGATTTTTTCTAACGTCACACCAAGAGTATTAATAATCGTCACTAGATGGTTTACTTCGCCACCGGGATCAACGATCACCCCTTTCATGGTTTGATCGCACCATACTATTGAACAGTTTTGTTGAAAAGGAGTGACGGGGACTGATTGATATTGAAGACTCATTGGGGATTTCTCTAACGATTCAAATTTTCGAAACTATGCCAGTTAAGTGTAAAATTAGCAATCTTAGCAAATCCCCAACCTTTCTATTCTGCTACTGAGGGAGATATTGAATCACCATATTGGCTTGCGACCATATCTTCCATTGACCATTCTCTTTCTTGAAAACGACTAAAATTTGCATTCGGTTATTCGCGAACACTGCCCCTGAAACTTTGGTTGTTTCTAGCCATGCCTTTGCATAGGCATATTCATTATCTTCTCCTACAAATTGCACATCTTGTAGTTGATAGTCTAATTCATAATTATCGAAGATCGGCGGCATCGCTTGTTGAGTTTGTAAATACAACAGAGACTGAGAATGCACAGTATTCATATAATCTGTTATTTTTTCATTTTTAGCAGCGGTAAGATTATCTTGTAAAACTTGATAGATCTCCTGGCTGGTATCTGCTAAAGCCTTGACAGAAAACAACATTGACAATAAAAGCCAGTAACATCTAAATTTTACGTTCATATATTTTCCTTAATTATTTAGGTATAGCTGTCCAATGGTTGTCCCATAAAATATGTGATTGGTTAGCGAGTGTATTTTCTAATGGTAATCGTTTAATCGTTTCCCCCGAACCGGAACTAATATAAAAATAACCATTGTGTGAAATCGCACCAGACGCGTCAGTTAAGCTGTTTAACTCTAACAATCGATTTTGTGATATTGACCATATACCGTAACAATTGCCCGGTGGAGACGTTGCTAACACATAATCATCAACCACGGCAATGCTGGCAATATAATGATTAAACCTTGCCCATTCTTCCGGTTCAGCATTCAAGTTGGTTAATTCTCCCCCTACTTCCTGCATGGCGATGAGTGCGGGGTAATCATCAGGTTCACCTCTATACTGCTGCCCACACAGAACAACACCATCATGGTTATACCCCAAATGACGAATACTCAGCTTTTTATCGGTAAGTCCTACTTGACTGGTTATGGCTCCATTGCGATTCAATCGCGTCAAACTTGGCTGCATTGTCTCTAAATTGAGTGGTTCTCTACCTTGGGTATGTACACCACCAACGCCAACAGCATAACTGCCATCATCTAATCGAATAATTTCATGTGGTCCAATGCCGATACCATGCCATTCATCCACTTTTTGATATCCTGCCGCCACGTCATAAACACCAATTAATCCTTGGCTTGTATTGCGTACACCTTCTGTTGCGAGCAACCAGCGCCCGTCTTGACTAAACACGCCATGACCATAAAAATGACGATCATGAGACGCATGAATCAAGGTTTTCTTTTCACCCGTCAAATAGTCAAATACTTGAAAAAAGTGTCCTGGGCGACGAGCAAAAGCCACGGCATCAGTAAAGCCCATCGTACTTTGCTGGCTAATCGCCACACCATGAGCTCGGTCAGGGAGTGATAATTTAAAAATGGCTGTACCTTGCCAATCAGCCACTACCGTGTAGTACTGTTTATTATTACCTAGTGCATTTCCAATGAGTGTGGGTTGTGAATGACGCTCTGAATGACTTGCTTCAAAAAAGGCTTTCAAGCTGAAACCTGCAGCAGAACCTACTCCTGTAAGTGCCGCTAATATCAATAACTGTCTTCGTTTGAGATCAATTGGAGCGCGATTATTCATTGGCACTTAATCTCCATCTGTGGAGTTAAACCCAACCACGATCCCTAATTCAACGGCAGCTTCATCATGAAATAAATATTTAAGTCGCTGTAGTTTATTTTGTTGAGCTAATGCTTCTCGGTAACCATCTTTGGTTTGCAACATATCAAATAAGCTTGCTTGAGCTGGCCAGGTCTCTAGTGTTTGCTTAAATTGTGAGTCGAGGCGATCGGCTAAATCGCTTAAACCTTTTTCTCTCAATAAACCATCAAATCCAGCGCCTTCGGCTAAATACAGCTTATATAAAGCGTCAATATTCGATTTCATTAATGCTAATGATTGTTTCGAACGCCAACTCTCTGAAAAGTAAGCTCTTGGATGTCCAATTTTTGCTAAAGGTCGCTGTATTTTTTGTAATAAGAAATCGAGTTGATTCATAATCAGCCCCAGATATTCCGCTGGCCACTGAGACTCAGGTAAAGCTTTCCACGGATTGTCTTGCCAGGCCGCATTGATTTCTTCTGCATGATTGGTCAAGTTATCGCTAATTGATAAGGCAAGTTGGCAATAGGATTTATCTTGACGAGAAAACTCAGAATGTTCATCAAATAATAACCACTCGATTGCTCCTAAGCCCTGCACTGTCACGCTTTGTTCTTCTATCGATTCGACACGCCATAAATCTGGGTTTTGTAAAATCTTATTCATTTTTCTACCAGTGATGTCTTTTTTATCTGGCCAAAATTGAATCGTCCAACTGAGATCGAGCGCTTTCTTTGGCCCTTTACCCTGCCCTTGCAATGGCATCCAGCTATGCATGGTCTTCAACCAGTTCGCTTGTACCGTCGCAAGCTTTTCAACTGAATCCGCTTGGCAATATTGATTCAATGCTTGATTCAGTGCGTTTGTGTGATTTAAAAACTCTTGAGTCTTCTGTTGTTCATACTGCAGAACAGACAGTTGAGAATTATTTTTTGATATATCGCTACTCTGATCTTTATCAAAGGACATACCATAATAGGTAACGCTTCCGACCAATACACAACTAGCCACAGCTAAAATGATCTTATTCATATCTAGTCCGTTATCTTAAAGAGAGTTTAAAAATGCAATTAATGCATCACGATCTGATTTATTTAATTGCATCACTTTTTGTTTGCTTGATTCAGCTTCTCCACCATGCCACACAATCGCTTCCATCAAGTTTCGAGCGCGCCCATCATGTAAAAAGTATTGGTGGCCACTGACTTCTTCTGTATAGCCAATTCCCCAAAGTGGTGGTGTTCGCCATTCTTGGCCATTCGCAAGAAACTCAGGGCGATTATCTGCCAACCCTTCACCCATATCATGCAAGAGTAAGTCACTATAAGGATGAATAGTTTGTTCTGACAAAGAAGGAAGCTCATCGCGCTTAGCTGTTTTTAATTCTGGAATGTGGCAAGAGGCACAATCAAGCTCCGCAAATAATACTTGTCCACGTTGAACCGCAGGATCATTGGTATTACGACGAATTGGTACCGCGAGATGTTGTGAATAAAATTCGACAAATTTCATGATCTTATTACTCACTTCTGCATTTTCACTATCCGCACTATTCCCATTAGGTAACTCAGAACAAATGGTTTGTTTTGGTGAGCAGTTTTCATTGGGAAACAATGTGCTGGTTAAACCAAGATCACCATTAAAGGCTGCGGCATTTTGTTGGTTCAATGTTGGTTGTCCGGCCTTCCAACCAAAGCGCCCTACCTCTGTGGATTGTGTTTGTACATTCCATACTTGGTTTAATTTACCTGAAACCCCCTGGCCGTCTTTTAACTGCTTATCCGCGATATCTTGCAGTGTTTCGACAGGAATCGATTCCAATAAGCCTAAACCAATCATTGGAGGGGCAACGCGTGCCGATAACATAGTCTCTGGATGTAATTCACCATAATTTAAATCATGCAAAGTTAAGTGAGGCTTTCTTAGTTCAATTTCTTCACCATCTTGAAAGCTCAATTTAAACGTTTCATATTCAATCTTCACTTTGCCTTCGGGCTTAGCGTTAGGAATGGCAAAATCTTCAAGTTGATCGCCATAAGTCGGTTCAGGAATGACTCCCGAAACGATCAATTGTTGTTTTTGATTTGCAGTTAATGCTGGAATGCTCATTCTTACCAACATAGAAACGACTTGATCTTCACCTTCTTCTGGCGGATGGCCTCTTCCATCTTTGATATGGCAATTTTGACAACCGTTGGTATTAAATAACGGACCCAAACCATCACGTGCATCCGTTGTTGCCGGTGCCTGTACCCAAGGGTTACGAAAAAAGCTGTTACCGACACTAAAATCTAAACGCTTTGAGATAGGTAAATTATTGGCAGGCATTGAATAGGCGTTGTTACCTTGCTTATTTGTACTGGTATCACCACCAGATTTGACACCATAAGCAGCGGTAGTAAGTGGAAATAGTAAGCATGTCAATGTGAGGAAAAAAGAAGCTTTCATGGTACATCCTGTAAGGGCTCATTTTCAGAGCCCTTGTCCATTTTCTATTGATTAAAACTCGTGATCTGCATTATCTGGAGTCAAGCTGGTCACTCCGACTAAACCAGCTGCTTTTTCAATCGCTTCTGTCTGTTTTACCAATGAGTTAATCGCGTTATTGACTAATTCATTTCCAGATTTATTATTCGCCGCAATTAGCTGATCAAAATGTTGATTGTTGTTTTCAGCAGACTCAACCAATTTATGAACACTAGCGCGCGTCTCATCAAACTGTTTTGCTATCGCATCTGCCGCCGCTTTATCTTTATCCGCAACGAGATCTTTAATGCTGGCACCCTTCACTTCACTACCATCAACTCGTGTATAAGAGCCGTTAAATACGTTATAAATCCCTTGTTCATTATAAAAGTGCGAGTTATGTGTATTATCTGAGAAACAGTCATGCTCATCTTCTGTAGAGTTGGCTTCTAGTGCCACTTTCATACGTTCACCAGCAAGCTCACCCAATGATAACGAACCCATTCCAAATAACATTTTACGCAGACCTTCTTCAGCAGGTTGTTGCAACAAAGCACTACGGTAATTATCTTTACCTTCTGCTGCCCATTGACCTTTCATCCAATCCAGATCTTGAACGAGAAGCTGTGAGGCTGCGGATAAGTATTGAGCTCGGCGATCACAGTTACCATTGGTACAGCCTTCGCCTTGGATATAATCGGTATAAGAACGCTCACCAGCACCGGCTTCAGTGCCGTGTAGATCTTGTCCCCATAATAAAAATTCAATGGCGTGATAACCCGTCGCAACATTCGCTTCAGAACCAGCGAGTTCATTTAAACTTGCCAATAATTCGGGTGTAATTTTAGAAGCATCAATTTTATCCGCACCCACTTGAATGCTTTTGTTTGCAATAATATTGGCTTGAGCGCCTTCATTGCCTAATTCATGATGGTAACCATCTGCTACATAATCAATTAGGCCTTCATCAAGTGGCCATGCGTTTAGCTGCCCTTCCCAATCATCTACGATGGCATTACCAAAACGAAAAGTTTCTGATTGTTGATAAGGAACACGCGAAGCCAACCAAGCTTTGCGTGCTTGTTCTAGCGTTTCGGCTGAAGGCTTTTCAATTAAAGCATCAATAGCCGTTTGTAATTGCTGAGCCGTAATATAAGCATCGTCAAACACCGCGTAAGCAATATTGGCGTAGTTCGAAACCACATCTTTCGGTGCCGATGCAGCAAAAGCGGTATTACCTGTCACTAGAAGGCTTGAAATGATCAGTGAAGAAGTTCGAAGATTAAGCATGTCTCATCCTTGTATAAATCATACGAGTGAAAATCATTATCACTTGCAGTTGGGTTTGAGAATAATACTTACTTACAAATTTTTTACAACTGTTAAACATAAAAAAGGCCTCTACAATGAGAGGCCTTAGAATCTAATCTGGGGTTAATTAATCAAATTTAAGTCGATGCTTACCGTGTGAGGCTTTTGCTTTTAAATAGCTTTCGTTGCCATGTTTGATATGCACATGGGTTGGAATCACTTCTTCAAGCTCAATCCCAAATTCTTGAAGCTCTTTCATCTTTTTAGGATTGTTCGTTATTAACTTAATTTTATTGATACCGAGCGCTTTCAACATTTGTGCCGCTTCAGAAAAGTCACGTAGATCATCACCAAAGCCTAAATGGTTATTCGCTTCGTAGGTATTCATGCCTTGGCTTTGTAAGCGATAAGCATCAATTTTATTATATAAGCCAATACCACGCCCTTCTTGACGTAGATACAATAAAATCCCACCGTTCTGGCCCATTTTCTCAATGGTTTCATCTAGCTGTTCGCCACAATCACAGCGCGATGAATGAAAAACATCACCCGTTAAACATTCTGAATGCATGCGAACTAAAGGCGCTTGAGGGTTCTTATCTGCTGATTTAAAAATAATTGCGATGTGTTCTTTATCCGTTTTCAAGCCTGCAAAGGACAGGATTTCAGCGTCAATTTCGCTTTTTTTACCTACTTTTAAATCCACTCTGGCACGAACTTCCGCCATAATCTTTCTCACTTATTCTTATAATGCTCCCTCGATATTTTATCTTAAACATACTCTAAACACAGATAAAAATGAGGGCTATATCACATCGGCCAATCAATATTGTTATATTATTACATTCGATTAACTAATCAAGTAAAACCGACTTAGTTTAAATATAAAAAAGCCGGAAGTATCACCTCCGGCTTCTATCTTTCGTATAACTAAAAGAGATTACTCTTCGTCGTTAGTATCAGCTTGAGCAGCATCATCAGAAGATGTTGATTGGGTTTCGTCAGTATCAACAACTTCCACACCAGCTTCTAATAGTTCGTCTTCTTCCACTTCTTCGATGCGCTGTAGACCTACAACTTTTTCATCTTCTGAAGTACGAATCAGAGTAACACCTTGAGTATTACGGCCAACTTGGCTTACTTCCGATACACGTGTACGAACAAGTGTGCCCGCATTCGTGATCATCATAAACTCATCGGCTTCAAGGGCTTGGATTGCACCAACCACTTGTCCATTACGCTCAGATACTTTAATCGATACAACACCTTTCGTACCACGGCCCTTAGTTGGGTATTCCGTGATAACGGTACGCTTACCGTAACCATTTTCCGTTACTGTCAGAACATCGCCACCATCATTTGATGGGACAATCAACGACACAACTTGATCGTTATCTGCAAGACGAATACCACGAACACCTGCTGCGGTACGGCCCATTGCACGAACATGTTCTTCACTAAAGCGAACCACTTTGCCTTCTTTCGAGAACAACATGATTTCATCTTCACCTGATGTGATATCAACGCCAATTAGCGCATCATCATCACGTAGGTTAACGGCAATCAAACCATTTGAACGAACATTAGCAAAACTTGCTAGAGACGTTTTCTTAACCGTACCGTCACCAGTTGCCATGAAGATGAACTTATCTTCAGCAAACTCATCAACACGTAAGATAGCAGTGATACGCTCACCTTCTTCTAACGGCAAGATATTGACGATTGGTTTACCACGAGCATTACGGCTGGCAAGCGGTAGTTGGTATGTCTTCAAGCGGTAAGTTTTACCACGAGTTGAGAAACAAAGAATATTATCGTGAGTATTAGCAACCAGCAGACGTTCGATGAAATCTTCATCTTTCATCTTAGTTGCGCTCTTACCTTTACCACCACGACGCTGAGCTTCGTAGTCACTTAATACTTGGTACTTAACGTAACCTTCGTGAGAAAGTGTCACAACAACATCTTCTTGAGCAATCAGCTCTTCCATATCGATATCATGGCTTGCTGCTGTGATTTCTGTACGACGAGCATCACCGAAACCTTCACGAACCGCTTCTAGCTCTTCACGAATCACTTCCATCAAGCGTTCTGTGCTCGATAAGATATGAATTAATTCTGCAATTTCATCTAGAAGTGCTTTGTATTCGTCAAGGATCTTCTCGTGCTCTAAACCAGTTAAACGGTGTAGACGTAATTCAAGAATCGCTTGTGCTTGTTGCTCAGTTAGGAAGTATTGACCATCGCGGATGCCATAGTTGTCTTCTAACCAATCAGGGCGTGCAGCATCAGTACCGGCACGTTCAAGCATTGCGGCTACATTACCAAGATCCCAACCACGAGCGACTAGGCCCGCTTTCGCTTCTGCTGGTGTCGGTGCATTACGAATCAATTCAATGATTTCATCAATGTTGGCAAGTGCCAGTGCAAGTGCTTCTAAGATGTGTGCACGGTCACGAGCTTTACGCAGTTCAAAAATAGTACGGCGTGTTACTACTTCACGACGGTGATCAACAAAGCACTTCAACATTTCTTTTAGGTTGAATAACTTCGGCTGACCATTATCTAGCGCAACCATGTTAATACCGAAAGTCGTTTGCAACTGAGTTTGTGCATATAGGTTATTAAGAACCACTTCACCTACTGCATCACGCTTACATTCAATAACAATACGCATGCCGTCTTTATCTGACTCATCGCGTAATGCACTGATACCTTCCACTTTCTTGTCTTTTACTAACTCGGCAATTTTTTCAATAACACGAGCTTTGTTAACTTGATATGGAATTTCAGTCACAACAACCGTTTCACGGCCATTTTTGTCGGTATCGATATGCGCTTTAGAACGCATGTAAACTTTACCACGACCGGTTTTGTAAGCGTCGATAATGCCTTTACGACCACTGATTAAAGCAGCAGTTGGGAAATCTGGCCCAGGGATGTGTTCCATCAATTCATCGATAGTCACATCTTCATTATCAATATATGCCAGGCAGCCATCTAACACTTCACCTAGGTTATGTGGTGGGATGTTAGTTGCCATACCTACTGCGATACCAGAAGAACCGTTCACAAGTAAGTTTGGAATTTTTGTTGGTAAAACGGCTGGGATTTTTTCTGTGCCGTCGTAGTTGTCGACGTAATCTACCGTTTCTTTATCTAGGTCGGCTAATAACTCATGAGCCATTTTAGACATGCGAACTTCGGTATAACGCATCGCCGCCGCAGAGTCACCATCGATAGAACCAAAGTTACCTTGGCCATCAACAAGCATGTAACGAAGTGAGAATGGTTGAGCCATACGTACGATCGTATCGTAAACAGCGCTATCACCATGTGGGTGATATTTACCGATTACGTCACCGACTACACGGGCTGATTTTTTATAAGGCTTATTCCAATCGTTACCCAGAACGTTCATTGCAAATAAAACACGGCGGTGAACCGGTTTCAAACCATCACGAACATCTGGAAGTGCACGACCAACGATGACAGACATCGCATAATCAAGATATGAACCTTTCAGTTCATCTTCAATATTTACTGGCGTAATTTGTTTAGCTAAATCGCTCATAGAGCCATTATCCCTCTATTCTTTTTGATCGCGTACTTCATTACAAATAGCGATACGCACAAGGTCTAAAAATATAACACAGAAATCATAAATCAGGCATCTATTTCATGGCAGTTTTAATCACTTGATGGCTACTTCACGCTTTAACTGCAGAAAAATTGAGCTAGATTCAAATTTATGCTTTTTATCAATCACTTTAACTTTCTCAATTTCACAGTCAGGATTTCATTGCCCTTCTCTTTCCTGATATATTAATCACATCTTGATGACTTGAAGAATGACCAATATGACGACTAAACAAAACGTTGATCCTGCCGAAATTAAAAAATTTGAAGATATGGCTTCTCGTTGGTGGGATTTAAATGGTGAATTTAAACCATTACACCAAATCAACCCTCTTCGCTTAAACTTTGTACTTGATAGCGCACAAGGGCTATTTGGTAAGAAAGTACTTGATGTCGGCTGTGGCGGTGGCATCCTCGCCGAAAGCATGGCGAAAGAAGGCGCGGATGTCACCGGTCTTGATATGGGTAAAGAGCCTTTAGAAGTGGCGAGGTTACATGCATTAGAGTCTGGCGTGACGCTTAGCTATATACAGAGCACTATCGAAGATCATGCTGATCAATGTCCGCAAACATACGATGTAGTCACTTGTATGGAAATGCTAGAACACGTTCCTGATCCTTTATCGGTTATTCAAGCGTGCGCACGATTAGTTAAACCAGGCGGCCATGTGTTCTTCTCGACATTAAATCGTAATCTAAAATCTTATCTGTTTGCCATTGTCGGTGCCGAGCAAGTGATGAAGATAGTACCGAAAGGCACTCACGATCATAGTAAGTTCATCCGTCCTTCGGAATTACTGAAAATGGTCGACTCTACATCACTTCAAGAGCAATCCATCACCGGCCTACATTACAACCCACTTACAGATAGCTATTCATTAGGAAAAAACGTTGATGTGAACTATATCATTCACACGAAGAATAAAGCTTAATTTCACGTTTCCTATCACAAAAAACGCTGACCATAAATCAGCGTTTTATTACATTTATTTCTTTATAAAATGTGCTTGATCATCCACAAATTCAACCGCTCATTTCGGGATCATTTTCTCTTAAAGATCAAGCGAAATATTTTTTCTCTTGAGTATAAAATCATCATATTGGATCTTCAAAATCTCCCTATTCAAGGAATACGTTAGCGCATAGGTTAGTATCTACTTACAGAAATTTTTCTATCCAAACGTTATCCACAACTTGAGAGAAATCCAAATCTTGAAACTCACGTCTTTTCGCACTATCTTGTAACCCAGCTATAGGGGTAACCCAACATATAGTGTTTAACCTTCAAAGTAAGGTAGAGCGGAATCCGCACAAAAAGCTTGCCAATACCATAATAATTCAACGTTGCAGCTTAGAATTCATCTAGTTTAGGGAACGCATTTCGAATGAACGAACAATTGACAGTCACAAAACGTACTGGACAGAAAGAGTCGATCGATCTTGAAAAGATCCACAGAGTGATCACATGGGCAGCAGAAGGCCTGCAAAATGTTTCTGTTTCTCAAGTAGAGCTAAAAGCTCATATCCAGTTTTACGATGGCATCACCACTTCTGATATTCACGAAACCATCATTAAATCTGCAGCCGACCTTATTTCAGAGCAAAGTCCTGACTATCAATACCTAGCTGCACGTCTAGCGGTATTCCACCTTCGTAAAAAAGCCTACGGCGAGTTTGAGCCACCAAAACTATTCGATCATGTTTCAAAACTGATTGATATGGGTAAATACGATAAACATTTATTAGAAGATTATACCGCTGAAGAATTTGCAGTATTAGATAGCTTCATTGATCACAACCGTGACATGAACTTTTCATACGCAGCGGTAAAACAGCTTGAAGGTAAATACTTTGTTCAAAACCGTGTAACAAAAGAAATTTACGAAAGCGCTCAGTTTTTATATATCCTTGTTGCCGCTTGTCTATTTGCCAAATACCCTCAAGAAACTCGTTTAGACTACATTAAGCGTTTTTACGATGCGGTCTCAACCTTTAAGATTTCATTACCAACACCAATTATGGCGGGTGTTCGTACCCCTACTCGTCAATTCAGTTCATGTGTATTAATCGAATGTGGTGACAGCCTAGATTCAATCAATGCAACAGCAAGCTCTATTGTTCGTTACGTTTCTCAACGTGCAGGTATTGGTATTAATGCTGGTCGTATTCGTGCGCAGGGCTCTGAGATCCGTAACGGTGAAGCTTTCCACACGGGTTGTATTCCATTTTATAAATACTTCCAAACTGCGGTTAAATGTTGCTCTCAAGGCGGCGTTCGTGGTGGTGCAGCAACCGTGTTCTACCCTATTTGGCACCGTGAAGTTCAGTCTCTATTAGTACTGAAAAACAACCGTGGTGTTGAAGAGAACCGTGTTCGTCACATGGATTACGGTGTGCAGTTAAACAAGCTAATGTACGCTCGCTTAATCAAAGGGGCGAATATCAGCCTGTTCTCTCCATCGGATGTACCTGGGTTATATGATGCATTCTTTGAAGACCAAGCTAAGTTTGAAGAGCTTTACGTTAAGTATGAAGCCGATCAATCTATCAAACGTGAAACGATTAAAGCGGTTGAGTTATTCTCACTGTTAATGCAAGAGCGTGCTTCAACAGGCCGTATCTACATTCAAAACGTCGATCACTGTAATACTCACAGCCCATTTGACCCAAGTGTTGCGCCGGTTCGTCAATCTAACTTATGTTTAGAAATCGCGCTTCCGACCAAACCTCTAAGTAATGTTGATGATGAAGAAGGCGAAATTGCCCTATGTACTCTATCTGCATTTAACCTAGGTGAAATTAAATCACTTGATGACTTTGCTGAGCTATCGGATCTTGTCGTACGCGCACTAGATGCTCTACTTGACTACCAAGACTACCCACTTCCAGCAGCTCGCAAAGCAACGATGAACCGTCGTACTCTAGGTGTTGGTGTTATTAACTACGCTTACTACCTTGCGAAAAATGGCGTGAAGTATTCAGATGGTAGTGCAAATGGCCTAACACACCGCACTTTTGAAGCAATCCAATACTACTTGCTGAAAGCCTCGGTTGAATTAGCCAAAGAGAAAGGTGCATGTCCATCATTCAATGAAACGACTTACGCAAAAGGCATTCTTCCAATCGACTCTTATAAGAAAGATTTAGATGCCATTTGTGATGAACCACTACACCTTGATTGGGAATCGCTACGCAGCGAAATTACCACTCACGGTTTACGTAACTCTACCTTAACCGCGTTAATGCCATCTGAAACTTCTTCTCAGATTTCAAACGCAACCAATGGTATTGAGCCACCACGTGGATTCGTTTCAGTGAAAGCATCAAAAGATGGGATCTTGAAGCAAGTCGTGCCAGAATACCAAGCACTTAAAGATCAATACGAACTACTATGGCGTATCCCATCAAATGATGGCTATCTACACCTAGTCGGCATTATGCAGAAATTCGTAGACCAATCTATTTCTGCCAACACTAACTACGACCCTAGCGTACAAGCCAACGGCAAAGTACCAATGAAGTTATTGTTGAAAGATCTATTAACTGCCTATAAATATGGCCTTAAAACGCTTTACTACCATAACACTCGTGATGGTGCGAGCGACGATCAAAATGATACAGCGGCAGTTGTTGAAGATGATGATTGCGCCGGCGGCGGTTGTAAGATCTAATTAAATACTTGAAATAACGTAGCCTGCCCTGTTGCAGGCTGCTTTCATTCAATTACTACCCAAGAAATCGCTCAGTGAAAGCTCTTCAACATATCACTAGCGCATGGATGGTTCCCAGACCGTTCATTTAAGAGGTTAACATGGCTTATACAATTTTTAATCAGAAGAAAAATGACCAACTCAAAGAGCCGATGTTCTTTGGCCAATCGGTTAACGTTGCACGTTATGACCAACAAAAATTTGAGATTTTCGAAAAACTAATCGAAAAGCAATTATCCTTCTTTTGGCGTCCTGAAGAAGTTGACGTATCAAGCGATCGTATTGATTACAACAAGCTACCTGATCATGAGAAACACATTTTTATCAGCAATTTAAAATATCAAACACTGCTTGATTCTATTCAAGGTCGTAGCCCAAATGTTGCCCTACTACCTCTAGTGTCTCTACCAGAATTAGAAACGTGGATTGAAACATGGTCATTCTCTGAAACCATTCACTCACGTTCTTACACGCACATTATCCGTAATATCGTGAACGATCCTGGCGCAGTATTTGACGATATCGTTGAAAATGAATACATCGTTAAACGTGCTCGTGATATTGCCCATTACTATGATGAACTGATCCGTTTAACCAATGACTACCACCGTCATGGTGAAGGTACGCACGTTCTTAATGGTGAAACGGTTGAAATCAAACTTCATGATCTGAAAAAGCAGCTTTACCTTTGCTTAATGTCTGTAAACGCACTAGAAGCGATCCGTTTCTACGTAAGCTTTGCATGTTCATTTGCTTTCGCAGAGCGTGAGTTAATGGAAGGCAACGCGAAAATCATCAAACTGATTGCTCGTGATGAAGCGCTTCACTTAACCGGTACTCAGCACATGCTAAACATCTTACGTAATGGTCAAGATGACTTTAGCTTTATGCAAATTGCTGAAGAATGTAAGCAAGAGTGTTTTGACCTGTTTAAGCAAGCCGCTGAGCAAGAAAAAGAATGGGCAGAATACCTATTCAAAGATGGCTCTATGATTGGCCTAAATAAAGATATTTTATGTCAGTACGTTGAGTACATTACAAACATCCGCATGCAAGCGGTTGGCCTTGATGCTGCTTATCCTGAAGCCACCAGCAATCCTATCCCTTGGATCAATGCTTGGTTATCATCAGACAACGTACAAGTCGCTCCACAAGAAGCGGAAATCAGTTCATACCTAGTAGGTCAAATTGATAACGAAATTGGCTCTGATGACTTCGGAGATTTCGAACTGTAATGAAATCACTGCAAATTAATGGGATCACTCAACTGAATATCGACCCACAACAAACCCTACTCGATGCGATGGAAAAAGCCGGTCTTGAGCCTGAATTTCAATGTCGTGATGGTCACTGTGGTGCTTGTAAATGTGAGTTAGAATCAGGTGACGTGGAATACATTGGATTTGCTTTGGCTTTCACCCATCCTAAAGAAATTCTGCCTTGTATCTGCAAAGCAAAATCGGATGTGGTACTGAAAAATGTTCGATATCAAACTGTAAAGAAAAGGGCGTAACGCAACGGTTTGCTTAACTTTACTACTACCAATAAAAAACGGGCTTGTGATTAATTCACAAGCCCGTTTTCTATCTAATGTAAACTAGTCTAATTAAAAGTCGTAGCTGATGCTCACTGTAGTATAGATTTCGTCATTGCTCTTATCTGAAGCAACGTCGGTGTTATAAACATATTCAGCATCAAATACTAAAGCAACATCGCCCACTAAAATGTTCTTTAAATTCGCCCCTAAAGTATAGGTAGTATTCGATTCACCGTAATCGACTTCAGCATCCCCACCAATCGATAAAGTATCGGTTACCTTGGTTTTGGCATTTAAGAAACCATTGGCAATAACGTCTTCATTCACTTGGCTTGGATGATCGACATCACTAGGCTGGCGCTTACTATAACGATAACCTGGGCCACCACCGATATTCACTTTTGTCGTTTCCGTATCGACTAATGCCCTTTCAATACCCGCAGTCACCGAATAAACATCGCGGTAAGTTTCAAACTGATCATGTTCATATCGGTTATCAACAAACGCTTTATACTTATCAGCAATTTGATAAGACAGTTTATAACCTAGCTCATATTTATTCGTGCCATCTTCGTCTGAATCTGACGTTTTCGTATAGTAACTACTGCCCGAGAAGTCATGAGTCCATTTCGCTTTCTCATACTTCAACCAACCACCCGTATTGAGAGAGGTAGACGTTGTGGAAGCATTAGAATACAGAAAGCCAAGCTTTGCTCCACCGCTAAACTGCCCTTGCTCCGTTGATGTTGTATCATCCGAAGCAAGAGCTGAAGCAGAAGAAAATAGCAGCGCAAAAGAAGAAAGATAAAGAGTTGATTTCATGCGAAGCACCTTTTGTTAAATATGCGCGCACAATATTTAAGATGGATGTCACATTTGTCATGTGAATGTCATGCAATTGAAAATCAATCTCATTTGATGATTTTATCACCAAAGGTTAACCTTCAATAAAAGCCAAACGTTCAAAGTGGCTTAACGTTGCTAACATGCTGGTTTGTTGCAAGTATCTTCTCACCATATCTAGCATCACGGTAGACAATAATATCTGTTGCGATTTCAATGGGTAGTCTCGTGTCAATGAAACTTGCTGAGCAAAATGATATTCAGCAGAAATCAGAACCAAAGCAATACTTTCGTCTTCCATTTTGAAGCTACCAACCACAATATCCGATTGGGTATCCTGACGGTATTCATCAGCAATCAATAGTGCATCTTGTAGTTCTGATAATGGTTGTGCTTTATTATCAACCACACTTTGTATGAACTGCTCTTGAGCTTTTACATCCAGTGATAAACTGCGAGCAATTTCCCCACCAGTGACCTGCTCTAGTGCCGAGATCTGTGTTTGGCTTTGCTCTAGTAAATGGCCAACCGCCGCAATTAAAGGCTGGTTGATTGAAAGCGTAAATTCGGCTAACTCACCGCTAATTATCTCAATCACTTGTTCGACATTCGGATCTTGATAAGGGCTGAATATTTTTACTTCAATAAACGGCATATAAGAGCGATAACCTAGGCTGAAACCATCAGGCAATTTCACCGATTTCAAACGATCAGCAATCCCCGACTCACCAAGACCAAAGGTATAAAGCTTATTACATTCCAGCCTTTCAACACTTGGAAAGCGTTGCTTCAAACGCGGCAAAATTTCATCGGTTGTCATACGTTTGAATTCAAACGGCACACCAGGAGTAAAAAATACCACCGCATTATTAAGCTCAATACTAAAACCACAAGCCGTCCCCACAGGGTTATTGATCATTTCAGCACCAATAGGCAGCATCGCTTGCTTATCGTTACTTGCCGCCATTGGGCGACCGAGGCGAGCAAAATACTGAGTCATAATCTCTAACCACTCTTGATTAAGCTCTAACTCCACGCCAAGTGCTTTCGCTGCGGCTAATGCACTAAGATCGTCGGTTGTTGGCCCTAAACCACCATTAACTATTACCACATCACTTTTCAAGCTTAACGCGGTAATTTCGCTTTCTAATTCTTCTAACTGATCACCGACCGTGCTGCGGTAGTGAATCGCAAATCCTTGTTCAAAAAATAATTCCGATAACCAAGACGCATTGGTATCAACAATATCACCATGCAAAACCTCTTCGCCCGTGCTGAGCATTGATACTCTCACCATTTTTCGTCCTTATTTGTCTTTTCTTTAATCAAATGATTGAAACATAACTGCTGAGCTTTTAGAACTTTATTCTTACATCAATCACTCTTATCTATACTAAAATTATCTTAAGTACTTCACTGATGATGAGGTTTCCATGACAAACAAGGTACTCTTTATTGCCAATATTTCTGGCCACGCTACCCCGCAAACACTACAGCACCTTGCTCACGCAACTCATGAACATGGCGGTAGTTGGATTATTAGTAAAATTAATTACCTCGATGATCAAGTTGCAGGATTAATCAAAATTCAGTGCCCTGAATCAAGCCTAGAAATGATTCAAACGGCATTTGACGAAGCCTCAGGTTTACAAGCTCACTTTGTGCAATCACAAGAAACTAAACACGCAGAAGATGACGTGTATGAATTACGTTTTGATAGCCAAGAACAAGCAGGGATCATTAAAGAACTCACTCACATCTTAGAGCGAGAACGCGCTAATATTTTAAGCATTGATACTCAGCGCCTATTTCTCGCAGGCGAAAATGGCATCAGCGCGAATCTATTTACCTCGCAATTCAGTATTACTATTCCAGAAGAAACGAATATTAAAGATGTAATTGCAGAGCTAGAAGCGATCACCCAAGGTACTCGAGTCATTGATGTGACATCTACGCTGTCGAAAGAAGAGTAAAATTCAAACGTGACAAAAATGTTAAATATGGCATTCTGGACTTCTATAAAAAGGAGAACCAAATGTTACGGACGATTACTCAATTATTCCCAGTATGGGCAATTTTAATATCCATCTTGGCTTATATGCAGCCAACCATTTTTCAGCCATTAAAATCTTATATCGTGCCTTTATTGGTTGTGATTATGATGTCGATGGGGCTAACACTGAAAGCCAGTGATTTTGCGAATGTCGTTAAACAAAAATTGGCCGTTACGATTGGCATCATTTTACAATTTACGGTTATGCCTCTTGTCGCCTTGCTGATCAGTTATATTCTAGGATTTAGTCCTGAACTAACGGTTGGTATGGTATTAGTCGGCAGCGTAGCCGGTGGTACATCATCTAATGTAATGTGTTATTTAGCCAAGGGCGATGTGGCACTTTCTATATCTATGACCGCAATTTCAACATTACTAGGCGTGCTTCTTACTCCATTTCTATCTGAACTTTTAGCAGGACAAGCCGTTGACGTTCCGGCAGCAGCAATGTTGATGAGCCTAGTGAAGATTGTATTACTACCAGTGGCAATCGGAATTTTCATTAACCAATTCTTCCATGATGTCACGAAGAAACTTGATTCCATCCTTCCCCTAATTTCAATGGCTGCCATTGTGATGATTATTGGTATCGTTATTGCGCTCAATGCATCTCAATTTGCAGCGATAGGTCCAATCATTGCTCTTGCAGTTGTTCTACATAATGGATTTGGCTTATTGGCAGGGTATTGGGGATGTCGTTTATTAGGCTTTAATGAAACTATTTCGCGTACTATTGCGTTTGAAGTAGGCTTACAAAATTCAGGTCTTGCTACTGCTCTTGCTATGAAATTCTTTACACCAGCAGCAGCTATGCCGGGAACATTATTCTCGCTTTGGCATAATATTTCAGGCTCAATCTTGGCTGGGTACTGGTCACGAAAAACAGTTCAAGATGACTCATCGGTCAACGCACAACCTCAAGCTGAGAAATCATAATCTAGTGCTATTTAAATTATTCTGATTAACCACTACAACAAGGACTTCGCTACTCTCAGCGAAGTCCTTTTTTATTAATGCCCTAGCGCTGAAAGATCAAACTCTAATTCGCCGGAATCTAATACGGTTAACGTCACTTTATTTTTGTCCGTGCCTTTTAAATCGGTATCTGTGCAAGGGCTAAACACGAACCAATCATACTGATAAGCAAGCGAGTAACGTGCCTCCCCCAAGTGAGTCACATCTATAATTTGAATACCATTATCATTAAGTGCTCTAGGATCGATGTAATCTAAATTTGGAATGAGCTGACGCTCAATTTTATCTTGGTTCTTTAACAGAAAATCTTTCAAGAGATTAGCAGCGGCTTCACCGTGAGAATCAATAACACCGGAATAGATAATTTTCATGAAACGATATCCCTTTTCAATACAGGTAGCAGCACTCTACCGCCCCACCTTACAGAATGCAAAAGCCGCATGACCATTTAAGTTTAAAGTGACCTAAACAGACAACACGGCTTTCAAGTTAGATTTCTTATTCTGCACTTGAGTGGGCTATTTAACTGACCATTGAGATAGCGAGCGTTTGAAATCTTGATAATCGAATTCGTTTAGCTTTTGGATATAGCCATTACTACGTTGGCAGTAAATACTTGGCATTTTCAGGCCATTAAACCAATTGAGTTTCACCATGGTATAACCTGCGCTATCAAGGATATGCAAACGCTGACCTATTTTTAATGGCTCATCAAATTTAGCAACGCAGAATTGATCACCCGCCAGGCATGAACATGAACCAATTACATATTCATGCTCTCCATTTTCAGAGGCTTCGCCAATTGACGCAGGTTCATTGTAGATTAACGTATCTAAACGATGCGCTTCGGTCGCTGAATCGACAATCGCTGTTTTCATGCCGTTTTCAACGATATCAACAACGGTGACCACTAAATCGGCCGTTTTAGTAATAATGGCTTCACCCGGTTCAAGATAAAGTTGCACACCATGTTTTTCGCTAAATGATTTCAACGCTTGCGCAAGTTTTTCAACCTCATAACCTGGCCAAGTAAAGAATACCCCACCGCCTAGACTTACCCAGTCAAGCTTATCAAGGTAGGCACCAAAACGTTGTGAAATGCTATCTAGTAATTCAATGAAGTCATCAGCTGATTTGTTTTCACAGTTCATATGAAACATTACGCCATCAAGCTCATCAAACAACTCACTGGTTAATTGGGTCTCTTGTACTCCTAAACGTGAGAACTGACGAGCAGGATCGGCTAAGTCTTGTCCTGCACGGCTCACCCCCGGATTTAGACGTACACCGATGGATGCCTTTCCTTCCACCAAATGACGATGCGCATCAAGCTGGCTTAGGGAATTGAAGATCATCTTGTCACAAATGCCAACCACTTGTTTTACATCTTCTTCACTGTAACCCACGCTATACGCATGATTTTCTTTTCCAGAGTTCTCACCACCAAAAGTTTCGTGGCCAAGCATCACTTCGTAAGGCCCACTACTGGTTGTGCCATCAAGATACGGTTTGATGATGTCAAACACGCCCCAAGTAGAAAAACACTTCAGAGCCAAAACTAGCTTTACACCACTTAGCTCTTTTAAGCGCTTAGCGATTTCAAGATTATGGATAAGTTTATCTTCATTGATCATGAAGTAAGGGGTTGGAAGGTTGTTAGGCATAGATAATTCCATAGAACGATTCTCGAGCACTGCGTTTCTCGGTTCTAGAGCGCGATGCTTCTCGAAAAAGATATAAAACAGCCATAACGAATGCTATGGCTGTTGTTATTAATTGAGTCTGCCAGCGTTACTCGAGTAACGAAACACGAGCAACGAGATACGGCTTTACTTTAGAATATTAATCTTCGGCTGACCCGGTTCTAACTCTTGAACATGCCAATCAAGACCGATGCTTGGCATTGTTTCTAGGAAGCCATCTGGATCTAGCTGTTCCATGTTGAACACGCCGGCTTCATTCCAGCTGCCTTTAAAGTATTGCAGAGCTGCGGTAATGGCAGGAACACCTGTGGTGTAGGCAATCGCTTGATGTTCAACATCTTGGTAAGCCACTTCGTGATCAGCGTTATTGTAGATAAACACGCTACGCGCTTTACCATCTTTTGTGCCTTGTACCCAAGTACCGATGCACGTTTTACCTGTGTAGCCCGGTGCAAGAGATGTTGGATCTGGCAGCAATGCTTTCAATACTTTAAGTGGTTCAACTACCGTGCCATCTTGTAAGGTCACAGGATCTGGGCTTAATAGGCCGATATCTTTCATGCAGTTGAAGTAGTTTAAATAAGTATCGCCAAAGCCCATCCAGAATTCGATACGTTTAGCTGGAATGAATTCCTGCATTGAACGAACTTCATCATGCGCCATTGAGTAGACTTTAAACTCACCACAATTTGGGAAATCGAATTCAAGCATACGTGTATGACAAGGAACTTGCTTCCAGCTACCCTCTTCCCAATAGAAAGAATCGCCTTGGATTTCAAGCATGTTGGTTTCAGGGTCAAAGTTAGTCGCAAACTTCTTACCATGGTCACCGGCGTTAACATCCATTACATCAATGGTGTCGATTTCATCAAATAGGTGCTTAACAGCGTAAGCGGCAAACACACTCACTACGCCCGGATCAAAACCTGCCCCTAGAATACCTGTGATACCCGCTTCAGCGAATTTTTCACGGAACGCCCACTGTGGATCGTAAGCTTCTGGTACTTGCTGGCCTTCACTACATAAATCCACCGCCACTGAAGTATCTAGGTAAGACACTTTCGCTTGGTAGCACGCTTCCATAATAGTCACGTTCACCCACGGAGGGCCCGCATTAATAACTAGATCAGGTTTAACTTCATTAATGAGCGCTACTAAAGATGCCACATCATCGGCGTCTACAAATCGTGATTCTAATTTCTTCGATGGGTCTTTAAGGTTGTTTTTACCTTTGATCGACTCGATGATTTTTTCACATTTCGCAATCGTACGAGACGCAAGCGTAATATCACCTAGTACATCATTGTTTTGAGCCGCTTTATGCGCCACTACCCAACCAACACCACCTGCGCCAATTTGTAAAATAGACATCTTTAAGTCACCTTCCTTCTTGAGGGTTAAATTACTTTCGTTCTAATAGAACAATTAAAAATAAGTATAAGAATGGGCAGATTGGTCTGAATACTGCCCAGAACATAAATTAATGAGTTAATGCATTTTCCGCTGTAAGCACTTGAGCCAATTCTGTCACATCATTTAGTAATGCTTCAAAATCACTCAAGGTTAAGCATGGATTCAAAATAGTGAATTTCAGCGCCGCTTTACCATCGACAGTGGTTTCACCTAATACCGCCACACCACGAACCAAAGCTTCAATGCGAATTTGACGGTTTAAGTCATTTAACACTTGCTCGCTCAAGTTAGCGTTGCTGTAACGCATTAATACCGTTGAAAGTGCCGGCGGAGCCAGAAGTTCAAACGCGGCATTATTCGCGACAAGTTGTGCCACTTCATGGGTTTGATCGATCAAGTGATCGTACATTTCACCTAACGCTTTAGTCCCGACACTTTGCATTGTCATGAATACTTTCAAAGCATCAAAACGACGTGTGGTAGCCATTGACTTATCAACTAAGTTTGGCAGTTCATCGGTTTCACGGTTTAGGTAGTCCGCGTGATGCAGCAAGTACTTAAAGTTGGCCTTATCTTTCACCAACACTGCGCCACAGCTGATTGGTTGATAGAACAACTTATGGAAATCAACACTGATTGATTGAGCTCGCTCAATACCCGCTAAACGGTTTTTATGACTACTTAGAATTAACGCGCCACCGTAAGCGCCATCAACATGCAGCCACATATCATGAGCTAATGCTAAATCGGCTAAGGTATTTAAATCATCAATCGCGCCGTGATCGGTCGTGCCGGCAGTCCCTACCATCGCAAATGGAATTAAGCCTTCTGCCTTTAATTGGTTTAAGGTGTCGGCCATCGCATCGGTATTAATCGTGCCATCATTATGAGTATCCACACAAACAACCGCCGCTTCACCTAGCCCCATTAACGACGCTGTTTTTTGTACCGTGAAGTGAGATTTCTTCGAACATACGATACGTAATTTATCGGCGTAATCTGGTAGACCGAGCTTTTGAATCGAATGCTGGCTTAATTTATCAGCAATCCAATCACGAGCTAACAATAAGCCCATTTGATTACTTTGCGTGCCGCCACTGGTAAACACGCCATCCGCGTTATCTCCCATGTTATAACGGTCACATAACCAATCCACCACTCGCTGCTCGACATAAGTGGCTGCTGATGCTTGATCCCATGAATCCATTGACTGATTCAAAGAGGCAATCATTGCTTCTGCTGCAATCGCCGGTACTAATGGCGGCGTATGCAAGTGAGCAATGCAATTTGGATGCTGAACAAAAACCGAGTTCTTCGCAACCAAGTTTGTTGTGCTGTTAATTACCTGCTGCAAATCACTGTTACTAGAATCAAGATTAACGGCTTCGATTTGCGCTTTTAACAGTTGAGGCTCAATACCAGAATAGGGTTTATCTACCGCTTCAAATACTGCTTTCATTGCTTGAGTCGTTTGGTTCATGGCTTTTTCAAAGCTGTCTGCGCCGTGTGCGCCAGTTTGAATAAAGTGCTGTTGCCAGTCTTGATGTTCAACTGCTTGTTTAGTTGGATCAATACCACCGCCAGCAGCAATAATGGCTTCTTTTAACGTTTTTAAAGCGAAATCAATTTGCTCAAAACTGATGATCACAGGAGGTAAGAAACGTAATACCGAACCATCACGGCCACCTTTTTCAATCATCAAACCACGCTCTAATGCTGCGCGTTGGATCTTAAGCGTTAATTCTGGTGCTGATACTGGCTCGCCAAACTTATTCAGCTCACCACTTGGTTGCACTACTTCTGCGCCGAGCATCAAACCTTTACCGCGAACTTCCGCAATACAGCCGACTTCTTGTTGAATTTTTTCTAGTCCGGCACGTAAGTATTGCCCCGCCACTTTGGCATGTTCAACTAAGTTGTCACGTTGAATGATTTCTAATGCTTTTGCGCCAGAGACCATGGCTAATTGATTGCCACGGAAAGTACCGGTGTGTTCACCTGGATTCCAAGTATCGATTTCTTTGTTAAATACCAAGATAGACATTGGTAAACCGCCGCCAATCGCTTTCGATAAGCAAAGAATATCCGGTGAAATGCCTGACTCTTCAAACGCAAAGTTATGACCAGTTTTACCCACGCCACATTGGATTTCATCAAAGATCAATAAAATGCCATGCTCTTGAGTAATACGACGCAATTCGCGTAACCAAAACGCAGGTGCAGGGATCACTCCGCCCTCACCTTGAACGGGCTCAACAATAATTGCAGCTGGCTTTTGAATACCGCTTTCATCATCATTCAACATACGTTCGATATAACGAATATTTTGCTTTGCACCTTCATCGCCACCCATGCCAAACGGGCAGCGTAGGCTATATGGGAACGGCATAAAGTGCACATCAGACATTAAGCCAGTACGACGTGCTTTAGTACCTAGATTCCCCATCATTCCCATAGTGCCATTGGTCATCCCGTGATAAGCGCCACGGAAAGCGATCATGGTGTTACGGCCGGTAGTCTGCTTAGCTAGTTTAATTGCCGCTTCGACTGCATCGGCTCCTGATGGACCACAAAACTGAATCACTGAGTTTTCAGCAAAATCTACAGGTAGGAATGATTTCACCTGCTTAATAAAACGATCTTTTGCGGGCGTCGTAATATCTAAAGTTTGGTAAGGCAGCCCCGTATCAAGCTGCTCTTTTAATGCTTGGTTGATTTCTGGATGGTTATAACCCAACACCAAGGTTCCCGCGCCTGCTAGGCAATCTAAAAACAGCTGGCCGCGGGTATCTTCAACTAAAGCGCCATAAGCACGTTTAATTGCGATAGGTAATCGACGTGGATAAGAACGAACCGCTGATTCATGCTGTTCTTGATCAAGCAGTACTTGGTCAAGGGCAAGATCGTACACACCATCAACATAAGGAATATTGGTGGTGAATGGCATTTGGGCTTGGTTAAGCTCAAAATCAAAAGCAGTGGTCATTGATAAACCCTTAAAACGGTATTTACTCAGAAATTTGAACTACAAACGCCATCAACAAAACAACGTTGCCATGTCAAATATGAAGAGTATTGATATTAAATACTGACTGAATTACCAGCCAAACCGACTTCAATGAAAATAAGTCATTACTTCAAATTGAAGACACTAAACACAGCCCTTGCCTACAAATAAAATTGCAAACAATAGGCGAGAAATGCAAAAAGCAAATCAGAGGTTAGCGAATAGAACTCAAGGTTCAGTTATATTTGAACTTCGTCGGCTTAGCGGAGTACAAGTGTAAGAGTTTAAACTTGTAATATGAGATCGCTTCATCGTGCGCAAAAAGGCCACAATTGAACGATTAAGATGAGTAAAGCTGATTTTTAAAATCTGGATTAATGTTTTCAAAGTTGGGCTTCCTATAACAATGCGGATGTCTTTCGCATCGGTTCCCGTCTACTGATTAACTCAATGTTAACAGTACCTACTCATACGTAATGGCACAATCAGCTTGAATGTCCTTACGCGTATCCCCCTAAAGTAAATCTATCGTTAGAATTAACGATAACCTTGAGATTGTGGCGGAAAATAACACAGAAATTATTTTCAACGCAAACGATTTTTATCACACATAATAAAGGGAGAATAAAATAAATTATCCTCCCTTTCATAACAAACCATAAACAATTGTTTTCTAAGCCATCACGACTTTTTAACCTTATACATAGCTTGAATTTCTTTTTTGTATTTTTCGTAAATCTTTTTACGGCGCAGCTTCAAGGTTGGCGTGATCAAGCCGTCTTCAATCGAGAATTCTTTTGGCAACAAGGTGAATTTTTTGATTTTTTCAAAGCCTGCCAATTCTTTTTGGAGATGCTTTAAACGTTGTTCAAAATGTTCAACCACATGACTATGCTTTAATAGCTCTATCGGTGATTCATAATGAATGCCCTTTTCTTTTGCCCAAGCATCCAATGATTCAAACGCTGGAACAATCAACGCAGTGACATAGTTTTTTGCATCGGCCACAATCGCCACTTGCTCAATGAAAGAACAGCTGCCTACTTTGCCTTCTACTCGCTGAGGCGCGATATACTTGCCATTAGAGGTTTTCATTAACTCTTTGATGCGATCAGTAATATACAAGTTACCATTTTCATCAAACTGCCCAGCATCACCGGTTTTTAGCCAACCCTCTTCAAAGGTTTCTGCGGTATCTTCAGGGCGGTTGTAATAACCTTTCATGACAATGTCACCACGGATCAAAATTTCGTTATCTTTCCCGAGCTTCACTTCTGTTTGGCTTAACGGTTGACCATTCGAGCCAGTTACGCGGTTCGCGATAGTATTACAGGTTACCGTTGCAGTGGTTTCCGTCATGCCATAGCCACATAACACTGGTACATTTATCGCATGGAAAAAGCCTGCCACGTCTGCATCTAATGCTGCGCCACCACAAGGCATAAATTTCAAACGTCCACCAAGCGCATTTTGCAACTTACTAAAGACTAATTTTGTCGCCAGTGTATTTTGCCACTCAAGAAAAACACTTGATGCACGACGGCCTTGGCTTACTTCAAACTGCTTCTTGCCTACCTTCATCGCCCAGGCAAAGATCAGTTGTTTAACCTTGCTGCCTTTAGTCACTTGTTCTTGAATTGCGCTGTACACTTTTTCTAAAAATCTTGGCACAACACAAAGCGTATTAGGTTTGGTTGCGCTGATCGCTTGCTTAACACGGTTTGTATCTTGCAAGTAAACGTTCTTACCACCACGAGCTAAAACATAAAATGACCAACTGCGCTCAAATACATGACTCAAGGGTAAAAACGCAAGAGAAGTGTCACCTTCCGTAAAGCCTAGTACTTCATCATGTTGAGAGATCGTAGAAGCAAAATTACGGTAATCCAGCATCACCCCTTTCGGATCGCCAGTAGTACCCGAGGTATAAATAAGCGTTACTAGATCATCGAGCTGAGCTTGTTTAACTCGAATTGCTAATTCTGATGAGTGTGATTCTGACACTTCATACTTAGCAGTTAATAGTTCATCAAGATGCCAGTGGTTTGGACGCGGTTTAAGCTCAACTGCATCATCGAACACAATCACCGATTCAATATTAGGTAAAGCGTCTTGAAGTTCACACGCCATTTGATACTGCTGCGCATCATTAACGAACAACACTTTAGCTTCGGCATCATTTAAAATAAATTGCGCTTGTTCGAGTGTACTGGTTGGGTAGATAGGAACAATCACCGCCCTAGCCTTTAAGCTAGCTAAATCGGCACACGTCCACTGCGGACAGTTTTGCGAAAGAATGGCACATTTATCTTGGATTGAAACACCAAGGTTAATTAACACTTTTGCCAGTTTATCGGTTTGTTCTTCAAGCTTCTGCCAAGTAACAAGGTTCCATGGAGCCTGAATTTCAAAGCCTTCCAACGCAATTTGATCTGCGCGTTGCTGAGCTTGGTGTTTAAACAAACGGATAAGATGATAAGCATCAAGAGACATAAATAGATTCCAGTTGAGCGTACAGGTGTTTCGATTTGGCGCAATATTACCCTATAACAGGAAAAAAGCGAAACAGTTGTAAGCTCAATTGTGTTACAAAGTTGAATCCATTCCCTCTACCGAGTCCGCCACTGCAAAAACCAGCAAGCTAGTCATAACTCTCTTCCTCTTGGGAAATGATTTCTAGCAATTGATTAATCACTGTTTTTGTCATTTCAAAACCTTCACTTTTTTGATAACTATCCGTTAAGTACAAACGTTTATTCACTTCAATCATGATAGATTTCACTGACTCATTACCAAAATGTTGGCTTGGTACAATGGCATTGCTGTAAGGATCATTGATGCCAACCGTGTAACCTCTTTGCTCTACATGCTTTTTCATTTTTTCAAGCATGTCGAAGTTTGAAAAGTCATCATTAAAGCCAAAACAAAAATCCACATCCGATTTGATTTGGTCATCACCAAAGCTATGGCAATCCACAATAAAAACAACTGGGATATAACAAAGTATAAAGTTAGTCGCTTTATTTAAAGCTAGGTGATGCTCTTGGTAGATTTTGAGCATCTCTTCTTTTTTAGGTAATTCAATATTCAGATCATTACCATCAAAGTCTTTGCGATAACAAATGCCATAACCTTCTTTAACCATCGGCTCTATGTCGTCAGGTAGGCGTTCACAATCCACAATAAATCGTGAGTATTTCTGTGTAATGCAGTCTGAATTCGTATGCCAAAAAAGCTCATCAGTAAACCAATCCGTACCACGGTTAATGTCATGCTGGCTAATGTTGAAACCTAAGGTGTCGGTTCCGCTGTGTGGTATATGTAAAATCACGCATCATTCCTATTTGGGACATGAAAAAGGGCTAGTCCAAAGAGTAGCCCTAGATGCGTCATTTTATGTCGTTGGGATTACAGTTGGACAAACACCATCACTCACAAACCAACTGCTTTAACCGCTGTGCATGCTCAATACAATCTTTCTTAATCTTATTTTGTTCTTCCATGGAATCACTGCCTAAACCTATTATGAAAACTATTATTCCCCAAAGACAAAATGCTAGATCATGCACAGAGCCAAACAGTGCGAAACAAGTAACACGGTACGTATAATATTGGTACTCATCACGACAACATTCAATTCCACTGATACCAATAGGATCCCATTCAGTAAACAGATATTCATCTACTTGTTCGTAGGCAATTTCATGTTTCTCTATATATTGTTCGGCTTGTTCATTACAAGCACCCTCAGTCGGTTCTTCCTGCTTTAATTGTAATTCTGGCAAGTTGTCGAGCTTTTTATACTGAGAATCATAAAATGCATCTCTTATTTGTTCGTCTGTTGTATCTAAAAAACGGGTGATGCCTTGGTAGCAAAATCTATCTTCTGACAGAGATAAAGCCCCTGAGAGGGATAAAGAGCTATGGGTAGACGTTGGTTTTGACCATAAATACCCGACTAAAGGATATTCCTCTTTTTGAGCATTATAATCGACACAAGCGACCATTTCGCTTTGTGGTTTAGGGTAGCCCGGTAAAGAATAATGCCCTACTACGACTGGTACATCGAGAATTTGGTTAAAACTAAATGCTGAAGGTTTAACTGGAATTTTCGGGATATTCGCTTTTTGTTCTTCGGCTACAACGGCAAGATCTTGATAGGAATTAATCGATTTAGGATCTTTCCACCACGCCACTCGAACTTTATGTCTTTCGATACCACTTTTATCTTTAAATGAATAACCATCAGGAAGGGATATTTCTGGGCCTTTCAGTAGTGTTTCAATTAAATGGTAAAGCTCATGTTGCTTATCAAATGCATCGAACCAATGCTGTTCTTTTAACGAGTTATCTTGATTCAAATACGAGCGCAGCTTATCAATGCTCTCTTGATGCCAGCATGCGTGTATTGTGCGTATCGAACCAAAGTCTAAAAATAACGGTAGTTTTTTAAACCAAGCAATCCACTTTTGATGCTCAGCGGAATCTTCACCAACTTGCTCGATAAAGCATTCGTGTTGCTTTATGTTGCCAGCCTTTAAACGGTCTCGACAATAACTGCCATCCGGTTTTTGTAATGCCCAACCAATCGCATTGAACTCATGGTTTCCCATTATGCATGACGCTTTTCCATCATCGACTAAGGTTTTAATGGTATTTAATAGCTTGATATGATCGACTCGAGAGCCTTTACGGTTATCAACCAAATCACCAACAAACACCAATTGAGTCGATTCTAAATCAATGTAGATCTCGGAAAGTAATGCTTCAAGTTTATGAACTTGACCATGAATATCACCAATAAATAGGTGCTTGTTGTGGTGTGTCATTATGAATTCCTAGTAATAATTTCAATGCAGGTAGCGGGTATTGGCTTGGTGAGGTTAAAAGTGAGTGTTGTGCGTTTTATAGGTTTGCAAATGGCTTATCACAATAAACGTTCTTACCGAGCTCGCCGGTATTCCATAATAAAACCGTCTCTTTGATCTCGCCTTTTCCTGTTGGTGATCGAATTTCAAAACGCCCTAACTTATCCGATTGTATAAGCATACGTTCTTTCATCTTAACTCCAATGTAGCCATAGAACGCCTGAGATTTGGGTTAGCTTCTAAAATCACACCATCACCATTAAGTGAAATGGAACAACCTTCGCTATAAAAGAACACATAACGTTGTATTTTTCCCCACATAGGCAACGCCCCATCGTTCTCGGCATAATGCTTTTTAATACATGCTTGAACGTATGCAACTTGATCTGCTACTGGTAATACACGTTTTTCTTTGGGAAAAGATAAATAACGGTGATGTTCCAAAAAAGCCAACATGAAGATGGGTTCACTTTTACGCTTAAAACCTGTATCAACAAACACATAAGATTTAAACGCATCTCTGATTGCTTCATGATGAGCAATAATGCTGTCAATTACATCACTGAAGTGATTGAGGTCAATACCAACGACTTCACAAAGCCTTTCTATAAACTCTTGGTTACTGTATTTAAAATCAAAAGCGTTGGCATATAGATTAAGTTGCGGATCAGATAAGACTTGTTCAATGCGACTAGCTGCCTTACTCATACCTTTGCGGTTATAACCCATCAATTGCGCAATTTCAGGCAAATCACTGTGCATTAATTTGAGTTTCAGTGCATATTGTAGCGTCATTGTAATATTCCAAACATTGCTGATGTAGATACATTAGCGACGCCTGCGTCAATTTATGTCGCATAACTTAAATATCATATCACCTCGACAAAGGCTTTATGATCATTGTAAATTTTCCATATATACGAACGCATCTTCAATGACATCTGTTCGACCTATTTCAACAAGATCTGTTTCTAATAACCAATAACAATATTTGTTAAATTTACTGTAATCATCACGATTAATTCGTTCTTGAACAAATAATTCGTAAAATTTACGACCAATCATGCAATTATCTGTACTAAAGTCATCCCAGTAAGAGACATTATCTAAAACTTTACTATTAAGAAACAGATTGATTAATCCATTTATGGTGTGCATTTCCACGATTGACATAATTGTCCTCATTATTAGTATCTTCACCTTGAAGTCACTTGGGTATTGTTCAAATTCTAAATCAATATTTAATTGGCATACCAGCCAAATGCTCAGCAACCAATTCAATGTGGTGTGTGATAAACAACTTATCTAACCACGCTTGAGGTAACTGCTCTGCGCCATAAAAAGCACCAGCAAGTTGTCCATAGATGGCGGCCGTGGTATCGGCATCATCACCGAGGTTTGCCGCCAGTAATGCCCCTTGTTCAAAGTTGTCACTATGCGCAAAACACCAAAGCGCTGCTTCCAGTGATTTCACCACATAACCAAAACCAAAAATTTCATCGCGTGATTTTTTAAGAAAGCTGCCTTGTACCACTTCCGACATTTCACTAGATAATGAATGAAATGCTTTTGCTAGCCTGCTAAATAATGCTGCTTTTGATTCTTCTCCATCAAATATCTGATACAGCAACCAAGCCATAATTTGGTAAGCTTCGATGGCGAGCTGATTGCTATGGGTAGTCTCTGAACTCTGTTTCGCTTTTTCTAGAGCAGTTTCTAGGGATATATTTTTTAGCGGAGAGTAGAAGATAGAAATAGGCGCTAAACGCATCAAACTGCCATTACCGGCACAATTAACTGCGTTGGTATTGGCAATCACATCACCCGTTTTTAAGAAATGATTCAAAGCAGTGCGTATGGTATTCCCGATATCAAAACATTGACCTGTAGATGAATTGACACCACTGCGCGCCCAATCTACATATCGGTTTAATTGATCTTCGCCGTCATGTTTTTGTTGCGCCAATAAACTGTCAGCCAAACACAATGCCATCGAGGTATCATCGGTCCACTGCCCGGCTTGTAGATGAAAAATTCCACCACCGACTAGGTTTGTAATCGGTTCATAACTGTCTTTAGGTTTAAACTCTAGGGTTGTCCCGAGCGCATCCCCTAATGCTAAACCAAGCAATGCACCCTTCGCTTTATCAATAAAGCGATCCCATTGTAAAAATTGATCGTGTGATGTGTTTTGATTAAACCAATGGTCGAATGGATTTGGCTGAGCGGGATCTTCTTGTGGAAAAAACGATGCTAAGAAATCAGGATGTAAATCATTACCATCAATATCCCAACCGTATTGTCGAATGTTGGTCATACGATGTTCTAATGAACAAACTAGATTCCCTGTCGCGGTATAAAAGGCATAAGAAAATAACCAAGGAGAATATTGCCAATCGTCAGCATCTTCAGGTCTATCGGTGGCGAACTGCCCTGATAAAGAATGACCATCATGTTCATAACCTGATATGGCTTTAAAGTGCTTTTGTTGGGCGACAGAAAGCGTTTGGTAGCGGTTATTGGGTAGACGTGGACGTTTGTACTCATGGCATCCATCACTGATTAATTAGATAACCATAGAGTATTCATGGATGCGTCAAATAGTGTCGTTACCTGTAACTATTTTTCAATCGGCAGTTTCTTTATATCCCAAACATTCTCACCAAAGCCTTTTAGCCATTGATTTAAACGTAAAGAATCCACGACTGTCGCTGTTACCAAGTAGTGACTTTCACTCTCGACCACTTGTTGATCTTTCGATAACGGTGTTTCTAGTAAATGGAAGCCTTCGTATTTATTGATACAAAATTCAAGCTGGCACTTCTCTACTCCGGCAAAGCCAAAGCGGCCTTCTGCATCATATTGGCTTAGTTTAAAATCGCTTGGTCGTTCAAAAGTAAACGTAGACACAATCGCTTTTTGAACTCGATGAATAGCGATATTCCGCACATCTTCATAGCCATCAAAGCGGCATACTAGATATAAACGCTTACCCTGTTGTGCCAAGCCTAGTGGCATGACTTGCGCGGATTTATACTCTTGCAGTGAGTTGTAATATTCAATGTTTAGTAAGCGATTGTGGAATAAAGCTTCACTGACTTTCTCAAACACTTGTGTATCAATCTCTGGCGGCAACATAGGCACACCTTCACTGACAACTCGGACTTTTTTCAGCCACTCTCTTTCTTTTTGATTTTTTGCATTTGGACAAAGTTGGTACTGAGCTTCAGAGAAGAACCCATCGAGCGATTGCATGATGGTTGGCGGTAGTAAATTTGCTAGATACTCATGAGTAAGGTTGAGTAAAACGGATTCTTTCGGAGAGAGTGTTGGAACAGAAAAGACTGAATTTGAACTCACCCAGCGATAGCCGTATGGTTTATTTGACTCATCTTTTTCGATATCAAAATCACGACTTAGCATGTCTAAATTGCGTTGAATAGTGCGTAGACTTCTGTCGATTCCACTACTCTGCAATTGCTGTTGGATTTCTTTGGCGGTAATTTTTCTTTTCTTCGGAATGCGTTTTAGAATTTCTAAACTTAAATTAGCAACATCGGTATTACTAGAGCGGTTAGACATAAGGCGACCACAGGTTAATAAATAAAACATTAGGCTTTCATTATAATAATCGAAAAAGCCTAATGAATTTAATTTAAATGTATTATCACTGTGCAAGATCAGTTTATTTCATTAAACAAATACTCATATCATTCACGTGACAAATAACTCATTAGAGTTTGCGTGACAGTATTAATGTTGTGTCTTTGCCATCGTTATAATCAACAACGAGCGTCAAGGATTGTCCATCTTCACTTAATGTTGCAGAGTGAATATCATACACCACGCCGTCATCGGCAAGTAAACTCGCCCCTGAACGATCGCTATCTGGAGTTATATTTAATGTCAGTGATTCATTGTCTGGATCGAAAGTGTAACCTCCGACTTCAATATTGCCTTGATCAATCCCGTCATCAATCAAAGCAAAGAAATATTTGCCATCATCACGGAAGTTATATGATTCTCGTTTACCATCATCATTAATGCGTTCCCAGCTACCGACAATAGACTGGCCAGTAATCACACCTCTAGGAGTAGTTAATTCATAGGTGCAATCAGCTGGGTCATCTTCTTCACAGTAACGCTCGGTTTTCGTTACGTGCAATGTATCACCTTCCATAGAGACTTGAGTCCAGTCACCACTACTTAATCCACCATCTTCTAGTGTATCGGTATCGACCATGACATCCGGTTCAAACCCACCGTTTTTCAGGTTCAATTTGCCATACTCAAGTCCAGAATCTTCTTCACTATTATAATATTCGATCATTAAATATGAGCCATCTGAGTAGATATTCCAGATACCGGTGTAACTGTCATCAGCCATGTTTTTTTCTAAATTAAACATACCAACATAATCGGCATAAGTGTCGATAGCATCAATATCATCTAAAGTTTTTTGGAAGTGCGTTTCGGCTTCGGCCTGTGGCACTAATTCTGTAGGTGGATTTTGTTGGCCTGCGTTAGCAATAAAATCGAGAACATCTTGAGAAGAGGCAAACTCATCGACAGATACATTAAAATCTAAAGGAACCGCCATTTGTTTTGCTTGAGAAGAAATCGTAATACCATTATCAGGGTTGCTATCGGTATCAAGCGTCATCAGTAAACGCACCATATTGATAACTTCAGGATCTTTTTTATCTGTTGTTCCAGCAAGGTCTAAAGGTGTGATAAATTTGTTGGCTGTTACAGTTGGAAAAACCAAATCACCAATACTGAAGGTTACCTTTTCTCCCACATTATAACCGAATGTGCCCGCTAAATCGGTATTACCTGATTTACTTGCAGTTACAAAACTAATACCTTGTACGGCTGAATCGAGAAACTGGCCGGTAGCCGCTACTGTATTATTACCACCACTATTATCACCGCCATTATTATCCGATCCACCATCTGATGAACCACCGCATCCAGCTAATATCACTGACATTAAACCTACAGTTACTACTGTTTTTTTCATTATAATTTCCATTAAATATCAAAAAGAAACGTAAATACTTTTATAACGAGGGGATTTTATAAGACTGGTACGACAACATGTGTCGTATAGAGATAAGTAATTTCAAAAACTTAGGTTACAAAAAAGCCCCGATCATTTCTGATCAGGGCTTTCTTATTTGGAGCGACACACGAGGTTCGAACTCGTGACCTCAACCTTGGCAAGGTTGCGCTCTACCAGCTGAGCTAGTGTCGCATTTGCTACATAAATGTAGACTTTAATAGATGGTGCCCCGGGCCGGACTTGAACCGGCACAGCGCGAACGCCGAGGGATTTTAAATCCCTTGTGTCTACCAATTCCACCACCAGGGCACGCAATTCTTTATTGCGATGCCTTAACTGAAAAGTTAGAACACCATCTGATACTGAATTAATCAATATCGCAAAATTTGGAGCGACACACGAGGTTCGAACTCGTGACCTCAACCTTGGCAAGGTTGCGCTCTACCAGCTGAGCTAGTGTCGCTTTGTATCAATTTAAGCAAGATTATGGAGGCGCCTCCCGGAGTCGAACCGAGGTCCACGGATTTGCAATCCGCTGCATAGCCACTCTGCCAAGGCGCCTTACCTTGCGAAGAACTTAACTCTCTCGAATTATGTTGCGTTCCTCTTGAGTACGGGATGGCATTTTACGGATTAAGCCAAGTACGTCAACACTATTTTTCGTTTTTTAAATCGTTTGTCTATTTTGCAGTCAAAAACCGTTATGTCGCACATTTTAACGCCTAATTTTGTCGATATTTTTGGCAGAAAATTGAGAAAACATTTCTTATCTATTAGATAGAAGCTAGAAGAAAAAATAGAAACAAAAAGCCCCGCATAATCTTTTTATAATAAAGAATATGCAGGGCTCCAATAATTCAATGTTCAAGTGACTTAATTAATCACCCTCACCAGCCAATAGATCCCCTTTGGCAGCTTTTAAGTATTGATACATCGACCAATAGGTTAGAGCTGTTGCAATGTATAACGTGACATAACCTAGCCATACCATCCAATCATCATAACGCCAGATCAGTACCCAAAGGGCAAACATTTGTGACAGTGTCTTCCATTTGCCAATCCAAGAAACCGCAACGCTCGCACGCTTGCCAATTTCAGCCATCCACTCACGTAAGGCTGAAATAATAATTTCACGGGCAATCATCGTTGCAGCCGGAATGGTGATCCAAATGCTGTGATAATGTTCTGTGATGAGGATGAGTGCCGCAGCAACCATGACTTTATCGGCAACAGGATCTAAAAAAGCGCCAAAACGAGACGTTTGACCTAATTTTCTTGCTAACACCCCATCAAGCCAATCGGTAAATCCTGCAACCCAAAACACCATTGCAGCGGCAAAAGGCGACCATGAATAAGGCAGATAGAAAACGGCAACGAAAACAGGAATTAACGCAAGTCGAAGTAAAGTTAAAATATTTGGTATTGTAAATCGCATAATTACGTCTCTTGGAGAGTGCGGCTTAATGTTGCGTTAAAACGTCTAGGGTTTCAATGCTTCATGGATGATTTCTGCCAAAGATTTACTGATCCCAGGAACTTTGGCTATTTCTTCTACAGTTGCTCGTTTTAATTCTTGTATACCACCCATATATTTCAGTAAAGCTTGGCGGCGTTTCGGGCCTACGCCTTCAATACCTTCTAAAGTACTGGTTCTTCGGGTCTTGGCTCTTTTCGCACGGTGACCACTAATCGCATGATTATGGCTTTCATCGCGAATATGCTGAATCAAATGTAAAGCTGGCGCGTCACTCGGTAAATTGAACTCTTCACCGGTAACTTTAATTAACGTTTCTAAACCAGGCTTTCTGGTGACACCTTTGGCGATACCAATTAGCTCTGGTTTTTTTGGCCAATCTTGCCAATGTTTTTGGATTATCTCATAAGCACGGTTAAGTTGTCCCTTACCACCGTCAATAAAAATCACATCCGGTATCTTTTCGGCATATATTTCATCAGTATATTGTTGTTTGGAGTAACGACGCTCTAATACCTGCCCCATCGCGGCATAATCATCACCGCCCGTGATACCCTCAATATTGTAGCGACGGTACTCTTGTTTGACCGGACCTTCACGGTTGAAAACGACACAAGACGCAATGGTGCTTTCACCCATAGTATGACTGATATCGAAACATTCCATGCGCTCAATGCGTTCCATACCAAACTCTGTTTCTAACTCTTTAACTCGTTGATTCACTGTCATTTTATGACTAATCTTCGACGTTAACGCACTGCGAGCATTGGTGTTGGCCAAATTAAGATAACGGCCTCGGATCCCTCTAGGACTGACATGGAATGTAACTTTACGGCTCGCTATTTCGGTTAATGCTGCTTGTAATGGGCTTTCATCATCGAATAGATCGGCGTTATAAGTAATGCGGGTTGGAATCGTCGACGCTTCATTATGACTTAAATAATACTGATTCAAGAAGCTCGAAAATACTTCGTTGTCATCGGTATTATTAGGAATTTTAGGAAAGTGGCTACGACTACCCAGCACCTTACCTTGCCTAATCATTAAGATATGAACACAAGCCAGACCATTTTCTTTAGCAAAGCCAATCACATCCATGTCTTCTGCGCTGTCATTGGAGACTGATTGTTGCTCTTGTACACGACGGATCGCTTGAATTTGATCGCGATATTTAGCCGCTTTCTCAAACGCTAGCGCTTGGCTTGCCTCGTCCATTTTTTGAATTAAAGCATTCAGCACAAGATCATCTTTGCCTTGCAAGAATAAGCGAACATAGTTGACGCTTTCCGCATATTCTTCGTCACTAATCAGACCTTTAACACACGGGCCTGAACAGCGTTCAATTTGATACATCAAACACGGCCTAGTGCGGTTGGCATAAATGCTGTCTTCACATTGGCGAACCGGGATGATTTTTTGTAATAAATGAAGTGTTTCTCGTACTGCCCCCGCATCTGGATAAGGGCCGAAATACTCCCCTTTCCTTTTCTTTGCGCCACGATGATAAGCAAGACGAGGGTGCTTGTGTTTGGTAATTAAAATATAGGGATAAGATTTATCATCCCTTAATAGCACATTGTATTTAGGAAGATATTGCTTGATGTAGTTGTGCTCTAAAATTAAGGCTTCGGTTTCGGTGTGCGTCACCGTGACATCAATTTTGGCAATATGGCTAACGAGAGCCTTGGTTTTTTCGTTATCTAGGTTCTTACGAAAATAACTGGAAAGACGTTTGAATAGATTTTTTGCTTTACCGACATAAATAACGTCAGCCTCGGCGTTATACATACGATAAACGCCGGGCTGATCAGAAACTGTCGATAGAAAAGAAGCAGAATCAAACGGATCTGGCACTACAGAGTCTCTGTATTTATCATGCCATAACGGATTGCGAGGTGCGTTAACTCTACATCACCACTAATATCGAGCTTGCTAAACAGGCGGTAGCGATAGCTATTTACTGTCTTAGGGCTAAGGTTAAGCTGCTCGGATATATCCGTTACTTTTTGTCCTTTGGTGATCATCATCATGATCTGTAGCTCACGTTCAGATAGCTCTTTAAATGGATTATCTGAAGGGGCTGAAAATTGACTCAATGCCATCTGTTGCGCTATTTCAGGTGAAATATAACGCTGACCGCTGTTGACCATTCTAATCGCATTCACCATTTCATCTGGCGCAGCACCTTTGGTTAGATAACCAGCAGCACCTGCTTGCATGACTTTGGTTGGAAATGGATTTTCAGTATGTATTGTTAGAACAATGATTTTAATATCAGGATTAAAACGTAAAATCTTCTTGGTGGCTTCAAGGCCGCCAATACCTGGCATATTCATATCCATCAAAATAACATCCGCGTGATTAGCACGGCACCATTTTACAGAATTCTCACCACTGTCAGCTTCCCCTACTACTTTCATTCCACGGACGTCTTCAATTATACGTCGAATCCCTGTGCGAACCAGTTCGTGATCATCTACAAGGAAAACATTTATCACTCTTGTATCTCCACACTTGGATTATCGCTAGACCAACGAGATTATTAATCGCTGGTCACTACATTCTAACTTATTTACGCTCACAAAATGACTGTTAATCTCAGAATCCGTACTATTTTGTGACTAACACACCATAGATATCGTCTTCTATGTGAATCGATTGATTAAACCTACTTAAAGTAAGCTTTATGAAATCAAGTAATTACAAATGTATTATTAATGGTTTACTCAAGAATGCAAGGCCAGATTTAATATAAAATAGGCATTTAATATTACCATTTTGATAATAGTCCGGCTTTAAGGTTCTAATCTGCTTGGTTTCCAATCAAAAACAATGAAAACTCGCACCATTCTTAATCTGTTTGTTATCATACTAACACTTAACCACTCTTCTCCTTAACAACTCCGGATAGATTTTCACTTGAATGGTTCATCAGACATCAATATCGACCAAGGCTTTGTGCTGACACGACAAGCTCGTGATTTACACCATTCTGGCTCCCAGACGCAAATTGAACTTTGGGTCGCAACCGATAGCGGACCAACCCAATTATTAATTGCCGCCGAACGTAGTGTGTTTTTCGTCTTACAAGAACACCAACAGGCCGTTAGCAATGCATTAAAACAGCAGAGTATCCCCTTTGAAATTCAATCTGTTGCACTCAAAACCTTTAGCCAGCAGCCGATTTGTGCCTGTTACTTCGGCAATATTCAATTAGCGAACCAAGCGAAAAGCGTCTTAACTCAATCAAATATTGACTGCTTTGAAGATGATATCCGCCTGACCGACCGCTACTTAATGGAACGATTTATCCGCGGAGGCATTCAATTTACCGGTCAGTTTTCACAGCAAAAACATTATAAGAAAGTGACACAAGCTCGCTGTAAATCGGCATCCTACCAGCCTAATCTCACGGTGGTTTCTTTAGATCTAGAGTGTTCAGAAAAAGGCATCTTGTATTCGGTTGGTCTCGATTCAGAAATGGATAGTCGAGTCATCATGATTGGTTCGCCACAAGAACATGACGCAGAAATTAATATTCAGTGGGTAGAAAACGAATACGCCCTCTTAACCGCTTTAGTTGATTGGTTTGAACAATTTGATCCCGATATCATCATTGGGTGGAATGTGATTGATTTTGACTGTCGATTATTATCCAAGCGAGCGGAATGGCATAAACTGCCGCTAAAACTAGGCCGAGCGCAACAAAAACTGTATTTCAGACAATCCAATAATACTCAGCAAGGTTTTGTTTCTATTCCGGGCCGAGTGGTTTTAGATGGTATCGATACCTTAAAAACCGCGACCTATCACTTTAATTCGTGGGCGTTAGAATCTGTGGCTCAAAGCCTACTCGGTGAAGGTAAAATTATCCATGATCCGTTTAATCGTATGGATGAAATCAATCGCCAATTCCGCGAAGATAAAATTTCTCTTGCCACTTATAACCTACAAGATTGCAGTCTCGTCACGCGCATTTTTGAACAAACTCATTTACTGCAATTTGCTATTGAACGCTCACGATTAACCGGTGTAGAGCTCGATCGTATTGGTGGTTCGGTAGCCGCCTTTACCAATTTGTATTTACCACAATTGCATCGCGCCGGTTATATCGCGCCAAATCTTCACTCTGAAAACTGGTTCGCAAGTCCTGGTGGTTACGTGATGGATTCCGATCCCGGACTCTACCATTCTGTACTAGTACTCGATTTCAAATCACTCTACCCTTCGATTATTCGCACCTTTCTGATTGATCCTATGGGGTTAGTTGAAGGGTTAAAACTTGAAATAGGCAAAGAAGAGCATCAAGCCGTCGCAGGATTTCGCGGTGGGCAATTTCACCGTAGCAAACACTTTTTGCCTAACATGATTGAAGAATTATGGGCGGCGCGAGATGTCGCCAAGAAAAATAATGAAGCGGCCTTTTCGCAAGCCATTAAGATCATCATGAATTCATTTTACGGCGTACTGGGCTCTTCTGGTTGTCGTTTCTTTGATACTCGACTGGCCTCTTCTATTACCATGCGCGGCCATGAAATCATGAAGCAAACCCGACTATTAATCGAAGAGAAAGGTTATCAAGTGATCTATGGTGATACTGACTCTTTGTTTGTCTCTCTAATTGAGCCTCATAGCCAAGATAATGCTGACCAGATTGGAAAAAAGTTAATCGACGAAATTAACGTGTGGTGGCAACAACATATTGAAGATGAATATAACTTAAAGTCAGCCTTAGAGCTTGAATATGAAACCCATTTTCAACGCTTTTTAATGCCAACCATTCGCGGCTCAGAAACTGGCTCTAAAAAACGCTATTGTGGCCTCATCAATACCGATGGAAAGGAAAAAATGGTGTTCAAAGGGCTAGAAAGTGCTCGCACAGACTGGACACCACTATCTCATCACTTCCAACATAAGCTGTATTCGATGATCTTCCACGATGAAGACCCGCAAGCCTTTATTCGCCAATATGTTGAAGATACACAAAATGGGTTTTATGACGATGATCTTGTTTATCAAAAACGTTTACGCCGTAAATTAAATGAATATCAAAAAAATATTCCGCCGCAAGTACGAGCAGCCCGTTTAGCGGATGAAAAAAATGCTCGTTTAGGTCGCCCTTTGCAGTATCAAAATAAAGGGAGGATAGAATACCTATTTACTCTCAATGGCCCAGAACCTAAAGATTACTTAGAAAGCCCTATCGACTATCAACACTATATTGATAAACAGATTAAACCGGTTGCTGATGCCATTCTGCCTTTTATAGGATTAGACTTCGAGTCGATCATCGCACCGCAAATTGGTCTATTTTAATATACCCTTCATAATTGAAGCTGCAGCTTTGTTGACGGCGCTCATTCACCTCAATCATTTAGACAAGCTAAACTAATAATTATTTTTGGTATTCGGTTAAGATCGTGATATTTTCTCGCTCAAATACAAACACAAAGAGCCTCTGTGCTTCTTAGATTTAACTCAGGAAAAATCATGCCTAAAGCTAGTGAAATTAAAAAAAATGCCGTTGTTGAACTAAACGGTCGAGTATTCTCTGTACGTGAGATCAGCAAATTAACGCCAAGCGGCCGCGCAGGTGCGAGCCTTTATCGTATGCGTATGTACGATGTCGCGACTGGCGCTAAATCAGATGAAAGCTTCAAAGCTGATGAAATTCTAACGCTTGCTGACTTTAGCCGTCACAGTGTGATGTTCTCGTACATTGATGGTGATGAATATGTTTTCATGGACAATGAAGATTACACACCATACCACTTCAACAAAGCGGTAATTGAAGATGAAGCATTATTCTTTAACGAAGAAACTCAAGGCTTAAGCGTTGTTATCGTTAACGAAAAACCTGTTGCAGTTGAGCTACCTTCAAGCGTTGAACTTGAAATCGAAGAAACTTCGCCTTCTATTAAAGGGGCGTCTGCAAGTGCTCGTACGAAACCTGCAACGCTAACAACAGGCCTTGTTGTTCAAGTCCCAGAATACATCTCAAGTGGTGAAAAAATTAGGGTTAACACGGCTGAACGTAAGTTCATGGGTCGCGCTGACTAAGTACTAAAAAATAAAAGCGATCACTTGCGATAAATTGGTCGCTTTTATAAACACACCAATCAAATATATTTAAGGCAATAATGACAGATTTAATCTCTTACGATGACGTAATCGAAGTCGGCTATGACATCTTTTTGGAAATGGCACCAGACAACCTAGAAGCAGCAGATGTCATCTTATTCACGATGCAATTTGAAGAGCGTGGCGCAGCTGAAGTAGTAGAAACCGGTGATGACTGGGCTGAACACGTTGGCTTTGAGGTTGATAAAGAGACTTACGCGGAAGTAAAAGTAGGATTGGTCAATGAAGCCGATGATGCTTTGGATGATGTGTTTGCTCGCATGCTAATTAGCCGCGACCCTGACAATAAGTTTTGTCATATTTTGTGGAAAAGAGATTGATGCTCACTCGGGTATAGTCCCATTTCCATAAGCGCATAACGAACAAAGGGCCCATCAAGTGATTTGATGGGCCCTTTTAGTATCCGTAATCAGTGTTTCAATTACTGACGAGTTCTTGGCTTACCTGCGGTAGATGATGGCTTGCGACGATTCGTCTGCTTACCTTGACGACCGCCTACTGCTTCACCATTGTTCACTTTATTGGTTGTTGTGCCTTTGGTCGCGACATTACCGCGAGAAGCACTGCGACCACGACCTTTTGGCGCAGTTGAACGCTCTTCGTGACGCTTCACCGCACGGCGGATCTTCTGACCACGAGAACGCTCACGTTTACGAGAGTGCTTATCAGGATCAATCAGTGTTTCTTTTTCAGGTTTAAGCTCAACCATTTCACGCAAGTAGTTCACTTCTTTAAGCTCAAGCTCTACCCAGCCACCACGTGGTAATGCTTTCTCTAGGAAAATATCACCATAGCGAACACGTTTCAGACGGCTAACGGTTACACCTTGAGATTCCCACAAACGACGAACCTCACGGTTACGACCTTCAGTGATCATCACGTAGAAAGTATGGTTCATACCTTCGCCACCAGCGTAGACAACATCTTCAAAACGAGCCATGCCGTCTTCAAGTTCAACACCGCTAGTAACGTTACGAACCATCTCTTCGTTTACTTCACCAAACACACGTACTAAGTACTCACGTTCCACCTGACGGCTTGGGTGCATTAGTCGGTTGGCTAGTTCACCATCGGTTGTAAATAGCAATAAGCCACCGGTGTTGGCATCAAGACGGCCAACCGAAACCCAACGAGAACCTTTAATTTTTGGTAAGCGATCAAATACCGTACGACGACCTTCTGGATCGTGGCGAGTACATAGCTCTCCTTCCGGCTTGTTGTAAGCAAGAACTCGGCAAATCACTTCTTCAGAATCTTTTACTGACACTTTGTGGCCGTCAATACGAACGATGGCGTTGTCATCTTCCAATCGGTCGCCTAGTTTGGCCACTTGTCCATTAATGCTCACACGGCCAGCTTGAATCATCGCTTCTAATTCACGACGAGAGCCATTGCCTGCACGGGCTAAAATCTTCTGTAACTTTTCGCTCATTTATATACCTATCATTCGTCGACTTCACAGCCGTCTTATTTGTTCGCCTTCAGGCAAACTGAGAAAATTCATGCTTTATCAGCTCAATATGCTGGCTGATAAATGGCTGCAAATTATACACCAAATGCTTTTTAATCCGAAACAGATTTGAATAATTAATTTCACGGCTTAATTTCATAATCAACCAAGTGATAACTTCATTTTATTATCAATTAGTTAACATCAAAAAATTAACTCAATTCGATAAATAACTTTCATCAATATTTACCATTGTACCTATTGATTATAACGAGCCTCAGACAAATATTAGAATTTATACAATTTTATTTAAACAACGAGAAAATACTATGAATACTCAACCGTGCCCTAACTGCAAACAAGAGCCTGCACCTTATGCTCATTCCTGCACTCGTTGCGGTTACCACTTTGAGCGACAAGACTTTGCTTATGCTCGTGATTTACCGGAAGATTTTCATGAGAAAAACGAGAATTTCATGAGCTTTCGTTGGTGGGGATTGTGGTCGACCATACATTTGATTGGCTCAACGGTGACTTTTTTTGTTGCTATGGGACACGATATATACTGGCTTGCTGCTTTAATGGGCGTTATGTTTGTACTTAGTATGTATTCGTTAAAATTTAATCGATATGCCTTTAGTGCCTTAACCCTGTTCACTTTAGACCCAATTCAATATTGGATAAATTATCGTTACTTAAAACCGCGTTGGAACCGACCGGAACTTGATAACTCATTATAACGAGCAATAAAAAGCCCTGAACAAACGTCAGGGCTCTATTTTCTTATATATACAAGTAACTTAAGAGGTGAATAAGTTAATTACTCAAATGGTGTTGGATCGCCAGCACCACGACGAACAATCACCATTTCATCATCGCTAAAATCAACCACTGTCGTTGGCTGTTCACCTAAGAAACCACCGTTCATGATCAAATCAACCGAATGCTCTAATTTGTCGCGAATATCTTCTGGATCAGCCTCTGCGTAATCATTACCCGGTAAAATCAGAGTAGTCGACATTAATGGCTCACCTAATGCTTCTAGTAAATCCAGTGCAATTTTGTTATCTGGAACACGAATACCAATCGTTTTACGCTTCGCGTTCATTAAACGACGTGGTACTTCTTTGGTTCCTTTAAAAATAAAGGTATATGCGCCCGGAGTGTTATTTTTCAAAAGGCGGAAGGCGGTATTATCGATACGAGCATAAAGTGATAATTCAGAAAGGTCTCGACACAACAAAGTAAAGTTATGCTTATCATCGATTTTACGAATACGGCAAATACGCTCTAAAGCAGTTTTATTTTCAAGCTGACAACCTAATGCATAACCAGAATCCGTAGGATAAACAATTACCCCACCATTGCGAATGATTGCAACCGCTTGATTAATCAAACGAGCTTGAGGGTTTTCTGGGTGTAGATAAAAAAATTGGCTCATTGATACTCCTAATTGAGATAAAGATTAAGTCTAAGATTCAATTTTCGACTCAATCACATTGGCGAGATCAGATTCACTCTCTGTTGGGCTTAGGTTTAGGCTTTATCTGCCCCAAACTCTAAATGTGCAATCTGCTGCCAATTTTTCCAGACTGGTTCAACACCAGACGGTAACCATAAATTACGACCAAGCTCTGTCCATGGTGATGGATAATGAAAATCAGACCCTTGCGAGGCAAGCAGTCCATTTTCAATCGCGTAGTCGGCTAATGTTCTTCTTTCTTGTTGAGCTTGCTGAGGTTGGGCAACTTCCATCGCATCACCACCAGCAGCCACGAATGCTGCAATTAAACGCTTCAACCATTTAGCTGTCAATTGATAACGTCCTGGATGCGCTAAAACCGCGACACCTCCAGCGGCATGTATTGCAGAAACCGCATCTTCAATACTGCACCATACCGGTGGAACATAGCCCGGATTATTACGGGTTAAATACTTCTTAAACACTTGCTGCATGGTTTTCGCATAACCATTTTCAACTAACCATTTGGCAAAATGAGAACGGGTAATCGATGCGCCATTGGCAATCGCCTGAACTTCTTCCAACACCCCTTCCCTAGTGTGTTTTGCCAAGCGAGCGGCCATTAATTCAGAACGTTCAACTCGTCGTTGCTTCTGCGATTCAATTAATTGCTGCAATGCAGGGCTCTGAATATCAATATCCAGACCAACAATATGAATATCTTTATTCTGCCAAACTGTCGAAAGCTCAATGCCAGTGATCAAGTGCAAAGGTAGAGATTGCTCAGTAATGTAATCTTGTGCCATAGGAATCGCATCGACACTATCGTGATCGGTGATCGCCAAAACATCTAAGTTCATTTCAACCGCACGATCGAGTAGTTGCTGTGGGCTTAAGCGTCCATCAGAGCATGTCGTGTGGCTGTGTAGATCGATTCTCATGAAAATAAATGGCCTTACACTGAGATTAATAAATAAAAAAGCTTGACTCGAAACCAACGAACTAGTTTACTAGTACACAAGAACTTAAGGGATAACCCGACAAGATAAAGCGGAGGCGAATATGACAAGCAATGTGTTACAAGATAATAACATTATTCTAAATCGTACTGTAGTTCATTCTCGCTGTTTATCTGAGGAAGTATTCTCTATGATTGCTATTTCACTTAACCACTGGCGTACTTGGCGTATTTCATCGTGGCAATGGGCGACTTAGTGAGTAAGATTCAAACAACTCTCATTTTAATCAAGCCCGCCTTATTTTGCGGGCTTTTTATTGTTTCATTGTCAATCGAATACTTTATAAACAATGCCATCATTTTCATTTAACCAATGCCACAAAATTCAGATAAAACACGTGAGCAACTAAGAAAATATGGTAAACCAAGGCTTATGCGGTTATATCTCTACTACTTGCACTTATAAATCTACATAGCAGTGATAAACTTGTGAAAGCAAACGGAATTTTAATAAAAGATTAAAGGAAGTCTTATGAATAAGGCAGCAAAGATTCATCAAGATAAGATCAACCACAAACACCCAATTGAAGTGTTTCAAGTAGACACCCCTTACCTTGAAGACCCAACGCAAGTTTTTCATGCTTTATGTGTCAATGATAACGCGCTTGAGACCCAAAACAGTTTATTGCTTGAAAGTGCTGAAATCAGCTCAAAAGAGAACCTAAAAAGCCTACTTCTTATTGATGCAGCAGTACGCATTGAATGTCGCGGCCATCAAGTAATCATGACTGCAAAAAGCTTAAATGGTCAAAACTTACTGCAAGCGGTCAAAGCGAACTTAACCAGTGGCGTACTCACTCAAGCAACCGACAAAGCCTTAACTCTTTCTTTTGATGCGCCTAACGATGCAATTGATGAAGATTCTCGTCTACGTCAATCTTCTAGCTTTGATGCTCTGCGTGTCGTTCAACACAGCTTTGATTTACTGCAACTTCCTGATTCACTCGGGGCCAATAAAAAACTGGCTATCTTTATTGGTGGTTCGTTTGCTTATGATCTCGTCGCCAATTTTGAAGATCTCGGTGATGCGAAATCCATTGATAACTGCCCTGATTATGTTTTCTACGTAGCTGAAACCTTGATGATTTTCGATCACCAAACTCAACATTGCAGCGTACAAGCGACCGCCTTTAATAGTACCAACAGCATTCAGGCTGAATTGAAGCAGCGCTTAGCCAATATTGCTGAACACTGCACCGACGTTGCTCCACTCCCACAAGCAACAGAAGTTGCGGACATGTCAGTGGAAACCAATATTTCTGATGAAGATTTTTGCCAAATCGTTCGTGACTTAAAAGAGTTTGTGGTTAAAGGGGATATTTTCCAGGTCGTGCCATCACGCCGCTTTTCACTACCTTGCCCTTCTCCACTTGCGGCCTATAAAGCTTTAAAACAAAGTAACCCAAGCCCTTACATGTTCTACATGAAAGATGAGCTATTTACTTTATTTGGTGCTTCACCAGAAAGTGCATTGAAATACGATGCGGATAATGAACAAATCGAAATTTACCCAATTGCCGGTACTCGTCGCCGTGGAAAAAATTCCGATGGTTCAATCAACTTTGATCTTGATAGCCGTATCGAATTAGAACTGCGCAACGATAAAAAAGAAAATGCGGAACACATGATGTTGGTCGATCTCGCTCGAAATGATGTCGCAAGAATCGCTACCGCAGGCTCTCGTCACGTAGCCGATTTATTAAAAGTCGACCGTTATAGCCATGTGATGCACTTAGTATCACGCGTAGTTGGCGAATTACGTTGCGACCTTGATGCTCTTCATGCCTATCAAGCTTGTATGAATATGGGCACATTAACTGGCGCACCGAAAATTCGCGCTATGCAATTGATTCGTGATGTCGAAAAACAACGCCGTGGCACTTATGGCGGCGCGGTTGGCTACTTAACCGGTGAAGGTGACCTTGATACTTGTATCGTGATTCGTTCTGCATACGTTGAGAATGGCGTCGCTCACATCCAAGCGGGCGCAGGCGTTGTGTTTGATTCAGACCCACAATCGGAAGCGGATGAAACTCGTGGCAAAGCGCAAGCCTGTATTAGTGCTATTCAACTCGCGCATCAAGCCAACTCAACTCACAGTCAACAAGGTTAAGGTGATCATCATGGCGAACATTCTTTTTATTGATAACTTTGATTCATTCACCTACAACCTTGTTGACCAGTTTCGTACACTAGGCCATGAGGTGACGATTTACCGTAATAGCCTATCAGCGGAAACTATTGAACAAGCCGTACAGCAACTAGAAAACCCTGTTGTTGTGCTTTCACCCGGTCCAGGCGCACCTTCTGAAGCGGGTTGTATGCCAGAGCTCATTCAACGCTTAAAGGGTAAAGTACCTATGATTGGTATTTGCCTAGGCCACCAGGCGATTGTTGAAGCCTACGGCGGCACAGTGGCTGGCGCAGGTGAGATCATTCATGGCAAAGTTTCCATGATGGTGCATGACAATCACCCAACCTATCAGAACTTACCGTCACCTTTTGCGATTGCTCGTTATCATTCTTTGGTTGCCACTCATGTAAGTGATGCACTGACGGTAACCGCGCAAGTTGATGGATTAGTCATGTCTGTAGTCGAAGAAAATCACAAAGTCTGTGGCTTCCAATTTCACCCTGAATCCATTATGACGACCTATGGCGCGACATTATTAGAAAACACAATTCGTTGGGCATTAGAAAAATAGAGCCGAGAGCCGAGAGCCGAGAGCCGAGAAAGATTATTACAAGGATTTAATTATGCAAAACAACAGCAACCAAAAGATCATTGACAAGCTATATGCCCAGAGCGATTTAAGTGAACAAGAAAGCCATGCGCTATTCGATACCATAATCAAAGGCGAGATGGATCCTATTCTATTGGGCGCGGTATTAACGGCATTAAAAATTAAAGGCGAAACGCCAGAAGAAATCGCAGGTGCCGCACAAGCATTGCTGGCCAACGCGTCTCCATTTCCAACCATTGAAGGTGATTTTGCCGATATCGTCGGTACCGGTGGCGATGGCTCCAATACCATCAACATTTCAACCACCGCGGCTTTTGTGGCTGCCGCTTGTGGGGTGAAAATCGCCAAGCATGGTAACCGTGGCGTATCAAGTAAATCGGGGTCTTCTGACCTACTCGATTCTTTTGGCATTAACCTAGCCATGAGCCCAGAAGATACTAAATCTGCGGTGGAGAACATTGGCGTAGCATTTTTATTCGCACCGCAATATCACGGTGGTGTACGTCACGCGATGCCAGTACGTCAAGCAATGAAAACTCGCACTATTTTTAACTTACTTGGCCCTTTAATTAATCCTGCTCGCCCAAATATTGAATTAATGGGCGTTTATGATGAAAGCCTAGTTCGCCCTATCGCCAAAACCATGGCAAGTATGGGAATGAAACGAGCAGCAGTAGTACATGGTAGTGGGCTCGATGAAGTCGCGATTCACGGCTCAACACTAGTGAATGAAATCGTCAACGGCGAAATTATTGAATACACCTTAACGCCAGAAGATTTTGGCGTGAATAGTCACCCACTCGAGGCAATTAAAGGTGGCGAACCAGAAGAGAACCGTGCCATTATCACTAAAATCTTAAATGGCGAAGGAACGGAAGCTCAAGTGTCTGCCGTTGCCGTGAATGTTGCGCTACTGTTACGTCTATTTGGTCAAGAAGACTTAAAAGCCAACACCCAACAAGCTATTGAAGTTATGAATTCAGGCAAAGCGTACCAGCTTGTTACTCAACTTGCCGCGCACGGATAATCGAGGAGAAAGGAATTGGAAACCGTATTAGCAAAAATCGTCGCGGATAAACGTATTTGGGTTGAAGAGCGTAAAACCCAACAACCTTTAGAATCATTCAAACAAGATTTACAGCCAAGTGATCGAGACTTTTATCAAGCATTGCATACTGGCAAAACCGAATTTATTTTAGAGTGCAAAAAGGCGTCGCCATCAAAAGGTCTGATCCGTGAAGATTTCAATTTAGACTACATCGCCTCGGTGTACGCCAATCATGCTAGCGCTATTTCGGTATTAACCGATGAGAAATACTTCCAAGGCGATTTCAACTTTTTGCCTCAAGTACGCAAACAAGTTACGCAACCGGTCTTGTGTAAAGACTTTATGATCGATGAATACCAAGTGTACCTTGCTCGTCATTATCAAGCCGATGCGATTCTGTTGATGCTTTCTGTACTTAACGATCAAGAATATCAACAGCTAGCAGAAGTGGCTCGATCATTAGACCTAGGCATTTTAACCGAAGTCAGTAATGAAGATGAATTAGAGCGTGCAATTGCATTGAAAGCACCGGTTGTCGGCATCAATAACCGAAATTTACGCGACCTATCTATTACTCTTGAACGCACTAAAGAACTCGCACCTCGTTTATCAAAAGATACCGTGGTGATTTCTGAATCAGGCATTCACAACCATCAGCAAGTAAAAGAGCTATCACAGTTTGCAAATGGTTTCTTAATTGGTAGTTCTTTGATGTCAGAAGACAACTTAGAAGTAGCAGTTCGTCGTGTCATCCTAGGTGAAAATAAAGTCTGCGGATTAACTCACCCAGACGATGCAAACCTAGCCTACCGCTCTGGTAGTGTTTATGGTGGGCTTATTTTTGCTGCTAAATCCAAACGTCGTGTCAGCATAGAAGATGCACGCTTGATTATGAGTGGCGCGCCATTACATTATGTCGGTGTATTCCAAAATCAATCGATGGATGAAGTCGCTCAAACTGCTAATCAACTTGGTCTGGCGGCAGTCCAGCTTCATGGCGCAGAAACACAAGCACAAGTCGCTGAATTACGCCAACTACTACCGAAAAGCGTTAAAATTTGGAAAGCTTATGGGGTGTCCGATCAGCTACCAATACTATTAGAGCAACACGTTGATAAACATTTATTAGATTCTCAAGTAGGTAATCAATCAGGAGGAACTGGAATGAGTTTCGATTGGGACCTTTTAAACAAAGGCAATACGTCAACTAGCCATCGCCAAAGCATCATGATTGCTGGTGGATTATCACCTGACAATATCGAAGAAGCCGCACAACTTGGTTGTATCGGTTTAGATCTTAACTCCGGCGTTGAAAGTGAACCCGGTAAAAAAGATCCACAGAAACTGGAAGCCGCGTTTAAGGCATTAAGAAATTATTAAATCAATGACCCGTAACTTAATACCCCGTCGTTGATAATTAACAAGGATTATATTTTTATGGCTAAGTTAGATGCCTATTTTGGTGAGTACGGTGGACAATATGTACCACAAATTTTAGTTCCAGCATTGGACCAACTTGAACAAGCATTTATCGATGCTCAGCAAGATCCTGAATTTCAAGCTGAGTTTATGGGATTACTGCAAGAATACGCAGGTCGCCCTACCGCGTTAACCTTATGTCGTAACATGACTAAAGGTACTAAAACCAAACTATACCTAAAGCGTGAAGACCTACTGCACGGCGGTGCACACAAAACCAACCAAGTACTTGGTCAAGCACTACTGGCTAAGCGCATGGGTAAAAAAGAAATCATCGCGGAAACCGGTGCTGGTCAACATGGCGTGGCAACGGCGCTAGCCTGTGCTTTGCTTGATTTAAAATGCAAAGTCTACATGGGCGCAAAAGATGTTGAGCGTCAAAGCCCTAACGTTTTCCGCATGCGCATGATGGGCGCTGAAGTGATCCCTGTACATTCTGGTTCAGCAACCTTAAAAGATGCCTGTAATGAAGCGCTACGTGATTGGTCTGCCAGCTATGATAAAGCACACTACCTACTAGGTACGGCCGCTGGCCCTCACCCCTTCCCAACCATTGTTCGTGAATTCCAACGCATGATTGGTGAAGAAACCAAAATGCAAATTCTCGCTCGTGAAGGACGACTACCCGATGCTGTGATTGCCTGCGTTGGTGGCGGCTCAAATGCGATTGGTATGTTTGCCGATTTCATTGAAGAAACCGATGTTCGCCTGATTGGTGTAGAGCCAGCGGGTAAAGGTATTGATACCGACCAACACGGCGCGCCACTTAAACATGGTACTACCGGCATTTTCTTCGGTATGAAATCACCATTGATGCAAGATGAGAATGGTCAAATTGAAGAGTCGTACTCAGTATCGGCTGGATTAGATTTCCCATCCGTTGGGCCACAGCACGCTCATTTAAATTCAATTGGCCGCGCTCAGTATGAATCAATCACCGATGATGAAGCGCTCGATTGCTTCCAAAGCTTGGCACGTAATGAAGGTATTATCCCTGCCCTAGAATCTGCTCATGCACTTGCTTACGCGGTTAAAATGGCACAAGCCGAACCAGAAAAAGAACAATTGTTAGTGGTTAATTTATCTGGTCGTGGCGATAAAGACATTTTCACTGTACAAGCGATTTTAGATGAGAAAGGAGCGCAATAATGGACCGTTATCAGCAATTATTTACTCAGCTCAATGAAAAGAGCCAAGGTGCATTTGTTCCTTTCGTTACCATTGGTGATCCAAACCCTGAGCAATCACTGGCGATCATTCAAACCTTAGTCGATGCCGGTGCCGATGCGTTAGAACTAGGCTTTCCTTTTTCTGATCCTTCTGCCGATGGCCCGACCATTCAAGGTGCCAATATTCGTGCATTAGAATCGAATACCACACCAAGTATTTGTTTTGATTTGATCAGTAAAATTCGTGCGCAACACCCAGACACACCAATCGGCTTACTGGTTTATGCCAACCTAGTGTATGTACGCGGCCTAGATGATTTCTATGCACGCTGCCAACAAGCTGGCGTAGATTCAGTATTGGTTGCCGATGTTCCAACCGGTGAAAGTGAGCCATTTGTAAAAGCGGCCAAAGCACACGGCATTCATCCTATATTCATTGCGCCGCCAAATGGTAGCGCTGAAACACTAGAGCAAGTTGCTAACCTTGGTGGAGGTTACACCTACCTACTGTCTCGCGCAGGTGTAACAGGTACAGAAACCAAAGCAGGCATGCCGGTTCATGAATTACTTGAGCGTTTAAATCAGTTTGATGCACCACCAGCGATTCTTGGATTTGGTATATCAGAACCGGCGCAAGTTTCCGAAGCAATCCAAGCGGGTGCAGCTGGCGCAATTTCTGGTTCAGCGGTAGTGAAAATTATTGAGCGTAACCTAGAACAGACAGAGACTATGCTTAGCGAACTCGGTGACTTTGTAAAAGCGATGAAAGCCGCCACTCAAAAGTAATCATTACTAATGATTTGAGTGTATATAACTTTAAAAGGGCCTGATGGCTCTTTTTTTGTAGCAAAACATCTCTAAACGGTTTTCATTCTGCGGCGATTGGGTAGACTGAGCTACATCTGTATTTACTGTTGCTGATACTTTACTTTTATCGCAGCAGTAATTTTAAACGCTATTACTTAATATATGGTCAAGCATGAAACAACTTATTGATTTTATCCCTCTTATCATCTTTTTCTTTCTATACAAAAGCTATGATATCTATGTCGCAACCGGTGCCTTGATTGTTGCAACCGCGATCCAAGTTGGCGTTATCTATTTCTTATATAAGAAAGTAGAAAAAATGCAGCTCATCACTTTTGCCATGGTGGCTATCTTTGGTGGAATGACATTGTTTTTCCATAACGACAACTTCATCAAATGGAAAGTCACTATCATTTATGCCTTATTCGCGATTGGTTTATTAGTAATGGATTACCTAGGTAAACCCGTTATTAAAGGCATGCTAAGCAAAGAAATCACCGTTCCAGATAGCGTATGGAAACGAGTGAACCTTGCTTGGGTTGGCTTCTTTGCAGTGTGTGCAGCTTTAAATATCTATGTGGCTTACGAATTACCGCTTGATGTATGGGTAAACTTTAAAGTCTTTGGCCTGTTAATCGCCACCTTCGCTTTCACAATTCTTTCCGGTGTTTATGTCTATAAGCATATGCCTAAAGAAAATAAAGAAGAAAGCTGAGCAAACTATCATCATATAGCCTGATGAGTAGTTGATTGTTATTCCATTACTGTCATAATTTATATCCCCAAGTGATTGGGCTATAGCAGTAATGGAATTTTTAATTTAGGACATAATATGAGCTCTCAACCTCAGCCCCCTCGTGGTTCTATGGTACTTCGTACTCTTGCAATGCCTGCCGATACCAATGCCAATGGTGATATTTTTGGTGGCTGGATCATGTCTCAACTCGATTTAGCCGGCGCTATTTTAGCTAAAGAACTTTCCAACAGCCGCGTCGTGACAGTTTCTGTTTCTAGTATCACTTTTAAGCAACCGGTAAAAGTAGGTGATGTAGTTTGCTGTTATGGTGAATGCATCAAAATTGGCCGCACTTCCATGTCTATTGCATTAGAAGTATGGGTTAAATCTGTTGGCCTAGATGGTGTTGGTGAAAAGAACAAAGTTTGTGAAGCAACATTCAACTACGTTGCTATTGATGCTGATGGTAAACCTCGTAGTGTAAAACCAGAATAAGATTAACCAGTGAACTCCAGAAGTTACTTGGATATACAACACAAAATAAGGCTATCAAGTGCAGTTTTACTGGCAAATGGTAGCCTTATTTTTTTGAGCCGCGTATATTAACTTCTTATCTTGAATTTCAACATAAAGGACTCTTCCCATGTGGTATGTTATTTTTTCTCAGGATGTTGAGAACTCATTAGAAAAACGAATGAGCGTTCGTGACCGTCACTTAGCTCGCCTAGTCCAATTACAAGAAGAAGGTCGCTTATTAGTAGCTGGCCCAATGCCTGCGATTGATTCAGATAACCCAGGCGAAGCAGGCTTTACCGGATCCACTGTAATTGCAGAATTTAACTCTCTTGATGACGCCAAAGCATGGGCAGATGCTGACCCTTATATCGAAGCTGGCGTTTACGAAAAGGTTATCGTCAAACCATTTAAGAAAGTATTACCATAATGAAGATGTCTTTTAAAACACCCCTACTCGCTCTATTAAGCGCCGCCTTATTACTCGGTTGTTCATCAACGCCAAGTGAAGTAGAAATGATGGCCGATCACCGCGCAAGCGTGATTGAAGCTGGTCTACCTTACAAAATCGGCCCGCTGAATGTGATGAGTGCAAAATCAGATAAAAATGTTGTTGAACTACTGATGATTTACAACAGTTCAGGCTCTGTTTCACCAACGGCTTTAGTTGACGCAAGTGTAAAAACTTACTGTAAGAGTAATGAAGTTCGTTCGGTTTTGAAGAAAGGTGTGATTTACAAAGTCACCATTCGTAGCGAACGTGGACAAATGCTAGTTGAGAAAAGTATTAGCGAACAAACTTGCCAGCAAGTAGAAGATGAAAGTTAATCTAAACGCGATTAACTAGTAGATACAATTAACCCCCTGATGATCTTCTCATTAGGGGGTTAATTTTTATAACTTATGGGCTAAATCAATCAACATAGGTAGGCCATAAACCCAAAACAGGTATACCCCACCAACAATTGCCACAATCCAGAGTACCGTTGTCAATGCTTTGAATTTAGCTCGGCTGTTAAATGGATCAGGCTCACCACAACTTGGGCAAGCATGCGCTCGTTTTGATATCGACTTATCACATATAGGGCATTGAGCTAATGGCATAGGTTATCTTCCTTGAATCAAATAGTTTCATTTAATCATGCATTATTTTACAAATATTGCCAGTAGGAATTTACCTAAAATTCAGCCGGTTAACTTTCTGCTTTTGATGAAAATATCATTACCTTCAAACTCGCTTGATCATCGACATCAGCAAATTCTTCCGGATTGGCTAATCGCTCGACAAACGTCAGTTCAGGTGCTTCTTCTGCCATTGAATCAATTAAGAAGTCTTCACTCACCACTGGAGAGTTCACACACGCAAACACTTCACCACCTTCATTCAGTAACGTCGGTAGTTTACGTAAAATGCGTTTGTAATCTTTGGTTAAAGCAAAGCTGCCTTTTTGGAAAGATGGCGGATCGATAATCACTAAATCATAAGGGCCATATTTAGTAATTTTTCCCCAAGAGCGGAAGATATCGTAGCCCATGAAAGTGACATCTGACATATCATGCTCATTTAGTCGATGATTGTCGCGCCCACGAGATAACGCGCCTTTTGCCATATCAACATTGACCACTTGATCGGCACCACCAGCTTTCGCTGCAACTGAAAAACCACAGGTATAAGCAAATAGATTCAATACACGTTTACCTTGCGACCGTTCTTGTACCCATTGACGGCCTAAACGCATATCCAGGAAAATCCCCATATTCTGGTTCTTACCCAGTACAAGCTGATATTTAAGACCGTTTTCAATGCCAACCGTGTTTTCTTGAATCTCACCGGCAATGGTTTCAAATGGCGCACCATGTTGGTATCTATGCTGCAAACCAATCCCCGTACCACCAGCAGAGTGCCAAACGTCACTGTCAAAGAGTTCAGTTAAGCCTAATTTCAACGCTTGATTAAAGTCATCTTCAACGGGCTTAAATAACGTCACGATCAACTGTCTGCCAATCCAATCTGCGGTGATCTGCTCTAAGCCTTGAAATGTTTGTCCACGGCCGTGAAATAAACGACGCATCTCACCTTCACAAAGTGGTAGTTGCTGTTTGATACGTTCAAAAAAAGTGTCTAACTGTGTGATTTCCATTATCGATTCACTTATAAATTATTTAATTGTTGGCCAATTGAGGCTAGAGGGTTTGCTCCATTGCTCAATTGCCTGCTTGGCGGCTTCGGTTTGCCACTCTTGACCTAAATGTTCATATTGGCTTGGATCGCAAATAAACTCATACGCTTGCCCTTGATACTCAAACGACAAACAATAGGCATGCAGATAACCGCGATCAGCTTTGCTGCTTGGGGTGTAGATATCGTCCCCTACAATTGATGAGCCAATGGAATTGAGCGCCACTCGAATTTGATGAGTTTTACCGGTATGCGGCTTACATAAAAACAGACGCTGTCCATTCTCTCCAGCCAATGAAAAGAATTGTGTTTTAGCCGGGTTATCTTGGCTTTTTAATAACTTCCAACTAGAGCGCCTAGAACGTTCCATATCGCCAGAAACCAACCCTTGTTTTTTCTTTGGCTTTTTCACCCCAATCGCAAGGTAAAATTTGCTCACCATGCGATTGGCAAAAAGTTGCGATAATTCACTAGCGGCTTGCTGATGCTTGCCCAGTAGTAGAATTCCCGACGTCATTTTATCTAAGCGATGAATCAGATAGAGTTTTTGCTCTGCTGTTAACTCAACCATTTCGGATTTGGCCACTTCAATTAATAAAGAAGTCTCACCATCATCTTTATGCACACTGACATTCGGATGCTTATTAATGACTAAAAAGTCGGCATTTTGATACAGAATATCGAACATAAAAACCTTACCGGAAAAAGAGAGGCTGAAGTATACCTTGCCCTGCTTCAATACTAAATGGCAGCCCTATCTGACAGATAAAAAATGCCCCGTAAAAACGAGGCACTTAACTCAATAAGAAGGAGGATAATCTAGATTGTCACCCAGAATACCAATCCCATTAGAATTGGGCATACGTAACGTAAGTAGTTTGGCCACACTTTCCAGAAAAGGCTATCTGCAACCTCTGGGTTACCTTGACGAATCTCTTCAAGTAAACCTGCACGCTGCCATACCCATCCCGCACAAATTGCCCACACAAGACCCAATAAAGGCTGTAGGTAGACCGTTGAGACGGTAATAACAAGACCGAATAAAGTCCCAAAGTTAAATACGATCGCTGCCGCAAGCGCTAAAGCGACACCGCCAATCCACCAAACGGCTTTTTTGCGAGAGTGACCAAGCTCTTCAATTGCACACGAAACCGGCACTTCTAGCATTGAAATCGATGACGTTAATGCTGCGATCAACATTAATGCGAAGAATAGAATGCCAACAATAATGCCAACACTTCCCATGGTATCGAACATAGCAGGAAGCACGGTGAACACCAAAGTATCTGAATTTAGTAATTGCCCCGCTTGATCATAAATTTGTACGCCGTGTTTTTGCGCGACAAACATCGCCGGTAGAATCAACAAACCGGCACCAAACGCGATGCCTGTATCAATCGCTGCCACTTGTGCCGCGGTTTTCGGAATATTAATGTCTTTTGGTAAATATGAGCCATAAACCATCATCACCGTCACACCAAGAGATAACGAGAAGAAAGCTTGCCCCATAGCTCCCACCACTAGATCAGCACTAAAGTGAGACATATCAGGAACAAGGTACATTTTTAACCCGTCCATTGCGCCATCTTGAGTCAGAATATAAATGATCATGATAACGAACAAACCAACCAAAACCGGCATTAGACGAGATGACCAACGCTCGATCCCATCGGTTACGCCGCTCATCACTACTTTCATAGTTAAACCAATAAACACCAAGGCAAGCACAAGGTTTCTTTCAAGGCTAAATGATTCTAACCAATTGGCCGCAGAGTGTAGGCCAACCAAGTCGAGTATCGGGCTCACTAAATAACCGGCAAGCCAACCTGCAATGATCGAATAAAAACTCAAGATCATTAAAGCCGTTAACAAGCCAAGCAAGCCAAAACCGACAGGCACTTTACTGCGCTTAGGCCAAATACTTGCAATCGAACGTAGTGGACTCGCTTGTCCATAACGACCAATGGTTAGTTCTGCAATCAGCATAGGTAGAGCAAGCACCGCTACCATCACCAAGTACACAATCAAAAAGACTGCCCCACCATTGCTTGCTGCTTGTGTTGGGAAGCCCCAAACATTTCCTAATCCAACCGCTGATCCCGCTGCGGCCATAATGAAACCCAATTTAGAGCTAAACTGAGCACGTGAACCTGACGCCATAATACTTTCCGTTGTGTTTTAGGCTTAAAGCCAATAATTATTATAATTTACAGCCGTGTAAAATTTTATGTACATGCGGCCAAAATGAATTTTATTAATAGGGTTGCAAGTAAAGCAGTTTATGTGGTGGATTTAAAGTTAAAGCAGTATAAAAAATTCAAATAAGCGAACATTTGAGCATAAAATCATCAAATACTCATAACACATAAGAACTTCACGCAACAATTTATTAACACCAATCACGCTTGGTCGCTTAATTTGGCAATTTTCTTCTAATGAAGTTATTTGGGTATAGAGTTAACTACCTATTCATTTTCTGATTGATCTAACCCATGTCATTTATAACAAAGCACCTTCCTTTCATACGAAAAGAAGACGATAAGAATATGATTCAAAGTTCAGGCTAAAGAATGGTAGTATCGAGATCCATGAAGTCGGTGATATCAAAGGAATAAATGGAAAAGTTCTATCAAATTGTTGCGCTAGCAGGTGTGATTAGTTATTGGCTTCTCGTAGCAGGGGTTACCATCCGTGTTGTGATTAAGCGCCGTGCCGTGAGTGTCTCGCTTGCTTGGCTAATGATCATTTACATCATTCCTTTTGTTGGCGTTCTATTTTATTTCCTTTTTGGCGAACTTAACCTCGGTCGTAAGCGCGCCGAACGATCGCAAAGTATGTTTGCCCCTTATGGTGAATGGTTCACTCAATTGCATGAATGCCAAGCTCACCAACCGACTTTACTTAATTTACAACTGGCGCAAATTCATGACCTTTGCACCAACCGCACCGCGATTCCTGCGTTGTGTGGTAACACCCTATCGTTACAGGACACACCGGATAAAATTCTGCACTCAATCATTGATGATATTGAACAAGCGCAAACCAATATTCGAATGGAATTTTATATCTGGCAAAGTGGCGGCCTCATCGATTCGGTCAATGCTGCGCTGATTCAAGCTGCCAAACGAGGCGTTAATATTCAGATCTTAATTGACTCGGCAGGTAGCCCTAAATTCTTCCGCAGCCATTGGCAGAAGTTAATGGTAGAAGCTGGCATTGATATTCGTCAGGCGTTAGAAGTGAATGCTTTCCGTGTATTCTTCCGTCGATTAGATCTACGACTACACCGTAAAATCATTACCATTGATGATGAAGTCGCCTATACCGGCTCAATGAATATGGTTGATCCTGAGTACTTCAAAAAAGATGCTGGCGTAGGCGAATGGATTGACGTAATGGTTCGAGTGACTGGCCCTACCGTTAATGTTCTGGCAGCAATACATGCTTGGGATTGGGAAGTTGAAACCGGTGAACGTCATCTACCTACCTTCCCTGTTTGTACAATAGAAAATACCGGCGCATTACATCCCATTCAAGTAGTGCCATCTGGCCCAGGTATGCCTGAAAATCTCATTCAGCAAGTTTTAACACTCGCGATTAATCAGGCAAAACAATCGGTTCGTATTACCACGCCTTATTTCGTCCCTAGTGACAACTTAATGCAGGTAATCAAAATGACCGCCCAGCGTGGCGTTACCGTTGAATTATTGATACCGAAGAAGAACGATTCTCTATTAGTGAACTGGGCTTCTAAATCTTTCTTTAGTGAATTACTTGAAGCGGGTGTACATATTTATCAATTTGATGCTGGTCTATTACATACCAAATCCGTTGTCATTGATCAGCAATACTGCCTAGTGGGTAGTGTTAACCTCGATATGAGAAGCTTGTGGCTTAACTTTGAATTAACCCTAGCGGTCGATGATTATGAATTCACCAAAGAGTTATATTGGGTACAAGAAAATTACTTAAAACAATCTACCTTAGTTTCAAAAGAAAGGTGGGAACAACGTAATTTTGCCCACCGAATGCTAGAAAGGGTCTTCTACCTATTTAACCCTTTGCTATAAGGCAATATGATAGAAAGCGATAAGTTCTAACGAATATAAGGATATTAAATGTCAGAGTCAGAGAAGTACGAAACAAAACTGGTCAATGCAGGACGCAATAAAAAATGGACTCACGGCGTGGTCAACCCTCCCGTTCAACGCGCCTCGACTGTGGTATTTAATACGGTGGCTGAGAAAAACGAAGCCACCATGAAACGCCAAGGCCATACCTTATTTTATGGTCGTCGTGGTACCGAAACTCATTTCGCCTTTCAAGAAGCCATGACCCAAATCGAAGGTGGTGCTGGTTGTGCGCTCTACCCTTGCGGCGCTGCAGCGATCACCAATTCAATCTTGTCTTTCGTTGAGCATGGCGACCACGTTTTAATGGTTGATAGTTGCTATGAACCAACCCGTGATTTCTGCAATATCATTCTCAAAAAAATGGGCATTGAAACCACTTATTATGAGCCAAGTATCGGCGAAGGTATTCGTGATTTAATCCGCCCAAATACTAAGATTTTATTTACCGAATCTCCGGGCTCTTACACCATGGAAGTGCAAGATGTACCAACCCTTTCTCGCATTGCTCATGAACACGACATTATCGTGATGCTCGACAATACTTGGGGCGCTGGTGTTAACTTTTCACCGTTTGACCATGGTGTTGATGTATCGATTCAAGCCGCAACTAAATACATCGTCGGTCACTCTGATGTGATGCTTGGCACCGCAGTGGCAAACGAGAAATACTGGCCACAACTCCGTGAGCAAAGCTACCTACTTGGTCAGTGTGTATCACCAGATGATGCCTACACAGGCTTGCGTGGTTTGCGTACTTTAAGCGTGCGTTTGAAGCAACATGAGCAAAACAGTATCGCAATTGCTAAATGGTTAGAAACTCGCCCTGAAGTCGATCATGTGCGCCACCCTGCACTACCATCTTGCCCGGGTCACGAATACTTCCTACGTGATTTTACTGGCTCTAATGGCCTATTCTCATTTGTGCTCAAGACCAGCAATAAGAAAGCAACTACCGCCTTACTTGATACCGTAGAGCATTTCAGCATGGGCTACTCTTGGGGTGGCTATGAAAGCTTAATTCTAGCCAATGAGCCAAGTAGCTTCGATAACATGCGAACGGTATCGAATCCGCACTTTGAAGGCACGCTAGTACGATTGCACATCGGCTTAGAAAACGTAGACGATCTGATTGAAGATTTAGAGCGTGGTTTTGAGGCTTATAATGCTGAGTTAAATAACTAGCCTTTTAATAAAAAAAGTGCGTTAGGTCTTTAAACTTAACGCACTTTATACAAACAGGATCTATTCAAATTTAAAGCACTGAAAACTTAGCTCAAACTCTCTGCATCTTCACGTTTAATTACTTTGTGACCATCTTCCGTCACGCCTTGCTTCCAGTAACTACTAAAGTAACTCTTTTCACGTTGTATTGCGTCATGTTGATTAAAGTGAGTGCGAATCGCTTTCATTGCAGTGAATTCACAGGCACACCAAATCGCGATATCTTGGCTATCAATGGATAACTGAGTAACCGCATCACTTAATAGGCTTGGCTGATGACCAACAACCGTGTGTAGCTGCATGCCTGCTGGTAGATTCCAATTTGGATTATCTTGCGGCGAAGTTAATTGCACGACTACATGACCAACCGCATTTTGCTCAAGCTTGTTCAGTTTTTCCGTTATCGCGGGAATCGCGGTCATATCTGCCACCATAAATACTTGTTCAGCAGTAAGATCAATTAACTGGCTATTACCTGGGCCACCAATCGAGATCGTATCACCTACTTTTGCATTCATCGCCCAATGAATCGCGTAACCACCTTGATCTTTGCTCACCGATTTATGCTTTTCATCTGTTTCATGTTTTACAAAATCGACTGCGATCTGGCCGCTATCAAGATCTAATTCGCTAATGGTATAAGTGCGCATAACCGGACGTTCGCCTTCTCCAAGGTTTGAAATATCCGTATGGCCTTCAGGGTGAAACATTAATTTGATGTAGCCACCTAGGTCAGTGGCTTGTAATGATTTAAAGTCTTCACCCTGTAAAATCACGCGCTGCATATTTGCTGAAAGTTCAAAGGTGTTCACAACAGTAGCAAGTTTAGGTTTTCTGTTTGGTTTCATATCTATTCCTTTTTTCTACCAGCAATTAATGAGCGGTTTTATTTTGGAGCTTGGCTTTAACGCGTTTTACTGTCGATATACTGGCTCCAGTTTCATCAGCAATCGCTTGTAAGGTTTTATCACTGGTAAGCAACTGAGCAATCTTCTGATGTAGTTCATGGTTCGCTCGGCGGCCTTTGAATTTGGCTTGCCACTCGCTCGGATTACCTTTGAGCTTTCTTCGACCTAACTCTGCCGCCATCAAGCGTTGATAAGTCTCAATTTCTTCGTAGCCTTTTATTAAACGTAACATCGCCTCGGTTGGCTGATCGTTCGGCTTAAAAATAAGGTTTTGATGGTAAGTTCTTACACAAATACCTTTATTCAACAGTTCGGTTATCACGTCATAGGCCAATTTAAAGCCAAGGCCAAAATCCGTCATCCACCAGATAAGCAAAGTATCGCCTGCTTTTAATTGTGCATAAGCTTTTTGAAATTCTGGCCTATCCTCTAAAGCAACATTACCGCGAACGCCTCGCTCTATGTACAAGGTGGCTTGTGTTTCGTTCGTCATCACATCAATGCGATTATCAATATCTTCTACTTTGGGCGACATTCGCAGATAACCAATCGTTTTTGTTTGAGTCATATTTTTTCCGTCATCGGATGAAAAAGATGAAACACCAAAACGCTCATTTGGTGTTAACCATAGCAATAATGAGCCAAACAGGCTCACATGTCAAACACAACACTAAATGAGCCAACAATTTAATAACAGCTAAGATCAAAAAAGCCTTACCAACGAATTGATAAGGCTTTGATATTTGTTTATTTAAAAATTTTAGCTATTTAAAGATTATGACTTAGCAGGCTCTGGTTGCTCAGGTGGCACATCATCATCATGCTCTTCCATATTCCAAGGTAGGATCCCTGGTGAAATATGAATGAAGTGTAGGTAACGTTCGAACTGGTTCAAGATGTCGTTAATGATATCTTGTTGCTCGTAGTTATACACATCATAAGCTTGGCCACCACGGCGTAAGAATACTTCTGCACGGTAGTAGTACTTATCTTCCGGCTCTTCACCTTCATCATAAGCAAACTCTGGTAAGTCGTAACCGCGTAGACGAATTTCATAGATGAACTCAACTTGGCCTTCTTTGAATACTTCAAAGTGCGCACGGCATAACTCTTCATCGAAGGTAACTTCCGCTTCCCAATCTTGTTCTTCTAGCTCTTGCTCTACACGCTTCATGCTATTTAGAGCAGTCACACTAATGAATTTCTCAACATCAGCGCGAACAGGGAAATCCACCAAGTTAGCTAGGCGTTTTTTCCACAAACCTTTACCGACAGGGCTAGAGTTTGATTGTTGAGTCTGCATATATTGCTGCTGGCTATCTTCATGGTGCCCTTCAATGCGTAGTGCTTTGATCATACCTACCATTGCAATCAACATGATGATGGCAAATGGTAAGGCACTCACCACACTTGCGGTTTGTAAGGCTCCTAGACCACCCGCTAGTAGTAGAACTGACGCTACAATCCCTTCGGTTGCAACCCAGAAAGTACGTTGCCATGCTGGAGTATCTTGTGCGCCACCAGAAGCCAATGAGTCAATCACTAATGAGCCTGAATCCGATGAAGTTACGAAGAAAGTAATGATCAAGATAACCGTAATAAACGAGATGATCGATGTCATTGGCAGACGTTCAAACAGTTTGAACAAAGCAATGGCGTTATTATCTTGTACTTCTTGAATGATGTGGTGGTAACCATCTGTCATGATCATGTGTAGTGCAGTATCGCCAAACACAGAGAACCATAAGAAAGTAAAGATCGTCGGTACAACCATTACGCCCACAACGAACTGACGAATGGTACGGCCACGGCTGATTTTCGCGATGAACAAGCCAACAAATGGTGCCCATGCAATCGTCCAACCGAAGATGAACAATGTCCAGTTACCAATCCAATCGCTTGATACATAAGCTTGCAGGTTGAAAGTACGCTCAACGATATTGCTTAAATAACTACCTGTATTTTGCATAAAGGTATTCAAGATAAACAGTGTTGGACCCGCTACGAATACGAATAGCATTAATAATAAAGCCAATGCGATATTCAATAGGGATAAGTTTTTCACCCCTTTATCCATACCAGCCAATACAGATACCAACGCACATAAGGTAATTACTGTGATAGCGATGATTTGTACGGTGCTATTAATTGGAATCTCAGGCCATAGGTAGTGTAAACCTGTGTTGATCTGAGTAACCGACAAACCAAGCGTCGTTGCAATACCAAACAAGGTACCTAAGATCGCAAATACATCCACCGTGTGACCAATTGGGCCGTGGATTTTATCACCGATCAGTGGGTACAAGGTTGAACGCATAGAAAGAGGAAGACCGTGACGGAAAGCAAAATACGCTAGCGCTAAACCCACTAAGCCATAAATAGCCCAAATGTGGAAACCCCAGTGGAAGAAGGCAATTTGCATCGCTTCACGGGCTGCATCAATCGTCTCTGGTGCCGCGGTTGGTGGCGCGGCATAGTGTAGAACCGGTTCTGCTACGCCAAAGAATAATAAGGCAATACCGTAACCAGCAGAGAAAAGCATCGCAAACCATTCAGTAAAGCTATATTCAGGCTCGGCATGATCTGGGCCAAGTTTTATTTCGCCCCACTTACTGACAGCAACCGTCACAATGAAGACTAAAAAGATTGCCACTGCCAACATGTAGAACCAACCAAAGTTAGTCGTGACATCAGACAGTAACTCAGAGAAAAAGGCACCAGCCTTCTCTGGGTTTGATATCGTTCCTATTACCAATAAGGCAATAACGATAACAGCGGGTATAAAAACGGGGATCAGCACTGTTGATTTCCGTTTAGTTGCTGAAACATCCATGTGTTTCTCCTATTTAATTTTCAATTTCAATTTTATTTATCTGTTTGGTAAATGGGCGTTTAACTGCTCCTACAGCCATCGCAACATGCCAAATACAACCCTTTAACATTTACTGCAGAATACAAACAGAAAAATCAAATATCCACAACTTTATAGTGGAATTGTGTAAATTCAGCCCAAACGCACAAAATTTAAGTTTATTGTTTAAATAACGAGCTAAAAAACATACTTTTATATTTTGATAACAAATAGTTATCGGTAAAACATAATTACTATGATTGTTTTATTTTTTCAGATTTTGGCACTTGCTATAACATGGGCAATCGACAACATGATCGTTAACCATTCCAACCGCCTGCATGAAAGCGTAGCAAATTGTCTCACCCATAAATTTAAAGCCGTTTTTCTTTAAAAATTTACTCATCGCTTTTGATTGTTCCGTCACCGCAGGAACTTGAGACATATCTGTCCAACCATTTTGAACCGACTCACCATCGACAAACTGCCACAGCGCGTTACTTAATGAGCCATATTCTTTTTGCAGTACTTTGGCCGCTCGAGCATTGGAGTACACAGAGGCGATCTTTCCTTTATGTTTAACGACATCAAAGTTATCAATAATGTATGACACACGTGTTTCGTCATACTGGCTTAGCTTTTCAATATCAAAACCTTCAAATGCCGCGGTATATCCAGCACGTTTATTTAAAATGGTTCGCCAGCTCAATCCCGCTTGTGCGCCTTCTAAACAAATAAATTCAAAGAGCTTAGTATCATCAAACACTGGTACGCCCCACTCTTGATCGTGATATTCGCGCTCATTGTCATGCTTGATTGCCCAACCACATGTTGTATCCACTTGCTGTGTCATATAACTTTCCAATTAGTTAGTCGAAAAAAAACCTCTGACACAGCATAGCTGAATCAGAGGTGATAATTTCAATATTGATCAATTTAAAGTGCAATAAATCTCATAACTAAATAGTTATAACTTGCTGAATTCTTTATTAACCTTGTAAGCATCAGAAGTCACATAGGCTTCCATATCACGAATTTTATTTTCTAATAACGCATACTCTTTATCGAGTTCGGCCAATAGTTCCGCTGGTAGTTGCCCGGTCTGCCAAGGCTTACTCTTGATAGTGTGGTCGAACTCGAATTCATCCGCGGCGGTTAAATTATCAGGGCGCTTTTCTAGCATCAACCATAGGCCGAAGTAAGCGAACAGCACTAAAATCCCACCACCGAGTAAAAAGGCCGATATCACGATAATCCGTACCCACCAAGCTTCCATACCAAAGTAACGACCTAGCCCGGCACACACACCGGCTAACTTACCATTCTTAGGTTCGCGGTATAACGCTTCTCTATCCATTCCTTTAGCCATGATCACGCCTCCAATTTGGCGCCTCAGCGTCTAAGATTTTTTCTAACGTTTTTACACGTTGTTGCACGCTTTCCGCTCGCTCAGCTAGCGACTTTAGCTGTTCAAGCTCATCGCTCGACAAACCGTGTGCCACTTTACGCTTACTACGGTAATGAAGTAGCAGCCACAGCGGTGCAACAAAAATTAAAAATACAATCAGCGGTGCCACGAAAAAACTGCTCATGAACGGCTCCTAATTATTATTAAAATAGTGAACATTACTTATCTTGCAGACTTTTCTTAAGCTTTTCTAGCTCTTGTTCAATTTCATCATCTGCCTGCAACTCAGCAAACTCTTGATTCAGATCTTTGCCTTTTTCACCTAAATCGTAACTATCCGCTTCGGCTTCTAGTTCATCAATTTTACGTTCGTATTGCTCAAACTTAGACATTGCTTCTTCTGTTTTACCGGTGTGCAATTGCTTTTTGATATCACGACGATGGCCGGCGGCTTGGCGACGCATCACAATGGATTTCTGCTTAGCACGAGTTTCAACAATCTTAGTTTCGAGCTTGCTGATTTCACCCGCTAATTTTTCAATCGACTCAGCAAGTAGCGTTTTTTCATTGCGTAAGTTTTTAAGCTGCTCTTCGGCTTTCTGTTTTTCGATTAACGCGCCACGAGCCAAGTCTTCACGCTGTTTTTGGATCGCTAAAGACGCTTTGTTTTTCCAATCTTCAACTTGCTCTTCAAGAAACTCAATGCGACGAGTCAGCTCTTTGTTATCGGCTAACGCTTTCGCAGAATGAGTTCTTACCTCTACCAATGTGTCTTCCATTTCTTGAATGATAAGGCGGATCATTTTTTCAGGATCTTCCGCTTTATCTAAAAGAGAACTGATATTTGAATTAACGATGTCGGCAAAACGAGAAAAAATACCCATGTTCGATTCCTTCTTAATGTGTCGTGTAATAAATTCTATACTTACTCCACACTAATACATGAAGCGTGCCAACTTTTAACTTACTGATATTCAATAAAAATAATTCACAGCACTGAAAACACCTTGCACAAAGTGACTATTTTAGCTAATTATTGGTAAATTAAGCCAACATCGTTAAAGGACGCCCATGAAAGCACAAAATATCATCGGACAATCTGCAGCTTTTCTTGCAGCTCTAGATAAAACATCGCAACTTGCCGCGATTGAGCGCCCTATTCTGATTGTTGGCGAGAGAGGAACCGGCAAAGAACTCATTGCTCAGCGATTGCATTATTTGTCCAAGCGCTGGCAGCATCCTTTAATCAGCTTAAACTGCTCGGCACTCAGCGAAGGCTTAATTGATTCAGAATTATTTGGTCATGAATCTGGCTCTTTTACCGGCTCTAAAGGTCAACACAAAGGACGATTTGAACGGGCAGAAAATGGCACCTTGTTTTTAGATGAACTGGCGACTGCGCCATTCTCGGTGCAAGAAAAGTTATTGAGAGTGATTGAATATGGCGAATATGAACGCGTCGGCGGCTATAAAACCTTGCAAGCCAATGTTCGCCTAGTATGTGCAACCAACGCCGATTTACCGCAAATGGCACAACAAGGTTTATTCCGAGCCGATTTATTAGATCGCTTAGCCTTTGATGTCATTCACCTTCCGCCACTAAGACAGCGCCTAGAAGACATTCCGCTACTAGCTGAGCACTACGCAATTCAAATGTGCCAAGAACTCAGCCTGCCATTATTTACTGGTTTTAGTACTAGAGCCTTAAATGAACTGTGTACTTATGCCTGGCCGGGTAATGTGCGAGAACTAAAGAATGTCGTTGAACGTGCGGTGTATCGTCATGGTACTCAAGAAGGTAAAATCGATGAGATTGAGTTTAATCCTTTTCAATCTCCCGCCGTTGATTCAAATCCAGAAGTTTCATCTACCGCTTCACCAATTACCTCATCAAGTGAAACAGAAAGTGACACCGTCACCACGCTTCCCTCAAACACAGTACCAGTAGCTCACTCAGAAAACACTTTAACGCTACCGCTAGACTACAAACAATGGCAACAAGATCAAGATATTCAACTATTGAAACAGAGCTTAAAGCAGTCTAAGTATCATCAAAGAAATGCGGCTAAACTTTTAGGCTTGAGCTACCATCAATTTAGGGGAATGCTCAGGAAATACGACATGATAGGAAAAGATCAACAAGATTAGCCAACATTGCTCGTTTAGAATTTAGGGAAGAATTCAATGCCGAAGTCATTACGCTATTTATTACCGTCACTATTTGCGGCTTTAATGCTCGCAGGGTGTAATGATGCCGAAAAAAGCCAACAAGTTCGGATGAATGGTTTTGTTTATTGTGGCACTACTCACCCGCAATTTTTGAACCCGCAGCTTTCTGATGGTGGCGATAATATAAAATCGATTGGCCCTCAACTGTTCGACTCCCTACTCACGCTCGATCCAATTGATTTTAAACCTAAGCCCAATCTGGCAACCCAATGGCAAGTGAATGAGGACAAAACTCAATACACCTTTACCTTGCGACCTAATGTTCAATTTCATCAAACCTCTTGGTTTCAGCCTTCACGTCCAATGAATGCTGACGATGTTGTGTTTAGTTTTAAGCGTATTATTGATTCATCGAATCCTTATCATTATGTCAACGGTGGCCACTACCCCTAGTTTCAGAGCATCGGTTTTTCTCGCCTAGTGAAAGATGTTAAGGCAATTGATGCACAACACGTTCAATTTACTCTTTCTCATCCTGACAATACTTTTCTCGATAACATCTCGACCGTCTTTGCTGCGATTCACTCTTTGGAATATGCTCACCAACTTGCCGCCAACGATGAGAAGTCTCAATTTGATGAACTGCCAATTGGGACTGGCCCATTTCAATTAGAAAAGTCTCAACATAATGAATTGATTCGCTTAACCAAACACGCTAACTACTGGCATCACCCAGCCAATATGCAGCAAGTGGTGTTTGATTTTGGCAATCGAGGAACCGGCTCACTCGCTAAATTATTAACTCAAGAATGTGATGTGATGACGGACCCTATTTCCAGTCAACTTGTTCTTATCAATGACAACACCGATATTCATTCAAACATCAGTAAAGCAATGAATGTGGCATTTCTTTCGCTTAACACTCAACACTTTGCACTTGATGATGTTCGCGTGCGCCAAGCATTAAGTTTTGCGATTAACCGAAAAAACATCATTGATGCGGTCTATTTTGGCCAAGGTTACATCGCTACCTCATTATTACCCGCAGATTCATGGGCATATCAAGACAACAGCGTTCAAATTCGTTATGATCGCCAATACGCAAAAGCCTTATTGAAACAAGCTGGTTTTGAGGATGGATTAACGCTCACCATGTGGGTTCCACTGGCAGCACAATCTTATAACCCAAATCCACACAAAACCGCGGAGCTACTTCAGGCCAATTTTGCTGATATTGGAGTAACACTTTCGATCTTAACCGAAAAGTTTGGTCGACGAGATAAACTCACTCAGCAACCGAATACTGATTTAGTTCTTACTGGTTGGGCAGCCAATACTGGCGAACCAGATAGCTTATTGAGACCTCAATTATCTTGCGAGGCGCAACGAGCTAGCTTAAATATTTCAATGTGGTGTGACGCTGATTTTGATTTTTTATTGACGTTAGCACGTGAAAGCGAGCAAACTCGTCACCGGTTAAACTTATATCATCAAGCGCAAACTATGCTCACTCAAGAATTACCGATAATTCCAATCGCTCATGGCGTACAATATCAAGTACATCACAGCTCATTAAGTGGCTTTGCATTAAACCCTTTTAATTCGGGTAGCTTTGAACACGTTGTAAGGGAAAAATAATGCTGGTTTACACCCTGCGCCGCATAAACTTATTCATCATTACCTTGTTAATTTTAACGCTCATTGGCTATAGCATTTTACGTCTAGACCCTCTTTCGCCATGGGCCATTCAAGATTTCTTTCAAGGTTGGTTCACTTACTTAGGCCAATTGAGCCAACTCAACCTTGGCGTTAATTTGCACGGCGACCCAATTATTGACGAAATCAAATTGGTGTTCCCTGCCACTTTAGAATTGTGCTTTTTTGCCATGATCGTCTCGTTAATCATTGGGATTCCGATTGGCACAATTGCTGGCATGCGTCAGGGTAAATTAGTCGATACCTTTATCTCATTTACCTCAATGGTCGGATACTCCATTCCAATTTTCTGGATTGCATTAATGATGATCATGTTCTTTTCTTTGAACCTAGGTTACACGCCAGTTTCAGGACGACATGATTTATTACTCGAAGTGCCTTATATCACCGGCTTTGCCACGATTGATGCTTTCATAACAGATGAAGCCAATCGCCTAGAGTTAATTCATAGCGTAATGATGCACCTACTTCTGCCATGTATGGTATTAGCGTTAGCGCCAACAACCGAAGTGATTCGTTTAATGCGTTCATCGGTGGCTGAAGTGCGTAAGCAAAACTACATTCGTGCGGCACGTATCCGTGGTCTATCGACTTATGAAATTATCTTCCAGCATGTATTGCGAAATGCCATTCCGCCGATTATTCCTAAAGTTGGCGTGCAGCTTTCTACCATGCTGACCTATGCGATTATTACCGAATCCATCTTTAACTGGCCGGGAATTGGTCGTTGGTTACTCGATGCTTTGGCCGATAAAGATTATGTTTCAATTCAAGCAGGCGTTATTACCGTCGCGACCTTCGTTTTACTCGTCAACATTCTGTCTGATCTGATTGGCGCAATGGTTAACCCTTTGGTAAGGAAGCAGTGGTATGCTGTCAAATAACATCTATCAAGAAGACCGTATTCCCGGTCAATTTGAACGCTTTTGGCGCAGCTACCGAGCAAACAGTCTGGCGATGTTTGGCTTATGGTGCTTCGCTATTTTATTGCTAGTCACTATTGGTGCTCAGTGGTTAGCACCGCATGATCCTTTGATGCAAAGCGTACACCGTTTACAGCCACCATCTTGGAACCCAGAAGGTAGTGTTGAATACTTTTTAGGCACCGATGATATTGGCCGCGATATTCTTTCCCGCCTGATTATTGGTACGCAATTGACCTTTGGTTCTGGCCTATTGATTATGCTTATCGCCACTGTTATCGGTTGTACTATCGGTATTTTTGCTGGCATGACCAAAGGTTTGTTATCTAGTACCTTGAACCACCTACTTGATACCGTAATGTCTATCCCATCGATCTTGCTGGCGATTATCTTTGTGGCATTTCTTGGTACTGGCGAGTTTAATATTCTCTTGGCGATTTGTTTGGCGCTGATCCCCCGCTTTATTCGCTCGGTCTACATTGCGGTAAATGCAGAGATGGAAAAAGACTACAACATTGCCGCTCGCTTAGATGGTGCGAATAACTTTCACTTATTGTGGAACTCTATCTTACCGAACTTATCAACCGTGATTGCCGCTGAAATGACGCTTGCAGCCTCAATGGCGATTCTAGATATTAGTGCACTAGGCTTTTTAGAACTGGGCGCTCAAGCCCCTACTCCAGAATGGGGAACCATGCTCGGTGATTCTGTGAATTTGATTTACCTCGCGCCATGGACAGTGACACTACCCGGTCTATTTATTATGTTCTCGGTCATCATTATCAATTTAGTTGGTGAAGGCGTTCGTCATTCACTTAGTGCGGGGACCGAATAATGCCATTACTCGACATTCGCAATTTAACCATTGAAATCGAAACGCCACACGGCACCGTAAAAGCCGTTGAGCGTATGAGCCTGACGTTAAATGAAGGCGAGATCCGCGGTTTAGTAGGTGAATCAGGCTCAGGTAAAAGCCTAGTCGCCAAAGCCATTGTTGGGCTAACCAAAGATACTTGGAAAATTTCAGCCGACCGAATGCGCCTTGGTAGTATCGACCTTCTACAACTCACACCGAAAGAGCGTCGCCGAGTAATTGCTCGTGATATTGCGGTAATCTTCCAAGAGCCGAGTAGTTGCCTCGATCCATCAGAGCAAATTGGCCACCAGCTGCGTGAGTCGATTCCTTCCTCATCATTTGAAGGTAAATGGTGGCAACGCTGGCACTGGCGACACAAGTTAGCCAAAGCACTACTTCATAAGGTAGGGATTAAAGATCACCGCCAAATCATGGGCTGTTATCCATATGAGTTAACCGATGGTCAATGTCAGAAAATCATGATTGCGATGGCGATTGCTTCCAAGCCTAAGCTACTTATCGCCGATGAGCCGACCAATGATCTTGACCCGATTACCCAGTCACAAATATTGAGATTGTTGAGCCGTTTAAATCAGGTCAATAACACCACGATCATGTTGATTGGACACGACCTCACCACCATCACTCAATGGGCAACTCGTATTACGGTGATGTACTGTGGTCAATCTGTTGAATCGGCCAATACCAAACATATTCTAACTGAACCGAAGCACCCTTACACCGTAGCGCTATTGCATGCGATGCCAGATTTTAATGAATGGATCCCTCATAAGAGTCGCTTGCCTTCTCTACCGGGTTCTATTCCACCGTTGCAGCATTTACCGATTGGTTGCCGTCTTGGGCCTCGTTGTCCTTACGCGCAAACTAAATGTGTTCATGTACCGGTAAGAAAGAAAATTAAGAACCACAAGTTCAGCTGTCATTTCCCGCTTAATATGGAAAAACGCTCAACGCTAGAGAAGAAAGCGAAAACGGAGAAACACGTATGAGTGCGTTATTAGAAGTCATCGATTTATCGAAAAACTTTGTCACGCGTTCTGGCTTTTTTCGTAAGCGTGTTCATCAAGCGGTTAAGCCAATTTCATTTACCCTAGAGCCGGGACAGACTTTAGGCATTATCGGGCAAAATGGCTCAGGCAAATCGACACTGGCGAAAATGCTCGCTGGCGTTACCGAACCGAGCCACGGCAAAATCTTCGTCAATGGCGAGCAGATGTTTGATAAAGACTACTCTACCCGCTGTAAGTTGATTCGAATGATATTCCAAGACCCCAACACCTCGTTGAATCCTCGCATTCAAATTGGTCGTATCTTGGAAGAGCCACTCAAGCGTAATACCCAAATGTCACCAGAAGCGCGAACTCATCGTGTGAAAGAAACGCTGATCCGAGTAGGCTTATTACCAGAGCATGCTTACTTCTACCCGCAAATGCTCGCCACAGGCCAAAAGCAGCGTGTTTGTCTTGCAAGAGCCTTGGTGCTTCAACCTTCGGTAATTGTCGCAGATGAGGCGCTTAACGGGCTTGATATGGCGATGCGCTCACAGATCATTAACCTGTTCTTAGAGTTACAAGAAGAAATGGGCGTGTCGTTTGTGTATGTTTCTCAACATATTGGTGTGGTTAAGCACATCACCGACAAATTAATGGTGATGCACGAAGGTGAAGTAGTAGAATCGGGTGACACGCAACAAGTGATTGCTCATCCCCAACATATCATTAGTCAGAAGTTGATTGAAAACCACTTCCATAAGACGCCTAGCCATTTAAAATAAGCCACTTGAAATAACTCATTTGAGATAACTAAAGCTTCCCTCTTGTTTGAATAATTAAACAAGAGGGAAACTACCCACATTTGAAAGATTACCCGCGTAGACGTTTCAGCAAAGTCGGTTGGTCGAGGTGTTGTTGTAAATGCGCATAATCAATGCCTTTATCAAAAACATATTCTGTGAGTAAAACTCGCACTTCATGAACTAATTCTTCTTGATCCCAAGGTTTGATAAAGAACCTATCCACTTGCGCTAGATTAATCGCATCAATAAACACTTGTTGCGTAGGACGCTGAGATAACATTACTTTTTTGGTATGGCGAAAACGTCGGTCTTTGGCGAGACTTTGCAGCCAATCGACACCATTCTGCCCCGGCATATTTTGATCCGATAACACCACGCAAGCATAGCGACCATCTTGATCCAGTTTTTCTAAACTCTCTTGCGCACTTTGGGCATCTGAGCAAATTTTGATTTTCACCCAATCAGAAAACTCAGCTAAGTCATGCGCTAATTGAAATAGCATTTCCGGCTGATCATCGACACAAATAATTGTAAATCTGTCCATTTTCATCTCACTAATAAATTAAATTTAAAACCGCGACTAATACAAAACTCAACGCCACACCTATCAAACCGATAATCACCCCAACCTTGGCCATGTGCTGAGTTTTAATGTGTCCCGTGGCATGAGCCAGCGCATTGGGTGGCGTACTAATAGGTAACGCCATACCAAGCGAAGCGGCAAAAGTTACCACTAATATCAACATAGCTTGACCACCGAGCACATCTAAACTCGCCATCGTGGCACCTAACGCCGCCATAATTGGCATAAGCAAGTTGGCAGTGGCGGTATTCGACATGAAGTTCGCCATCAATAAACTCAACAATGCTGCGCCACCTAGCACGACATAAGGTGAGAATTCACCAAACGGAATGCTATACACCACCAATGCGGCTAAGCCACTTTTATCTAACGCAAGACCAAGCGCGATACCGCCAGAAACTAACCACAGCACATCCCACGAAATCTTCTTTAAGTCTTCTTTGGTGATAATGCCGGTCACTAAAAATACCGTTACTGGGATCATAGCAACCGTATAAGAATTCATGCCGTGACTACTGCCCATCAGCCATAGCACTATCGTCAAAATAAAGGTGACATACACGATAATTGCTTGGGGTGTTTTGAGGAACTTGCCCTTTATATCCAACGTGATGCTGCGTTGTTTGGCTGGAAATAGCACCAAAATCAACATCCAGGCAATGGCCATTAACACAACCACAAACGGCACCGCAAATGCCATCCATTCACCAAAAGAAATGGTGGTCGTTGATTGCAAATACTTCAACGCAATCGCATTGGGAGGCGTGCCGATTGGCGTCCCTATCCCACCAATATTTGCCGCAAGCGGAATACACAAGGCAAACGCGGTACGGCTCGGATCATCGGGTTTCAGTAACACCATTACTGGAGCTAGAATCGACAGCATCATGGCGGTAGTCGCGGTATTGGACATAAACATCGAGAACATTGCGGTAATCAACATTAAGCCTAGAATCATAAAGCGAGGCTGGTCACCAAAAGGCTTCAAAAGCACTCTAGCAAGGTTGATGTCTAAACGGTATTTGGTTGCCGCAATCGCCAGAAAGAATCCACCCAAAAACAGCATAATAATGGGATTGGCAAAGGTCGCCATAATATCGGTGTGATTCAATATAACGCCGTAATTATCCGCCGCTTGCTGACCGGTAAACCACACAATGGCTTTATCGGAAATCAGCAATAATTCAAAACAGATAATCGCAACCGAGGTGGCGTAGATTGGAATTGGTTCTAATATCCAACTCAGTGCCGCAAATAAAAATATCGCCGCGACGCGTTGCTGAATAATGGTCATACCTTCAAAAGGGAAAGCGGAAAGTGGTAGGAATAAGATGATCAAAGGGATCATAATTGGTAATAAATAGCGAAGATTTAAACGCATAGTCTTTACTCTATTGGTAAGGTCTATCCATCATCTATCGGCTATGCGTTCTTAATATAGAACTAGATCAATGATTTGTGCGTTATTCGCTTTGCGTTATTCAATCTGTGACTAGATACAAAAAAGGCAGCATACGCCACCTTTCGATAAACAATTTTTTGCAACGAGCTTTTAACGTTTCTGAGCTTGTTTCTTCAATTCAAAATCAAACTCATCAGGGAAGACAATCACGCCCTCTTGGTCTGCATTTGGGAACACGACTACCGATAATTCGTCATCTTCTAAACCCGTAGTCCAACGACTGTGCCACTTATTGATTGAAATAGCTTCTGGCTTACAGTCTTCCCAATCACCATTCGCCCATGCTTGAGCAAATTCTTCATTTGGCCAGACTGGTACGCAATCTTCATCTTCGGTGTTGAGCATCACGCAACCATCTTCATCAACCAATATCCAGATTTGACGGTTGGCAACCACTTCTTTAATGCAGTAAGTAAAACGCTTTTCGCTATCGTAGGCATTAATCGCTTCGATCGCCGCGGCATCTAATACTTGAGACATAATTTTCTCCTAATGTAAAAAAGGCGAGTTTAAACCCGCCTCTTAATTAATCTTTATCGAACATCACTAGTAAGTAGATTACTTAGCCAGTTCAGCTTGCAACCAAGGCCAACCTTGCTTCTTACGGCTTAAGGTGTTTTCCATGGTTAGAGAACCGTCTTTAACGTGTTTCTCAAGCTTAGCAGACCACTCACCTTTGAATAGTAGCTCAGTCGTGCTAGTCGTGATGTCAGTCAGCATAAGCGCAGCAAATGCTAGACCGTCTTCTTGACAACGACGCTCAAGGTCGGCGTTCAAGTCATCAATCATACCGTCAATTTGTTCCATTGTCGCAAGCTCTACTTGGCCTACTACCACGTCACGACCATTGAATGGGTATGCTTTTAAATCTTTCTCAACAAGCTCTGCTGCACTTAGACCTTCGATGTCGGTTTTAGCAATTAGCAAGTTCTTGATGAATTCGTCTAGGTTGTCGATACCCGCGATTTCCGCTAGCTCTTTCACTGCCGCTTCATCTTTTGGCGTACAAGTTGGAGAAGCAAAGCCTACGGTGTCAGATAAAATCGCAGACATCATAAGAATCGCATAAGGCTTCTCGATTTTTGTTTCTTCCATTTTGAATAGGTTGAACAAAATCGTACAAGTACAGCCAACAGGCCAGATCCAAGCTTCCAGTGGGTTTACTGTCATCACATCGCCTAGACGGTGGTGATCGACGATACCAACGATTTCTGCTTCAGCAATATCGTCAGGTGCTTGAGAAACATCAGTGTAATCCACTAACCAAACTTTTTCGCCTGCAACACCGGTACACATTTCAGGTTGCTCAAGACCCGCTTGCTCAAGAATGTATTGAGTTTCACGGTTTAATTCGCCTTGACGAACTGGTTTCGCTTCAAGACCACGGGCTTTTAAAAGCTCAGTGGCAACCAATGCACTACAAATGCTATCACTATCTGGGTTTTTGTGACCGACTACTTGGATCATGTGTTTTCCTATTACGACTATTTATACTCAGGATTTTTCCAGCTATTCAGCAGAAATATTTTGCCCGCTACTTTACCTGATTTTCAAAATTTGTCATTGCTCAACTGACAATTTAGTAACCAAAAATTCACGACAAATTTATGTTTAAAAAATTAATCGCTTTTTTTGCTGTATTTATCAGCAGTTATCGATACTAATAGTGAACAAGGCATCAAAACTGCAGTTTATTGCTTGTCAGATCTGACAAATGCAACCTATTGTGTTTCTAAGATTATTTTAAAGGTAAGGAATCACGATGAAATTTACTGCAGACCATATTGCTGAACTCAACCTACTACTTCAATTCGATCCAACTAGCCTACAAACAGGCATCAAAGTACATAACGACGCGGCACCAGAACTGCAACAAGCGGCAAAGAGTTTGTTTGATAAAAATCTATGTACCCTACCGGACGGTGGCTACCTAACAAGCGAAGGAATTGAACTTGCCGAGCACGCATTGAAAGTGCTGAATGTGTTGTCTTCTAAAGCGTAAAGATTAGAATTTTATAAGTAATTTTACCGTGGCAGAGTTTCTCATTTTAGAGGCTCTGCTTTTTTGTGTCTAAGCAAAACAATATCAGCCTGTCATCCTGAAAAGTGAGGCACGAACGCAGTTCAGGATCTCCAACCACAATTTGAATTACAACGCGCTGTAGGAGATCCCGCATCTTCTTCGCTTAGGCTCATGTGCGGGATGACGTTATAACCCAAAGCTTGCTAAAACTAAGTTAGCTAGCCGAAGTCTTATAAGCACGTTACCTTGACAATTCACATCTATTAAGTCTGATTTTATCTATTCACTATAAATGACTGGCACTAAAACCTTATTCAAACGCATTCAAGAATGTATAGCTTTAAAAATTTTCATGTCATTCCATATTCGCATTATCCCAATCACGAAAATATAAGGCCATTTAAAATTAATTACTTACGCAAACCTTCTCTTGAAAGATCGGTTTAAAAAACACAGATGGTGTATTTGAAAAAAAGCTGATAGCTTCTTTACAATAGAATCCGCAAATTATATGCATTTTACTGATCTTATATCGTAAATATACATCTACGTTAATAAAATATTACAGATTGAAAAGGAGTTACATATGGCAAATAATCCGCCACGAGTCTTTGTATCATATTCTCATGATTCTGCTGAACATAAGGAATGGGTTCTTAATTTTGCCACTACTCTACGTTTAAGAGGAATTGATATTGTCCTTGATCAGTGGGACCTTAAACCAGGTGGTGACCTCCCTCATTTTATGGAATCGCACTTGGATTCCTCAGACTTTATATTGATGGTGTGTACTGAAAATTATGTAAAGAAGGCTGACAGCGGCGAGGGCGGTGTCGGTTATGAAAAAATGATTATGACTTCCTCTCTGCTATCAAAAATAGATCAATCTAAGGTCATACCTATAATTCGACAGCATGGACAGAAAACTACCCCCACATTTATGGCGTCGAAACTATACATTGATTTCTCTATCGATGAAGAGGCTGAGTACTCATATGATGATTTGCTTAGAACCCTCCTCGACGCACCACTATTTGTTAAACCAGATATCGGAACTAACAGTTTCTCAACAGCTCAAGAAACTCGCCCACAAAGAACTTCTGATGGTTTAAAAAAGTTTATGACTGCAGTAGCGACGACCTACGATCAAACCTCAAATGGGCCGACAATATATCTTTCAAACCTTTTCAATATCAGTAATATGCACCGTTTATCGCTCGACCATTACATACAGGAAGCGAGCAAAAAAGGATTAATCGTTTGCGGTAATAGTATGTTGAGAGTAACAAACGAAGGTAGATCTTATATTTTTGAAAACGGTATTGTTGATTTATGACAAACCTCGGTACTCGAAACGCATTCAAGAGCACACTTCACGTTACACATAGAAGCTTTTTTACGATATTTATACGTTAGAGATAAAAATCTATCTCATTTAATATCCATAGCTAACTTAGGCTCTCCCACTGTCAACACAAAAAACGCCTCACTCCAAAGAAGTGAGGCGCTTTAATTTCAAAGTAAGGCTTGCCCCTACTCTACCGTTTCAAGCTCTTGTGCTTGGTCGGTTTTATCTTTTGGACCATTACCAAAGCCACGTAAACCAACGACGTGTACGTGTTCGTGATCTTTAAACACTTTACGTACCAGTTTGTAGGTGGTGCCTTTTTCTGGGCTGATGTTTTCCGGTGCGGCAATCAATAATTGCATGTCTAGGCGGTCACATAGCTCAAATAAGGTATTGATGGATTTGGTATCCAAACGTGCGGCTTCATCCAAGAAGAGTAGACGACACGGCACAATATCTTTACTGCGCAGGCGACGTGATTCTTCTTCCCAGCTTTGGATAACCATCAGCAAAATTGACTGACCGGTACCAATCGCTTCACCGGTTGATAGCGCGCCAGATTCAGCTTGTAGCCAACCTTCTGAACCACGGTTCACTTCAATGCTCAGCTCTAAGTAGTTACGGTAGTCCAGTAACTCTTCGCCTAAGATTTGCGGTGAACGTTGACCCATGTCGATATGTGGGTTCACACGTTGGAACAGTTTCGCCATCGCTTCTGAGAAGGTTAAGCGTGGGTTATCGAACAAGTCTTGATGTTGGTCTTGTTGCTCAGCCAAACCGGCTAATAGCGTTTCATGGCTTTCACGAATACCGACATTTAAACGCACACCACGGACTTGACCAAAGGCAATGTTCGACAAGCCCTGGTTAAGCATACGAATGCGGTTTTGCTCACGTTGAATTGTCTTCTTGATGATATTGGCCACTGAACCTGAGCTAATCGCCAGACGGTTTTCACGTTGCGTTAGCTCTTCGGTTAGACGAGCCAGCTCCACTTCCATCTCTTCAATCGCTTCAACAGGATCGCTAGTGTGAATAATATCCTGACGAATACGCTCACGTAGATGCTGATATACCGCGATGTAGAACAATACTTTGCCTTCTGGGCGAGCATTATCTTCTGAGCCGCGTAGCGCATCACGTAGGGTTTCATTGTTGGCAACCGCTAGGCGCAAGGCACCGAGAGATTTATCCGACATTGAACGCAGTTCGTTATCAGAAAGGTACGCTAATTCACGACGATGCAAACGACGCTCAACATCATTTAAACGCGCTAAACGTAGTACTGAGCACCAACCTGCTTTGGCGTTCACCACAAACTTACGTAGGTCTTTGTACTCTTTTTCGATTTTCTTAACGCGCTTGGTTAATGTCTTCATTTCCATATCAGTCGCGGTAAGAGTACGTTCAAATTCGCTCTTACGTTGACGAGATAAATGTAGACGCTCATACAACTCGTTTTTACGTGTTTCTGCACGCTCTACTGCGCCGATATCTGGCGTTACGCCATAGTCTTGCAGCTCTTGTTTGAACTCTTGTACGGTTTCCAATTTAGCTTGATGTGACGATTTCAATGAAGCCAATAATTGGTTGTATTGATTCATCTGACCTTGCGCTTGTTTCAAGCCTTCACGGCTACGTACTTTCGCTTGTTCTGCTTGCTCAAGTTTGCGTTTTAACTGCTCGCTTAATTCGCTACTTTGATCCAGTAGAGAAACCGAATCTGAGTAAGCAAAGTAATGACGACGCTCATGTAAATCCGCCAAAGCAAACAGTTGAGTTTTCAACGTTTGTAGGTTTTGATCGGCTTGCTGATATTGTGCTTGCAGCGCATCAAATTGCTCAGGGTCCGCTTCTAGGGCAGACAGCATGTTCGACAACTTCTCGGCTGCTTTACCATGTTGTTGAGCAAACGATTTGTATTGAGATAGTTGCTCAAGCTTATCGTTAATTTCTTCCAAACGTTCGGCTAGGCTTTCATCTTCAATGAGATGCATCACGTTAGCAAGTTTATCTAGCTGAGCTAGTGCTTGCTTGGCCGTTTGCATTTGACTGCGTTGCTGCTGATCTTTTTCATCCAGTGACGCCAATTGACGAACCACTTGATTTAGACCATCACGTACTTCCGCCAGTTGCTGCTCTGGGTCATCGTTAAACGCAATATGAATGTGTTTAGAAACGAATTCGTTATAGCTTTGGTATAGGCGTTGTAGCTTCTGTGAATCAAATGCCGATTTGGCATACTCTTCTGCCACTTGTTCACGCTCAGCACGTAACAACTCTAAACGTTGCTCTCGCGCGGCACGACCAAATAGTGGAATTGAAGGTAGACGAGAATAACGTAGCTGACGGTCGTTTAGCTGAACGCAAACTGCGCCATCTAGTTCGTCGGCGTTGAAAGTACTGTCATCAAACGCATCCACATCGCCTTCAATGATGTAAAGATCTTCTGGGCAATCATCTAAATCCACCAGCTTTTCTTTAATGCCATCAAGGTCAGATACAACAATCGCATGACGAGATGGACCGTACATCGCACTGAAATATGGTGCATCTTCAATGGTGATGTCATCGTAAATTTCGGACAACAACACGCCGCCTAGGCTATCCGCTAAACCTTTTAGACGAGGGTCATTTGAGCCGGATGGTGACGCTAGACGCTCAATATCGCTATCTAATTCATCACGACGAGCCGACAAACGCTCTTTGGCCATGGATTGCTGTTTATCTTGCTCAAGCACTTGCTGCATTTGTGCCATCACCGCGTGGCCATCGGTTAGCTCGGCTTCGGTTTGTGATTGCAGTTTTTCTAGTGCTTCACTGGCAGCAATCCAGGCTGGGGCTTGCTTTTGCAGAGCTTGAATTTGCGCTTCAGCATCTTGTTGAGAACGACGTAAATCACCACGTAGATCGCGCAGTTCTTCTTGTTCACCGGCGAGTACATCAAGTTGCTCTAGGTGACGCTCACGTTCTTGCTCTAATACCATTTCATCATCAAGACGAACTTGGTGTTGAGATTGGTATTGTTCTACTAGTTCAGAGGCTTGACGCTGCTCATTTAGACTACGCTCTAGGTCACGCTGTTGTGCGCGCCATTGTGATTCATTCTGTAGCCATTGCTGAGCTTGTTGAGATTTCTGTACCGCCTCTTTTGCATGTGACAATGCTTCGGTACGAGCCACATCACCGACAATGCTTTTCACTAATGCTAACGCTTGCTCAAACTGCTCTGCTGCGGCAGATGACATGTCTAGCTTGTGTTTTAGCGATAATAGCGCAGAAGTATTGTCTGACTCTTGTTGCTTCAATTCAGACAATTGAGCCTGAGCATTCTCTGCGGTTAGGTGGTCGTTATCGGTCAACTGTTGCGCTTTTTCTAACGCTTGCACGGCTTGTTGATATTGCAATGCGCGAGTTTGCTGTACATCTAATGCTTGTTGGTAATCGGCGAGTTGCGATTTCAAGCTATCCACTTCTTGTTCAGAAACTTCAGCTTGTTCTTCGGCAATGGCAACTTGCTCTGCCGCTTCTTCCACTACCATGATTTGTTCTTCTAAGCGTTCACTTAGCTCTTCCAAATCTTCTTGGTAGCGTTCAATTTTTTCTTGCTGACGAATCGCGGTTTGCACCAATTGCAAATGGTCGGCAGCGGCTTGATGATCTTGCTCTAAACCAGACTCTTGATCGACTAATTGCTCAAGCTCCGCTTGTACTTGCGTCATCAATTGCATTTGCGAAGTTAGAGTACTGCTCGATTGATTCAATTCGCTGCGCAGTGCTAACGCTTGATCTAGCTTAATGCGACGGTCATTGGCGTGGCGCATGTAGTCTGCTGCCACGTAGTTGGTCGATTCAGTAATTAAATGCTTGAACAAGTCACGATCGGCTTGAGTGGTTTTGATGGCTTCTAGCGTCATGCGGTTTTCACGCAGCGCCGATTCCATATCTTGGAAGGCTTTCTTCACTCCGCCATTTTGTGGCAATAGGTAGTCACGTAATGAACGAGTGATCGCACTTGAGATACCGCCATACAAAGACGCTTCGATTAAGCGATAAAACTTAGAACGGTCGCCGGTGTTGCGTAGTTTCTTAGGCAATACGCCCATTTCAAACATCACGCTGTGGTAATCGGCAACGGACGAAAAGGCTTTAATTTGCACACCTTCATATTCCGCCACTTTGTCTTTTAGTTCGTTATAAGTACGAACGCGAGCTTGGCCATTTTCTAGGCTCTCAATTAACACATCGGTCGGTTTGACATTGCTTGGTAGACCTTGGATAAGAATTGGTTTGATATCTACTTTCTTATCACGGCCTGCCACTTGTTGCAGTTTTACAGTAAACAACAAACGCTGATGACGTGAATTAACAACATCAAGCACAGAGTAACAAGTACCTGGTTGTAGTTTACCGAATAGACCTTTATCACGAGAGGCTTGCGAACTACCTGCCTCGGTGGTGTTACGGAAATGCAGTAAGCTTTGGTCTGGAATCAGTGCCGTGATGAAAGCCGCCATGGTCGTCGACTTACCCGCACCGTTACCGCCAGAAAGCGTGGTCACTAACCCATCAATATCAAAAGTACGTGCAAAGAAACCGTTCCAGTTGATCATGGTAAGTGATTGATATTTACCTCTTTCGATCATGTTATTTTTCGTGATCATAGGTCACCTGCTTTCTGTTCTTGTTCTTCTTGTTCAGCCAAATCTTCTGATTGTTCTTCTGAAGCATCTTGCTTATCTTGAGTATCATTTGCTTTGTTTGGATCCACAGCTTCTGGATCAAGTACCGCCTCACCATCACGAATCAAGCGTAGTTGCGCTTCGCGAACATCGTCGCCGACACGTACATCGGCACCAAAACGGAATACCGCTTCACTGATTCTAAATTTCTCATCATCACCGACTGGCAATACCATGCCGATGCGACGTAGACGACGCAGCGAAGTACGCACTTTTTCAAACAGCTTTTCTTTATCCAGATCCGAACCAGTCGCGCGGTTAGTCACCAAACGCATTAGTTTCTTTTCATCGGCAAGATTGAGTAGCTCTTCGTATAGCTCTTGATTGGTGAAGATGCCTTCATGGGCGAGACGCTCTGGGCTTAAATACAAAAAGCACAAGATTTTACCCACCAGCATATCGAGTTCCGATAGCACGCTGCGACCAATAAATGAGGTTGAACGTGGACGTAAGTAGAAGAAGCCTTCTGGAGCACGAACCAATTCTGCATTATAACGCTGATAGAAAGCGCCAAGATCACCGTCAAAATCACTTAAAAAAGCGTAGTTATCCATATCATCACTTGAGATATGGCGACCTGCACGCAATTGGCTATCAAGCGCTGGGAATAACGGGTTAGATAGAGCTTTCACCAATTGTTCTGGCATGTAAGCATCTTGAGAGTTGTCGGTCTCTTGTGAATAGCTGGTATTTTGAGACAGTTCGGCGCTGTGCGCCTCGTAATTAGTATTGATCGATGACATTCGCTTGTACCTTTGCTCCAAAATCGTTAATCGCTTTCCAATCCGGCTGGATGGCTTGGTAATCCGATTCGGAATACCCCATTCTTACCGCTTGGTCGATCACCATTCTGGCTAAATCAAAATGTTGCGCATGAGAGTGCTGCGCAAGGTAATCTCGTAGTACCGAACCTAAATCAATCGGCTGGCCGGTTTCTTTGTGTTGTTGAAGCATGGCGGCGACGCGCTCGCTCAGTTCATTATCAACGGTTGTTAATTCTTCATATTCCACTTCATCTGGAATCGCACCGGTCACTTCATCATCACGTAGTAACATGGCTTCATCGCGCATATCACGTAGACGCTCGGCATCGGCGTAGGTCAAATACCATGGCATATCAAAGTAATCGGTCACGGATTGACGCAAGCGCTGACTAAAGGCACGGTTTTGATCCATATCGATAGCAGTACGGATAAATTTATGTACGTGGCGATCGTAACCAATCCACAAATCTATCGCTTGCTGGCCCCAGCTAACAATACGGTCAAGTTTGGTTTGCAGTGAAAACAAAATAGCGTCAATGAAATCTAAGCCTTCTTGGCCATAGATAAGCTGCTGAATATCAAGCAACTGAGTTTGTAGCTCATCCCCTGCCGCTTGTAGCGTATCTTGCAATTCATTCAGGGTAGTTGAGGTTTCAGTCAGTAGGCTTTCACAACTGCTGATTGCATCACGCCAGTCTTGGTTTAGTAGTTCAGCAATTTGGTTTTTAATTTCCACTTGCTGATCATCCATAACGCGCTGATTTAAATCGATACGGTCGAAAATCTCACTCACCGAATATTTCAGTACGCCATAAACATGCTTTTGCCATTGAGCGATATCTGCAGCTTGATTCGCTGCCTCAACGGCTTTCGACATTTCATCGGCAACCATAGACAACTGAATAGATAACTTAAGCTTTGAGAACTCACGATGACGGACGTAATAATCAGTAATCGAAACGCCTAGTGGCGACATACGGTAAATGCTCGCACCGTCATTTAATTCACTGACAAAGCGGCTCATCAACCTTTGGGAGACTAATTCATTGATCGCGTTATTGGCGCGAAATGCCGAGGCTTCACCTGTTTCATCAAACATGTTGGTGACGATTTTGAATGCATCGTGCAATTCACCTTCGCCGAGCTCTTCATCGAACTTCTCATTGCTTAATACCGCAATCGCAATCAAAAACGCTAATCGCTCAGAAGAAAGATTCAATGAAAAGTCATGTTGCTTCACCCAGCTGACCAGTTCATCGATGGGCTGTTCACCTATCGTTTTGTCCTCAAGCGGCTGTCCATTTGTCAACGGTTGAAGTGAAGATTGAGTTATTTCACTCATTATCATTCCTGTATTTGCTAATGACTCTCGGGCTATTCGGCAGTATGAGGCTTTTGTGCCCATACATGAATATAGCGCCCAAGAGAAAGATAAGGCTCTGTGCGGCATAACTGCTGTTCTAATGCCAACACATCTTCTGGCCCATACTCGCCCATGTATTGTTGGTTTCCGATATAGTCGTTAAAGCATCGGATACCAGATTTACCACAAATGTCGAAGCCTGCAGATTCTATCCATTGATAGACCTCTTCCGGCAATAAGCCACCTTGAGGTTGCAATTTAAAGCGCTTGCGATGTGGCATTCCCTGCAAAATGTGGGGAATATTACCACAAGTTACATTTTTCAAAACTAAACCGTGGTGATTATAAAACATCACTGAAATGATGCCGCCCGGTTTCACCTTTTCAAGTAGGCTTGTTAATACTTGTTGCGGATTTTCCAACCATTCCATAACGGCATGAAATAACACCAAATCCGATTGCTCAGTTAAGTGCTCATCGAGGTGTTGAATAGCGGAATGAACAAAACGAAACTGCGAAGATAAACCATTACTATCAATATCTTGCTGAGCTAACGCTAACATTTCACTGGAAATATCACACAATGTCACTTGGTGCCCAAGCTGAGCAATTCTTTGCGACATTTGAGCTAACCCGCCTCCGGCATCGAGCACAGATAGGACGTTTTTTTGCTGTTGTAAACGGCCTAAAGCGTGCTCAATATCTTGCCAAAGAATCACTTGGCGAATATCACCTTTGTCTGAACCATAGATGTTTTTGGCGAATTTATGCGCGATATCATCGAAATTTCGATCATTGTCCATTTTTTTTCATTTAAGATAACTGAATTTTGCGTGTATTCTGTCACAGCAATTACAGGAATAAAGCAATTACTCCGTTTTACCTGCTGAATGATGAATTTTTGGGCTATTTAAAATGTTTGAACTGAAAAAATTAATTGGTGCTCTGATTATGCCTTTGCCAGCCTTGCTGATTATAGGTTTTATTGGCTTATTTCTGATTATGTTCACCTACAAACGCGGCTTAGGGTGTTTATTCACTTTTGTTTCTTTAATGGGGATCTTTCTATTTTCGTTCCAACCCATTTCGACCTCATTATTGAAACCGACCGAACGTGCTTACAAAGCTTTTGTGCCCGTAGACGGGACTGTTGACTATGTCATGGTACTGGGAAGTGGCCATATTGTTGATAATGATATTCCAGCAACTTCGGAACTATCGCGTAATGGTTTGATGCGTCTTGCTGAAGGTATTCGTATTTTACACCTCTACCCTGGCGCAAAGTTGATTTTGTCGGGTTATGACGGTGGAACATCGGTAAGCAATGCGCGAATGATGGCTAATGTTGCGGTTTCATTAGGGGTTGCGAAGTCGGATATTATTTTATTAGAAAGCGCTCAAGATACTTGGGATGAAGCGCATCAAGCAGCAGGTTTTGTTGCGGATAAACGTATGATTTTAATCACCTCGGCTAGCCACATGAAACGTGCAATTGGTGAATTTAAAAAAGCAGGGCTTGAACCAATTCCAGCCCCAACCAACTACTTGGCGTTTGATGATATTAAACAACCATGGGAAAAGTATTCTCCACAAGCGAAATATCTAGAGCAAAGTGAGCGTTATTGGTACGAACAACTGGGTCGTTGGTGGTCTTCACTACGCGATACACTGACTAACCAAAAGAACTCTGGTACCGCTACAACATTAGAGTAACGAGATAATACTTGAGCAATCGATAACGTTACCGCCAACGTGCGATGTTTGTTTAGTCATAAAAATGCCATATCTGATTGTCAGGCATAACATTTAGGACTAAAATCGTAGCTCATATATTCAAGCATAAAATACAGAATAAAATTAAGTCGCTGATTAAAGGCGACTTTTATCTTTTTAGCTGTCTACCTAATTAGAATAAATCCGGCGAAGACGTCGGCATAAAGGAAATTCACTATGGCTACAATCAAAGATGTCGCACGTATTGCAGGTGTTTCCACCACTACTGTGTCACATGTCATCAATAAGACTCGCTTTGTTGCAGAAGCAACTCAAGAAAGAGTCATGGCCGCAGTGAAAGAACTGAATTATGCCCCAAGTGCCGTTGCCCGTAGTCTTAAATGCAATACCACCAGCACCATTGGTATGTTGGTAACACAGTCTACTAACCCATTTTTTGCCGAAGTTGTGGATGGCGTAGAAAGTTACTGTTACCGCAAAGGTTACACGCTGATCCTTTGCAATACTGGTGGTCGCGCTGACAAACAACGCGATTATATCCGCATGCTAGCTGGCAAACGTGTTGATGGCCTGTTAGTGATGTGTTCTGACTTAGATGCTGATCTACAAGAGATGCTAGACGGTCACCCTGACATTCCTAAAGTTGTTATGGACTGGGGCCCAGAAAGCTCTCAAGCCGATAAAATCATCGATAACTCTGAAGAAGGTGGTTATTTAGCCACTCGTTACCTGATGGATCAGGGTCATAAAGACATTGCTTGTCTAAGTGGTCATTTCGAGAAAGTTGCCTGTAAAGAACGTATCGCTGGTTGCAAACGCGCATTAGCGGAAGACGGTTTAACGCTTCCTGAAGAGTGGTTGCTTGAAGGTAACTTTGAGTGTGATACTGCAGTTATTGCTGCAGATAAGATCCTTGCGATGGATAAAAAACCAACCGCGGTTTTCTGCTTTAACGATATTATGGCACTTGGCTTAATGAGTCGCTTACAAGAAAAAGGCATGAAAGTACCGGAAGATATCTCTGTGATTGGTTACGATAACATTGATATTTCACCTTACTTCTCACCACCTTTGACGACGGTTCACCAACCAAAACGTCGTTTAGGTAAGAATGCGGTAGAGATTTTATTAGAGCGTATTAAAGATAAGAATCACGCTAAGCAAACATTTGAGATGTTCCCTGAAATTCTAGAACGTTCTTCGGTAAAAACTCTGAAATAGTCGTAGCCTTAACCGAATAATGAATAAAAACCAACGCTGATGTCGTTGGTTTTTTTATTGAAATTTTTTAGGCTGATCATCTGTCTATATTGATATGCCCTAGTAAATTGGGTATATGCCTACTGATTTTTGTATAAGGATATACATGAAACGTCTGTTACTTAGCTTCATTTTACTCACTCTTCCACTGCTTTCTTCTGCGAAAGATAACTCTATTAGCCCGTTGGATTGGCAACAAGTTGAGCAACAAGCGAAAGGGCAAGATGTCTATTTTAATGCTTGGGGCGGCAGCCAAGAGATTAATGACTACCTTCGTTGGGTAGCAAAGCAAGTAAAGCAACAATATGGCGTTGAGCTTCATCACGTTAAAGTCACCGACATATCAGAAACTACTACTCGCCTACTTGCTGAAAAAACGGCCGGAAAACATTCTGGAGGTAGTGTCGACATGGTTTGGATTAATGGTGAGAATTTCAAATCAATGAAGAATAGCCAATTACTCTATGGCCCTTTTGCTTCAAGCCTGCCAAATTGGCAAAAAGTCGATTCTAGTCTCCCGGTTACTAATGATTTTTCTGAACCAACAGAAGGATTGGAAGCACCTTGGGGAGTAGGTCAATTAGTCTATATTAATGATCAGAAAAAATTACCAACGCCACCGCAATCAGCAAAACAATTATTTGCTTATGCCAAAGCACACCCAGGACGTATCACCTACCCTAAGCCACCTCAGTTTCATGGCACTAGCTTTTTAAAAGCCTTACTTATCGAGCTCTCCGATGAAAAGAGCGCGCTATCTAAGCCTGTTGATGAAGATTCATTTACTCAAGTAACTCAGCCTTTATGGGAGTACTTAGATGCGATTCAGCCTTATTTATGGCAACAAGGCCGTCAATTCCCAACTACTCAACCGGAAATGCTGCAACTACTCGATGATGACCAAATAGATATTGCGATTACTTTTAATCCGAATGAAGTCTTTTCTGCCCAAGCAAGCGGCAAATTAGCGCCAAGTACCCAGAGCTACGCATGGAAAAATGGTGCACTGTCTAACATTCATTTTCTCGCCATCCCATGGAATGCTAATGCAAAAGAAGGTGCATTGGTTGTGATTAACTTCCTACTCAGTCCACAAGCGCAATCACGTAAAGGGGATATTAATGTCTGGGGTGATCCGTCTGTATTGCAAGCCAAATACTTAACCGGTAGTGCTCAGAAAACCATGCTATTCCCCTCAATTGAAGAGCCACACCCTAGCTGGCAAACCGCTCTAGAGCAGGCTTGGATTGAGCGATATAGCCGATAACAGCGAATTAAGGGCACTCATGCAAAGCAAGCAAAGACGTATGCTAAGCATCGGTTATTTACTGGTGATTTTAATCTGCTTTTTCCCTCTTCTTCCTGGGGTTTTAGGCATGGTGATCCCAGCTTTTGGCATTATTCCACCGCTTGATCTGAATATATTCACTTTGGATGGATTCATGTCAGCCATTAGCTGGCCAGGGGTTGAGCGTTCGATCCTACAAACAATAATGACCGCGGTCGTCAGTACCGTCATTGCTGTCATCATGACCTTTTCCATTTTACAAGCCTATTGGGGAAGTCGTTCATGGCTGCGAATTGAGAAATTACTATCTCCTATCCTCGCGCTACCACATATCGCTTTTGCGGTTGGTTTTCTATTCTTATTCTCTGATACAGGTTGGCTCGCCCGTCTTTTTAGCTTCATGGTCAGTGACACTTCAGGTGACCCCCATGCATGGTTTACTTGGGTTTACTCTCTACAAGATAATATTGGTATTAGCTTAGCCCTTGCTCTGGCAATTAAAGAAACGCCTTTTTTGTTATTAATGAGTGTCGCGATACTGAACAACTTAAAAGTCAAACAAACGCTGCAAGTCACACAAGGCTTGGGATACTCTGTGACTCAATCATGGTGGAAAGCGATTTTCCCTCAATGGTTACACCACATGCGCTTTCCTCTGTTCGCTATCATGGCTTATTCCTGCTCAGTGGTTGATGTTAGTTTGATTTTAGGCCCTACTCATCCTCCGACATTTGCGGTATTAGTGTGGCAATGGTTTAACGATCCAGATTTATCTCAACTCCCAAGAGCGGCAGCTGGCGCATTTTTAATGTTTGTCTTGTGCTCTGTTTTAATTGGCCTAATTTGGCTAACTGAGCGTTTAGTACTAGAGGGATTTCGATCTTGGTTAACCTCTGGCCGAAATGCTTCCTTGGCCGTAAAACCTTATTTCTTCCACCTGATCGCCAGCATTAGTCTATTGACCATTCCGGTAATGATCATTTGGACGCTTGCACTACGCTGGCCATATCCAAACCTACTGCCTACCTTTTGGAGTCTTCGGTTTTGGTTAAATGAATGGCCCTATATTCAAGACACCATTTTAACCAGCGTTTGGCTGGCCTTATTCAGCGCAGGGATGGCTTTAATTCTTGCCCTGATCGCTCATGAGTATCGCCACCATTTTCGTTATCATATTCCAATGTATGTGATCGCCCTGCCTATGCTGCTCCCTCAACTCTCTTTACTTTTTGGCCTGCAAATCACTAGCCTTTGGATTAATCAACAATATTATTGGTTATGGGTAATATGGGCACATACCTTTTTTGTTTTTCCTTATGTCTACCTATCCTTAGATGGGCCATGGAAAAGCTACCCTAGCCGACTCTCTCAAACCGCGGTAAGTCTCGGCGTTTCACCATTAAAAGTCTTCTTCACAATAAAATTACGTACACTAGCCAGTGGAATATTATTTGCTTGGGCGATGGGTATGAGCGTGAGTTTAGCGCAGTATTTACCGACGTTAATGCTAGGCTCAGGAAGAGTGGTTACATTGACTACCGAAGCCGTTGCCTTATCTAGTGGTCATGATAGAAGAGTGGTTGCACTTTATGCATTATGGCAGGCCATTCTACCCTTTGTTTTTTTCAGCTTAGCGCTTATCGGTAACCGTATTTTTCAGCGCCGCTATAAGCAGGAGTCAGCTTCATTATGAGTTTGTCATTAGAGCAACTATCCATTTATTACCGGGCATCAAAAGCATCCAGCTCAGAAAAAGCGCCACTACTTAGCAACCTCAATTTAAGTATTGCCCCCGGTGAAGTCGTCACTTTAATGGGCCCAAGTGGTTGTGGTAAATCAACACTACTTAATGTGATTGCTGGGCACCTTAGCCAAGAGTTTTGCTATGACGGCAGAGTAATATTAGATAAACAAGAGATTCAGACTAGCGAACCTCACAAACGTTCTATCGGCATCTTATTTCAAGATGACTTACTGTTTCCTCATTTGAACATTTGGGAAAATATTGCATTTGCTCTGCCAAATAATATCAAAGCTAAAGAAAGAAAATTAGAGGCTCTAGCGGCCTTAGATAACGTTGGATTATCTGATATCGCCTACTCTATGCCACATCAAATTTCAGGTGGACAAAGAGCCCGAGTCAGCTTGATTAGGATGCTAAGCGCACAACCTAAAGCGGTGTTACTCGATGAACCATTCAGTAAATTGGATCCCGAGCTACGGGTTAACTTTAGATATTGGGTGTTTAAGCAATTAGCGGCGGCTCAAGTTCCTACATTAATGGTCACACATGATAAAGCAGATGTGCCTATCAACGGCAAAATTATACATTGGGAGCAATTTAGCACGGAGAATGCCAATGCTTGATAGGTATGTTATCCCACTAATAAAACGCCCATTAGACGCCTTGGCAAAGCAATGTGTTCAACGCCATATCAAAGCTGACCACATCACTCTGGCAAGCTTTCTGATTGGTCTATTCGCCATCCCCGCATTATGGGGTGAGCATTATCTTCTGGCTTTATTATTCATCGTATTGAACCGTATTGGTGATGGTCTTGATGGTGCGATTGCGAGGCAGACACAAACCTCTGACGCCGGTGGTTTTCTTGATATTTGCTTGGATTTTATTTTTTACGCTCTGATCCCATTTGGTTTTCTCCTCGCTAATCCAGAACAAAACTCACTTTGGGCTGCACTATTAATTGTCAGCTTTGTGGGCACGGGTAGTAGTTTCTTAGCGTTTGCTTCTATTGCGGGAAAACGAAATATCACCAATCCGGTTTATCAAAACAAATCGTTATACTACATGTCAGGCATTGCGGAAGGGACTGAGACCATAGGTTTCTTTATCGCCTTTTGTCTCTGGCCTACTCTTTTCCCGCAACTTGCTGCCATCTTTGCAGCGTTATGTTTTATCACCACGATCAATAGAATTTGGGCGGGTTATCGCACCATTCAATCATCTGAAACTCAGCAACACAAAAAGGATAATTTATGAAAATATTCAGTGCGGGTAACCCTGTTGAAGCGCATATTGTTTGCGAGTTACTCAAGAGCCATCGAATTGGAGCAAAAGTGCATTCAGGTGAGATTTTCAGCTTAAAGGGGGAAGTTCCGTTAACCAATGACACCGATCCCTATGTGTGGTTACTTGATGAGCAAGATGAAGAAAGAGCCAAGCAATTAATCGCGGATTATGAGAAAGAAGAGTTGAGGCCCAATTGGGATTGCCAGCAGTGCGGAGAAAGTATTGAAGCTCAATTTGCGATTTGTTGGAATTGTGGTCAAGCAAATCCATTACAAGATCAGCCAGCATGACCACCGAGGTTAGTCAAACTTACCGGTTTAAGCTTGACTGTTTTGTTGAATAAAAGCTAAAGAGTGTTGATTAAACTCTACCGGTTTTTCGACATTACAAACATGCCCACAACCTGGGATCTCAAGTAAGCGGCTAAATTTATGCTGCTTTACCATCTCTTTCACTGGGCGGATAAACATGTAGTCCATCTCTCCCATCAGATACAAAGTTGGGATCGGGAGCTCACGATCTCTGAAATAACGCATCATAGGGTTAACATCAACCGATAGCTTAAACCAGCGTTTAAACTCTTTCTGACAAAGTTTTTTGGCTTCTCGGATAAATAAATGACGGGATTCTTTTTGTCCGCGCTGCGGCATAATAATGTAAGCAAATAACTTATATAGCCACATATAAGGAATAATATTTTTGCTCCAATAACCGACCTTAACCAAAAGTTGAGAGCGGATATCAAGCCGTGTCACTGCCCCACCAAGCACCATGCTTTGAACTTTCTCTGGAGCCATTTCAGCTAGATTTCGAACTAAGATCGTCCCTAAAGACATCCCAATAAAATGCGCTTTTTCAATATTGAGATGCTCTAACACATTCAGAATATCCGTCGTCACATCTTGGAATGAGTAGTGCTTTGAAATGATGTTCTTCAATAATTGATTTGAACGCCCATGCCCTCTTAAATCAATCAAGAGTAAATTGTAATGCTGACGGTAGTCTTTGATTTGTTTGAACCATAGAGACGAGCTGCCGCCAGCACCATGAACGAATACAACCCATTCTTGGCTAGTTGGATGCAAATATGTTTTATGAAACAAAAGCTCTTTTGTCATAATAAAAATACTACGTCTTATGGTTAAAATTTATCTGCCGATTATACCACACCAAACCCTTGCTCTGCGTTTTTTTACTAAGGTCTATTATGTGAGTTTATGTTGCAAAAAACACTTTACCTCATGTTAGCTTGAGGTTTTATCTTAGTCTTAAATTAATTCAAGCCATCAATCAAAGGAATATGTATGTACTTAGAACATGTCAATTTAGTCGTTAGTGATGTTCCCGCCATGATTCACTTTTATCAAACTGCGTTTCCTCATTGGACGATCCGCAGCGAAGGTGATGATGAGTGGCATGGAAAACCAAGACACTGGTTACATCTAGGCGATGATTATCAATATCTCGCCATCAGTAATCATGGTGAAGGGCAAAACCGAGATCTCGATGGTTACCAGGTAGGGTTAGCACACTTTGCTTATTCGGTAGATAACATAGATAGCATAGTAGAAAGGTTAGTCAGTAACGGATACCAAATAGCGAAACCCGGAGCAGAAAACCCATTTAGGAAAAACGTCTACTTCGTTGACCCTGCAGGGTTTGAAGTTGAGTTTGTTGAATACCTAACCGATATTCCAAGTGAGCGAAATAACGATTTATAAACCGACCAAAAAGCCAGTGTCAAAATGAGCACTGGCTTTTGTGTCTTATACCCAAGTCACTTCAAGATGCGAAAATGAGGTATTTACGTGAACGAATACCGCTTACGCGTTCAAAGAAGCGTTGATATCAATTAACACTTGGTTTGGCTCTTCTGCTTGAGTAATCGGACGGCCGATAACCAAGTAATCCGAACCGGCGGTCATTGCTTCAGCTGGCGTCATGATGCGACGCTGATCGCCTGCTGCACTACCTACTGGGCGGATGCCTGGAGTCACCAATTTAAACTCTTGGCCTAGTTCAGCTTTTAAAATCGATGATTCATGAGCTGAGCATACCACGCCATCTAAACCACTTTGTTGAGTGAGCTTAGCAAGACGTTTCACTTGCTCTTGCGGAGCCACATCCAGCCCAATACCCGCGAGATCCGATTGTTCCATACTGGTTAGTACTGTTACCCCAATCAATAACGGGCGATCTTTACCATAAGGTTCAAGGATTTCACGTGATGCCGACATCATACGCTCACCACCACTGGCGTGAACATTGACCATCCAAACGCCCATTTCTGCCGCCGCTTTAACCGCTTTCGAACAAGTATTCGGAATATCATGGAATTTAAGGTCTAGAAAGACTGAGAAGCCACGTTTGTGTAATTCACGAACAAAGTCAGGGCCAAATAGAGTAAACATTTCTTTGCCGACTTTTAAGCGACATTGGGTAGGATCAATATTATCCACGAAAGCTAATGCATCATTTTGATTTTCATAATCTAAGGCAACAATCACTTTTGGGTCTAACATTGGTTTTCCTCTCAATAAATTAAAACGGATCTTAGCAGTTTTTGTGTTCAAAAAAGGTATCGATTACTCACCATCTAAACCACGTATCGGCTTAATGGTTCCCCACCCTTTACATGATGGGCAGTGCCAGTAAATAGAATGGGTAGCAAAGCCACACTGACGACACTGGTAATGAGGCTTAGCTTTCATTTGCACCCCTACCATCTCTTGTAAGGTCGTCAAACTGTCTTTCGCTCGGCCTTCTTCAGCTTCGGCAATATGGTAATCAATCAGGCGATAGAACCCTTTCATCGTTGGGTTCTTTATTAATTGTTGGGTTAACAAGGTTTGCGCGGCGGCAATACCTTCATGCTGGGCGACCATTTGAGCGAGCATTAACTCGGCAGATACCCCTGCTTTCTTAGCGATGCACTTTTTCAAGAACTCTAGCATTCCTGACTCTTGGCCGATTTGGTAATAGCAATCGGCTAAGGTTGGAAGAATTTCAGAAATATAATCGATGTCTTGCTCAATAACCTGCTCTAAGCATTGAATGGTTTGCTTATAGTTATCCGACTCAAGATAAATATTACCCAATGCGATATTGGCGCGAACACATTTAGGGTCTTCCGTTAGCGCACGCTTAAAGTAGAGAACCGCTTTTGATGTGTTGGTTAAACTCAATTCATGCATGGCGATTTCACACCAATAATGCGCAATGTCACGGCGCATTTTCTTACGCCCCATTGCGACTAAGTCGTCGCCATATTTGATGGCTTTATTCCATTCGCGAGTTTGCTGATAGATGGTGACAAGTTGCTGAAGGGCTTGTTCTCTATGTTCCGGCTCTTCAATCAATTGTTCAAAAATTTTCTCTGCACGATCAAAAAAGCCCGACACCATGTAATCTTTCGCTAACTGTTGCAGAGCAAGATTTTTTTGGTCAACCGTAAGACCTTCACGAGAAATTAAGTTTTGGTGTATGCGAATAGCACGATCTACCTCGCCACGCGAGCGAAACAGGTTACCCAAAGCTAAGTGAGTATCAATCGTTTCATCATCAACTTGAAGTAGTTCGATAAAGTGGTCAACGGCTTTATCTGATTGTTCAGACAATAGGAGGTTTAGACCTCTGACATATTGCCTAGAGATCTGATGTGATTGTTCTTGCTTATCATGTCGAGCACTACGATTACCCATATACCAGCCATAAGCAGCGGCGATGGGCAATAGTAGAAAGAGTAGCTCTAGCATTAACGAATAAACCTAGCCTTTAATTTCAGGGAGCTGCTCTGATGGCTTTGCAGAAGATGCCTGTGCTTTATTCAGTTGTTTGCGTAAACGAAGCACGGTGAGTTTTGATTTCAAATATAAGCTACCAAAAATCAACCAGGCAATCGCAAAAGCAACCACAAAAACAATGCCGAGTAACAAAGAGAGCGGCAGTTCGTTTTGAGCAATGAGATAATTAAATGTCACTGTTTCTTGATTCTGTGCGCCTAACGCTAAAGCAATCAGAAAAAGTGCGATAACCAATATGATTTTTATAATTTTCATAATTACCACCTTTCCATACAGCGAAACGATTCTTTGATTATGCAGTAAATTTGCCTGACACTCCATTGCCAATTAATTGAAAGATGGAAATATTCTTAATTAAATTGTCAATCGTTTGAATTTTACCCATAAAAAAACGGCAATCTCACGAATGCCGCTTTCTTTAAATTCTAATCATGTAACGTCATAACATGGCATCACTTACGCAATGCTGCTATTTACACGCTCACGTAGTTCTTTCCCTGGTTTAAAGTGAGGAACGTATTTACCTTCCAATTCCACTTTTTCACCTGATTTAGGGTTACGACCAATACGTGGTTCACGATAATGTAGAGAAAAACTGCCGAAACCACGAATTTCAATACGATCGCCCTCTTCCAACTTAGAAGCCATATGTTCAAGGATATCTTTTACGGCATCCTCTACTTCTTTTGCTGATAAATGGGTTTGCTGAGCACAAAGTCTTTCAATTAATTCTGACTTAGTCATAGGTGATTCCCTCACTTTTCTCTTTCTTATCGAAAAAAGGGAGCCCTTTCAGGCCCCCTTCTATAGGCAAAAAATTATTCGCCTTTAGCAGCCTTGAATGCGTCAGCCATAGCATTACCAAACGCAGCTTCATCAGCTTTGTTTAGAGTAGCCATTGCTTCTTGCTCTTCAGCTTCATCTTTAGCTTTGATAGATAGGTTGATTACGCGATTCTTACGGTCTACACCAGTAAATTTCGCTTCAACGCTGTCACCAACACTGAATACTAGAGATGCGTCTTCGATACGGTCACGTGCTGCTTCAGAAGCACGGATGTAACCTTCAACACCTTCTTGTAATTCAATTGTAGCACCTTTCGCGTCAACTGCAGTTACAGTACCGTTTACAAGAGTACCTTTCTTGTTGTCAGCAACGTAGCTGTTGAACGGGTCGTTTTCCATTTGCTTAACGCCAAGAGAAATACGCTCACGATCAGCGTCTACTGCTAGAACAACTGCAGAGATTTCGTCGCCTTTCTTGTAGTCACGAACCGCTTCTTCACCTTGAGCATTCCAAGAAATGTCAGATAGGTGAACTAGACCGTCGATACCACCGTCAAGACCGATGAAGATACCAAAGTCAGTGATAGACTTGATCTTACCAGTAACTTTGTCGCCTTTAGCTTGCGCTTCAGCGAAAGTCTGCCAAGGGTTAGCTTTACATTGTTTTAGGCCTAGAGAGATACGACGACGTTCTTCGTCGATATCAAGAACCATAACTTCAACTTCATCACCAACGTTAACAACTTTAGATGGGTGGATGTTTTTGTTAGTCCAATCCATTTCTGAAACGTGTACTAGACCTTCAACGCCTTCTTCGATTTCTACGAAGCAGCCGTAATCAGTTAGGTTAGTTACACGACCAGTTAGTTTGTGACCTTCTGGGTAACGCTTAGCGATTGCTACCCATGGATCTTCGCCAAGTTGCTTAAGACCTAGAGAAACACGAGTGCGCTCACGGTCAAACTTAAGAACTTTAACTAGGATTTCGTCACCAACGTTTACGATCTCAGATGGGTGCTTAACACGCTTCCAAGCCATATCTGTGATGTGAAGTAGGCCGTCTACACCGCCAAGGTCAACGAATGCACCGTAGTCAGTAAGGTTCTTAACGATACCTTTAACTTCAGTACCTTCTTGTAGAGTTTCAAGAAGTTCGTCACGCTCAACACTGTTTTCTGATTCGATAACAGCACGACGAGAAACAACAACGTTGTTACGTTTCTGATCAAGCTTGATTACTTTGAACTCTAGCTCTTTGTTTTCTAGGTGAGCAGTGTCACGAATTGGACGTACGTCTACTAGAGAACCAGGTAAGAATGCACGGATACCGTTTAGTTCAACAGTGAAACCGCCTTTAACTTTACCGTTGATGATACCAACAACAGTTTCAGCTTCTTCACATGCTTTCTCAAGTACGATCCAAGCTTCGTGGCGCTTAGCTTTCTCACGAGAAAGTTGAGTTTCACCGAAGCCATCTTCTACCGCGTCAAGTGCTACATCTACTTCAGCACCAACTTCAACTTCAAGTTCGCCAGCAGCGTTCTTGAATTGTTCAGCTGGAATAGCAGATTCAGATTTTAGGCCTGCGTCAACAAGAACGAAACCGTTCTCGATTGCAACAACAGTACCTTTAACAATAGTACCTGGGCGGAATTCTAGTTCGTTTAGCGACTCTTCAAAGAGTTGAGCAAAAGATTCAGTCATTATATATGATCTTCAATTAATTAAACGTCCATGGGTATCCTACCGCATGGGGTTGATAAATTAGCCAGTCATCATCCTTGCGACCGACAGTCCTTATCACTAAATAGCGATGTTTTTAAAAACCAGAAGCCCTAAAAACAAACACTTACTTAGTGAGTTTAGATTCTATAAATTTTAGCGCGACTTCTACCACTTCATCAATAGAAAGTGATGTAGAATCAATCACTAATGCGTCATCAGCAGGACGTAAAGGAGCGACAGCACGGTTGCGGTCACGATCGTCACGTTCCTGAATATCGCATAAAAGTTGGTCGAATTTACCACTTAAACCCTTTAGTTGCAACTGGTTCAAGCGACGTTGTGCCCTTTCTTCAGCACTTGCATCCAAGAAAATTTTCGCTTCTGCAGTCGGGAAAACAACCGTTCCCATATCTCGACCATCGGCCACTAAGCCAGGTTCCGCACTAAATGCGCGTTGGCGGCGCAGTAATGCTTCACGCACTCTAGGTAAAGAAGCAACTTTTGAGGCAGCAGTGCCCGTTTCTTCTTTACGTAATTCTTTCGATACGTCTTCACCCTCTAAAATGACTCGCACCAAGTCACCTTCCGCAATAAATTGCACATCAAGGTGATTTGCTAGTGGTACTAGTGCATCTTCTGATTCTGTATCCACACCATGATGAATAGCGGCTAGAGCCAATACACGATAGATTGCGCCTGAATCAAGTAGATGATAATTCAACTTATCCGCAAGCATCATACACAAGGTACCTTTACCTGCGCCGCTTGGTCCATCTACGGTGATAACCGGGCTTTGAGATGACATACATTTTCTCCGGGATCTATGTGAGCAAGCTATGCTCAAGAAACATGACGGTTTTTAAGCGCAAAATTATAGCGAAATTAGCCCGCCTATGCATGGATTATTAGTCAATATATCCAATAATAGTCAAAGCAACTGAAATTTTATCCCAACACAAAAAAGCCCCACGCTAAGTGAGGCTGAATAAATATTCTACTTATGTTTAATTTTAGACCAACTGGCTTAATTCGCTAAACTTTGTAAAGTAATTAGGGAAAGTCTTTGAGGTGCAGTTTGGATCGTTAATCGTCACTGCCGTATCACTTAGTGCCACAAGTGAAAAGCACATTGCCATACGATGATCATCATAAGTATCTATCGCGGCATGCTTTAGCTGCGTTGGAGGTGTAATGGTAATGTAGTCATGACCTTCTTCTACTTCTGCGCCAACTTTTCTTAATTCCGTTGCCATCGCAGATAAACGGTCAGTTTCTTTTACCCGCCAATTATATACGTTACGAATCGAGGTAGTGCCTTTGGCGAATAACGCCGCCGTTGCAATAGTCATCGCCGCATCTGGAATATGGTTAAAATCCATATCGATCGCATTCAATTGCCCTTTTCGGCAAAGAACATAATCCTCGCCCCACTCAATTTCTGCGCCCATTTTTTCCAGTGCGTCTGCAAATTGGATATCACCTTGAATGCTGTTTTTACCAATACCGGTTACTTTAATTTCTCCACCTTTAATTGCAGCAGCGGCGAGAAAGTAAGAAGCCGAAGATGCATCACCTTCAACCAAGAATTGACCTGGGCTTTGATAAGTTTGGCCTGCAAGAATGGTAAATGTTTGGTAATTATCATTGATAACATTAACGCCAAACTTAGCCATGATGTCTAAGGTAATATCAATATATGGCTTAGAAACTAATTCACCTTCAATGTGAATAGTGATATCACCCTCAGCAAGCGGTGCAGACATGAGGAAAGCGGTTAGAAATTGGCTTGAAATAGAACCATCAATTGTCACCGAGCCAGACTTCAACCCTGTGCCGGTTATTTTGATTGGTGGGTAATTTTCATTTTCTAAATACTCAATCGATGCTCCGGCTTGCTGTAACGCATCAACTAAATGACCAATCGGACGCTCTTTCATCCGTGGCTCACCGGTTAATACAAACTCCCCTTTTCCTAGGCACAATGCGGCTGCGAGAGGTCGCATTGCTGTACCAGCATTACCGAGAAATAATTCAAGAGAAGTAGAAGCGTCTATATCAAAAGTACCACCAATACCTTGCACTTCGCACACGGTTTTATCTTCTGACAATTGGAATGCGACGCCTAGTTTGGTCAGAGCGTTCAACATGTGTCTAATATCATCACTATCTAAAAGATTAGTTAAGCGCGTCGTGCCAGTCGCCAAAGCGGCCAATAATAAAGCCCGGTTTGAAACACTTTTTGACCCCGGAAGGTTAATTTCACCGGAGATTTTCGAGATAGGTTGAAGAGTAAGGCTTTCCATTGGTTTTCATATTCCTTGCTATAAGCTATTAATGCATTTGAGATTAACGAAAAACAAGATTTAGTGCTAGTGCAAATCTTGCTATCATCTCAAGAGTTGATTAATAAATAGAATACTTGCCGTGACTATCTACTTACCTTGCTTAGATGACTATAAAGAAACGTTTCCTGATGTAGAGTCTGCACTCACTGAGCCGGATGGATTGTTAGCTTTCGGCGGCGATCTCAGTCCAGAGAGAATTATCAGCGCATATAAACATGGCATATTTCCTTGGTTTTCAGAGCAAGACCCCATTCTGTGGTGGAGCCCTTCTACTAGAGCAGTGATCAAACCTAATCAATTTTCTCCCTCTAAAAGCCTAAGAAAGCATCTTCGTCGCAATCATTTAACCGTCACTTTAAACCAAGCGACCGAACAAGTAATTACACTGTGTGCCAGCACTCGCCCTATCGAAGAAACCTGGATCACTCAAGAGATGATTAATGCTTATATTGCATTAGCCAAATTAGGTCATTGTCATTCTGTTGAAGTTTGGCGCGATGACACTCTGATTGGCGGCTTATATGGCATTAAATTAGGCCAACTATTTTGTGGTGAATCGATGTTTTCACTTGAAAGCAATGCATCTAAAGTTGCCTTCTGGTATCTATGTGATCACTTTGCTCATGTTGGAGGTCAACTGATCGACTGCCAAATCATGAATCCTCACTTAGAAAAGTTGGGGGTCAACGAAGTCCCACGTTCTGACTTCATATCACTAATGAAGCAATTACAGAGTAAGCCAATCAATAGCGACTTTACGCCATGTACACTTAAGCTCACCGAAGGATAAACGGATGGAATCAAACCAAATCAAAATCGGCCTAACTCCTTCTAGCCAATGTAGCTATTTAGAAAATCAGCAAGAGCGTGTCGCGGTTATTTTAGATGAGGAGTTACATACTCCTAGTCAATATGAAGTCTTTCTTGCTAATGGCTTTCGTCGCAGTGGTAATATGATCTATCGACCTCATTGCGATGCTTGTCAGGCTTGCCAGCCCATTCGAGTCTCAATTCCAGATATTAAATATTCAAAGAGTCAGCGACGATTACTGAATAAAGCTGATCAACTTTCATGGCAGTTAAAGCCACAACTAGATGATAATTGGTTTGATTTATATGAGCGGTATATTGAAGTGAGACACCAAAATGGCAGCATGTACCCTGCCAATAAAGACGTTTTTGAAAGCTTTATTCTCGCAGATTGGATGCAGCCTCAATTCTTACATGTTTATGAGAACGATACACTCATCGCAGTAGCGGTAACAGACTGCCTACCTAGCTCTCTAAGTGCATTTTATACCTTTTATGAACCTGAACACCCATTATCACTAGGCACTCTGTGTGTACTATTACAATTAAAGCAATGTGAAAAAATGCATAAACAATGGCTTTATTTGGGTTATCAAATTGATGATTGCCCGGCGATGAATTACAAAGTTCGCTTTCAACGTCATCAAAAGCTAGTAAATCAGCGTTGGCAAGGGTAGAATACGCAACAACTTTAAACTCCTGCATATATTTATTCATTGTTGGAGCATTATTACCCCTAAATTGACTGCTCAATCTAGCGGTTAAGAATAAGCCAAATTTCGGTAAGAGGATTAAATGGCAAAAGAAGACGTAATCGAGATGCAAGGCACTGTCCTTGACACATTACCAAACACTATGTTCCGCGTAGAATTAGAAAATGGTCACGTAGTAACGGCACACATTTCTGGCAAGATGCGTAAAAACTACATCCGTATCCTAACGGGTGATAAAGTGACTGTAGAAATGACTCCATACGATTTATCTAAAGGCCGTATCGTCTTCCGCGCACGTTAATCAATTAAATGTTTAAATGGCTATAACGTCCATTTAAATCTAATTTCAAAACCGAGGCTTAGGCTTCGGTTTTTTTATGCCTTCAATTCCCCTATCCTCTATCAAGGCTGGAAGCACAAAAAAGCCCCTACCTTTTCAGGTAAGAGCTTTCAACGTGACTCATAGGTTCAAGCAGTCATCTCTATACGAGATTAATGAACGGCTTCTTCTTGATTTAAGTAAGTGAATTCCAGTTCTTCACCATTACGATTGAGCGCTACTTTTACTGTTCCGCCATCAACCAAAGATCCAAACAACAATTCATTTGCCAGTGGTTTTTTCAATTTGTCTTGAATGACACGCCCCATAGGTCTTGCACCCATGGTTTTATCGTAGCCTTTTTTGGCTAACCAATGACGAGCTTCTTCTGACACTTCCATTGAAACACCGCGGCCATCAAGTTGTGCTTGTAATTCAACAATGAACTTATCCACCACCTGATGAATCATCTCTTCACTTAAGCTATTAAACCAAATGATATTATCCAAACGGTTTCTAAACTCTGGCGTAAAGACTTTCTTGATTTCAGCCATCGCATCATGGCTATTATCTTGCTGAATCAAGCCCATAGATTGTTTCTCAGTCTCTTGAACACCCGCATTGGTTGTCATTACCAAGATAACATTTCTGAAATCAGCCTTACGACCATTGTTATCGGTCAGTGTACCGTTATCCATTACTTGCAATAACAAGTTGAAGATATCGCCATGCGCTTTTTCAATTTCATCAAGTAGGACAACTGAATGAGGATGTTTAATCACCGCATCCGTCAACAAGCCACCTTGGTCATAACCCACATAACCCGGAGGCGCACCGATCAAACGGCTAACAGAATGACGCTCACCGTATTCCGACATATCAAAGCGTAGTAGTTCAACACCTAGTAGCTTAGATAATTGCACCGTCACTTCTGTTTTACCTACCCCTGTTGGGCCTGCAAACAAGAATGAACCAACCGGTTTATTATCGTGGCCTAAACCAGCGCGAGTTAACTTAATCGCTTCACATAACACTTCAATCGCAGGATCTTGTCCAAATACCAATAGCTTGAGTCGGCTATCTAGGCGTGACAGTACTTCTTTGTCTGAAGAAGAAACTGATTTTTCTGGGATCCGAGCAATCTTAGCTACGATAGCTTCAATATCAGCAACATTGACGGTTTTCTTACGTTTACTCACAGGTGCTAGTCGGCAATGTGCGCCCGCTTCATCAATAACATCGATTGCCTTATCTGGCAGATGACGTTCATTAATATATTTAGCAGAAAGCTCCACTGCAGCACGTAACGCTTTATTGCTAAAACGAACCTGATGATGCTCTTCATATTTGCTCTTAAGGCCGATAAGAATTTTCGTCGTATCGTCAATGGAAGGCTCTAAAATATCAATTTTTTGGAAACGTCGAGCCAACGCGCGCTCTTTCTCAAAAATGCTGCTGTATTCTTGGTAAGTCGTTGAACCAATACAGCGCAATTTACCGTTACTTAGTAATGGTTTAATTAGGTTCGCTGCATCTACCTGCCCACCAGAAGCTGCTCCTGCGCCGATAATGGTATGAATTTCATCAATAAAGAGAATAGTATCTTTCTCTTTTTCCAATTGCTTCAAAATAGTCTTAAAGCGTTTTTCAAAGTCACCGCGATATTTAGTGCCGGCTAATAACGAACCAATATCCAGTGAGTAAATGACACTGTCTTTAATCACATCGGGTACGTTACCTTCAACAATACGCCACGCTAAGCCTTCTGCTATTGCCGTTTTACCAACACCCGCTTCACCGACGAGTAATGGGTTATTCTTACGACGGCGACATAACACTTGAATTGTACGCTCAAGTTCAACATCACGACCAATCAGAGGATCGATTTGTCCTTTTTTGGCAACTTCATTCAGGTTTGTAGCAAAGCTATCTAGACGCTCTTCAGAACTATTCTCTTGCGGCTGGTCTCCGGTGATATCACTTTGACTACCATCAACGTCATCACCTGATTTACGAATGCCATGCGAAATAAAATTAACGATATCAAGTCGGCTGACATCATTTTTCTTTAGAAGATAGGCGGCGTGTGATTCTTGTTCACTAAAGATGGCAACAAGTACGTTGGCACCTGCGACTTCACTACGACCAGAAGATTGAACATGGAATACCGCACGTTGCAGTACTCGTTGAAAGCTTAATGTAGGCTGAGTTTCACGCTCTTCATCAGCGGTTGGGATCAAAGGGGTCGTTTGCTCAATAAACGCATCGAGTTCTTGACGTAATGTATCGATATCTGCTTGGCAAGCCGATAGAGCCTCATGAGCTGAATCATTATCAAGCAGCGCTAATAAAAGGTGCTCAACAGTCATAAACTCATGACGTTTCTCTCTGGCACGCATAAATGCGCTATTCAAGCTCATTTCCAGTTCTTTATTTAGCATAGCTACCTCCCCAAAGAACAATTACTATGTTCATATCCAGCTAAAGCCTAAGTCATCTAGGTGATACCAATCAGAATAAAAGGCACTACACCTGTTCCATAGTACATAACAAGGGATGTTCATTTTCACGAGCATACATAGTGACTTGCATCACTTTTGTTTCAGCAACTTCAGCCGTAAATGTGCCGCAACTTGCTTTTCCCTCAAAATGCACTTTTAACATTACTTGGGTCGCACTCTCCAAATCCATAGAGAAAAAGCGACTTAGTATTTCAATTACAAAATCCATCGGCGTGTAATCATCATTATTAAGTATCACATGATACATCGCCGGTGGCTTCAATTTGGTCTTCTCATCTTCCAGAAGATCGATATCTGGTGAAGTCCATTGGTATTGCTTATTCATGTTTAATTCTACTTTATGACCAACATTGATAGAAAACAAACCTATCAACCTGCCTTCTTATTTAGAGACTAATCCACCAATTGTATCCCTGCAAATAAAAGATTGCTATTCCGTTACACTCGCAGCCTAACAGCTTAAAAAGAAAGCAATCTACCCCTAAGCTATCATTAAACGATGTAAATGAGAAAACACAGTGTTAAGTAAAAGTTAAACTTATATCGCTATTTTTGTTATTCAACCGATAATTATCACCAACAGCTATTGACTGTTAGCCATGATTGTCTAAATTGTGTTCTGAGAATGGTTAAAAAACTAACCGTTATATCGTTAAAAAGCATGAGGGATGTAAAGCATGGCTACAGGTACCGTTAAATGGTTTAACAATGCCAAAGGATTTGGTTTCATTTGTCCAGAAGGAGAAGAAGGTGATATTTTCGCTCACTACTCGACAATTCAAATGGATGGGTATAGAACGTTAAAAGCAGGACAACAAGTATCCTACGAAGTTGAAAAAGGCCCTAAAGGCTCTCATGCTAGTCTTGTCATGCCATTAGATGGCGACCAAAGTAAATAACCCAATTACAGATAACTAGGTAACACACCTTTCTATAGACTTTTCTGTTATCTATATACAAGTACGAAGAGTATCTAAAGCCATACAAATGATCTTACCTATTTGTATGGCTTTTGTGTGTCACTCACTCCCCGCTCGATATCTCAAATACTAGGCAAAAGTAAGTAGCTGAATTAACCCTACTGCATCTACTAACAAGCGTAAAAAAGCGCCCATATAGAGCGCTTTATCGTTTATTTAATGCTACTTCAATTTAGCGTAAAGCATTCAGCAGTTGGTTTAGTGTCTCACTTGGACGCATCAATGCCGCGACTTTGTCTTCATCAAATGAGTAGTAACCACCTAGGTCGCCTGCAACGCCTTGCGCCTGATTTAACTCAGTTACAATCTGCTGCTCTTTTTCAGCAAGCTCAGCTGCGATTGGTGCAAACTGTTGAGCAAGCTCAGCATCTTTTGACTGTTCAGCCAATGCTTTCGCCCAGTATGCTGCTAAGTAGAAATGGCTACCACGGTTATCAATCTCACCCACTTTACGAGATGGTGATTTGTTCTCATCTAAGAATTGACCTGTTGCTTTATCTAACGTCTCAGCCAGTACCTTTGCTTTAGGGTTATTGGCAACGGTACTTAGATGCTCAAGAGAAGCGGCTAGAGCAAGGAACTCACCTAAAGAATCCCAACGTAAGTGGTTTTCTTTTTCAACTTGTTGAACGTGCTTAGGAGCCGAACCACCCGCACCCGTTTCAAATAAACCACCACCATTCATAAGAGGAACAATTGACAGCATTTTGGCTGACGTACCTAGCTCAAGAATTGGGAATAAATCTGTTAGGTAGTCACGTAGTACGTTACCAGTTACCGAAATGGTATCTAGACCATCTTTGATACGAACCAGCGAGTAATTAGTTGCCGATACTGGATCTAAAATCTTAATTTCAAGACCGTCAGTGTCATGTTGTGGCAAGTAAGCATTAACCTTTTTAATCAACTCAGCATCATGAGCACGGTTCTCATCTAGCCAGAATACCGCTGGTACACCAGCATCACGTGCGCGAGTGACGGCCAGTTTTACCCAATCTTGAATTGGAGCATCTTTAACCTGACACATACGGAATAAGTCACCTTCTTGAACATCTTGTTCAAGTAGAACCGTATCGTTTTCATCAATCACACGTACAACGCCCGCTTTTTTCGCTACGAAAGTTTTATCATGTGAACCGTATTCTTCTGCTTTCTGTGCCATCAAACCTACGTTTGGCACACTACCCATTGTGGTTGGATCAAACGCACCATTCTCTTTACAGAAATCGATAACCGCTTGATAAACACCTGCGTATGAACGATCTGGGATCATTGCTTTGGTATCTTGTAGCTGACCATCGCTGTTCCACATTTTACCTGAAGAACGCAGCATTGCTGGCATTGATGCATCGACAATCACATCACTTGGTACATGCAAGTTAGTAATACCACGATCAGAATCTACCATCGCCAATGAAGGACGAGTGGCATAAACCGCGTCTAATGCTTGTTCAATTTCTTGTTTTTGATCAGCAGGTAGGTTTTCAATCTTGCTATATACATCGCCAATGCCGTTATTCACATCAACGCCTAACTCTTCAAACAAGTTACCATATTTAGCGAATACATCTTTATAGAACACTTTAACTGCATAGCCGAAGATAACAGGATCTGAAACCTTCATCATGGTCGCTTTTAAGTGTAGAGATAATAGGATCCCTTGCTCTTTAGCATCATCAATTTGCTTTTCAAAGAACTCAACCAAAGCCGCTTTATTAAGTACAGCTGCATCAATAATTTCTTTGTCTTGCAGAGCAAATGGCGCTTTTAGTACTTCAACTGAACCACCAGCATCTACATGCTCAATACGTACATTGCGTGCACCATCAATAGTGACCGATTTTTCGCTACCGTAGAAATCTTTCTCAGACATGCTTGCAACATGTGATGCTGAATTTGCATCCCACGCGCCCATTGAATGTGGGTTTTTCTTCGCATAATTCTTAACAGAAAGTGGCGCACGACGGTCAGAGTTGCCTTCACGTAAAACTGGGTTTACTGCACTACCCTTAATCTTATCGTAAGTTTCTTTAATGGCGCGCTCTTCGTCTGTTTTTGGCTCATCAGGATAGTTAGGTAATGCGTATCCTTTGGCTTGAAGCTCTTTAATCGCTGCGCGTAATTGAGGAATAGAAGCAGAAATATTTGGCAGTTTAATGATGTTTGCATCTGGTGTATTCGCCAGGTCACCTAGCTCAGAAAGCGCATCACCAATTCGTTGTTCTTCTGTTAGGTATTCAGGAAAGTTCGCAATAATACGACCCGCTAATGAAATGTCACGAGTGTCTACATTGATACCTGAAGAAGCGGTATAAGCACGAATGATTGGCAATAGTGAGTAAGTTGCCAGCGCGGGTGCTTCATCAGTAATAGTGTAAATAATAGTTGGCTGCTTATTTTTCATTTGATCTGTGGTAGGCATTGAATTTCCCTATATATTTCGAACAGCCTTAATAGATGAGATTGGCTGTGTGGCTCAAGAAAACGGTCAGATCATTCGACCTTTCTCTATGTTGGTAGATAATAGATGTTAGCTATACCAGATAATTTTTAGCACAGCTGCCTTGGTTCACTTATACCCTTTCAAAGTCACGTCAAAATCATTTAACGATAACTTGATGATAGGGATATTATTTAACATTCCATCCGAACTCTCTTGGGTAAGAAATTCGAGAATGAATTAAACAAATTCAAGTTAATGGTCTATTATCTTCTTCTTTTAGCGGCACCATACTAGATCAATTCTAAAGTTATTAAAACTTAGCCTCTTAATTTGTTTACATTTTTGCAAGGTAGTTAACATGTCGAGTTCAAACTCTCCCTCTAAAAAGCCCCAGTCGAGTCATAAGTTTCAAACAGATCCGACCAAACCAAGAGGAAGAAAAGGCAGCTCAGCGCATCGTTTTACCAAGCGCCCTAAACCCAAAAACACTCACAATTCACCGCGTGTGACCGCAGAAAACCGTATCGTCCTTTTGTTTAACAAGCCATACGATACGCTTAGCCAATTCACTGACGGTGAGAAGCGTAAAACTCTAGCCGACTATATTGATGTAAAAGATGTGTATGCCGCTGGCAGACTAGACCGGGACAGCGAAGGTCTGATGGTGCTAACGAACGATGGCATTCTGCAAGCTAAAATCACTCAGCCGACATCCAAAGCACCAAAAACGTATTGGGTGCAAGTTGATGGAGCACCTTCTGAAGACGATCTAGAACAACTACGCCGTGGTGTTGAGCTCAAGGATGGCATGACACTACCCGCCAAAGTGGAAATTATGCCCGAGCCTGAAATATGGCCTCGCAATCCCCCAGTTCGCTTTCGCGCTAACATCCCAACAACTTGGCTAGCAATTACTATTATTGAAGGTCGCAATCGACAAGTCAGACGCATGACGGCTCATATTGGTTTTCCAACATTAAGGCTGATTCGTTACTCAATTGGTGACTGGTCTTTAGGTGATTTACAGCCTGGTAATTACAAAGTTATTAAAGTTTAAGCAAACAGTACAGTATGCGTTATTTCTCCCCCTCTCGGATCTGTCACCAGTGATAACTTTCTGTTAGAATTCGGGCTAGATTAATTTTGTGGTATTCATTGCATGTCAGATAACAGCCAAAAGCTAGAAAATGCTAATAAAAAAGTAATCGTCGGAATGTCCGGCGGTGTCGATTCTTCCGTTTCAGCTTACTTGCTCCAGCAGCAAGGGTATCAAGTTGAAGGTCTTTTCATGAAAAACTGGGAAGAAGATGATAACGAAGAATATTGCACAGCAGCAGAAGATCTTGCTGATGCGCAGGCTGTGTGTGACAAGCTAGGCATTGAACTGCATACCATCAACTTTGCATCCGAATACTGGGACAATGTTTTTGAATATTTCTTAGCGGAATACAAAGCAGGCCGTACGCCAAACCCCGATATTCTGTGTAACAAAGAAATCAAGTTTAAAGCTTTCTTAGAATTTGCTGATGAAGTGCTTGATGCGGATTATATCGCAATGGGTCACTACGTTCGTCGTACCTTCCCTACCGCAGAACAAATCGAAGCGGGTGAATTACCGCAAATGCTTCGTGGTTTAGATAGCAATAAAGATCAAAGCTATTTCTTATACACGCTAAGTCATGAACAAGTGGCTAAGAGTTTATTCCCTGTCGGTGATTTAGAAAAACCAGAAGTTCGCCGCATTGCGGAAGAGCAAGATTTGATCACTGCGAAGAAAAAAGATTCAACCGGTATTTGTTTTATCGGTGAGCGTAAATTTACCGATTTCTTATCGCGCTATTTACCGGCTCAACCGGGTAAAATCGAAACACCAGAAGGCAAAGTGATCGGCGAACACCAAGGCTTGATGTACCACACCCTAGGTCAACGTAAAGGCTTACACATTGGTGGCCAAAAAGGCGGCGGTGGTAATGAAGACCCATGGTATGTCGCTGAAAAAGATCTTAAGCGAAATGTGCTTATCGCAGTACAAGGTGGCGATCATCCGCTGCTGAAATCTACGGGTTTAATTGCTTCGCAGTTGCATTGGGTTGATCGTCAAACGATTACTGAGCCTTTACACTGCACAGTCAAAACTCGTTATCGCCAACAAGATATCCCATGCACGATTGAGCCTATCGACGAAAACAATATCAAAGTAGTTTTCGATGAGCCTCAAGTAGCCGTGACTCCGGGGCAATCGGCAGTATTCTACTCGCAAGATGTCTGCCTAGGCGGCGGTATTATTGAAGCGAGAATCTAATCGATTATTAACATTTAAAGGGCTCTTCGTGGCCCTTTCGTTTATAGTAAACAGCATCAATTTAATTAAGTTTGTTTTTAGGAGAAGTTAACGTGGCAAACACTCTTTATGACCGTACCATCGCTTTTGCTGGCATCTGCCAAGCGGTTGCACTTGTTCAACAGGTCGCGCGAAACGGGCATTGTGATTCTGCGGCTCTTGAAACAACGTTAAAAACCATCGTCAATATGAACCCGCGTAATACGCTCGATGTCTTTGGTGATGAATCAAACCTTAAGCTTGGGCTTGAAACCTTAATTAACGGCATAGATGGTTCTCCAACTGGCAGCGAAGCAACCCGCTATATCATTAGCATTATGTCATTAGAGCGCAAACTCAACGCTCGCCCAGATTCTATGTCTCAACTCGGTGATCGTTTGACTACCATCGAACGCCAAACTGAACATTATGACTTGCTAGAAGATCAAATGATCAGCAACCTTGCCAGTGTTTATCTCGATGTGATTAGCCCTGTTGGCCCGCGCATCCAAGTTTCTGGCACACCAGCCGTATTACAACAAACCACTAACCAACACAAAGTTCGCGCCCTACTATTAGCAGGCGTGCGTTGTGCGGTGCTATGGCGTCAGGTTGGTGGTAAACGTCGCCATTTATTGTTTGGTCGTAAGAAGATGCTTGAACAAGCTAAAATCTTACTTGCACGCGCCTAGTAACACGCACCTAATAATAAGCGACATGCAAAACCTATTTATCCCATTTCAATCTAACTCAATTTAATTCAGGAGATACACATGGAACTGTCAGCATTGACTGCTGTTTCACCGGTAGACGGCCGCTACGGAAGTAAAACGATTGCGTTACGCAGCATCTTCAGCGAGTACGGCCTACTAAAGTACCGTACTATCGTTGAAATTCGTTGGTTACAGAAGCTTGCAGAGACGGCTGCAATTGCAGAAGTACCTGCATTCAGTGACGAAGCGAACCAATACCTTAACGAGATTGCGGCGAACTTCAGCGAAGATGATGCCAACCGCATCAAAACGATTGAACGTACTACCAACCACGATGTAAAAGCGGTTGAGTATTTCCTAAAAGAAAAAGTAGAAGCACTACCTGAATTGCACGCAGTAAGCGAATTCATCCACTTTGCTTGTACTTCTGAAGATATCAACAACACATCTCACGCCCTTATGCTTAAGGAAGCACGTGATGAAGTTGTACTTCCTGCAATCCGTGAAATCATTGATGCGATTAAAGGCTTAGCGATTGAATATCGTGACATCCCGCTTTTATCTCGTACTCACGGCCAGCCTGCTTCACCTTCAACTATGGGTAAAGAAATGGCAAACGTGGCGTACCGTATGGAACGTCAATACAAGCAAATCGCTAATGTTGAGATTCTTGCGAAAATCAATGGCGCTGTTGGTAACTACAACGCTCACATCTCTGCTTACCCTGAGCTAGATTGGCATACATTCAGTGAAGAGTTCATCACCAAGTCACTTGGCGTAGATTGGAACCCGTACACAACTCAAATCGAACCGCATGACTACATTGCAGAATTGTTCGATGCGATTGCGCGTTTCAACACCATTTTAATCGACTTCGATCGTGACATTTGGGGCTACATTGCACTAGGCCACTTTAAGCAAAAAACTATTGCGGGCGAAATTGGTTCTTCAACCATGCCGCATAAAGTAAACCCTATCGACTTTGAAAACTCGGAAGGTAACTTAGGTTTAGCCAATGCTATCTTTGGTCATCTTGCACAAAAACTGCCTATTTCTCGCTGGCAGCGTGACCTAACTGACTCAACGGTTCTTCGTAACCTAGGTGTTGGTTGTGGTTATGCAATGATCGCTTATTCTTCAGTGATGCGCGGTATCAGTAAGCTTGAAGTTAACCAAGCAGCACTAGAAGCGGAACTAGACAAAAACTGGGAAGTATTGGCTGAACCAGTACAAACAGTTATGCGTCGTTACGGCATCGAAAAACCATACGAGAAACTAAAAGAGTTAACTCGTGGTAAGCGTGTAGATGGCGAAGGCATGCGTGCATTTATTGATGGTCTTGAAATCCCAGCGGATGAAAAAGAACGTCTAAAACAAATGACACCAGCTAACTACATCGGTGATGCGGTTAAATTGACGGATTTGTTGAAATAGATGATCCGTAACTCGGGCGCTTTGCTGCTCGTGTCTCGTGTCTCGTGTCTCGTGTCTCGTGTCTCGAAGATTATGAGTAACACCTTGCATAACTTAAAGGGTTAGCTTCGGCTGACCCTTTTCTTTTGCTAGCCATTCTCCCCTATCCACTGCATTTCCCTTTAATCTGTGCTTTCTGTTACACTCTGCGCCCTGTTTCGTTTCAACCCAACTGTAGGCACCTCATGTATCAACTTTCTTTTTCTCTAGAAGAATTCTTAGCCGAGTATTGGCAAAAAAAACCAACCATCATTAAAGGTGGCCTATTTACCGGTTCTCCAGAAAATGGCTTCGTCGATCCCCTGACTCCTGACGAGCTAGCCGGACTTTCTATGGAAGAAGTCATTGATTCACGTTTTGTCTCGAACAAAGACAAACAATGGGGCGCTGAACATGGTCCGTTTGGTGAAGATAAATTCGCTCAACTACCAGAAAGCCATTGGTCTTTGATCGTACAAGCGGCAAACCATTGGCACCCAGAAGCAGCGCAATTAGTTGAACCATTCAAAGCGATGCCGGGTTGGTTATTTGATGACTTGATGATTAGCTTTGCCGTCGAAAATGGCGGCGTAGGTCCACATATCGATCAATATGATGTATTCATCTGTCAGGGCCTAGGCAAGCGTCATTGGCGTGTCGGCGCGAAGGATGAAGGTCAATATGAAGAAGTGATCCAAGCGCAAGCTCTACGTCAAATCAAAGGTTTTGATGCGATTATTGATGACGTACTCGAACCAGGCGACATCTTATATATTCCGCCGGGATTCCCACACGATGGCTATGCACTAGAGCCATCAATGAGCTACTCTGTTGGCTTCCGTTCACCAAAAGAACAAGAGCTATTAAGCAACTTTGCTGATTACATTTTGGCGCACGATATTGGTGATGTTCACTTACACAACCCAGAGCAAAAAACGCAATCGGGTTCTGGTATGATCCAAACGACCGATACGCAATTACTCACGGGTATGTTGAAAAAAGCCTTTGAAGATCCCGCTAGAATTGAAGATTTCTTAGGTTGCATGTTGAGTCAATCGCGTCATCAGCTAAACATCATCGTACCGGAGGAGCCTCTCACTATGGATGATATGATGCAGTACATCCAAACGGAACAACCGTTATATAAAGTCGCTGGCCTACGTGCGAACTATCATGAGACCAACCCAAATACTTTATTCATCAATGGTGAAGTATTTGAGCTTGAAGCTGGCTTAGAGCCTTTAGCTAACATCTTATGTGACCATGATGATATCGAAGCACAAACACTGTCATCTCTGACTAGCATCCCTGCGGCAATCACTCTATTAACTGAGTTGGTTAATAAAGGTTACTGGTTCTACGAATAACGTTTTTGTTAGCACTGATATCTCTAAAACCAAATAACTAGTGCCTAACAAATCATCATCTAAGTGGCGACTCTGATTATTCTCAGTGTCGCCACTTTTACTTTTAGAGCTAAGCCATTAAGATGGCACAAACTCAAATAAGGAAAGTGAATTCCAATGAAAGTGATCTCATTTAATATAAACGGCCTACGCGCGCGTCTTCATCAACTACAAGCCATTATCGATAAGCATCAGCCAGATGTAATTGGCCTACAAGAAATCAAAGTACATGATGAAGCTTTCCCACTTGCAGACGTAGAAGCCATGGGATACCACGTTTACTTCCATGGTCAAAAAGCCCATTACGGCGTTGCCATGTTGTGTAAGCAAGAACCTATCTCGGTACAAAAAGGCTTTTCAACTGATACTGAAGAACATCAAAAGCGCATGATCATGGCGACGTTTGAAGATGAAAGTGGCCAGAAAACGACGGTGATGAATGGTTACTTCCCACAAGGTGACAACATTAGCCATGAAACCAAATTCCCATACAAACGCCAGTTTTATAAAGATCTTATGACGCACCTGAACACTCATCACAACAGCGATGAGCAGGTCATCGTGATGGGAGATATTAATATTAGCCCGATTGATTTAGATATCGGCATCGGCGAACCAAACGCAAAACGCTGGCTAAAAACCGGTAAATGCTCATTCCAACCAGAAGAACGTCAATGGTTAAAAACACTGCTTGATTGGGGCTTTGAGGATACCTTCCGTAATCTTCACCCTACTGTCGATAATCAGTTCTCGTGGTTTGACTACCGCTCCCGTGGCTTTGATGATAATCGTGGTCTACGTATTGATGTGATTTTAGCGACGCCATCTCTTGCGGCTAAATGTATTGATGCCGGCATTGATTACGAATTACGTGGTATTGAGAAACCTTCCGATCACGCGCCTATTTGGTCTGAATTCAAATAATCTCACACAAATCTACGCACAAAATAAAACGCCGTTAGTTCTCCACTAACGGCGTTTATTTTATCGCAATACAGTGACTCGTTAACTTAATGGTCTTGCATAAGCCAATAATCGTTTTTCCGTTACCTTAAACGCGTAGATAATCGACATACTTAAAATCATGTAGAAAATACCGGCAGTAAAGAACGCTTCAAATGGTGCGTAAGTACGTGAGTTCACCAAACGTGCCACGCCTGTAATATCCATTACCGTGACGATACCTGCCACCGCAGAGCCATGCAGCATAAAGATCACTTCATTACTATAAGCAGGTAGTGCTCGACGCAATGCGCTTGGCAAAATAATGCGGCGATATATCTTCCATGTAGACATACCGTAAGCTTTCCCCGCTTCAATTTCGCCTTTATCAAGCCCTTTAATTGCGCCAGCAAAAATCTCTGAGGTGTATGCTCCGGTGTTCAGCACAAAAGCAACTAGCGCACAAAACCAAGCATGCTCCCATAAGGTATCTCGCACTTGCATAAACTGGTTGCTACCGTAGTAGATCAAGTACAGCTGAACAAGTAACGGCGTACCTCGGAAAAAGTAGCTGTAACACCATACCGGAAAGTTAATAAAATAATTTTTGCTTGTTCGAGCAATACCGGCAGGAATCGCAATCACTAGCCCAATAATTAATGCTAAACCGACCAACCAAAACGTGGTCCATAAGCCTTCAAAATATAAAGGCAAGCTGTCAATGATGACTGAAAAATCCATGCTTACCTCGTATGTAATGTGTATTTACGCTCTAGCAACCTAAGTAGGCCAATAGAAACGCTAGTAAAAAATAAGAAGATCACCGATACCGTCATGTAGAAGGTAAATGGCATCTTAGTCGAGCCGGCTGCCAGTGCCCCAACGCGTACCATGTCATCTAATCCAATGATAGACACCAACGCCGTGGTTTTAAGTAGTACCAGCCAGTTGTTGCCAAACCCCGGAATAGCATGACGAACCATCTGTGGTAATAAAATACGGCGAAAAGACATCACACTACTCATACCATAGGCTTTGGCTGCTTCTAACTCCCCTTTATCCACCGCCATAATTGCACCGCGGAACGTTTCCGCCATATAAGCGCCAAAGATAAAACCAATGGTCAGTACGCCTGCCGTAAATGGGCTGACATCGATATAGTCAGGAAGATAAGCCGTCCACTCATGGCTTGCGTTATAACTGGTCATCCAGCTATTGATTTGCTCATTCAGTGAGTAGAGAGAGTTGTTTAATAAAATCTGACCACCGAAGAAAATAAGCATCATCAATACGAGATCAGGAATGCCACGAATAATGGTGGTATAGGTGGTCGCGATCACGCGAGCCCAGCGATAAGGAGAAAGTTTTGCCAATGCCCCTAAAATGCCAAGCAATACAGCTACAACCAAAGATAACAACGCGACTTCAATCGTAACTAAAGCGCCCTGCAAAATGGTTTGTTCATAACCTTGTAAAAAATCTAACATCATAAAGGTCTAATTTAGTGAGAGGCAGCCCATTTTGTTTAAGCTGGTACTGCCTCTAATTTTAAAGTGGCTTATTCGCCATAAACATCATACGCAAAGTACTTAGCAGCGATTTCCTGATAAATACCTTTTTCACGTAGTGAATCAATGGCTTTGTTTATCTGCTCAGCGAGATCTTTATCTTGCTTACGAACGGCGATACCAAAACCATCACCGAACCATTTTTCATCCGTCAGTGATGGGCCCGTGAATCCATAGCCTTCTTTCTTATCTAGCATGCCACTTTGAAGTGCTGACGCATCACCAAATACGGCATCGATACGGCCACCTTCAAGATCGAGATAAGCTTCATCAAACGTACCGTAACGTGAAACATCAACGATATCTTTGTAGTTATCTTCAATGTACTGGTCATGCGTTGTTGAACGCTGAACACCAATTTTCACGCCTTTTAAGCCTTCTTTGGTGAACTGAATATTTGCACCTTCTTTGGCAATAAATTTATTTGGAATCAAAGCGTATTTATTCGTAAAGGCAACTTTCTTTTTACGTTCTTCGGTAATCGACATACCTGCAATAATCGCATCGTATTTACGAGCAAGTAGTGCCGGAATAATACCATCCCAATCTTGCGCGATGATTTGACACTTCGCTTCCATCTCTTTACATAGAGCATTAGCAAGATCCACATCAAAACCGGCTAGTGTGCCATCGGCTTGTGTGTAGTTAAACGGAGGGTAAGCTCCTTCAGTTGCAAAGCGCACTGTTTTCCAATCCTTGGCTTGTGCCACTCCAGATAAAGCTGTAGCCGCAATTGTTGCTGCTAAAAACCACTTTTTCATATCCATACTCCTGTGATTATGACTTTTGTTATGTTGTGTTTTCTTGTTGTCTACTTTGAGCTCTCTGAAAAACAAAGATCGCAAAGCTATTATCAGCTTATTCATTAAGCGCTGAATTCTTTTACTGATTTCTTTAATTTATGGGGTTAATAAACCGAAGATATAAACTGTTTAAAGCGTTCCGATTCAGGATTAGTAAACAGTTTTTCGGGATCGCCTTGCTCTTCCACCTTCCCTTGGTGAAGAAACATCACATGGCTTGAAACATCACGGGCAAAGGCCATTTCGTGAGTCACTACCAGCATAGTGCGCCCCTCTTCTGCCAAATCTCGCATTACCCCCAACACTTCGCCGACCAATTCAGGGTCAAGTGCTGAAGTTGGTTCATCAAATAGCATGACTTCAGGATCAACCGCTAATGCTCTGGCTATCGCAGCACGTTGTTGCTGACCACCAGAAAGATGCCCAGGGTAGTAATCTTTGCGATCATACAAGCCCACTTTTTTAAGCAGCAATTCTGCATTTTCAATCGCTTGAGCTTTCGGCACACCTAATACGTGAACTGGAGCTTCGATCACATTTTCTAGCACAGTTAAATGTGACCACAGGTTAAAACCTTGGAATACCATGGCAAGACGTGAGCGAATTCTTTGAACTTGTTTATCGTTGGCAGGTGAAACTTCGTTTTTTCGATTGGTTTTCATTTGAATCAATTCGCCATTCACCCAAACTTCACCTGAAGTAGGCGTCTCTAACAAATTGATACAACGAAGAAAAGTACTCTTACCCGATCCGGACGATCCGATGATAGAGATCACATCTCCTTTGTTTGCCGACAATGAAATGCCTTTAAGGACTTCATTGTGGCCAAAGGTCTTGTGTAAGTCTTTGATATTTAGCGCGGGTACATCCGTCATGCGCTATTACTCCCTTATAATTAATACACATCTTCCTGATGCTCAAAATAACCTAACACCACTGATTAAGGCTTGCAAACAAAGCGAGTTGCTTAAAAGTCGTAATGCAGACGTTTATTTTGAATTTTTATGCATAATATAGGCATTTCCACTTACATCAAGTAAAAAGGCTCGCCATCCTGTCAATTGACCAAAATATCAACAACAAAGTAATTGATGACATAAGCTCTCACGCTCAATCAGCCAGACTGATAAACAATTCAACAAAATTTGTATAATTTATAAAATTTTTTTTAATTTAGGCCAGATTGTTGATATAAAGTGATCGAGATCAACACTGTGTGACTTATGTATTGTTAAGTTTTGTGTGAAGCAAATAACAATTATCACGTCGATTGATTTCACAAAAATGCAAAGCTTAAGCCTTGCGATTTCATAAGAACAAACTAGTCTTTATCAAGTTATAAATGTTCTTAAAATCAAACCAAGATAAACCGTTATTTCTTTTGTATTTTAGTTTACGCAGCGTTACGATACCGCAACTAAAAATACTAATACTAATGGGTTAGACACTAGTCCATCAGTATTATTAATCAGAGTGCACTGGAACCTTCGGGCCGTGGGCAGTTAATTCATTAACCACTCACAACAGTGCGTATTTTTTCTACTAAAAAGGTAGGTATGTCATGGCAGAGCAATTTGCTAAAGCTTGGGAAGGTTTTGCTAACGGTGATTGGCAAAATGAAGTAAACGTTCGTGATTTCATTCAAAAGAACTACACACCATATGAAGGTGATGAATCTTTCCTAGTTTCTGAGGGTACTGAAGCAACTAACAAGCTTTGGGCTCAAGTAATGGAAGGTATCAAAATTGAGAACAAAACTCTTGCTCCTCTAGATTTTGACACTTCTGTTATTTCTACCATCACTGCACACGATGCAGGTTACATCAACAAAGATCTTGAAACGATTGTTGGTCTTCAAACTGAAGCACCACTTAAACGTGCCATCATCCCTAACGGCGGTATCCGTATGGTTGAAGGTTCTTGTAAAGCTTACGGTCGTACTTTAGATCCACAAGTTTCTAAGATCTACTCAGAACTACGTAAAACACACAACCAAGGTGTTTTCGATATCTATACTCCTGACATCATGAAATGTCGTAAATCTGGCGTATTGACTGGTCTTCCTGATGCTTACGGCCGTGGTCGTATCATTGGTGATTACCGTCGCGTAGCGCTATACGGTATCGACTACTTGATGAAAGACAAATTCGCTCAATTCACGTCTCTACAAGAACGTTTTGAAAAAGGCGAAGACCTAACAGCAACAATGCAGCTTCGTGAAGAAATTGCTGAGCAACACCGTGCACTAGGCCAAATCAAAGAAATGGCTGCAAAATACGGTTGTGATATCTCTGGTCCTGCTCAAACAGCTCAAGAAGCAATCCAATGGACTTACTTCGGTTACCTAGCGGCTGTTAAATCTCAAAACGGTGCAGCAATGTCTCTTGGCCGTACTTCAAGCTTCCTAGATATCTTCATCGAACGTGATATCGCTGCAGGTCGCATCACTGAAGAACAAGCGCAAGAAATGATTGACCACTTCGTAATGAAGCTACGTATGGTTCGTTTCCTACGTACTCCTGAATACGATGAGTTGTTCTCTGGTGACCCAATCTGGGCAACAGAATCAATGGGTGGTATGGGTCTTGACGGACGTACACTAGTTACACGTACTAACTTCCGTTTCCTAAACAGCCTATACACTATGGGTCCAAGCCCAGAGCCAAACATCACTGTTCTTTGGTCTGAGCAACTTCCTGCTGGCTTTAAGCACTTCTGTGCGAAAGTGTCTATCGATACTTCTTCTATCCAGTACGAAAATGATGACCTAATGCGTCCTGACCTACAATCTGATGACTACGCAATCGCTTGTTGTGTATCGCCAATGGTTGTTGGTAAGCAAATGCAGTTCTTCGGTGCTCGTGCTAACTTAGCAAAAACTATGCTTTACACCATCAACGGTGGTGTGGATGAGAAACTGAAAATCCAAATTGGTCCTAAAATGGACAAAATCGAAGGTGAATACCTAGATTTTGACGAAGTATGGGCAAAAATGGATGGCTTCATGGACTGGTTAGCAACTCAATACGTAACAGCATTGAACTCTATCCACTACATGCACGACAAATACAGCTACGAAGCGTCTCTAATGGCTCTTCATGACCGTGACGTTCGCCGTACAATGGCTTGTGGTATTGCTGGTCTTTCTGTTGCTGCTGACTCATTTGCTGCTATCAAGTACGCAAAAGTGAAACCAGTTCGTGATGAAGACGGTCTAGCAGTCGATTTTGAAATCGAAGGCGATTACCCTAAATTTGGTAACAACGATTCACGCGTAGATGACATCGCATGTGAACTTGTTTCTACATTTATGAGCAAAATCCGTAAGCTTAAAATGTACCGTGACGCTATTCCTACTCAGTCAATTCTTACTATCACTTCAAACGTGGTATACGGTAAGAAAACTGGTAATACTCCAGATGGTCGTCGTGCTGGTACTCCATTCGCTCCAGGTGCTAACCCAATGCACGGTCGCGATGAGAAAGGTGCTGTAGCATCTCTAACTTCAGTAGCGAAACTACCGTTTGCTGATGCACAAGATGGTATCTCTTACACATTCTCTATCGTACCTAACGCACTAGGTAAGTCTGACGATCAGAAGAAAGCAAACCTTGCTGGTCTAATGGATGGTTACTTCCACCATGAAGCAGGCGTTGAAGGTGGTCAACACTTAAACGTAAACGTTCTTAACCGTGAAACTCTAGAAGACGCAGTTAAGCACCCAGAGAAATATCCTCAGCTAACTATCCGTGTTTCTGGATACGCTGTACGATTCAACTCTCTAACTGCTGAACAGCAACAAGACGTAATCGCACGTACATTTACTGAATCTCTATAATCTCTTAGAGCTTTCAGAATAATGACTAAGCCCTGCTCTCTTGAGTGGGGCTTTTGTTTGTCTAGCCTCTAATTTACTCACAAACTCTCTACAAAAAACTCGTGCTTCTACTAGGTTAACCTTATCTTTTGTAATAAAATAAAAGCATTATAAAGCTAAGGAATTTTCCTATGTCTACTCTCGGTCGTATTCACTCTTATGAATCTTGTGGCACAGTTGATGGCCCAGGTATTCGTTTCATCGTATTCATGCAAGGCTGTTTAATGCGTTGTATGTATTGCCATAACCGCGATACATGGGATACCCATGGCGGCAAAGAAGTGACAGTAGAAGAGATTATTACTGAAGCGAAATCTTATCGTCATTTTATGAATGCATCTGGTGGCGGTATTACCTGTTCAGGCGGCGAAGCGATGCTACAACCTGAATTTGTTCGTGATCTATTTCGCGCAGCACAAGCCGAAGGCATTCATACTTGCCTAGATACCAATGGCTATATTCGCAAACATACTGACGTTATTGATGAAGTTCTTGATGCAACAGACCTTGTTATGCTCGATATCAAGCACATGAAAGATGAGATTCACCATGATTTCATTGGAGTATCGAATCGACGCACTTTAGATTTTGCTCGTTATCTGCATAAAATTGGCCAGAAAACTTGGTTGCGTTACGTGATCGTTCCAGGCTATACCGACGATCTCGAAGCGGCTGAAATGCTAGGCGAATTCATCAAAGATATGGATAACATTGAGAAAATTGAACTGCTTCCATACCACAAGCTTGGTGCGCACAAATGGGAAGCATTAGGGCATGACTACCCACTTGACGGTGTTGAACCGCCATCAAAAGAAACGATGGAAAAAGTAGTCGCAATACTCAGCAAATATAACGATAACGTGATGTTTTAAGTATTCTCCATTTATCACGCTATAACTAAGCTAAACGAAAAGTAAGCTAAACGAATTCAATTAAATTTATCGAGGTTCACCATGGAAATGACTAACGCACAGCGTTTGATCTTATCAAACCAATACAATCTAATGGCGCAACTAGAGCCTAATAACGCAGAGAAATATAAGCGTCTACAAACTATCGTAGAGCGTGGCTACGGCTTACAAATGCGTGAGTTGGATAAAAACTTTGGCCGCATGGAAGAAGACACTTGTCGTGAAATTATCGATATCATGGAAATGTATCATGCAATGCAAGAGTCAAATAACATGCTTTCTGATGCGGATAAAGCCAACGTTGATCAACGTCGTTTACAATTCCTAGGCTTCGATATTGCCACTGAGCATCAAGCAGTAAACTATGTTCGCTTCCTAACCGATTCTGAAGGTTTGTACCCTCAGTTTGATAAAGGCGATCACCACTTCAATGCTCAAATGCCGATGTTAGACAAATATCGCCGCATGATTAGCACGTGGCGTAACTGTCCTCGTCAATACCACCTATCGGCGACAGAGCTTACCCAAATCTTTAACGCATAATTTCTTATACATTATAACGATGTACTAAAGGCGATATTTTCGGATATCGCCTTTTCTTTTTGTGAATCCCCCTCTCCTATTTATACCTTTCCCATACGTGATAAACCGCAAATGCTTACACAAATAAGTTCATAATTGTTAAGCAGAATAAAAAATCGAGTCTAGTCTTAATAATAGGGTGTGCACATTTCACCATTCAATATATTCAAGGGGATTCGCTATGAGTATTTTTGACCACTACCAATCACGCTATGAAGCTTCTAAAGATGAAGAACTTTCTCTCCAAGACTTCCTTTCGTTGTGCCAAAAGGACAAAAGTGCTTATGCGAATGCAGCAGAACGGCTGCTTCTCGCGATAGGTGAACCAGAGATTATTGACACTTCGAAAGACCCAAGATTAAGCCGAATTTTTTCCAACCGCGTCATTTCTCGTTATAAAACGTTCGAGCATTTTTACGGTATGGAAGAAGCGATTGAACAGATTGTTTCTTACCTCAAACATGCTGCACAAGGTCTCGAAGAACGTAAACAAATTCTCTATTTGCTCGGCCCTGTAGGCGGCGGTAAATCTTCATTAGCCGAGAAACTAAAAGCATTAATGCAGCAAATGCCAATTTATGTCCTTTCTGCCAATGGCGTTCGTAGCCCAGTTAACGATCACCCATTCTGCTTATTTAATGTCGATGAGGACGGAGAGCTGCTAAAAAGCGAATACGGCATCGATCAACGCTACTTACGTTCAATCATGTCACCTTGGGCAGCAAAACGCTTACAGGAGTTTGGAGGCGACATTACCAAGTTTAAAGTGGTTAAGGTTCGCCCTTCTATTTTGAATCAAGTCGCGATTGCCAAAACTGAGCCTGGTGATGAAAACAACCAAGACATTTCATCACTAGTTGGTAAGGTTGATATTCGTAAATTAGAGCATTATTCACAAGATGATCCTGATGCCTACAGCTACTCAGGCGCACTCTGTAAAGCTAACCAAGGGGTGATGGAATTTGTTGAGATGTTCAAAGCGCCGATTAAGGTCTTGCATCCCTTACTGACTGCGACACAAGAAGGTAACTATAACGGTACTGAGGGGCTATCAGCACTACCCTTTGACGGTATGATCCTCGCTCACTCCAATGAATCTGAGTGGAAAACTTTCCGCAATAATAAGAACAATGAGGCTTTCCTCGACCGTGTTTATATTGTCAAAGTGCCGTACTGTTTACGCGTGTCTGAAGAGATTAAAATCTATAAAAAACTACTACTCAACAGTGAACTATCACAAGCGCCATGTTCACCGAGTACCTTAGAGATATTGTCGCAATTCAGCATTCTATCTCGCCTGAAAGAGCCAGAAAACTCATCGATATTCTCCAAAATGCGCGTCTATGATGGTGAAACCCTCAAGGACACCGATCCAAAAGCTAAAAGCTATCAAGAATACCGTGACTATGCAGGCGTAGACGAAGGCATGTCTGGGCTATCGACCCGTTTTGCGTTTAAGATTTTATCGCGCGTGTTTAACTTCGACCAAACTGAAGTCGCCGCCAACCCCGTTCACTTATTCTATGTTATCGAGCAACAAGTTGAACGTGAGCAGTTCCCGCAAGAAACCGCGGATCGCTACCTTGAATTCTTAAAAGGCTACCTAGTCCCTAAATATGTCGAGTTCATTGGTAAAGAAATTCAAACGGCTTATTTAGAATCCTACTCAGAATACGGACAAAACATCTTTGACCGTTATGTCACCTATGCCGACTTTTGGATTCAAGACCAAGAATACCGAGATCCTGAAACTGGGCAGTTATTTGACCGTTCTGCGTTAAACGATGAGTTAGAAAAAATAGAAAAAACCGCCGGTATTAGTAATCCAAAAGATTTCCGTAATGAAATCGTTAATTTTGTTTTACGTGCTCGCGCCAATAATAATGGCCAAAACCCAGTTTGGACGAGCTATGAAAAACTGCGCACTGTGATTGAGAAGAAAATGTTCTCGAATACCGAAGAACTCCTTCCAGTCATTTCATTCAATGCGAAAACATCCAGTGATGATCAGAAAAAACACGACAACTTTGTTGCCCGTATGATGGAGAAAGGCTACACCAAGAAACAAGTTCGTTTACTAGCTGAGTGGTATTTACGCGTGCGTAAGTCCTCATAACTGAACCAGCATTTAGCATTGGCTAACTTGTACTATCACAAGGTCAAGTTAGCCCTACTTCGCTATTCAACATGTTGAGGACGCTGCTTGGGGAGGCACTATGTCACAGTTTATTGATCGACGTTTAAACGGTAAAAATAAAAGTACTGTCAATCGGCAGCGCTTTATTCGCCGTAACAAAGAGCAAATCAAAAAGTCCGTTGCTGAGGCGGTCAAGAAACGCTCTATCACCAATACTGAAACCGGTGAGGATGTGTCTATTCCGAATCACGACATCAGTGAACCTTCCTTCCATCAAGGCAAAGGTGGCACCAAAGAGCGTGTTCACCCAGGTAACGACCAATTTATTACCGGCGACCGAATTGATCGTCCACCAGCTGGAGGTTCCGGTGGTGGTTCAGGTCAAGGTGACGCCAGTAATGATGGTGAAGGTCAAGACGATTTCATTTTTCAAATATCCAAAGATGAATATCTCGATATCTTATTCGAAGATCTTGAGCTACCCAATTTAAGAAAAAACCAAGTCAATAAAATCACCGAATGGAAAACCCACCGCTCTGGTTATCAAACCGCGGGGATCCCTTCCAATATTGCGATTGTCCGTTCATTGCAACAATCTCTAGCAAGACGTACTGCAATGACCGCGTCTAAACGTCGTCAAATCCGCGAATTAGAAAGCATGCTAGATGACGTTATGATGAGTGAGCCAGCTCAACCATTAGAAGAAACGCGAATAAAAAGTGAAATCACCGAACTGCGAGAAAAAATCGCCAGCGTTCCTTTTATTGATACCTTCGATTTGCGCTATAAAAATTATGAACGTAGGCCAATTCCATCAAGCCAAGCGGTAATGTTTTGCTTAATGGATGTTTCAGGCTCAATGGATCAAGCCACCAAAGATATTGCGAAACGCTTTTATGTTTTGCTCTACCTATTCTTAACTCGTACCTATGAAAACGTGGAAGTCGTGTTTATTCGCCATCACACTCAAGCCAAAGAAGTCGACGAGCATGAGTTCTTCTATTCTCAAGAAACCGGCGGCACTATTGTCTCCAGTGCACTAAAATTAATGAGTGACATCGTTAAAGATCGCTACCCAACCAATGAGTGGAACATCTATGCGGCGCAGGCTTCCGATGGCGATAACTGGGCTGATGATTCACCGCGTTGTAAAGAGTTACTGGTTAAACAATTGCTGCCCTACTGCCAATACTATTCTTATATTGAAATCACCAAACGGGCGCATCAAACGTTATGGAATGAATATGAAAAAATTGGCGAAGCTTTTGATAATTTTGCCATGAAGAACATTCAATCGGTTGACGATATTTTCCCAATTTTCCGCGAGTTATTTCAAAAGCAAACTCAATCTTAAGGGGATGCATTATGGTGAGCAAAACACAACAAACACTAGAAAAACAAAATGCACATCCGGGGTACCCATTACCAACAGGCCCAGATTGGACGTTCGATTTATTAGATCTCTACCATACGGAAATCAAACGTGTGGCGGAGCACTATCGCCTTGATACCTATCCGAATCAAATTGAAGTGATCACCGCAGAACAAATGATGGATGCTTACTCTAGTGTAGGGATGCCAATCAATTATAATCATTGGTCTTTTGGTAAACGTTTTATTCAAACCGAGCAAAACTATAAGCATGGTCACATGGGGCTTGCCTATGAGATCGTCATCAATTCCGACCCATGTATTGCTTACCTTATGGAAGAAAACACCATTACCATGCAAGCGCTAGTGATGGCCCACGCTAGTTATGGTCACAATTCATTCTTTAAAGGCAACTACCTATTTCAATCTTGGACCGATGCGAGCTCGATCATTGACTATCTACTGTTTGCTCGTACCTACATTACCGAGTGTGAAGAAAAATACGGCATAGGTGAAGTTGAGAAGGTGCTCGACTCTTGTCACGCTTTGATGAACTACGGGGTTGACCGCTACAAGCGCCCTGAGAAGATTTCAATCTTAGAAGAGAAAGCACGCCAAGAATCACGCGAGGCCTACCTGCAATCACAAGTCAATGAACTATGGCGTACCGTGCCGAAATCCGATCACGATGAACAACATGAAACCACCCGTTTTCCAAGTGAACCTCAAGAAAACTTACTGTATTTCATTGAAAAACACGCACCGCTGCTAGAGCCTTGGCAACGAGAAATCGTGCGGATTGTCCGCAAGGTAAGCCAATATTTTTACCCACAAAAGCAAACCCAAGTCATGAACGAAGGTTGGGCAACATTTTGGCATTACACTATTTTGAATCACTTATATGATGAAGGTGTAGTGACGGATTCTTTCATTTTAGAATTTCTACACAGTCATACCAGTGTCGTGGCTCAACCGGAATACAACAGCCGCTACTACAGTGGCATCAACCCTTATGCTCTAGGCTTTGCCATGTTCCAAGATATTCGCCGTATCTGTGAGCACCCTACCGAAGAAGATAAAGAATGGTTTCCTGAAATTGCAGGCAGTGATTGGTTAAACACGCTTCACTTTGCCATGCATAACTTCAAAGATGAAAGCTTCATCAGCCAATATTTATCGCCAAAAGTAATACGTGATTTTAAGCTATTTTCAGTGCTAGATGATGATAGAAAAAACTATATCCAAGTCAGCGCTATTCATGATGAATTAGGTTATCAAGCCATCCGTGAAAAACTCGCATCACAGTACAATCTCAGTAACCTAGAGCCCAACATTCAGGTGTGGAATGTTAATGTGCGTGGCGACCGCTCCCTTACCTTGCAACATGTTCCACAAGACAGAATTCCACTCAACGATGGCTACCCTGAAGTTCTCAAACACCTACACCGCTTATGGGGCTTCGATGTTATTTTGGAAGAAGTGAAAGACTCGGGCCGCAGAGAAGTACTAGCAACGTGTCCACCAAAACCAGACAACCATACCGGGCATGGAATTTCATAAACGATTTAAGGTGCTAAATTATATTACCCCTGTGGTACGTGCATTACTCCTTTAATCACTGTAATGGCTGAACCGACTAGTTTAGTACGGCCATTCGGCAGCAATTCAGTATCTACATACCCTCCTCGCGCGGATGCTTGAAAGGCTTTGAACTTTGTTTTACCCAACTTATCCGCCCAGTAGACCGTTAGAGCACAATGCGCAGAGCCAGTAACCGGATCTTCATTTACTCCAACCCAAGGTGCAAAATAGCGTGAAATGAAATCCAACTCGTCATTGGTTGAACGCGTAGTTACCAACACACCACGCCCATTAATTTGCTTTAGAGCATCAAAATTTGGCGTAAGATTTAATAGCGTTTCTTCGCTGAAAATTTCAATAAAGACTTTTGAATCAAACTCACCAAACGCTATCACGTCATCTTTTGGGATACCCAAATGTTCTAATAACTCTGCAGATTGGTAAATATCGAATTCAATGGTTGGTGATGGAAAATCAAGCTCTATAGTCTCTTGATTAATTTGGGCGGTTAAAGTGCCCGATAAGGTTACAAAATTAACGCTATCTCCAACCTTAACTTGCCCTTTTTGTTTTAAAACGTGAGCTACCGCCAGCGTGCCATGTCCACACAACTTCACTTCAGCTTTGGGCGTAAACCATCTTAATCTCATATCATTAAGCGATAAAAAGGCCGTTTCCGATACCGCCATTTCTTCAGCAATAGACAACATTAATGACTCACTTAACCCATCCTCACTGATACAAACACCAGCCGGATTGCCTTTGAATGCTTGAGTGCTGAATGAATCGACTTGGTAAATTTCTAAATCCACGGGGGAGCCTCCTTAATAAGGAAAAGGTTTAAAGTCACTCTTGTAGTTAACTTCACACAAATCGCACGATTTAATCACATTGAGCATTTCGCACAAACAATTATACTTTTACTGATAACCCAAGCTTGGAATTTGAACATGCACACATTAACTGCGAATGACGCTAAACGTAACTTTGGCGAACTACTTCTAAATGCTCAACGAGAGCCTATTAAAATTAGCAAAAACAGCAAAGATGCTGTCGTTGTTATGTCCATTAAAGACTACGAAGAATTTGAAGCAATGAAAGCAAATTACATAAAACACTGTTTTGATGCTTCAAAAGAAGACCTCACGCAGGGTAATGTGGTTGATGGCGAAACATTCTTGAAGGGTCTGTAACCTAAAATATGCAAATGAACAAATATAGGTTAAGTACATTGGCACAAAGCCATTTGCGTAAATCAAAAACTACACCGTTACAAACTTTCCGAATTACAATGGAATAACTACAGAAACAACCTACCCAGGTGGTTTCTACTTTCCAATTGGCAAGCACACTGCCTACTTTACCAAAGAAGGTGGTTTTATCTTGATCGTTGCCATTCTTAATCAATCACAACTGCCTCAAAATCATCTGAAGTAATAGTCCGCCCTATAATAACAATTAGGAAGTTAAACTTGGTTGATAACGCCCTATTAAGCGGTGAGCAACGCTACCACGTAAGCTAAACCATTACACCGTAAACGCGAAATTCAATGATGAAATAAAAATATTATCCATTGGGAATCACTCATAACTCTTTGTTAAACGTCTAGATCGTAGTTACTAATACCAAGTTTGTTCAACAACTTGCATCGTGGGTCACCAAATTCTTTGGAAACAGAGCGAATGTAATTACCTAAACTTCGATCTTTATCATCTATACCTTGCCACATAAATGGAATATCTTGATTATATAAGCTTTCGATGAACGCTACATTTGTAAGCGCAAGAAATATACGTATAAAGTTTGATGGCTCATTAAAATTATTCATTAATAAATGAACGATTAAATGTCTATTGAATCCCTGAGATTCAGCACTACTAGATTTATACAACACTTGATTGAAATAGACCCGAAATGCATTAATTACATCACATTGAGGGTTAATTTGAGTGAAGAAGTCAATTTCAACTTCAGTATTGTAACCCTTTCCTGGATACCAACTATAGCTTTCTACAGAGCGCCTACCCCATGTCAAAATTTGAAGTTTCAAACCACGTTCAAATTCTTTAGCACTGACGTTACCAGTATTCATGTTTAACGTGCTTTCTTGAACATTTCTCAAACCAGCTTCAAGAACCGGAATTAGCGACATTATAGCTATATGATCCATTCCCATATAGAAAGCTTCGATAGCTTCAAAAATTATAGTTTTATACTCTTTAAAGCAGTTACTAGCTGAAAGATATTTATTGAAGTAGGCCGTAGCTACATCAATTGAAAAAATATCTAGTAGCCATTTATTTACAGATTCTTTGGGGTTCTTGGAATTGTAAATATCAAATAATGCTTTATCTAAGTCACCTTGCCCTAAATAGAGTGGCATAGGGGTTGCTATTTCAATTGAGCGTGATTGCATATTAGTAACACGGTGATATTTCTTTGTGTAATATGAAATTGGACGATCTGTTACATACACAATAGAGCCTTCTGACGAAACTTCAAACCCGCGGCAGTTACCCATGCTCTTCGGTCGAACATGAACGTCAATATTAGCCCTCTTCTTACATATTGTTTGAATTAAATCAGGTGTAAGTTTTGGCTGTCTCGCCAAGGTCTTAATTATTTTTTCGTTCACCATTGTCTCCATGGCGTTTAGCAATTTACTAAATGGAAAAGTCCCTATAGTCCTTCCATCTATCATTCCACTAACTTCCCCACCCAACAAGCTAAACATCTAAATTAATTTATGAAATCAAATTTATATCACCGGACTGTTCCCCCAAGTTCTAAGTATTTATTAGCTAGTAACAGATGAAAGGAGATTCTGAACTACGCTCGTTCCTCGCTTTTCAGAATGACGGAAACTATTGAGTTCCCTAGGGCGTCATTCCGTACAACGAGCGAAGCGAGTGAAGATACGGAATCTCCTAAAGCTCGTTGATATTTAACTAGGTATTAATGCGTACTAGGAGATTCTGAATCACGTTCGTATCTCACTTGTTCAGAGTGACACTAACGTAAACCGCATAAAAATAAGAAAAGCCCAATCCATCGCTGAATTGAGCTTCATTTTCATACTAATTAAAGAGCGCTTACTTGCCTAAAATCTTACGCACTACTTCCAAATCTTCTGGAGTATCAACACCTGCCGCTGGCGCTTCTTTAGCTAGAGCAACGTGAATTTTTTCACCGTACCAAAGTACGCGTAGTTGCTCTAAAGATTCAATTTGCTCTAGGGCGCTTGGCTGCCAATTAATATACGTATTGATGAAACCTGCACGGTAGGCATAAATGCCGATGTGGCGCATAAGTGGCTGGCGAATGGTTTTATCTTCTTTTGCCCATGCATCGCGATCCCAAGGAATTGAGGCACGGCTAAAGTAGAGTGCGTAACCTTGTTCATCGGTCACGACTTTTACTGCATTGGGGTTAAACACTTCTTCCGGTTCATCAATACTCACGCCAAGCGTTGCCATTGGTGCGGTGCTATTGGCTAGGTTTTCGGCTACTTGTTTGATGATTGAAGGTGGAATTAATGGTTCATCTCCTTGCACGTTGACAATGATGTGATCATCGGCGATGCCCATCTTCTCGACGACTTCTGCTAAGCGTTCAGTGCCAGATTGATGGTCTGGTGACGTCATACATACTTCACCACCAAAACCTTTGACTACCGCTTCAATGCGCGGATCATCGGTGGCAACAATCACTCGCTCAGCACCAGCTTGCAAAGCTTGTTGATGCACCCATTGCACCATAGGCTTACCAGCGATATCCGCTAGTGGTTTACCCGGTAAACGTGACGACTGGTAACGAGATGGAATAACAACGGTAAAAGACATTATCGCCCCTCATCCATCGACATTTGACGGGCTTCTACCGCAAGCATAATAGGGATGCCTTCTTTAATTGGGTAGGCTAAACGGTCAAACTTACAAATAAGTTCTTGCTTGTCGTTATCCAGTACCACTTTACCTTTGCAGACTGGGCAAGCCACGATTTCAAGTAGACGATGATCCATATTGACTCTTAACCTCTGTGATTTTTTTAATAATATTCTGTTTATCTTGCGATGAAATTTGCGCGGAAACCGGTAAGTACCACCAGTTCTCTTCTGCAAATTGGTAACATTTAACCGCATCTTTTTCTGTCATGATTAAATGCTGACCTTGAGTCGCAAGTTGCTGTAATTCTGCTTGTTCAAATGCTTGGTGATCGGCGAATGCCTGAGTTTTTACGACCTCTGCACCTAATGATTCTAGCGTGTTGAAAAAACGAGGCGGATGGCCAATACCAGCAAATGCCACCAATTTAGGGAGTTGCTGCACCGATATTTTCTCACCGGTTTTTAAATTCACCGCTTCACTAGGCTCTAGCGTCATGGCAATTTCATTATTTTGCGCAGCACCACCGTTAGTTATCAAGAAATCCACTTCATTTAAACGCTCTAGCCCTTCACGCAATGGGCCAAATGGAATGTAGTGCTGATTCCCAAAACGACGTTGGCCATCAATCACCACAAATTCGATATCTCGCTTAAGTGCGTAATGCTGCAAGCCATCATCGGTGATAATGATATCAACATCTTGCTCTAGTAATGCTTTTACCGCCTGGCTTCTTACTGGGTCGACGGCAACTGGTGCGCCTGTACGACGTTTAATTAAAGCTGGCTCATCGCCTGATTGTGCGCTCGGAGTATCCAATTCTACTAGTAATGGGTAGTTTTCAGCTTTACCGCCGTAACCACGGGAGACTACCCCCGGCTTCATACCAAGAGATTGCAATGTTTCCACCAACCAAATCACCACTGGCGTTTTACCATTACCACCAGCGGTAATATTACCTACCACGATAATTGGTACTGGCGCGCGATAACTTGGCTTTTTACCTAAAGCATAAGCCTTGCGACGTTTACCGCTAATCAGCTTAAACAGTCGGCTTAGCGGCCATAAAACTGGAGCCAATAGCCAACCGAGTGGGTGACGGTGAAACCAAATCTTTTCAACCATCACTCTACCCTACTGATTTAACGTTTTGACTATCAATACAAGAATGCATTATTCACCAAATTGAATACGGTGAAGCTGAGCATAAGCACCATCTTTTTCAATTAACGATGCATGGTTGCCGCGCTCGACAATTTCACCTTCATCGACAACCAAGATTTCATCGGCATTTTCAATGGTCGATAAACGGTGCGCAATCACGATCACGGTTTTGTTCTTTTGCAGCTCATCTAACGCTGCTTGAATGGCACGTTCTGATTCAGTATCTAATGCAGAGGTTGCCTCATCCAGAATTAACACCGGTGCATCACGTAACAAGGCACGAGCAATTGCTAAACGCTGACGTTGGCCACCTGATAGGTTAACGCCATTTTCACCGATCATAGTATCAAAACCGTTATCCATGTTTTCAATGAAATCGGTCGCGTAGGCTAAATCAGCGGCACGTTTAATCTGCTCAAAGCTGTAACGCTCTTGCGCGGCATAGGCAATATTGTTGGCAATAGTATCGTTAAATAGATGGACGTTTTGCGACACGATGGCAAAGTGAGTGCGCAGGTTCGATAAGGTATATTCACGAATATCATTGTTATCTAATTGGATCTCACCAGAGTCGATATCGTAAAAACGCGTGAATAAGTTAGCAATGGTACTTTTACCGGAACCTGAACGCCCTACTAGTGCGACGGTTTTACCCGCAGGGACATCAAAGGATACATTGCGTAACGCTGGCGCATCTTTAGTCGGGTAGGTAAAGGTAACGTCTTTAACCGCAAGATTACCTTTCACTTTTTCAACTTCTTTATCGCCGGTATCAATTTCTGATGGCAGTTCAATAATGCCAAATAGTGTCTGACAAGCAGCCATACCTTTTTGGAAATCAGAGGTTACGTTAGTCAATGATTTCAATGGTTTCATCATAGCGAACATCGCTGAGAAGATTACCGTGAAAGTACCTGGAGTCAGTTGCTCTTTAATTGAATCAATGCTCGCTAAATACAACACCACCACTAACGCACTCGACGCAATCAACTGAACGATTGGGTTTGCAGCGGCTTGAGCAGACACCATTTTCATCGATTGTTGACGCATTTTATTACTTACTGAGTCAAAACGTTTTTTCTCAACGTGCTGACCACCGTAGCTCAATACGACTTTGTGCCCTTTTAGCATTTGTTCTGCCGATGAGGTTACGTTACCCATCATGTCTTGCATGTTTTTACTGATGCGACGGAAACGCTTTGATACTACTCGAATCGCAATCGCCACTACAGGTGCCACCGCAATCAATACTAGAGAAAGCTGCCAGCTGTTATAAAACATCAAGAATAACAAACCGATGATGCTTGCACCTTCGCGAACAATACTAACCAAGGCTTTACTAGTGGCTGAGGCAACTTGTTCTGAATCATAGGTAATACGAGATAGCAGTGAACCAGTAGATTCTTTATCAAAGTAGCTCACTGGCATTTTCATGAAGTGGTTAAACAACTTGCGGCGCATTTCCATGACCACATTGCCCGATACCCAGCTCAAGCAATAAGTGGAAACAAAGCCACTTAAACCACGCACTACCATCATGCCTAAAACAATGAAAGGTAGGACTTTTAAGAAATTTGAATCAGTAGAGCCAAAACCTTCATCCAACAATGGTTTTAATAGCGATACCATATAAGTATCACTAGCCGCATTAATAATTAAAGCAATAGTAGCCACAAATAAACCAGCTTTATAAATACTGATCATTGGCCATAATTTTTTAAAGGTCTGAAATGTGGTTTCGTCTTTTTCTGACGCCATCTGATTTTCTGACACGATGTCTTTTGGTTGAGTCATATACACTTCATTTTGATTTAGACAATTCTATTCATTCTAACCCTTTACGCACAATCTGCCTATACCATGGCTGATATTGGTTTAGCCTCTTTTGTTCAATTAACCAGCCATTGGTATAAATTGAAATGGTTATTTGTCCGCCATGCGCGGTATCCATCCATTGAATAGCATTTTCCTGATAACGCCTTTTGACATCTTGGCTGGGTAATCCCCATTGATTATTCAGCGCCAATGACGCAATCGCTACTTTTGGTTTTAAAGATTCAACAAAGGAAGGAAAGGAAGAGGTTGCGCTGCCATGATGCGGCACCGTCATAACATCAACCTCCGATAACTGACTATCTCGCATCAGTATAATTTCGGATATTGCATCTATGTCACCGGTAAGCAGTAGATTAAATTGTCCATCAGAAACCTGAATCACACACGAATGAGGGTTGTATGCGCGCTTAACTTGCTTGGGCGGCCAAACGACTTCGAAGCTGAGTTGCTCCCATTGCCACTTCTGCCCTTTAATACATGCTTGATAACCATCTATATATTCACTACTGCGTTTCCATTGCGGTGATAAAACCGATTCAATATCCGCACGACCACCGGCATGATCTAAATCGGTATGACTTATCACTAGGCCGGATAACTGCGGCTCACCACTTTTATGCAGTAATGGCACAATAATCGAATTAGCAATACTGCCGCCCTGCCAACTCATTCCAGTATCATATAAAACGCTTTGCTGATCTTTTCGGATAAGCACCGCCAAACCTTGTCCTACATCCAACACCTGAACTTGCCATTCAGGTTTAGATTGAGCTGGGAATACTTGCCACAACAAAACAATCAACGCGGTAATATATAAGGTTGAATAAAAACGAAATCTCCAAGCAATCAACGCAAATGCAACCAGTACACTGACTACTCCCCAATAACTCGACAACGTCAGCCATGCGCCTTCAACAAATTCTAGTAGCCATAAAATTGGCTGCAATGTGAAATCGGCGAGTCTCCATATTTGCGTAAGCCAGCTGTCATTAGACAACCAACTATCACTAAAGAACCAACTGCCATGAAAAATAGCGGTCATCATCAAGCAAAAGAAAATCACCGGCACCACAACGAGGCTTACCCAGGGAATCGCTATTAAATTAACAAGCGGTGAGACCCAACTGATGCCACCAAAAAAGGCAATAGTCAGAAACGCTAAGCCAATAAATAGCCCGAGTTGCACGATCAGCACTTGCCGCCAATTAAACTTAACGCGCTTTTGCTGAGATAAATAAAACCAAAGGGATAGGTAGATAATGATGATAGCGCCAAAAGATAACCAGAAACTTGCTTGCAGAATCGACATCGGCTGACTGGCAAGTATTAAGCACAAGCTATACAACAAGATTTGCCACACAGACCAATGAATACCGCTTGCCAACATAAATAAGACTAGTCCGCCCATGATCAAAGCCCGTTGTGTTGGTAATGCAAAGCCCGCCAAATAAGCATAAAACAAGGCAACAGCAAAGCTGATGAACAAGGGAATCAATAGAAAGATAGGAGATGAAGAACCCGTTAGGCTACATACTAGTGATTTAATAGTACGACCAACACTCCAGCCTATAGCCATGGCGAGCCCGATATGTAACCCAGAAATCGCCATTAAATGTGACAAGCCAGAATCTCGTAACTGCTGCCATTGCTGATCAGATATCAAGCTTCTATCACCAAAAGCTAATGCAACAATAAAGGCTTTTGAGTCAAATTCATTCAGGTAGGCAGTCGCTTTTTCGTGTAACCATAAGCGCCAGGAATAGCTTGTTTTTATTCGAAAATTTAAACCCTCTTCTGGCTCAATAACCGCTTTACCGTGCCACTTATTAGAGACATAATATTGCTCGCTATCAAAGCCTGCATCGTTTAATTGACCGATAATGGGTTTAACTTGAATTTGAAACTGCCAATACTCCCCAAGTTGCGGTTGATTCTCTTCTAGTAGAACAAAAAATGCTTTTACGGTTGGACGTGCGTAGTTCGGTAAATCAATATTATTAATGCGCTGTATTGATAAGAGCATTTGTTTACCATGCACCGCTGGCTGGACAAAACTGATCACCTTAGCTTGGGTTGTTATAGAGGTACCTTGAGAAAAGAGTGTTTCTGTCACATGGCGATAATGATTTCCATGAATAATCACCATAAAGCAACCCAACAATAAACCCTGTGCTAAATAGCTAAATGTTTTGAAGTAGCGTCCTTTTGTAAAATGGCGATTTTTCGTAACGAAAGCATCTTCTGTTAAATGTCTATCTTTTGTGAAGAAAGCATATTTTATGAAGAAAAGAGTAAGAAATAGTACTACAATCGGCACCAACCAATTGAGTGTCGGCATGGATGGCCACAATGCACCACTAGCAGTACCAAATATCAAACCGACCAGAATATAATTGCGATTAATATGAGCCACCATTTATGCCAAAGAAATTGATTAAACGCTTCATGCCAGACCATGAAAAAATCAAAAACCAAAAAGCTTTAAAGATTTTTGGTAGCGTTTTATATAATCCCAATTTGTGGTGTTTGAATAGACGCTCAGCAGCCGGCGCTTTTGCTGTTGGTTTATTTATTGCTTTTGTTCCACTGCCAAGCCAAATGATCATGGCTTCTGGTGCCGCTATTTTATGTGGCGTCAACTTGCCCCTTTCGGTTGCTTTAGTTTGGATAAGCAATCCAATCACCATGCCATTCTTGTTCTATTTTGCTTATCACGTAGGCGCATGGCTGATGAAGACGCCTGAACAAGCTTTCCATTTTGAACTAACTTGGAACTTCTTTATTGAGCAAATCAACACCATTGGGCCACCGTTATTACTAGGTTGTTTCGTCTGCGGTGTGGTTCTTGCCATCCTAGGCTATTTCGGCATCCAAGGTTTATGGCGCTACTCTGTTGTTCGTAGCTGGCAAAAACGCCGTTTACGATAACTTATCAAATAGATAATTCAGCTATTATCGCCACTCAAATTCCAGACAAATAAAAAAGTGCTATCAAGTTAGCGTTCTAAATGAACAAACTTGATAGCACTCTTTTTTTTGAGACAACTTACGACGCTCGGCTCTCGGGCGTTTCACTTCTCGTGTCTCGAAGCCTAACTGTTCACCCCTATTAAAGCGACAACATCGAGCAACGAGAAACGAAAAAGCGCAGCGTTCGAGCTACGTTATTTATTTCGCACTTAAAACGGTTGCCGGATTCAATTTACTCGCTCTTGATGCGGGATACCAAGTCGCTAATAAACTCAAAGTAATGGCTGTACCAGAAACTAACAACACATCCGGCCATGAAACCAAAGATGGAAGAAAATCGATAAAATAAATATCACCCGATAAGAATTGGTGGCCCATGATGGCTTCTAATCCTTTAATCATCGGAGTGAGGTTATACGCTACCAACACACCAACTACACTACCAATGACACTACCTAACACGCCAGACATCACGCCATACCAAACAAAAATACGTTTGATTAGCCCATCACTTGCGCCCATCGTACGTAGAATAGCAATATCAGAAGCTCGGTCTTTCACTGCCATCATCAAAGTCGACACAATGTTAAAGCTCGCCACACCGATCACGAGCACCATCACTAAATACATAATAGTGCGTACCATTTGAATATCGTGGTGTAAAAAGCCGTACTTCTCTTTCCAACTTTTCAGGTAGGCATAAACGGGAATAGTTGCGCCAACTTCACGAATAATACGGTCGGCTTCAAAGACAGGTTCTACTTTTAAAGATACGCCGCTGACGCCTTTACCCATCTTCATATAGCCTTGACCATCTTCTAATGGGATCATCACTAAACCATGATCGATTTGGCCACCTAGTGTTAAAAATCCCGCCACATGAACACGTACACGTTTCGGCGCGCTCAACTGTATCTGACCATTTGAAGACGCTGGTGGAATTAATATGGTAATTGAATCGCCGACTTTCACATTCAGTTTGTCAGCAACCCCTTTGCCTAGCACAATTTGGTTTTGACCGGCTCTAAAGTTTTGCCATGCTTGTTTATCAACAAATTTAGAAAGGTTTGATACCGCACGTTCATAATCTGGGTCGACTGCGCGTACTTCCACTGCTTTAAGTTTGCTGCCGCGCTCTAACAAGGCAGTAAAACGAACATAAGGCGCGACCGCTTTTACTTGTTCATTTTTATTGGCAATTGAAGCAATTTGTTGCCAATCTTGAATCGGCTCTCTCACCCCTTCAATTTCAGCTTGTGGGATCACCGACAGCACGCGATTTTCTAATTCACGTTCAAAACCATTCATCGCCGATAGACCAATAATGATCACCGCCACACCAACGGCAATGCCAATAGTTGAAGATAACGAGATAAACGAAACCAACTTATTACGTTCTTTGGCGCGGCTAAATTTAGAACCAATGAATAACGATAAAAACATAACTATTCGCTCATTTGTTCAATAGAAGAGGCTTCATTAACAGGAGCATGCCAATCTAGCACCCCATCTTGCATGGTGTATTGCTTATCCATTTTTAAAGCCAGTTGATTATCATGCGTAACCACTAAAAACGCGGTACCAAAATCACGATTAAGTTGACGCATCAAATCGTAAATCTCTAAAGCGGTTTTTTGATCAAGATTACCGGTTGGTTCATCGGCTAACACAAGATCCGGCTCATTGACTAATGCGCGAGCAATTGCCACTCGTTGTCGTTCACCACCCGATAGTTCAGATGGACGGTGATCTAAACGATGACCTAGTCCCACTTTCTCTAATACTGATTGCGCTTTTTGTTTTGCCACATCGGCTTTCTGCTTACCAATCAATAATGGCATGGCGACATTTTCTAAAGCAGTGAAGTCAGCAAGTAGGTGATGGAATTGATACACAAATCCGATATGTTGATTACGTAACTTGGCTTGTTTGTTGCCAGATAAACGCAATAGAGATTGGCCAAGTACCGTCACATCGCCATCGCTGGCGTCATCTAATGCGCCAAGAATATGTAGCAAGGTACTTTTACCTGAGCCAGAAGAACCAACAATGGCTAAGAAGTCACCTTTATTGATGGATAAACTCACCCCTTTTAACACCTCAGTTTCAAGGTTTCCTTCTTGGTAAGTCTTACTTATATTTTGACAGCTTAATAAAGGATTCATAATGTCTTGCCTTGTAGCCAAAAAGCCGCGTAAATAATTGCAGCCTTTAAGAAATAGTTATTCATAACGAAGCGCTTCTGCCGGTTTAACCGAAGCGGCGCGATAAGATGGAAATAAGGTTGCCAATAAGCTCAAGCCAATAGCAAGAATGATAACCACCACAACCTGAAGCGGTTCAATCACCACTGGCAGTTCCGTACCCGGTGCAAACAATGACAAGCCCAAAGCGCTCATCACATTATTTAAATTCGCTGCCAGTAATGTGCCAAGTAGTCCACCGACTAGTGCACCAATCACCCCACTACTTGCTCCCTGCACCATAAATATCGCTAATATTTGATGATTCGACATGCCCTGGGTTTTCAAGATGGCGACTTCTGATTGCTTCTCCATCACCACCATAATTAGCGCTGAAATAATGTTGAACGCCGCCACTGCAATAATCAGCCCTAGCATCAAGCCCATCATGTTCTTTTCCATTCGTACGGCTTGGAATAGCTCACCACGCTGCTCACGCCAATCCGACCAAAACCATTTTTCAGGTAATAAATCATTGTTTTTCACTTGTTGTGCTAAATCGGCCACTACAAATGGGTCATCAAAAAATAATCGCCAACCTGAAATATGATTACTGGAATAACGCAATAAACGCCCCGCATCTTCAATATTGGTGACCATCAGCATGCCATCAACGTCAGAGCCAGTATTAAAAATGCCCGCCACGGTGAAATTACGTTGACTAGGAATGCGCCCTAGCGGAGTAAACTGACTAGCATTCGTCACCATTAATCGCACTTTAGAGCCGACATTCACATTTAGTGTTCTGGCTAAAGTGTGGCCTAAAAAGACGTGATAACTTCCCGCAGTTAGTTGTGATACTTGCCCCATCATCATACGTTTCGCGATAGGATCTTGTTCTCTTGGCTCAATACCAACCATTAAACCTGCGCTTAATTTAGTTGGGCTTTGGATAATCGCTTCGCTGCGCACGATCGGAGAAATATCTTCAACATGAGGGATAGTATTTAAGAAAGCAGGTGGCGTATCTGAGATTAGGGTTTTGTCGTCAGCTTGAGAGATAACAGCTTGAGGAAGTACGCCGAGAATTTTTTGCTTTAATTGCCCTTCAAAGCCATTCATCACGGACAATACAGTAACGAGAGACAGAACACCGATAGAAATACCGGCGGTCGACATATACGAGACAAATCGGCTAAATTTATCGCCTGATCGACCTTTCAAATACCGCAAACCAATATAGGCCGAAACTGGGTGAAACATTCCAATAATCCCTGAATAAAATAATGAAAACAGAGCATAACGATCTCTGACCATTTTACCAATAGCAAACGCAATAATTCACATACTTCTGGCGATTGGCGGTGATAAATTGATTAAAAAACAACAATTGTGCACATTCCCTTGATTAGTTTGCCTACATGACGATAATCAAACCACTCAAAGTGCTACAACTAGCGCAACATTCAATTTATAAAAGCCTAATCGAATTATGTCTGAATTATCATCCACGTCAGCGTCTTCTCTCTTGCAACTGCCACTGCCAACTAAAGCCGGTGACAAAAAGCACATAGGCCAATTAGTCGGCGGCTCACTAGCACTATCCATTGCAGAGCTTAGCCAGCAACATTCAGGGGTAACATTACTTGCCGTACCTGATCCGCAAATAGCGATAAAACTGCAACATGAAGTAAGCCAATTCACTGGCCATTCGGTGTCTTTATTCCCTGATTGGGAAACGCTGCCATATGATAACTTTTCGCCGCATCAAGATATTATTTCAGACCGTATCGCGCAGCTGTATCAATTACCAACACAGCAAAACGGCTTAATCATTATTCCAATCAGCACGCTATTGCAGCGTCAATCGCCGAAAGACTACCTACTCAAAACCACATTGATGGTCAAAAGTGGTGACCTTTATTCACTCGATAAACTGCGCATGCAATTGGAAAGTTCTGGTTATCGCCACGTTGACCAAGTATTTGGCCCGGGTGAATACGCCAGCCGTGGTTCGATTATCGACCTTTTCCCAATGGGCTGTGATAACCCATATCGTATCGACTTTTTTGATGATGAAATTGATAGTATCCGTACCTTTGATGCTGAGACTCAACGTACGATCGAAGATATACAAGAAATTCGCCTACTGCCTGCTCATGAATTCCCAACTACTGAAGCGGCAATAGAAGATTTTCGCATTCGCTGGCGTCAACGTTTTGAAGCGCGACGTGAGCCTGAATCCGTTTATATGCAAGTATCAAAAGGTACTTGGCCTGCTGGTATCGAATATTGGCAACCATTATTCTTTGAGCATACCGATACCCTATTCGACTACCTACCAGAAAACACCTTGCTACTGACGCTTGGTGAACTAGAAAAAAGTATCGATACCTTTTTAGCCGATGCTGAACATCGTTTTGAACAACGCAAAGTCGATCCTCTTCGCCCATTACTTGAGCCACAAGAATTATGGTTGAAGAAAGATGAGCTATTTAGCTACTTCAAAGGTATGCCTCAAGCGGCCTTATCGATTGAAGCTGTCGAAGAGAAAGCTGGCCGTAAAAATGCTTCTGTTAGTCTTCTGCCTAATTTACACGCCCAGCATCAGCTTAAAGAGCCACTTGCCGCACTGCGCCAATACCTTGAACAATACTTAGCAGACAACCCGCAAGGTAAGGTTATCTTCTCGGTAGAATCTGAAGGTCGCCGTGAAGCATTAAATGAGCTATTAAGCCCAATAAAAGTAAAACCGAAAGAATGTGATAATCTCGCTCAAGCATTAGCTTCTAAACAGAAGTACTCGCTAGTACTCGGCTCAACCGAACACGGCTTTGTTCATCACTCACCTGATTTTGCCTTTATTTGTGAAAGTGATGTGCTTGGCGATCGCGTGATCCAACGTCGTAAAAAAGATCGAAAAGCAGTCAATAGCGATACTGTGATTCGCCATCTTGCTGAATTAAAACCCGGTCAACCTGTGGTGCATCTCGATCACGGTATCGGTCGCTATATTGGCTTACAAACTTTGGAAGCTGGTGGACTTGCCACCGAATACGTCACCCTTGAATACTTAAATAATGCCAAACTGTATGTTCCGGTATCATCGCTGAATTTAATCAGTCGTTACTCTGGTGGTGCAGAAGAAACCGCGCCATTACATAAACTAGGTAGTGATGCGTGGAATAGAGCTCGTCAACGCGCCGCAGAAAAAGTCCGTGATGTGGCAGCCGAACTCCTAGATGTTTACGCCAAACGTGAAATCAAAAAAGGCTTCAAGTTCATTCACGATAAAGAGCAATACGCGCACTTTAAAGCCACTTTCCCGTTTGAAGAAACCGATGACCAATCTATGGCGATTAATGCGGTGCTCTCCGATATGTGCCAAGCAAAAGCCATGGATAGACTCGTCTGTGGTGATGTTGGTTTTGGTAAAACCGAAGTGGCTATGCGTGCGACATTCCTTGCAGTGGATAACAGCAAGCAAGTTGCCGTATTAGTGCCAACTACCCTACTTGCTCAGCAGCATTTTGAAAACTTCCGTGACCGCTTTGCCAACCTACCGGTGCGAGTTGAAGTATTATCGCGCTTTAAATCCGCTAAAGAACAAAAGCAGATTTTAAGTGATATCACCGAAGGTAAAGTCGATATCATTATCGGTACTCATAAACTGCTGCAAGATGATATTAAATTCCGCGATCTCGGCTTATTAATTGTCGATGAAGAACACCGCTTTGGTGTGCGCCAGAAAGAAAAAGTCAAAGCGATGCGTGCTGATGTGGATATTCTTACCCTCACCGCGACGCCGATCCCTCGAACTTTGAACATGGCAATGAGTGGCATGCGTGATCTATCGATTATTGCTACACCACCAGCGCGACGTTTGGCTATCAAAACCTTTGTCCGTCAAAGTGAAGACAGTGTGATTCGCGAAGCGGTACTTCGTGAAATCATGCGCGGTGGCCAAGTCTACTTCTTACATAACAATGTCGAAACCATAGAAAAGGTTGCCGAAGATTTAGCTAAGTTAATTCCAGAAGCTCGCGTGATCACCGCTCACGGACAAATGCGTGAACGTGAACTGGAAGGCATCATGAATGACTTCTATCACCAGCGTTTTAACTTGCTGGTTTGTACTACTATTATCGAAACTGGTATCGATGTACCCACCGCCAATACCATCATTATGGATCGCGCAGATAAACTCGGTTTAGCACAGCTTCACCAGTTACGTGGCCGTGTTGGTCGTTCGCACCACCAAGCCTATGCTTATTTATTAACACCACATCCAAAAGCGTTAAGCAAAGATGCGGTGAAACGCTTAGATGCAATTGCCTCACTAGAAGACCTAGGTGCAGGCTTTACGCTGGCCACTCACGACTTAGAAATACGTGGCGCGGGTGAGTTACTCGGTGATGATCAAAGCGGGCAAATTCAGTCTGTCGGCTTCTCGTTATACATGGAAATGCTAGAACAAGCAGTTAATGCGTTAAAAGAAGGCAAAGAATTGTCATTAGACGAACTTTTACGTGAACAAACTGAAGTAGAATTACGCTTACCAGCATTATTACCAGATGACTACATTCCCGACATCAATACCCGTTTATCCATGTATAAGCGTATTGCCAGTGTGAATAGTGAGTCGGAACTAGCAGAAATGAAAGTGGAACTGATTGATCGCTTTGGTAGCTTACCGGATGCTGCGAAAAACTTATTGGTGATCAGTGAAATGAAACTTCAAGCTGCTAGAATACAAGCGAAAAAAATTGAAGCACATGACAAAGGCGGTTTTATTGAGTTCTCACCAAATGCAGACATTAACCCGGCATTCTTGGTACAATTACTCCAATCATCGCCGAAAAAATTTGCAATGGAAGGCCCCACTAAGTTCAAGTTTACTGTACCATTAACAGATAGACGGGAACGAGTCAGTTTCATTAACGATTTGCTGGCCGACTTTCAGCAAAATCGTTTACCAAAAGTTGGCTAAGCGCTATACAACTTAGCAATAACCACACAATTTATTATATTAGCTAAGGTACTATCTACATTAGAAGTACCTTTGATTACGGAGTAACAATGAAAAAACTGATTATATTCCTATTGGTTTTTGTTTCATTACCAACATTTGCACGATCTTTTGCTATCGAAATGATCATCTTTAAGCGTAATGTGGAGCCATCACAAGTTAACGAGTCTTGGCCACAAAACCTTGAGCCGATTAATTTTGAACGCGCATTTTCATACCGTGATAGCAACTTAATGTCGCAGCATAAAGCGGGCCTACTTCCAAGTGGTTATTACAACCTGAACAGACAATATCAAGCATTAGACCGTCACGCAGGGTTTAAGCCATTAGTTCACGTGACTTGGTACCAAAATGACCGCGGTGAAAGTACATCCCCTGTTTTGCACATCCAAGCAGGTGAAGATTTTTCAGATAAATTCGCTCCTGATGGACGCTCTCTTAAAGAAATCGCCAAAGATGGTACTCCAACATCCATTGAAAAAGAGCCACTATATGAACTAGATGGTACGGTTCAGGTTTATGTACAACACTACCTATACTTGAAAACCAACCTAGACTTACGCATTCCTGGACAAAATGAAGTCGTATTACAAGACTCAGTGATTGACCCATCGACTGAAGATAGCGATGAAGACGTTCAAGTCGGTAACCTAGAACCAGTTAAACCAGAAGTTGAAGTTCAAGACTTTTTAAATAGCTACCGTATGCAGCAAAAACGCCAAATTAGAAGTGGTGAAGTACACTACTTAGATAATCCATTCCTTGGTGTGATTATCAATATCCGTAAGCTGTAATAGTGTTCTAAAATAGAATGACTTCGAATCAAGAGGCCGCCATGGCCTCTTTTTAATTGCAGGTAGACGATGACCCCAGATCATACTTTACTGACCGCTCAACTAAGATTGCGCATGATCCATGCCGATGAAAGTGAACGCTTTGCTGATGCGATTCAATCCTCCCCTTCTCTCTACCCCTGGCTTGACTGGTGTCATTCAGCTTTTACCGCTGAAGAAGCAACAGATTTCCTCATGCACACTCGCTTAAATTGGCTCAAAAATAATGCCTACGGATTTGGTATCTACCACCAACAAACCGATGCTTTTATTGGTATGGTGGCATTAACCGATCTATCTCCTAGCTTCAATATGGGAACCATTGGTTATTGGATATGTGACCAACACCAATCAAACGGATACGCCAAAGAGGCCCTATTAGCCCTAATTAGTTTTTGCTTCACCGAATTACATCTCACTCGGCTTGAATGCATCTGTGACCCTGACAATGCGCCTAGTCATCATATTGCACTCAGTTGCGGCGCGGAAAAGGAAGGACTGGCTCGTAATCGCTATTTATTCGATGGCAAACCCAAAGATGGTATCGTATTTTCTTTTATTCCGAATTAATGCTCACTGTAAAAGCAACTGAACAGACACAAAAAAGCCCATCACGAGATGGGCTTTCATTTTTAGAGTATTAATGCGATTGGGATTGCTTAGTGTAGCTTTAAGTTTGGACGTAACACTCGGTTAATTCGCCCTACTAGCATCATCAAGCCCGTTTTAAAGCAGCCGTGTAACGCCACTAGGTGCATGCGGTAGAGTGAAATGTACACGACTCGCGCAATACGACCTTCAATCATCATCGAGCCTTTGGTTAGGTTGCCCATTAAGCTACCCACGGTAGAAAAACGACTTAATGACACAAGTGAACCATGATCTTTATAAGTATACGCCTTCAATGCATGACCATTGATTTGCGCCACAATATTACGATAAGCCAGACTTGCCATTTGGTGCGCAGCTTGAGCACGAGGTGGAACAAAAGATCCATCCTTTTGCTGGCAAGATGCTAAATCACCAATCACATAAATCTCATCATCACGTGTTGATTGTAATGTATCTTTCACTACCAACTGATTGATGCGGTTGGTTTCTAAACCTGCAATATCTTTCATGAAGTCAGGCGCTTTAATACCTGCTGCCCACACCATTAGCTGAGCCGGAATACGCTCGCCATCTTTAGTGATTAAGCCTTGTTCATCCGCTTGAGTAACCATAGTCGCCGTGCGAACATTTACGCCCAACTTTGTTAACTCACTGTGTGCCGCTGATGAAATTCGTGGTGGCAAGGCTGGTAGAATGCGCTCACCCGCTTCAACTAAGTTAACGTTCAGTTTGCTTGAATCTAAATCTTCGAAGCCGTAAGTGTGCAGCTCTTTAATTGCATTATGTAGCTCAGCAGACAGCTCTACGCCAGTTGCACCACCACCAACAATCGCGATATCCACTTTACCTTCACCGTGTTTCGCATGAAGCTTTAAGAACAAGTTATTCATTTCTTTACGGAAACGGTGTGCTTGCTCTGGGCTATCTAAAAAGATGCAGTTTTCTTTTACGCCAGGAGTATTAAAGTCATTCGATTTAGAACCAATTGCCAATACCAGAATATCATATTCAATTTCACGGCTTGGGATCAGCAGATCATTGCTCTCATCTTTAATTTCACTTAATGAGATAACTTTACGTTCACGGTCAATGCCATCTAGGCTACCCATTTGAAAATCAAAATGATGGTTTTTGGCATGAGCGCGGTAACTTAATGCATCCACACCTTCATCTAGAGATCCGGTTGCCACTTCATGTAGCAATGGCTTCCATAAGTGACTTCCGTTACGGTCTACTAAGGTAACACTCGCGCGTCTCTTACGACCTAATGTTCGGCCTAATTTTGTGGCAAGCTCTAAGCCACCGGCACCACCGCCTACTACAACGATTCGCGTCATCTGACACTCCTAAATATATAAAGATAAAATTGATTCAGCCCGGCCTATATCAAACCCAACTGATAGATTCTTCATGTTTTTCGATACGATGAGGCTTAGCGTGTGGACTAAACCTTAAAGGGTCACCTTTGAGAGATGAAAAAAGTTGTGTGTATCGGTGAGATCAAATTGTGACGTAAAGGTTATTTTTCATTCTATTTATTGGAAAAATTTGATCTAGCTCATTATATCCAGACATAAAGTAGGATCAATAGAAAGTGACGATTAATAAAAAAGAGCCGATGATTGGCTCTTCTTTATAGTAACAATTTGTGATTTGACCTATGAACCCAATCAGTGGGTAAATAAATTAAGGCTGCTTGAAGGCTTTAATCGTTTGTAGGTGTTGAGAGATTTTCTTAAATTTATGCGTTTCAGCGTCATCCCATATCACCTTGTAGTATGGCGATAATGCTTCGTAGCTATCTTGATTGTCTCTGATTTCATCATTGCGAGATAAAAATACCAAGCAGTTGTCTTTATTCTGCTCGCGATAATCTTTAATACATTTGGTCGCAATGTCAGCATACTCTTCAGGACGATCAATACGCCCTTGCATATTGTCTTCAGGGTTGAGATTCGGATTGAAGATAGCTTGTTTAATGCCACATAAGAAACCAATACGCTCAGACCAGTAACCACCTAGCCCAACACCACAGATTAGCGGCGATGGATCACCACTTTGTTCAATCACTTTAGTCACTTCTTTCAACAAGTGCTGCATATCATGTTTAGGGTGAAGTGTGCTGTAGTTGATAAAGCGAACATCTTCGTCGATGAATTGAAGTTGTAATACTTTTTCGTGATTCCCTGGGCTTGTGCTATCAAAGCCGTGTAAATAAATGATCATTGAACCATCCTCAGTTCTCGTTCGATAATTTAATCTACCATGAATACTATGGTTTTAAAGCGTTGTTTTAATTATTCTTGCTAGAGAAAGTGAGAAAAGTGACCTACATTCACTCTGCTCATGATTCAGATAACTCTAACTGCTGAGTTAACACTTCAATCGCTTGCTTATCTGATGCGCGCTGATGCAAAGAAAAGTTAACTTGATGCCACAGCAACGCCATAAAGCGTAAGTATGGTAGCCACTCCTCTACAATAGCAATGAATTGTGACTTATCGATATCTAAGCGGCTAAGCTCTCGGTAACATTCAACACTTTCTTCAACGCTAAGTTGTTCGGCTAATATCGTCGTCGCCAAATCCACCACAGGACTAGCCATTGCGGCATATTCCCAATCAATGACCACCAACTCTAAATCCGGCTTTTGAATAATATTATAGCTGCCTAAATCAAAGTGGCAGAGACAAGGCGGTAAAATTGATTCAGTGCGATTTTTTAACTCATCATATTGCTGATAAAAACGCTCAAACCACTGCTGATAACGCTGTGTTTGCTGCTGACTAGGTAATGCCTGCCAATAGTTTTCAATACAAGATTGATAATCGAAAATAGGCAACGAATGATTTTGAGGTAGCGGATATTGATGAAGATAAACGAGACACTTCACCACGAGTAATGACAGCGTTTCATTATGCTGCCCCATTAAGGTCACGCCATCCACCCACTCAACCAATAAGCCTTGAGGTAATAATGCTTGAACGTTCGGTGATAAAGCAAAGCCTTCAAGTACATTGAGGACTTCAAATTCATTGGAGCGGTTAATAGAAAAGGATTGGGTAGAAATAGAATGTGGCCGCCACACATAATGACGACCACATGAGGTGGTGATTTTCCAACATTGGTTGGTTAACCCACCTTGTAATGGCTGAATATCGGAAATACTTTCAGGCCACTGAGCTTGCAGAGCGATTAAGCTGGGATCTTGCTTAATGTAGTGTTCTTTCAAACTCGTGACCTTGAAGTTATTATATAAACAATATTACATGCCAAATAGGCTTTTCGACTCTTGCTTACGGATTTCAGTTTCATCGGCCCATTCGATGAGGCCAGTTTTTAAATCCATTAAACGCATTGTCATTTTGTAGTAAACGTCTTTATCACTGCCCGCTTCTTTTACGATGCTAGATAGGTTGCCGTATAACATGTACTGAGCACCCATCATTTGGCCAAACTTAACTGCGCTTGTTTGATCAACTAATTCATCGTTATTTTGGAAGTTAAGCTGCTTACGAACGTCTTCTACTTTGGTCATATCAACAAAACGGAACTTACCAGAGTTCAACATTTTGGTGCTCACTGAGTCAGTGATTGATTCAGTATCAATATGCTCGCTGGTTTTGTTACGAATGCTATCTACGTAAGCAATCGGACGACCTTCAATCGCCGCGACAGAGCCAGAAGAAAGCATACTGTCTACCATCTCATTAGCGATTTTTTGTAAATCTGTCGAACCAAAATCTACGGTTGTTGTTTCAGCAGCATTAGCGTCACCGTACTGAACCTTGTTAGAACAACCACCCAGAATGACTGCTAAACCTATTAATGCAATTGCCGTTTTCTTCATGTGTTACTTCCTTTGATTAATCTTGTGGGCGAATTTGAATACGAAAATCGGTCGCATTCGGATTCACAGACACTTCACTTAAAGTCATTGATTCATAACCGCGTAAGATAAATTGACGCCAAGCACCTTGCTTCGCATTCACTTCCAAACCTTGGTCATCATACCAATAAAAGCGGTATTGAAGATTTTGCGTATCTTGAGAGTTATTGGTAATTTTCACCAAACCGCGAGTATTACCATTATTTTCCTGAGTATCGATATTATCAATCGTCAGGTCATCATCTAACGCAGAATCGCTGTATAAAACTTGTTGGCTGGCACTATCGATGCGCAATCCTGCAGTATTACTACTTGAACACCCTGCTAATGCCACTAGGCCTAAGCCTGCTACTAACCATTTCTTCATCGAATTGCTCCTAATTGTTTGTGCCAAATTGTCACTGCATTCCCTTGGCGTGAAAGCCAGACAAAGGTACGTTGATTCTCTTTAATATCAATTGCATATTCTCTACCACCCGCAGAAATAGTGTGTTGGCCTGCTGTCAAATATGCACTGCTACTAAACACCTGAGCAGGTAAGGTTTGCCAACTACGAGTATCCGGTTGCTCTGTCACAATATTCCAGATATTGACTAACGCATTGGATATACCTGAATCATCTGCTTTCGCCGCTTGGTGTCTTAACTGATCTTTAGTATATAACCTTAAACCTTGTTTAAGAACCATTGCCGGAATTCGCTCACTCAAATCATTTTGTGCCATCAAGTTTGTATCCGCTAAAATACTCGACTTTAATGGCGCGCCATCTACGCTTGCTGGTGAGAAGTTCTGCACTTTGACGTTTTTATAAACCGGCAGCGCCACACTATAAAATTTGGTTTTACCTGAGCTATCCCATATTGGTAAAGATAAACGCCAATTACCTCGCTGAGCCACCACACCACGCTCATCCACAACGATAACCTGCCCATAACCTTGCGGTGCTGATTTAGGTTCGCCGTATTGTTTGAGCAGTGAATCGAGGTCTTGGCGCATACCTAGTCGCTTGGCTACTCGAATGGTTGCATCAATAATCTCTCGGTTATTCGGGTTGACCGCTAATGCACGTTTATAATCAATATAAGCATCATTTAGCTGGTTGTCGGCTTCATAGAGTACCGCTGACAAATACAGCAAATAGCCATTTTGGACTGCTTGTAGCGTCTTGCCTGCGTCTGGATATTGCGAAAGAACACTGCCTAAGTTTGGCTGCACCCCGCTATTTTTCATTTTTTGTTGAGCATCTTTCAGCTCATCTTCACGACGTTTTTTGGCTTTTTCTTGAACTTGATTGGCTCGGCGCATTTCAACCAACGCGCCTTGCAGATCGTTTTTCTGTAGGTAGTTTAACCCTAGATATAAATGCAAATAACCTAATTCATAATCCGCAGGATCATAAGTAGTTAAATTGTCATTGGTCGCCAAAGAACCCGCTTGATTGGCACCTTCTGAAAGTGAAATCGTGGCGCGATCATCTAGCACTCTTACCGCTTTATCACTTAGCTGAAAAGCCGTAAAGCTACTCGGGTAGTTTTCAGCAAGGAAAGATACTCTGCCCTTTTCCATATTGCTTAAAACTGGTCCGCCAACCTCAGACTCCACCAGTTCCGATTCCGCGCCTTTATAATCGCCACTCGCCACATCTTTATAGACGTCTTCATTCTGTGCCGAGTAATGACTAAATAAGTTACCTGCCGAAAGATTGGCACAGGCACTCAATGTCACGCTAAAAAATACAGCTAAACTGGCTTTAACCACTTTACGCCAAGGCATCACATCCATGTTTTTTAAGATTAGAATTTGCATTAATTTAATCACGTTTACGGTTATTCAGTTCGCTTTCACGCTTAAAAAAAACCATACCCAAAGTAATTGGAGTTGCAGTGAGGCGACAAGTGAATGAGGCCCCATGAGCATAGCTCGTCTATGTGATTGGGGCGAATGAACGCCGTCAACAAAGCTGCAGCTTCAAGTACGAAGGGTATTTAGCTGACGAGCATTGGCCCTAGAGGCTCACCACCAACTAAGTGCATATGAATGTGATAAACCTCTTGCCCGCCATGAGCATTACAATTCACAATTAAACGGTAACCATTTTCAGCAATACCTTCTTGCTTGGCGAGCTTCTTGGCAACGGTAAATAAACGCCCCATCACCAATTCATCTTCTTCTTCGACATCGTTAGTCGTTGGGATCAGCTTATTAGGAATAATTAAAATATGGCTTGGCGCTCTTGGGTTGATATCACGAAAGGCAGTGACTAGGTCATCTTGATACAACATATCGGAAGGGATTTCTTTATTGATGATCTTAGTAAATATTGTTTCTTCAGCCATTTTAATCTCCAACTGCCATCGTGTTTAATGAGTTTATTAGTATGCGCTAAGCCTAGTGATATAACAATATTTTCTCTACTTACTGAGAGATTTAGGCAACTGATATTTCAAGTGAAAAATCTTCTTATTGGGAACTTACAACCCTTTTTATAGTCTAGTTAAGTAGTGGCAATAGAAGGCTTTCGCCTAAGTGGCGATATACCCAAGCAACTGAGTATATAAACTTAATGTAGCAATAAATTTAATCGGGTAATAAATAAAGTTAATACTTGTTATTGTTAACATTCAGCCACATATTAAAGATAGAGCCTAGAATGCGAAACCTTTTAGATATACCTACTTTCAATGTGATTCTATAGGCCCACAACAGTTCGACCACTTACCTATCTTGTGTCATATTCAACAAAGACACACCAAAGGTTAGTCGTTGATTTCATTAGCAACAACGATTAGCGACATACGCTACAAAGGAATAACCATGGCGGTTCATATTGGAATCATAGATCAAGATCCTGTTCGTTTAATTACCCCACTTTTAGATAACCGTTCTGAATGTACTCATATGGTATTCATCGGTGATGATGCTCAGCGAGAAATGTATCAAAGGCTCAATCAAGTCCTTGAATTTCGTGGCATTGGTTCTGAGTTTTTCGAAATTCCCGGTACAATTTATACGTCAGCGATTAAGCAAAAAATCAAACAACTGGCTGAGCAGTTAAAAAATCGAAACGAACAAGTTTACCTAAACGCAAGTTGTGGATTAAGACATAGACTCTTGTCTGTTTACGAAGTAATTCGTAGTTACAACTGGCCGATTTTCGTAGTCGAACCTTTCAGTGATAGTCAATGCTGGCTTTACCCAGATGATAAGCCTGAACAACAAGTTCAAGACCATATTCGTATCAGCGACTACCTCACTATTTTTGGTGCTCGTAGTGAATTCCCAACCCATGAAATCCCTGCCCCTTTAGATGCAAAACTGCATGAATTAGGCAAACGCTGGGCAAGTAACGCATTAGAGTTGGGCCCGGGTCTTGCCACATTAAACTACTTAGCAACCACTTGCCGTAAAGAACAAAAGCTCGATGTGGCACTTACCGAGAAACAACAAGGCTACAAAGAACTTGATTGGCTCATTTCTGATTTAGTCGATATTCAACTTGCCACCTACCAAAATGGCGTTCTTGAGTTTTTCAGTGAAGATGCAAGACGTTTTTCCAATGGTGAATGGCTAGAGAACCTTGTACACAACACGGTACGAGAAATTCAAGATGAACTACCTACCATTCAAGATCATTCATTAAACGTGCAAGTTTATCGTGAAAGTGGAGGTCGAGAAGTTCGTAATGAATTGGATGTCGCCACTGTGGTTAATAACAAACTGCATATCATCGAATGTAAAACCAAAGGCATGCGCGATGATGGCGATGACACGCTTTATAAGCTGGAATCATTACGTGATTTGCTTGGTGGCTTACAAGCGCGCGCGATGTTGGTGAGTTTCCGCCCATTACGCCATAACGATATTTCTCGCGCCCAAGACTTAGGCTTAGCGTTAATTGGTCCAGAAGAATTAAAAGATCTTAAAACTTACTTAACCACTTGGTTTAATGAAGCCGGTGGACAAATAGAAAAGTTATAATTAGGTAAGTCATTTTGATATAACAAAAAGCCCAGATAGACTCATTTCACTTGTCTATCTGAGCTCTTTTTTACTCACAAATCAGAACGATTTAAAGCATTTTTCTCGCCGCTTCCACGACCACTTTAATCGAGTTAATTTCCGCTTGCTTTAGCTTCTCGTGATCTGGGATTTCATCTTGGCTACGGTTTACAATCACGCCCGCAACACAACCCGCTTTCAGACCTGAGCTTGCGCACATGGTTAGCAAAGTAGCCGATTCCATTTCAAAGTTTAATACGCCCATTTCCTGCCACTCTTTCATTGAGCCTTGGAAACGAGAAACCACGCGACCGGTGAACGTATCGTAACGCTCTTGGCCTGGGTAGAAAGTATCACTTGATGCAGTCACGCCAGTATGAACCGTACAGCCTGAATCAATCGCCGCTTGTTTCATGGCAGTTGCCACATCAAAATCAGCAACCGCAGGGAATTCCATCGGAGCGAAATGCAGACTAGCACCATCAAGACGAACTGAACCTGTCGTCACAATCATGTCACCCACATTAAGATGCGGCTGAATTGCGCCAGTAGTGCCGACACGTAAGAAAGTACGAACGCCTAGCTGAGCTAGCTCTTCCACAGCAATCGAGGTTGAAGGACCACCAATACCGGTAGAACACACCACTACAGATTTACCCTCTAGTTTGGCGCGAAACACAGTATATTCACGGTGGCTGGCTAAGAACTCAGGCTCATCCATTAAATTAGCAATTTTTTCAACGCGAGCGGGATCGCCCGGAATAATTGCTAATGTTGCGCCATTAAGGTCTTGCTTATTTACACCTAGGTGAAAAACATTTTGAGTATCTGCTGGTGCCACGATCTGCTCCTTACTTTTACTAGAAAGTATTATTAATAACTAAAAAGTGAATAACTATACCCGTCGTACTTGAAGCTGCAGCTTTGTTGCCAGCGTTCATTCACCCCAATCGAATAGGCAAGCTATACTCATGGGGCTTCATTCACTTGTCGCCTCACTGCAATTTCAATTACTTTGGGTATAAAAGAAGATGAATCGTCATTCTTCTCTAAAAAACCATTGGCGCTACTCTAATTGAGAACACCTCACAAATAAGTGACACCAATCACATCAACAATGAAACGCAGCTATCATTAATCATAGAAAAACGGTTGGCATCACACAATATTCAGATCTCACTATGAAAAAAGGCCGCACTATTACATGCGACCTCGTTGAGTATCTTATCCGCTGAGATTCCCTATGACTCTGAAAATCAAACTGGATGCTTAAAGCAATTATCTAAGTTATCACTCACCGCTTTTAGTACCTCACGACGAGAGATAATCCCCACCAGCTTTTTGTTTTCCACCACTGGGTACACTTTTGGCTTACCTTCTTGCATCATATTAGCCAATTCAATCACTGACATTTCAGGGCTAATAGTCAAAGGTTCGGTTCGCATACAATCGCCAACTACATGAGTATCTTGGCAGTGGTAACTTACTTGAACCAATCGGTTGAGTAAATCTTGCTCTGACAGAAAGCCTACTACTTCATTTCTATCGTTAACCACTGGACCGCCGATATTAATCGCGTTCAATACTTTATCCAATGCAGTAGACAACGACATATCAACGGTAAAGGTTACCGCTCTAGGGCGCATGTAATCTCGAACTTTTAATGATGGCATAAAGTACTCCTTGAGATTGTTATCATTATAATATTTGAGTCTATATCTCTAAGTGTCGCCTAATTTCTTGATTTTACTAAATGGATTTGAACAATTTTATTAATAGATTATGCCAATGGGTGATCCGGCTCTCGGATTCCATTGACATAAACCCTATTCATTTATTGCTCATTTACTTTTTTCTAGTCTCATTCACTGGAGAGAATTGATAAAGCTCAGGGCGGCGATGCTTCAAGTTAGTCACCGAACCTTCACTATGCAAAAGTTTCAGTTTCGATAAATCGACATCGGCATAAATCATCATCTCGGTATTTGGATCGGCTTCGGCAATGATTGCATCATGCGGGAAATAAACATCCGATGGTGAAAATACCGCCGATTGGGCATATTGAATGTCCACGTTATCTACGCGAGGCAAGTTACCGACACTACCACTGATCGCTACATAACATTCGTTTTCAATCGCTCGTGCCTGAGCACAAATACGCACTCGCAAATAACCATTTTTAGTATCAGTCCAAAATGGAACAAACAGAATTTGTACACCTTGCTCGGCGAGCATACGGCCTAGTTCTGGGAACTCCACATCGTAACAAATCAAAATACCCACTTTACCGGCATCCGTTTCAATCACTTTAACTTTATCGCCGCCCTCAATAACCCAGTCCCATTCTTCATGCGGGGTAATGTGTATTTTGTATTGCTCTTCAATACTTCCGTCACGGTGTAACATGTATGCAACGTTGTACATCTTTCCATCTTGCTGAATGGGTAGACTACCAGCAATGATATTGATGTTATACGTCACGGCTAGGTGAGAAAAACGCTGAATAATTTCATCCGAGTACTCACTCAAATAGCGCATCGCTTCGACAGAACGTAGATCAGGAGCAAGCCCCATTAGCGGCGCACTGAAAAACTCAGGGAATAACGCAAAGTCAGACTGGTAATTTGCAAGAGAAGTAATAAAGAATTCAGCTTGATTAACCAGATCATCTAGCGACATCACATGGCGCATTTGCCACTGCACTACCCCAATACGGACAATGCTTTTTTCCGTTCCATGAATCGAGTCAGCCTCTTCTTCATAAAAGATATTATCCCACTCAAGTAACGTGCCGTAGCCTTGTGATTTGTCGTCTTCGGGTAAATAACCACGCATTAAACGCTTAATATCAAAGTCATTGGAAAGCTGGAAAGATAGGATAGGATCATGAATCTCTTGGCGCTTAACCTTATCGATATATTCACTGACTCTCATTTGATCGGAATATTGCTTAAAGCCCGGAATACGGCCACCAGTCAAAATCGCTTTTAAGTTATTCGCGCGACACATTTCTTTACGCGCTTCATATAAACGGCGACCTAAGCGTAAGCCTCGATAATCAGGATGCACGAACACATCTAATCCGTATATCGCATCCCCTTTAGGGTTATGCTGAACAACATCATTGGCATTAACCAAATCGCTATTCTTATGCGGCAAACTAAAGCGGCTATAATCCACCTTCATCGTCAACGCCGCGCCAATCATTTTTCCACTGTCTTCAATACAAATTTGCCCATCTGGAAATTGGGTCACCAAATCCATAATGGTCGACTCTGGCCAAGCCCCGCCTACATCAGGGAAGACTAGATCCATTAAGGCTGCCAGTTCTTGGTAATCGTCAGGAGTAAGGGTTCGTAAATTTAACAACGGTGTATTATTTTCATCCATAAATTTTTTGCTCCAATCAAATTCTTCATTCCATTATGAGACTTCCATTGATAAATTCTAGCCCTGCTATAAACATTCTTGCTATTGATAACATTAATTTTCAACAATAATGTAACTAGTGGTTATTATTCAATCATCGCTTTGCTATCATGCACTTATCTAATTTCCCAAGCTTCCCTTTAGAATCTTATGAAAAAAATGCTCTATTCCCTTTTTCCGGGGAATCAACCTGATCAAACTTCCGTATCCTTGCTGTTTACTTGCTTTTTTGTAGGTATTGCAGGGGCGTTTACCATGCCTACCATGAGTTTGTTTATCTCCGAAGAAGTTGGCGCTCGCCCTTTTCTCATTGGGGTGTTTTTCATGGTAATGACGATTTCAGGGGTATTGGTAAGCCAAGTGATTGGTTGGTGGTCTGATCAAGGGGTCGATCGTAAAAAGCTCATTCTGATCTGTAATATAATGGGTGCGATAGGGTTTATCGTCTTTGCATTTAACCGTAACTACTGGGTTTTACTCGCTACATCGGCCATTTTTGTCAGCACAACTTCCGCTTCTATCCCGCAAGTATTTGCGCTTGCCAGAGAAATCTTAGACCGAAGAACCCACACCTCTGAAACCTTTAGTTCACTACTCAGGGCTCAAATCTCTCTTGGTTGGGTCATTGGGCCGCCGATTGCGTTTTTCATTGCAACGGGCATCGGCTTTACCCAATTATTTTTACTCGCCGCCAGCATGTTTATCATTTTATGTTTAGTTGCGCATTTTGCTTTGCCACAAATTGAACCGACGCCGAAGCATAATCAATTTGATCCTAGTGACTCGATTTGGCGTGATAAAAACATTCTGCTATTGGCTCTGTCATTCGTGTTTATGTACTGCGCCAACAACATGTACATCATTAGTATGCCGTTATACATCACTCATGAAATGAATTTAGATTCATCGGCTGCCGGTATTATGATGGGAACCGCTGCCTTTATTGAAATCCCAATCATGCTGTTAGCTGGTCGTTATGCTCTACGCTTTGGCAAGAAACGCATCATTTCTGTGGCCATATTAGCAGGTAGCTTGTTTTATGTTGGAATTATTTTAAACACCAGCTTTATTGGTTTTGTTTTCTTGCAACTTCTAAACGGAATTTTTATTGGGGTTACCGCGGCATTGGGTATTTCGTATTTCCAAGACTTAAAACCAAAGAAAATGGGACAAATCACTACTCTTTATTCCAATGCGATTAAAACGGGAGGTGTATTAGGGGGTGTGTTTGCCGGCACGATTGCAGACCTTTACAGTTTCCAAGCCGTATTCTGGGCTTCTCTGATCCTCACTGCTCTCGCTTTTGTCACCATCTTAAAAGTTCAAGATAGCTAAAACCAATCGCAATAAGTAACTGATCACCATAAAGGTTCGAACCAAAACGAAAAAAGCCAGAGCAATTCACTTGCTCTGGCCTTGAAGTCATCTCACTGGAAGATTTATGCTTTTTCTACCGTTTTCACTTCAACTCTTAACTGATTTTTACCTGTTGCATGTGCTTCTTGTTTGGCAAGATACATTTGTTTATCAGCACGAATAATCAGGTCATCGATATTGTAGCCAGCGGCTGGTGACATCTCTGCCCCACCTACGCTTAACGTTACATCCAACGGCTTAATCTTATCAAATGCGCCAAATAAGCGTTCACAATAATAGATTAGATTTTCCGCTTTGGTGTTTGGCAATAAAATACAGAATTCATCACCACCATATCGAGATGCCGTTTCTTGCATGCGAACCGTTGATGAAATGGCCTCTGCAACTGCCATCAGAATTTCATCACCAACCTTATGCCCTTTAGTATCATTGATAGTTTTGAATTTATTGACATCAATATATAACAAAGAATAGTGACCGTTAACACGTTCAACTTGAGCACACCCTTTTTCCAACTGCTCATAGAAAGCTCGTTGATTATAAAGGTTGGTCAATGGATCTTTCAAAGATAACTCTGTCAGTTCACGTGTTCTTTCGGCAACTTGATCTTCTAAACGAGAAGCATACTCCTCAAGTTGAACATTCGCTGACTCAACTTCAAGTTGTAATGACGAAATATAAGTATCAAAAACAAACTGGTTATCAAAATATAAAAGCTTACGAACCGCTTGTTTTAAGTCTTTAGTAGTAACATTATTTTTTTCACCGTGATCATCAATCACATCTTCTAACAATAGTTGAAGTTGATTAATACCCGACAAATAAAGCTTTGGACTTACGCCTATACGATGATGCACTTTGCCTATTCGTAAACGTGTTTCCACATAATCCAGGTCATATTGTCCTTGAAAAATTTGTCGAATATATCTCTGCATGCCTTTATGCAAATTATTTAACGTTTCCCTATCACCAATTATTAGTGAAATTTCAGGAATAGCTGTTTGTAAAATATAAAACTGGCGAACGATATCCATTACCAGTGGTTCCATCCAGACTCTTGCTTCCTTGAGTAAAGTCACATCATTTTTACCAAAAGACATGAAAACTTTTCGGCGTTCAATATCATGCTCGGTGATGCGCATCTGTTCAGTTAAAGATTGAAAAACTTTATTCATGGTCCAACTCTGTAAAAATTTTCCACATTCTACCATCAAAAATAACAAATCATCACTCTTTATAAGGTTTATATTGGGGAAATATTTGGTTACATTGGTGGCGATTGAGCTTTGAGGAACATTTTATGCAGGATCGTTGTATGCAAAAGGCGCTAGTTGTTGAAGGTGGCGCGATGCGTGGTATTTTTTCCGCTGGGGTTTTAGACCAATTCATTGATGACAGCTATAGTTCATTTGACTTTTGCATCGGTGTTTCAGCGGGTTCGACTAGTTTAGCTTCATGGCTTGCTCAACAAAAAAATCGAACTTATAAAGTCATTACCGACTACTCTTGCCGACCAGAATTCATTAATTTCAAACGTTTTGTCCGCGGCGGGCACTGGCTTGATCTCGATTGGTTATGGGATATCACGATTGATGAAATTCCCATTGATACTGATCGACTCCACCAGCAACCTACTCCCTTGTATGTGGTCACAACCGATATTCATACTGGTCAAGCGCACTATATTCAATCAACCCCAGATAATGTTGTCGAACTATTAAAAGCCTCTTGCTCGGTGCCAGTTGCTTATCGCGACTACCCTGTGATAAATGGCATTCCCATGACCGATGGCGGTGTCGCCGATTCTATTCCGGTTGAGCAAGCTTACAAAATGGGCGCAAGAGAAATCACAGTGATTTTATCTCGACCACTTGGCTACTTGAAAAAGCCTTCCAAAATGCCATGGTTAACCCGTAAATTTTTAGCTCAAAATCCAAAACTTGCGGAATCGGCGCTAAAACGTGCCGAAAACTACAATAAAAGTATCGAGTTTATTCAATCTCCACCAAAAGATTGCACCATTCATGTGATTGCACCACCAGATGATTTCCCTGTTGGCCGCTTAACTAAAAATAGAGCACGGCTGGATATTGGTTACCAAATGGGGATTCAAGCAGCCAAAAAGTTGATGAAAGATTTATAGCCTGTTATTTCACGCTTTTAATACAACAAGATTGTATAAATAAAAGCGTGAACTTATCTTAAACACACGTTTGACTTTTAAGGATAAGAGCAATGAATCATTTACTTGATGGCTTTCCGGTTGTAACAGAGATCCCTGTGGCTTGGGGCGAAATGGATGCACTACAGCACGTTAATAATGTGACCTATTTTCGCTACTTTGAAACCGCACGAATTGATTATTTCAAACACATCGATTTAATGGAAAATATCGCCATTACTCAAGTCGGCCCAGTGGTGGCAGAAACCAGTTGCCGCTATAAAATGCCAGTCACTTTCCCAGATACTCTATTAGTCGGAACAAAAATCACTGATTTACAAGATGACCGTTTCACCATGAAATATCAGATAGTCAGTAAGAAGCTCAATAAGATCACTACCCTCGGCAGCGCTACCGTAGTGATGTTTGATTTTAAAACCAATCAAAAAGCCAATTTAACGCCAGAAATTTTAGCGACTATTCAACAACTGGAAAACCTGCGTTAAGTCTAGCGACCATCCTATTTCACAGGGTAGCATTGGTTACCCTGTTATCATTTTTGCTTATCAGCGACATTTTTACATTCTAATTTCGAAAAACCTCCCCTTTCTCATCCAACATTCCAAAACAAACAAGCTAATTATCGTAAATAGCCGTAAACTAGCTTTATACATAATTATTAAAGGAATATGCCATGAACTACCCACTTGATCTGATATTCGACAACATCGTCCCTGTTGTTCTATTTATTCTTGTTGTTGTGATATTAAAAAGCAGCATTAAATTTGTGCCACAAAACCAGGCTTGGGTGGTTGAGCGATTTGGTAAATTCCAATCGACAAAAATTGCTGGCATTAACTTCATCATCCCTTTTATTGATCGCATCTCAGCGGTTCGCAGCTTAAAAGAACAAGCTCAAGACGTGCCTTCTCAGTCAGCCATCACTCGCGATAACATTTCTTTAGTTGTCGATGGCGTGCTGTATTTCCGCGTGCTTGATGCTTATAAAGCGACTTATGGTGTGGATGACTATGCTTTTGCGGTAACTCAGCTAGCTCAAACGACGATGCGTTCTGAACTCGGTAAGATGGAATTAGACAAAACCTTTGAAGAACGTGACGTGCTAAATACCAACATTGTTTCGGCAATTAACGTCGCCGCTGAACCTTGGGGCATTCAAGTACTACGTTATGAAATTAAAGACATTGTGCCGCCGCAATCTATCATGGAATCCATGGAAGCTCAGATGAAAGCCGAACGTGTTAAGCGTGCACAAATTCTAGAATCAGAAGGTGACCGTCAAGCCGCAATCAACGTTGCAGAAGGTAAAAAGCAAGCGCAAGTACTGGCAGCAGAAGCGGATAAAACCGAACAAATTTTAAAAGCCGAAGGTGAAGCCAAAGCCATTATTGCCGTGGCAAACGCACAGGCCGAAGCTCTGAAAACCGTAGGTGATGCCGCCAATACTGAAGAAGGTCAAAAAGCCATTCAGCTTGATTTGGCAACTAAAGCGATTGAAGCCAAACATGCGATTGCCAAAGAGTCTTCGGTTGTTCTACTACCAGACAGCGGCACCGATGCAAGTTCACTGGTTGCGCAAGGAATGTCTATTATTAACTCACTGAACAAACAAAATAAGGCTTAACTATGGATTGGATTGTGAGCTACTTACCACAAGTATTAATGGCGGTTGGCGTGATTGCGCTGATTGTTGAAGTGGTAGTTTTAGGCTTTGCCACTTTCATCTTTTTCTTTATTGGCCTCTCGTTAGTTATTAGCGGTTTTTGCATGTACATAGGCTGGATTGATGCCACCATACATTATGCAATTTGGACCAATATAATCTTAACCATCGTATTTGCCGTTGTACTATGGAAGCCATTTAAGCAATTGCAAAATAGACAAACCAAGCAAAACTACCAATCTGATTTTGCTCAACAAACCTTTGTATTAAAAGGTAATGTCGATGCCAACACCGATGATGTCACTCACGCTTATTCTGGTATTCAATGGAAAGTTCGCAGTGAGCAACCTTTAATGGAAGGACAGAAAGTTAAAGTGGTAAAAATGGAAGTTGGTATTATGTGGGTTGAAGCAATTAACGAATAACCGCATTTAGCCGATTCGCTAGATTTTATATATCGCGTTAGTTAACGCACCAAAAACAAAAAGCGATGAGCCCAATAAAAGGTTCATCGCTTTTCTTTATTACAGTCACTACGCTACTGTCATCAGGCTTAATAGGTACCGCTTTGGACGCTGAAATAAACCGCAGCAAACAGCCCAGCAAAGACCAGTACAGTAATGAGTACTTTTAACCAAATAAATTTCATAACTAGACCGACATGAATGAATTTAGCGTTAGATTACTCAATTCCTTATTCAATGAAAAGTATCGATAGATAAACTATACCGCTTCAAGCGAGCCATTACGCCATGGTTCAATCACCACTTTGACGTGTTTATTTGGTGACATTAATTGCTCAAATGCATTAGGTACACCATCAATGCCAACCTTACCGGTTACCATCGACTGCCAAGGAATATCTCCTGCGGCGAGCGCATCTAAACACTCTGCAAATTCCTGCGGCTGATAGTAGTAAGAGAAACGCATATCAAGCTCTTTTACCGTTGCATAAGCATAGTTAACCGATGCATCGGCGGTGTGTACACCAGTGATCACTAGCGTGGCATTAGCGGGTGCTCGTTGGATAAAGCCTTTGATTAAAGTATGAATCCCAACACATTCAAAAATGACTAATCGCCCTTCTTGAACGCCGTCGGCAAACGCCACTTCATCTTGCTCTCTATTATTGACCGTATGGGTGGCACCAAATGTCACGGCTTGTTGCAGCTTATCTTCTTGTAAATCAGCGGCAACAATCGCTTTAATGCCTCGGCGTTTTAGGGCGGAAATCACCGCAAGTCCAATCGGCCCACAACCAACCACCAGCGCGGTATCTTGCTCACCAATATCACTACGGTTCACCGCATGCAGACCAACGGCTAGAGGTTCCGTCAACGCCACCGCTTCCGGCGCAACGCCTTCTGGTACTGGCAACAACAGCGCTTCATCCAAAATAAAGTATTCAGAATAAGCGCCCGATAGCCCCGGTGTCACGCCGATTCCAGCACCGTGTTGCGACATTAAAATGGGCACCGAAGTCACACGTTGCCCGAGCGCTAACGTTTGTTGGGTATCTGGCCCAAACTCCACGATCTCCGCACAAAACTCATGACCTAACATGACTGGCGTCTGATCATCTTGCGCATCGGTCATGATCCCGAGTTCACGATAAAACTTAAAAATCTCGCTAGTATGACGCGTAATATGCAAGTCGGAACCACAGATACCGCAACTTAAACTACGAACCAATACTTGCCCCGAAGCAGGTTTAGGCACAGGTGCTTGTTGCAGTGTGACTACCCCATCTTGCATCGCAATCGCATTCATCGTTTTCATGGAAGTCTCTCCTACTCGCTTAATGTATATTAATCTGTGCTCAACTTAGCAAGACCACCCGGTTTGAAGTAACGAGGCACTAAACCTTGCGATTGAGCTGCGGCAATCACCACTTGCTCAATCCAGCCAGCATCCATGATGTTCATTAGGTTGCCATCTTCATCGAAGTTAATATTTGCACCACTGACCACCATAAAGCCATCGGCACCTTCTGAATCTTCCGGGCAATGGAAAGTATGAATTGAACCGCCCGGCTCGTATAAGTAACTCCCTGCGGTTTGAGGCTGGTCTGGGTATTCCAAATAATTCCAACGGCCGCTTAAGGTATAAAAATGAACGACCCCGGTATGAAAGTGTTTCGGCAAAGTAACACCCGATTTGAATTTTGCACGCAATACCCAAGTCCCATTTTCGATATCTAAAAATAATGGGTAAATGTCCACGCCTGGTAGTGCATCCTTCACAACCTTTTCTTCATGAGTATTTAATGTCAGCAACAAATCTTGATGATTAATAATGTCTGGTAGGCTCATGTTATCTTCCTTTTTATTATGCTTTTAGGGTCTTCTGACCTAATTATTGTTATCGCTTCTAATAGTTAACGCTTTGAACGTTATTGGATTTTGTCGAGTAGTGGGTACTTAAAGTTTTCGAATCCGTCAGATGCCGATACCGTTGTACCATTAATGCAGTTCGCTTCATCACTGGCGAGAAACGCCACCACATTGGCAATTTCTTTTGGTTGAGTCATGATGTCGCGCATTTGTTCTTTGCGAATATGCTCCCACAGCCCTATCGCTTCATATTGACGCAGCATCGGGGTATCCACACGACCCGGCGCAACCGCACAGACTCGGATCCCAAGTGGCGCTAACTCTAATGCCGCACATTTGGTCATCATATCTACCGCGGCTTTACTCACGTTATAAGTGAAGGTTAACTCCGCTGCCATTTGCCCATATACCGACGAGGTATTGATGATCACCCCTTGAGTCGATTGAGCTTGAAACTGACGGGCTGCCGCCAAAATGCCGTAATACACACCGTATTGATTAACTTGAGTAACAGGATCAAAATCTTCACGCGGATCATGGTGTAATAACGGTTTAGGCGCACCAATACCGGCATTGTTAATCATGATATCCAGTTGACCAAATTGCTCGGCAGCTTGTTTAACCATGCCTTCTACTTGCTGAAAATCGGTGACATCCACTGCCAGCGACTTCACTTTTTCCGAGCCATAGCTATCAAAAACTTTCAAAGCTTCGGCTGAAATATCAACCGCCACCACTTTAGCGCCTTCGGAAGTTAGCTTTTCAATTATCGCTTGGCCAATTCCACCAGCAGCTCCTGTCACAATGGCGACTTTATTAACTAAACGCATCTCGTCCTTCCTTGTTATAAAGAGTTGTTGCGGCATAAATGAAGCATGGTAGACACACCGCTTTTTCTATACATCCGCTTGTTAACGAATTGTTATCCAAATCTAGGTGAATAACGTGAACTTTACTTGATTTTTTGCGATGGAAAGTTGATATATTGCGAATCGGAATTCGCCTTAAATCACAGGATTGACCATGCACCTAGTACGAAGTGGCGCGGCATCACACTTTGAAAAGCTGATATTAGAGCTGGGGTATAACCCGATACAGCTGATGCATCAGGTAGGTTTAAGACAGGCGGAGTTTCGAGATCCCAATACCTATATCTCTTACGCAAAATTAGCGGAACTGCTCGATTTAGCGGCGATAAAGACTAATCAGCCGCTATTTGGGCTAACACTTGCTCAGACGCAGACTCAAGAAGTATTGGGCGATCTACCCATGTTGGTGTCACGCATGGAAACCGTGGAAATGGCACTATTGAAGGCCAATGAATACCTTTACTTACATGCCTATGGCGTACAAGTAAAAATGCAAAGTAAAGACGAATACATTCAGCTAAAAATCACTCTCAACATTGATAGTGATGTCAACATTCAGCCCTTAATGCAGCTTAGCGTTTATCACTTAGCCTTGTTTGTGGCTGGGCTTTTAAACGTTGAAGTCGATACCCTACCTTTGCACTTTAGCCAGGCCGAACCAGCGCTTACCCAAGAACAAAAAGAAAAGTTAAGTCATCCGCTGCTTTTTAACCAAGCTTTCGATGGCATCCAGCTAAAAGCCTCACAACTTGCACACAAAAACCACAGAGATGAACAAGCTCTCAATCAGCTCATCACTCACCGGTTACAAAAGTTACAGAGCCGTTATCCTGAAGACATAGCCGATCAAGTGAAAGGTCTAATCCGACATTTACTGCCAACCGGAGAGTGCTGCATTGAGCGTATTGCCAACGCACTCGGTATGCATCACCGCAGCCTACAAACACAGCTTAAAAATAAACAGCAAAGTTACCGCTCGCTATTGCTACAAACTCGCCAAGAAATCGCTAAACACCAACTTATTAACGGCAGCCAAACCATCACAGAACTGGCGCTGCAACTCGGTTATGTTGATATTGCTGTATTCAGCCGACACTTTAAAACTTGGACTGGGCTATCACCAAGCCAGTGGAAAAAGCAAAAGACTCACGAGTTTAAACGGTAGGCAATGTTAAACTGACTTTAATCTGGTATCGAAGAATAGAAATCAATATGACGAACAATATCCATCATGAAGACATTTATCTCGCAGGCGGTTGCCTATGGGGAGTGCAAGAATTTATTAAATACTTGCCGGGTGTGATCGCAACCGAAGCAGGTCGCGCCAATGGCAGTAGCAGCACGACTCAATCAGACTACGATGGCTATGCAGAATGCGTTCGCACGACCTTTGATCCTAGTGTAGTGAGTATTGAGCAACTCTTAGAGGGATTGTTTGAAATCATTGACCCGTACAGCTTAAATAAGCAAGGCCAAGATGTGGGAGAAAAGTATCGCACCGGTATTTATAGCGGCCAACCTCACCATTTAAAAGCAGCGATTGAATATATCCAACAGCGTGCTGACAGCGACAAAATCGTAGTCGAAGTATTGCCTTTAACCAACTACGTCGCTAGTGATGAAGAGCACCAACATAGACTCAGCCTACACCCAGAAGATCATCACTTATGCCATATACCGTGGAACTTATTGCATAAATACAAAAGTGAATAAACCAAGAACCAGGAACCAATATTCCCTTATTCCCCCATCACTGCGATTCGCTGATCTTTACACTCATACGATGCCATTTCGAATTCACGACAAATCCACGGGCGGTTTTCATAAATGGTACACATATAAGTTTCGCGATCTAACGCCGAACACCAACCATCATCCAAACGTAGCATGGTTTCTCCACCCCACTGATCATACGAAATGTGCTCTTCTGGAACACCGGTTTCACTAATGATCATCACTTCTAAGCGACAACAACAAGCTTGGCAGTTTGAACAGGTGACTTCTGGAGTAGTGATATCTTTGATTGGAATAGTCATTCAGATCTTAATTGGAGGCAATGAGGGGATTGTACGCGAAATTGATAACCAAGTAACTTGAGTATAAAAATAAAAAAAGCCAGTAGCTCAACACTACTGGCTCCCCTTCGTCAGTTAAGAGAAATTAATCCTCTAACTCTTCTAACTTAGTACTGCCGCCGTGAAATTTCTCACGCAGCTTTTGAATAATGGAATATAAGCCTGGGATCAATAATGTACCGGCAAGTAGCACGCACAATAGTCCACCCACTAATGAGATTCCCAATGAGTTTTGACTAATATGGCCTGCGCCACTGGCAAACACTAACGGGAAAATACCGAGAATGAATGACCATGATGTCATATTCACCGCACGAAAACGTAATGTGCCCCCTTTAATGGATGCCTCATCAATCGGTAACTCATTTTGTTCACGCTCATTTTTAGCAAACTCCACAATCAATATGGCATTTTTGGCCGCGAGGGCAATCAACAACACCAAACCAATCTGCGCATATAAGTTCAGTGGCACGCCCATTAAGTTAAGCGCAATAAATGAACCTAAGGTCGCGACCGGAACCACCAATATGATAGAAATTGGAATTAACCAACTTTCATACTGCGCCACCATAAATAAGTAGATAAATATCAACGCCAGAGCAAAAGCAAAAATGGCTTGGTTGCCCGCTAATACTTCTTGGTATGCCATTCCTGTCCATTCGTACTGATAACCTTGCGGAAGCATTTCTGCGGCAACACGCTCCATCGCGGCTATCGCATCACCACTAGAATACCCGTCTGCTGGCTGACCTTGAATAATAGCCGAACGGTACATGTTGTAACGCCAAGCTACATCCGGTTCAAATACCTGCTCATAAGAAACCAAGGTACTTAATGGCACCATAGAACCACTTTGACTACGTACAAAGAAGCGCTCTAAATCCGTCATTGAAGAACGATGCTGACTATCAGCCTGCATAGTCACTCGGAAGTTTTTACCCAACATCGTAAAATCGTTAACGTAAATTGAGCCCAAGTTTCCTTGCAAAGTAGTAAAGATATCGGTTAACGATATACCTAACTGTTTGGCTTTTTCACGGTCAATGTCCAAATAATAGTGCGGTACATTCGCTCTAAAAGTACTAAAGGTATGAGAGATCTCCGGCTGCTTATTGGCCTCTTGGATAAAATCACTCATCAATTGTGCTAGCTCTGTTCGACTGCGCCCTAAAGTATCTTCTAACACAAACTCAAAACCAGAAGCTGCCCCCATACCCGGCACCGCTGGCGGCCCTAAAGTAAAGACTACGGCATCTGGGATCTCTTGCGCGGCTCGGCCATTAATTCGTTGTGAAATTGCAAAAGACGAATTATCTCCGTCTAGCTTGGCTCGTTCATCCCAAGATTTCAGTTTGATAAATAATGACGCACCATTTGATGCCAGCGCCCCAGTCATAAAGGCATAACCATTTGCCAGAGTCACTGCTTCAACACCCGGCTCTTGGTTTACTAATGCCATTAAGTCGCCAGTGACGTCTTCAGTACGCTGCAACGAAGCCGCATCTGGCAATTGCACGTTCACAAGTAAGATCCCTTTATCTTCTTGAGGCACAAAGGCGGTTGAAGTGGTTTTGCTGAAATACGTCACAGCGGCCAACGCCACAATAAAGAAGCCAATCAAAATGATCGATTTCTTCACCAAGTAACCAGCAAGCTTGCCATATCCATTCGTCACGCGATCTAAACCGCGGTTAAATGCTTTAAACCAACTTGCGGTATTACCACCACCTTGTTTTAACACCAAAGAACACAATGCAGGAGAAAGTGTTAATGCGTTAATTGACGAGATGACAACCGAAATACAAATAGTCAGCGCAAATTGGCGATACATAATGCCCGTAATCCCCGGTAGCATTGCCACAGGAATGAATACCGCCAGCAGTACCAAGGTCGAAGTAATAATCGGCCCAGTCACTTCTTTCATTGCTTGCAAGGTGGCTTTTTTCGGGCTTAATGTCGGATCTTTACGCATGATGGTATCAACATTTTCGATGACCAAAATCGCATCATCCACCACAATACCAATCGCCAAAATTAAGCCAAACAGTGTCACGGTATTAATGGTAAAGCCGGTCATCTGCATAATGGCAAAAGTACCAATTAACGACACCGGAATCGCCACAACAGGAATCAAAGTTGCTCGCGTGCTCCCTAAGAATAAATAGGTCACCGCGATCACCAATAAAATCGCTTCAATTAAGGTTTTCACAACCCCATTAATCGATTCTTGTACGAAAATGGTCGTGTCGTAACTGCTTTCAAACTTCATCCCTTCTGGGAAGTTTTGGCTCAAACGCTCAAGAGTATCCATAACCGCTTGACCACTTTCTAATGCATTGGCACCAGATTGCAGAGACAACGCAACAATCGATGCATCTTGCCCACGGAATTTACCCGTGCTGTCATACATTTTCTTGCCAAGTTCGACTCGCGCGACATCGCGCAAATAAACGGCAGAGCCATCGTTATTGGCACGCAACATGACATTTTCAAATTCATCTACCGTTTCCAAACGACCTTTGGTAACAATGTTAAATGTCACATCGGTAGCCTCATTGTACGGCGGCGCACCAATCTTACCTGCGGCGACTTGGATATTTTGCTCTGATAATGCGGCGTAAACATCCGAAGTGGTTAGCTTCAAATTAGAAAGCTTTTCAGGATCAAGCCACACTCGCATGGCGAACTCACCGCCACCAATCACATTAACGTCACTGATACCTTGTACACGCGCAAGCTGATCTTTAACGTTCAAATTCACATAGTTGGTTAAATACTGATCATCATACTTCCCTTCAGGTGAATAAAAGTTCAGTACCATAAGAATATCTGGCGAACGTTTTTTCACAGTCACACCAATAGAGCGCACTTCTGGCGGTAACTTAGATTCAATTTGAGTCACGCGGTTTTGTACATTGACCTGAGCCATATCCGGATCAGTACCAACATCAAACGTCACATTTAAGTTATAAGAACCATCATTAGCACTTTTGGAAGACATATAGATCATGCCTTCTACGCCATTAACTGAGGTTTCTATTGGGTCTGCAATCGCTTGTTCTACCGTTTCTGCGCTCGCGCCAGTATAGAAAGCGGTGACACTAACAGATGGGGGACTAATACGTGGGTATTCCGCGACGGGCAATACGAATAACGCCATCGCACCAGCAAGCGATAAAATAATGGAGATAACCAGCGCAAATTTCGGACGCTGTATAAAAAAACGACTTAACATAATTGATTACTCCGCTTTTTCTTGAGCGTCAGCGTTGTCATATTGCACCGCCATACCATTACGCACACGTTGTAAACCGCTCACAATCACGCGGTCATTCTCACCAAGGCCTGTTTTCACAATAATGCCATCACTGGTTTGCACGCCAAGTTCAATATCACGACGCTCAGCAATATTGCCTTCAGTGACTACCATAACAAAATCACCTCCCACATCGGTTTGTACCGCACGACGAGGGATCACAAATGCCGGTTTTGTTTTTACTGTCGAAATCTCAACATTAATATGTTGCCCCGGCAGAAGGGTATAGTCTGGGTTTGGAACCGAAGCACGCACCGCAATAGTGCCGGTGGTCATATCAATTCGGTTACCAATAAAATCTAACTGGCCAATATGCGGATGAACTTGGTTATTTTCTAATAACACTTTAACTTTCACAGACTGATGGCCGGACTGACCATCACCTTGTAAATTTTCAGCGCCAACCTCTAAACGATCTCGCTCACTTAATTGAAAGCTCGCATGAACCGGATCTAGACTCACTAGCGTTGTTAATACACCAGAAGCAGGCGAAACCAAATCACCCGTGCTCACTTTACTGTCGGCAATTCGGCCACTAAAAGGTGCGATGATTTGAGTATAAGAAAGGTTAACTTCTGCCAATTTCAATTGTGCTTTCGCCGCTTCTAATTGCGCCGATGCCCCCATTTGTTGAGCTTGGCGATTATCATATTCAGAACGGGAGATGCTGCCTTTTGGCAATAAAGTTTTAGCGCGCGCAAACTCGTTATTCGCGTGCTTTAATGTTGCTTGAGCTTGAGCAACCGCTGCTTTGGCATTGGCGACTTGAGCTTCATACGAAGCCGGTTCAATGGAATAAAGCAATTGTCCTTTTTCGACAATTTGCCCTTCTCGGAAATGACGTTCTTTCAGGTAACCTGAAACTTGCGCAGTAATATCGACATCTTCCAACGCCGAAACACGCCCAACAAACGCTTTACTAGGTTGATGTTCGATGGTTTCCACAGGTTGTAACACCACTTTAGGCGCGATAGCACCAGATTGTTGCTGTTCAGCTTCGCCACAACCTACCAGAAATAAGCTTGTCATTAAGCTTATTGCGATCATCGATTTTTTCATCATATTACCTTAAAGAACATTAAAATCACTTGGGTCTATACCAAAATCACACCAATTAACCTATTGGCGCAGTTGGAATAAGACGCTTAGTCTATGGATGTAGTTCAATAAGCGTAATCGATAAAATGTAATAGGATGCAATTACCTTGAATTTTTTGTGGGTAATGTAACTTTTATAAAGGTGCTTTTAGGAGGAACCTGGGAGGAGGTGTCTGTTTTTAATCAAAAAATAAGGCAGGTACACCAAGTACACCTGCCTTACTAGATTCTGATTGATAACATTACTGCTGTGCGAGTTTTTGATTCGTTCTACTCGGCAGCCAAAATGAAATGAGAGTCGTTAACGCTAAGAAAGTGAATGATACCCACAAGCAAGCGGCAAATCCCCAAGTTTGGAATACCCAGCCAGATAAGATAGTACCGATTAAACGTCCCATCGCATTGGCCATGTAATAGAAGCCAACATCTAAAGAAACGCCATCACCCTTGGCATAACTCACGATCAAATAAGAATGCAGCGATGAGTTTACCGCAAATACTGCGCCAAATATCATCAAGCCAATCACAATAACTAGCTCAGGGTTCCATTGCATTTGCACGCTGTATGCAATTAATCCCGTTATTGCAGAAAGTGCAAAAGCCCAGATAATCGCTGATTTTCCATCTGGAACTTGTCCTGATTTTGCTCCGGTTATCTTAGGTGCAAAACCTTGAACGAAACCATAAGCTATTACCCATAAGGCAAGGAAACCACCAACCGAGCTATGATCCCAGCCAAATACGCTTCCTAAGTAAATCGGTAGTGCAATAACAAACCAAACGTCACGGGCGCCGAATAAAAACATACGCGCCGCAGACAACACGTTAACGCTGCTAGATTTAGAAAAAATCTCCGAGAACTTAGGTTTAACTTTCGCTTTACCTAAATCGGCTTTTAAGAAGATCAAGCTCATGATAAAGACTAAAAGCAACACACCTGCCATCGCTGCAACCGCATATTGGAAACCAATTAAAGACAGTAAGGCACCACCGATGAAGAAACCGACACCTTTTAAGGCATTTTTAGAGCCGGTGAGAATGGCGATCCACTTATACAACGCCCCTTGTGCATTTTCAGGCACTAAGGTCTTGATCGAGCTTTTAGCACTCATTTTATTCAAGTCTTTGGCAATGCCCGATAAGGCTTGCGCGGCCATCACCCAAGGAATGGTTAACCATACACTCGGCACCGCCAACATAGCCAAAGCCACTATCTGCATGCCTAGCCCTATATTCATGGTTCTATTTAAGCCTAGCCTTGCCCCTAACCAACCACCGATTAGGTTCGTGACCACACCAAAGAATTCATAAAACAAAAATAAAGAAGCAATCTCTAATGTGGAATAGCCTAAATCATAGAAATACAACACAACCAACATACGCAATGCGCCATCGGTAATGGTGAAGTTCCAGTAATTAAAGGTCACCAACATGTACTGACGGATATTTTGATTAATTTGAGACAGCATAATCATTCTCTTTAAAAAAAGAGCCACCCAAAGAAGGCAGCTCTTTTGGTTTTATTAATTATTAAAAATTAATTGATCAAACCAGCGTTGAATTAAGCAACAGATTTTGCAAACTGATTGATATAGTCAATTTGAATTTGTTTGGTAAAAGCGCCCGGTCTTAATGCTTGAACTTGAGAAATAATTTCAGGTAATTCCCAATCTTTTTCTAATAAAAGGTGAGCCGCTAATAAACCAGTACGGCCAGAACCACCCATGCAATGAAGTGCGACTTTTTCACCGTTATTTACCGCTTTATGTAAAGAAGGTGCAAGGTGCTTCCAGCGAGCATGAAAGGCTTCATCTGGTGCGCGATCATCTTCAATTGGCGCGTTAAACCATTGCAGGCCGGCTTTTTCGACTTCTTCTGGTAAGTGTTCAACGCCAGCTTCTTGCATCTCTTTAACACTTAAAGCGGTAACGATAATGCTCACCCCTTGAGATTTAAGCTGTGCAATACTCTCAGCAAGCTCAACACCTTTTGTTCCAGGACAAGGCGTTAATACTAGCCCTGCATTATCCACTTCAAGTGGTAGTAACCATGTTGGATGCGTCATAACAAACTTTCCTTATGCTAGGCCAACTTTACGAACCAATTCTGCAGTACGCGTTGCGTAACCCATTTCATTGTCATACCAAGCGTAGATTTTCACCATGCGTTTACCGACAACCATAGTAGACAAGGCATCAACAATTGTTGAACGTTGGTCGCCTTTATAATCAATCGAAACCAATGGACGAGCTTCAAAACCAAGAATGCCTTCAAGTTCATTTTCAGACGCTTCTTTTAGTAATGCATTGACCTCTTCAACCGTGGTATCACGCTCAACATCAAAAATAATGTCGGTTAATGATGCGTTAGCCAGTGGAACGCGAACCGCATGGCCGTCAATTTTGCCGGCTAAATCAGGGAAGATTTCAACAATCGCTTTTGCCGAACCAGTAGTGGTTGGGATCAAACTCATGCCACAGGCGCGAGCACGACGAAGGTCTTTATGGGGTGCATCCAAAATGGTTTGAGTATTGGTTAAATCATGAATCGTAGTGAAAGAGGATTGAGCGATGCCCAATTTTTCATGGATCACTTTTACCACAGGCGCAATACAGTTAGTGGTACAAGACGCCGCGGTTACGATTTGATGTTTTGCCGGTTCAAAAATATGATCGTTCACACCGACAACGATGTTAGCAATACCTTCTTCTTTTACTGGTGCTGAAACCACAACACGCTTAACACCTTGTGCTAAATATTGATTAAGAAATTCTGTTTTACGGTGAACGCCCGTCGCTTCGATCACGACATCACAGCCTGACCAATCAACCGCATCAATGGCTTTTTCTTTTGTGGTTTGAATCGTCTGACCATTGATAACAATCGTATTGCCTTCGCTAGTCACTTCATGGTGCCAACGGCCCTGTACAGAATCAAATTCTAGTAAATGCGCAAGCGTTGCTGCATCCCCTGCCACATCATTAATTTGTACAAATTCAATTTCAGGCCAATCAAACGATGCTCTTAACGCTAAACGTCCAATACGACCAAATCCATTTATTCCTACTTTTATAGACATCTTATTTTCCTCTAAACACAGCACTCTGGACGTGATTCCATCTCAGATAAGCGCAAAATATCTTGTTGGTATGCTTTCTTTAAACAGTTAGATTCTGTTAGCCCTTGAATTTGTTTTCTCATCCAGCCAGGTAACTCACTCGACAATCGGTAAAAAACCCATTGACCTTGGCGAACATCAATCACCACTCCGCTTGAACGTAATAACGCTAAATGGCGAGATATTTTCGGCTGGCTTTCATTAAGAGCGAGCGTTAATTCCCCCACGCACACTTGTTTTTCACGAGCAATAATCAGTAAACATCTCACACGAGTTTCGTCTGAAAGTAATTTAAAAAATTGATGAGGCAACATCGCTACACCCTTATATATGAATATGCGTATATATTATTTAATATAAAATAGAAGTCAATAACTAATTCAAACACATTGGAATGTCACGCAACGATGTTAAAACGAGAGACAAAAAAATTGACATTATCTTGCAGGACTTGTGTTGCACTTTTATTGCAGCCAACTTCCCAGTAAATATTCTTGAAGTAGGCTTCCCGCCTTTTCTGGCAGCGGTACATTGCATAATTAATATCAACCACATAATCATAAGCTGGTTCAAGTTCGCTAGTTGGATCAAGAAATGAGTAGCCGAAATAATCGAAGCGCTCTAATTCCATCCCTTCAGATTCCAATTCATCGTCTAACACTTCAAACGAAATGTCATACAAGCTCGCCGATTGTTGATGTAAAAGATGCGCAGCAATTCGAGCCAAGCTTGAATCTGGGTAACTAATAAAATGCACACTTCGCTTATCCATACTTCCCTCTTCGTGAATATCTATCCGTAAAAAAGATATAGCACAAAAAACCATCTACACATACGGACATGCAGATATTTAAATAAAGTGACATAAATGTGTAATAAATGATCGGTAGGGTAACAATCGAAACACAAATGACTAACAAATGGAGACAGTCATGAAACACACGTTATCAACAACTTTAGTTTTATCCTCACTATTAACAGTAAGCCATACAGCCAATGCTCGTGACCTAGTTAAAATCGATGGTTCAAGTACCGTTTTCCCTATCACTGAAGCAATGGCAGAAGAGTTCCAAATTGCTGAGAAAGGCAAAACAATGGTGACTGTAGGTATCTCTGGTACTGGCGGTGGTTTTAAAAAGTTTTGTCGTGGTGAAACTGATATTTCTAATGCTTCACGCCCAATTAAAGATTCTGAACGTAAACTTTGTGAAGAAAATGGCGTTGAATTTATCGAACTTCCAGCCGCTCTTGATGCGTTAACTGTTGTTATCAACCCTGAAAATGACTGGGTAAAACAACTGAATGTTGAAGACCTTAAAAAAGCATGGGAACCCGCAGCTCAAGGTAAGATTACTTCTTGGAAGCAAATGAACCCAGATTTCCCAGACCGCCCATTAAAACTTTTTGGTCCAGGTACTGACTCAGGTACTTACGACTACTTCCTTGAAGCGGTTGTGGAAGGAAAATCAAGCCGTGGTGACTTCACTGCAACAGAAGATGACAACATCATCGTACAAGGTGTTGCTAACGATGTAGAAGCATTAGGTTTCTTCGGTCTAGCTTACTTTGAAGAAAACAAAGACAAGCTAAAAGCCGCTCCTATTAGCTGGAAAGGTGGCGCAGCAGTTGAACCAAGTGTTGAGAATGCAAAAAATGCAACTTACCAACCACTATCTCGCCCAATCTTCATCTACGTAAGCAAAAAATCGGCTGATGAGAAAAAGCACGTCGAGCGTTTTGTTGAGTTCTACATGGATGAAAAAGAAGCGGCTAAGTTAGTAAGCGAAGTAGGTTATGTACCTCTTCCAGAAAAAGCTTACAAACTGGCTCAAGAGAACTTCAAAAAACGCAGCACAGGTAGTGTATTCCACGGTGCCGAAGTTGGTGTTGGTATCGAAGAGCTTCTCGCTCGCACACCAAAATAATTCGTAATAAAAATCGTATGAGGGCAGTTTTCTGCCCTCTTTGTTGTATCGATTAGGTACTATCTATATGAATAAAACAAACTTAAGCCCAGATAGCATGATGGTTTCAGAAGCATTTCTGAGACGTCGTGCTTTTTGGAATATCGTCAGCCGATATTTATTAATGGCAGCGGCGTTGGCTTCTATCCTAGTCACAGTCGGCATTGTCTATGTATTGATCTCAGAATCCTTACCTTTTTTTGAACACGTCGCACTTTCTGATTTCTTAACTGATACCCAATGGACCCCAATGTTTGAGAATGCTCACTTTGGTGTAATGACATTGGTTTCAGCAACCTTAACCGTTGCAGGTATCGCTCTATTAGTGGCAATTCCGGCCGGTATTGGTTTGGCTATTTACTTAAGTGAATATGCAAGTAATCGAGTAAGAGAAACGGTTAAGCCCTTTTTAGAATTACTTGAAGGCATTCCAACGGTTGTTTACGGTTTCTTTGCTTTACTATTTGTGACCCCTCTTTTACAAGCCATCATTCCTGGGTTATCAGGTTTTAACTTACTGGCTCCGGGTATTGTAATGGGCATTATGATCCTGCCTTACACCGCCTCGGTAAGTGAAGATGCGATGCGCTCTGTTCCTATGCATTTAAGAGAAGCTGGCTACGCGCTGGGTTATTCTCGTTTTAAGGTCGCGCTGCACATCGTAATTCCAGCCGCGTTATCAGGTATTACCGCCGCTTGTATTCTCGGTATGTCTCGCGCAGTAGGTGAAACCATGGTGGTAGCGATTGCTGCCGGACAAAACCCAAGATTTGGTTTCGACCCAACTGAAGGGGCTGCAACTATTACCTCTTTCATCGTACAGATGGCAATGGGTGATTTGCCTCATGGCACGATCGCCTACCAATCCGTATTCGCTGCTGGCTTGGTGCTATTTATCATCACCTTAATTTTCAACATCATTGGTTTCTATCTGCGTCGCAGATTTAGAGAGGTTTACTAATGGCCACTTCATCGCTTCCACTTGAGACAATTGTCAGTAAAAACAAACGAGACGATTTAGTCATCGCATCCATTGGGATATTTATCCTCGTTGTTGCTATGTCTTTGTTGCTCAGCGTTTTTATTGACCTACTCCACACGGGTTTTCCGCGTCTATTTGATCCAAGTTTTTACACCAACTTTCCTTCACGTCACCCAGAACGTGCAGGAATTTTATCGGCATGGGTCGGTACTAGCTTAGTGATGTTAGTGACCGCTTGTATTTCGATTCCTTTAGGGGTTTCTGCTGGTATCTACTTGGAAGAATATGCACCTAAAAACTGGCTAACCAATATTATCGAAATCAATGTCAGTAACTTAGCTGGCGTGCCATCTATCATTTACGGCCTACTCGCTTTAGGTTTGTTCATTTATGGCTTTGGTTTAGGGGAAAGTATTTTAACCGCGGGCCTAGTATTGGCTTTATTGATCTTGCCAGTAATTATCGTTTCGACTCGTGAGTCTATTCGTAGTATCCCACAAGAACTACGTGAAGCCGCTTATGGTTTAGGTGCCGATCAATGGCAAACAGTAAGAATGTATATTATCCCTGCTGCTCGCCCAGGCATCTTAACCGGTACGATTGTTGGCTTAGCGCGTGCGATTGGTGAAGCCGCACCGGTTATTACCATTGGTGCATTAACCTTTATCGCTTTCTTACCTAGCCCTCCAGTGCAAAGCCAATTCCCTTTCATTAATTTTGATTGGTTATCGAGCCCATTTACCTTAATGCCGATTCAGCTATTCAACTGGCTATCTCGCCCGCAAGCAGAATTCCATGTCAATGCAGCCACCACAGGTGTGGTACTGATTGCAATGACCGTAGCAATGAACGGGATTGCTATTTATATCCGCTATCGACTACGTCGTAACTTGAAGTGATAGGAAAAATATTATGACCACACAAACGATGACAGCGCCAACAAGCGACTTAGTTCAACCAAAAGAAGCCGCTGTAGAGAGCAAAACCACATCAACACACACTATTTCAGACACATTACGCGCGGAAGTAAAAGACTTAAGCTTCTGGTATGGCGGTAAAGTTCAAGCATTAAGCGGCATCAACCTACCGATTGCCGATAAAAAGATCACCGCACTTATCGGCCCTTCTGGTTGTGGTAAAAGTACTTTATTGCGCAGCTTTAACCGTATGCATGACTTGTACCCTGGTCACAAGTATCAAGGTGAAATCTTGCTGCATCCAAGCGGTAAAAACTTAATTGAAATGGAGCCCGGTTTAGTTCGCTTAACCGTAGGTATGGTTTTCCAAAAACCTAACCCATTCCCGAAAAGTATTTACGAGAATGTTGTCGCAGGGCTTCGCATTCGAGGCATCACAAAAAAAGCGGAACTGGATGAACGAGTGGAATCATCTTTACGTGGTGCAGCGCTTTGGGATGAAGTGAAAGATCGCCTACATACTTCGGCTTATGGCTTATCTGGCGGACAACAACAACGCTTATGTATTGCCCGCGCACTAGCCCCTAAGCCTGATTTGTTATTACTTGATGAACCGACTTCGGCACTGGACCCAATCGCAACAGCAAAAATTGAAGACTTGCTCAGCGATTTACACAAAGAAACCACGGTCGTTATCGTGACACATAACATGCAACAGGCTGCACGTATTTCTCATTACACTGCTTATATGCACATGGGTGAAATGGTTGAGTTTGCTCCAACCGACAATTTATTCCGCTCACCACAAAAAGAGAAAACACGCGATTACATTACAGGACGATTTGGTTAGGAATACATTATGAGTGCCCATATATTTAAAAAGTTTGATCAAGATTTAGCTGAAATACAAGCAACCGTCAATCAATTGGCGAATAGCGTTCTTCAAGAGTTCGAGCAAGCACTTCAGGTCTTTGACATTCCAGATAAAGATCTTGCTAATGAAGTGGTAGAGCAAGATAAATTTGCCAACCAGTGTTTAGCTTCTATTGAATTTTACGGTGAGAAAGTACTGTCTCGTCAGCATGTCGTCGCAGATGATTTACGTTTTATTCTGTGCTCTATGCGCATGGCGCCTCGTCTAGAGCGTATCGGTGATTATGCCAAATCGATGGCAATCAAATCGAGCCGTTTTAAACATGCCATCAGCCCTCAACGTAATGAAGAATTTCATAACATGCATACTCAACTAATGGATATGCTGAACAATGTTATTCAAGCCTACAATGATAAAAACTATTCACAAGCAGGCGTTGTTTGGAAAGGTGATGATGAGTTAGATAGCCAATATAAAGCGCTTTATACGTCTTTATTAGAAGAGCTTGGCAATAGCAATACTGCACCAAAACAACAAGTTGAATTGTTATTTATCGCCAAAGGCTTAGAACGTGCTGGTGACCATATCAGTGATATCGCAAAAGATGTCCAGTTTATGGTGAAAGGTAAATAAACAAAGTAATTGGAGTGGTCACTTCAAGTGCCAAAGCTCTAAATATTAAGGGGTCACTCATCAAAGTGACCCCTTATTCTATCTGCTAATAATAAAAAACTAATCTTCTGACCCTCGTTCATCGACACAGCATTCATCTTGCAGATAACCGATCACGCTTTGTAAAACTTCATATTCCGCGACACAATATAAAACGGTGCCTTCACGTCTTTGGGTGATCAAACCGGCTGAAATTAGCGCAGAGATATGATGAGAAAGCGTTGAGTTTGGAACCTCTAACCTTTCTTGAATTTTCCCTACCGCAATACCTTGATAACCCGCCTTTACCACCGTGTTATAAATCATTAACCGTGTGGCATGCCCGAGTTCTTTCAACGTTTTTGCAATCGCTTCAATTTCCATCACTTCTTCGCCATAAGTTAAATGTTTAAATAGTCAAAATCTATATACCTAAGTCCGACAGGTAGAGTCAAAGTACGAAGGGTATATTAACCAAAAATAAAGTTATAAAGTAACCCTGCACCAATCGCCATGCTTAATATTACTGTTAAAAATGCCGCTATCATCTGATTTTTAAAGATAGATTTAAGCAAAATAACTTCTGTTAGACTCGCGCCTGCACTACCAATAATCAAGGCCATCACCGAACCTAACGCCATTCCCTTTTTCACTAATGCCGCACTTAATGGAATAACCGCTTCCGCACGAATATACAGAGGAATACCTATCACTGCCGCGACAGGAATGGCATACCATTTGTTTGCACCCGCATACTCCACGATAAATTCCGTTGGAATAAAGCCATAGATAAATGAGCCAATCGCGATCCCCAAGATTAGATATGGCAACACTTGCTTAAAATCTTTCCACGTTGATAACCATATTCTCATCCAACGGCTAAGCGGCTTAGTCTCGGGTAAGGTTTCGGCATTATTGGCAGAACAACACGAACTACTATTCGATGCAACTGCAACTTTGGGTTGGGGCTTAATCCTTGCTTCTTCAATATTTACTGCTTCAACTTTACTGCAACAGCTCACCTCTTCTACCTTGGTAACTGGCTCAGGTTGTGCGCAACATGATGTTTTCGGGCTTGCTTCCACAGATGAACAGCTGCTTTGCTGATTATTTGAATTAGTCGCACATCCTGACGTTTCATGGGATTGATACGCTTCTGGTTTGATATAACGCTCAAAACCCAGTTTTTCCAGTAGATAACCCGAAGCTATCGATACCGTCATCGCAACAGCAAAGTAAAATACTGCTACTTGCCAACCAAAGGTAATAAAAAACAGCCCGATAATCACAGGGTTTAGCAATGGGCTAGCAAATAGAAATACCATCATTGGCCCAAAACCGGCACGAGCACGTAACAAACCTTTTAAAAATGGGATCGTCGAACAAGAGCAAAATGGCGTAATAGAACCAAGTAATGCCGCAATGAAATACCCCTTCCCTTTACGCGAGCTCAGTATGGCTTGAATTTTTTCAGGCGTCAGAAACTCTTGCAGCACACCAACCAAATAGCTGATGGCCAAAAAGAGCACGATTAGCTCAGCGGCTAAAAGGACAAACATATCTAAAGCATCATGCGCCATGCCAATAAATTCATTACTCACAGTACTACCCCTTTATATTTCCAATATTCCGGAAATATAGTAATTGTGAAGATATTAATCAAGGGTTATTTCTATAAATACCGAAATAAAAACAGGTAAGAATCTGAGTAGGTAGGAGATTTAATTAGTCACGGAAGAGGTTAAATGAAAGGAAAAACAATCGATAGTAAAACACCACTTCAAGCTGTTTGTGATCAACACATTCACAGCCCAAAATGGTGTTCATTACTTTATGAGAAAAGCCTCGATACCCAAATCACTTGGGTATATAAACTCATTTCGTCATTTGGCTAAGCGCGTCTAAACCCACCGGATCTTTGACTAACATTGGAACCAACGCTAATCGTGATGCATATTGCTGCACTAAACCGATTTGATGGCGTTCTTGACTAGCTCTTTGTTGTAGTAATGGTGATGTCGTTTCAGCAACCGATAATGCATTGTTCACTACCCAACCCCACGGATGAATACCTGCGCGAGCAAGATCATCTTGCAAGTGCTTAGCTTCTAATACCGGAGTCGTTTCCGCTAAGGTCGCAATTAATACTTTGGTGCGTTCTGGGTCTTGCAACTGCATCAATGGCGTGGTGAAACGTTGTTTTTCACCCATCTTTTTCTCGATTTCTTTATGGTATGCACCTGTCGCATCAAGTAAAAGAAGTGTGTGCCCTGTTGGTGCGGGATCCATAACGACAAAACGACGGCCTGATTCTCGGATCGCTCGTGAAAACGCCTGAAAAATAGCAATCTCTTCTGTACAAGGAGATCGTAAGTCTTCTTCAAGTAAAGCTCTTTCAGAGTCACTTAAATTTTGACCTTTGGTTTCCAACACATGTTGGCGGTAACGTTCAGTTTCTTCTACAGGATCAATACGACTCACTTGTAAGTTTTCAAGTTCGCCTTTTAACGTTGCTTGTAAATGCGCCGCAGGATCGGAAGTCGTTAAGTGAACATCCAGCCCTTTATTAGCTAAACCAACCGCAATTGAAGCCGCTAAGGTGGTTTTACCAACGCCGCCCTTGCCCATTAACATGATTAGACCATGGTCATCCTTCGCTAACTCATCAACCATGGCAGCGAGTGTTTCATCATGTTCAATACTTTGCAGTGATGATTCAGCTGAATCAGACAACGGACAATCCGCTTTCAATAACGAGCTCAGCATTTCAACGCCAACCATATTATTGGCTTTTAGCGTAACCGTATCCATAGATAAAGCTTTCAACGCTTCTGGCAGATTTTGAAGTACTGCTTGTTCGCGCTGACGAATCGCAGCCGCTAATGGATCAGTTAATGCCGCAGATTCTGGCATTACACCATTTACAATTAAGCACTGTTGCTCAATGCCGAGTGAATAAAGCTCTTGATAGGTACGAGCCACTTCATCCAACGCGCCTTGTTGAGCTCTAGCAACCAAGATCAAACGGGTTTGTTGCGGGTTAGATAACAACTCGACCGCATGAGCATATTGCTCACGTTGTTTTTCAAGCCCAGCCATTGGCCCAAGGCAAGAAGCACCTTCTGGATTCGCTTCAATAAAGCTGCTCCATGCTCCTGGCAGTTGCAATAAACGTATTGTGTGTCCGGTTGGCGCAGTATCAAATACAATATGATCAAACTGCTCACTGACTTCTGAATTGGTGAGTAAGCCCGTAAATTCATCAAAGGCCGCAATTTCTGTAGTACATGCGCCAGACAATTGTTCTTCAATACTACGCAAGGCATCACTTGGTAAAATATTTTTTAACGGCCCAACAATACGCTGACGATAATTTTCTGCCGCTTCTTGTGGATCGATTTCAATAGCTGATAAGTTATCAACTTGAGTGATCTTAGTAATGTTATTACCAATCTCTTGATTAAATACCTGAGCTACATTGGAAGCAGGATCGGTACTTACTAACAGTACTCGTTTTCCTGCTTCCACTAAGTTCAATGCCGTCGCACAAGACAACGAGGTTTTACCCACGCCACCTTTACCGGTAAAAAAGAGGTAAGGCGGTAAATTATCTAAAAATTTCATAGCGATCTCCTAACAACAACCTGAAGATTGGCATGACGGTTTTGCCGTTGCCTGCCCTGCTAATGATACCAAGCCAAACCAACTTGCTAGTTCTTCACGAGTCGGATAGCGACCAGATGACACCAATTGATCACCTACGATAAAAGCCGGTAAGTTATCGACACCTTGTTCTTCTAAAAAGGTTTTGATCTTTTCTTCTGTCGCGAAAGCCATCGGTTCCTGAGCAAGATTGAAGCGTTTAATTTCAATGTCTTGCTGTTTCAACCATGCAAGATCAGCAGAAAATTGGATCAGCATTTGGTCAGCATCCACACCACATACGCCACTGCTACAGCAAAGCGCAGGATCATAAATGGCAAGGCTTTTCTTTTGGGTAACAACACTATTAATTTTCATGGTGAACTCGCTTAATAACCAAAATTAAATAAAACGCCACACGGTTTAAGGTGTGGCGAGAGGTTTAGTAATTCTTCTTCATTCTCAATGCGACATTAACCAGCGCAATCAATACTGGCACTTCAACTAGAGGCCCGATTACACCAACAAAGGCTTGGTCTGAATTAATGCCAAATACGGCAATCGCCACAGCAATCGCTAATTCGAAGTTGTTACCTGAAGAGGTAAAAGCAATGGAAGCATTACGGTCGTAAGGAATGCCCAGTTTTTTACCTAGATAGAAGCTCACGAAGAACATCACTAAGAAGTAGATGATAAGCGGTACGGAAACGCGTAATACATCCATTGGCAGTTCGACAATCATTTCACCTTTTAGGCTAAACATAAGAACGATAGTTGCCAGTAATGCAACTAGAGTGATTGGAGAAATACGAGGAATAAAGACTTCGTTGTACCATTGCAGCCCTTTCGACGCGACCAAGATTTTACGGCTTAAGTAGCCCGCTAAAAATGGAATACCAAGGTAGATAAGAACGCTTTCTGCAATGTCTGCAATCGTGATATCAATAGCAAAGCTTTCTAAACCAAAGTAAGGAGGCAATACCGTGATGAATAACCAAGCCATGAAGCTGTATGTCACGATTTGGAAAGCACTGTTTAATGCGACAAGTGTTGCGCCATACTCTTTGTTACCGCCACTAATGTCATTCCACACTAAAACCATTGCAATACAACGCGCGAGACCAATTAAGATCAAACCTGCCATGTAACCTGGGTAGTCACGTAAAAAGATAATGGCTAAGGCAAACATTAAGATTGGACCGACAATCCAGTTCATCACTAATGACAAAGTAATGGCTTTTTTGTCACGCGTTACTTCGCCAAGTAGGCTGTAATCCACTTTTGCTAGCGGTGGGTACATCATTAAGATAAGGCCAATCGCCAATGGGATATTGGTTGACCCCACCGACATGTTTTCATTCCACTGTGCAACGTCAGGATAAACCACCCCGATCGCCACACCAATCGCCATCGCTAGGAAAATCCAAACCGTTAAATAACGATCAAGGAAGCTCATTTTCTTTGCAGCACTTTCGTCACTACAAGCCGTTACGTTTGTCATTTCAAATCCTTAGTATGCAGATTTATCTGAGATTTTATTTCGGTGAGTTTTTGTTTGTTTTTGTCTTTGGGAGTTAGTTACTTAGCTGATTGCGTCTAAGTTGTTATTAAGCTTTTTCGGCTTCAATAACCTGTAATTCTTGTTCAATCATTGGTTGATTGTTGTTTAATGTAAGCTCGAGCACTTGCAAAGCCCATGTCGGTAGCTCGGGGTTGACTCTGTAATGCACCCATTTACCACGGCGATCATCAATCACCAGATTATGCTTTCTTAGCTCAGCAAGATGACGAGAGACTTTAGGTTGGCTTAAGTTAAGTGCGCTCATTAAATCACACACGCACAACTCACCTTTACTTTGCATAAGTAACAAAGACTTCAAGCGAGTTTCTTCTGAAAGGGCTTTATAAAAATATAGAGGTTCAAACATGGATGCTTTACCAATCAACCAAACATGCGAATTATCATATATATGAAATTTCGAATGTCAAGCTGTGTTAATCGGTAAAAGGAAGGAGTGTTTTCTTCTTGAAACTCAGGAACGACTACTAATTACCCCTTTGTGGGGATTACGACCGAATTATCCCCACTAAGGGATTAACTTGACGCTATCAATAACAAAACCTTTCATGGGTATGACTGAAAAAAGCGTGGATCATGGAAACATTGAGGAATCATACTAGAGGATAACTTTTATAGAGGGACTGACTATGCTTAGCTCGATATTGCTGAGTCAACCACGACAAAAACCGAGAAAATTGAAGGCAATAGATTTTCTAAATCACATCAAAAAGCTGAATATTCTTTTTACTTCTCTCCTTCTTATGCTGTTAACCGGATGCAGTTCAACCTCTGCAATCGGCGGATCAAAAACCAAGAATTCTGCCAACTCCCATGCGCTTATTGGCCAAGCCTCTTGGTATGGCGACAGATTCCATGGAAAACTGACCGCAAGTGGTGAGACGTATAATATGAATGCTTACACGTCGGCTCATAAAACCCTGCCATTTGGAACCATAGTGAGAGTAACAAACACAGCCAATAACAAGTCCGTCGATGTGAAAATTAACGATAGAGGTCCCTATGTAAAAGGCCGTGTTATCGATCTTTCTTACCAAGCATTTACACAAATAGGCAACATTAAAAAAGGAACCATACCAGTTAAAATAGAGATTATTGATGATAGTAATACCTTTAGGTATAAGCACTAGTCTCTATTGAATTGGCGCTAAGGTTTTCATAGGCAAAAAAACATTATTCGCATCAACCCTCCCCCGCCCTCCCTTGGCTGTAAATCTTACTGCCAAGTATTTTCCATTGGTAAAGGGAGGGAGTAATGATCGATCGCTTTTATATTTTTAATTCACCACGCTCAAAAATAACATCATCATAGTTTTCAATATGAATTAAACCTTGTTGTTTATAGGATGGATTACCAACACAAACAACAGCGCAACCGGCGGCAATAGCACTATTTATACCAGCATTCGCATCTTCAAACACAATACAGTCATCTGCTTTTGCCTCCAATTTGTCGATTGCAAAAAGATAAGGCTCTGGATTAGGTTTACCATAACAACATTGCTCGGAAGTCACTAATAGCTCAGGGATTGGTAAATCACAAACTTGAAGTTTCTCTATCGCTAGTTTTTTGGTTGCGGACGTCACGATTCCCCAACGGTCTCTTGGGAGGGATAGTAGTAAAGCTTTCGCCCCTTTAACTTCAGTACATAACGAAGACAATTCTAGCTCTTTATGCTCTAGCCACTCAAATTCACGTTGCACATCAGCATTGGGTAGAAACTTTTTAATGATGTCTTGGCCTCTAACCCCATGACAATAAGAAATCACTTCCGAAGGGTTTAGGTTCACTTTGTGGCACCATTCTCCCCATACTGCTTCAATAGTCTTCGTTGAATTGACCAAAGTCCCATCAAGATCAAATAGAAAAAATTTAGTTTTCATATTAGCCTCTTAATAATTGTTTATTTGCCATCGCTTTACCTAATTCATCCCATTGAAAACAATGGCTAAAGATTAGCTTAGCATTTTCTGCATTGTTGGCTTCGATCAAAACCGGCGCTAATACAAAGCCTTGCTTAAACAGACTAAGCATCACTTCTGACGCCTCTTCCTTAGAAATATCCTCTGCAACCGTAATATCGTCTTTAGATAAAATGCAAAATTCCATGATGAACACACTCACTTTTTGATTGAATATGCTTAGTATTTTACCCAACCAAGTGATAACGTATACTGAAAATAAACTAACACCGATAACTTTTGGTTATGAATATAAGTATTAAACAGCTACAAGCAATTGAAACATTGGCCAAAGTGAAAAGCTTTCGAATTGCTTCTCATCAGCTATGCATTTCGCAACCTGCGCTTTCTAAACAAATTAAGAATGTTGAAGATATGTATGGTTTTGACATCTTTATTCGAAGTCCAAATGGGGTAATGCTTTCTTCCCAAGGCGAAATGATGATCAATGAAATTATTAGCTTAAACAATCATATAGCTAAAGTAGATACCTACATCAAAGAGATCGCTCAGGATAATATGGGATCGCTACAAATAGGATTTGGTAAATCTAGCTATGACTTCCTACCCAATATTATTAGAGACTTTAAAGCTCAATATGCCAGTACTCATTTATCTTTACTTGATTTTGCTTCTCATGAACAGGAGGAGAAGCTATTAGTTGGATTGTTAGATATTGCTTTTATGCGAGAGCCTAAAAATTCAAACCTAGAGCGCCTTAAAGTTTCATCTGATGAATTCGTACTTGTCGTATCTAAACACCTTTATCAAAGTGATCAGATAGATTTTTATCTGGATAAGTATGATTTATTAATGCTGACACAGAAAGATAAGTCTGAGATGAACCGGCATATAAAGAGAATATTAGCGGGTAAAAGCATACGTGAAAGCTACATATCCGATGATATTCAAACTATCTTAACATTGATAACGTCCCACGTTGGCGTCTCTATTTTACCAAGAAAATCTATTCTTCAGCATTCAAATGAATTGGTAGTCATCCCCTTTGAACAAGATACTAGCTGGAATATTTATATGGTGTGGGATGCTTTAAGATCATCGAAATCGATAGAAAACTTCGTCCAATATGTAAAAGATTTCATTAGTTAACCTCATCTAGGGGCACCTAAAACTGTGGCCAAATTAAATTGGCCACTGCATTTTCTTTTTTGGAATATGGCAACTACTATTAGATGAAATAGTGAGTAAAGAACTCAGATCGAATTATTTATGGTGTCGGCGAAAAATGAATCGCTGTTCGGAAACGAAGTGATTTTGAGGTAGATACTTTGGATTTTGAAATTTTGCAGGATTTTTTCAAACGCTAGATAGGTGGAAGCCCCAGCCACATCCCGGCACACACGTCATTCGCTGTGGCTGCTCCCTTCCAGGCCTGACCAAGTTCACGAACTAGTATTGCGGGAGGACCAGGGCCTCCATAGATTTTGTATCTTGCTTGCAGTGCAACTCAAGAGTGCGGTGATTATGTCGAATGATGAGAGGCAATGCAAGGTGAATGTTTTATTCTATGCTCGTTTGACTAACATTTCGTCACTTTACTTTCTTGAGCCCGCTTTTGCTGCATACATTTGTTCATCGGCTAAGTGTAATACCGCATCAATTTCCATTAAGTTTTCTCGATGACGAGAGATACCGCATGAAGTATGAACGTTGATTGAGTGCTCAGCATCAATATCAATGGTGAAGCTTTGTAACTGTTCTAATACTGACTTGAGCTTCGCTTCAGAGACATCCCCGACCAACACAAATTCATCACCACCGAGGCGGAATGCCGCTTCCGGCCAGTGAAGCAAAATTAAATAAGCTAGTCGTTTTAATACCGCATCACCTGCTTGGTGCCCGTAGGTATCGTTAATGCCTTTAAATTTATTAACGTCGATATAAACCAAAGTTGTTCTAGTCGGAATACCGCGTGAGTATTTTTGGTATAAGGCTCGGCGATTCTTTAATTTTGTTAGGTTATCGGTAATGGCTTGCTTGTACATAAGCCAAATGGCGAACACCATGAATAAGGTACAAAACGCGAAAATCGCATAGATATGACGTGATGAGGCTTTTTCTTGTTGCAAGATTAAGCGCCAGTTCGGTTTAATATCGTATTGATTAATAATCGATTGAGTATCTACCAATTGATGGGCGGAACTAAATAACTGGGCTAATTTATAGCCTCGTTCGGTTTTGGTGAATGCTACAGTCATCGATGATTTATGAAACACACCAATGCTTAAATCTTCTTCTGTTGAGAAATCAGCAACATTGTCTTGCAGCATTTTATAGTAGTTTTGGCGATTCAGTACCACGTAGTCTACATCACCATTGGCCAGTGCTTGCATCTGCTGTACGCGGTTGGCATATCGGAACAATTTTTGTCCGGGTAGCATATTAGTCAGCAAGGTATCGTAGTAGTCTCCTTTTACGACACTGATTCGCTCTACGACCATTTCAGAAATGGTTTTATAAACGCCCTCTTTATAACCCGAACGTTTTACGATAATGGCCTCTGGCGTAAAGTAAGCTTGGCTGAAATACATCTTATTCAAACGACTGCTCGACATGGTCACTGGGCCGAGAATGTCGATCTTATTATCGAGTAAGTCGTTATACATGCTTGTCCATGATTCATGTGGGTCACTTACCACATCACAGACGAGACCTAGCACTTCGCAGCTTTGATTAAAAATGTCGGCAGTTAAACCAAAAAGCTTGCCATTCTTATCGTATTCAGAGAATTGAATGACATTCTCAAATTTCACTTTAAGTGGTTTACTGCGATCAAACCCAGCTTCCACTACCCGTTTTCTCAATGCTTTTTTACGTACTTCATATTGATACTCATCCATACGCTGGCGGAGTTTTTTCTGCATCTCTGGGCTATGCAAATACGCCACCATCTCTTTCACTAATTGAGTGTGGTAACCTTTTGCGGTTGCGATTCCTACGGGTTGAATCGGCACCTTGCCATTTAGCGCACGGGCATCAAAACCATCTTTCAAGAAAGGTTCTAGTTTAGAAATATTATCGACAACACCATCCACTTCTCCACTACGGATCATTTGTTTAGCGTGTTCGAAATCATCAAACTCAACCACTTTAATATTTGGATGAATGCGTTGAACTAAGTCTTTAAAAATTAAGTTATTGGCAACCGCAATGGTATGAACTTCCTGAACGGAGTGCGGGCTATGGATGCCGTAATTAGTAAACAGGTAGGTATATTCGACATTGGTTGGTTCAGAAATATAGAGATGTTTTGCCCTTTCTTCTGAATAGGTCACATTGGCAGAAAAGTCGGCTTTTTTATTTTTTACTGCCTCTAGAATCGGTGCAAACTGATCAAAATAGAGATAATGAACTTTAAAGTTAAAATGATCAGACAGTTCATCAAAAATGATAATATTACCGATATCATCTGGGCGTGTGGCGACAGTATAGGTCGGCACTGATGTTGACGCGGTTGGCACTTCTGCTGCATAAGTAGGAAGCGAGATTGCAAGCAGCGAAAAGGCAATAGATAGTAGAAGAAACAACACAAACTCCAATGCATAAATAAGAACGCAAAAATCGCAAAACCTATTTATATTGTGAATGATTTTCGAGCAATAATATGACCTCGCATTCTATACGGGTTTAATAATATGTCTACCGAGAATTCAGCGAAAACAATCAAACAATGAGCCAATTTAACCAACAAGTATTTTATATATTAAGCCAGATCCCAGCAGGGAAAGTCAGCAGTTACGGGCGTGTCGCCGAGTACGCAGGCTATCCGGGTTACTCACGTCATGTTGGTAAGTTACTGGCTAATCTGCCAGAAGGTAGTCAATTACCTTGGTTTAGAGTTCTCAATAGCCAAGGACAAATATCACTGAAAGGAGCAGATTTAGAGAGACAGAAACGCCATTTAGAACTAGATGGAATTGAAGTAAGTCACACAGGAAAGGTCAATTTAAGAAAATACCTGTGGCAACCTTAATCTTTTCAGCTATTTAGCCGATTAATAACGATTAAACAACTAGGCCACACACAGGTATTACAGCAATTAGCGTACCAATTAACGAACGCCGATCATGCGTAGTTGAACCGCTTGAGTTTTGTTCTCATCGGTAATCACTGGAGTAACCGTGTCTGTTGTGAAGCGTAGTTTGCCATCGACAGCAATTTTAGCGCGAACGTTGTAACGATGGTTCGGCACAATTTTATTCGCATCATAATCAAGCTTGAATTCAAATGGTACTTGCTTACCGCTGGTCACAAATGAATCTGTCGCTAAGATTTCTGCCGCTTTATCTGCTAGCGAGATATCTTCTAATGTCACTGTCACGACTGCGTTGTCTGGTAGTGCAATACGTTCACGGTAGAACACACTACCTGTAACACTTGCAAGGCTAACCGCTTCGCTTGAGCTTTGTGATTCAGGTGAAGTGTTATCGGTATTTGTGGTGCAACCTGTCATTGCCACTCCCATAATTATTGATGAAACTAACAATAATGACTTTTTCATGCGCTTCCTTAATGAATTATTGTGATGTGAATATCATGCAGTCTTGTAATATCAAGCTCGCATGTTAATAATTGGACAATACAATATGGAGGTCTGATGAGCAAACAATTACAAGAATTACTCAATTTACACCAACTCGAACGTTTAGAAGTTGGCCTATTCCGTGGGGAATGTGAGCATTTAGGCTTACCGCAAGTTTATGGTGGGCAAGTAATTGGACAAGCTTTATCTGCCGCTGGTTATACCGTTGAATCAGATAGAACGGTCCACTCTTTTCATAGCTACTTCTTACACCCGGGCGATATTAATCAACCTATTATTTATGATGTTGAAAAACTGCGTGATGGTAAAAGTTTATCCACCCGTCGAGTCAAAGCGATTCAACACGGCAGACCAATTTTTTATCTGACAGCTTCTTATCAAGGCCAGTTTGAAGGGTTAGAACATCAAGAATCACAAATGCCGGATATCCAAGGGCCAGAAGGCATTCCTTCGGAAACAGAACTTGCACAGTCGATGAAAGATGCCCTATCTCCTGCGATGCAACGTGCATTTTGCCATGAAAAGCCAATTGAAGTGCGCCCTGTCGTGGTCAACAACCCATTCAAACCAGACGCTCTACCCGCTAAACAATATTTATGGATTAAAGCCAATGGTGCGCTGCCGGATGATCCGATCTTGCATCAATACTTGCTCGGTTACGCTTCTGATTGGGGGTTCTTAGTCACAGCACTATTCCCGCATAAAGTTTCACTGTTTACGCCAAAGTTCCAAGTTGCCACGATTGATCATTCAATGTGGTTTCATCGTCCGTTTAAAATGGATGAATGGCTGTTGTATGTGATTGATAGCCCAACCAGCAGCAATGGCCGCGGCTTAGTACGTGGTGAGATTTTTGACCGACAAGGAAATCTAGTTGCAAGCGCGGTACAAGAAGGTGTGATGCGCTTTACTCAAAAATAGTTTTCAGCGCACACTTTTTCAGTACACATAGAGCTACACACTTAACGAGCCACTTAAATCTGATTTAAGTGGCTCGTTCATATCATAACTACCGAATGGGTAATGCAGTCGTATATTTAATCGATTCCATCGCAAAGGTTGAAGTCACGTTCGAAATCCCTTCTACGCTATTTACTAATTTCTTATAAAATTCATCGTACGCTTTCATATCTGACACCAAGACTTTCATCATGTAGTCAAACTCCCCTGCCATACGGTAAAACTCCATCACTTCTGGGAACTCACTGACCGTATCGACAAATGTTTGATACCACTCATTCGAATGATTGTTGGTTTTGATTAAGGCAAACGCGACAAAAGACAAACCCAACTTCTCTGGGTTGAGTAGCGCGACCTTTTTATCAATCATGCCTTGTTCTTCTAATCGCTTAAGACGTTTCCAACAAGGTGTTGTAGTCAAATTAACCGTATCAGCCAATTCTTGTAGAGAGACTGTGGTGTCCTGTTGAAGCATATTGAGTAGTGTTTTATCTACTTTATCCAACATCAGATGTTTCATTTCTTAAAACCTACCAAATGGGGAATTTATTTCTACAATATAAGAAAATAACAACCAATAAAGCAAATCTTTTCTCTTGTTTAAGAGGTAAATTACCTACATTAGATACCGAGTAACAATTAGGATTAATATTATGTGCATAGATAGACAATGGATTAACCAAGCGATCAATAAAATCGAAGCGGACTTTCAACGCTCAGCCGATACGCATTTAATAAAATTGGATCTGCCATATTTATCAGGCATTGATATTTATCTTAAAGATGAAAGTACCCATCCGACTGGCTCTCTCAAGCATCGTTTGGCACGTTCATTATTCTTATATGCTTTATCGAATGGTTGGATTGGCCCTGAAACGACCGTGATTGAGTCGTCTTCGGGTAGTACTGCGGTATCGGAAGCTTACTTTGCTCGCCTACTAGGCTTACGTTTTATTGCCGTGATGCCAAAATCAACCGCGACTAAAAAAATCGAACAAATCCAATTTTATGGTGGTGAAGCTCACCTAGTAGAACGATCAGATCAAATCTATGCTGAATCTCGTCGTTTAGCAGAAGAATTAAATGGCCATTACATGGATCAGTTTACCTATGCTGAGCGCGCGACCGACTGGCGTGGAAACAACAACATTGCCGACAGCATCTTTTGCCAAATGAGCCGTGAACCTCACCCGATTCCCTCTTGGATCGTCATGAGTGCAGGAACGGGCGGTACATCTGCAACCATTGGCCGTTTTTTACGTTATAAAAAACACCCTACTCAACTGTGTGTAGTTGATCCTGAAAATTCGGTTTTCCATGACTTTTTCAAACATGGTGATGCCTCTATTACGATTGATTCAGGCAGTAAGATTGAAGGTATTGGTCGCCCACGCGTAGAGCCGAGCTTTATTCCTGGCGTGATCGATGAAATGCGCACTATTCCAGATGCTGCCAGCGTTGCTACGATTCAATGGTTAGAGAACATCCTTGGCCGCAAAGTGGGCCCATCGACGGGTACCAATTTATATGGCGCTTTAAATATTGCCCATGAAATGATCCAACGCGGCGAAACGGGTTCAATCGTCACCTTAATTTGTGACAGTGGTGATCGCTATTTAAACTGTCACTATAATTCTGAGTGGCTAGAAAAAAATATTGCCGATCTCACTCCGTTTAAAGAAACGTTAAAAACCATTACCCACTTATAAGTATTTCGACATATTTTCAAACTAAGATTGATGGTTGATATACTTAAGAAAATTAATCACAAAATATAGGGATTAGCTCAAGTATTACGCTAATTTTTTGACTATAATGCTGGCAATTTGCGGCGTAATGCCCCCGCTATCATTTTCGATAATGAAATATTATCAACCAGATTGAAAAGGTTAATTATGAAGTCCCTACGCTTATTTGCGCTTGCGCCTTTAGCTATATTGTCTGTTTCTGCTCATGCAGCATCAGATGTTACTGGTAAGGATTACTTTTACTTAGGTACAGGTGCGGTTGGAGTTTCTTCAGATCCAGTAAATGTTACTGGCGCTGGCACGCTCAAGTTTAAGGATTCTGAAATCTACGAGAACCCAAACCTTACGATTGGTGTTGGTCACTATTATTCAAAACACTTCGCTGTTGAAGGTTTCTACCGCTACTCACGAACTGAAGGTGAGTTTGCAGATGACAGCATGGCAAATTTAGATACTCATCAATTTGCTCTATCTGGATTAGCGACGACAGGTAGAATTTGGAAAACTCCTTTTGAGCTATATGCAAAACTGACTGGTACTTATACCTATTCTAAATTTAAAGCTGATAACTTTGACGTCGATGACGAAGATGGTGTGGGCGGTTTAAATATTTCAGGTGGTCTACAGTGGGACTTAATGAATTCCGACTACTTCTTCCGTGCTGAATATGTTTATGCCCTAACCATGGGAGATCTATACGACAATGATGATTACGATTATAAAGGCGTACAAATTAGCCTAGGTCGTACGTTTTAAAGCGTAGATCGTGATTGGAAAAGATAATGGAACGCTGCACTTTCGTCTTCTAACGAAAGTGCAGCGTTTTTTATTGGGTTTCGAATCTCGTTGCTCGGGCGCTACGCTGCTCGTGGCTAGAATAGGTTAACGCGACAAAGCCGAACCACTAAACACACAGTGAAACGGATACAAGTAATGTTATTTTCTAATCTCACCTCTCGGACACCACGTTGTCCGTAGTTCGAAGAAGTTACCCCAACAAAGCCGAGTCACGAGACACGTAGCGAAGCGTATACGAGTAACGCTATTCAAATCTCACCTCTCGGACACCACGCTGTCCGTAGTTCGAAGAAGTTACTCCAACAAAGCCGAGTCACGAGAAACATAGCGAAGCGCATACGAGTAACGATTCTACCCATGCCCAGGGCGAGTCGTGACATCCCTCTCCAACTCTTTATCCAACAAGGCTTCTATATGCCCCGGTGAATGGGTCTTCAACGAAATTAAACGATACATCTGTGGAATCACAAACAAGGTCACTAATGTGGCAAAACTCATTCCAAATAGCACTACTGTACCTACTGCTACTCGGCTTTCATAGCCAGCACCGGTAGATAGCATCAGCGGCAATGATCCCGCTATGGTAGTAAATGCCGTCATTAAGATTGGGCGCAGACGACGTGCTGCCGCATCAATGATCGCTTTTTCAAATTCAATGCCACGGTCACGTAGTTGGTTTGCAAACTCAACAATCAATATGCCGTTTTTAGTTACCATACCAATCAGCAATATCATCCCAATTTGGCTGTAGATATTGAGCCCTTGCCCCATTAAATACAGACCAATAAAACCGCCTAGTACGCCCATTGGCACGGTAAACATCACAACTAGTGGGTTAATAAAGCTTTCAAACTGCGCAGCCAAAACAAGATAAGCCACCAATAAAGCCAAGGCAAAAACCACCATCACGCTTGATTGGTTCTCTTTAAAGTCTTTCGATTCACCGCTATAGGAAATGCTAATATCACTCGGCAAGTTATCAACCGCTTGCTGGTCAAGATAATCAAGCACTTCACCTAGTGTGTAATCTGGCGTTAAGTTCGCACTCAAAGTAATCGATTTTTGTTTATTGGTATGCGACAAGCGGTTGGCTGAAGCAATCTCTTCCAGCTTGGTTACTGTGTCGAGTGTAATGAGCTCTCCGCCATCAGTACGTAAATAAATTTTGCTAAGATCTGCGGCGTTATTAAAGCTGTTTTCATCACCACGTAAATACACATCGTATTCTTCACCACGCTCTAAATAGGTGGTTTCCGTCACGCCACCGAGCATAGCTTCCAGTGTGTCGGAAATATCGCTCACACTTATACCTAAATCGGCTGCGCGTTGCTTATCAACCGTCACGACCAACTCTGGTGTTTTTTCAGAATAATCTAAATCTCCACCCGTGATCACACCTTCTTCTTCGCCTTTGTGCTGCAAGAATTCAGCCCATTTCGAAAGCTCTTGGTAGTCTGAACCACCGAGCACAAATTGCACGGGGTTATCAGAACCGCCACGGAAACCCGGCATCATCGCGCGTACTCGAACATCGGGAATGCCAGATAACGTTTTGCTGATCATACCCAAGGCTTGCTGTGCATTGACGCTTCGTTTATCCCAATCTTCTAGCACCATGATCACAAAGCCAGTTTCATCACCTGCTCGGCCACCAAAGGCGGGTGCATCCACGCTGAATGATTTCAACACGCCTTTACCAAGTAATGGAATAAGGCGATTTTCCACTTCATCCATGTTGGCACTCATGCGGTTAAAACTGGTAGCATCCGCCCCTTTTACAAACGCAAATAGCACACCTTTATCTTCTTTGGGCGCTAATTGGCTAGGGATCATGGTCATCAACCATCCACTCATCACGATACAAGCAATAATACTCACTGGTGCTGACCAACGAAAACGAATCGCACGTACGAGCCCATTGCGATAAGCCGTTTCAATACGGGCAAAGAATTTATCAATACAAAGATTAAAACGATTCGGCTTTACGTTAGCTTTGAGTAATTTACTGCCTAGTACGGGTGTTAAAGTTAACGCGATTAACGATGAGAAAAGCACCGACATAGCAAGTAATACGGAGAACTCGGTAAATAGCAGGCCTACCATGCCATCCATAAAGGAAATAGGTAGGAAGACCATCACCAATACCAAGGTAGTCGCCATAACGGCAAAACCCACTTCTCGCGCGCCTTTATAAGCGGCAAGTAGTGGTGGCTCGCCTCGCTCAAGGTGATGGAAGATATTTTCCACAACCACAATCGCATCATCGACCACTAAGCCAATCGCAAGAATTAACGCCAATAAGGTAATTAAGTTAACCGAGAAACCAAAATAATAAGCCGCCATAAAGGCAGAAATAAGTGACACTGGAACCGTCACCGCAGGAATTAACGTTGCGCGCATTTGACCAAGGAAAATATACAGCACTAGCACCACTAAACCGCCAGTGATAAATAGCGTGTTGTAGACTTCACTAATCGACTGCTCGATAAAGATCGTTGCGTCATACTCTATTTTTAATGAGGTGCCATCTGGTAAAAACTTCTGTACGTTATCGACTTCTGTACGTACTCGCTGAGCAACGTCAAGTGGATTGGCATCGGTTTGAGTAATGATGCCCATGCTGACACCTACTTCGCCGTCACTCTTGTACATCGAACTTTCGTTTTTTGCACCTAAGTAAATCGTCGCAACATCTTGCAGATAAAGCGGATGCCCATCGCTACTTTTATTGACGACTAGATATTTAAAGTCTTCTTCGGTTAAGTAGTTGCGGGTCGTGCGAACTGTCATCGATGTGGTGTCATTACGCACTTCACCACTTGGATTTTCGACGTTTTCACGTTCTAGCGCATCGCGAATATCGGTCGTCGTCACCCCTAGTCCAGCCATCGCAGTTGGATCAAGTTTTACGTACATAACTTTGTCTAAGCCACCACTGATATCAATTGAACTGACACCAGAAATCAAACTAAAGCGGTCAATCAGAACGCGGTTAATGTAATCGGTTAATTGAGTACGATCCATTTTGGTTGAAGTGAGATTGATATGCACCGCCGCATCACCAGAACCATTATCTTTAGATACGATAGGATCGTCGGATTCATCTGGCAGAGAACGTTGCGCACGGGCAATCGCATCACGGACATCACTCACACCTGTCGTAAGGTCATAGCCTAAATCAAAGGTAATGGTAATGCGTGAACTACCATTACGGGAAACCGACTGAATATCATCGACGCCACTTATACCAGAAAGCTGATCTTCTAATATTGTGGTGATCTGGCTTTCCATTATGCTGGCGGAAGCGCCGTCATAATTGGTCGATACCGTAACGACAGGATTCGAAATATCGGGCATTTCACGAACGGCGAGCTTAGTAAAAGACACATAACCAAACACGCACAGTAATAAACTTAAAACAATCGCAACCGTTGGCCGCTTTACCGACACATCAGATAACCACATTATTGCGCTCCTTGGTTATCTGACTTTGGCATTGTGAGTGAATCTTGCTCGACTACTTTGACATTTAAGCCATCGCGCATATTAACCAGACCTTTGGTGACGATTTGCTTACCTATATCAAGGCCAGATTCCACTACAATCTTATCTTCTATACGTGAGCCTAAAATAATTTCGGTACGGGTAACTTTGTCATTTTCAATCACATACACGTAACGCTTAGTACCCGAATATTCTAGCGCCTGTACCGGAATGATCGGTTTATGAATTTTAGGGAAAGTTAAAGTGGCCGACATCAGCATGCCCGGCTTTAATTTATGATCAGGGTTTGCAATATCAACACGCACCGGAACACTCAAAGTGGCGATATTTACACGAGTGTTGATATGAGTGACTTTCCCTGGGAAGGCTTGTTCACTCCACGCTCGGCTTTCGGTATTCACTTCCATGCCCAAGGTTATTTTTGAAAGGTACTTTTCTGGTACTTGTAAATCCAAACGCATGTTGTCTAAATTATCTAGCGTAAATAGCTCTTCACTGGCGCTAACGGTTTTACCTTTACTGAAATCAATAAAGCCAACGGTGCCGGAAAATGGTGCGTTGATATTAAGGTAAGACAGTTCCGCTAGTGCGACGTCCATACGAGCTTTGGCAATATCGACACTGGCACGTTGAGCATCTAATTCAGTTTGAGTAATCGCATTCTTTTTCACCAAACTGGCGAACTCTCTTTCTTTACGTTTTTCATCATTATAATAAGCTCGTGCTTCGTTAAGTGCGGCGCGAGCTTTTTTTTCATCGAGTATAAGAAGTGGATGATTCACTTTTACTTCTTGGTTTGAACTCACCAAGATCTTTTCTACCTTGCCCGAGACTTCCGGCCTAATGGTGACCGATTCTTGCGCTGATAATTTGGCAACTAAGGTTAGGGTTTGCTGAACATCGTGTTCTTGAACGATTTGAGCGCCAACAGGGATCCCCGCTGGTTTATCATTAGCATTCGCAATATGAGAAGTGGCAATAAAGAGAGAAAAAGCGATACCATATGAAGATAGTGATTTTTTATCCATGAGTAATTCCGTTTAAATGCCTAAATAGGCTCAAGGTACAAGCTTTATTCTATCAGCAGAAAGATAGGTTGAGCGTAAAACAATGTAAATATGCTTATCTTTAGAGTAAAAAATGCTTGCTCTCAAGACGGCTAATTTCAGCTAAATCTTACTCATTTTGCTCAATAAAATGCCACTCAAAGCCCAATCAGTTCGAAAACTCAACACTTAATCAATTATTTAAAAAAACTTCTTTACAGCCTAAAACAGTTTGCTATTATGCGCCCCACACTTGTGGAGGGGTTCCCGAGTGGCCAAAGGGAGCAGACTGTAAATCTGCCGGCTCCGCCTTCGATGGTTCGAATCCGTCCCCCTCCACCATTATTTAACTTGTTGGTGTTATTCTTTTTAACACGAGCAAGACGTTCTAGGTACGATGTCAGGTCATTCGTATTGTTAAAGAACAAACACAATTTGTGGAGGGGTTCCCGAGTGGCCAAAGGGAGCAGACTGTAAATCTGCCGGCTCCGCCTTCGATGGTTCGAATCCGTCCCCCTCCACCATTATTCAACTTGTTCATGTTATTCCTTTTAACATCAGCAAGACGTTCTAGATACGATGTCAGGTCATTCGTATTGTTAAAGAGCAAACACAATTTGTGGAGGGGTTCCCGAGTGGCCAAAGGGAGCAGACTGTAAATCTGCCGGCTCCGCCTTCGATGGTTCGAATCCGTCCCCCTCCACCATTATTCACTTGTTCATGTTATTCCTTTTAACATCAGCAAGACGTTCTAGATACGATGTCAGGTCATTCGTATTGATAAAGAACAACACAATTTGTGGAGGGGTTCCCGAGTGGCCAAAGGGAGCAGACTGTAAATCTGCCGGCTCCGCCTTCGATGGTTCGAATCCGTCCCCCTCCACCATTATTTTTCTTTTTATTATAAAAAAGACATAAAAAACCAACTCTCGTAGTTGGTTTTTTTTCGCCTAAAAATCTGCCCCACTTCACATTCTAGTAATAGAAAAAACACATTAACCATCACATTAAAAACAATAAAGTCGATACATTGTACACAATATGACTAAAATAAATTTGCACTAATTTATAACAACACCTGCACTTTCATGATCCACGCCTCCTTTAATTACAATCACTTACTTATTTTAATCTGCTGAATTCCCTCTCAATTTACTCTATTTACTTTTTGGCACAAAACTTGCCAGTTAGACCTAGCTTGCAGAAATTAACACCGCTAATTTACAAAATTGATTGTATTCAATATTGTTGCATTAATGTTAAAGCACACCTATACATACATGGATGCAGAAATATAACTACCCACATGATTTGGGTATATAACAAGAACTGCTAATTCGACGTTAGGAAGGTAGACCCATACTACCTATAAGAATCTAGTGGAATAGACACTAAGGAAATGTCATGAAGCTTACATATACGCTTAACCAACGCCCACCTGTTGGCACAACATTACTACTGGCCTTACAACACATGCTGGCATCGATCGGGGGGATCGTTGCGGTACCTCTTATTGTCGGCGCATCTGTCGGCTTACCCGCTGCTGAAATTGCTGACCTAATTAACGCTGCGTTACTCGTAGGTGGTATTGCCACTATTGTTCAATGTGTCGGTCTTGGCCCTGTGGGGATTCGATTGCCAGTTGTGATGGGTTCCAGCTTTGCTTTCCTCGGCGTGGCGATTTCTATCGGTAAAGCAGATGGTATGAGTGGCATTATGGGTGCTGCTTTTGTTGGCTCATTCTTAGTAATTTTTGCCAGCTTCTTCATGACGCAAATTAAAAAGCTCTTCCCTGATGTGGTGAGCGGCGTTGTAATTACCTTAATCGGTTTAACTATTCTACCGGTAGCGATGAGCTGGATTGGTGACGCGCCAAAAGGCAGTGAAGAATTTGCGACCTTACCAAAACTGTTTCTTGCTTTAATCTCACTTGGTATCGTTATCCTAGTCTCAGTGTATTGCAAAGGTATGATCGCAGCCTCTGCCATTGTGATTGGGTTAGTCGGTGGCTACATTGCCGCTTTAACCATGGGAATGGTCGACTTAAATCAAGTCTCTGAAGCTTCTTGGGTAGGCAGCCCGACCCCGCTTAAATATGGCATGACTTTTTCTTGGGGCGCGATTTTAAGTATGAGCTTGGCTTATATCATCGTGGTTGCGGAAGCCACTGGTGACTTTATGGCACTAGGTGCAAACTGCCAAAAAGAAGTAACCGGTAAAGATTTAAAACGTGGCGTATTAGGCGATGGTCTAGGTAGTACGCTTTCTGCAGTAATGACAGGTATGCCATTGGCTTCATTTAGCCAAAACGTGGGTATTGTCGGTATTACAGGTGTGGCAAGTCGTTATGTTGTGGCTACAACCGGTGGCCTATTAATTCTTGGCGGCTTATTTCCAAAATTAGCAGCGATTGCAGTCACCATTCCAAAGCCCGTTCTAGGCGGCGTAGGTTTCATTATGTTCGGCATGATTGCTTATGCCGGTATTCGTATGCTGATCAAAGCAGCCGATACTAAACGTAATGCTTTAATCATTTGTGTCAGCCTAGCCTCTGGTTTAGCGGTGACGGTTGAGCCTCGTTTAATACAGCATTTACCTCATGCAATGGCGGAATTCTTCCACTCAGGCATTACTACCGGTACTTTGATTGCGATTATCTTACACCAAATTTTACCGCAAAACCGCAAAGAAGAATTAGCCATGAAAAAACAAGAAGTCGTTGAAATGGCGAAAGATGAAGAATGTCATTCACCTGCCTTTAAAGTGATGGAATCAAAAGCAACCATCTCAAAAGCGATTGCCACTATTGCTGCTGAACGTGAGATGGTACGTAACCAAACACTACTTGAGGCGCAATCTGAAGACGATAATTTATCGGATCAACAGACTTCCTCATCCGAATCACAATCTCGGCTCACCCCAAGTACCGCGATGAAATAAAATCTATACCAAGGTAAAAGTCGGCATGTTCGGCTTTTGCCTTTTTCAACTAAAGCTATTAACACCAATAAACATTAACCACCATTAACAAACCTGAAAATAAGACCCTCTCCCCTGAAATGGCTGAGATGGCTAAGGAAAATTATGAATGTCTCAAACGCTTAATACTCAACATTCAGCGAATCAAAACCTAACGACTACTTGGATTAAAAATCCGCTCGATATCTATACTGGCAGCTCGCAAGATGCACGTGGCGGGATTGTCGTTCGTGGAAACACCATCCTTGAATTGGTCGCTTTAAATGCCGAGCCGAGCCACAAGATTGATATTGTGGTGGATGCTAAAAATCACGTTGTCACTCCCGGCTTAATTAATGCCCACCATCACTTTTATCAAACATTAACTCGTGCCTACCCTGATGCGTTAGACAAAGAACTATTCAACTGGCTTAAAACCCTCTACCCAGTTTGGGCGGGTCTTGATGAAGAAATGCATGCCCTTTCTACTGAAGTCGCGCTGGTTGAGATGATGATGTCTGGTTGTACTACCGCCTCCGATCACCATTATTTAATTCCGGTTGGCTTAGAGCATGCGATTGATATTCAGGTTGAAACCGCCAAAAAACTCGGCGTTCGCGCCATTCTAACTCGCGGCTCGATGAGCTTAGGGGAAGACGATGGCGGCCTACCTCCTCGTCATACTATTCAAACCGAACAAACCATCATTGATGACAGCTTGAGGTTAATTAACCAATACCACCAGCGTGAAGACGGTGCGATGATGCAAATTGCTTTAGCGCCTTGCTCGCCATTTTCTGTCACTACCGATTTAATGAAAGAAACTTCACGCATTGCTCATCAAGAAAATGTGATGATGCATACTCACCTGTGTGAAACCATTGATGAAGAAGAGTTCTGCTTGCAACGCTTTGGTCACCGTCCGGTAGATTACCTTGAAAGTGTTGGTTGGCTAAATGATAAAACTTGGCTGGCGCATGGCATTCACTTTAATGATGAAGAAATCAAACGCCTCGGTAGCGCTGGTGTTGGTATCAGTCATTGCCCAACCTCAAACATGATGCTCGCCTCTGGTATTTGTCGTAATAACGAATTAGAAGCAGCAGGCGTGAAAGTTGGCCTAGGGGTTGATGGTTCAGCGTCTAACGATGGTTCCAACATGATTGGTGAAGTACGTATGGCGATGTACTTGCAACGCTTACGTTATGGCTCTGCCAATGTGTCGCACCTTGACGCACTACGTTGGGCAACTAAAGGCTCAGCGGCTGCAATGGGACGCTCTGACATCGGTACTCTGGAAGTCGGTAAACAAGCGGACATTTCCATGTTTACCCTAGATGAAATCCGTTTCTCTGGCTCACACGATCCACTGGCAGCGTTAATTATGTGTGGTGCACAACAAGCTGACCGCGTAATGATTAACGGTGAATGGCGAGTGCATGATGGCCATGTTATTGGGCATGACCTGGAAGACTTGTTAATTCAACATCGAGCGGCGGCGAAACGTCTTGCTGAAAAAGCAATGAAACTACGCTAATAAATATAATACGTTAATAGATACAAATAGCTTCATCATTAGCCCTGAATAACCTTACCGTAGGTGAATCAGGGCTCTTCTCTTTATACCGCATATTTATCTTACCGACATCACACTATTTTTTACCAACATCACAATATCCTCTCTGTGTTTCACTAGACCCAATTGAAGTTGCACTAGATCAAGATTACTCACTATCGACAATGTTAGTTTCTCTATAGTCATAATACTTTAGGGGTAACAGGTATGTTCTATATTCACATGCTGCTGTTGTTAGCAGTCATTTTCACAGGGATTCGGTTTGGCGGTATTGCCTTTGGTTTATTAGGCGGCTTAGGCGTTTCCATTTTAGCGTTTGTGTTTGGCATTGCGCCGGGGTCTCCACCAATCAGCGTTATGTTGATTATTCTTGCAGTAGTTGCGGCTTCAGCAACATTAGAAGCGACGGGTGGTTTAAAATTACTGGTTAAGTTTGCAGAAAGATTGCTGCGTAAGCACCCAAATCAAATCGTATTTTTAGGGCCATTTTGTACTTACCTTTTAACCGTTCTTGTTGGTACTGGTCATAGTGTTTACCCTCTTCTACCCGTTATCTACGATGTTTCGATTAAAAAAGGTATTCGTCCAGAACGTCCAATGGCGATGGCTTCAGTTGCTTCGCAAATGGGGATCACCGCGAGTCCAATCGCCGCTGCTGCTGCCGTTGTGATGGCAACCGCCGCTAAAAATGATTTGGACATTTCACTGGTTCACGTGTTGATGGTCACCATTCCAGCAACCTTCTGTGGCTTACTCGCCGGTTGTACTTGGAGCCTATTCCGCGGCAAAGAACTCGACCAAGACGAAGCCTTTATCGAACGCTGCAAAAACCCAGATTTTAAAGCCGCGTTAATTGATGAAACTGCCGAAGGCGGTAATGATATTGCCAATGCAAAAAAAGCCAAAACAGGTTTAACCGTGTTCTTAGCGGGTATTGCGGTGGTAGTCTTTGTTGCGATGTTCGGTAAAGACCTGAATCTGTTACCTCAAGGTGTGGGCATGTCGGTCGCCATTCAATTCTTAATGTTGGCTGTCGGCGCGATTATTCTGCTATGCACTAAAGTTGATCCAAAAGAAATCGCTAAAAGTAATGTGTTTACGGCGGGGATGTCTGCGGTAATCATCATCTTTGGTATTGCTTGGATGAGTGACACCATCATTGAACACCACAAGCCTTACCTAATTGAAATGGTGAGCGATATTGTTAGCGTTCATCCTTGGACCTTTGCTTTTGCCATGTTTGCTACTTCAGTTTTCTTAAAAAGCCAAGCCGCGGTACTGACGATTATGTTTCCATTAGGTTTCTCGTTAGGTATTCCACCGGAAGTCTTAATCGGGGTTATTCCAGCTTGTTATGCTTATTTCTTCTTCCCATTCTACCCATCAGATCTGGCGGCGATCACCTTTGACCGCTCAGGCACGACGTCGATTGGTAAGTATGTATTGAATCACAGCTTCTTTATTCCAGGCATTATCGGCGTATCGACAGCGACTGTGATTGGTTACTTTATTTCGACTACCTTACTAGGCTAGTGGCACAATAAATATCACGTGCACTAGATACAAAAATGGCTGATCAATTGATCAGCCATTTTTTATTAGAGCTTTAATTTATAAAAACTTTAATCCGTTATTTTAGTTTGATCGTTTGACCAATTAATAGCGATTTTGGATTCTTAATCTCTGGGTTTAGTTGCTGTAACTCATCAACCGTCATATCGTGCTCGCTGGCAATGCGATACAAGGTATCATTTTCTTTGATCACGTAAGCGCTCGACTTGTCTTGCATACCTTGCTTGATTTCATCTTGATCCATCGCCAGTTGATCAACTTTATCTGCTAGTTGCTGATTCGACTCTTTTTGAGCTTGTAGGTCAGCTTGTAGAGAACTTAGTTGCTCCGCTTGTTGATTCTGCTGCTCAATCACTTCATCATTTGAAGCACAGCCAGAAAGAGCCAAAGCCGATGCTAACATCGTTAATGTAATGATTTTTTGTTTACTCTTTAACATAGTCAAATACCTTTGATTGCTTTGAACTCTTAATTTAGTCAATAAACCTTATAAATATCAAGTGAATTAATAAAGTTTCATCTATTTATTTTCATCTACTCGCCTGTAAATCAGCAAACAAATCATCAATGAGCTTTTCTATCACATCTTGCTGTTTAACGGTTCGTGCATAAGTTCTTAAGCCAATAATTTGAACCTGAAAAAAGCGGGCTAATTCATTTGCGGTTTTATCCGTTGAGAACTCGCCATTATTGATTGCTTGCTGGAATAGCTCGGAAAATGTCGCTTCTATTTGCGATAAAATGGTCGTTGCTTCATGCAGTAGATCGGGAGAGTCACTTTCTGTTAATTCCGCAATGCTTTTCACTATCATACACATGCCATTAGGGGCGCGGTCTTTATCGGCAATAATGATGTGAGTAATAAAGCGTTTTAAACCAAGTAGAATGGTAGTTTCTTGTGCTAAGCAATCCGTCAGTAGTGCCATATTTTGGTTGGCATAAAGCGAAAGCGATTCTTTAAAAAGGTTATCTTTACTGCCAAATGCAGCGTAAATACTGCCCGGACGCATATCAATAACCTCTTGTAGATTTCTCATAGAGGTGGCGTGATAGCCCTTTTCCCAATATAGATTTTTCGCTTTTTCAATTACTTGGTCACGATTAAATTTAGCTTGTTTAGTCATTGCTATACCTAAAAAACCAAGCGATAACATATCACTTGGCTTTATTTACTTTCTCATGATTGTACAGGCTTTCAGTTGGTATTCACATCTTAAGCCATATCTTTGAAAGCGTTATTTCTTCGTCCATTTAAATTGTTCAAACATTGGATCGACTGGTGTTTCTGCTACATGGTTTACATAATTACTGATCACTTTTTGTGATAAGCCAAGAATCACGTCTAAAACATGTTGTTGAGTGTACCCAGCGGCAAAAAAGTCTTGTAGCTCTTGCTCAGAGACATTACCTCGATTTCGAACCATGCTTAATGTGAACAAATGAAGAGCTTGAAGTTTCTCTGTTGGCATTGGTTGCTGGTTGCGTAAAGCTTCAGTGATTGCCGGATCGACTTTCATTGAATGGGCAATGCCTGTATGCGCGGGTACACAGTAGTGACACTCATGCTCTACATTGATGGTTTGCCACACAACCGTTAATTCCTCAGCATCAAACGAGCTATCTGCAAACAATTGATGCAGTTGAGTATAAGCTTGTAGCAGATTTGGAGACTCAGCCATCACTCCAAATAATCCAGGAATGCGACCCATTTGCTTTTTAGCACCTTCTAATACGGCTTTGCTTTTTTCTGGTGCAGATTCAAGAGTATGGATTTTGAAATTAGACATTATAGCTTCCTTATTAATACAAAATTTAAGCTTTTCTATAGGGTGACTCTGTACTACCCATTCACCATACATACATCTGAACGATCGTTCAAGTTATTTTTGAACGACCGTTCAGAAGCCTATTCATTTACATAATAATTAGCTATCTAAATCTAATTCAGGTCCTTTAGGTACGACTTGAGTTGGGTTAATACTTTTCTGGCTAAAGTAATAATGACGCTTAATATGTTCAAAACTCACAGTGCCTTTGATGCCAGGCTCTTGATACAGTGCTTTCATATAACGATAAAGGTTGGGATATTCAGCAATGCGTTTTAAGTTACATTTGAAATGGCCAACGTAAACCGCATCAAAGCGAATTAAAGTGGTAAACAAACGCCAATCCGCTTCTGTGATTTTCTCACCAACAAGATACTTACTCTGAGATAGATGCTGCTCCACCTTATCTAACGCGGCAAACAAGCTATCAAACGCTTCTTCATACGCTTGTTGGGAGGTAGCGAACCCGGTTTTATACACTCCGTTATTAATGTTGGGATAGATAAACTCATTCCATTGATCGATTTCAGATCTAAGCTCTTGCGGGTAGTAGTCATCAGTATTACCCGTTAAATCATTAAACTCCGAATTAAACATGCGCAGAATTTCTGAAGATTCATTACTGACTATGGTGTTGGTTTTCTTATCCCACAGCGTAGGCACCGTCACGCGACCTGAGTAGTCACGCTTGGCTTGGGTATAAATTTGATGAAGTTTGGTAAAGCCAAATAGCGGCTCAGGTTGGCTGAACTCCCAGCCATTTTCCAGCATATCTGGGCTAACCACTGTGACGTCAATATGGTCGGCTAATCCTTTTAGCTCACGCATAATTAAGGTGCGGTGCGCCCACGGACAGGCAAGAGACACATACAAGTGATAGCGACCTGATTCTGGTTGAAACGGCGCATCTGGCTTATTTTCAATCCAATTTCGGAAACCGGCATCTTCACGGACAAATTTACCGCCGCTCGATTCAGTGTCGTACCAAACATCGTGCCATACACCTTCGACTAACTTACCCATCATGCTCTCCTGTTCTGTGTTCTGTTTAGTATCTCTCAGTATAAGTAGCCTAGCGCTCAGTCACACCGCAACGAGCTGACGGTTTTGTTCGATAGATTCGAATGAGTGACGCGATTTTATAGCCATGCTAAAGTCTCTGTTACAATAAACCCTCGACTCATTCATTACTGATATCCCATTATGAAAACACCATGTATTGCAGCTTGTAAAAATAACGCAGGGATCTGCTCTGGATGCCATCGCACCATGGGTGAAATTCTTCAATGGAGCAGAATGGATGATGACGCTCACTCGCAAGTGATGGCCAAACTCAGTGGTGAAAAAAGCACTCATGCCTGCCCTGAATGTGGTGACAATACTTTTTGTGATATCGCTGCAGGGAAAGAGACTTGCTGGTGTTTTGAAATAGAAGAGCGTCAAATAACCGAAACTTACGATGTCTGTTTATGCCGCCGCTGTTTGGAAAAGAAACCTGTCGTTTAACACTCACCGCTTAAAACCTTGCTAATAAAAAAGAAACAGACAATAAAAAAGCAGCACCTTTCAGCACTGCTTTCATTCAATTAATTTTCAGACCGGATTAATCCACCAGCAAACACGATACCGCGTGAACATCAGTACCTTTGATTTGTGGTTTTTGCTCCGCACATTGTGCAGTAGCGATTGGACAGCGAGTCCTAAACACACAACCTGATGGTGGGTTGATCGGCGATGGTAAATCCCCTTCTAGCATCTGAATGACTTTGGCGCGTTCTTTCTTCGGATCTGGAATCGGCACCGCTGACATCAAGGCTTTGGTGTATGGGTGTTTCGGATTTGCAAATAATGCATCTGCCTCGCCGAGCTCTACCGCATTACCTAGGTACATTACCAATACACGGTCTGAGATGTGTTTTACCACTGATAAGTCGTGGGCAATAAACACTAAACTCAAGCCTAGTTCACGCTGTAGTTCTTTTAGTAGGTTCACTACCTGCGCCTGAATCGATACATCTAGGGCTGATACCGGTTCATCACAAATGATCATCTTAGGATTCAAAATCAACGCACGAGCGATACCAATACGCTGACACTGACCACCTGAAAACTCATGTGGGTAACGGTTAATCACGTTCGGTAACAGCCCAACTTTATCCATCATGGCTTTTACTTTGGCTTTCACTTCAGCCCTAGATAGCTTTGGATAAAACGTCACAAGCGGCTCAGCAATGATGTCACCAACGGTCATGCGTGGGTTAAGCGACGCCAGCGGATCTTGGAAAATCATCTGAATTTCTTTGCGCTTTTCACGCTTTTGAACCGCTTGCATGCGCGTTAAGTCTTGGCCTAACCACATTACTTCGCCTTCAGTCGCTTCCACTAAACCAATAATCGCGCGAGCAAAGGTTGATTTACCACAGCCAGACTCACCGACTACGCCCAGAGTCTCACCTTCATATAAACGAGCATTGACGCCATCAACCGCTTTTAATTTAGCCGGTTTTGACCAAGGCCATGCGGATTTCGAGGCAATATTAAAGTGAACTTTTAAGTTTTTAATATCCAGCAATAAGTTTTTATCCGCTAATGCCACTTTTTCAATTTTGGCTTTAGGCTCAACAATGCTTGGTTGTTCTGTTTTTACTTCATTTGTAATGCTCATGACTTCCAAGTCTCCCATTCAGAAAAACAAGCACGGAAACGGTCTTCACCAAATGGTAAAAGCTGTGGTGCTTCTTGACGACAACGATCGGTAACACGGTGACAACGTTCTTGATACGGACAACCAGTTGGCAAACGTAGCAAGTTCGGTGGGTTACCTGGAATGGTTGGCAACTCTTCGCCTTCGGTATCAAGACGAGGAATGGCACGTAGTAAGCCTTCGCTGTATGGGTGGCTTGGTTTGTAGAAAATTTCATCGACCGTACCGTACTCCATGGTACGTCCGGCATACATCACCAGCACTTTGTCACAAGAGCCGGCAACAACACCTAGGTCATGGGTGATCATAATAATCGCGGTGTTAAATTCGTCTTTAAGCTCATTCAACAAGTCCATGATTTGCGCTTGAACCGTTACATCTAGTGCAGTAGTCGGTTCATCGGCAATCAGTAGCTTAGGACGACAAAGCAGTGCCATCGCGATCATCACACGCTGACGCATACCACCAGAGAACTCATGCGGGTACATATTAATACGCTTACGAGCTTCTGGAATTTTCACCGCCTCAAGCATGCGTACCGATTCTTCAAATGCTTCGGTTTTACCCATGCCTTTGTGCAACATTAATACTTCCATTAGCTGATCGCTGACCTTCATATATGGGTTCAATGAGGTCATAGGATCTTGGAAAATCATCGCAATTTGTTCTGCGCGAATCTTGTTAAGCTCTTTTTCTGGCAAGTTTAAAATTTCTTTGCCTTCAAATTTGGCACTTCCACTGATCACACCGTTTTTCGCCAGCAAGCCCATGATGGCAAACACGGTTTGGGATTTACCAGAACCAGACTCACCTACAATACCAAGGGTTTCACCTTGCTTGATGGAAAAACTTAAATCGTTAACCGCGGTCACCATGCCGTCTTGGGTTTTAAACTCAACCCTTAAATCTTGTACATCTAATAAATTACTCATTATCTTTCCTTAAATTCTATTTGGCTTAGGCAGCAATTAACGATCTTTTGGATCTAACGCATCGCGCAGACCATCGCCGACATAGTTAAAGCAGAACAGCGTAACCACCATGAACGCGGCAGGGAAACCTAATTGCCAGATCGCAATCTCCATGGTTTGTGCGCCTTCTTGCAGTAATGCCCCCCAGCTGGTCATTGGTTCTTGCACCCCTAGACCTAGGAAAGATAAGAAAGACTCGGTCAGAATCATGCTTGGTACGAGTAACGTTGAATAAACCGCAACAATACCCAATACGTTTGGCACAATGTGACGAGTAATGATTTTCCAGTTGCTTACGCCACAAACGTGCGCCGCTTCGATAAACTCTTTATTACGTAGACTGAGTGTTTGGCCACGTACAATCCGCGCCATATCCAGCCAGGCTATTGCCCCTATCGCAACGAAGATCAAAATGATATTACGACCGAAGAAAGTCACTAGTACAATCACTAGGAACATGAAAGGTACTGCGTATAAGATTTCCAAAATACGCATCATGATACGATCGACTTTACCGCCGATAAAGCCAGAGGCTGCGCCGTATAAAGTACCGATTAATACCGCAACAAAGGCACCTAGTACCCCAACCATCAGAGAGATTCGGCCACCCATTAAGGTACGCACATATAAATCTCGGCCTAGGCTATCGGTGCCAAATAAGTGTTCAGCAGAAGGCGCGGCTTGTAGTGAGTACCAATCGGTATCGTCATAAGCAAACTGGGCAAACATGGGTAGGAAAATCACCGATAAGGTAATCAGCACCAAAATCACCAAGCTCACCATTGCGGCTTTGTTGCGCATAAAGCGAATACGAGCATCTTGCCAAAGGCTACGACCTTCAATTTCTAAGTTCTCAGAGAACTTTTCGATCGCTTCTAAATTTTCTTTTTTAGTTAACATAGCGTCAGTCCCTGATTAATAACGAATTTTCGGATCAATGTAAGCCAGTAGTACATCGACAACGGCATTGAAAAGAATGAAGAGGAAACCAATCAGAATGGTAATTCCCATTACTAGTGAGTAATCACGGTTAAAGGCGGCGTTAACGAACAATTTACCTATGCCCGGCAAACCGAAAATAGTTTCGATAACCACAGAGCCAGTAATGATGCCGACAAACGCTGGGCCCATGTATGACACAACAGGAAGTAATGCAGGTTTTAACGCATGTTTAAAAATAATGTATTTGTAGCTCAAACCTTTTGCACGCGCAGTACGAATGAAGTTACTGTTCAAGGTTTCAATCATGCTGCCACGAGTAATACGGGCAAACGTCGCTACATAAAGCAGAGACATACCCACCATAGGTAAGAATAAATACTGGAAGCCACCGTCTTTCCAACCACCAGCGGGGAACCAGCCTAGGTTAATCGAGAATATATAAATCAAAACGGGTGCTAATACGAATGAGGGCATAACGACCCCGAGCATAGCGGTCGACATAATGGTGTAGTCTACCCAGGTATTTTGCCGCAGCGCCGCAATGGTTCCGACCCCTACCCCCATAATCACAGTAAACACGAAGGCAAAAAAGCCAACTTTGGCAGATACCGGCAAAGCGGCGTAAACCAATTCATTTACGGTGTAATCTTGATACTTAAATGATGGACCAAAGTCACCTTGCAGAATGTTGGTCAAATAAGTGGTGTATTGCACTAATACCGGCTGATCGAGCCCATATTTAGCATTGATATTGGCCATGACCTCAGGAGGTAACGGGCGTTCACTTGAGAACGGGTTACCTGGTGCAAAGCGCATCAGGAAGAAAGACACCGTGATCAATACCAATAAGGTCGGTATCGCTTCGATAAGCCTTTTAAAAATGAATTTAAACATAGTAAAACTTCCAGTTGTGACTAATAAATAGCTTGCCCATTATCAATGAGCATCCTTGTATATTATTTTTATTATGTTTGTGCCACCGTCATAAATTCGACTTTGTGTCACAGGGTTTCTACTTAACCAATTGGTAAACGAATCATTGCGGAGTATTAAGGAAGGTAAGTACAGCTTTGATAAAAAAGAAGCAAAGTGATGAAGTTGGACTCTTTCACTTATCAAAATAGTCGTCGTGAAATCAATCACTAGTACGCTTATTTTGTTTTTATTTCTATTCAAATACATACTTCGACTCCATGCCCCGTATGATGAGAAATAGCTTATTTTTTACTGCAAAAAGCCATTTTAAGCGCATTCCATACGCCTTGACTTTTCGCTCTATTTCTTAAACTAAACATTATCAACATCCAACAGAATAATCTACTAATTAGCGACTAAATCCATAGATATTGTGATATTAATATTAAGTTCCTTTAGAAATGACTAGTTACTTGTATAAATAAAACACAAATAACTACTTCCCTTTAATACTCGATTCGTCAGCCGTTCTTAAACATTATTGATAGTTTTAACACTTTGTAATGACCAAAAACGAAAATAGGTTCTGCATGTCTCCATACAGAACCTAATCTTTAGCAATAATTACTTAGCGATTTTATACAGATCTTTAGTATAAATTTTATCTTCCGCATTATTCATAGGGAAACCACCGACTAGTGGAGACACTAAACGAGCTTTCACGTATTGGAAGATTGGTGCAATTGGCATATCACGAGCCAATAGTTTCTCTGCTTCCGCATACAAATCAGCACGCTCTTCGTCACTTGTCGAGTTAAGTGCTTTTTCCATTACCGCATCATATTCTTTGCTATGGTAGCGAGGGTCATTCGAGCTGTTGTTAGACTGCATTAGAGACAAGAACGCAGAAGCTTCGTTATAGTCACCACACCAACCCGCACGAGTTACGTCAAAGTTACCCTGACGACGCGTATCGAGGTAAGTTTTCCACTCTTGGTTTTCTAAAGTGACATCAACAAAGCCTAAAGATTTCTTCCACATAGAAGCAATCGCAACGGCGTTCTTCTTGTGATTATCATCAGTGTTGTACAACAAGTTAAATTTAAGTGGGTTCGATTTGTTATAACCCGCTTCTTCTAATAATTGTTTCGCTTTTTCATTACGCTCTTTCTGCGTCCAAGTACCATATTCAGGCATTGTTGGGTGGAAATCAGCGGTAATTTCAGGCGTTAAGAAATAAGCAGGTTTTTGACCTTGACCAAGTAGGATACGAGTCATCACATCACGGTCGATCGTATAAGACAGCGCTTGACGAACACGTACGTCATCAAATGGTGGTTTAGAGTTATTGAAGCCGTAGTAGTATGAACACAAGTTACCCACGACTTTCACATCTTCAGGGTGCTCTTTTTGTAGACGCTTAAATTGCTCATTTGGCAACTCATCCGTCATATCAAGTTCGCCCGCTAAGAAGCGATTCATTTCAGCATTTTGGCTTTCGATTGGTAGATAAGTCACTTGATTGATAACAGTACTGTCATTATCCCAGTAATTCTTATTACGCACTAGCACCATGCGCTCATTCAGTACCCAACTATCCAGTACATAAGCACCGTTACTGACGAAATGTTCAGGTTTCGTCCACTGATCGCCCCACTTCCCCAGTACTTTTTTATTCACTGGTTTAACTGTGGTGTGACCCATCATTTTCACAAAATAAGGCACTGCAGATTCAAGGCTCACTTCAAGCGTATTTGCATCAATTGCTTTCACGCCAAGAGTTGATTTATCAGCTTTACCAGAAATGATTTGCGCGGCATTTTTCATGGTAGTCATTTCTAAATACCATGCGTATGGCGATGCAGTAGCAGGATCAACGGCGCGTTGGAAAGTAAAGACGAAGTCATCAGCCGTTACAGGATCGCCATTTGACCATTTTGCATCTTTACGTAGGTGGAAGATAAAGGTTTTGTTGTCTTGAGTTTCCCAGCTTTCAGCCACACCAGGAACAACGTTACCGTCTGCGTCTTGGTTAACTAGGCCTTCAAATAAATCACGAATCACATTGGATTCAGGCACGCCTTCTGTTTTCTGTGGATCGATAGAAGCAACTTCTGCACCGTTGCCTTTCACCAATTCTTGTTTTTCCGCTAATTTAACGCCTGCTGGTACTTGAGCAGCAGAAGCAGAAAGAGAAACAGCACCGAAAGCAAGACCGGCACCAAGTAAGATCACTTGAGTGATTTTATTTTTACGCATATGGGTAAACTCCAATTTTTTATATTAATGCATCCGTGACATCTTTATATCGATTATAACTATCCAACACTGGTCAATTAGTAGTCTTCACTAGTTTTTAATGCTTTGCGCGATTTTTACTCTAACCAGTACAGTTATAGCGATATATAGAGCGGGATAAGCTATCAATATTTTCTGGGATCCACCACAACAAAATTATAAAAACGTAACATAGATTACACTTTTCCCTATTAACAGTATGTATATCCAAATGAAATCGATTGCATAGTTAAATTCACTCTACCTATATGAATTTCAATCTTTTACTTCCTGTTTTACGTAGCTCAATTTTTATTACTTTCAAGCCTATTTTTGACAAGTTTTATCAAATAGAGACTTCAAAGAGAGTTTGCTTGAAAGATATTTCATAACGCGAATTATTAATTGTATATCGATTCAAAATTGTCTTTTTGTTCTTTGTTGACTCACGTTATCTCATCAACACTGCCAGTGATGCACAAGTGAAGTGCAGGTTTCACCTGATCTTTTTTAGGTGAGCACATTAAGAAAGGACTAAAGAGAGAAATGACTATGAAACGTTTCAATCTCACCGCAGTGAGTATTGCTTTAGCGTTAGGTTCAGCGTCAGTAATGGCCGCTCCTACTGCTCCAAGCTTAGATATGTACGGTTCAAAAAATTTAAAATTCTCCAAAATTGATTTAGCAATGGAAACCACATCTGGTTACAACAGCATGGTTCAATACCATGAAAATGCTCAAATCGATATTATTTTCAATCAATATAGCGGAGAAACTGGCGACACTTACAACATTTACTTTGATGGTGAAAAAGTCGCAACCGGCCCGATTAGCGGCAGCAAAACGACGGCTTCATTTGAATACGCCCAAGGCGGTGTATATCAAATGGAAATTGAAGCGTGTGATGCAACAGGTTGTAGCAAAACTCAGCCAGTTGAACTATCAATTGCTGATACTGACGGTTCTCACTTAGCACCGTTAACCATGAATGTAGACCCGAACAATAAAACTTATAATACCGACCCAAATACCGTTGTCGGTACTTACTTTGTTGAATGGGGTATTTATGACCGCGGTTACACCGTCGATAACATTCCAGCGGATAATTTGACTCATATTCTTTATGGTTTCATTCCTGTTTGTGGACCAAATGAATCGCTTAAATCAGTGGGTGGTAACAGCTTTAACGCATTGCAAACCGCTTGTCAGGGTGTGCCTGATTACAACGTAGTTATTCATGACCCGTGGGCTGCATACCAAAAAAGCTTCAAACAAGCAGGTCATGAGTACGATACGCCTATCAAAGGTAACTTCGGCATGATGATGGCGCTTAAACAGCGTAATCCTGATCTAAAAATTGTTCCATCTATCGGTGGTTGGACGCTTTCTGACCCATTTTTCTCCTTCACTGATAAATCTAAACGCGACATCTTTGTAGCATCGGTTAAAGAGTTCTTAACGACTTGGAAATTCTTTGATGGTGTAGATATTGACTGGGAATTCCCAGGTGGCGGCGGTGAAGCGACTGACCTAGGTGATCCGGTGAACGATGGCCCTGCTTATATTGCTTTAATGCGTGAATTACGCGCCATGTTAGATGAACTGGAAGTTCAAAATGGTAAAGAGTACGAACTGACTTCAGCAATTGGTGTTGGTTACGACAAACTTGAAGATGTTGATTATGCTGACGCGGCTCAGTACATGGATTACATCTTTGCCATGACTTATGACTTCTACGGCGGTTGGAATAATGTTCCTGGTCACCAAACTGCCCTTTACTGTGGTAGTTTCATGCGCCCTGGCCAATGTGACGGCACAGGTATTGATGCAGAAGGCGAACCATACAAAGGCCCTGCTTATACAACAGACAACGCAATCAAAATTTTGCTAGAACAAGGCGTTCCGGCGAATAAACTGGTTGTTGGTGCTGCTATGTATGGCCGTGGTTGGGATGGTGTAATGCCTGAAAGCTTAACCGTTGCAGGCGACCCAATGACGGGTACAGGTAACGGCAAACTCACCGGCACGAAAGAACAAGGTGTTTGGGAAGCGGGTGTTATTGATTATAAAGGTGTGAAGAGCACGATGATCGGTCCAAACGGTGAAGGCATCAATGGCTTTGAGACTGGCTATGATGAACAAGCTGAAGCCGCGTGGGTTTGGAACCGTTCAGATGGTAAGTTAGTAACTTATGATAGCCCTCGCTCTGTTATCGCTAAAGGTGAATATGTTCGCGGCTTAGGCTTAGCGGGTCTATTCTCTTGGGAAATTGATGCCGATAACGGTGATATCCTTAATGCAATGCACGAAGGCCTAGCGGGTGAAGCGACTAATGCTGCACCAACAGCAACTGCTGGCGCTAATCAAACGGTTGTCGGCCCTGCTACGGTAACATTAGATGGTTCTGCTTCTAGTGATCGCAATGGCAGCATTGCATCATATCAATGGACGCAAACTTCTGGTCCATCCGTTACTCTTCAAAACTCAAGCTCTGCAACTACTAGCTTTGATGTTGCTGAAGTGACTGAAGTCCAAACTTTAGGCTTCTCTTTAACTGTCACCGATAATGAAGGGGCAACTGATAGCGATAATGTGGTCATTACCGTTAACCCTGTTGATGTTGAACCAACAAATACTGCACCAGTTGCTAACTTAAGCGCTCCTGCTCAAGTTAATGCTGGCGATGCAGTCACTATTGATGCTTCTGGTTCAACTGATGCGGAAGGCGATGCTCTAACTTACACTTGGACTCTGCCATCAGGCGTAACAGGTTCAGGTTCAAGCATTAGCTTTGTTGCAGCTGAATATGAGCAAGATACAACGCTTAACTTCACGGTAACCGTAAGTGATGGTGAATTGACAAGTGAAGCATCAGCCTCTGTGGTTGTACTGAAAAAGTCAGGCACTATCGATACCTGTGACAACGCATGGGATGCTGCAACCGTTTATACTGGCGGCGACCAAGTCACTCAAGGTGGAACCTTATATGAAGCCAAATGGTGGACTCAAGGACAAGATCCATCTCAATCTGGTGAATGGGGCGTGTGGAAAAACTTAGGTGCAGCAAACTGTAACTAAGATTCATCTACATAACCATTAACAGCAAAAAGGCCAATGAATTTAAAATCATTGGCCTTTCTTTATTAAGCTATTCAATGCTGATATTTATTTCCAGCGATCCGCTGCTTTGGCATCTGAATCACGAGATTCTACCCAGCGAACTTTTTCCGCTGTTCGTTCTTTCTTCCAAAATGGCGCTTGGGTTTTTAGGTAGTCCATAACAAACTCACAAGCTTCAAACGCCGCATTGCGATGGGCACTTGAAACACCAACGAATACAATTTGATCGCCTAAATCTAAATCGCCAACACGATGGATCACACGAATATTCAGCAACGGCCAACGTGATTTTGCTTGTTCACAAATCTGAACTAAAGAACGCTCAGTCATTCCTGGATAATGCTCTAGGCTCAACCCGGTGACGGAATCGCCAAGGTTCATATCGCGCACTTTACCAACAAAGGTTACTACCGCGCCCGCATCCGTACCTTGTGCAAGTTGCTGATATTCCGCGCCGACATCAAAGTCTTCAAACTGTACGCTAACCATTTCTGTAACCATTCCCGCTGAAGACATATTAGCCTCCTGTTACTGGTGGGAAAAAGGCAACCTCATCACCAGATTTAAGCACGGTATCCATTTTCACCATATCTTGGTTGACTGCCACCAGCAATTTGCCAGATTGTAGCGCTTGCGCCCATTGCTCACCTTTGTCGCATAGCTGCTGACGTAGCGCTTCTGCTGTAATCTGATCGGCTTCTACTGTCACTGAATCAACACCAACTAGCTCACGAGTTTGAGCGAAAAATAAAACTTTAATCATTGTTCAACCTTCCGAAAGTTATTAATAAGCAACAAATTAATTAGCAACAAAATGGCCAGACTTACCGCCGGTTTTTTCAAGTAAACGAACTTGACCAATCACCATATCTTTTTGCACGGCTTTACACATATCGTAGATGGTTAACGCCGCCACTGACGCTGCGGTTAGCGCTTCCATTTCAACACCCGTTTTGCCAGCTAGTTTACACACAGATTCAATGCGAACTTGATTAGTTTCCGGCTTAGCTTCTAACTGCACTTCTACTTTTGAAAGCAGTAAAGGATGACAAAGTGGAATTAAATCCCATGTTTTCTTGGCCGCTTGAATGCCTGCAATACGCGCAGTAGCAAATACATCACCTTTATGATGCGAACCAGACACAATAAGATCTAATGTTTCTTTCGACATGGTGACCCAAGCTTCAGCACGCGCTTCACGTACCGTTTCTTGTTTAGCAGATACATCGACCATGTTGGCTTCGCCAGAGGCATTAATATGAGTAAATTGAGACATGGATATCATTCCTTATTAGAATTTTTTAAGCGGAAAGATGAGGCATAAAATTACAAGGGCGATGACGGGCATCAAGCTGCTCCTTGATTAACTTTTCCCAACCTAGACGACATGCACCGGTCGAACCTGGCATCGCGAAGATAACCGTTTGATTAGCCATTCCAGCGATTGCGCGAGATTGTAGGCTCGAAGAACCAATGTCTTCAAAAGACAGCATGCGAAAAATCTCACCAAAACCTTCTACTTGCTTATCAAATAAAGGTTGCAGTGCTTCCGTTGTATAGTTTTTTGCGGTGAAACCTGTGCCACCACTAATTAAAACCGCTTGAATAGCATCATCGGCAATCCATTGAGAAACCAAGGCGCGAATTTGATATTTGTTATCGGCGACAATTTGACGCTCAGCCAATTGGTGCCCTACTTGCTGAAGTTGCTCAACAAAATAATCGCCCGATGTGTCATTTTCAGGGGTACGAGAATCCGATACGGTCAGGACTGCAATTCGTGCAGGTTTAAACTCAGCAGCAACACGTGCCATGTTGATAACCTCAAAAAAATCAAAATGTAAAAGGGAGAATTAACCGCCGATAGAAGCCAAGTGTGGCGTCATACCCGTTTTGCCTTCTTGCAAGAAGTGGCTAACGGACTTGGTATCGAGCGCACCTTGAATTCGTGCGATAAGATCTTTTTCTTGCTCATCCTGTTGCAACAAGTCACGCAGCTCTACGCCTTCTTCGCCAAATAAACATAGATGCAGTTTACCTGTCGCAGAGACACGCAGACGATTACAGGTTTCACAAAAGCCTTTTTCATACGGCATGATCAGGCCAATTTCACCTTGATAGTCAGGATGCACAAACACTTGCGCCGGCCCATCATTGGCTTCTTTCACCTTCAGCAGCCAACCATTTGCGATTAAATGATTACGAATGCTGACACCCGATTGATGTTGCTGTTCAAATAATTCATCCATTTCACCAGTTTGCATTAACTCGATAAAACGTAATTGAATTGGGCGGTCTTTAATCCAGTTTAAAAAGCTCGGTAACGCATGGCCGTTAAACTGCTTCAGTAACACCACGTTTACTTTGACTTGCTGATACCCGACTTCAAATGCGCGGTCGATACCGGCCATCACATCATGGAATTTGTTCTCACCGGTAATTTGATGAAACAAGCGAGGGTCAAGGCTATCAACACTGACATTAATATGCGTTAAACCAGCCTCTTTCCAATCGCCAACTTGCTTAGCCATACGGTAACCGTTGGTTGTAGTCGCAACCTTAGTAATGCCCGAGGTTTGTGCAACGGAGGCAACGATGTCATTAAAATCTTTGCGTAGTGTAGGCTCACCACCAGTAATACGTACTTTGGTAGTACCACAATCGGCAAAGGCATTAACGATACGTTTAATTTCAGCTTGATTTAAAAAAGACGAGTTTTTCTTGCCGGTTGGATGGTAACCATCTGGCAAGCAATAGGTGCATTTAAAATTACACACATCGGTGATCGACAGACGCAAATAGTAAAACTTGCGCGAAAAACGATCGACAAATTGAGAATTTTCTGTGGTGGATGTGGAAGATGCCACATCGGATACGCCCGAAAAATCAGGAATATATTGGGAAACTAATTGAGTCACGAAACACCTTTCCAAATACGGGAGGAAGGCTCATTTCTAAACCAACCCTGGTGACAGTATGTCACTGGCTTTAAAAACTTATCCAATAGTCATTGATACAACGAATAATGAACTTAGTGATTAACGCTCGGAGTTATGACGTGATTACTGATAAGTAGATCAGTAACACTGTTTTTAAATGGTACGCAACAAAACGAGATTTTTCCATACCCATTTAGGCATAAGGTCGTTATATTTAGTTAACTGATATCAAAGAATTGTCATTTAACCTTACTTCAAAGGTCAATTCAGCAGAGAATCCAAATTATGCCCTTTCATAAAACCAAAAAAGTCGTCGCAATTGGTGGTGGTCATGGCCTAGGCCGTATGCTTGCCGCACTAAAAGATTTTGGTGCTAATGCCACTGGTATTGTTGCCACTACTGACAACGGAGGTTCTACCGGACGTATTCGCCAATGCCAAGGCGGGATTGCTTGGGGTGATACCCGAAATTGCATCAATCAGCTGATTACCGAGCCGAATATTAGTTCGATGATGTTTGAATACCGTTTTCGTGGTGCAGGTGAATTGAACGGCCATAATCTAGGCAATTTAATGCTCACCGCGCTAGATAACCTCTCAATTCGCCCACTGGACGCGATTCACCTGATTTGTGACATGTTGAAGGTGGAAGTCAATATTGTACCTATGTCCGAGCACCCTGCTGATCTGACTGCATTGTCAAAAACCGGCAAATGGGTTCGCGGTGAAACCAATGTCGATGATATGTCTGAGCCTCTACAGCGTTTATATGTAGAGCCTGAAGTGCCTGCAACCGCAGAAGGCATTGATGCCATTTTATCGGCAGATTGCATTATCTTAGGCCCAGGCAGTTTCTTAACCAGCATTATGCCGCCACTATTATTACCTGATATTGGCAAAGCCATCGCCCAAAACACCCAAGCTAAGCTAGTGTTTGTTGATAACCTAGATAATGAATTTGGACCAGCAGGAATGATGAACCTAGAAGAAAAATTGAAATGGTGTCAGCGTGCTTGTGATGGTCGTAAAGTCGATATATTACTCGGTGAAAATTTTTCTGAAAACGTCGACCAAAATTATCAATGCATCGAAGTTAACCTCGCCTCACCTAACCATGAATGGCGTCATGATCGTAAAAAGCTTCAACAAGAAATTGAGAAGATTATTTTGCAATAACAAACGTTGCTCGGAAACTCGTTTCTCGTGACTCGACAAATACATCGCGAGACGAAAATCACAGCGTCCAAGCGACAAGAAACGATTATCTCTTTTAACTATTTACAATAAACAACGCTGCTCGGAAATTCGTTTCTCGTGACTAGACAAATACATCGAGCAATGAGAAACACAACGTCCAAGCGATAAGAAACGATCATCGCTTTTAACTATTTACAATAAACAACACTGCTCGGAAATTCGTTTCTCGTGACTCGACAAATACATCGAGCAACGAGAAGCGGAGCGTCCAAGCTACGAGAAACGATTAACTATTCACAATAAACTGCGCTCGTAACTTCTCAATCTCATCGCGTTTTTGTGCCGCTTGTTCAAACTCCAGATTTTGGGCGTGTTGGTACATTTCGCTTTCCAACTGGTTTATTTGTTTCTCAAGCTGCTGTGGGGTTAACGCTTGGTATTCGGCCGCTTGCTCTGCGACTTTAGATAGCGAAATCACATTACTGTCTTTTTTACCTTTGCGTGTACCGACATGACCCAGTTCCATAATGTCTTGAATGCTTTTCTTAAGCGCTTGAGGAGTCGTCCCCATATCTTCATTATATTGCTGCTGCTTAGCGCGGCGACGTTCCGTTTCGTCTATCGCTTTACGCATCGATTTGGTAATGCTATCGCCATATAAAATCGCTTTACCTTGAACATTACGTGCCGCTCGGCCAATGGTCTGAATCAATGAGCGCTCTGAACGTAAGAAGCCTTCTTTGTCAGCATCTAGAATTGCCACCAAAGACACTTCAGGCATATCCAAACCTTCTCGAAGTAAGTTAATACCCACTAACACATCAAACTCACCTAAACGTAGGTCTCGAATAATTTCAACACGTTCAACCGTATCAATATCTGAGTGTAGATAACGGACTTTGACATCATGCTCGGTGAGATATTCCGTTAAATCCTCCGCCATGCGCTTGGTTAAAGTAGTCACAAGCACACGCTCATTAACTGAAACTCGTAAGCGAATCTCCGATAATAGATCATCAACTTGCGTGGCAACCGGACGGACTTCAATTTCAGGATCGAGTAACCCAGTTGGACGCACGACTTGTTCAGCCACATCCCCACCGGATTTATCCAACTCATACGCACTTGGGGTTGCTGAAACGTAAATGGTCTGCGGTGCGAGCGATTCAAATTCCTCAAAACGCAACGGTCGGTTATCTAACGCCGAGGGTAAACGGAAACCAAACTCAACTAAGGTTTCCTTACGCGAACGGTCACCTTTATACATCGCGCCAATTTGCGGCACTGTCACGTGGGATTCATCGATAATAAGCAGGCCATCATGAGGCAAATAATCAAAGAGCGTCGGTGGTGGCTCACCCTCTTTGCGTCCACTTAAATAACGTGAGTAGTTTTCGATACCAGAGCAGAAACCCAATTCATTCATCATTTCGATATCAAACTGCGTACGTTGCGTGATGCGCTGATCTTCTAATAGCTTATTGTTTTCTCGTAGAACCTTTTGTCTTTCAACCAACTCTTCTTTGATATCTTCAATTGCTTCAAGAATGCGTTCACGTGGTGTGACGTAGTGGGTTTTAGGGTAAATAGTGGCACGAGCAATATCTCGCTGTTTAATTGCGCCGGTTAGCGGATCAAAAACGCTAATGCATTCTACTTCTTCATCGAACATTTCCAGACGAATGGCATCATGCTCAGAATCAGCTGGGAACACATCTATCACTTCACCCCGAACTCGGAAATTCCCTCGCTCAAAGACCATGTCATTTCGGCTATATTGCAGCTCGGCTAAACGACGAATAATGTCACGCTGCTCTAAAATGTCTCCGCGACGAATATGCAGCATCATCTTTAGATAAGAATCCGGATCACCTAAGCCGTAAATCGCCGACACAGAGGCAACGATAATCGCATCTTTACGTTCAATTAAAGATTTGGTGGCAGATAAACGCATTTGCTCGATGTGGGCGTTAACCGAAGAATCCTTTTCAATAAAGGTATCTGTGGTCGGCACATACGCTTCCGGCTGATAGTAGTCATAATAAGAGACAAAATATTCGACCGCATTATTGGGGAAAAAACTTTTCATTTCTCCATATAACTGCGCGGCAAGCGTTTTATTTGGGGCAAGTAAAATCGTTGGACGCTGCGCTTTAGCGATCACATTGGCTAAGGTAAATGTTTTACCCGAACCAGTTACACCTAATAATGTTTGATGGGCTAAGCCTACTTCCAAACCTTCAGATAACTTTGCAATCGCCTCTGGCTGATCGCCGGCTGGCTGATAATCGGAAACCAGTTGATACAACTTACTCATACTTGCCTCTTAAATGGAGAATTCTCGGCGGTTTATTCGATTGGTTGACCTTACCACAAGCCTATTATTAACGCTTTAAATCACGGTAGGTTATGTGGCAGTTTTATTAACTAAAATATGGTCTGAAAAAAGTCATCTTTACTCTAGCTTAGCCTGTTACAGTTTGGTAGTATTCTCATCCCGCGAAAAATCTCATCCAACATTTTACCTACTTTTCATCCACGGGTTTTCCCCAAAAAGTTGTTGATTTTACATTTCCATTAATATTTGTCTTTTTTACCCACAAACCTCTTTCAATAAAACAAAATAACAAAACCAGTTAAAACAATAGATTACATAATTAAAATCGTATTTCCTCGCCTTTAGTTTCTAAGCATAAAAACTTGCTCAAGTTTCATCAACACACTTATCCACAAATTTAGTGGATAACTACACAGCCGCCTTATCTGGCGAGGCTTACAAAAAAGTAAAGAGAAAAAACCTATTATTTTTCACTTTTTTGTCGCTTTCTGGCGTTGACAGTCTGATTCACCATAGCTAAAATCCTGCCCATAACTTTTCCCTGTTAGTTCAGTTGGTAGAACGGCGGACTGTTAATCCGTATGTCGCTGGTTCAAGTCCAGCACAGGGAGCCAAATTCTAAAAAGCCGCATCGCTAAAATGCGGCTTTTTTTCGTTCATTTTTCATGCATTCCATCATTAATTACTCAATACCTTCAAATACCTATTTCCTGTAGGTTGTTATTAACGTCACAAATGACGATAATGTTGGGATCATTATTAACCCAAAGAGACGATATGACAGACTATCTACTGTTGCTTGTTGGCACTGTTCTGGTCAACAACTTTGTTCTGGTTAAATTTCTCGGTATTTGCCCTTTTATGGGTGTATCTAAAAAACTTGAAACCGCAATCGGCATGGGCCTTGCGACGACTTTCGTTTTAACCTTAGCATCCGTCTGTTCATACCTAGTGCAAACTTATATTTTGCGACCGCTAGGGATCGAATATCTACAAACCATGAGCTTTATCTTAGTGATCGCTTTCGTAGTGCAGTTCACTGAAATGGTGGTACACAAAACTAGCCCGACTTTATATCGTCTTCTTGGGATATTTTTACCTCTGATCACCACTAACTGTGCGGTATTAGGGGTAGCGCTTCTTAATATCAATGAAAACCATAACTTTATTGAATCCATTATTTATGGTTTCGGTGCTGCGGTAGGCTTCTCGCTTGTTTTGATTTTGTTTGCTTCGATGCGTGAGCGTATTGCCGCAGCGGATGTCCCTGCGCCATTTAAAGGTGCTTCTATTGCCATGATTACCGCAGGGCTAATGTCTCTGGCCTTTATGGGCTTCACAGGTTTGGTGAAATAATCCATGACTACCATTTTGATTGCGGTTGCCGCTATTGCCGCCCTCGCCGCTATTTTCGGCGTAATTTTAGGATTTGCTTCGATTCGCTTTAAGGTTGAAGCGGATCCTATTGTTGACCAAATTGATAATATTTTGCCGCAGACCCAATGTGGTCAATGTGGCTATCCCGGTTGTCGTCCATACGCTGAAGCGATTGCTAACGGTGATGAAATCACGAAGTGCCCTCCGGGTGGACAAGCAGGTATTGAGAAATTAGCCAATTTGATGGGAGTGGACGTTCCAACCGATTCAAATGGCGTAGAAGATGCGGTTAAAACTGTCGCCTTTATTCATGAAGATATGTGCATTGGCTGTACTAAATGCATCCAAGCCTGCCCTGTCGATGCCATTGTCGGTGGTACAAAAGCGCTACACACCGTCATTAAAAGCGAATGTACTGGCTGTGATCTGTGTGTCGCACCGTGCCCTACTGACTGTATTGAAATGATCCCAATTGAAACAACACCAGATACTTGGAAGTGGCAGCTTGAACTTATCCCTGTCGTGACCGATCTTGAACCATCATCAGCCTCTGCTGACTCTAAAGAACAAACCGTGAGTTAAAGGAAAAAGTATGTTGTCGTTAATTGAACAGATTCGTCACGGTATGATTTGGGATTTCCCTGGTGGTATTCATCCACCTGAAAATAAAGTCCAATCGTCAACCGCGCCTATTGTTCATGCGGAATTACCTGAAGAGTTTGTATTACCACTGAAGCAACATATCGGTAGACCCGGTGATGTTTGTGTCAATGTCGGCGATAAGGTTTTAAAAGGTCAGCAGTTAACTCAAGCCAACTTAGCTTTTATGGTGCCGGTACATGCGCCAAGTTCCGGTACGGTCACTGCGATTGAAAAACGCACCATCGCCCACCCTTCTGGTCTTTCTGATCTTTGTATTGTGATCAAACCAGATGGCAACGACACATGGTGTGAAAAAAAGCCAGTTTCGAATTATTTAGAAAGAGACTCTGAAGTATTAATCGAAAAAATTCGCCAATCTGGCATTTCAGGCATGGGTGGCGCAGGTTTCCCTACCGCGCGTAAACTGCATACTGGTTTAGCTAAAACCAAAATACTCATCATTAATGCCGCAGAATGTGAACCTTATATCACGGCCGATGACCGTCTTATGCAAGATTATGCTCAAGAAGTCATCCAGGGCGTTCAGGTTATTCAGCATATTTTGCAGCCTGAAGTGACAATCATTGGTATTGAAGATAACAAAAAAGAAGCCATCGCAGCTATAGAAGAAGCGGCAAAAGATGTTGATCTCATCATTCGTGTTATCCCCACTAAATACCCATCTGGCGGCTCGAAGCAGTTAATAAAAGTGCTGACTGGTCGTGAAGTGCCAAGTAAAGAACACTCCGCAGCGATTGGTGTGTTAATGCAAAACGTGGGTACGGCTTTTGCTATCAAACGCGCGATAATCGATGGTGAACCATTGATTGAACGTGTCGTTACTTTAACCGGTGATTCTTTTTCCCAAAAAGGTAATGTTTTAGCACGCCTCGGTACTCCAATATCCGCGCTACTACGTCAATTTGGTTACAAGGCTGAGAAAAAGCATCCTCGCTTGATTATGGGCGGCTCTTTGATGGGATTTACTCTGCCACATGCGGATGTGCCAATAACTAAAATCACCAACTGCATTTTAGCGCCGAAACGTAAAGAGATTGCTCCAACCGGCCAAGAGTTAGCTTGTATTCGTTGTACCGCTTGTGCGGAAGCTTGCCCAGCTTCACTACTACCACAACAATTACAGTGGTATGCCAAAGCGCAAGATTATGAAAAATGTGAAGAATATCATCTCTCTGATTGTATCGAGTGTGGCGCTTGTGCCTATGTCTGTCCAAGTGATATTCCACTGGTGCAATATTACCGCCAAGCGAAATCGGAAATTTGGACGCGTAATCAAGAAGCTAAAGAAGCTGAACGGGCTAAGCAACGCTTTGAAGAGCGCCAAAAACGCTTAGAACGTGATAAGCAAGAACGTGAACAGCGCTTTAAACAGGCCGCGGAAAAACGTCGCAGTGAAATGAAGCAAACCAGCGGTGATGATGCAATCGCGGCTGCAATTGCGCGTGTCAAAGCTAAACAAGCCGAAACGGAACAGCCTGCAGAGAAAGAAGTGAAACCTGCGGTAGCAGCGGCAATTGCACGAGCCAAGGCTAAACAAGCCGCAGCTGCAAAAGCGGGTCAAACTGAGCCTGATAATTCAGAAATGATCAAACTGCGAGAAGAACGCAAACGCCTAGCACGTGAGAAGAAAGCTCAGCAGCAAGCAGAAGAGCCGACTTCAGGCAGCAATGCAACTGAAGAATCAACACCGAAAAATGCAGCGGTCGCCGCCGCAATTGCGCGTGCCAAAGCTCGTAAAGCTGCACAACAACAAGGTGCTGATGAAATAGCGCCTGAACAAACAAACACAGAAAAAGCAACGACTGAATCGGATACTACTTCAGCAGAAGCAAGCGATCCGAAGAAAGCTGCGGTAGCCGCTGCAATTGCACGCGCTAAAGCTCGCAAAGCCGCACAACAACAAGGTGCGGATGAAATAGCGCCTGAACAAGCAAACGCAGAAAAACCAACGACTGAATCGGATACTACTTCAGCAGAAGCAAGCGATCCGAAAAAAGCTGCTGTAGCTGCTGCAATTGCTCGCGCCAAAGCTCGTAAGGCCGCACAACAAGGTGCTGATGAAATAGCGTCTGAACAAACAAACACTGAAAAACCAACTGCCGAACCGGAGACTACTCCAGCAGAAGCAAGCGATCCAAAGAAAGCTGCGGTAGCGGCTGCAATTGCGCGCGCCAAAGCTCGTAAAGCGGCCCAGCAGCCAAATACAGAAGTGCAAGATACTGATGGGCAAAGTGCTGATGAGACTAGTTCTGAGGAATCAGCGCTAGATCAAGCAAGCACTGAAAAACCAGCAACTGAATCGGAGACTACTCCGACAGAAGCAAGCGATCCGAAGAAAGCTGCGGTAGCCGCTGCAATTGCTCGCGCCAAAGCTCGTAAAGCAGCGCAACAACAAGATAAACCCCAAGAAGAAACAACATCCAATAATGACTCACAATCTAGTGAATCAGCGGATGATTCTTCATCAAAAGATAAACCAGACTCTGAAGTCACCTTAGATTTATTGGATATTCCAGTATTTATCGACAAATCATCTCAGGAGAAAAAATAGTGTCGTTCTTTATAGCGAGTTCTCCACACGTCCGCGTTAAACGCACCACATCGAATATTATGATGTGGGTCGCCTTATGTTTATTGCCCGGAATTGCGGTACAAACCTACTTCTTTGGTTACGGCGTATTGATCCAAGTGGTTTTTGCTATTTTATTGGCTTGGCTATTTGAAGCCACCATTATGTTAATTCGTAAACGCCCACCTATTCTGAGCTTAAGAGATAATAGTGCTCTGGTCACCGGTATGCTGATCGCGGTGGCCATTCCTCCGCTTTCACCGTGGTGGATCCTGGCTATTGGTATCTTCTTTGCCATCGTCATCGGTAAACATCTCTATGGTGGTTTAGGGCAAAACCTATTCAACCCGGCAATGGTCGCTTATGTGGTATTGCTTATCTCGTTTCCTGTTCAAATGACAAGTTGGCTAAGCCCAGAATCATTAGCGCATGTGCATTTACATTTTGATGATTGCTTAAAACTCTTTTTTACCGGCTTCAATCTTGATGGATTATCTCTGCAGCAAGTTCGTGCCGGTATTGATGGTGTCACTATGGCAACGCCTCTTGATACTTTCAAAACTTCACTTCGCGCCGGACACACCGCAAGTGAAATCATGCAACAACCTACTTTTGCTGGCTTAGCCGGTGTCGGTTGGCAATGGGTGAATATTGCATTCTTATTAGGTGGGCTAGTGTTAGTCAAATTGCGCATTGTGCAGTGGCAAATTCCTCTGGCAATGCTAGTTAGCCTATTAGTGGTAAGCACGATTGCTTCTTTATTTGCTCCCGGTACAACGGCCTCCCCTATTTTGCACCTACTTTCTGGCGCAACCATGATTGGTGCCTTCTTTATTGCTACCGATCCTGTCACTGCTTCTACCACGACGAAAGGTAGAATCATCTACGGTGCATTTATCGGTATTGTAGTGTTCTTAATTCGCAGCTGGGGTGGTTTCCCAGATGGTGTAGCCTTTGCGGTTCTGTTAGCCAATATGATGGTGCCATTAATTGATTACTACACCAAACCACGTACTTATGGGCATGTAAGGTAATATCGCTATGCTAAATGCAATGAAAAAAAATGGCGGCATCTTGGCAGTCTTTGCGGTTGCTTCTACCTCTTTGGTTGCGATCACTAATTGGGTAACACACGACACAATTGTCGAACAACAACAGCAAGAGTTGCAAAAAACGCTCAACCAAGTGATCCCGCAAAGCATGCACGACAATCAATTGTTCGCATCATGTATGTTGTTGCCGTCACAAAGTACCGTCACCACCGAGCCACTACCCGCTTATCTGGCAACCAAAGCTGGTCAACCGACGGCCATTGCCATCGAGACTTATGCGCCTGATGGCTATAATGGTGCGATTAAAATTATCGTTGGCTTGGATATGCAAGGTGTAATTACAAGTACTCGAGTATTAGCTCATAATGAAACTCCAGGCTTAGGCGATAAAATAGAAACTCGTAAAACTGACTGGATTTTTAGCTTTGACCACAAAACGGTCAGTCAAAGTAACGACTCTGAGTGGGCGGTACGTAAAGATGGTGGGCAATTTGATCAATTTACCGGTGCTACTATTACCCCTAGAGCGGTCGTGAAAGCGGTGAAGAAAACCGTGGTGTACTTTAAAGAAAACAAACAAAGCATTCTCAACCAACCATTAAACTGTGAGGGATAAAATGTCTGAAGATAGCGCAACGCTTGATACATCATTAGATTCAGCAACCCAAGTTTCTGATCCTGAGAATAAGCAGTTAATGAAAAATGGCTTATGGGATAATAACCCAGCCCTTGTTCAGCTTTTGGGCTTATGTCCATTACTGGCAGTGTCATCGACCATCACCAACGCACTTGGCTTGGGGCTGGCGACTATGCTGGTACTGATTTCAACCAATACGATTGTCTCGCTAGTACGTAACTACGTGCCTAAAGAAGTTCGAATTCCCATCTTTGTGATGATCATTGCTTCTGTCGTAACTTGTGTTCAGCTATTGATGAGCGCTTATGCTTACGGTCTCTATCTGTCACTTGGTATTTTCATTCCTCTTATTGTTACTAACTGTGTGATCATTGGTCGCGCAGAAGCCTACGCATCTAAAAATGCCCCGAAAAAAGCCGCCTTAGATGGTTTCTGGATGGGCCTTGGTATGCTAGCGGCTCTAACGGTTTTAGGCGCGCTACGTGAAGTGATTGGGCAAGGTACTCTGTTTGATGGCGCAGACCTATTACTAGGTGATTGGGCGGCTTCTTTACGCATTGAAGTGTTCCATATTGATAGCAGTTTCTTACTTGCTTTACTGCCACCGGGCGCATTTATCGGCGTGGGTTTCTTAATTGCATTAAAACAAGTGATTGATAAGCAAATCGATAAGCGAAAACCAGCAGAAGAAAAACCAACTATTGAGCGCGCTAGAGTGACTAACGCCTAACGAATATAAACTATTACGATCGACTGATTGGTAAAAAAATGAATAATGAAAAACGCCGACTGATCCTTGAAAGACTGCGTGAAGATAACCCCAACCCTCAAACTGAGCTGAATTGGTCAACACCATTTGAGTTATTGATCGCGGTACTTCTTTCGGCTCAAGCTACCGATGTCAGCGTCAATAAAGCCACGGATAAACTGTATCCGGTGGCCAATACTCCTGAAGCAATTTTAGCGCTAGGGGTTGATGGATTAAAAGAATACATCAAGACGATTGGCCTGTTTAATTCCAAAGCAGAAAACACCATTAAGACTTGTAAGATCTTAATTGAAAAGCATAACAGCCAAGTGCCTGAAGATCGCGCGGCATTAGAAGCATTGCCGGGCGTAGGTCGAAAAACTGCTAATGTGGTACTCAATACCGCTTTTGGTTGGCCAACCATTGCCGTCGATACACATATTTATCGCGTATCGAATAGAACAAAATTAGCAATGGGCAAAACGGTTGATGACGTTGAAGCAAAGTTATTAAAGGTTGTACCTAAAGAGTTTAAACTCGATGTTCATCACTGGCTAATTCTGCATGGCCGCTACACCTGTATCGCACGTAAGCCACGCTGTGGTAGTTGCCTGATTGAAGATCTCTGCGAGTACTCTCCACCAAAAAAAACGTAAAGCAATGGCATCTGATAAAGTTAGGGATTCCAGTTGGAATCCTTTTTTATGCTTTACAAATCTTAAAAACGCACATATGGTATATTTATGTATAAGTATGTCATGGTTATGTAATGATTGGTTTGAGTGGAAATATTCAAGTTAAGATATACAAGGATATAAATAACGCTTCTTTTCCCGTAGTTGTTCGGGGAAGTGGTCTACCTTGCTGCTTGTACCTTAACGCTTATCTTAATGGCAATCATAAGTCCCCACTTTCAAAGGTGAATTCAACAAAGGGGAAATCAAAGCAGTCACCATCATTCTACACTCGAAAGAAATATGCTTATGAGTTGAAGTTTTTGTACTGCTTCTTCATGCAAAAGAACATTGACCTTGTCGAGCGTGTAGCAAGTGGCACTTTTCTATCTATCGAGGAAATAGACGGTTATATTCGTGCTTGTAAATTCTACGTGGACACTGACGATGAGAGCGAAAGCGGCACTGTAGTTAGCCTTACCGATAAAAGACTCAGGGATGCAATCCATGCGACATCCAACAGTCAACCAGAAGTATCAGCGCATACTTTTCATCAACGCCTCAACCGTCTTAAAGCCTACATAGAATTTTTATATGTGTGCCATCACTACGATAAAGCTGAGACTGAGCAGCAAATCTCCACTGATGACCAATTTAATAAATTCAAACTCTACATCAGTACAGCAATTTCTAGCTCACGAAAAGACAATACCATCACAAAAGATCCCCTTGAATCGGTCATTCCATCCGATAAATTTTTTAATTTATTAGAGGTTATTCAAGAGCGTTCTTCAAACAACCCCTTTAAGTCGAGCAAGCTTCGAAACCAAATTATCACCCAAATATTGATTGATACTGGTGTTCGTGTTGGGGCTGTCTTGAAATTGAAAGTGAGTGATTTAGTTGACGATTGGGACAATCCTAGATTCCTGCTCACCCGAACCCCCGATGACCCAACGGACACAAGGCGCCTTCCCGCTTCAAACAAAACAAAAGCATTATCTGTTTCAATCTCTCACGATTTAATGAAGCTGATTAAGCTCTACATCGAAACAGTGCGCAAAAGTACACCAAACTCTCATGAACATGATTTCCTTTTCATCTCAGAAAAAGGAAGAACTATTGGAAAGCCAATGTCTTACAACGCAATTCACAAGGTCATTAAGACGATTGGAGATTGTGTTGGGATAGCACTACATCCACATCTACTTCGTCATAAGTGGAATGAAATCTTTGAAAACAAAGCCAAAGCCAAAGGGTTCTCACCTGATAAAATCGAAGACCTTCGCAAATATGCGATGGGTTGGGTAGAAGATTCAAAAATGGCATCAGTCTACAACGAGTTCCAGTTAGCCATGACGGTAGCTGAAATTTCATCCAAGAACCAGAGCCAATCCGTACCCAACCTGAGAGGTAGCAAATGAACAGCGCTGAACTTAAAAGCTTAAAAAATAGCTACCAAGGTAAACGAACCTTTCAATCAAAAGAAACGGGGTACGAGTTCGATCTTTTTTCTGATAAATGGCTGCTTGGCTACAAGAAGCCGATTCACCTTGACTGGATGAATGCGTTAGATAGCGAAGCCTTTCTCGACCTACGGCTGGCTATCGCGCACGTTGCTAAACATTATGCTTATTCAAGCATAAATACCCATGTCAGCACCTTAAAAACCATTTGCGATTACTTAGAGCCAACGACTTTTGAGGCATGGTGGTTAACGCTCACGGACTATAAAAAGACTATAAGAAATACCCTATTCGCATTTAACAAACGAAGTCATGAGTACAGCAGCAGTCTTCTTACTCCGATCTATGACATCGTTAAGGATGAGAATTTACGCAGAAACGGTGGCTCAAAAAATATCCTTGATGAAACAACGGGGGCTTACAGTGAAATCGAGCGTGATAACCTTCTTGAAGCGCTAAGAATTGAAACCCTCCATGCACTCAGCAGTAAGATTGCAACAGTAACGCCTTTCACCCGCCTTAGAAACGTTCTGGCTTGTCAGTTGATGGTGGCCATTGTAAGAAGACCTACGCAACTGGTTAAAATTAAATGGTGTGACCTTTTGCGGGTGGGTCAAACATTTAAGTCGCACAAAGAAAGCAACCGTGATTGGCAGCCTTTAACACAGCATCATTTTTCTGATGTAGAGCAATTGCACCTACGAACCTTCAAAGGTAAAACTGGAGCGTTTAGAGTCGATGCCGAGTCACGCTCACATCGTTTGGAGCCAAATCTGTCTGAATTGTTGCTTCAGTATTACCAAGTGTACGAAACCTTCCTTTGCGCTTCATTGAGCAAGAGCAGCGTTGTCCTCTCTGAGAGTGAAACAAAAGAGCTAATACAACGACTCCCCTTGTTTCCAGACCAAAGTTTATTCTCCGCACAATTTGACACTAAAGAGAGTCTCTTTCAATCCGTGAGCGACACATCAGAGGCTTTCCATCTCAGAGCTGGTTCTCTTGCCAATAATATTGCTTACCTCTTCAATAAAAAGTTAAGTATTAAAAGTGACCGAATAGCGCATAAGCCCCTTGCATTTAAAAACAATCGCTGGCGTCATACCCAGTTGACCCTCGCCGCTTGGATGGGGTTAAGCCCTGCGCAAGTTGCCGCCATTACAGGTGTCACGGTAGATGCAATACAAGATTACCTTGATTTAAAAGCGCCTGAACGAGTCAAAATTGACGAAGCCTTTGCGGGTAACAGCGTCATACAACGTTTTGATAGCGTATCTTCGAAAGAATTACAGCAACACCCTGACTTTAAAGTGAAAAGCCCGTTTGATGAAGAGATGGGACACAAACTTAACCCGACCAACTGCTCAAGCTGTCAATCAAAGGGAGCCGCCCCTATGGGGTGCTATCCCTGTGATAACTTTCGACCTTTGGAAACCGCAAACCATCAGCAATATTTAGATAAGGCAAAGCGTAAACTGGCGATTAATAGCCAATCAGGCCACCCCGCTACGGTTAAACGACTACAAACCATTATTCTCTATATCAGAGTGACAATTATGCTGTGCGAAGAACGAAAAATCATCAAAGTGGGAGAGTGCAAATGAGTCAGATTAACCACTATATTGATAATCAACGCGCTTATGTTGCCAAAAAGAAAGCACAGCCTCTGATTGGATTTACCAACGCTCAAGGTGAGGCTGCATCATGGGAGGATATTGTTGTCACGTTTACCGACAGTGACAACAGAAGCCAGAATATTATGTTTTGTAACCTAAATAGAAAGAGGCCAAAAGTGGGAACGCGCTTCACAGATGAGGATCGATTACCACCTGAGATGCATGACTTATTATTTGCCTATGCACTTGATATATTGAAAGAAAACACATCTATAGCCTATAAAACAAGCAAAATCACAGCCACAAGACTCTTTCTTTGCCACCTAAATGAGAATATCGCGACCGCCACCCTTGAAAGGATTCAATCTGCCATCAACCTGATGACATACAGCACCAACGTAACATTTTTTATCAACTGGCTGCATCAACATAAAATGCTCGCGAAAAGCTGTCAGCCCGACATCAATACTACAGTTGAATCAGCTCGCGCTAAAAGTGGCGATGATGCATTGCAAGCGGAACAAAACAAGCTCCCCTCCGAAAACGCATTACTGGCGCTCGGGGCTATCTTCTATGATGTTATTCCAGCCTATCAGGATGGTGACAAGGAAAATGTTGAGGCTTGGCAGCCCCTTACATCTTCAACCCAAGAGCAGCGAGACAGCTTTAGTTGCACAATGGCAGCACTTGGCATGGCTTCACCCAATCGAATCGGCGCAGAGCAAGTGCTTTTAACAGTGCAACGCATAAAGCCTCATACACAAGTTGTCGATGGCAAGAAAAAAACTGTGCATTACCTTAACTGGCGAGGCTCGAAGGGGTACAAGGATAATGCAAACCACATTAATGCAGAAATGGTCGATAGCTTAGACAGAGCCTTGCACTACACCATTCTCGCTACAGAGCCTGCAAGAGCGCTGGCTCGGTTCTATCAAAAGCCGAATCGCCCTCTAAAAGAAGTGCTCGGTGAATTTAAGCCCAGCGATGAGAATATTGCCCTGCTTAAGCCTTCCATGAGCAAATCAACCAACCTATTACATCTTGGTTTGCTGCTTGGCTTTTTTGACGGTAGTGACAAATGTGTGCGAGTTACACCTGACACAAAAGGGGCAACCGACAAAACAGGAGTACGAAACCCGCACAATCCAAAGTTCATCAAGCCCATTGCACAGCTTGAAGCCTTCGACACTCTGGTATTTAAGAGCAAATGTCCTTACTCTCAAGCGCTTACAGGATGTTTATTTTCAAGACAGAATCAATACGATAAGTACACAGCAGGCAAACAAGAGCTCACCGTGGCAGAGTTTCAGAATCACACCATCGAGATGAATCAACCTCACCTAAAAGGTTACAATAAACATAAAACTAAGCATGTCGATTTTGAGAACGCACTATTTGCCTACACACAAAAGCAGTTTGGCGGCAAAGTGGCACACCCCTTCCTTTTAGTGCCTATCAGTTCGCTAAGTGGCCTCTTTTCTGGCGACCTAATAAAAAGGAATAACAATTGGCTTACGCTCTTTGAGCGACACGGGTTCTCATCCAACTTTTTGCTCAAGCCGCACCAACTGCGCCATTGGCAAAATGATTTTCTTGCGAAAAAAGGACTGCCTCACCACCTTATTTCTATGTTGTCAGGCCGAAAGAGCGCCGAGCAGACACTGACCTATATCCATACCACTGACGCTCAAAACGCTTCTGTCATTGGGAATATCTCTTACTCTAATAAATCAGAAAGCGAGGTCGAAAATAAGCTAAAGCTTCGTATTGCGACCATGAATCAATTTAACGAGGCTATTGACAATGAAACGCCGACTTTTGTTCATGAGACAGGGTTTTGCGGTCAAAACCTAGCCCTCTCCCCCTGCACTTATATGTCGGAGTTTGAAACGCAATGTGCGTTATGCTCATCTTCTTGCCATGTAACCCATGATAGCGAGGCAATAGAACTACTCCAGAAGGATTTGAAAGTGCAAACGCACAACTTGGAGAAGGTTCAGGCGTCTATCAACTTTGAAACCAGTCAAGGGATGCAGAAATGGTACAAAACCCATTACCGCAACACATGTATGCTGAAGCACCTCATTGAAGTGCTGTCCGATGAGGCAATAGAAGAAGGTCGTATGGTGCGATTGCTAGTTCGTTCAAACAGCATAAGAATCACTAATTTAAAGACACAAACGGTGGAAAAACAAAAATTAGCGCTGCCTGATACCGAGCAAGCCCTGCAGGCTGCTATTGAGGCAAAAAACAACAATAAAAGAGGTGAAGCCACAGATAACTTTTTAGATTTTCTGGGTTCACTCTAGGGTAATAACATGGCAATTAAATCACTTGAAACCGAACAGCAAATCTCAATTCAAGCCCTCATCCTAAGCTGGGAAGGCAAGCTAACCTGGGATTTGTTAGTCACAAAAATAGAATCCAGCTTAGGTATTGCCACAACGAGACAAACGCTCGACAAGTACGCCAATATCAAGCACGAGTACAAGCAGAAAAAGCAAGTCTTAAGGGGCAAGCCTGTTTCGCCCAAAAACGAGGAATTGCTTGCTTACTTGCAAAAAGACGTGGATTTAGCAGAAAAGGTGGTGCAACTGGAAGCGCAACTTGCGGTCGCACAGTCAGAGGTTGGTAAGCTTCAGGCTTTCATTCAAAAGTTATCCAGTATTGGCAAAACTAACCCAAGCGTCATGGATGTGTTTCAAAAGACCTTACAAGACGTTGAGCGCAGCAATAAGCAAAAATTAAACAATTCATAAGGGCTAAACCTCGAATTACGATATAGCGAGAGATAACATGGCAAGTGGTCAGCAAAAAGCACAGCAAAACCTTGAGGCATTTGAGGTCTGGAAAGCCACACAGACCGACGATGAGTTTAAACAAATCGTATTCCGAGGTCAGCTAAATCGTATCGAAGTCGCAAAGGGGATTGGTTGCGGTAAATCGGCTCTAAACCAAAACCCTGCCCTCAAAGAAGCGCTCAAAGCCTTAGAAGATGAACTGCGCGGCAAAGGCCTCCTGCCACCTTTGACCGACGCTGCCAAGAAGAATGAGGGCAAACCTCAAGCCTACGACAACACAACAAATCGAAAGCTGCTCGATTCAAAACGGGTGTCGTCATTAGAAGCTGAGAACATTGAATTGAAAGCCAAGGTCAAGGAGCTTGAACAGCGACTTGAGCGCTTTGGTGAGCTATCTGAAACCTTATCTGAGATGGGGTTGATGCCACGATGAATAGCGCTTTGCATGAAGACCAAATGCGTGTCACCAGTATCCCTCATCGCTCGACCAAGATGGTGATATTCAGCGGTGTGCCATTGGCGAAAGACTCTTACAAAACCAATAGTGGGAAGTATTACGTCACCATCAAAGCCGACCCCGATAGCATCCCTGTGCTTCCAACGCTGGGTCAGCATTGGTCAGTCAAAGGCACTCGCCAGATAGAAAATATGGAGATGGATGATTATGTAATGCAGCAGCACACGTATGAATCACCCAAGCATATTGAATGCACGCTGCCCGAAACAGGTGAGCAACTGATACGCTTTGTCGCCAGAGAAAGTGACTTCAAGGGTATTGGCGAAAGCAAAGCAAGAGCGCTCTGGCAGCTCTTGGGTAAAGACTTCCATGCCACACTGCGAAATGACACCCCAGAGTCTAGAAAGCGTCTAACATCGATTCTGAGTGACGATTCAGTAGAAGCGCTCTTTAAGGGGTACGCCAAATATAAAAATCTGGCGTATTGCAACTGGATGAGTGAGCACAACATCCCCGCCAGTGTGCAGCAACGGCTGCTCAAGCATCACGGTGAAGCCTCTATCGAGGTAATTAAGGATAATCCTTATGCTTTGATGGGCTTTGGTCTTTCGTTCAGTGCCATTGAAGATATTATCAAGGTAACGGATTTTAAGAGCGATTTTGCGAAGGATGACCCAAGAAGGCTCAGCGCTGCTCTGGAAATAGCGATTCGCAAGGAGATTGAAAAAGGTCACACCTACACCACCCATGCTAATGTGCGCCCCTATCTCAACAAGTTACTGAAAGATAGAGTGCTAGTCACTCAGGCGTTCCAATCAGGTCATGATAAAGTTCAGTACATTTTAAACCCCGACACAGGAGCCTACCATCCAACTGCACAACTTCTGATGGAAAGTGTCGTTGCCAAACGGCTAAATACACTGATTAAGCGAAATGACTTGTTTGATGAAAACGCCAATGCTGCGTATTGCTCTGCGGTTGCGGAGCTTCCCTACGAATTAACGCCTAAACAAATCGAAGCCGTCACAACGTGTCTGAATAATTCGGTAAGCTGTATTACGGGCGGTGCAGGAACAGGCAAGACAACGGTACTCAGAACGGCTCTCAGGGCATATCATCGACTTGGATTTGAAATACACGCCGTGGCGCTCAGTGGTCGCGCTGCAATGAGACTTCATGAGTCCATCGGTTTTGTTACCTCAACCATTGCCAAATTGCTGCGTGAAGACCCTATTGAACCCAGTGTCGATAAGCCAAGTCACCTACTGGTGATTGATGAGGCAAGCATGATTGACTTGCCAACCATGTATCGTCTTGTGAATCACACTCACCCCTCTGTACGATTGATATTCACTGGCGATCCCGATCAACTTCCACCAATAGGTTGCGGCAAGGTGTTGGCAGACATCGTTGAAGCAAAAACGGTGGCTAATACGATGTTAGACATCGTTAAGAGACAGGAAGGTTCAACGGGTATCCCCGAATACTCAAAGCTTATTAATCAAGGTGTGATGCCTGAACAACTGAGCACAGGTGCAATACATTTTCACGAAACCAATAAAACAGATATTGCCAAAGTCTGTTGTGAGCTTTACCAACAGTGTCCTGAAAACAGTCGCGTCGTGGCTCCAACCAAAGCACTCGTATCAGAAATCAATAAACTCACCCAACAAGCCGTTAACCCAGATAGCACTAACCTTGAGTTCGAAATCAATGGTGATGAGTTCTTTTTGCCACTTCGCATGAATGATGCGGTGTTATTTACGCAGAATCATTACGACAAAGGCATTCAGAACGGCTCACTTGGTACGCTAACCAACGCCAAACCTTCTGGTGATAGTTACGGTGAAGTGACGCTAGATACGGGTGAAAAGGTCGAGATAACACAATCCGTTCTCGACTGCATGGAGTTGGGTTACGCCATCACCCTACATAAAGCTCAAGGGTCACAGTTTCCACGCATCATCATCGCTCTGCAAAACGGAAGAATAGTAGATAGAGCATGGCTCTATACGGCAATCACGAGAGCTGAAAGTGAAATCCATATAGTTGGCAGTAGTGATGACATGAAGCAGATCACCGAGGCACCTAGTCACTCTCATAAGCGGAATAGTTACCTAAAAGAACTATTGAGTTAGCAATTTCAAACTTGTTAATGCCCCAAACTTTGTTAGATCTCATTTCTGTTCAATTGTCTCAGCCTTAAATTGACCTTATTCCACTAATGCAACAACATGCAATAATCTGCACCTATGGAGGAGTGAAAAGATGGGCAATAATTCAAAATCAATAGTTCTAAAGTTGTCACAGCAAATGGGACTTACTGTACTGGAGTTAGAAGACTGTTCACGTTGGTCTATGATCGATATTCCAATGCATAACGTTGTAGGCAGCACAGCTCTCATCTCAAAAGATGGAAGGCAATACCATGTTCAATTCGACAGCTCTCGCACAAAGTATGCAGTGGATGAAATGTAAGATTCATATTTAGTTTTTATCCAGAGGCGCTTCCGAACGAAAAATGCCCCTTTTCTTTTTAGAATATCTTCTCGCATCACTCCTAACTAGGTGTTTGACCTAATTTATCTAATGTCTCATTATGTGTTTGGTTTGGTTTGATATCATTCTAACCTGTTGATGGTGACTGCCACGATTGTTGTTTGCAAGGAGAGTTAAATGAGTTATGAAGCAAAAGTATTCAATGTAATGATCGCTTCACCAGGCGATGTATCATCTGAGCGAGCAATCATTCGAGATGTCATATATGAATGGAATGCTGTTCATTCTGAAACAAGAAATATTGTTTTATTACCAGTCGGTTGGGAAACTCACTCTTCACCAGAAATGGGTGGGCAAGCACAAGAAATAATCAACAATCAAGTGCTCGATAGATGTGACTTGTTGGTAGGTGTGTTTTGGACTCGGATTGGTACACCTACCACTGGATATGCCAGCGGAACCGTCGAAGAAATTGAAGAGCATATTAAAACAGACAAACCTGCAATGTTGTATTTTTCCAGCCAGCCTGTGGCACTTGATACTGTTGAGCCAGAGCAGTATGCGCAATTAAAAGCATTTAAAGAGTCTTGTCAGAGTCGAAGTTTGTACGAAAGCTATGATAGTCATTCAAGCTTTAAAGATAAGTTTTATCGCCAGTTACAGCTTAAGCTCAATCAACACACACTATTTCAAACAGCCTCTATTTCTACTCCTGTTGACCTTGTACAGTCCAAAACCCCATTACCACAACTATCCGATGAGTCCAGAATACTTCTTAAAGAAGCTAGTCAAGATCGAAATGGGACGGTTATGCATTTGCGCCATCTCGGTGGAACTAACGTTCAAACCAATAGTAAGAATTTCATAGAGTCCAATGAACGTCGAGAAGTGGCTCGCTGGGAAGCCGCTATTGATGAGCTCGTATCGAAGGCTCTTCTTGTTGAAAGGGGCAATAAAGGAGAGATATTAGAAATTACCAATTTGGGATACCAAGTTGCTGATATGATTGAGCTGTAAATATATACAAAACTTATAGCGGCCAAGTAAAACTGGTCACTATTTTAGACACTTCCCATACATTTTATTATCTGAAATGAGATTAAATAAGCATGTTCCTAGCTCATTTTTGTCCACGCTCGTTTCAGGCCAATCACTTCTGTCACGAGCATGCCCCATTCTAAGCTAGAACTGTTCTGTACCTCATTTCTATACGAGGTTCTTTGACCTATTCTTTCTTATGCCACAAAGTGTCTATGGATTCGGTGGCTATTCATACCTCAGAAAGAGTCTTAGCCTGTTTCTGTTAAATATGTTTGAGTGAAAATAGGCTGATTGGGGTGGCAGCAGGAGGTTTAATACCTCTGGTGTCAGTTTTCTTCGTAGCCCTCGTAAACCTTGTGTGTATAAGAAGTTTCAGTCTATCGTATCCGCGCCATGAACCCACGGGGCGATATTGTTAGTGTTTGAAGTTCCAAGGCAGGAGTGCATCGATATCAGGTTCCGCTTTCGCTAACTCCTGCATGCACTTGACCATGTAGTCGTAAACGATA
>NZ_JAKKCJ010000003.1 GCF_021726515.1 Vibrio sp. CK2-1 | reverse complement strand
CAGGGTTCGCCATTCTTGGTTAGTGCGTCGTTTGGCCATTTCAAATCTCCTTTGCTGCTTTGGGTTGGAGGTTTGATCTTATTATTCGGGCTAGACGATTAGAATGCGGGGTTTATGATGCGCTTACTTTCCATTTTATTAACTTCCATGTATAAAACGATTGAGGTGAAAATGCCTTATCTTAGCAATGTCATTGAGAATTCTGACCATGTAACGACTATAGCAACAAAAGTGCTAAAACCTCTATTGTATTTCAATAGTAGTAACAAACTGGGCACGAGAATGAGATCAATGTTAAAGGGAGTAATTATGGGGGCGGTAAAAGATGAGGAGAGTTGATAAACGAAAAACAAACTCTGTCCTTGAGTCTGTTAACACATGAGAGGAGATTAATGGCGAATAAAACTTGGGATCTCGTCAATAAAGTGGTGCTCTTTTTCTATTACTCCAGCTTTTGTCCGTTGTTGGATCAATTCTGGTGCATCTAAAAATGCTTTCGCTTTCTTCGCATCACAGACTTTAAACATACAAAACACGTTCAGTTCTGATTGAGTCGATGATGTTTCATGCCAAAGACTTTTAAGCATCAACCCTGCTTCTTCATAGGAAATGGTGTTTACATTGAAGTAATCGCGCCATACCTGATAGTCCATGATTTTATTTCTACATAAAAGGTACATAATAAAACCTTGTTGAATATATACCCAAGTAACTTCAAGATGCGAGTTTCAGCAAGAATAAAACAAGCTTTAGGCAAGACAAATTGAATATGATCATAGTTATTCTATCTCTGTTCAATTTAACGCAGCATAAAGCTTGTTTTAACTTGCCCTTCGGGAGCTTCATTCAAACCTTTATGCCGCGTCAGATTGGCTTGAAAGGTGTTTACATTCCTTCACCAATTTTCCTTGCCTAAAGGTTTGGATGATAGCTCTGAATTCTGCATCTTGAAGTTACTTGGGTATAACAGTTACTCACTTTCAGTGGGCGGCTATTTAATGCCATTTGTTTCGATGGTTCAAGCATAGGTGATCAAATTATCACCAAGCCTCCCCTAGAAAAGCGACTTCTTTGATATAACTCAACTAAACTTCACCCTTTCAGCGCCTTTAGCTGCCTATCATGCCACTTGGCCATCAAGATAAGGCAGGTAATGGCACCGAATAGAGCAAAAGCCATATCTGATTGTGTATCCCATACGTAGCCTTGGGTGCCGAGGAATGCTTCTGCATTTTCCCCCGTCGCGACCGCTACCCACCATTCGATTAACTCATAAAAGGCACTAAAGGCCAAACAAACCGATAGTGCAAATAGGTTCATCCATGCCTTGCCATTGACAATATTAAGCCTGAGCAAGAGTTCACGAGCAATTAAAGCAGGAACGAAGCCTTGTGCAAAATGACCTAGCTTGTCGTAGTTATTACGTGCGGCACCAAAGAGATTATCGAAGAGAGGCACTTCAGCATACGTATAATGCCCACCCACCATCAAAATGATGCAATGAATAAGAATGAAGAAATAAAGCAATGAGGTCAGCTTAAAACGCTGGTAGGTAAACAGTAATATGGCAGCACCAATCAGCGCGGGCAATACTTCCAAAAACCATGTGAAGGTATCTTTCGGTTCAATCGCTGACCATACAAACGTCACTACAAACACGACAGCCCATAAAATTCTTGCCATAGCCTATCCTCTCATACTCTTTGAATAGCAAAACGCACAACTTGAAGTTGTGCGTTTTAGTTAAAGTCTTAATGCTAGATTTTGTAAATCCCATCTTTATCTATGCGGATTTTACCTTGTTTGTATAATCCACCGATGGTTTTCTTAAATGTTCCTTTACTGGTACGGAACACGGTGAAAATCGCTTCTGGTGTAGATTTATCACTCAATGGTAAAAAGCCACCTTTGGTTTCCAATACATGCATGACCTTTTCACTCAGATCATCCATTTTCGCCACACCAATTTTCTGTAAAGAGAGGTTAATACGTCCATCTTCGCGGGTGCCTTTGATGTAGCCTTTTAAGCGTTTACCAACAAACAGCTTGCCGAATACATCAGACTTAAAGATAACGCCCCAATGCTCACCATTAATAATAGCTTTGAAGCCTAGATCGGTACGCTCTGCAACCAACAACTCTACCTGCTGGTTAATTTCATAATTAGCAGGTGTTTTATCTAATAATTTATTAAATTTGGTGGTACCAACAATACGGCCAGAGGCTTTATCAGAATAGACATAAACTAAAATGTTTTGTCCTTCATCTAACGGCACGCGTTGGTTGCTAAAAGGTACCAATAAGTCTTTCTTATCAATGCCCCAATCAACAAAAGCACCAACATTGTTGACACCTACCACGTGCATCATTGCCCACTCGCCTACTTGCGCCAGTGGTTTCTCGGTGGTCGCCGATAGTTGGTTATCTGAATCAAAGTACAACATCACATCAATGTCATCGCCAATATTTGTTCCTTCTGGTACAAATTTATTTGGCAACAAAACCGAGCCGTAATCATCAGCGTCTAAGAAAAGACCGAAGTCGGCTTGTTTGGTAACTTTAAGTGTGTTGATTTGACCAATATTAATCATGAAAACTCTTATTTATTAAAAACGTATTAATTGCCAGTGATAACTGTAGCAAGACTGAAAAGATTATACTCGCTTACCGACATTATTCACGTAAATACTACGTAAAACTAAAAGTTAGCTGATCAGATAACCGCTATTAATTCCCCACCGCTTTCACTGACAAGGTTAATTCAAATTCAGCCATTGGCTTATCAGCATTGAGGCTCGGACACAATGCGGTAATTCGTACCGGTTGATTCACACGCTCACCAGTCTCCATGGTCTCTGCTAACATTTGGTCAATGAGCTTTCCATCGTTACAAACGAAAACCACATCCGCTTCAGGGCGCGCAAGAAATTCAGCTTTAACCGCCTTAAATGCTAACGATATTTTCTTACCCATTTGCTCCGATTTACTGATCGCCAAAAAGCCACCCGCCGCATCGGCTCCAACGGCAAGAGCGCCAAAGTACATACTATGCAGATGATTTTTGGTTTCTTTATTTAGTGGAATTTTAATTTCAACCGATTCATCGGTTAGCTTCAAAATCTCAGGCTGACAATAGCCAATCATAGGAACCAATTGTTCACCGAAATACTTTAAATGCTGATTTGCCTTACTAAGTGCCGTCATGGAAATGTTCCTTTTTAGTTGTCACATCAGACCAGTTAAATCGGTATTAACAATTTCGTCAACAGTAAAATTGATAAGCTGTTAGCGACATAAAAAAAACCGACAGTTAAGTCGGCTTTTTGTGACAACGATAGTATGTTTTGATTAATTACACAGCAGCAAGAACTTGTACCGAGTCTAGCTCCGCCAGCATTTCTTGGATCTTAGGGTAATCCGTAAGGTTTTGACAGTACACCACACAAGGCTTATTGGCATGACTGGCCGCTTTTACAGCTTGTGATAACAGCATTAATACCGCTTCATGGTCTGGATTAAATAACGACTCTAATGCTTCGTTATGAATATCTACCCCCAAGGTTAATTGAGTTAAATTGCCGGTATTCACCACTAAACCATCAAAATATTGAAGAAGCTTATCCGCAAGCAACACTGAAGAAGGCGCATCACAGCAATACAGAACTTTTAATCCACCTAGTCCTCTCGGCAGTCCTTGAACAGCCAAACGATCAATCACCATTGCAGCATCACTTAACGCTCGTACAAATGGCACCACGATTTCAATATCGATTCCTTTGTCACGTAGCTGTTTAATCACTTTACATTCAAGTTCAAATGAATGGGTATATTCAGCAGAAGCAAAACGAGAAACGCCTCGAACGCCAATCACAGGGTTAACTTCCTGCTTTTCAATACTGCCACCAATTAGCGCCTTATAAGCATAACTGTCAGCATCGGATAAGCAGACTCTCACCTGTTTATGGTGAGGTAATATTGAAGACTCGATACGCGATACTAGAGTTGACACGAAATGTTCATCAGCAGATTGTTCACCAAGTAGCGCTTGTAAACTCGATCTATCTGCCTCAGATAAGGCATCCAAATGCAGCCCAATCTCAGGATGATAAAAAATGCTTTCTTGCACTAAATCACTTAGTGAGACAAACAAATGCGTTGCACTTTCAATTGATGATGCTTGGGAAGATGGTAGAACATCCCCTAATAATGCATTAGTTGGGATTGTCCCTTGCGCAGTATCCGACATAATTACTCCATTAATATTGTTATAGTCTGAAAATACTGAGATTAGAGAAACAAAACAAGAAAAATTCCAATTTCCTGGTCAATAAGGCATCAATTAATAACAAAGTAATAAAATTCCCCAACAAAATGTCCGTGAACGTTTATTCCCTTCGTTATTTCCGTTATCTTTACCCAGTGTATCTTTAAATGAAGACAAACGAATGCCTTTAAAAACTGATGAGCTAAGAACCCAAGCGTTAGGGCCTATGCCTACGCCAATGGAATTAATGCAAGCTCACCCACTGCCTGATGATGTGGCAGAACATATTGAAAACTCGCGCCGCCAGATAGAAAACATTCTGTCAAGTAAAGACTCTCGCCTACTAGTAGTGGTTGGACCATGCTCTGTACATGATACCAACGCGGCACTGGACTATGCGCAACGCCTTAATGCACTGCAAGATCAATACAAAGATCAGCTGTTTATTGTGATGCGTACTTACTTTGAAAAACCAAGAACCGTGATTGGTTGGAAAGGCTTAATTACCGATCCTAACCTTGACGGTAGCTACGCGTTAGAAGACGGTTTAAACAAAGCTCGTAAATTACTGCTCGATATCAATAAACTTGGCTTAGCTACTGCGACTGAGTTTTTAGACATGGTGACTGGCCAATATATCGCTGACCTTATTTCATGGGGTGCTATCGGCGCACGTACGACTGAATCGCAAATTCACCGTGAAATGGCCTCTGCGCTTTCTTGCCCTGTTGGGTTTAAGAATGGCACAAACGGCAATGTGAAGATTTCAACCGATGCCATTCGTGCAGCACAAGCGTCCCATTACTTCTGCTCGCCAGATAAAAATGGTCGCATGACGGTTTATCGCACATCCGGTAACCCATACGGTCATACTATTTTACGTGGTGGCGATACTGGTCCTAACTTTGATGCAGCATCGATTCAATCTGCTTGTGAGCAATTAAGCGATGTTGGCTTAACGCCTCGTTTAGTAGTAGATTTCAGCCACGCTAACTGCCAAAAAGAGCATCGTAAGCAATTAGATGTGGCGCAAGATATTTGCAACCAAATCAGCAATGGCTCTCAATCAATCGCAGGTATCATGGCGGAAAGCTTTATCGAGGAAGGTAATCAACCAATGACGGACTTAAATGCCCTCACCTATGGTAAATCGATTACTGACCCATGCCTAAGTTGGAAAGATACGGTAACCATGCTCGACATGCTTGCCAATACCATTAAGAATCAATCGGAGAAGAACTGATCATGCCTTCATTTGACATAATTTCTGAAGTGGACAGCGTTGAAGTAAGAAATGCCGCGGAAAACGCCAATCGTGAACTGGATACACGTTTTGATTTTCGTAACGTAAACGCTAACTTTGAGTTTAAGAACGATATTGTAAAACTGACTGCAGAAAACGAATACCAACTTGGACAAATGATGACGATGCTTCGTGGTCAACTTGCTAAGCGTGGTGTCGATGCCAATGCGGTAGATTTACAAAAAGCCGATCAAACTGGTAAAACGCACACTCAGGAAGCCAGCTTTAAACAAGGCATTGATGTTGCCATTGCCAAGAAAGTAGTAAAACTGATCAAAGACTCGAAGATCAAAGTTCAAGCTTCGATTCAAGGCGATAAAGTTCGTGTAACCGGTAAAAAGCGTGATGATTTACAGCAAGTGATGGCACTAGTAAAAGGTGCTGAAATGGATCAACCTTTCCAATTCAACAACTTTAAAGACTAAATCTGTACGCTCGTACATTAATGAAGAAAGGCGATACATCACTGTATCGCCTTTCTTTTATTTAGTGTCTATCTATTTAGAGTCTATCGAAATTTAACTCTGAGGTTTTATACCTAGCTTCGTAATTAAGGCTTTTACATCGGCGAGTTCTTGTTTTTTCTTAACTAGAGCGCTATCAATTTTGCCAATTTGCTCAGTAGCTAGTTGCTCTTTTTTACATGAGTCTGATTTTGGATCCCAGCTTGTACCATCTTTAAATAGCTTACATTCTTCTTTCAGCTTTTCAGTTTGAACCGCTAACTTTTCACGAGTGGTTGTCAGCTTAGTAAGCTGAGATTCCAACTCACCTTCTTTATCAAAAAGTTCATGGGACTGTTTATATAAATCACTTTGTAGTTCAGTGGTTTTCTCTAGCTGCTTATTTTCTGTTTTCAATGAAACCGCTTGCTCTTTTTGTACAACTAAGGTTTTTTCAACTTTTTTCTTTTGTTGCTGCAGTTTCGATAACTGTTGAGTCAGTTGATCTATTTTTTCTTGTTGCTGCTGAGATTTTTGTTCGAATGATTGCCCTTCGGTCTCTAGCTTAGTTTGTAGTGTTTCTACTTTCGCTAATAATTGCTGATGTTTTCCAGCCAGTTCATTTTGCTGAAGTGTTGCTTCTTGTGCGGCTGGGTTAATAACGGCGTAAGTAATCACCGAACCTAAAACAACTCCAATAACTGTTGCAATCATGAGCGGAACTTTATTATTCATGGATGTAGTGTTTCCTAGATTTATTAACAATGTCGAACCAATGGAAATGTATACCTAACGAGCAAGCTCAGTAATCACCACGGAGCTAATATAGATTAGCAATGCAGATGACAAGGCTATTGCCACCCAGGTCTGTAGTTTGGCATTGGTTCGATATTTCAGTAGCAAATATGCAAGCACCACAAAGATGGCAATGGCAATCAATCGAGTCATAGTATCCCTTTCAATGTTATGTCGCTTACAAAAACCAGTAAGTTATTCAATAAGCTTAAAAATTTATAACATCTTCATGGAAAATTACCTTGGTCTAGCTCAAGGTTTGTTTTCACAATGTCATTTTTAATGAATACGGAGTCGCTTTGTGAAGTCCCGCATTCATTCAAGCACTTAATCGTTATCTAATGCTAATTTTAGACCAAGAGTAATCAAAACGGCACCAGTGATCCCTTCCATCCACTTCATTGCCGAAGAATTTTGCACCCAGTTTTTCGCAGAATGAACCATAGTCGCAATGCCACACTGCCAAACCATCGCAATTACAAAGTGAATCGAGGCCATAAATAATGACTGTAGTAAGGCGGAATGTTCAGGATTGATAAACTGCGGCAGAAAAGCGAGATAAAATACTGCCGTTTTGGGGTTAAGCACATTCGACAATAAACCTTCACGGAACGAACGTTTAGCTGATAATGGTTTCCCTACCGACCCACTTGTGACATCTAATTGACCTTGGCCTTTCCAAATCGCAATTAAGCTGGTTACACCAAGGTACACGAGATAAGCTGCACCGACTAATTTCATCGCATGGAACAGTTCAGCAGACTGTAGCAATATCGCCGAAATACCAATGGCAGATAACGTGGCATGGACAAACAAACCACAGCAGATCCCTAAACTGGTCACACAACCGTCTACACTACCACTTCGAGACGTGTTCCTGATCACAAGTGCGGTATCCAATCCCGGAGTGAGTGTCAAAATAGTAATCGCAATCAAAAATGCGCCAGAATTGATGATATAAAAGTCCATAATGTCCCTATGGTAAACGTCCAAATGAATGTTTGTTATATCAGTGAAAGCTTAGTAAATAAAGAGTTTTGCAGCGTTCTTTTCAAGATGTTATAAGATGAAATCATACTGCGCAGCAATGAATTAAGGAAAATTATGATCCATTATCAAAAACTCGTTCAACACGCACAGAAAATCGCTAACTTTAATCATTTAGCGGCAATATCTGGTTGGGATCAGGCTGCCGTTATGCCAAGCGGTGGCAATGAAGCTCGATCCAAAGCAATGGCGGAATTATCAGTGTTAATTCATCAACTCAGCACTGAGCCACAATTAGAAGACTGGTTCCATGAAGCAGAGCAAGAATCATTAAGCCCTATCGAGAAAGCCAGTTTACGTGAAATGAAACAGCGCTGGCAGCAGGCTACCGTCCTTCCACAAGATCTCGTACAAGCCAAATCATTAGCCGGCTCTAAATGTGAACATGCTTGGCGAACACAACGTAAACAAAATGATTGGAATGGCTTCGCTCAAAATTGGCAAGAAGTGGTAAACCTATCTCAGCAAGAAGCACAGATTCGCGCCGATAGTTTAGGCACAACGCCTTATGATGCCATGCTCTCACTCTATGAACCCGGTACAACCAGCCAATCGTTAGATGTCGTTTTTGAAAATGTGAAAACTTGGCTGCCAAATCTAGTGGATCGAGTGATTGAAAAGCAAGACAAGGAAAGTGTGATATACCCGAAAGGCCGCTTTCCAAGTTCACAACAAAAAGCACTAGGCTTAAAAGCGATGAAGTTTTTGCAGTTTGATTTTGAGCATGGTCGCTTAGATGAAAGTGTGCATCCATTTTGTGGCGGCGTACCGACTGATGTTCGGATCACTACTCGCTATGATGAAAATGATTTTATCCAATCGCTAATGGGCACAATTCATGAAACTGGGCACGCTCGTTATGAACAAGGATTGCCTACCTCATTAGCAGGTTTACCCGTCGGTGAAGCCAGATCAATGGGTATTCATGAATCACAATCTCTGTTCTTTGAAATGCAACTAGGCCGCAGCCCAGAATTTATTAATCACTTATCAGCAATGGCGAGAAGTGAGTTTCAAGTGGGAGATCAACCTGCCTTTTCCGCAGACAATTTCCGTAAACTTTATACTCGCGTCGAAAAAGGCTTTATTCGTGTAGATGCCGATGAGCTCACCTATCCTGCTCATGTCATCCTACGTTATGAAATTGAACGCGATTTGATGAATGGCAATATCTCTTATAAAGATGTTCCAGAGTTATGGGATCAAAAAATGCAGTCTTACCTTGGCTTATCAACCAAAGATAATTACCAAAATGGTTGTATGCAAGATATTCACTGGACCGACGGTGCTTTTGGTTACTTCCCAAGTTACACACTCGGTGCCATGTATGCCGCGCAATTCATGGCAAGCATGCGTAAACAAGTGAATGTATCTGAGGTAATTGAATCAGGCGATTTAAGCTTAATCTTTGCTTGGCTAGATGAGAATATTTGGAAGAAAGCTAGTCAGTTTTCAACCGATGATCTGGTTAAACAAGCCACCGGTGAAACCTTAAACGCAGAGCATTTCAAATCGCATTTAAAATCACGTTATTTGTAAAATGTACTGAATGACTAAAAACCGGCGTTAGGTTGTTTTAAAAACTCAACCTCTGCGTCGGTTGAAGGTCTGCCTAAAATATCATTACGGTGGGGATAGCGACCAAAACGTTCAATAATCGCTTTATGCTTATATTCAAAATCGAGATTGGATGGCAAACCGAGTTCAGTAAATAAGCCAACGGCAATTTCATGGATCATTGCTGATTCGCTGTGCATATAAGGCAAATATAAAAACAAACGTTCATCTTGGCTTAAATGTTGGTCAAGACCTTGGCTAATCGCTACTTGGGAAAGCGTTAAAGCTTGAGCATCGCTCGCAAAAGCTCTTGGAGTATCTCGATAAATATTACGGGAGAATTGATCAAGAATGATGATTTCTGCAAGCGCCCCTTTCGGCTCTGAGCGCCATGTGTAAAGCTCTCCTTGCTCTGCTTGAATATGTAAATTAGCAAATTTATATTCAATTAAAGAGTCTAATTCGGGATCCTTTGCCCACCACTGCTCTGGTGATAAGACTTGAAACCAAAATTCAAGAACTTGTTCCTGCATAACCATCTCCTTTTTATTGAGTGTTATTCAGTATAGGAGATAAACGTCATACCAAATCCAATACGTAGATAGACTAAATTTTTAGCCAGCTAGAATGATCCGTTACTTGTTGAAATTGGTATCAAAGCTTATTGTACTCTTGCTGCACGAGTTCCTTGCCATAGGTTCTTTCTAAGCGGCGGATAATAAAGTGCCCGGTTGCCATGTCCTGATAATGGCCAATAAAGATAGTATTAATGATTGCGCCACCTGCTGCACCTATTGCTGGTACTGCTTGGGCTGCCGCTTTTTCAGTGACTTGAATACCAAATCGTTTGGCTATTTCAGCGGTAAACTTCACCAGAATCGGCGAACCTTGATCGGTAATGGCTTTTTTAGCTAGAAACTCTGAAGCATCGAGCACCGATTTCGCTAATGCGGTTCTTACTGCATAGTAACCACTTTCAGCACCATCATCTTCTTTACTTTTACCACCTAGCGCAAACACTTCCAAACAAGCTAATTTGGTCTCTAAGTTAGAAACTGATTCCCCTTCCGCACGTGCAATATCCGCAATCGAACGTAACATGATCGTGGTTGAAATAGGCAACTCAACCGCAATACCGGCAACGCCAAAAAATCCACCAACCCCGCCGGTTACCGCAACACTCAACTTATGCATTCGGTTTGAAGCGAGCCCAGTAGCTGTGCTCTTCATAGTATAGATTGCAGCATCAGAGGCTTTTAATAAGGCTTTTTGAGTCACCTCATTAATACTACTATTCCAGCTTTTAGGTAATAGTTTTAACCCTTGCTCTATGGGTGAGCCTATCGCGTTGGACATTTTGGCGGCCAAGCCAGGGTTTTCCAATAATTGCTTGGCTTGGCGTAGGTCTTCAACCTCTTCTAACTGTAAAAGCATTGGCACACCTTAAATGGATAAAACACCAGACATGTAAATATAACATTCACATTGCTACAGACAGGATCACAAAATGTTAATGACAGCGCAATTATTTGTTTATTAAATGTTTAATCAATCTATATCGCTTATATAAGTTGCGCCAAATCAATAATCAGTTAATATTTGATTACAAATCAAACAACACAATGATATGTTAACTGCATCACATTCCAGAGGGAAATATATGAAGAATTTAAAATTAGCGCTTTGTCTATTAGGCACCACATTACCTATCGCAGCACCTACTCTAGCAGCTGATGCAGATACAACCAACCGTGATTTTTCTGGTTTTTATCTTGGTGCGGGTTATGGTAAGTCATATTTTAGTGATGGCGACTTAGGAAAAGATTCACCTAATTATATACAAGGTAACAAAGTCGATTTCGATATTGATACAGATGACAATAACTATCAAATTTACGGTGGTTATTACTTTAACCGAATTGTCGGAATTGAAGCTAACTACATAGACTATGGCAATATAGATACCAAAGAAAAATATACTGGGACTAAAAATAGCACATCCGTAAAAAGTGCATCAGTAGCAGCTAATATCGGTTATACCTTTGACAGTGGCATTCGCATCTTTGCCCTTCCTGGTCTTGCTTACATTGATAGTGATGCAAGTAAAGATAATGTTGGTTTCCACTTTGGTACAGGTGTTGAATACACACCGAATGCCGTTCCACATTTAACACTACGTGCTATATATCAAGGTGATGTGTACTTTACTGATGAAAAAGATAATGATGGTGATAACTATACCTTTGTTTCTTCTTCGTTCGCACTAGGCGCAGCTTACCGCTTCTAATTCTGCCTTATAATAAGAACAACTAAAATAAAAAGAGCCTCGATACTTTCAATATCGAGGCTCTTACTATTAGCTATAGTTTAATGCTTATAAGAAGTGGAATGTTGCACTCACTGAATAAGTATTTGCGTCAAACTTATCAAAACCAAAGTGGTTGTAAGCAAGACCAAGTGACAACGAACCTAGAGGAATGCCATCTAACACTGTGTATTCCACACCAGCGCCGTACATCATGTCATAACCATCATCACTCTTAAATTGGCCAGAGCCTACATCATATTTGTTCGCACCAAGTTTACCGTAGAACTCTAGTGGACCAACATTGATGCTTGGTTTGATTGCCGCATAAACAGTCGTTAAATCAGAACCGCCGATGTCACCTAAGTCCCAGTAGCCTGCTTCAACGCCGATAAATGGTAAAATACCTGTACCGATATTCACACCGTAAGTACCTTCATTACCAGCACCTGATTCAGTAAAATCAGCCGTACCGTAGTTCACACCAGCATAAAGCCACGAGTCAGCTAGTGCAGGTGACGCCGCACCCATTAAAGCCAAAGCTAAAAGCGTTTTTTTCATTGTAATCCCTTCGAATCCTTCGATTATCATATTCATGGAAATGAGAGTGGCTCAAAATCCATATTTAAAACTTATTATGCATGATTAGTGAGATGGGCTGTAAAATCAAGAAAAAATCTCACTTTAGCGACTATTTCAATCATTTACTTACAAAACACTTAAAGATTATAAGCTTTTTCTTACTCACTATTCTTTAACATGCATCAATAGCATTCTTAACTCGCTTATCTGAAACCGGATATGGCGTGCCTAATTGCTGAGCAAAGTAGCTCACACGTAGCTCTTCGATCATCCAGCGTATCTCCTTGACGGAATCGGGGATTTCTACCCCTTTAGGGATCTTGTTCAGCAGTTCTTTATAATCCTTAGTCACCGACTCTACCTTCAAGATGTGTAAGCGGTCTTTATTTGGATCAATCGGCAATTTTTCCATTCGGCGCTCAATCGCTTTCAAATAACGCAAAATATCCGGTAGACGCTTCCAACCACATTCGGTGGCAAAGCCTTTAAAAATCAAACCTTCTACTTGCGCTTTAATATCCGATAACGCAAACGCCATGCTTAAATCAACTTTGCCTTTAAGCTTTTTATTGATGTTAAAGGCGGTAGTTAAAATCGTTTCTACCTGCTGTGCAATATCGACAACCGTATCGCCCAACTCAGCACGAACATGCTCTTTCAATGCTTCAAACTGTTCAGGCTGCCATACTAGGCCGCCCTTTTGTTCAATCAATTTATCAACACCACAAGCAATACAGTCATCAATTAAATCGAGCACTTTGCCATAAGGGTTAAAGTACAATCCCAATTTTGATTTATTCGGTAGGTTGCTGTGCAAATATTTAATCGGTGACGGTACATTAAGCAACACTAATCGACGTTGACCTGCGCGCATCGCCTGTTGCTGCTCTTGCTCGGTCTCAAATAGTTTAATTTCAACACTATCTTTCGCATCCACTAAAGCAGGGAAAGCTTTAACCTCAAAGCCACCTCGTTTTTGTTGGTAAACCGTTGGTAGTTCACCAAAACTCCATGTATGCAGACCTTGCTGTTCGATATCATCGTCAGCCACTTTCGATAAGGTTTCTTGAACTTTATCTTTCAAGCTTTCTTTAAGCTCGTATAAATCGTAATGCTCTTTTAGCTTACGTTTACGGTGATCGACCGCGCGGAATGTCACTTTAAGGTGATCTGGAATTTGTTCGAGTTGCCAATCTTCCCGTTTCACTTCTACCCCAGTCATGCGGCGTAGCTCTTTTTCTAACGCATCTAGAATTGGCATTTCCATTGGTGTAACGCGAGATAAGAAGGCATCCGCATAGTTTGGCGCTGGCACAAAGTTACGACGTAACCCTTTAGGCAGTGATTTAATCAAACTTACCACTAGCTCATGACGTAAACCCGGTATCTGCCAATCAAAACCTTCTGGGCTCACTTGGTTAAGTATTGGTAGCGGAATATGTACTGTCACCCCGTCATTGTCTTGGCCCGGTTCAAACTGATAGCTCAGCTTTAACTTCAAACCATTTTGATGCCAAAAGTTTGGGTAGTCTAAGTCGGTCACATGACTAGCATCACCTTGGAACAACATCTCTTTTTCAAAATCGAGTAGTTCAGGGGTATCGATACTGGCCTTTTTCCACCACGAATCAAAATGACGCCCCGAAACTACATCGGTACTGACACGTTGATCGTAGAAATTAAACAGCTCATCATCATCGACCAAAATGTCACGGCGACGCGATTTATTCTCAAGCTCCTCAACTTCTCGTAATAACTTACGGTTTTGATGGAAGAACTTATGTTTGGTTTCCCAATCGCCTTCTACCAACGCACTACGAATAAAGATTTCACGGCTAATAACCGGATCAATCGGCCCATAATTCACATTACGCTTAGGTACAATCGGAATGCCATACAGCATCACTTTTTCTGACGCGATAACGGCAGCTTGCTTTTTCGACCAATGAGGCTCGCTATAACTACGCTTAATTAAGTGTGGCGCAAGAGGTTCAACCCATTCAGGCTGAATTTTAGCAATGATGCGTCCCCACAGCTTTGATGTTTCCACCAGCTCTGCCGACATGATCCACTTAGGTTGCTTTTTGAATAAACCTGATGCTGGGAAAATATGAAAACGTGCATTACGCGCACCTTGATATTCACTCTTTTCGGTATCTTTCACACCAATGTGCGACAGTAAACCAACTAATAACGCAGTATGAACCGATTGGTAGCCGGCTGCTTCTGTGTTGAGCTTAGCGTCCATTTCACGCATCGCTTGATGCAGTTGGAAATACACATCTTGCCATTCACGGACGCGTAAGTAATTTAAGTAGTCTTGCTTACACTGCTTACGGAATTGATTGCTCGATAAGGCTTTTTGTTGCTCTTTGATGTAGTTCCAAACGTTCACAAAGGTAAAAAAGTCTGACTCTTCATGGAAGAAACGTTTGTGCTTATCATCTGAACTTTGCTGTTTATCACTAGGACGTTCACGTGGATCTTGGATCGACAACGCAGAGGCAATAATCATCACTTCTTGCAAACAGTTATATTTAACCGATTCAAGAACCATACGCGCTAAACGAGGATCAATCGGCAAGCGAGCTAATTTGCGCCCTATTGCGGTTAACCGTTTTTTAGGATCTTTGGCATTCGGATTAATCGCACCAAGCTCTTCTAGCAGACGCACACCATCTTGAATATTACGCTTATCTGGCGCTTCAACAAATGGGAAGGCTTCAATATCACCTAGCCCTAGTGCCGTCATTTGTAAAATAACCGAAGCTAAGTTAGTACGCAGGATTTCAGGGTCTGTAAATTCTGGACGTGAGTTAAAATCCTCTTCCGAATACAGTCGAATACAAATACCTTCACTGACACGGCCACAACGTCCTTTACGCTGATTGGCGCTGGCTTGTGAAATCGCTTCAATAGGCAAACGCTGCACTTTAGTACGGTAGCTATAACGACTAATACGCGCGGTACCCGGATCAATCACATATTTGATTCCCGGAACCGTTAACGAGGTTTCCGCTACGTTGGTTGCCAAAACAATACGACGACCGGTATGCGATTGGAAGATTCGGTTTTGCTCGGCAGACGATAATCGCGCATACAAAGGCACGATTTCGGTATCTCTCATATTTCGGTGACTAAGAGCACGTTTAGAAAGCGCATCCGCGGTATCACGAATTTCACGCTCACCATTCATGAAAATGAGAATGTCACCTAAACCGGGTTCATCACATAGCTCATCGACCGCTTGAAAAATACCTTCTAGTTGGTCAAGATCTTGGTCTGCATCATCTGGATTCAGCGGACGGTAACGCACATCAACCGGATAAGTTCGACCCGACACTTCAATAATTGGCGCTTTATCAAAATGGTTGGAGAAACGCTCAGGATCAATGGTTGCCGAGGTAATGATGATTTTAAGATCTGGACGTTTTGGTAGTAACTCTTTCAAGTAACCCATGATGAAATCGATATTCAGGCTACGTTCGTGCGCTTCATCGATAATGATGGTGTCGTATTGATTTAAAAAGCGATCGTGCTGAATTTCCGCCAGCAAGATACCGTCGGTCATCAGTTTAATTTGGGTGTTGTCTGAAATCTGATCGTTAAAACGAACCTTGTAACCGACATACTCACCCATTGGGGTTTGCATTTCTTCCGCAATACGACTGGCAACAGAACGCGCAGCTAAACGACGTGGCTGAGTATGACCAATCAAACCGGCACGACCACGACCGAGTTCACTACAGATCTTAGGAATTTGCGTCGTTTTACCTGAACCCGTTTCACCAGCAATGATCACCACTTGGTTATTGGCAATCGCTTCTGCAATGTCATCACGCTTTTGGCTAACCGGTAAATTTTCTGGGTATTCGATATGCGGTTTATGTAGGCTACGGTTTTGCACTACCATCATCGACTTTGCTATATCCATGGCGATTTCATCAAATACCGCGGCTTTAGCTTCTGGTTTCTTAATTTTACTAGCACCATGAATTCGCTTACTTAAACGAAAACGATCACGGATCATGCAGTCTTTTAATGCGGCACGTAGGCTGCCAGCAGTATTGCCCTGCGCGCCATTCTCTTGGGTAGTCATCTCTTGAGTTGATGAGTGAGAATCAGCGGAAGAATGGGCGTTATCATGAGGGTTGGTCAAAACGATTCCTATTGAAACGATTAGAGAGCGCAGATGAAGATTGCCCTGCACTCATAAAATATAGAATTATCAAAATTGTAACACAGGGCGAAATGAGATCTAAACTGTCGCCCTAATTAATCTTTATACCTAACACTACAACTGCAAGCCACGCACAATCGCGGTCGTGGCACTGGCTAGACACAAGACTAGGGTAAAAATACGAATCCACTCTTTCGAGACATACTTCACCACCATTTGCGCTGCAACATAGCCGAGCCACCCCATAGGTAACAATGGAATCGTCATAACCACGTGCTGCCAAGTCAAATAGCCAATAAAGTATTGAACGACTAGGGATATCATTGAACTGAAGACAAAGAACGCCGCTAGGTTACCGCGTAACGAAGAAGCATCTTGGTGCTGTAAAATCAACGCCATTGGTGGCCCACCAATACTTGAACTAGTGCCCATAAAACCGGAGAAAAAACCTGCAACTGCCATTCTATTTGGTGTCGGTTCAAAACGAATCGGAGTAAGGCTAATTAATACCGCCAATAATACCATTCCACCTAGCCACAATGATAAAACAGAGCTAGACACGTACAGCAGTAAAACTCCCCCCGCAACAGAGCCAGGAATACGACCATAAATCGCCATTTTCAAACCACCAATAGAAATGTTATTGCGGTATTTATAGGCATTAAAAAGTGAGTTAAATAACGCCACCATCACTATCGGCGCAGGGACATATTGAGGAGAAATTAAGAACAGCAAAGGAGCCGCGACCACTGCGAGCCCAAAACCAATCGCGCTTTGTACAAATGAGCCAAGGAAAATCATTCCCATCGCAAGTATCACAGTACTATTTATATCAAACATGAGATTCCAAATTGGAGAGTGATTTTGAAAAGAAGCGGCATTATATCGCTAAATCATTTTGATTGATGAAGACTTTTCTTGATTTTTAATGTCAAAGTTTTAGGGTGTATTGATAACAAACGTATGAAGGTCATTATGATTCAATCTTTAAAAAGCTTCTTTAATCAAATCGTTGATGGAAACGTTCAAGAAAATCAATCGGTTGATACTAACCTAGCGATAGCCGCCTTACTCTGTCAGGTTTCGCAAGCCGATCATTCTGTTGATGAAAAAGAAGAAGCCGCCAAAATACAAATGCTAGGTAAGCTGCTTTCTTTAACCGAAGAGGATGCGAAAGCTTTATTACAAGAGGCCACTTTGCGTTCAGAAAACTCGGCATCTCTTTATGAATTTACCGACCAACTACGCGATTTAGAGCATCAACAACGTTTTGAACTAATTCAATCCATGTGGCAAGTCGCTTATGCAGATAACGTTCTAGACCCAATTGAAGAAGCGATTATTCGAAAAGTCGCCGAACTGTTGTACGTTAATCACAGTGATTTCATTCGCGCCAAACTCTCCGTCGCTCCTTAATCTAGCAGTGTCAGATCGTTTATTCCTACTCTGGTATCAGAAGCTATGCTTTCAATTAAGCAAGCAGCTTCTATTATCGGTGTAGCGACGATAACCAAAGAAAGCCCAATAAAGTCGCCATCATTGCCTGTGTTAGAAAGATGGTTGTTATCTTAAATTCGATACTAAGAGATGGCGTCATGTGGGATGAAAATATCGCTAAAAATTAATTATTGGCGCCATAGTCGTTTGTTATATTTACTTAGACTTTGCTAAAGCAATGACTCCCATCATAGATTTTGATGCCTGCTTAAACTCATTTTGTTGTTCGAATTTGTCAGATGCATATTTTCCAGCTGTAGCGACAAACCCCACGCCCGACAAAAATGGAGCTAGTGCCGGCATCATACTTACAGCTAGCGTACCTGCACCTAACAAAGCCGTATACTTATGCTTCGCATTATATTTGTCGTTAATGGCCTGAACTTCTTTTGTATGCTTAGAAACCATTACATCAATATGGGAACAAACTTCCGATGCAACATACCCTAAATCATCTAATCTTGATGTTGGTAGACTATTTACTGCATCTCGTAGCTCTCGTCGAAACGCTACATTTTCATTTGTTTTGCGCAATTCCACTATTTGAGTATCGGTAATATTGGCCAGATAGCTCAACCGTTCAGATGCCATCGCCTTTATGACAGCGTCCGTTGAATAGTCTACATTTGATAAATTGAACCGTTCATTCTTCATTTTAGAAACGAGCTGATAATAATGAGCTTGGGCATCAATGCACAAAAGCGGATTACTTCTCATGTTGTCAGAGTGTTCAAGCAAGTGAAATTGTGGTAACAAACGCTCGAAGATACCTGTACACACAATTTTAGTATCCCCTAAAGATAAATGCTTTTGGCACCAATCTTCACTTCGCCAATGTCTCATTTCAAGCTTGTAGTTCTCGATAGCATCAGCCATTGGTTCACCAGCACTTTTTCCTGGGGAAACAAACAATTTCGTTTTCTCAACCTTTCGGAAAAACTGCTCCTCATGCTTTTCACTGTATTCAATAACATCTGGTAATGTTTGAATACCTTCATCAACATAATAGTTGAACACATCAGCAATCAATTGCATTGATTGATCTTGTGTATATGCATCATTTTCCTCTTTGGTTTTCTCAAAGCTGGGGAAAATAAAGAATGGTAAGATATCAAAATCACTTGATAGTAAATCGCTAAGGTGAAGAACAAAAAACGCCATCTGTAAGGGGATGACATGGTTAAAGCGCTCTTCTTCTCGACTTTTCTCTAGGAAAGGCATTATTGGGTCAGGAATTAGAACTGTGTCAGAAAAGAGGATTGATTTTCTCGTAGCATTTAGGTGTGTCTTCAAGAATCGAGAACTTCCACCCAAGTTAAGTTTGCAAGCATCCATTTCTATTGACAGCTGATAGACTTCCTCTCCTTGAGATTCATAAAGTGAATTCAATTTTTCGCCAAGCCTAACAAAGGCGAGCATTGAGCGCTCTGCTCTTGCTGGATTATTTCGATACTTCTCGGCCATTGCAGAAATACTTTCTTCAAATGAGTCTAGGTCGGAAAAATTCCGTGGCTCTTTTCCAGTTACATCAACAAAGAACTCATGAATAATTTCAAAATATGATTTTTGATAAGAAAGTAAAACTGGATTCATTCTTGAACTCCGAAGTTGATTGTAAATATAACAGTGTTTTAGCAAGAAACACGGATAAACCCGAAGATTTTTCAACACGTTCACTGCTAATCCATTCATTTATCACCATAAGATACTCTAATGATGGACTTTTAAAAGCAATTAGCCGATTTTATGCGATGTAGAAAGCGAGAACTGGGTTTAGCGAGCCAATTGTTATAGTGACGAGCACCACAAGCCAAAAATATCACTAATTAACAATTACCTAGTGTTAAATCGGATAGGCACTATTTAGAGAATAGTTCTCGCTTTCACTCAACGTTTGTTAAAAACCGAAAAATGGCATTATAACTGTATAAGTACACTGCATGAGATATCCACTACATTTTTGCTTTCAAATTAGCATTTACTCTGATGGCGGTGAGATGAGATTCTCGTTTGAGATCCTATGTCATGTGGAATGAAAATATCGCTAAAAATGGATCATGACCCCATAGATAAAAACTTACCTAAAAAACGGGAAGCCATTTCTTTACGTGGTACTTAGGGGTAATATACCGATATTAAAGACAATAACTTTCTGGAAGTTCCCATGAGTAACGAAAACGCCCCAACCTTTTTCTTTTTGGATTATGAAACATGGGGTGTTAGTCCAGCCAAAGACCGACCGAGTCAATTTGCTGGCGTTCGTACTGATATGGATTTCAATATCATCGGTGAGCCTTTGGTGATTTATTGCCAGCCACCGAGTGATTATCTACCTTCTCCTGAAGCAGCATTAATTACCGGTATCAAACCTCAAAAAGCCGTTAAAGATGGTTTACCTGAGCCAGAATTCATCCGCCGAATCCATAAAGAGCTTGCCACTCCAAATACCATCTCACTTGGTTACAACAGCATTCGTTTTGATGATGAAGTGACACGCTATACTCTTTATCGTAATTTTTACGATCCGTATGCTTGGTCTTGGCAGAATGGTAATTCACGTTGGGATTTACTGGATATTATGCGCACTTGCTATGCATTGCGCCCAGGCGGTATTAACTGGCCAGAAAATGATGAAGGCTTTCCAAGCTTTAAACTAGAACACCTTTCAGTAGCCAATGGTATTGAACACAGCAATGCGCATGATGCGATGGCCGATGTTATTGCCACTATTGAACTTGCTAAGAAAATCAAACAAGCCCAGCCAAAACTATTCAACTACCTATTAAGTATGCGCCACAAGCGTAAACTCAATGAACTCGTCGATATTGTTAACATGACGCCGCTGGTGCATGTTTCTGGCATGTTTGGTGTTCAGTGTTCCAATATTAGTTGGATCGTGCCGATGGCTTGGCATCCAACCAATAACAATGCGGTAATCACCGTTAACTTGGCAATGGACCCAACGCCGCTCATCGAGCTAGATGCTGAAACGCTGCATCAACGCATGTACACCAAACGTGATGATCTCGCGCCTAATGAACTTCCGGTTCCTCTTAAACTTGTGCATCTTAATAAGTGCCCTGTTCTCGCGCCAGCTAAAACGCTTACCGCTGAAAATGCCGATCGAATCGGTATTGATCGCAAACAATGTTTAGATAATCTCGCGCTTTTAAAATCGCACCCAGAAATTCGAGAAAAGCTGATTGCTATCTACAATATTGAGCGTGAATTTAAGCAAGATAATAACGTCGATACTCAACTTTATAGTGGCTTCTTTTCACCAGCTGACAAAGCTACTATCGATATTATTCGAGAAACCGAGCCTGAAAAGCTTGCTGGATTAGATTTATCAGTGAAAGATGATCGTATCGAACCTTTGCTGTTCCGCTATCGCGCGCGTCACTTCCCGTGGACATTGACCGAAGCTGAGCAACAAAAATGGCTCGCACATTGCCGTGAGTACTATGAGAGCAATATTGAAGAGTACATGCTCAATCTTGAGAACCTTGCTCATGAGCATGAAAGTGATGCCGCTAAGATCGAGATTCTAAAATCTGTCTATCAATATGTAGAATCTCTCGTTTCTTAACTATTTTTGACAGCTACAACTGCTTTTTACAACCGCGCTCTTTTTCATCTTATTAATATTGAGCGCTTTGTTAACTCTTGTTCCGCCCTAGGAGTCCAACGTGTTCAAGCAAATGCTCAATTATGCTTTATCATTCGCACTGATTATGGTGAGTTTGTGGGCAGGTAATGCCATTCAGCACTTTTTTCATTTATCCGTACCCGGCAGCATTTTCGGCATGCTGATTTTATTCGCACTACTGGTCTCTGGGTTAGTCAAAGTGCAATGGGTAAAACCCGGTGCGCAGTTGTTCATTCGCTATATGATCATTCTATTTGTCCCAATCAGTGTCGGTTTAATGGATCACTTCCCTCTATTAATTGATAACGCTCTCTCTATTTTTGCTAGCAGTGTCGGGGCAACTACTATCGTGTTGGTATTACTCGCGCTGGGACTACAAAAAATCCTTACTAATAAAGCAAGTGAGGATAAATAATCATGTGGCTTCTACTCACCTTTGTAGTTTTCTTTGCAGTACGTTGGTTTGCCAATAAAATTAGTAATCCATTAGCGAACCCTTTACTGCTAAGCATCGTAATTATTATTCCCATTCTAATGGCGCTCGATGTGCCTTATGAGGTGTATTACGCACAAAATGATTGGATGACTTTTTTACTTCAACCTGCGGTAGTAGCGCTCGCTTACCCGTTATACGAGCAACTCCCACAAATTCGCCAAAATTGGAAAATCATCTTTTTAGCTTGTGGCGTAGGTAGCGCGATGTCGATGCTCACCGCCGGACTTATTGCCGTTGCTTTGCACACCGATCCAACGCTAGTAGCAAGTTTAATGGGTAAATCAGTCACTACCCCAATAGCGATGGAAGTAGGCAAAAGCTTAGGTGGTGAACCCGCTATTGCCGCAATCCTGGTGCTAATTGTTGGTGTGTTTGGTTCGGTATTTGCCTACCCAATCTATTCATTTTTAGGTGTTACTCACCCGATAGCCAAAGGGTTAACCATGGGTACGGTATCGCACGCTTTAGGTACCGCAACCTGCGCTGAAAAAAATGCCGAAGATGCGGCGTTTAGTTCTCTTGCCCTAGTAACATGCGGCATTATCACTTCAATCCTTGCCCCATTGTTTTTTACTTTCTGTCTCTGGGTTGGCGGCTTTATTGGCTAAACCTATAAAAAACAATCTAAGTACTACATTAATAAGGAGCTGATTTGGCTCCTTATTTATATAGATAAATAAAACTAGGCTTTATGCAGCAAAACTCGATCTAGGTAGTGTTTTTGACTATTGAAACTACTCACTCACGAGATCTCACTCCATAATTTGACTTATTGCACAATAAATATGTAACGATTAAATATAATTACACAAAAAGGAGCTTAACCGCTCACTTATACGTGAATTACAAGGATATCAAATGACTCAATCTATTAACCCAGAATCTGTAGCACACTTACCTACAGAGCTTGCTGGTCGTATTGTTTCTCAAATGCAAAAGGCTGACTTCAGTGGCCACTTCTCTGCAACAGATTATCAAGCATTGTTATCGCAGTCGGGAATGACTGACACAGAATTTAAACTCGCCTTACTGCCAATCGCGGCAACGCGTGCTTATTGTGAAATTTCTGACTTCCACGTTGGTGCTATCGCAGAAGGTCTATCTGGAAATGTTTACTTTGGAGCCAATATTGAAATTGCTGGCGTGCAGTTAAACCAAACTGTTCATGCCGAACAATCAGCAATTAGCCATGCATGGATGAAAGGTGAAACAGGGCTAAAAGACATCACCATTAACTACACACCTTGTGGTCACTGCCGCCAGTTTATGAATGAATTAAATGGTATTGAAAACCTATCCATTCAACTTCCTGAGCGCCCTGCTTATCGATTAACGGAATTACTACCGGAATCCTTTGGCCCTAAAGATTTGGGCATCGAAGCTCGCTTAATGGATAACCAACAACACAGTTATCAATTTGATAGTGATAATGCAGCTATTACTGCTGCCGTAAAAGCGCTAAATAACAGCCACGCGCCATACAGCAATAATCACAGTGGTGTGGCATTACAAACACAGTCTGGTGCTATTTACTCAGGCAGTTATGCAGAAAACGCCGCATTTAATCCAAGCCTACCCCCATTACAGGTTGCGATTAACCTATTACTACTAGCAGGTGAAGATCTGGCTAATATCGAATCTGCGGTACTAGCAGAAAACGCCAATGGAACAATTAGTCACTTAGCGGAAACACAATCGACACTAGAAGCGATTAATCCTGATATCACGATTGATTATTTATCTTTATAGTCACGTCATTAAATAATCAACATTGTTCAAAAACAACCCGTAAACTTACTAAATGAAGTTTGCGGGTTTTTTAATTTCTTTTTCCTGTTGCGCAAACGTTTGCTCACCATTAAAATCACACCAAATAATTACCTAGTAAATACATGGGTATCAAAATAGATCTTCTATAGGAATAAAAAACATGTTTGGAACGGCGACCTCTCCTTCTGCCACAAAAGTACTTCTACTAGGTTCAGGTGAACTAGGTAAAGAAGTAGCCATTGAATGCCAACGTTTAGGCTTGGAAGTCATTGCATTAGACCGCTACGCCAATGCCCCAGCAATGCAAGTTGCCCACCGCAGCTATACCGTTGATATGTTAGATGGCGATGCAATTGAAGCTATTATCGAGCAAGAAAAGCCAGATTACGTTGTTCCTGAAATTGAAGCGATTGCGACTGACAAGTTGGTTGAGCTAGAGCAAAAAGGTGTCAATATTGTTCCAACAGCCAATGCAACTAAGCTAACAATGAACCGTGAAGGTATTCGTCGTTTAGCCGCAGAAGATCTTGGTGTAACAACCTCTCCATACCGTTTCTGTGATACTTATGAAGAATTCAAACAAGCGGTAGAATTTGTTTCTATACCTTGCGTGGTAAAACCCATCATGAGCTCATCGGGCAAAGGCCAAAGCGTAATTAAGAGCGAAGCAGATATGGAGTCTGCGTGGCAATACGCACAAGAAGGTGGTCGTGCGGGAGCCGGTAGAGTGATCGTTGAAGGCTTTATTGATTTTGATTATGAAATCACACTACTAACGGTTCGCGCTGTCGATGGTGTACATTTTTGCGCTCCAATTGGACACCGACAAGAAGATGGTGATTATCGTGAATCTTGGCAGCCACAAGCTATGTCGAAAGCAGCATTAACGGCCGCTGAGCAAATGGCAGAGAAAGTGGTGAACGCTTTAGGCGGTTATGGACTATTTGGTGTCGAGCTTTTTGTCAAAGGTGATGAAGTAATTTTCAGTGAAGTATCCCCTCGACCGCACGATACCGGTATGGTGACTTTAATTTCTCAAGAGCTATCAGAATTCGCCCTACATGTTCGTGCATTTACTGGCTTGCCAATTAACGGCATTACTCAATATGGGCCAAGTGCTTCTGCGGTGATCCTAACGGAAGGTAGTTCACAAAACATTGGTTTCACAGGACTACAAGATGCGCTTGCTGCGCCGCAAACTCAAATTCGTCTCTTTGGTAAGCCGGATATTGATGGTCGCCGTCGTTTAGGGGTTACGCTGACACGACGTGACAATATTGAAAGCGCGGTTTCTGATGCGGTTGAAGCCGCAGGAAAAGTAAAAGTAAGCTTCTAGTTGCTTGTTGCTCGAAGAATGTATTCACCTCTTCGAGCAACCCTTTCAATCAATTATATTAACTTGATTCAATTAACCAAACTTCTTCAGCAAAGCGAGACAACCCTTGTTTAATTCTTGGGTGTTCACTATCCCCATCATCACGATTTAAATGTGTCACTTTATAACCTGAAAATAAGCTTTTAACTTCTTCAGCAGGTACGCTAAACGGTGGTCCTGACATTTCAGATTGGTCATAATCCAGCGTTACTAACAACATTTTCCCACCCGGTGCAAGTAACGATTTAATACGCTCAGCGTAAACAACACGTAATTCAGAAGGCAGTGCAATTAAAGCCGCTCGGTCATAGATGCGATCAAATTGCGTCAATGGTGCGGTGAAGAAATCTCCAGCATAAATCGACAGCTCATCAAACTGATACAATTCATGCTGACCATTGAGTGGCGTAACCATTGGGGTATAAAAATGTTCAGCAAAAAAGGCTCGTACCGCGATATTGCTGAGCTCTACTCCTGTCACTTCATTATGCTTTTGTGCCAGCCAAACCAGATCTTCTGTTTTTCCACATAAAGGAACGAGAACAGAATGATGTTGTTCAGCAGACACGACTTTCCAATATTCAATCAAAAGTGGATTTACATCTTCTAAATGGAAACCAATTTTATTTTCCGCCCATTTGTTATGCCAAAATTCTTGATCTTGCATCATTTACCTATAAACATTTGATAATAAAAAGGCCACCTCAATAGGGTGACCTTCTTTCTTCCAGTGACTACCGTGTTTTTATTTTTCTATCTTAATATTTTCAACACGAGCTTTCAGTTTTTGCCCTGGTCGGAATGTTACAACACGACGAGCAGAAATTGGAATATCTTCACCAGTTTTAGGGTTTCGTCCAGGCCTTTCACTTTTATCACGTAGATCAAAGTTACCAAAACCAGACAATTTAACCTGTTCACCATTTTCTAGTGCTTTACGAATTTCTTCAAAAAACACTTCAACTGTATCCTTGGCATCACGTTTACTGTAACCAAGTTTTTCGAACAGGTTTTCAGCCAAATCGGCCTTAGTGAGCGCCATAAAACATCCCTCAATTTATCACTACCGTAGTGGCAGTATTTATAGCATTAGTACGTAGTTAGCAAGCTTAAAGCTAAGTATAACTTCGAAAGTGTAAGCCAACCTTATGATTTTCGCCAAATTTTTTTGGTCGTTTGTATAAAATTTACTTTAGAATTTCTTTTGAAAGTCGCTATTCATATACTAGTAGATAGTTAATAAAACCAAATAAATCAAAAATTTCAGTTAAATAAATCAGCTTATTGAATAACGTTCAGTCATTATCCCTACATTTGACTTTTTGTTAAGAAGTGAGAAAAAATTCAAACTTTAGACATATTTTCAAAATAAAACCAACAAAAGCAAAGCCTTAAATCGTCTATAACATTAGATTAAGCATTCGTTCAATCCGTCTTTGTCTGCCGTTTTAAGGTCATCCGACTCGCTGCCCAAACAAGTAAAACCAAGAGCCCAATGGGAGTAAACCATAACAGCCAAGTCTTATATTCTAGTTTAGGTTTATATAATACAAACTCCCCAAACCTTTCCTGCATAAAATCCATAACTTCTGTATCGGTTTTGCCTTGTTCCACCATAACAAAAACCTGATACTTCATATCGACAGCAATAGAAGCGTTTGATTCCATTAAATTTTGATTTTGACATTTTGGACATCGAAGGTGACGCGCAAGATAATAAGCGCGCTGTTGATTCTCTATCGAGCTAAACTGGAACACCTCTACACTGTTACGGTCGTTAGAAACGGTCAACTGTGCATACGCACTCGGCATAAAGCCGCATATAATGAAAACGGAAATAACGCACATAAAGCTATATTTACTCAACACACCAGCGACCTTTTTGTTCTTTGATATTCAGTAATAATTTAGTGCGAACAGAAACAAGAGCTATCAGCGCACCAAAAATCATCAGCCCACCACCAAACCAAATCCAACGCATTAAAGGCTTATATTGCAAACGCAGTGCATAATGCTCGTTATCAATTTTATCCCCTAAGGTGATATACCAATCTCCCCAACGATTCCAAGAGACATCAGGCTCCGTCATATCCATGCCTCTCACGGTGTAATGGCGTTTCTCAGGCTTTAAATAGTTAACCAACTGCCCTTGTTCATCCGACATTCGAATAACCGCACGCTCAGCAGTATAATTTGGGCCAATCAATAGCTCTGTTTTTTCGTACTCAAAGTTATGATCATGAAAGCTAAACTGAGTTCCATTTGTGACTTTCCGGCTGGTTTCAACAGAAGCGTAACCTTCATAACTTGCCGCAATCACAATCAAAGCAACCCCAATATGCGCGCACGCCATTGCCATTTTTTTGTTATCTTTGATTGCCGCCATAATTGAAGAAACAATCACCCAGCAAGACAAAATACTCGCAATAGCAACGATAAAATAGCTTCCTTCAAACCATTGAAATTCAGGGCGATAAGCCTTGAAAACGCCTATTCCACCTATCAGTAATGCAATACCAATAGAGATAATTAAAGGCCGCTTAATTAAATGGAAGTAAGGGACAGCAACGTTGGACTTCTGATGATGAATAAACGAACTCAAGCCCATTAAAATACACAGAAACAAAACAATCGGTATAAAGATTTGATTAAAATACGGAGCGCCGACTGAGATATTACCTAAACCGAACAGTTGATAAACCATAGGATAGAGTGTGCCGAGTAATACGCTAAAGGTCGCAATACAAAACAGCCCATTCCCCAAGAAAAATAGCATTGGCAAGCTCAACCATTCAAACTTCATCGGTTGAATATATCGACCCGCACGATAAGCAAAGACCAGCATTGAGCCAATCATCACCACACTTAAAATCGACAATAGAATGATCCCTCTTGTAGGATCGGTAGCGAATGCATGGACTGACGTAATCACTCCTGAACGAACAATAAAAGTGCCAAGAATGCTTAAACAAAAGGTAAACGTCGCAAGCAGTAAACTCCAACCCGACATAATATTCGGTTGCTTACTGACTTTTAATGAATGTAATAGCGCAGTCGCGGTTAACCAAGGCATTAAAGAGGCATTTTCTACTGGATCCCAAAACCACCAGCCGCCCCAACCTAATTCGTTGTAAGCCCACCAAGCGCCAAGCACAATGCCAGCAGTCATAAAACACCAAGAAGATAGTGCCCATGGCCGAATATCTTCAGCCCACTTTGGGTTGTTCTCTTTCGTGATCATTGTTGCCATAGACATAGCAAATGCCACGGCAAATCCAACATAGCCTAGGTATAACAATGGCGGATGCACGATCAACCCGATGTCTTGTAGCATTGGGTTTAAATCTCGCCCTTCAAATGCTGCGGGTAATAGCCTAATAAATGGGTTGGAGGCAAATAAGATATAACCGCCTATCATCGTTGAAATTGCAGTTAAAATCATCAATGTCCAGTTTTGGAACACTTGATTTTTTGTCTCTCCTAGCTTGGCAACTAACGCTGTCCAACCGATTAAGCAAAACAGCCAGAATAAGAAAGAGCCTTCATGCCCTCCCCAAACCGCAGTGAGCTTATAAATAAAAGGTAGGTGAGTATTCGAATGAGAAGCGACATACAGTACCGAGAAGTCATCAGTGGCAAAGCAAATCGCCAAAAAGGTAACACTGAGCGTGACACATCCACATGCTAAGTAGCTCAATAACCGGCTACAACTCGCCCAATAGGAATCAACTTTATAGATAGCAAAAATCGAGCAGAGTGCGCTGCTTAAAGATAAAACAATAGAAAGAATTAGTGACCAATGGCCTAACTCAGCAATCATATAAACCTATTCAAATCGGTAGAAGAAAGAAGGTGCATTACACACCCTCTTTTTATTCAAGTAACTTAGATATCGGTATTAATACACCGTCATTTGCCCGGCATACAAAATGAAAGTTCTCAACATCAACACACCGATCAAACTCAGTGTTGTCACAAAGATAATAAAGGCTTTTTTATGCTGAACTTCATTTGAGGTAAAGGTGTTCATGGCTAATGGCAATAACATCCCCATTCCAATCACCCCTATCCAAAACCAACTCGACCAAAAACCGCCACCAATTGCGGTTATCACAGCGTCTGCCCTGGCACCGCCTCCAAAATATAGACCGGCAAAAAATGCGCATAAGACAAACAACTCAAACAACACCACTGGTTTTTCAATTTTATGGATCCAGCGTACGCTTGGACTATTAATGGGTTCTTTTCCACCCACAATGCCGAACAACAAACACGCCGCCGCCCCAGATGAAACACTGGAAAAAACAAATAACACGGGTAACACAGGGTTATTCAATAATGGGTAGGTTTTTAATGCGGAAAGCAAGAAACCGGTATACGCGGCTAACAAGAAAGCCAATATCGCCAAAACCCACTCAATTGGATTTTCAAACTTTTTCGCAATGGTTAATACTCGTTCTACCAAACCTTGAATAACGGAAAATTTAGTTAAGAACTGATAAATCTCTTTTTTGAAAATGATGCCTAACCAAACAAACAACACCGCCATATAAATTTGGAATAACAACACCCCCATCGACATCACCGATGATGGGTTGTAATACAACATAATCTTCCAAAATAGCCAGGGTCTTTGAAGGTGGAACACCAAAATGGTCAAACCTAAAATGATCCCCAAGGGGGCAAAAATGGCATTGGCTCGAATAATGCCATTTTTGCATGCCTCGCCAGTAATCACCTTTTTCTTCAAGTAGATGGAAATCATCACCCCACCAGCAGACATACCGGTAAGAAATAAGTAAATCGCAATCACCCAATCCCAAACTAGGGAGTCAAAGTGAAAGGCTTGGTTAATAATCTCACTCATCCTAAAATCTCCCCTTTATTGTTGGGCACTTTGTACATTTTAGGTTCAGTGCCTAGCTCAACTTTCATTCGATAAACGGTATGAGTTTGAATGACTTTATTAATGTCACTATTGGGATCGTTTAAATCCCCGAACGTGAGTGCTTTGGTTGGGCAAGATTCAACACACGCTGGTTTTTTACCTTGTGCAAGATTGGTCTTACGGCAAAAGTCGCATTTATCTGCCACTTTGGTTTCAGGATTAAAGAAACGAACTTGATAAGGACATGCTGCTAAACAATAGCCGCAACCAACACATCGGTCAGCCTTCACATCCACGATGCCCGTTTTAGGATCTCGGTACGCCGCTTGAGTCGGACAAACATGAACACAAGGTGCGTTATCACAATGCTGGCAAGATATACGTTCAAATGTGTACGAAGCATTTGGGAACTCACCAATAGGCTCACTACGTTTGATTTTTAACCTTGTTACACCCTCTGGTACCTTGTTCACTTCTCGGCAAGCATCGGTACAAGCAGTACAACCAATACATAATGTTTCATCATGGACCATGCCATAACGTATTAAGCCATCGGTTTCCGTAGCAATCAGTTTTTTACCATTCGCTAACGCAGTAGTTGCAACGCCAGTGGTAAAGATAACCGCACCACTTCCTAATAAGAAATTACGTCTTGAACAGGACATTACTTATCCTCCTGTTGCTTATAACTTGTCATATCTGAGTGGCAATCCACGCACATTTTGATCCGTGGTTTACGTTCAATACCTTGCATTGGATCTTTTTCTGGATGAATGGAATGACACGAGGAACATGTCAGTTTTAAAGCATGTACATCATGGGTCCAATTGGCTTTACGCAATTGTTCACCTTGATGACAATCTATGCATTGTGAATTTTGAGTTTTGACCCAGGCTGGATCGTGAGCAGATTTACTCTCTCCGGCAACAACTTGGCCTTGACGGAATTTAACCACATTAGGAGCACCATCACGATGAGAGGCACTAATATCATTGTGGCAATCAATACAGCCAATATTTCTTCCTGTTTTTTCATTCAACGCTTTAGCATGCTGCCCTAACAAAACATCATGCTCATCTTTATGGCATTGCGTACAGGCATAGTTTTTATCACGTTGAAATGACACTTGAGCTTCGTCTGTTTTTTTAAGAGTTGGCTCTGCGGTATTTCCTTGTGAACTCGCTAACGCATTGAATGAAAAAACCAATGCGATCGATATCAGGAACATTCCCGATAGCTTTGCGATGGTCTTTTTTATGCTATCCATGTTTTTGCACCTTATTTCTTACAAAACACTTATTTTTAAAACAAGCTGTTAATGGTTTTGTATTTATATTTTGCAAACACACCTCAAGGGCTCATTTGCAATTAGTGCAACTCATGTCATCAAATTTGTTTAGCCACAACACTTAACGTTACAAAATGTAATACCACTAAAGAATAAAAAACCCGATCTATTTAACAATTCATAAAACGTATATTTTTAATATACCTTTATTTGATATCAATCAATTCAATGTCACTTTAACCTCAAAAAGTACAAGGGCTTTGCTAATATTCATCTGCACTCTCATTGTTATCAACTGCCCACAACAACACTTGATATGTATTTACAATAATGGAGTGATGATCGTGAATATTAACTGGAAAGCCCCTGTGGTTAATTCAGCACTGCTATCGTTGTTAGGTATGAGTCTTTTGGTAAGCCCAATTTCCACCTACGCCAACGAGCAAGCAGAAACAACCCAATCCGCTACTCAAATAATGAAGTTCGATCCTCGAAATGAAAAATTCGAATCGGACCATCCTGAGCAATACCAAAGCTGGAAAAACACCTCTAAAAGTGAGCATATAACCGATGCCCTACAAAGTGATCCTAATATGGTGATTTTATGGGCCGGTTACGGTTTTGCTAAAGACTATAATGCTCCAAGAGGACACTTCTACGCCGTCACCGATGTTCGTAATACCTTGCGTACTGGTGGCCCTAAAGATGCGAAATCTGGCCCTATGCCAATGGCATGTTGGAGCTGTAAAAGCCCTGACGTACCACGAGTGATTGATGAGCGTGGTGAAGATGGCTACTTCGATGGAAAATGGTCTCGTTTAGGCTCTCAGATCGTCAATCCAATCGGTTGTGCAGACTGCCATGACACCCAAAGTGATGACTTCAAAAATGGCAAACCAGCCTTGCGCGTTGCCCGTCCCTTTGCCTCTAGAGCCATGCATGCCATCGACCGTGATTTTGATAAACAAGATAGATTCGGACAGCAATCTCAAGTTTGTGGTCAATGTCATGTTGAATACTATTTCCAAAAAGACAAAAAGAATGCGGTCAAATTCCCTTGGGATAAAGGTGTCGACGTAGATTCAATCGAAAAATATTACGATGAAATAGGCTTTAGCGATTGGGTTAACCCTGTATCTAAAGCGCCAATGCTCAAAGCCCAACACCCAGAATATGAAACCTGGCAAATGGGCATACACGGTAAAAACAATGTGGCTTGTGTTGATTGCCACATGCCTAAAGTGAAAAATAAACAAGGTAAAGTGTATACCGACCATAAAGTCGGTAACCCATTTGATCGCTTTGAAGACACTTGTGCGCAATGTCATACGCAAGATAAGAAATCCATGATGGATATTGTGAAATCTCGAAAAGACAAAGTACAAGAGATGAAGTTGATCGCTGAGAAGCAACTGGTTGCCGCACACTTTGAGGCAAAAGCTGCTTGGGAAGTTGGTGCAACTGAAGCTGAAATGAAAGATATTCTAATGGATATTCGTCATGCTCAATGGCGCTGGGACTATGCGATTGCCTCTCATGGTGTTCATATGCATGCTCCAGAAGTCGCATTACGCGTATTAGGAACATCCGTTGACCGTGCCACTGATGCTCGAACCAAGCTCATCCGCGTACTTGCTAAACATGGCATTACCGATCCAATTCAAATCCCTGATATTTCTACTAAGGAAAAAGCACAAGCTGCTCTTGGTATGGATATGAAAGGTATGAACCAAGAAAAAGATGATTTCTTGAAAAACGTCATACCGGAATGGGATAAAGAAGCCGATGCTCGCGAGGCTGCCTACCCTCAATAATAGCTAATGTAGCTCACTATAAATCCCCAATACTTATCCAGTTTTGGGGCTTTTTGTATGTATACTCAAGTAACTTCAAGATGCAAAATTCACTTCGGTATTAATTAATAAATTGTTTTGCCTGATTGATAGCGTTAATAATCGCGACCCTATCAACATCTGCATGACCAGTATCAAGCGCGTGTTGCCAAGTATCAATCGCATCTTGGTATTCTGCATTTAAAAAATGATCCGATGCAATCAGCATTAATGTTGGCACGTTGTCTGGATCAACCGCTTGTGCTTTCTCGAGCAAGGTTGCAATGGTTGAGTCAAATCTTTGATTATTAGCGTAATATAACGCCGTTGCCCGAGCGGCATAAATATTCGCTTGAGGCTTTACCGCTAAACGCTCGGCATATGAAAAAGCAGTAGCGGCATGTTCAAATTCATTGGTATACATATAAGCATTTCCCAACGCATACCAACTTTCACCATTTTGTTTATCTTCTAAAACCCGTTGTTGCATTCGTTCTACTTGTTCACGATTAACATCATGTGCTGACTTGTTATCCAAGTTATTCGCGGCAGTATATTCGGTGCTCTTATCGGAGAGAAAAAACTCACTATGACCAAGGTTAAAATAAAGCACGCCACTGACAATCAATATGAAGATAGAAATGCCCATGGGCACCCAATAACTTGGCTTAGAGGCTGATTTGAAATAATGCCCCCACACCAGCAACATAATGACCAAAACCAAAAGAAACATATAAATCATAATCTGAGCCTATCGTGAAACTTTAATCTCATTATTCATGAGCAGCCATCAATTAACTATGATCCAGCTTATAATCTATATGAAAAATCCAACACCTCAATGGAAGTGTTGGATTGTAGTGAAGGATAATACTTTACTTAGTTAGGTATAAATCTCGTGTATAGCGACGATCAGAAGCATTATCTTGGCTATATCCACCAACCTTCTTATTTTTTAATACCGAACGTGTATAAAAATAAACTGGGATAGCTGGTATTTCACCGGCAAAAACTTGTTCTGCTTTTTGATATAAAGCATTACGTTCTTGCTCTGATTTCGCCGAAGATGCTTGTTTTAATACCGCATCATAATCAGCATTACTCCACCCTCCGTAGTTCAATCCTGCAGAGTCAAAGTAGGATAAGAAAGTCGAAGCTTCATTGTAATCCCCTATCCATGCATAGCGAGCTACCGAAAAGTTTTTCGACGATAATGTTTGCAAGAATGTCTTCCACTCTTGGTTAGCAATCTCTACCTCAGCCCCTAAATTTTTCTTCCACATTGAGGCCATCACAATGGCTAACTTTTTGTGTGATTCACTGGTGTTGTACTCAAGTTCAAACTTCAATGGGTTCTCTTCATCAAAACCTGCTTCTTTAAGCAAGGCTTTCGCTTTTTGATTACGTTCTTGTTGTGACATTTCTGCCCATTCTAATTTAGGCACGTCAAAACCAGCGACTGCTGGAGGTGTATTGGTATAAGCGGGTAACTGCCCTTGCCCTAAAATTCGTTCAACCACCACATCACGATCTATTGAATACGCCAGTGCCTTACGAACTCTTTCATCATCAAATGGCTTCTTTTTCATATTGAATAAATAGTAATACGTTCCCAAAGAAGGCATGGTAAGCAGCTCATCTGGGCGCTCTTTTTTAATCGTTTGATATAGTTCAAGAGGCACAACATTGGTGATATCAATTTCACCTGTTCGGAAGCGATTATATTCAGCATTAACATCCGAAATTGGTAAATAGGTAACTTGATTAATGACTGTTTCTTTGTCGTTCCAATATTGAGGATTTCTTTCTAAGATAAGCTTTTCGTTGATCACCCAATCAGTAAGTTTATATGCCCCACTCACGACAATATTCTCTGGTTTTGTCCAAGCTTCTTGGTATTGCTTAACGACTTTTTCGGGAAGCGCAAACGTACTTTCATGTGCCAACATCTTTATAAAATGTGGCACCGGCTTTGTTAAACTCACTTGCAACGTTTTAGCATCAATGGCTTTTACACCAAGGCTATCGCTAGCCGCATCGCCCTTAGTGATTTTATCTGCATTGGCAATATTCGCCATTGAAACGTACCAAGAATATGGTGCGCCAGTTATAGGATTCACAATACGTTGTAAAGCAAAAACAAAGTCATCAGCAGTAATGGGATCACCATTTGACCATTTCGCATCACGTAAGTGGAAAGTATATTGTGTGCCATCTTCGGAAATATCCCAACGAGTTGCTAATGCGGGAATAATATTACCGTGAAGGTCTTCGGTAACTAATCCTTCAAACATATCTGAAATAACACGCGAGCTTGCGGTATCGGAAGACATACTAGGATCAAGAGTTGGAACCTCGTCCCCATTACCTCGTACTAGTTCCTGTTTATTTGCAAGTTCAACATTATCAGGTACTTGAGCAGCTATTGTGGAGAACGAAAATAGTGCACCGAAAGTCAGTGCGAGCGTTGTTTTTTTGAATGTGTGCATCTGTTTTATATCCTTATTATTTTGATAGTGCATCCTGCTGAGTCGCTTAATTAAATACTCTATTGCACTCATGAGCTTACCCGCTCATAAGCATTATATTTAGCGAATTTCTGGTTATATTTCTATGCCTATAGACGCAAAAACCGTCAATAATGACGGTTTTGTTGCAAAGCTTGAAGTTGAGCGATCAATCTTGAATGTTTTCTACTAGTCCTTGCTCATCAAAAAGCACATTCATTTTATTGAAACGATTTTTCCAATAGACCCAAGTATTCAAATCCGTTGTTGGTGTCACATGTGCTGGTGGATAGCCAATCGCATTAAGAACGCCTTGCTTAGTCATTCCTTCATACACTCGCCCTTCTTTGATTCCTTTCTGATCGACTGTATTTAGATTAGAGAGCTTAGGACAGGTTGTTCCAAAGTCTCTTACAATACCCGACTGAAAATCTCCCGTCGCTTTATGCCACACATACATATACTCCAAACCGGTTTCAGCCACTTTAAATGTCATGACTTTGCTATTCGCTTCAATGATATCCACTTTAGTACAGCGAGGAATAAAGCCATCTTGAAGGTAATTTAAAGTAAACAGTTTCTTTCTTGCGGCATCGGGGTGAAGATTAACTTGAGTGTAGACCGTTTGATTGGTCGACACTAAATCAACATTATCAGCTGTAACGACATCGAGTTTAGAAGAGCAGCCAGACAACATTAATAAGCCAGCAATTCCCATAATGATTTTCTTCTGCATACTCACTCCAAATTTGATAAAAAAAATCCGCTCCTCCTAATATAGAAGAAGCGGACTTCATATACTCAATTGAAAATCACATTAATCGCGTAATGTCGCACCAAATTGCTCAGTCAATGCAGCAACAATCGCATCAACAGAAGCGGCGATATCGGCATCTTCCAAAGTACGCTCAGTTGACTGTAGGCTTAGGGCGATGGCCAGGCTCTTATTACCTTCTTCGACACCTTTACCACGGTACACATCAAACAATTTCGCGCCAGTAAGAAGTTCACCACCGTTAGCAAGACATGCGTTAACAATGTCGCCACTTGCAACGTCTTCTTTCACAACAACCGCGATATCACGACGGTTAGCTGGGAATTTAGACAGACTTACTGCTTCAGGGATCACACGTGAATTAATCGCTGACCATTCAATTTCAAATACGATAGTACGACCATTTAAGCCAAACTTACGCTCAAGTTCTGGGTGAACCGTACCGATCACACCAACTGGTTCGCCATCAACAACAATCGCTGCTGATTGACCTGGGTGTAGCGCAGGATGACTGACTGGCTCAAAGCTGTACGCTATTTCATTTGAAGTCAGCTCAAGAACCGCTTCTAAATCGCCTTTCAGATCAAAGAAATCAACTGTATTGGTTTCAATGTCCCAATGCTCTTCAGAGCGAGTACCAGCAATAACACCTGCTAGCATAGGCTCTTGACGCATGCCGTTTTCAGCAGATTCACAAGGAATAAAACGTAAACCGTATTCGAATAAACGAACACGTGGTTGCTGACGTTTTTGGTTATGAACTACAGTGTTTAATAGACCTTGGATTAAACCAAGACGCATCGCTGACATTTCTACTGAAATTGGGAATGGCAGAATTAACGGCTCAACACCCGGTACGATCAGTTTTTGTTGCTCAGGCTCAACGAAGCTATAAGTAATCGCTTCTTGGAAACCACGGTCAACTAAAAGGTTACGAACACGTTTAAGAAGCAAGTTCGCTTCTTTATGATCGTTCATGCTAAGTGCAGCAACTGGTGCTTGATTTGGAATATTGTCGTAACCGTAGATACGGCCGACTTCTTCAATCAAATCTTGCTCAATTGCGATATCAAAACGCCATGTCGGAGCAATTGCAGTCCAGCCTTCTGCACCGTTTTCAAGAGAAGTCGCTTCAACTGTCATACCTAGACGTTCTAAGATCTCAACCACATCGCTATCGGCAATATGATGACCTAAAAGATTATCTAGCTTAGTGCGACGTAATGCGACTTTGTTTGGCTTAGGTAAATCAGCTTCAGATTCCACCGTTACAACCGGCGCTACTTCACCACCACAGATTTCAACAAGCAATTCAGTTGCACGTTCCATTGCGCTTGCTTGCAGTGCGTAATCCACACCACGCTCAAAACGCATTGAAGAATCGGTATGTAGACCATAGCTACGAGCGCGACCACGGATATGATCTGGTGCGAAGAATGCACACTCAAGTAGTACATCTTTAGTTTCAGCGGTTACGCCAGACTCTTCACCACCGAAGATACCTGCGATAGCCAAAGCTTTATTGTGATCCGCGACGACTAAAGTATCCGCGTTTAATTTCGCTTCAGTACCATCAAGTAGTGTTAGCTTTTCGTCTTGCTCAGCCATACGAACCACGATACCGCCTTCGATCTTAGTAAGATCAAACGCGTGCATTGGTTGACCTTGCTCTAATAGAACGAAGTTAGTGATATCAACCACAGGATCGATAGAACGAATACCACAACGACGCAGTTTTTCTTGCATCCAAAGTGGTGTTTGCGCTTGAGCATTCACATTCTTAACCACACGGCCAAGGTAACGTGGACACGCAGCTGGTGCTTTTACTTCAATTGAAACGGTATCGTCAATCGAAGGAGCAATTGCATTGACTGAAGGCTCAGTGACATCAGCGCGGTTTAATACGCCAACTTCACGAGCCATACCACGAACGCTGAAACAATCTGCGCGGTTTGCGGTTAGATCAACATCGATAGTGACATCATCAAGACCTAGGAATTCACGGAAATCAGTACCGATAACGGCATCATCTGCCAATTCCATAATGCCATCAGATTCTACGTCGATACCGAGTTCAGTAAATGAACACAGCATACCGTGTGATGGTTGACCACGTAGTTTAGCTTTCTTGATTTTGAAATCGCCCGGAAGAACTGCCCCTACGGTTGCCACTGCGACGGTTAAGCCTTCGCGACAGTTTGGTGCACCACAAACGATGTCTAATAATTCTTCTGCGCCAACATCGACTTTAGTGACACGTAGTTTGTCAGCATCTGGGTGTTGACCACATTCCACTACTTTACCGACTTTAACGCCAGTAAAGCTGCCAGCAACTGGAAGTACGTCATCGACTTCTAGGCCAGCCATTGTAATTTGATGTGTTAACTCGTCAGTTGCAACCGCAGGGTTAACCCACTCACGAAGCCATGATTCGTTGAATTTCATTGTGATTAATCCTCTCGGTTACTTGAATTGTTTAAGGAAACGAAGATCGTTTTCAAAGAACGCACGTAAATCATTTACGCCGTAACGCAACATGGTTAAGCGCTCTACGCCCATACCAAATGCGAAACCCGAGTATTTTTCAGGATCAATGCCAACACTGCGAAGTACATTAGGGTGAACCATGCCACAGCCTAGTACTTCTAACCATTTGCCATTTTTACCCATTACATCTACTTCTGCAGAAGGCTCTGTGAATGGGAAATATGAAGGACGGAAACGCACTTGCACTTCTTCTTCAAAGAAATTGCATAAGAAATCGTTCAAGATGCCTTTAAGCTGAGCAAAGTTCACGTTTTCATCTACTAGCATACCTTCCACTTGGTGGAACATTGGCGTATGCGTTTGGTCGTAATCGTTACGATATACACGGCCCGGTGCGATGAAACGGAACGGTGGTTTACCATTTTCCATTGTACGGATCTGAACACCAGAGGTATGAGTACGTAGCATCAGATCTGGATTAAAGAAGAAAGTATCGTGATCAGTACGTGCTGGGTGATCGTCTGCAATATTCAACGCATCAAAGTTATGGAATGCATCTTCAATTTCAGGACCCGCTTCAACGTTAAAGCCTAGCTCGCCAAAGAACTGTTCTATACGCTCAACGGTACGAGTGACTGGGTGTAAACCACCATTTTCAATACGACGACCAGGCAGAGAAACATCAATCGTTTCCGCAGCAAGTTTTGCTTCAAGTTCGGCACGTTGTAGTGCGTCTTTACGAGCGGCAATGGCTTGTTGTACTAAGCCTTTTGCTTTATTGATCTCTTGACCAGCACTACGACGTTCTTCCGGTGGAAGTTTACCTAAGCTTTGTAATTGAAGGGTTAATTCCCCTTTCTTACCTAAGACTTGTACACGCACATCTTCTAGTGTCGCGACAGAGTCAGCCTGCTCTATTGCTGCCGTTGCATTGGCAATGATTTGTTCTAATTGCATCGTTTCCTCACCTACCATTCGGTAGTCCTGTGGATAGTTCAGTTCCTAATTGGCTTAACATCTGCCATTTTGCTCAACATCTTTATCACTAATCATTTTTACAACAATCCGTGCATCAAAAAGTTATGCAAAATGGCAATCTTGCTCATCATGATAAAAAGCCAGTGAAAATAGCCCTATATAGTAATGAATGCAGCCCACAAAGCCAAACTGAAATCCTATTAAATACGGCTTTATTTTTGTTCATAATTTATTTGTCATGTCTATTTACGATTTCACGCTCGATTTTTATCCATTTACTGTCCAGAGTATGAATATTCACCCCATTCAACATCGAGAGAATTATACCAATGCTACCTTTACTGTCTCAGTGCAAACGTTATTCTTCACTACTGCTATTTAGCTCGATTGCCGCTTTATCTTCTGTAGCTAGTGCTCAAGAAGCTCCTAAAAATCAACAAGGTTACACCACCAAAATAGTGGCCGATAAACTAGGCGTTATTTGGGGAATGGATTGGGTAAGTGAAAATCAACTCTTGATGACAGAACGTAGTGGCCATCTTTACCTACTCGATCTCACTACCAAACAAAAATCTGAAATATCTGGTCTACCTGACATCAAAGTTTCTGGTCAAGGCGGTTTGTTAGATGTAGCGCGTTATACCGATTCAAATAAGCAAACTTGGTTTTATTTTACTTACGTAAAACCTCTCCAAGATGGCAACTCTGCAACCACTCTAGCTCGAGCTCAGTTAGATGTTACCAACAAAGCCTTAACCCAATGGCAAGATCTGCTCGTCACTGATTCAGCCGATGACAGCGGTAAACACTTTGGTAGCCGTATTACTTTTGATGAATCAGGGCATGTATTCTTTGGCGTAGGCGATCGCGGCAACCGAGATAATGGCCAAAATATGGATAACCAAGCCGCCGCTATTTTGCGTTTAAACATTGATGGTTCAGTGCCACAAGACAATCCATTTATTAAAACGAAACAAGGTAATGAAGCAATATGGAGCTATGGTCATCGTAATCCACAAGGTTTAGTTTACGATTCAAACCGAAAAATATTATGGGAAGTAGAGCATGGCCCGCGTGGTGGCGATGAAATTAACATTATCAAACCCGGGCTAAATTATGGTTGGGCAAAAACTTCTCACGGCAAGGAATACTGGGGACCACTGGATGTAGGTGAAGCAGAAACTCTACCTGGCATCGAAGCCCCAATCATGGTTTATGTTCCCTCTATCGCACCAAGTTCTGCGGTGATTTATAACGGTAATGCTTTCCCACAATGGCAAGGAAATTTATTGATTGGCGCTCTCGTAAAAACTCACATTAATATGATTTCATTAACGCCTGATAATCAAATAAGAGATGAAATTCGTTTGGTTGAAGATCTGCAAGAAAGAGTTCGAGATATTACTGTCGATGAACAAGGATTGGTTTATTTCTCCACAGATTCAGGGAAGTTGTATCTATTAGCGCCTAAAAAATAACGTTCAAATGTTAAAATCAAAGCCAATAAGTTCCAGTAAATCGCTCTTATTGGCTTTATATTTTTCTAAGTTATTAACTCGCTAAATCAAACCTTTCAACTTAGCTAAACCATAAGCATTAACGGTTGAAGCATCTTTAATCTCTCCCGAAATGATCTTTTGTTCAAATTCAGTTATTGGCATTTTCTTAGTCACTAACCCTTCTTCTTCCGGATCTAGATTACGTTCTGTTTGCGTTAAATCGGTCGCTAAATAGATATGGTAACCTTGATTGGAATATCCATAAGCAAGGTATTGAAAACCAACATAAACCATATTGCCTGCTACTAGGCCGGTTTCTTCTTTTAACTCACCGGCAGCTAAAACGACAGGATCTGCATCTGGATTACTTTCCCATGCACCTTGAGGAAACTCTAATAGACGCTGTTTAACCGCATAGCGATATTGCTCAACAAGGTAAACGTCATCATTTTGAATCGGTAAAATCACCACAAAATTAGGCTTTTCGACCACGCCATAAATACCTTTCGCGCCGCTTGGTCGTTCAATTTGATCTTCGCGAACTGTCATCCATTTGTTTTGGTAAACCACCTCAGAATGCAGGGTTTTTATTTCATTCATTATTATGCCTTTCGTATTTATCCGCAGTTTATTTAATCTGATAGGTAATATTGTACCGTAGAAACCACACGGATCTTTTTGATATAAGGCGTGTTTTTGTCTCTTGGTGAAATGGTAAATTGGCCTTGTGATGCTCGTTTTATTTTACCTAATTGGCTATCAGAATCTTTGGCAAACTTTTCCGCCACTATGCGGGCGTTTTTGGTGGCTTCTTCAATCATGGATGGTTTGATTTCGTTCAGGCCTGTGAAGATATATTCAGGCTGAGATGAATAACTGTCTCCGCTGAACACAATTCCTTGCTTGCCGAGCTCTGACATTTCAGCCATTACATTGCGCACAATATCGATTTTATTTGAGTAAACCGTCACGGTTTGATTAGCGGAATAGCGAAATTCAGCGCGAGAATTATCACCCCACTGTTGAGCCGATTTATCAACAATGGCTGGAGCACTAAAACTGATTGCCTCCGGAGAAACGCCTTTTAGCAAAAGGAAGGCTTTAATTTTTTCGGTGCTTTTATCAACCTCATTATAAAGCGCAGATAAGTCATTATTGGCTAAGGTAAATTGGATCGGCCAAATCACCACATCGGCCTCGACTTCTTTTTCTGCCAATCCTTTCACGTTTACGCTGCGTTCGTATTGTTTATATTCAATAGCCGCCGAGCCTAGTTGGTAGCCCAACAAAGCCAGCCCAATACAAATAAATGCGCCGAGTAACAGTGCTGGAATCGTTTTATTATTAGAGGGTACATTGGTCATATCTATTCCCTTATTTATTAATCAATTAACTAATTGAAATCACGTCTAGAAAGCGGTGCTTACAACAGATATTAGACGAAGTAATAGCCAAATGATATGAACTCACCTACACCTATCCCTAATAACGCAGTACAATGCTGAGCGATTAAATTGACGAGAAGAATCGTGAAGCTAAGTAAACGACTACAACATATTGAATCTATGATTTCAAAGCAGGATTACCAACATATATGGGATTGCTGCTGTGATCACGGATTTCTAGGCGCGGCATTACTACAACGCCAAGCGGCTCCGTTTATTAACTTTGTCGATATCGTTCCCGAGTTAACCTCATTAGTGCAAACACGCTTAGAGCAATTCTTTCACGACTGCCCCTCTCAATGGCAGGTCTACTGTCAAGATGTCAAAACACTCCCGCTAGAAAAGTATTCCGGTAAACAACTGGTCATCATTGCAGGTGTGGGTGGCGATTTAATGATGGAGTTTGTTCAAGCGTTGCAAAAGCAATATTCTCACTTAGAGATCGACTATCTATTGTGTCCGGTTTACCAACAATTTAACCTGCGCCAAACCTTAATCAATTTGAATATGAGCTTAAAGCAAGAAAAGCTCATCGAAGATAACGGTCGATATTATGAGATTCTGCATGTATCTCACGAGGCACCTCAAAGTCCACAAGATAATATTCATCCCGTTGGGGAGCAGATTTGGCACTATTCCAATCAAGAACAAGCTGAATTGAATAAGCGCTATCTACAAAAGACACTCACCCACTACTCACGCATGCAGCAAAGCGATCCTACGCAAGCTCAGCTACCTTTGCAGTGGTACTCTCACATTCGTCAGCAGCTAGACTTTTCAGATTAAAAACAGAAAAACCAACAAAACTGTATACAAAATTTAGTTTTTTTGTACCTAGTGAGTTTCAATTTTAAAAGCTAACAAAAATCACACAATTGATTTAAAAACAAACAATTAAATAACATTCCATCATTTTTACCACCTCTTACTCTAGAAGTTAAAATCAATTTTCTGTGCGCTAAAGCCAAACATTACAGAAAGATTGTTTACAATTACTATGTGCATTTTAATATAGCGCTATACTATCGAATCTATGTTTCTGTTCCGAACCAAGCAAATTTTGCTCGTAGAAAAAGAGTCCGACAATGAATAACGATAAACGTCCCCTATATATTACCTACGCAGGCCCAGTATTAATGGCCACCCCTCTTCTGAATAAAGGTAGTGGTTTTACCTTTGAAGAAAGAAAAGAATTCAACCTTGAAGGGTTACTACCTGAAGCAACAGAAACCATTCAAGAACAAGTAGAGCGTGCCTATCTACAATATCAAGCATTCGAAAGTGATATGGATAAGCACATTTATCTACGTAACATTCAAGATACTAACGAAACACTCTTCTACCGTTTAGTACAGAATCATATCTCTGAAATGATGCCGATTATCTACACGCCAACGGTAGGCGCGGCTTGTGAGAATTTCTCGAATATTTATCGCCGTGGTCGTGGCTTATTTATTTCTTATCCAAACCGTGATCGCATTGACGATTTGGTTAACAACGCCACCAGCCAAAATGTAAAAGTGATCGTGGTAACCGATGGTGAACGTATTTTGGGTCTTGGTGACCAAGGTATCGGCGGCATGGGTATTCCAATCGGTAAGCTTTCTCTTTACACCGCGTGTGGTGGGATCAGTCCGGCTTATACTCTACCTATCGTGCTCGATGTAGGTACCAATAATCCGCAACGTCTTGCCGATCCTATGTACATGGGCTGGCGTCATCCGCGTATTACTGGCGCAGAATATGACAAATTTGTCGATGATTTCATGCAAGCCATCAAACGCCGCTGGCCTGATGCTCTTATTCAGTTTGAAGACTTTGCTCAGAAAAATGCCATGCCATTACTTGAGCGTTATAAAGATAAAGTGTGCTGCTTTAATGATGATATTCAAGGCACAGCAGCGGTCACGGTTGGTTCATTAATCGCGGCTTGTCATGCGGCAGGTAGTAAGCTTTCTGAGCAACGAGTTACCTTTGTAGGTGCAGGTTCTGCCGGTTGTGGTATTGCAGAAGCAATTATTGCGCAAATGGTGTCAGAAGGATTAACCGATGAACAAGCTCGCGCTCAAGTTTACATGGTTGACCGTTGGGGCTTACTACAACAAGGCATGAAAAACCTTCTTGATTTCCAACAGCGACTGGTTCAAAAGAATAAACACCTAGAAAAGTGGCAAGGTGAAGAACAAGGCTACTCTCTACTAGATGTAATGCGTAATGCTAAACCAACGGTATTAATTGGTGTTTCTGGTGTCCCTGGCTTATTCAGCCAAGAAGTCATTGAAACCATGCATGCACATTGTGAGCGCCCTATTATCTTCCCTCTTTCAAACCCGACTAGTCGCGTTGAAGGGACTCCACAAGATATTTTCCAATGGACAAACGGTAAAGCGCTGATCGCAACTGGCAGTCCATTTGCGCCAGTGAAATTTGAAGGCAAAGATTACCCAATCGCCCAATGTAACAATAGCTATATCTTCCCGGGGATTGGTCTAGGGGTACTTGCAGTTTCTGCATCACGCGTTACCGATGAAATGTTGATGGAATCAAGCCGTGCGCTTGCGACCTGTTCACCACTAGCCCTAAAAGGCAAAGGTGCATTACTGCCACCACTAGAAGAAATTCATACGGTGTCGAAAAAGATTGCTTTTGCTGTAGCGAAAAAAGCCATCGAACAAGGTGTCGCACTTTCAATCACAGATGATGCGATTGAAGCGGCAATTGAAAATGGTTTTTGGCAACCAGAATATCGTCGCTATAAACGTACCGCATTCTAATCGGTTCGCTATAACGTTTAAAACTGCAGCTTAGATGCTGATAAATTAAACAATAATGACAAGTGAATGTAAGCCCACTTTAATATTTAAACAAAGTGGGCTTTTTTATTTTTCACCGCCTAATTACGCTGCTATTATCAAACGTCTTAAAATACCCCACATAACAGGTAATATGGTATGGATACTGACATGACAATAAGCCGTGATTTTTTATGTGGGACAAGCGCATTTTTCATCCCCTTAGAGCAAAGTCTATAGCTCTATGTCCATACGCCAAGATCGACTGCAATTAACTCTAAAATGGCTAACCCGAAGCTTAACTGCTCTGGGGATTTTATTTGTGCTCTTTCTCAGTGGAATTGTACTGATTGATCGGTTGATCAGCTGGCAAACTCAAGATTCGATTTATCACGACATTGCAGATGTACCTAAGTTTGATATTGGCCTAGTACTAGGCACCAGCAAGTATATTGGACACACCTTAAACACTTACTATTCGCATCGAATTGAAGCGGCGATTGAACTGCATCGAAGAGGAAAAGTGACAAGTTTCCTACTTAGTGGCGATAACGCACACCGTTCCTATAACGAACCATGGACAATGAAGCGGGATTTGCTTAAAGCGGGGATTAAAGAAGACAATATTCATCTTGATTATGCAGGCTTTAGAACCTTAGATTCTATCGTGCGGGCAAAAGAGATTTTTCTTGCTGATCACTTTTTAATTATTACCCAAGACTTTCATTGTGAGCGAGCGCTCTACATTGCTCAGTATTACCATATTAACGCCCAATGTTTAGCGGTTCCCGGTCCTGTTGAGACCTCTGGTTTATCGATTCGAATTCGTGAAGTGTTTGCTAGAACGAAAGCCTTTTTAGACTTGTATATTCTACACTCACAGCCTAAATTTTTTGGCCCAATAAGTCCGATTAAAGAAGCCAATCCACAAGGCTCACCTACCGATTTATCTCCTGATTTAAAAGCAGAAAATGACAAAGATGAGCCTGTAGAAAATTTGATTAAATAAGCCTTTCTAACACTTCCACACGATTACGACCGTTTCTCTTAGCATGATATAAAGCCTCATCTGCTCTAGCGATCATTTCTGTCACACCTTCACCCGATGCCATTTCAGTGACACCAAAGCTACAAGTTAATACTCCAACTTCAGGCCATTGATAACTTTCAACCATCGTACGAATACGCTCAGCAACCTGTGCAGCCCCCTCTATATCGGCTTTAGGACAAAAAATAACAAACTCTTCACCACCCCAACGAACTAAACGATCACCTTCTCGTAGTTGCCCATAAACTAATTTAGCAAACTCACGAAGCACTTGGTCACCAACATTATGACCAAAGTTATCATTCACGGCTTTAAAGTGGTCTAAATCCACATAAATGACAGATAAACTCTCCGTTCCCCATCGAACTCGGCGTGCGAGACTGTCTAACCACTCACGAATCGCTCGGCGGTTACATGCGCCAGTCAGTTCATCTTTAGTGGCAATCAAAGAAACTTCGGTATATTTGGTCTCTAAGGCTTTATTCAACTTATTCAAATGCTCGGCATAGGCGGCCATTTTTCGAACCCGCTTTCTCGATTGGAATAACTCATAAAACAAGAACGCTAATGCAGCAGAGATCCAGGTAGACAACAGAACCAAAGCAAAAGCTCTTGGGCTTAAGTAGTCACCTTTAAAAATGATTTTATTCACCGTAATAGTATGATCACCGAGTACTGATCCTGAATCCGTCGCGATTTGAATCATCGAAACGTTATCCACTTTCACGCCAGATTCTTCAATTGCGACATTGTAATCAAACAACCACCAAGTCAGGACTTGAAACTTATCATAGCCAATTTCTTTGCCTCCTTGACCAAAACCAGCATGGTACTCAATACCGTTATATTTCAGTGTATTATCATCTTTCGGATCAAAAACCTTAGGCTCATAGTTTCGAATATTCACCCTAACTTTTGCCGTGTTCTCTTGCACCCCTTGATAATCAACATCGAGGTATACACGGTCATAACCCGATAAATCAACACCTTGGGTAACATCGTCCGATAAGGTAATGGTCATTTCACAATAAGGCCATGGATAGTTACTTTTCACTAGCCGACAGGACATGATGGGCGTATCACCATCCATATTTAAACTGACTTCGCTATTACCCCCCACCACACTGTCAGACGCCACTTTATATGGATAATATTTAGGAGACATTTCCAGTGTTTTATCATGGCCGAAAAAGTAGTAACTGATTGATAGAAATACGTTAAGTACAATAATTACAAGTACAACTTTAATGTATAGCTTATTGAGCATTTTCATTCCTTGTAAATCCGTATTCACATGTTAGTTAAAGCCTTGATTCTTTAATTCACAATGAGAGTTTTAGTCATATTGACATCATTATATTATTCATAATTTCTCAATATCCATTATATATTGTGCGGTAAACTTTCAACACATCAGAGTTGTTACAACATAAAGCACCAATAGACATACAATTTTCAGTGATAATTAAATCATTAACTAAGGTGCTATGAGTATAAAGCCACCTAAAATTTAGATAGACTAGACAAAATTAAAAATTATGAGCAAAAATATGTCGCTAAACATCACTGGAACCCTATCGAAACTTAGCTCTCGCTTAAACTCAGAGCAAGCCAATCAGGTTGAATATGCTTTACCGGTTGGTGAAGAAAAAATCGCGCTCAACCCTTATATTGGTAAAACTATTACCCTCACCCACACTGGCAATATTTTCTGCTCATCATGTGGTAAAAAAACCAAGAAAAGCTATTCACAAGGCCATTGTTTTGTATGTATGAAAAAGCTAGCAAGCTGCGACATGTGCATTATGAAACCAGAGACCTGCCATTACGATCAAGGCACTTGCCGTGAGCCGCAATGGGGCGAAGAAAATTGCATGGTCGATCACTACGTCTACCTTTCAAACACCTCAAGCATAAAAGTGGGCATTACTCGTCACACTCAAATTCCAACGCGCTGGATTGATCAAGGTGCGACTCAAGGCCTACCAATTTTCAAAGTCAAAACGCGTCATATTTCAGGTTTAATCGAAGTTGAACTCACTAAGCATATTGCCGATAAAACTAACTGGCGCACGCTACTAAAAGAAAATGGTGAAGATCTCGCGTTAGAAGAAAAGTTCGCCCAGCTATTGCCTTTGATCCAGCCGACGATTGATGAAGTGAAAAAACAATTTGGCGATGATGCCGTCGAAGTTTTATCTTCCGAGATCACCCCAATTGACTACCCGGTAGAACAGCATCCAGTTAAAATTGTCTCGCATAACTTTGACAAGAACCCTGTTGTAACGGGCCTATTACAAGGTATCAAAGGACAATATTTAATTTTAGATACTGGAGTGATTAACATCCGAAAATTCACCTCGTATGAAGTGACGTTTAGCGATTAAGCCATAAAACGCTTGAATCAACTATCAGCCACTGACCACCAACAATCAGTGGCTGATGATTTTAATACTCATTGAGACTTTAGATCTCTAATTCCTTTTTTAAGCTCATCAAAAAACACCGCTATCTCCTCTTCGGTGTTGTAATGCATCAAGCCGACCCGCAATAGTCCTCCACTATCCGAACAATTTAGCTGCTCTAGTAAACCAATCGCATAAAAATGTCCGCTCCAAACACAAATATTCTTTTTCGCTAAAAACTTTGCCATTTCGCCAGAATCTACCCCTTTGATTTTTAATGCAAAGGTAGGTGTTCGTTGTGAAATACTTTCTAGGTTGGTATGTCCATAACATGTCACTTCAGGCATTTTGTTTAAATGTTGTAGAAATACTTCCGATAAGTGTTGTTCATGGGCGCTATAGGCACTAAAGCTCTGCTCTAATTTCTCTCTTAATGAGAGCTCTGCATCCCCCAAGGCAGCTAAGTGTTCAATACACGCGACCATGCCAGATAAGGCTTCAAAGCTTTGAGTTCCCGTTTCATATCGCCCCGGGCCAATATTGGTGGCAGGTTCAACTTTGTATGGCTCTAATCTATGTAACCACTCAGGATGAATGTACATCATGCCAATATGGGGTCCGAAAAATTTATAAGCGGAACACACCAAAAAGTCACAGCGTAACTCTTGCACGTCGATTAAATGATGAGGAGCATAATGAACCGCATCGACAAACACCTTAGCGCCAACTTTATGGGCGAGTTCGGTTACGCGTTTAACATCAACAATAGTGCCTGTGGTGTTCGATGCATAAGTAACCGCGACCAACTTGGTTTTCTCATTGATTGCCGATGCAAGTTGCTGATAGTTAAGATCACAAGTTTCAGGATCGACATCTATTTGATGAACAATGCAGCCTTTATCTTGCGCCGCCTGTTGCCAAGAAGATACATTGGCATAGTGATCGAGCCGCGTAACCACAACCTCATCACCCACCTTCCATTCTCTGGCAATGGATCTGCTTAATGAGAAGGTTAAGCTCGTCATATTAGCGCCAAATACCATGTTTTCTGGATGTTCTGCATTCACCAGTGTCGCTGCATAATAACGAGCTTTACTGATTAAGTCGGTGGTAATCTGACTAGAAAAAAAAGCCCCACCAAGGTTGGAGTTGTATCGGCCGAGGTAGTCTTGCATGGCTTGTAATGTGACATTAGCAACTTGCGCGCCGCCGGGACCATCCATAAATATTACGGGGTTACCTTGGTGCTGCTGTTGCAAGGCCGGAAAATCTTTACGTAATGCTTCGATATCTAAAGGTTTAATTTGCGGCATTACGTCCCTCCTTGGCAGTTAGCACCATCACATCCATATAACCATCTTGTTGTGGTTCGATTGCTCGAATGGGTTGAGCGTTATGCCAAAGTCGATGATCATCTAGCATTGCCATCTCGCCATCATCTAACACTTTTCTGAAAAATGGCGCTTCATGGTCGTGGTTATACAGCATGATTTCCCCTCCAACCACGTTGTGCCTTGCTATGCCAATAATGGCGATATGATCAAAACCATCTTGATGCACACCTTCTGGCGCAACTGGGGTTTCATCCATAAGCGCCGCCACTCTCATTTGATGAATTTCAATCTCTTGTCCATTCGGTAAGTGGTTCGCTTGCATGAAATGAGAACACATTAACTTTAATGACGAACTCGCTAACACATCAGCTTCAATTGGTTCGAAACGTCGGACGACATCACCTTGGAAATGGTTGATATCACTAGTCTGAACAAAATCATGCTTGTCGCTCGGCTTTACTGCATCATCCAGAAAATAGATAACGGAATAACGGCGTAAACGGTATTGCCCATCGGCATGATTCGTATGCGGAAGCGCTGAAAAGCTTTCTAGGATAGGCGCTAAGGCCTCACGACCAAGTTGAACGAGTTGCAGTTCATTCTTTGGTCGACTCACTGTTGCATCACTCATACCAACCTCTCAATATAACTATGTTTTATCAGTTATAAGTCTTAGTCATTAATCTAGCCAAATCAAATTAAGCAGTGAAATATAAAACTTAATTCTAACTTCTTAGCCAGTAACAAACACTTAAGTACAACTTGCCAGAATATAATGCTAATTACGCGCATGAATTTAGCGGTGCTATGTCAGTTCACTCCATTTCCTTTGCAGAATGTAAATCTATTACTTTCTTTAATGCGACATTTTCCATACAATCCAGACACAATATATTGACCTTTATCGCATTCAAATTGGAGTCTTCATGAGCAACGTTAAGCATTGTAATTTACTCATCCTTGGTTCAGGTCCTGCAGGTTATACTGCGGCGGTTTATGCTGCGCGCGCCAATTTGAAGCCGGTGTTAGTGACAGGCATGCAGCAAGGTGGCCAATTAACCACCACAACTGAAGTTGAAAACTGGCCGGGTGATCCAGAAGGACTAACAGGCCCAGGCTTAATGGATCGCATGAAAGAGCATGCAGAACGTTTTGAAACTGAGATTGTGTTTGACCACGTTAATGAAGTTGATTTCAGCCAGCGCCCTTTCCGCCTAAAAGGTGATTCAAGCGAATATACTTGCGATGCGTTAATTATCTCAACGGGCGCGTCTGCCAAATACTTAGGTTTAGAATCTGAGGAAGCCTTCAAAGGTCGCGGCGTTTCTGCTTGTGCCACTTGTGATGGTTTCTTCTATCGCAACCAAAAAGTCGCGGTAGTCGGTGGTGGTAATACCGCCGTAGAAGAAGCGCTTTACTTGTCAAACATTGCTTCTGAAGTTCACTTAATTCACCGTCGCGACAGCTTCCGCGCAGAAAAAATTCTGATTAACCGCTTAATGGATAAAGTCGAGAACGGCAATATCATTCTTCATACTGACCGCACACTTGAAGAAGTCGTGGGTGATGAAATGGGCGTAACTGGCGTTAAAATTAAGGATACTCAATCTGATAACGTTGAAACCATTGATGTGATGGGTGCTTTCATAGCGATTGGTCATCAGCCGAACACCGACATTTTCCAAGGCCAACTTGAAATGAAAGATGGTTACATCATCGTAAAATCGGGCCTAGACGGTAACGCGACTCAAACTAGCATTGAAGGCATTTATGCCGCGGGTGATGTTATGGATCATAACTACCGCCAAGCGATCACATCCGCAGGTACTGGTTGTATGGCTGCACTCGATGCAGAACGCTACCTAGATGCACTGAACAGCGTAAAATAGCAATATATAAAAGAGGGTTTTTCGCCCTCTTTTCTTTTATAAATAAGCACCTTATTAAGTACAAGCGAATCAATCGCTGATAGAATATGCCTGCCTAATTATTAAGGCGAAAGTAACACAAGCCAATTTGTTATATCACTGCAGTGCCGACGCGGCATCACTCTCGAATTTCAGTGTTTATGACAATGGCCTTTTTTAGATGCAATCCTGCCCCTTTCACCCCTGATGGGAATGAGTCTTACATGGATAAACAACAAAGACGTCATTTAACTAAATGGCTAAAACAGCAAGGTAAACTTGCGAAAAAATGGTTACTGATAACAATAGGATTAGGTGTTCTTTCTACCTTATTTCTACTCGGTCAAGCCGCATTATTAGCCTCTATTCTGCATAACATCATCATAGAGAATGTCGATAAACATCAACTCGTCAGTTCCTTCATCGGTTTAGCGGTGATGATCGCAGGCCGTGCATTATGTACTTGGGGGCGTGAAATTGCCGGCTATCGCTGTGGTGAAGCGGTACGTCTTTATATCCGTCAACAAATTTTAGATAAACTCCGCGACCTAGGCCCTGCCTATATTAAAGGCAAACCAGCCGGTACTTGGGCAGCGTTATTACTAGAACAAGTTGAAGAGATGCAAGACTTCTTCTCTCGTTACCTACCGCAAATGTCACTCGCGGTCTTCATTCCGTTTTTGATCTTAGTGGTCGTATTCCCAACCAACTGGGCAGCAGGTTTGATTTTCCTTATCACTGCTCCACTCGTCCCACTGTTCATGGCATTAGTTGGCATGAAAGCGGCTGATGCGAATAAGAAGAACTTCAAAGCATTGCAACGTTTATCTGGTCATTTTTATGATCGTTTGCAATCTATGACCACGATTCGTCTGTTCCACCGCGCAGAAGCTGAAACTGAATTACTACGCGGCGCTTCAGAGGTTTTACGTAAAAGCACGATGGATGTGTTACGTATTGCCTTCTTATCTTCGGCAGTACTTGAATTCTTCACTTCTATTTCCATTGCGATTACTGCGGTGTATTTCGGGTTTAGCTACATTGGCGAACTTAACTTTGGTTACTACGGCGCAGGCATCACCTTATTTACCGGTTTGTTTGTTCTTGTATTAGCGCCTGAGTTTTACCAACCATTACGTGACTTAGGCACCTTCTACCATGCTAAAGCTCAAGCATTAGGTGCAGCGGAAAGTATTGTTGAGTTTTTAGATGCTGATGTTGAAGCGGCTAAATCTGGCACGACACCTTTAGCTACCCCAGATAAAATCGTAATTACCGCCCATGATTTGGAAGTATTTAGCCCGGAGAAAACTAAGCTAGTTGGCCCTATCTCTTTCACTTTAGATGCTAATCAAACCACAGCGTTAGTTGGCCCAAGCGGCGCAGGTAAAACCAGTTTAATCAATGCGATTCTAGGTTTTCTACCCTATTCTGGCTCTTTGCAAATCAATGGCATTGAAGTCAAAGAACTCGATTTAAAACAATGGCGCAGTAATATAAGTTGGGTGGGCCAAAACCCACTGCTGGTTAACGGCAGCATTTACGACAACGTGGTTCTTGGACAACAACACATTTCTCAACAAGAAGTCACCAAAGCATTACAAGATGCCTTTGCGGCTGAGTTTGTCGAAAGTCATGGTTTGGATTATCACATTAGCGATCGTTCAGGTGGCCTATCGGTTGGGCAAGCACAGCGTTTAGCACTTGCACGCGCCATGCTGCAAAATGGTCAATTCTGGCTATTAGATGAACCAACCGCCAGCTTGGATGCACATAGTGAAAAATTAGTGGCTAAGGCATTAGCGGATAATACCGTTGGCAAAACCACATTAATGGTGACTCACCAATTAGATCACTTAAAACAAGTTGAGAATATCTTGGTGATGAATGCCGGTCAGATTGTTCAATCTGGCCAATATGATGCGATTAAAGATTCAGGTTTATTTGCTCAAATGTTGTCTTCAAAAGTTGAAATCGACAACGAGAATAAGGGGAATTTAGATGCGTGAGTTAGCACCTTATCTCAAACTCTACAAAAAACATTGGTTTAGCCTATCACTGGGTATGTTTTTAGCCTTTGTGACTTTAGTTACCTCAATTGGTCTTCTTACCCTTTCAGGTTGGTTCTTATCCGCTGCAGCGGTTGCTGGGCTTACTATTGCAAGAGAAACCTTCAACTACATGCTACCTGGTGGCGGTGTTCGAGGTTTTGCAATGGCGAGAACTGCTGGCCGTTGGGGTGAGCGAGTTGTCAGCCACGATGCAACGTTCAAATTATTGGCCGATCTACGTATTTTCTTCTTTAAGAAATTAACACCGCTGATTCCGGGTCGCTTATCAAAACTGCGAGATGCGGATCTACTCAACCGTCTTGTGGCGGATGTCGATGCTATGGATCACGTGTATTTACGCTTAGTGAGTCCAATTATTGTCGGCATTTTTGGTATCGCATCATTAACTGTGTTCATTGCTTGGTTTGATTTAACCATAGGCTTAACACTTGGAGCGATTCTACTCACCTTGTTATTGCTGTGGCCTATTATTTTCTACAAATTAGGCAAGCACAATGGTGAAACACTAACTCAAAATAAAGCTAAATTACGTATTGCTACCCTAGACTGGGTACAAGGCCATAGTGAATTAGTGCTATTTGGCGCTGAACCTAAATACCGTGAAGCCATAAGCACGCACCAAAACTCACTGATTCAAAACCAATTTAAGAATGCTCACTACACCGGTCTTGCAAGCGCCCTACTGTTACTTGCAAATGGTTGGAGCCTAGTGCTGATCATTTGGATGGCAGCTGATGGTATTAATGGTCAGCCTCCGGGCCCAATGGTCGCGATGATGGCCTTTGCAACCATGGCCAGTTTTGAACTGTTAATGCCAATTGCTGGCGCCTTCCAATACCTAGGACAAACCTTAGAATCAGCGCGCCGATTAAACGAAGTGCTTTCAGCAACGCCAGATGTCGTATTTACTGAATCAGGTACAGAAACCAGCCAAAATTATGATATTCAACTGAACAAGGTGAATTATCGTTACCATGGTAGTGATAACGATGCGCTTAAATCTGTATCGCTGAATTTAAATGCTGGTCAGAAACTGGCGATTGTCGGCCAAACCGGTTCAGGGAAATCTACCCTACTGCAATTGTTAACTCGCCAGTTTGATGTTACTTCAGGTGAATTACTTCTTGGCGGCAGCGCTATTGAACAATGGACAGAGAAAGGTTTACGCCAAAGTATTTCAGTGGTTAGTCAACGTGTTGATATTCTGAATGGCACATTAAAAGACAACCTACAACTGGCTAAGCCTGATGCTTCTGATGAAGAAATGAAGCAGATTTTGCAAGAAGTTGGTCTTTCTCACCTGAATGAAAACCTCGGTTTAGATACTTGGTTAGGTGATGGTGGTCGTCAACTCTCTGGCGGTGAAAAACGTCGTATTGGTATTGCCCGCGCGGTATTACACAACGCTCCAATTATGCTGTTAGATGAACCAACAGAAGGCTTAGACAAACAAACTGAAAGCCAAATCATGCAGTTATTAAGTAAACATGCTATTGATAAAACAGTGGTATTCGTAACTCACCGCTTAGTTGGCTTAGAAAAAATGGATATGATTTGTCTGATGGATCAAGGTGAGATCGTAGAACAAGGTAACCATAGCGAATTACTGGCCAAAAATGGCTTGTATCACCGCTTACATCAACGTTTATAAAGAACCTCGCTTAAAAAAGATAATCCAAACAAAAACCGCCAAGTTGAAAAATCAACTTGGCGGTTTTTTATCTATTCATAAATTTGAAGTTATTTATTCGCGGCTTCAAACTCTTTCATAAAATCAACTAAGGCTTGTACGCCCTCTAATGGAATTGCATTGTAGATAGACGCTCGCATGCCACCTACCGCTCTATGCCCTTTCAAGGCTTGCAAACCACGCGCTTCAGCTTGCTCAAGGAACAATCCATCAAGCTCAGGTTTGGCGAGTTGGAATGGCACATTCATCAATGAACGGTTATTCGCATGGACGTTATTACGATAAAAATCTGACTCATCAATACATTGGTAAAGTAACGCCGCTTTGGCACGATTCACTTTTTCCATCGCTGCAACACCACCATTGGCTTTCAGCCATTTAAAGACTAAGCCCGATAAGTACCAAGCATAAGTTGGAGGCGTGTTAAACATCGACTCTTTTTCAAACAAAACTTTATAATTTAAAATGCTTGGCAATGCTGAATGAGCGAATTCAAGCAAATCATCACGAACGATCACAATACATAAACCGGCTGGGCCAATGTTTTTCTGAGCGCCAGCGTAAATCACGCCATATTTAGAAACATTAATTTCACGAGATAGAATTGTTGAAGACATATCTGCGACAATGGGTTTATCTGTCTGTGGTAAATCATTAATTTCAATGCCATCAATGGTCTCATTCGGACAAAAATGCACATAAGCTGCATCATCCGATAAAATCCACTCAGAAGCCGGCAGTACTGCGGTTTTTCCATCAATTTCGGTAGACGCTTTAAATACATTCGGTCGGCAATATTTTTGCGCTTCATCAACCGCGCTGGCTGCCCAGTATCCGCCATCAATATAATCAGCGGTTTTAGCATCGCCCAGTAAGTTCATCGGAATAGCCGCAAACTGAGCACGTGCGCCACCTTGGCAGAAAAGCACTTTGTAATTATCAGGGATAGAAAGTAGATCACGTAGATCTTGCTCTGCATCCGCCGCAACTTTCAAGAAAGGCTTACTGCGGTGACTGATTTCCATAACGGATGTGCCTAGGCCATTCCAATCTAAAAACTCTTTTTGAGCTTGTTGCATAACCGCTTTAGGAAGACTTGCTGGGCCAGCACTGAAGTTATAGATAGGTTCCATGATGAATTTTGCTCCTGCGTAGATGACAAATGAAGATAACGAATTTACCTACAGTAATACCATTTTTTACTTAATTGAGAAAAGCCATTTTTGTTCAAACATAAAAAAAGAGGCCACATTGGCCCCTTTCATCGCAAAACACCTATTTTCTCAATAAAAAATGTGTGTCGTACATTTCATTCCGATTATAAAAATAACGGTGCAAGTACCACAAATAGCGGCAATGTTTTACCACCTTTGAACACAATGTTGCCGCCTTTAATCTCACCATTAAGATGATAACCATCCGCTTGCTTCACCATAATACCTTGCTGGATTAAATTATCTAAACCCGATTGAATAAATGGAAATTGCGTAACCATTTCATTAGAAACAAAGGCATTCGCTCCACCATTAATCGATGAGATCACTTGCATCGGGTTCTTAGTCACTTTGTTATCGCCTTTAGGGAAATTAAGTAACCAATCACTATTAAATTTGCCTTCACCAATCGAGGCTTTCATCTCATTAAGAGAAATGCTGAACCCTTTTTCAAACAAGCCATCAATCGATGCCATGATTAGTTTAAGATCATCATTATTGAGTGCATGACCTTTATCTTGATAAACACTTAATAACTGAGAAAAGTTTTCAATATCTAACGCATTAAATGAAGCATCAACGCCCAGATCTGTCAGCGAGTCATCAACAAGATCGACGGTATCTACGGCGATTTTATGATGACTAGAGAAGGTTTTATCTTCTGCGTTTTCTTCAGTATTAAATTCATAATCAAATTTGTGCACATCAACAATACTCACGCCTTGAGCATCAACCATATTGGTTTCACCCACAGTGATTTGCTGACTACCCAACCAAAAGCCCTCTTTTTTCTGGCCATTACCTGAACCAGCAATAGAGTCGACAATCAGCGATTCTCCATTACTGAAGTGTCCATCAAAACCTTCAAAAACATAATCAAACTTGATATGACCATCGCGGCTAATATCCGCATTTAATTTAGCCGGAGAAAACTCCAATTTAGAATTCACATCATTGGCAAAGTTAAATGCCATTTTTTGACTCGTCATATCCAATGCAGTTGAACCGTTAATGTAGGTAACAGAGTGGATATCAATCGGTAAACGGGAATAGTCATTAGGCTTAGTATCCGTCGCGATACTGACCAAGCCATGGCTGATATTGTGATCTAGCAAAAACTCGGTTGGCAAACCATCTAGTTCAAGCTGCTGCTTTAATACTGGATCAATCACAGTCACTTTCGTTTGGGCTGTTGAGCTCAAGTAACCACGATCGTAATTAACAAGCTCAACATTGACTTCTTCTTTGTCTAGCTTATTTACCGCGTCTTGAATGGTCGTTTGGGCGAACTGCCCTAGCGCTAACGGCCAACATGCAGCTAATAGTACTGCACCACCAATTGCGACAAACTTCTTTACATTATTCATTTTAATCCTTGGCAAATAAAAAACAGTCTATCGTAAATTCATTTTTGATGTCATGAAAAAAAGAAATTGAAAGTACTAGAGGCTCAATATTTCAGAACTCATAAATTAAATTAATGTATAAAGCTGTAATATTTGTCTGAATGTTTACATTAACTGGTACTTTGCCAATTTACATCAGTCGCGGCTTCTGACAAAATCAGTCACATAGAGCAAAAACAAATAAATAATTCATTTGCTATTTTTACGATTGAATAAGAAAAGGGTTTTCTTTCATGCGCAAGTCACTGATTCTTTCTGGCCTACTATTGGTATCTGGGTCTACTTTTGCCGCTAGTAATGGTTCTGCCAATATGAGCAACTTTAACTACGATTATATTGATGCACGAATTGGCCTTAGCCCGATGACTTTTGGTGCTGCTGTCAGTAAGTCTATCCATCCTAATGCACACGCGATTTTTTCATTAGATTCTGAATTTGACAGCGATTACGATCTTTCTGCTGGTTTAGGGTTCCATGCGCCAGTAAGTAACTGGACAGACATTACAGGTGAAATGTTATTCAAACTAGTTGATGACAGACGCAAATTCGATGATGACGCGGGAATGGAAGTAAATCTAGGTGTTAGACAATGGTTAGGTCCACAGTTTGAAGTTGGTGGTCAACTTGGTTACTACAAAATCAACAACCATGATGATACTGATGAAGTTTATGGCTCAATTTCAGGTCGATTCCATGCAACAGAATTATTCTCTATTGGCCTAGAAGGTAAGCTAAATTACATCTATGGCGACCAGGTTATGATTACAGCTCGTTTTAACTATTAATCAAGCACGTTTTAACTGTAAATCAAAACTGAACACTATAAAGACAACAAAGCCTCGCACAACATGCGAGGCTTTTCTTTTAGAGTTTAAGCGTTACTTAGTGGTGCACACTGGATAAAAGTTGCTGCTTTCTAGGCTCTTGAATAAGTTTCCAGTGACAACCGTCTACTGCTCCGGCAAATTTCCACAACAAGCGTATATCGACATCGCCACCATACGCTTCTTTTACCTTCATGAAGACATCTTCTGGTCCCATCTGTAAAAACGTACTCACATCTGGTACGCCTGCTTTTTTCACCATTCGCTCTAGTGTAAGTTGCATATTGGGTAAATCACGCAACCTACGACTATCTGCTGATTTTTGAAATGCTCTTTCTTGCTTAGAATATTCTATTGATAGTTGAATGATGCTATCGAGTGACTCATCACCTTCCGTATATAATTTTGTCACATCAAAATAATTTACCGTTGCCACCGTTTGTTTTTTAACGTGTTTATATCTTTTACAACCCTTCTCTTCTAAGGTTTTATCAAGACTACCGCCGCCACGAATAAAAATAGTTCCATCGGAAATTAGTGCATACATTGCATCTTCACTAAATAATCCAATTCCTCCAAACATTGAACGTTTTTGAAACGAGCCAAACTTAGCTACATATTCAAAAAAAGAACGCTCCATATTGCTGCCCATGTGTAACCTCCGTACTTATGTTTAATCCCCCGATCAATACACAAGCGTCATTAAGACATATTATTTATAACTTCCATATTTTTGCGAGCAAGCTTAAAAACATCGACTCCATTAACCATGTTTTTATGAACACGCTCTAATATTAATGATACTTTATGGTAAAAATTAAGTAAGTGCACAGCTCACACCTAACCATGAAAACCCATTGAAAAATGAGAGATTACTCGCATTATTATTTTTATCGTGTCATGGAAATGTAATGACGAATTCAAGAAGTCAATATTCCCACAAAAAACCTATTGTTTATAAAATAGTCAATAAACTTAATTCAAACAAAAAAATAAATAACCAACTTAGTTAAGTAGATGATTTTCATTCTCAAAATCATTAAGATGGTCGCGCAATTGCGCTTTACTCTCTCACTTTTCATTTGGGGTGTTTATGTATTCAGGTGTATTTATGATTTTCCTGCCATTAGTCGTGGGTTATTTCATCACCCTTCGTAGCGAAGCTTGGCACCACAGAATCAATCAAGCCGTTTCTTATTTGATCTACGTTATCCTATTTTTTATGGGATTAAGTCTGTCGGCGTTAGATAACCTCGGCAGTAACTTGCAGACTATTGCACTTTTCACCTTTACCTTTTTTATCGCGATTGGTGCTTGCAACTTGGCAGCACTACCATTTGTAGATAAATGGATGCCAGTCGAAGCCCAGTCGAAAGCCGCCCCATTACCGGTTTATATGATGGCATTAGAATCGGCCAAACTCATTTTAGTCGTTGGCGCTGGCTTATTATTAGGTCTACTGCTTCCTTTTCAGGTTCCGTACATTAGTGAAATCAGCGAAGGCATTTTATTACTCTTGCTCTTTTTTATTGGTATTCAATTAAGAAATAGTGGCCTCACACTCAGACAGATTATTTTAAACAAACGCGGCATGATCATCGCTTGTATTATTGTTGGAACCTCATGGATCGGTGGCATCATTGCATCGTATATATTGGATATTCCAATGACTAACGGTCTAGCGATGGCATCAGGATTTGGCTGGTATTCACTTGCGGGGATTTTAATGGGAGATGCTTACGGCCCCGTTTATGGTGGCGCATCTTTTATGTTGGAATTACTGCGTGAGTTAGTTGCCTTAATTGCCATACCTATGTTTATTCGTCGCTACCCTTGCACCAGTATTGGTTATGCTGGCGCGACCGCCATGGACTTTACTTTACCCGTCATCCAAAGTACTGGTGGTGTAAAATGTGTCCCTATTGCCATCGTCAGCGGATTTATTCTTAGCTTACTCGTTCCGGTATTGATGCTCTTTTTCGTATCATTGGGCGCGTAAACTCGAAAAAACAGACAATAAAAAGTGATATGATGCACTGATTTAGACTGCAGCCATGATTTATAATAAATGGCTTTATTGATGCCTTACTTCAAGGAAAGAAAATGAAAAAACCTGCTATCGCCCTTTTATTGTTATCTCTAAGCAGTTCCGTGTTTGCCGCTACAGATAAAAATACCCAATGCTTAACGGATAAATACGATGCTTATATTGATGCCTCTTTAACTTGGTACCAAGATCTTGTGTCTATCACTACAGAGTCGAATCCAGATTTAAAAGAGGTCGGTGATTGGTTTTTACAAGGTAGAACCCACCATTTTGAATTGAACCGTGCTGCAGTAGATTTTTATCTCACCTCTGAGCCTGAAAAAATTGCCACGGATGAGCAAGTAGAATCATGGTTAAAACTGTCTCAAGCTGATGTAAAAACCTTATCACAACGTGATGATGAACTTGGTAAAATTGCTAAAACAACATTTGATGACCGTCAGTCACCACCAAATGAAAAAAACTATGATTTACGCTCTGCTTTTGCTGACCTATTAAGCCACCCTAGCAATATCAAACCTGCATTAGACAAATACAATCAATCGGTTGCGAAAACTAACGCCATTGAGTGTAAGTAGCTATATATAATGTTGCCTCGATATAATGTTGCCTCGGGCACAACCACACACAACCTACCTACATTTGAGCGAGACTTTATTGATTTATTACGATAAATTATTTCGCTCAAATCAACGGAAACTCTAGAAGAAAACGTGTTATGGGATCTAACGACAAAATTGTAGATGTCAATTTTGAGAGCTTGCTGCGCATTTTTACTGTGCCAGAGGCTCCCGATTCAACATTGGGTAACATCGAACAAAAACTCTCTCAGAATCTAAATGAGTTCTTAAGAGAGCATATTGTCGCGGAAGAAAAACCCTTATCAGAGATCGAAAAAGATTTTTCAGATGCCGCCATTCCCGAGTTTCCGACCTTTGTTTCAGAGCATACTCAGCATCTTCTTGATACCCTAGTATCCCACTCGGTACACACCTCAGCACCAAGCTTTATTGGTCACATGACTTCTGCATTGCCTTACTTTTTAATGCCGTTGTCTAAAATCATGATTGCGCTGAATCAAAACCTAGTAAAAATTGAAACCTCCAAAGCATTCACGCCATTAGAGCGCCAAGTGCTTGGCATGCTACATCGTTTAATTTACGGGCAATCTGAGAGTTTTTATCAAAAATGGATGCATAGTGCGGAGCATTCACTCGGCGCATTTTGCTCTGGTGGCACCATAGCTAACATCACCGCATTATGGGTTGCGCGCAACAATGCATTAAAAGCTGATGGCGATTTTCAAGGGGTAGAAAAAGAAGGCCTATTTAATGCCATGATGCATTATGGCTATCAAGGCATGGCGATATTAGTGTCTGAACGTGGGCACTACTCTCTTAAAAAAGCCGCCGATGTGCTTGGTATTGGTCAGTCTAATCTTGTTCCAGTCAAAGCCGATGAAAACAACCGTATCTGCCCGACAGCACTTGAAGAAACCATCAAACAACTCAAAGCAAAAAATATCAAACCATTCGCGATTATTGGTGTGGCGGGCACGACTGAAACAGGCAACATTGACCCTCTAGATACCATCGCCGATATTGCACAACGAGAAGATTGCCACTTCCATGTTGATGCCGCTTGGGGTGGCGCGACATTAATGTCGAATAATCATCGTTCATTATTAAAAGGCATTGAACGTGCTGATTCTGTGACGATAGATGCTCACAAGCAACTGTATATCCCAATGGGTGCTGGAATGGTGTTATTTAAAGATCCAGAAGCAATGAAAGCGGTTGAACACCATGCTGAATACATTCTACGTAAAGGCTCAAAAGATCTCGGTTCACACACATTAGAAGGTTCTCGCTCCGGTATGGCGATGCTCGTGTATTCCAGCATGCACATTATTAGTCGCCCAGGTTACGAACTATTAATCGATCAAAGCATTGATAAAGCCCGTTACTTTGCCGATTTAATCAAACAACAAAATGACTTCGAACTGATTTCTGAGCCTGAGTTATGTTTACTAACCTATCGCTATGTACCGCAAGACACACGAAAAGCCTTATTAATCGCATCGGCTGAAGATCGCCAACAGTTACACCAATTACTCAATGAACTGACGCAATTCGTTCAAAAGAAGCAGCGTGAAAATGGTATTTCCTTTGTCTCCCGTACTCGTTTAACGCCAGTGCAGTGGGAGCGTATGGAAACCAGCGTATTCCGCGTTGTACTCGCGAACCCACTCACCACCAATGACATTCTTCATTCAGTTATCGAAGAACAGCGACAAATTGCTCAAACGAGTTCATTAGTCTTGCCACAAATTAACCAACTTACAGCCAAAATTTTGCAGAATGCCTAAGGCCATCCAAACAAGCATTCTGTAAATTTCTTTCGAAAAGTAGAAACCCAGTGACCAATATCACCATTGTTGAACGATAAAGTTGGGTACATAACTTACAAAACTGTAATTTAATTTGAAGTTTGTCATGTTATCACTATAAAAATCCCCACCGAATACATGAATATCCCCTCACCATGGTTATACTGACAATGTACTCATGGACTCGAGTATATATCTGGGCAATGACTACCCTATCTTTATATTCAAGTAATACCCAATTTGGCTTTGAGTCTCAGCATTTTCGAGAGCAATATGAATACATTAGAAAAAATTCAAAAGAACCTAGATATTTTCAGTAAATCCGAAAGAAAAGTCGCAGAAGTCATCATCGAAGCCCCACAAACGGCGATTCATTCTAGTATTGCGACCTTAGCCAAAATTGCTGACGTGAGTGAACCAACCGTCAACCGTTTCTGCCGCCGCTTAGATACCAAAGGATTCCCTGACTTCAAACTGCATTTAGCTCAAAGTTTGGCCAACGGCACGCCTTATGTAAATCGCAATGTAGAAGAATCTGACGGTCCTGATGCTTATACCCATAAAATCTTTGAATCCACTATGGCTTGCTTAGATGTCGCCAAAAATAGCCTCGACCCTTTTCAAATTAACCGTGCTGTCGATTTACTTACGCAAGCGAAACGAATTTCATTTTTTGGTTTGGGCGCCTCTTCTGCCGTTGCAAAAGATGCCCAGAACAAGTTCATCCGTTTTAATATTCCAATCATGAATTTTGATGATGTAGTAATGCAACGAATGAGCTGCATTAACTCGACAGAAAATGACGTGGTGGTTTTGATTTCACATACCGGACGGACAAAAAGCCAAGTAGAAACCGCGCAACTCGCCAGAGAAAATGGTGCGACTGTGATTGCGATTACCGCCAAAGACTCTCCTTTAGAGCAAGTGTGCGACTTGGCAATAACCCTTGATATTCCAGAAGACACCGATGTATATATGCCAATGGCAAGTCGTGTGGTTCAAATGGTCGTGATTGATGTACTCGCGACCGGTTTTACTTTACGTCGCGGCTCAGGTTTTAGAGAAAACTTAAAACGAGTAAAAGATGTACTAAGGGATTCTCGTTACAATAAAACGAGTCCATTTTAGGCGAATCCAACATACTTAATTACTTTTAACTCTTAAAATAAGCCGTTCTCAACTTTAAAAATGCATGCTCTTGAGGCATAGTGGGCGACATAACGAATTGGAAGGAGATAAACCATGTTTGTAGTTATTTTTGGTCGTCCAGCTTGCCCGTTTTGTGTACGAGCAAAAGAGCTAGCGGAAAAGTTAAAAGAAGAGCGTGATGACTTTAACTACCGCTATGTTGATATTCATGCAGAAGGTATCAGCAAAGCCGATTTAGAAAAGACCGTTGGTAAACCAGTTGAAACGGTTCCTCAAATATTTGTAGACCAAGATCACGTAGGTGGATTTACAGAATTTGAAGCCTATGCAAAAGAAAACCTAGGTTTATACAGCGAATAAAACGCATTCAAATCCCCCCTTTTAAAGCGGCCAGTCTCACTGGTCGTTTTTTCATCTAGCCTTAAATCACAACACATCATCAACCAATATTTAACAGCGCAAAATTTAATCTAATATTTTTGCTTTTTTTCTTATTAATTCCACATTTATCCGATACACTTCACAACTAAGCATATCGACTTAAGCTTACTGATTTTAATAGTAAGTTTTTAGATAGCTATCCTACTCTTTGTTGTACTTTAATTTCACCTGAGAAATACCGTGAATATAGACGTTGCTGCACTCTTAAACCAAAATCCTATACTGCTGTTATTTGTCGTATTAGCGATCGGTTTATCTATTGGTAAAATCCGTTTCGGAAACTTTCAACTTGGCAACTCTATTGGCGTCCTGCTGACGGCGTTATTTATGGGTGATCTTGGCTTTGTATTTAACGCCGAGGCGCTAACCATAGGCTTTATGCTGTTTATTTATTGTGTCGGCATCGAAGCTGGACCTAACTTTTTCGGCATTTTCTTCCGCGATGGTAAGCACTATTTCTTCCTAAGTTTGATTGTACTGATTACTGCAACAACACTGACCTACGGCTTAGGACATTTCTTCGGCTTAGATTTCGGATTAACCGCCGGCATCATGGCTGGTTCGATGACAGCAACCCCGATCCTAGTAGGTGCGCAAGATGCATTAAATTCCGGCCTAGGAACGATTCCCGATAGCATGCAACTGTCTACCGTGTTAGATAACTTATCGGTGGGTTATGCATTATCTTATTTGATTGGCTTAACCAGCATGATCATGTTTGCTAAGTTGCTACCTAAACTGCAAAAAGAAAACCTCAGTGATTCTGCTCAACGGATTGCCCAAGAGCGCGGTCTAGGCGGTGCGGGACAACGAAAAGTCTACTTACCTATTATTCGAGCTTACCGTGTTGGGCAAGAACTTATCGATTGGACTGGAGGCAAGAACCTACGTGAGCTAGGCATTTATCGCCAAACTGGTTGCTATATCGAACGTATTCGTCGTAATGGTATCCTCGCCCACCCAGATGGTGATGCCATCTTACAACTCGGTGATGAGATTGCTTTAGTAGGTTATCCAGATAGTCACGCTCGTCTCGATCCTAGCTTCCGTAACGGTAAAGAAGTATTCGACCGTAACTTGCTTGACCTTCGCATTGCCGAAGAAGAAATCGTAGTAAAAAGTGACAGTATTGCGGGTAAAAAGCTTTCTGACCTAAACATTGCAGAATACGGCTGTTTCTTAAACCGTGTTGTTCGTGCGCAAATTGAAATGCCAATGGACTTAAATATCGTATTGGCTAAAGGTGATATTTTACAAGTCAGTGGTGAAAAGAGCCGTGTACTTGGCTTAGCAGAGCGAATTGGTTTCATCTCCATTCATAGCCAAATTGCCGACTTACTGGCCTTCTGTAGCTTTTTTATTATTGGTTTACTGTTTGGCTTGATCACCATGACATTTGGTCAAGTAACTTTCGGATTAGGTAATGCGGTTGGCTTACTTATTTCGGGCATCACTCTAGGTTATTTAAGAGCGAACCACCCGACTTTCGGTTATGTACCTCAAGGTGCGCTGAACATGGTCAAAGATCTCGGTTTAATGGTCTTCATGGTGGGAATTGGCCTAAGTGCTGGTTCAAATATGCTCGAATATTTAGGCCAAATGGGTTTCAAAATTGTTGGGGTTAGCTTCCTTATCAGCGTACTTCCCGTTGTGGTTGCTTACCTATTTGGCGCTCATGTATTGAAAATGAACCGTGCATTATTATTTGGTGCCATCATCGGTGCAAGAACCTGTGCTCCAGCCATGGATATTGTTAACGATTACGCTAAATCAACCATCCCTGCACTTGGTTATGCGGGTACTTACGCCATTGCCAATATATTAATGACGCTCGCCGGTACCTTGATCATTATATTAAGCTAGCATTAGCGTTAACTTCCAAACACAAAGCCGCCATCGAAACTAAACGATGGCGGCTTTGTACTTTCTCTTGTGTGCTACACTCTGCGCATATTTTTGACAGGCAGCCCCTTCATGACCTTTAGCGAACTCAAACTCAACCCCGTCCTTATCAAAGCCTTGCCCGATTCCGTTGTCACTCCGAGCCCAATCCAACAACAAGTGATCCCGGAAATTTTAAACCGTTCTGATGTGTTGGCTTTGGCGCAAACTGGCAGTGGCAAAACCTACGCATTTGCCCTACCACTACTCTCTATGATTGCCGCAGAACCTAAAAATAACGGTAAAGTTCTCACAGTGATCATTGTGCCAACCCGTGAGCTCGCCCGACAAATAAACCACAGCCTACAGCCACTCGCTCAAAGCATAGGCATTAAAGTCGCAAGCCTATTCGGCGGCGTAGATATCGAACAACAATTACAGCAACTCGCCGAAAGTCCTGCATTAATTATCGCAACACCAGGCCGGTTATTGGCGCTTATCAAAGAAAACAAACTCGACTTATCCGCTATTCAGCACTTGGTATTAGATGAAGCTGATCGTTTAATTGATATGGGGTTTTGGAAAGACCTTCAAAGCATCATTGATTTTATGCCTAGCTCGCGCCAAACACTGTGTTTCTCTGCCACCTTAGCCGATGAATTAGCACAAAAAATGCATTCCATCATGTCAAATGCCAAGAAAATTCAGTCTAATAGTGAGAATAGCGTCGTCGACCATATTGATGAGCAACTATATCTAGTGAACAAAGGCAGTAAAACCAAAGCACTACTGGCATTGCTGGCTCAACATTCCAACCAACAAGTTCTGGTTTTTATCAGCGCCAAAGACAACGCCGATGCTTTAGCTAAAAAACTGATTAAAGCTGGAGTGAAAGCCGCTGCCTTACATGGTAATAAAGATCAAATAACACGCGAGCAAACTCTCACTGACTTTAAACAACAAAATATCCAAGTGCTCATTGCAACCGACCTACTTGCTCGCGGCATTCATATTGATGCGCTACCTGTAGTCATTAATTTTGATCTACCTGAAAGTGCACCCGTTTATGTCCACCGAGTCGGCCGTACCGCTCGTGCTGGTCACACTGGGTTGGCAATATCTTTGGTTTGTCATGCAGAAACATTGGCATTAGACGCAATACGTAAGCTAACCAAACGCGCATTACCTCTCGATGATTTGGTGGGTTTCCCTGTCACTGACACACCCAGTTCTGGCGCAGCAAAACGTCCTGCTCGTGATAAACAAGCGAATCGTCGCAGCGCACAAAAGCGTAGTATTAAAGAGTTTAAAGGAAAGCCAAAGCGCGGTTAAATAGACGGTGAGAAAAGTAGAATGGGAAAACCTTGTAAAGACAATACAAGGTTTTAGTGTGTAGTATTTATTATTGCCCTATATTTCGAATATTAACCGTCTTCATTTAGCTGCTGCGTGCTGCTCTACAATGAATGCGATCGCTTCATCATTTAAGCAAGATTTACTGATATATTGACGTTGCTTGCCTATATGAAAAATAAAACCTAAATCACTTTGTTGAACTTGGTTGATATCAGTCCAGGCAATACTACGACTGTTGGCTGAGCTATCATAACTCACACCGCTAGAGTTGACTTGAAATGTCACTTTGCTATTAGAGCCGGTACTGTACGTTTGTCGCCATACCCACCACGTTCGCTTAAAATAAACACTAAGCACTTCAATAACACTCAGAACAATAAAGAACCAACCAACGTAACTGCTTGGCAAGAGATCAAATTTAACGACAATCACACCGAAAATGAGAAAAAACATAGCCTTGAGATAGGCCTTGGGAAATTTAGCAGGACGACTAGTTTGATCATAGCACTCTTCAAAAAAGCGCTTATCAAGAGTGTATTCTGTAGTGAAATCAAAATCTTTAGACATATATGGGTACTTTGAGGTTTTCTGTGAGTGAGTATTTAGATAAATTGTCTTATCTTAAACTTGCCAATGCTCGAAATCTTTCCAAGCATTTTCAGTAAAGCAAGATAACATTATTCATCACTATCAACTAATGGCTTATCAACAAGCGTACCTTGTGCAATTGACTCCATTAGCCATGAAGCATTATGAGGGTTCGACATCAGGTAAATAGTTTCACGCCATGCATTAAACTCTGATTCACTCATCATCACTAAATTTTCAGAATTACGGCGTTGAATAGTCACGATTTCACAATTATTAATCACTAAATCGCAGACATTCTTTAAGTTTGAGCCTAGCTCTGAATACTTTAAAACTATCATAAAGAAACCTCTCTTGTAGTCATATTGATACAATATTTACATACCGAGATGAATATAAGTTTTGCTTTCATTAAGTGATTCCCCTCAACTGACCAACAAGAAATTGCTATTACACAATAAATATTAGAACTGTTTTTGGACATCAAAGTGAGTTAGACTCCTTAGGATACACTGTCTTTTTAGATTACTTTTAGTATTGCAAACAGTTTGTATGCAACTGATCTCGCTCACTCATCCACTATACTGCTAAAATCAGATGTAACACTTCCCAAAATCAGGCTCTAACTTACAATTTACCGATTAAATTCGGCTTTCCATGAGACACAGAGCCTTTCAAAAACTCATTAGCAACGTTAGCTATTTTGGCAACTAACTTTTGGTCTGTTGTGAAAAAACCTAGCGGAATATGAACAGGGCTAAGATCTGGCATTGATAAGTGATAACTTACCGCAGCAAATTCATTATCTAAGAGTAAAACCTCAACGCTACCATCAAATAAGCCGTTTCTAATACCTTCACAAAACTCAATGCTACCTAATTTGTGTTTCCATGCTCTACCAGCTTGCCTTTCAACATTCTGATGGTCATCACAAGGTAAATACACCTTAAGCTTATAATTTGTGCTTTTTCCATTCGTTTTATAGTTGTTCAGGCTATCTTTAGCTTTATTAAAGCCTTCACTCATTCCCCAATAACGAGTATTAGCACCAAACCAGCATAGCTCTCTTGGTTTTTGCGTCTTTTTCTGGGGCTTGAGTTTCTTTAAATTGCTCTCAATAACATTCCAAGGTTGCTTAGCATATAATGGACCAACCAAAAGCTCATACGGTTTATCAGAAGTGCCAGCTACCATTTCAACCAGCATACTTCGAAAGTCGATGCTGTCATCTTTGATAAAACGACTAACAGACATATCTTCAAAAGCATCCCATGCAGCTATAATACTATTTAGATTGTTACCTAATCTGATGTTGTCAGTTTCTTGTGCAATAGCCTGTGTAATTGCCTCATCATTTTCGTAAAGTTTATCAACATAAAAAGGCTTAATTCGGCTGTCTAAATCTATCTCAAACTTACGCTTAATTCTGTGAGCGATAGTTTTCTTTCTAGACACTTTATCAACTGAATAAAGGCTAGGTAACGAGTTATCATGAGTTTTAATAACTCCCAATTCACCTCGTTCTACTAGCCGCTGAAAGTGTTTAGTAAACATAGCTCTTGCATGCTGCTCACTTAAGCTTTGTACTTCATGATTAACATTTAAACGAAGACCTGTGTGCCAATTTTCATGCTGGTTTTTAACTTTATTAAACCCAACTAATTCAAATGAAACAGAAGAAGTTCGAGACTGTGGCTTTTCAATCATAGGTTTATCATCTAATGATGAAAAATAACCTTTTGCCAATGTGGTTAAAAATAGCTTTCCTTCGTCAGAATATGCAACTTCACCTTTACTGATAGGTTCCTCAATAGCAGCCGCTAATTCACGCTGGTTAAAGCCAAAAAATGAAGACAGTTCAAACTTCGAAAGCGGTGAAATATAAAGTGCTTTAAGCAAAAATTCTTTTATGAACGGAAAGCCTTGTTTACTTAAATAGGAGTATTCAATACCAAATGTTTCAGTAGGTACAATATAATCTACTTCATTAAATTCAATCGTTGTGTTTTCCATAACAGCTATACCGCCTTCTTAAATTTCTTGGTTGTAATGTCTACAAAGCGATACAAGTCTTCACTAGCGTTTTCTTCCATAAACTTAATAACCTTACCAAATGGCAATTGGCTATTCTTTCCTTGCCACATTCTCTTATCACCAACAATTACCAAACGGTCCATAGCTCTTGAAAGGCCAACATTAATTCGGTTTGGTAGCTTTAAAAACCCTGAACCTTGCTTTTGCTCTGAACGTGTTACCGATAAAATAATCACGCGATTCTCTTTACCCTGATAACTATCTACAGTATCAATTTTCAATAATTTAGTTAGTTCATCAGACAAAGATGCTTTTTTAACTTTTTGTCTTATTCGTCTTTTCTGCTCGGCGTACATACAAATTACACCAATAGCAGCTTCACCTTCTTTTACTTGCTCTAGTAATGAATGAACAAAAGTCTCGTTTTCATCAACCTGTTTAAGCAAATCAACAATAGCATCAGCTTCAGCATCGTTGTAAATACTTCGACCAGAACCCGTTTGATGATGTGCTTTTTTATTTAAATTCGATGTATCAAGCCACGTTGTAGCTGAACTCAATGCTTTGGGCACATCACGGTAAATATCAGGGATCTTTCGTTCACCATTTTCTAGCTCACCATCATAAAAACACTGAGAGACCAAAGTACCAATAGCAGGAGCCATTCGATATTGTACTAGTAGTTTTGCACCAACCTGTTTTCCATAATCACTTTCAAACGCACGGGCAAAGTCACTTTCAATTAATTCATCAATATCATTCGATGATTGAATACCTAAATGTCTTGCTAAGGCTTTTTTGTGAGGATCAGTATAAAGAGGTGGTAGTTGCTTATGATCTCCAACAAGTAGCACTCGTTTACCTACTTGCATCGCAATTGCTAGTTCACTTGCAATTGAGCGAGCCGCTTCATCAATAATGATCCAGTCATACTGATTACTTGCTATATCAATATTCCAGTTACCAATACCAACACAAGTACCTGCGACCAGTTGTTTTGAACGGGCCAAAAACTCGTCCATATTCGCATTCCCAGATTGCATAACTCGTATCATATCTTTCGACAATTTTACTAATCGTTGAACTGAACTAGAGATATTAGGTTCAATAGCATACTCATGGTTTAAATCTTTAATTAAGCCTTCACGAACCTCACTCAAATTATCATGCCAATCTTTGTTGGTACGTATACTCTGAGGCAATCTACTGTTAATTAATGACTTCCTTTCACCTATTTGTTTTTTAAGCTCTTTCTTCTGTTTAGCAACTAATTCTTCATCATCAAGCGCTATTAAAGCATTTTGTTGCTCGGTAATGTGTGAAAGTATTTGCTTATCTAACGTTAAATAGGCTTCTAAATAATCAGCAGGAGCTTTTAATGACTTAGCTAGGTTCAACACTCGATATTTTAATTGAGTTTCAAATTGTTCTACTTTTTGACTAACAATATTGTCAGAATAAACATCACGTAAAGAGTGAGAAATAGTTGATTCACTTCGACTAAAACGCACAACATCAAGATCCGTTTTTAAACGGCCACAGTGTTTTCGAATTCGTTCTGCAGCAGTATTTACAGCTTCATGTGACTGACTCACCAATAAAATTCGCTCAGTGCCTTGTTTTTCAATTAGGTAATGAACAAAAGCAGCAATAAACTCAGTTTTACCTGTACCAGGTGGTCCTTGCAACATTGAAAGAGGGCCAAATCTTAGAAGCTTTTGAAAGGCTATTCGTTGCTTATCATTAAGCTTAATAGCATTACCGTTATCGTCTTTACGGTCATAACGTTTAAAGTCTTCATCGGTGACAGTTAAATCATAGTCTGTAGGCTCTATGTCACAGTTAGGCTCAAAATAATCTGATAAGTTTTCAACAACTGAGTCTTGGTCAAGAATACGAGTTAATGCGTTCTTTCGCTTATTAAAAGAAGACTTATCCGCTTTACTACGAAAGAAAATGATATCTTCTTCAGTTAATCGGTGAGCTCTATTCGAATAGCGAGATAACTGCACTCTATTTAATCCTGAGGCTGATAAATTAACTTCGCCAATAAAGTAGTCTTCTTCATCATTAACGATAATCGCTTCAACTTGATCTTTAGCGGTAAAGCCATCAAGTGGATCTTTCTCAGCTTCATATGGCAGGATTAGAATGTCTTTATCATCCTTATGTGTTCTAGGCTCGCCAATAAGCTCTACATATGGATGAGATTCAGTCTCTGTTTTAAGAATTGCCTTCCAAAGTTCTTTGGTCGATATCGGCTCAACACTGGTTTCAGTCTCAATAATATCAGAGGATTGTTCTATCGAAAGCGGCGCTACTTTTCTTTGTTTTAATTGAAATTGCTTAACTGCGTTTTCAAAACTATAAAACTGTCGAATTCGTCTATTGAGGGTTTCTAAGTTACTTGCTCTACCTTGAGTAATCCGAATAGCAAAAGGAAGTTCTAGCACTGCATTTTCAATATCTCTCTTTGCAACATCACTCCTTTCACTTTTTATTGGACGCATGCCATGTTCAAATTCAAAGCGACTTTCATCAAAGTAAAGCTTTTGAATGCCGCCTAAACCTGAAAAGATAACGACTAACCCGTAGCCTTTATTTCTGTTTTCTTCAATTGAAACATACAACTTACCGTTATCTGGGTATATTATCAGCGTATCAAAGTTTTCTCGGGCACTACCAATTTCAATATCAATTGTTTCAACCGATGGTTGTGCTGCTTGTTCTGGATTTAAAACGGCATCTTTAAAACGAGTTAATTCTCTAAAGCCAAAATCAACGTCTTCAAGTTCGTGAATAATAGCTTGGCTAACTGCTTCAAAGCTTGAGCTCTCAGTGCCCCAGTCAATTTCCAGTAATTCAGCACTTATTTTCATTACCGCATAATTATCACGTTCAAAGGCTGAGCTATTATCGATATCAGCAGGACTATATTCGGTATTAAGCAACTCTTCTGCATCATGATGAAAATCTAAAACATCAATAATAAAAACGTCACCATGCTTATCTACAAGAACGTTTTCAGGTTTTAAGTCGCCATGTGCAAAGCCTAATGAATGCATATGCTCAATATGTGCTACTAAGCTTTTAACAATATCGTTTCTGCGATTACGCATTCTATAAGGATCTAAAGCCTCACCTTCAATCCACTCACTTACCAAGTACAATGAGCTATCTCGTGCGGTAATACCATAATCAATAACGGTGGGGATAAAACTTAGATTAAGGCTTTGCAGTTTTTCTACTCGTTCTAAAAACGATAACGTGCGCAACCCTAGACCGGCATTTATGTCAGTAGGGTTAATATTATTCCAAACTTTCACTACACCGTTGTCGGCCTTATATACCTCTTTTGAATCAGTTTCAGAAATAAACTTCACTTCAGGGTGCAACCGGCCAACTTTAGTCGATTTAACAAATCGCTCTAATTCTTGAGTCGAAAAGCTAAAATCGGCTTCCTTACTTGGTTCTTGATTAACTAAAGCATCTAAAAACTCACCAGCATTAGCAAAGTCTTTACCGTTAAGTGCTTTTAATAACGTCTCGCCATACCAAGCATCACATTGTGATAGGTCTTTCTCTAATGATTTTTCAAGTGCAGGTGTTAATCGTTTGGCTTCAAGAATTGCCCACGCAATAATAGCAAGGCGAGAAACATCGTAATGATAGGCCGACAGAGAAGACGTAGCTTGGTTGTATACCGATAGCTCATCTCGAACATCACCCACGGTTTCTTTCTTGCGATCAAAGGCCGAAATAAAGTTTGAAAGCGCAACACGTTGCCCAGTACTTAACCAAATACTGTGTTTACCTATATCCCGGTGAGCGAGTTGCAATTGGTGCAAGTCTGCAAAGCGAGCTATTAACACTCTTACTAAGTTAACACGCTCATCAATGGATAAGTTTTCACCATAGGTAGCGATAAAGTCATTAAGGCGCTCATGACCATGAGGAAGCTCAACGACCTCATTGTATTGCGAGGTTATCTTCTCTTTAGTCGGTATTGTTAGTGAAGATACACAATGCTCGTATAGCTCTCTATTTTCTCTTTTTATCTTGGTGAGTACTTCACGTTCACGAGAGGCAATTTTTATACGTCCATCAGGAGTTTTAGCCTCATGATTTGATAGTTTATCAAAATCCCAGCTGCGGATAATGGCACTATCATTCTTATCGGCTTCACTTTGAGCAAGGTACTCTTTATATACTTCATTCGGGTGTTCAAAAATTTGCTCTTGGCCTAGCCAACCATCAACGGATAACGGTCTTGCTTCTACTTTTTTATCATTTAGCAGCAAGCTTTTTTCTAGCAGAGGAATATCTTGCAGCAATACTTTTGCATCAGGATGTGGAGTAAAGCGTTTATTAAACTGACCTTCGTTAGAACATAATTTACAAAAATCAGTTAATGTTAAGGTATGGGCTAAATCATTTTTTTGTAACTTAGAAAAATCACTATCACCGCTCATTACTACTAAAAAATGCACATGAGGAACACGTCCCTCATTTTTAAACTTCCCTGCAAATGGTTTAAGTAATTTTTTAAGTATAAATTCTTTCTAGTAAGCTCTACTGGGGATGTGCCTCTGTCTTCATTTCCCCAAAACCATTTTCCGCAATTTGAAGTAACTGGCTTACCATTCCAGTCTTTAAGTTCAATAATTAAAATATTGCAGTGAGTTACTATTAATAAATCTATTTCACCTTGCTTATGCTTATTGATAAAACGAAAACCTGCATATCCTTTCCAGCCCTCATTAAAAGGCTTCTTTAACGCTTGAAGCGCTTCAAACCCTTGTCCTTGATTTGAATTTTTACCTTTATACTTTTGTACATTCGGGGTGCTCAGCACATTTTCAATTTTTTTAATCGCATCGATTTCGTGGCGCTCTAGGCCACCGTCCCAATATTTGATATCCATATTTACTTCTTATTCTTTTTTAATCCAATTAGAAAAGCTTACTTACATAAAGAGGCGACTCTGGAGGTCTATTTTACATCAGTATTAAGTAATATAGACCTTACATTGTTGTGAGCAGACTTAAGACTTGAAACGGAATCTTTACGCTATTGCTTTTGATTAATACTCCACCATTGGCGTAAGCAACTCAAGTCATACTAACAGTTAATGTGATTAGGATTTGACATGAGGAAGCACAAAGTGTCATGCCAATTAGCTAGTTAGGGACTGCCGAGCTAATCTTTGAACTCATTGGTTGGCTCTCTATACAAAGAAATAGTAGAGTTAGGTCTTTCTTTTTGCCTGTATTAGCTCTAGTACTCCAAAGTATGACCTCTGCAATTCACTCTGGTGCTGGTCGCTAACCCTTTGTAACGCAAGCACACAGAGGATAAGGCTCCGCCTTTTGCCCTCATTATCTGAAGTGTCCCAAAGTCTGAGGTCTACCAATCGATTTCCTATCAGTCTCAACTCATTTTGGGGCATAAATCAGTTTCATACACCAATCCTCCTGACCTTAACTGTAAGGTCAAGTAACAATAACTGGTAAAGTTATTTGATGTGGATAGATAAGCGATAAGCTCACTATTTGATGAACAAATTGATTAATGAAGCTTTGCCACATAACTACCAAAAATCACTCGCCCAATATTAACAATGGCAGCATTTCGTTGTTCCATGGAAGCGTCTGTTTGAGCGATATAGATACTTATTATGATGGGAGCTCGTTGGTCATTCCAAACAATAGCGGTGATACTTCTTGCGCCAAAGCCACCAGCACCGGAGCGATCAGCTATTTTCAAATCATTTGGTAATACCGAACGTAATAAATTTCCCGTCACTTGATTATTGACCATCCATTCTTTGAGTTGCTCCTTGCTAGTATCAGACAGAGTCGAACCAAATAACAATTCATTCAAAGTATTGGTTATGGCCGTTGGTGTCGTTGTATCTCTAGGATCATTGAGAGCGCCTTCATTCAAATCTGGCTCCATTCGATCTAAGCGAGTCTGTGTATCACCGATATTTTTAACAAAATTAGTGATACTTTGCGTTCCACCTACTGCTTTGATAATGATATTGGCCGCGGTGTTATCACTCATCGTCATAGCCGCGTGACACGCATCGGTCAGTGTTATTTCACTACCAACATGTTTTTCTATGATGGGAGAATACGTCACAAGATCGGTACTCTTGACTTGAACCTTAGCATCTAAAGGAACCTTCCCTTTATCAAAGTCGTACAATAACTTAGCGCAGGCAATGGTTTTGAATGTGCTGGTAAGAGGAAATCGTTCATTGCCGTTGTGATCCCAATTCTCCCCTGTTTCAGTGTTTAAAATCGCCACACCCACTTGAGCATTTAGGTTCTGTTCAACCAAACGCACCTCTTGTTCAACTTGCATAAACGCCTCGCTGGATGCAAATGCTACAGAGGGTGCAAAGAATAATAATGCCAAAAGGCTATTTAACAATTTCATATTGATAAGCTCAAAATTTAGACGGGAGATGGTTATAGACTAATAAGCTACTTTATAACCAGCGGCGTACTTTCTGACAATAGTCGGTGTATTGCTTTCCAAACTTTTGTTGTAGGAAACGTTCTTCCGGTTTGATTTGAAATTGGGTGATATAGCACACAAAGCCGATACATACTCCGATGGTTAACCAATTATTAAGCCACACCGAAATCGCTAATAAATTAAGTAGCATTCCGAGGTACATTGGGTTTCGTGAAATACGATAAATACCACTAGTAACCAGTTTATTGGTGGCGTGTTTTAGATCAGGATGAATGGTGGTTTCTGCTTGAATGAACTTCTTTACACCGGTCATGGCAAGCATTAAACCAATAAGTACTAAACCTAGTACCATTCCCAAACGATATTGCCCTACTCCTAGTTTGTCACTAGGCAGCCAGTAGTCGAGCCCAAACATGATGATTACGGCAATGACAGCCACAATCGGCGGTTTTATTTTTAGCTCTAGTGACTGCATATATACCCAAGTAACTTCAAGATGTGAGTTTCAGCAAGAATAAAACAAGCTTTAGGCAAGACAAATTGAATATGATCATAGTTATTCTATCTCTATTTAATTTAACGCAGCATAAAGCTTGTTTTAACTTGCCCTTCGGGAGCTTCATTCAAACCTTTATGCCGTGTCAGATTGATTTGAAAGGTGCCTACATTCCTTCACCAATCTTCCTTGCCTAAAGGTTAGAATGATAGCTCTGAATTCTGCATCTTGAAGTCACTTGGGTATAATCCCTATTGGTTTTCCTTACGGATAGTTTTGATCGTAAACCCTTCTTGGGGCTGAGGCGCTTCGAAATATTGGGTTACGTGGTAGAACATGGCTTCGGTATCGAATCTCGCTCTGGCTGGTTGCTCTATTCGTCTATGTTTAATTTGCTGCAGACAAACCTCATCATCGGCATCGATATAAATCAGTTGATGCTTAACTTGAGTATTTTCAAATAACTGCTTAAACCATGTTCTTTGTTGATAAGTATTGGCAGGGAAATCGAGCACAACATCTGTTCCCGAGGTGAGAATTTGTTGGATATGCTTGGAGAGTATCGATTTTATTCTTGACGCAAATTTTAAGTAATCTTCAAAATTGCTGATTTGCTCAGGGTACAACGCCGTTAGCCACTCATCTTCGCTGATATGAACCGCTTTAATCTCTTTGGCCAACTGTAGAGAATGTGTCGATTTACCGGACCCCATTTTGCCGGCATAAAAATAAAGTGTTGCTACGTTTTCCATGTTCTCTACCCCACAAATAACCACGTTGTCTTTGATAAATAACCTCAGCTTGGGTTAGTTATACCACTAAAACATAGACCAGATCTAAGGTAGTCTCTTTGCTTTATAGAAAGAATAAAAAAGACGCCCCGAGGAGCGCCTTATGTTGTATTCACTTTAACGTGTGAAAATTAGATATCTTGAACGTCGAAGTTAACTTCTGGGTTTACGTCAGCTTCGTAGTCAACACCGTCAACACCGAAACCGAATAGTTTCAAGAACTCTTCTTTGTACTCAACGTAGTCTGTTAACTCTTTCAAGTTTTCAGTGGTGACTTGAGGCCATAGGTTACGACAATGCTGTTGAATGTCTTCACGTAGTTCCCAATCATCTAGACGAAGGCGGTTTTTGTCATCCACTTGTGGAGCGCTGCCATCTTCTTTGTATAGACGTTGAGTGAACATGCGGTGAATCTGTTCCATACAACCTTCATGTACGCCTTCTTCACGCATTTTCTTAAATACCATTGCGATATAAAGAGGCATAACTGGAATTGCAGAACTTGCTTGAGTGACAACACTCTTCAATACGGCAACGTTGGCAGTACCGTTAAGGCCCGCTAACTTTTCATTTAATGCGGTTGCTGCACGATCTAGGTCCATTTTTGCCTGACCTAGTGCGCCATCCCAGTAGATTGGCCATGTTAGCTCAGTACCGATGTAGCTATAAGCGACAGTTTTACAACCTTCTGCTAGAACGCCCGCTTCAGATAGCGCTGCCATCCAAAGTTCCCAATCTTCGCCGCCCATTACAGTAACAGTATCTTTGATTTCCTGCTCTGTTGCTGGCTCAACACTGGCTTCAATAATAACGTCTTTATTGGTATCAACTGCAGTTGCTGTGTACGTTTCGCCAATTGGTTTAAGCGATGAACGAATAACTTCACCGGTTTCTGGCATTTTACGTACTGGCGATGCTAATGAGTAAACCACCATATCGATTTGTCCTAGATCTGCTTTGATCAGGTCGATGGTTTTTTGTTTTGCTTCATTTGAGAAAGCATCACCATTTAGGCTTTTAGAGTATAAGCCTTCTTCTTTCGCTAACTTGTCAAAAGCTGCTGAGTTATACCAACCCGCTGTGCCAGTTTTTTTCTCTGTGCCAGGCTTTTCGAAAAACACACCGATAGTTGATGCGCCACCGCCAAATGCAGCTGCAATACGAGATGACAAGCCATAGCCACTTGAAGAACCAACCACTAGTACACGCTTTGGTGCGTTAGCTATTGGACCTTGAGCTTTTGTGTAGGCAATTTGTTCTTTTACGTTTGCTTCACAACCCACTGGGTGTGTTGTTGTACAGATAAATCCACGGATTTTCGGTTTGATGATCATATTCAGCTTCCTTTAAAAAACCCCTGTAGGATAAAAGTTTATCCGAGGTTTCGCATCTTATTTCTGCATTTTTTTGCTTTATACACTTGTGGTTAGACCTGTTTAACCAATACTCCACTAAAGCAAAAACGCCACAGTAGCTGTGGCGTTGTCGTTAAGTATACTCAAGAATCATCTATTTTGTATGATATGCGCACGTTTCAAATCAAGCGGCGCTATCAAGCTTTTTTGACGACTTCTCCTTATTCTCTGCATCATGCGTACGAATTTCGCTGAAATCATGGCTAAAGTGGTCAACTTGAATTGAACGGTAACGAATTTCGTCCGCTTTCATCACTTGTTCCGCTTCGTCTTGAGTTAAGATTTTTTGCTCAACCGCCGCTTGCAAACGCTCTTTTAATGGACCTGCTTTTGCTAGCTTGCCATCTTTGACCGCTTTCATCATTTTACGCTCTAGATGCTTCACACCGTACATGGCAATGAACGCTCGTTCGATAAGTCCAACACTGTCATTTTCATCGTCACCAATGTAGCAAAGGTGCGTTAAACGTTCGCGATGTGCTCCCGGTGTCATTAAGCTTTCTGCCACTTTGGTTTTTTGCTTATCAGACGGTGCTTTAAAGCGATTGCCTAGTGGGAAAACCAATACTTTTAGAAGGTTTCCTGCGATACGACTAGGAATATTGCGGTAAGCCTCTTCTAAACCGTTAGCGGCTTGGCTTAAACAATGATTCATCGCGTAATGAACGTAATCGAGATCGTCTTGCTGACAGCCTTCATCTTCATAACGTTTTAACACTGCAGAGCCTAAGTATAGGTAACTCAATGCATCGCCAAGACGCGCAGATAACATCTCTTTACGTTTTAGCTCACCACCTAGGGTTAGCATGGCAAAGTCTGTCGTCACCGCTAGTGCTTTACTTAAACGAGTCATGTCGCGGTAATATTGCTTGGTCGCACCAGAGGTATGAGATTTAGCAAAGCGAGAGCCCGTCAATGCCATACTAAATGCCCCTAGGCTATTTTTAATGGCATAACCCATGTGTTTGAACAACAAGTCATCAAACGCTTTTGCACCGGCTTTTTCATCTGGATTTGCCGCCGCTTCCATTTCAGGCAGCACAAATGGATGACAACGAGTTGCGCCTTGTCCGAAAATCATCAAGTTACGGGTTAAGATGTTCGCCCCTTCTACGGTGATCGCAACCGGCACCCCATAATAGTGATGCGCTAAATAGTTCATTGGGCCAGTTTGAATCGCTCGTCCTGAATGAATATCCATTGAATCGTTTAAGATGGTACGTCCCATTTCTGTCATGTGATATTTGGCAATCGCGGTAACAATCCCCGGTTTTTCACCCATAGCCAATGAAGTTGTGGTTAAAGTACGCGCCGCTTCTAGCATGTACGTCATACCACCAATACGCGCCATTGCATCGGCAACGCCTTCAAACTTACCAATCGACATACCAAATTGCTTACGTACATAAGCATAAGCGCCAGTTGTACGGCTAGTAAGATGACCAATCGCAGTACCAAGCGCCGGTAGAGAAATACCACGGCCCGCGGACAAACATTCCACCAGCATACGCCAGCCTTTACCTGCGTAATCTGCACCGCCAATTAACCAATCCATAGGAATGAAGATATCTTCACCGCGAGTTGGGCCATTCATAAAGGCTAACCCTAGTGGATCGTGACGCTCGCCAATCTCTACCCCTTCGTGATCAGCAGGAATCAGCGCACAAGTAATACCAAGATTTTCTTTATCGCCAAGTAGGTGGTCAGGATCGTCTAACTTAAATGCGAGACCAAGTACCGTAGCCACTGGCGCGAGAGTGATATAACGTTTATTCCAGCTAAGGCGAATACCTAAAACTTCTTCGCCATTATGCATGCCTCGACACACCACGCCTTTATCGGGAATGCCGCCAGCATCAGAGCCCGCTTCTGGGCCTGTTAAAGCGAAACATGGAATGTCTGTACCATCAGATAAACGTGGCAACCAGTAGTCTTTTTGTTCTTGAGTACCATAATGCGAAAGCAGCTCACCTGGGCCTAAAGAGTTAGGAACCATTACGGTTACCGCGGCACTAATACTGCGAGTAGCAATTTTGGTTACAATTGTTGAGTTAGCGTGTGCTGAGAAATTCAAACCGCCATAGGCTTTATCAATGATCAGTGCGAAGAACTTCTCTTTGCGGATGTAGTCCCACACTTCTTTAGGAAGATCACGGTCTTCTTGCACCACTTTGTAGTCATCAAGCATCGCAAGTAATGTTTCAACCTGATTATCAATGAAAGATTGTTCTTCTTCTGTCAGCGTTGGCTTAGGATAGTTATGCAGCGTTTGCCAATCTGGCGAACCTGAGAAAAGCTGACCATCCCACCAGACACTCCCCGCTTCCATCGCTTCTCTTTCAGTACTAGAAAGCGGTGGTAATACTTGTTTAAACCATTTAAACGCTGGGTCACTGATCCATTTTTGTCTTAGCGAGCTCATAATCTATTCCTTTTTATCCACGTTATTCGTTTAGTTGTTTTTGTTATATTCGAGTCCAATCTTAGAACCGGTTCTTCTATGTTTATGCTTGAAAATCTAGGCTTCAGCGGCAACCCCTGCCGCTAAAAATGGGATTAACTGTTGAATAAACACATCGGAATCGACTTTCTTTCCATAAGAGTTATAAGCGATTTCCGCAAGTGCTTTACTTGATGACATGGTGAATACACAAGTACCTAAGGTGAAGTGTAGTCGCCAAAATAGGGTTTCAGCATCTAATGCTGGGTTGGCTTTTTTTACCGAGTCAGTAAATAGGTTAAGTACACTGCTGTATTGAGTCGTAATGAACCAACGCAGATGGCCTTGCACATCGGTATAACCACGGCCAATCAACAACATAAAACGACTTGCACCATTTGGACGAAGGTTATCGAGAGACAACACTGGATGCGTTAAGGTATTAAACACATCCGTCATGGTGTAATCATCACCTTGGTTAAGCTCTGTTAGGCTTTTTTCCAACTCAGGCATAAAGGCTTCTAAGTAACGGTTAAGAACCGCTCTCACCAAAGTTTTCTTATCGCCAAAATGATAGTTTACCGAGGCTAGGTTTACATTGGCTTTGGTGGTGATCGTACGTAATGACGTATCATTAAATCCGTGCTCAGCAAACAATGCTTCTGCTACATCCATGATTTTTGCTTTTGTCTTATTCTTTGCCGTCATTTTAATCACTCGTATTAAACACCTGTTTGAATATTATCAGGATAGATCAACTGAACAAGCGGCAACGATCACAAATGCGAAACATAGTTCACCAATAAATTTAATATTTCCATCAATTCAACATGTTACAAATAAACTCGATTTTTTTTGAAAAAAGATTGAACCGAATGCAATTAACCCAGTCCTATATTACGTAGCAAGTGGAAATAAGCTGGAAACATGTCTTAGTTTGTTCATCCATCAGTTTTCTACACCTAACTGCAATTTTTTTCATATACAACTCCTATATTGTTTTTAGCCCATTTCAAATTGATTTGGGCTTTTTTTTGTCTCCATCACACTACCCTCGCTTTTCTACAGGCGTAAAAAAGGCCACTCCTTGAAGTGACCTCTTATTTATACCCAAGTGACTTATATTTCTTAAGTGGCTTGGGCTTCTTAAGCAACTCAGCTTTATATCATTAAGCTAGCTTACTTTTCCGTAGCAACTTGTGCTGCAGCTTGCTTAGGTAAGAAACAGTGCAGTAGCACGTAACCTAAAATTGCAGCGGTCGTTGAGCCAATCAAGATACCAAGACGAGAATAAGTATCAAATGCAGCATCAACATTAGTAAAGGCCAGTGACGAAATAAAGATCGACATAGTGAAACCGATACCACACAGTACTGAAACCGCGAATATATGCTTGAAGTTTATCCCTTCTGGTAATTGAGCAAAACCAGCTTTTACCGACACCCAGCTAAAGGTAAATACACCTAGTGGTTTACCAATTAATAGACCTAGCGCAATACCCATCGGTACTGTTGATGATAAGCCAGCTAGTGACACACCTGCTAGAGAAATACCCGCATTTGCAAAAGCAAAGAGTGGCAAAATTAAGAAGTTCACATAAGGGTGCAATGCATGCTCTAGTGATTTCAGTGGAGACTTACCACCTTCTTCACCTTTAAGCGGAATAGCAAAGCCGATCAGCACACCAGCAAGCGTTGCGTGAACACCTGACTTCAACACACTCACCCACAAGATGAAACCAACAATCAAGTACCAACGTGTTTTAGTAACATTCTTCATATTCATGTAGAACAAAACAGCGGTCGCGATAAAGCCAACCAGTAAAGCAAGGCTTGATAGATCACTTGAGTAGAATAGCGCGATGATCACGACAACACCTAAGTCATCAATGATAGCTAAGGCAAGTAAGAATACTTTTAAGCTCACAGGAACACGTGGACCTAGTAACGCCATAATACCTAGTGCAAAGGCAATATCCGTTGCAGCCGGGATCGCCCAACCACCAACCGCGACAGGATCGCTGTAGTTAAATGCAAGGTAAATTAAAGCGGGTGCAAGCATACCACCAATTGCAGCAATCGCTGGGAACATAGCCGTTTCTTTAGAACGCAATGCCCCGACTAGTAATTCGCGTTTTACTTCCAAACCAATAAGTAAGAAGAAAACCGCCATTAGACCATCGTTGATCCAATGTGATGCTGACATACCAAAAATGTATGTATGAAGAGTATCTTGGTATAGAGAACCGTATGATGAGTTGGCAATCAGCATTGCAATAACAGCTGCAATCACGAGAATGATGCCACTTGCTGATTCCATCTTAAAAAAATTAACTACTTTATCGCGCATAAAACCTTTTCCTTAGTCTAGCGTAAGTCATCTGACAAAACATGCATCGATAGTATATGGATAATTTAAACTATAAAAATCGATTGTTTAGATACTAATACTCGGATTTTCCGAATTAATAAAATTTTAAAAAGTCTTTCACATATACAACAAAGTCAACAATATGAATGGCTCACATTTAATTTACTAAAAATCATACAAATAAGAATTATAGATGAGCCTAGTACCCCGTCAATTGCATAAAGCCAACCCCTTTATGGCTTCCTGTCACTTGAATTGGCCCTTCCCATGATGGGATCCAAAATGGTAGCCATAACTCTTTATTTAAAGATTGAGTAATTAAGCTTATTTGATAGTTTGGTAGTTCAATGACCCATCGTAAAGGTAAAAGTCTTCCATTTAGCAATTGTTGCTTTTCGATTGGATAAATTCTCACTTCACTATCTTTAATCTTCACTGTCGAGCCATTTTTATTCGATAATGAACCTGAAATATAGCGCATATTCTGTGGATTATGATACTGGGTCAAAGACAAGACTCGCCCATCAGACAAATGAAGATTAAAGGTATCCCAACGCAGTGAACGGTTGGCGACAAGATGGTTACCCCACTCTTTATCTAACCAAGCAACACCTGAAACGTTTACTTCTTTACCATTGAGAATCAAACTTCCTTTCGTCTTAATAAAGGGAGCACTGAACGAATAAGACGCGGTAGACATCAGATCGTGCGTTTTTTTATAGCCTTTATCACCATTTAGAACAAAAGGCCCATACGCTGCATTTTGTAGTGAGACTTGGAAATCGTCGGTTTTAACATTCAACTGGCTTGCGATGGCAAAGTTATTATTCGAAACCCAACTCCAATCATCGATCCATAGCCTAAACGGGTACATCATCACTCCGGCCTGCCCAATACCGCCACGGGCAATACGCTGCTGTGACCATGAGTGCTTGGAAGTCGAGACAACGACCTGCGCAGTATAGATTTGTGCATTTCTCCAACCTACGCCTTGATGATCACCGTTCGCAACACGATAAACCGTCCACTGCACGCCATAGTCTAGACCATCATCGCCTTTCAAGTTGGCTCTGTAGTGCCAAACTTCATTATGAAAGCCATCGTGTTCTGCAAAGTCTTTGCCGTATTTAATGGTGTAATCAGGTAAAACAGGGTCATATACCGCTTGATTCCCTTCTTTCGATTCCGCTTGAAGATGAAGCTGGTCTATTTCTTTGGCCACTAATTCTTTGACGAAGTGAGGAGCGAGCAAAGCTGATAACAGCAAGAAAGCAAGCGTCATCACAGTGGCTTTAAATATCCATTGGTGTCGTTTGGCTTTCATTATAATGAGTCCCTCAACAACTTCATTGGCGTCGATTTAACCATATGCCAAACCGGCCATGCCCCAGCAATAAACAAACTCGAAAGTGACCAAACAAAAGTAGAAATATATTGTTCAGGCAATAAAGTGATTTGCATAGTCCAACCAAAAGCATTCTTAAGAACGACATCCACCATTAACTGCGCCACTAAAATACCAAGAGGTAAAGCAATAAAAGCAGTAAATAGCCCTATCGCAAGCAACTGCAGCGCCCCTAAAATAACCAACTCTCTGCCCGAAACACCTAAACATCGCAGCAAAGCAACTTGCTTTTGCCTTGATACTTCACCCGCAACGGTTGAAACAAATAATCCAAAAACCGCGATAAACAAGGTGATTTTCCCTAAGGTATCCGCCACCTTAAAGGTCTGGTCAAACGCAATCATCGCCTTAGTATGCATAGCGTTATTGTTATAGATCCTTTCCGGAGACAGACTATAGGTTTTTTCCATCCGCTGTATTAAATCACTTGGAGCCGCTTGATCATTCAGCACCACGCCTAACGCCACATCTCCTTCGCCTTGGAAGGTATCTGACCATTTATTTTCCGAGATAATCACCTGGTTATACGGGTTACCGTAATCATAATAAACCCCTAAAACAGGCCAACTTCCACCTAAAGGTTCAGGTAGGTTAATAATATCACCAGGGTGGATTTTGTGTTTGAGTGACATTGACTCACTGACCATAACGCCTCGGTCATGATGTAAGTGATGCCAAAATTGTGGTACCGCCAACTTCACGGTTAGCGATTTACGCTCACCTTCCGTTTCACCTGAACTCACAACCTGAATCGTTTCGGTATTGGTTTGCAGAGATTTCTCCCATCGCCACCAAACACCTTTCACTTCAGGTTGCGCTTCAAGCCAATGACTCATTCTCGCAGCAGAAGATATTGTCGGAGTAATATATAAGTCAGCAGATAGCCTTTGAACCAACCATTTATCTGTTGTTTCTTTAAAACTATGAACCATAGTGACCACACCAATATTGGTCGCTAATGCCAACATAAACGCCATTGCTGCCACCCCACGATAACTCATACTGGCAGCCATATCAGCAAAGAACCAACGCACTTTGACCCACGGCATAGTGTAAGAAAAACTGGTAAATAACTTCCATAAACAATATGGCATCACCAAGCCAACACTCACTAATATTAACGCAATGAGCGTAAAGCCTTCTTTTTGATTACTCGGTGATTGATACAAAGCCACCGCCGCTACGGTACAGATACAGGCGACAAAAGCTTGTAAACTAAACTCACGGCCAGCAAAACGCATTAATGATAAACGAGAAGCGAGTCGAATAGGTTGAGCACGAACCAATCGAACTAGCGGCCAGAAACAAGACAATAGACAACCAAAGATAGACATCAATAAGCTGTATTGAATCCACTCCCAGTCCCATTTAATGGATAGGCCAACATCGGCATTATATAAATCACTTAAACTTGCTGAAACCGAAGGCATGAGTCGGTTTGCCAAAGCCAATCCAAGTACAGTACCGCTCAACCAACCAATTAAAATCCAAGCCATAATTTCTAACAGCAATGCTTTGGTTAATTGCCAACCAGACACACCTGTTAAACGTAAAATACCCACTAGAGGCTGACGTTGGATAAAAGAAAGTGACATTGCTTGATAGAAAATAAACAAACCGACAAGGAAAGACAGCATCCCCATCGCGGTTAAGTTCATATGAAACGCTTTAGTCAGCGAGCCTAATTCAACGCGGGTATTACGATGTAGAGAAATACCATCGGGCAAATAGTTACGTAACTTTTCTAACTTAGCCGGTGACATGGCGGCACAAGCAATCATATCAAAGCCGGAACTACGGTTAAGCTTTCGCAGTAAAGACATATCTGCCACGAGTCTTGAACCCGAAATCCGACCTTGGGTATCCACCTTTATCGGTCCAATTTTTTCACCTGATTTTAAAGTGATAAAATCATTATCAACCACATCTAAGTAGTTGGATAATTGGGAGCTGATCAAAATAGGATATGGAGGACGCATCAGCTCAAGCATATCGGAAGAGGCAAGATTTTGATTCTGCTGAAATGACAACATGGTCACCGGATCAAAACCCACAATATTGAGTTGCATGCCATCTTCAGTCACCACTCGATAGGTATCAAAAGGTGCGCATTGATGGAAACCATTGCGTCTTAATTGGATATAAAAGCCTTGAGGAATTTTATTGCCCGCTAATTTCGGCTGGATTCGATATGGAAGAGGATTGGAAAATAGCTTTTCACCATTCGCATAACTCTGCTTGGCATGGTAATTAACCGCTAAAACACCAACGAACAACGATATGCCTAGTGTTAAACCTAGCCATACAAGAAGAATTTGAAATGGGTGGCGACGATAATGGCCAAGTAGAGCTTTAGCTACGGGCCACAACATTCAACACGCCTCCTTGTAATCGAACACAGCCTTCCAAATGGGCGGCTACCCTTTCACTGTGCGTCACCAGTAATAAAGTACAATTCATCTTGCTCGACAGACTCGTCAATAAACGCATCACCGCTTCGGCATTTTTCTCATCTAGACTACCAGTTGGCTCATCCGCTAATAAAATCGAAGGCTCCATATACAATGCACGAGCAATCGCGGCACGCTGCTGTTGCCCACCGGAGACTTCTTCAGGATAACGGCCAAGCAATGGCATTAAATCAAGTGAGGATAATATTTGACGCCAGAGATGTGGGTCTTCAGGTAAGCCTTTTAGTTGACGACAAAAGCGAATGTTATCGGCAATATTCAGCGTTGTTAGCAAGTTAAATTGCTGGAAAATAAGCCCAATATTATTACGACGAAAGGCGTTCTTTTGTCTATCAGGGGCATCGTGCATAGGAAATTCAGAACAAATTACTTCCCCAGAATCGCAAGAGTCTAATCCTGCAATAATGTTCAATAATGTACTTTTCCCTGAGCCACTTTCTCCCATTAAAGCAAGTTGGGCTCCACGGTCTAATGATAACTCAGCACCTTGTAAAACGGGGTTAAATACGCCCCCATCAATATAGCCTTTACAAAGATTTTTAAGATAAAGCATTAAACTTGCACCTGCGACCAATAATAAGAAAGGAAATTTACACTAATTAGCTTGTTGTAGGAAGAGCTTTACCCTATATGACCTGAGTTACCGCTGTACGTAACACCGACACACCAAATATCAAACACAAACTCAATAAAACCGCAAACTCTCAGTAACCAATTGAGGTTACTAACAAAAGCATCAATAATTCATTGGAATTTCAGCTAATTTAGGCCCAATGTTGTACGGGTAAACGAGGTATTCACCGTGATACTTCACAATTGATTTATAATCGGTTTGCTTATGCAGTAAGAAACCTTGCTCTGTTGCCTCGGTAATAAAGGCTGCGTGGTTTCCTCTCACATAGAAGCTCATTGGTTTAGTTAATAACTCACCATCAAAGCAGTCATCACATTGCTTAGCACATAAAACAAACGAGTTCGGTTGATCGGCAAAAATTTGTGTTTTTTCGGTTAACTCAAATTCATTAACCACTTCCCACCCTTTCGCTTCCATGTGATCCATAAAAGCTTCAATATCCGAATCTTTCACCGCTTTCGGCTCAGACTCCGCGGGTAGAAACTGTTGATATAACTTTGCAATGCGTTCAAACGTGGCGAGAAGATCACTACCCGCTCCTTTGCTACGGCTCAATTTTTGCCAACGAATCAAATCATCTTTGACGCAACTATCAAACTCTTGAGTCTTTATGCTTTTTGTTACCCAACGAGCTAAAAAATGAGTATTCGTAATCGGCGTATTGGCCAGTTTACCGTTTTGATGCTGCTGCTTTAATTCTGATAAAGCACTGGTCACTACTCGTTGGATCTCTTGTGAATATTGCATGTTTTTCTCTAATTCAAAATTTGTATTCATTTAAGCATTTCGGCTCAATAACCAATAACAGCTTGCCGACAATACTGCGCATAGGAACATTGCGACGACCATCGGCCATACATAGCCGCTTGGTAAGAAAGCAATCAACGCACTGATGGCAGCACCCGCGCCAAATCGTAGTGTACCGGCAAGTGAAGAAGCCGTGCCTGCCATTTGAGGATAACTACTTAACAGTAATCCCATCGAGTTACTACCGATAATCGAAATAGTACCAACGAACAAGATCACGCAAGGCACTATCGCCCATAAGCCTAAGCCTAATAACCAGCTCATCAACAATGCTACACCGGCAAAAGTTTGACACCAAAGGCCAAAACGTAGCATCCAGTGCGAACCCATTTTACGAACTGCGCGACCATTAAAGCTAGTCATCGCTACCATACCAACAACATTTAACGCAAACAAATAGCCGAAGTATTCTGGTTGCACGCCGTAGATATCGATATAAACAAATGAGCCTGCGGTAATAAAAGCAAACATACCGGCAAACGAAAATGCACCACAAAAGATAAGGCCAAAGGCAACAGGGTTGGTAATTAACTTGAAGTAATTACGCATGGTAGTTTTAAAGCGTAAAGGCTGCTTGTTTTCGGGCGCTAATGTTTCAGGGATTTTAAACAGCACCGCCAATAGAACGAAGAAAGACACCGCAGCAAGTACGGTAAAAATAGAACGCCAGCCAAACCAAACCGCTAAGTGACCACCTATCATCGGTGCCAACAAAGGTGAAATGGTAATAACTAGAGTAATAAAAGACATCGCTCGAGCAAATTCTTCTTTATCGAACATATCTCGAACCACGGCTTGCACGATCACAGCCGCTGCCGCACCAGCAAAACCTTGCGCAAATCGAGTGTACAATAAGGCTTCAATGCTCGTCGTAGTGGCACAGATAATCGAAGCAATTGCAAAAAACACAATTCCTCCCATTAAAATTGGGCGACGACCGTAGCTGTCCGCTAAAGGCCCATGTAACAATTGCCCTAAAGCAAAGCCAGCGGTATAGGCGGTTAATGTCGCCTGTACCATGCCATGATTAACCATAAAGTCATTGGCAATAGTCGGCATTGCAGGCAAGTACATATCAATAGCGAATGGTGTTAATAAACCAATCGAACCTAAAATCAGAAATAAAACAAAGCTGCTTTTAGGTAAGGAAGTTTGCGGCATAGCGTGTCCTTTGAAAGGATAAATAAACAAGCCACAAGTGATAACCTGCGGCTTGAGTAAATATATACATAGATACTAGATAAATAGATAAGTAACGTGAAGTTCTTAAATTGAAGCGACTTCTTCCGCCGTTAAAGGACGGTACTCACCAGGTTCAAGCGCCTCATCCAGAATAATCGTACCAATTGATTCACGGTGTAGTTGCTCAACTTTATTACCTAGAGCAGCAAACATACGCTTTACTTGATGGTACTTACCTTCCGAAATCGTTAGCAATAATTCATTTTGAGAAAAGTCTACAATCTCCATTTGCGCAGGAAGTGTCAGCCCTTTCTCGTTTCTTAATTGAATGCCGTCTTGCAGCTGTTGTGCGTAATCATCACCAATCGCATCTTCTAACCATACGCGATAAGTTTTCTCACATTTGTGTTTTGGAGAAGTGATGCGGTGTGACCATTGACCATCATCGGTAATTAACACCAAGCCTGTGGTATCGACATCAAGACGACCTGCGAAATGAAGCTTATCCATATTCACTTCATCTAATAGAGTAAACGCCGTCGGGTTATTGCTATCTTCATGTGAACAAACAAAGCCATCCGGTTTGAATAGCATAAAGTAACGAGGCCCCGGCATAGGCAAATGGCGCTCTTGCCACTCAACATGAGATTCTTCCCCTACTTTGACTGATGCGACTTTAATTGTTTGTCCATCTACCGTTACTTCACCACGACGTAATAAAATGGTCGCTTCTCGGCGGGTTACCCCTAATGTTTCACATAAAAACTTATCTAAACGCATGAATACCTCTAGTCTGACTATCGCTTGTTGAGCGAGTCAGCACACATAAATGTTGCTATAAACACTAGGGACGGTTGATCTTTTGTGAGCATTGTTGCTGTGAAAGACTCACTCCCCCTAGTTCGAGCATGAGACATCATTATAGAGATATTTACGCCATTAGTTGAGCTATTTCACAAAATTGATTTATTAATGAATTAAAGGAAAATATAACGCTCCAAGATCAGGAGGTAATATAAAGCCTGTTATTTAAAAACCAGCCCTTCACTGCTCAAATAACAAACAATTTTTATTGCGAATATTATTTATTTTCTACTTGTGTCCTTCTTAAATAGCTTCGTATCATTTTGTCACAATTAAGTTTGCCTTGGTTTTTTAGCTAATTTATTCCATCAAACAGCAAAACATTATTTAGGCAATAAATTAACCCCCTCGACCTTAGTCTAAAATGAAATCAAAAAGTTAACTCACTGTTAGACTTTAGTCTTATACCCCACCCGCACCATTATTCGCTCAAAAAATAAACAATTTCAAAACCTAGTAATTATCAACGAGTTATACTGGTCATACCTGATTTATGAGGAGAAATAAGATAAATTGCAAAATTATTAACCTTGTAGCATTTTTTGCAAATTTAAATACCAAATCGTCACATTAAGTAATAAAACTATTAACAACACATCGGACCAAACCGGTGCGGCACAATAAAATAATTAATGTGTAAGGGATGACAATGAAAAAAACACAATATTCGCTATTAGCAATTTCGATTGCTCTTGCTTCTCAAGTTCATGCTGCTGGTTTCCAAGTAGTAGAACACTCTGCTTCTGGCCTAGGTCGTGCATTTTCTGGTGCCGGTGCTGTTGGTGACAACGCAAGTGAAATGTCAGCAAATGCCGCATCCATGATGCTATTTGAGAAAAAACAATTTTCTGGTGCGGTTTCCTGGATTGAGCCTGAAATTGATGTCAAAGGTAATGATGCTACTGCTATTCCTGGGACGAATAATTCAGCAAACGACATCGCACCCTCTCAAGTTGTTCCTGCCTTTTACTATGTAAATCCAATTAATGAGCATTGGGCTTGGGGAATCGGCATGTACACTGATTACGGTGTGGCAACCGAATACCCTGGTGACTTTTTAGCTGGTGATATTTCAGGGGAAACATCTTTAACGACTTTTAAATTTAACCCTAATATTGCGTATAGATTAAATGACCACTTCAGTGTTGGTGCGGGCTTCAACGTAACTTATGCAAAAGCTAAACTAAAAAGAACTAAAGGTGCATTATACGCTGCACCACCTCAATTAGGTGGTGGTGGTTCTCCATCTGATACTTTAATAAAAATGGAAGGGGATACTTTTGGTTATGGCTGGAATATTGGTGCATTGTATGAAATCAATGACAATAACCGCTTTTCAGCATCCTATAAGTCAGCGGTAAAACTTGATTTTGAGGAGGGTGAATTCACTTCCCCAACAGGAGCAAAGACTGATGCAGATCTAAGTATAGATCTACCAGATATTGTAATTTTATCTGGTTTTCATCAGTTGAATAGCCAGTGGTCTGTTCAATATAGCTGGCAATGGACAAACTGGAGCAAATTTTCAGAGTTGAAAGCGACAAGTTCGCAAGGTGGTCAAGAGTTATTCCAAAAATCAGAAGTTTACTCAGACAATCAACGTTGGTCGGTTGGTACAACCTATGCCATCAACGAACAATGGCTAGTACGCGCTGGTTTCGCTTATGATGAACAAGCGGGCGAAGCAACATTGAGCATTCCGGATACAGACCGTTACTGGTACACCGCAGGTTTCACTTACCTATGGAGCAAAGACCTTTCAATTGATGCTGGTTTTGCTTACATTGATGGAAAATCAGGCGACTTTGATGAAACATCAGCGACAGGAGCTCTCACTGGCTTACCTCAAAATAACTATAACTCATCAGGCCCAGCTTACATCGGTTCTGTACAGTTAAACTACACATTCTAAGCCTTGCTTAAATGAACGATTAAAGCCCACCACCTCGGTGGGTTTTTTATCGGCGCTCCACAACAAAGCCAAGTCATGAGAAACGAAGTACCCAAGATTAGAGAAACGCCCTAGCATTTCCCGCCCAAGCCTATTATCCTCTCACCTTCTTTATCATTCGCTTATTTATCATGTTCAAACTTCGCCCTTACCAAGCCGACTCCGTAAAAGCCGTTATCCATTACTTTCGTAGTAACAGCGATCCTGCCGTCATAGTCTTACCCACTGGCGCAGGTAAAAGCCTAGTGATCGCCGAACTGGCTCGACTAGCTAAAGGCCGCGTATTAATGCTAACCCACGTTAAAGAACTGGTTGAGCAGAACCATGCTAAATACGAAAGTTATTCCACAGAAGATCGTCCGCTTAAAGGTGGAATTTTCTCGGCGGGTTTAGGTCGGAAAGAATCTAACGAACAAGTTGTCTTTGCCTCAGTACAATCAGTAGTACGTAACCTTGATGCCTTTGCCAATCAGTTTTCATTATTGGTGATTGATGAATGTCACCGGGTGCCCGACAACCCGAAAAGCAGCTATCGCAAGGTAATTTCACACCTACAAACAATCAATCCCGGCATCAAAGTACTCGGCCTTACTGCGACCCCTTATCGCCTTGGCATGGGTTGGATATATCAATATCAAGTGCGTGGCAAAACTGGCCAAGTTAAATCACAAGAGCCACGTTTTTTCCGTGATTGTATTTTTGAGCTACCGATTCAGTATTTATTGGATGAAGGTTTTTTAACCCCAGCCAGAATGATTGATGCGCCGGTATTGAGCTATGATTTCTCTCATTTAAAACCTGCGCTAGCTGGACGTTACAAAGAAGCCGACCTCGATTTGGTTATTGAGCAATCCAAACGCGCTACGCCACAAATCATTGAACAAATTATTGAACTGGCCAAAGACAAACAAGGCATTATGATCTTTGCCGCCACTGTTCGTCATGCTCAAGAAATTCTCACGCTTTTACCCGCAGAACATTCAGCACTGGTTATTGGTGATACACATCAGGCCGAGCGTGATCGCATCATTAATCAGTTCAAGGCCAAGCAGATTAAATTCTTAGTCAACGTGTCGGTATTAACCACAGGCTTTGATGCTCCTCATGTTGATTTGATTGCTATTCTTCGCCCCACTGAATCTGTCAGCTTATACCAACAAATCATCGGCCGTGGTTTGCGTTTAGCAGAAAATAAAACCGAATGTTTAGTGTTAGACTATGCAGGCAATAACTATGACCTCTACCAACCAGAAGTTGGTGAAACCAAACCCGACCCAACCAGTGACGCCGTCACCATTCCTTGCCCCGCTTGTGGCTTCAACAATACCTTCTGGGGAAAACTGGATAAGAATGGCATGTTGATCGAACATTATGGCCGCCGTTGCCAAGGTTACTTTGAAGTATTAGACGAAGAAGATAAGCCTACCGGTGAGCGGGAACACTGCGGCTATCGTTTCAAAGCCAAGTTCTGCTCTGAATGCGGCGCGGATAACGACATTGCCGCACGAATCTGTCATCAGTGTGATGCCACCCTAGTCGATCCAGATAAAAAGCTGCGCGATGCGTTAAACCTAAAAGATGCCTTAGTGTTTGAGTGTAAAGATATGGAACTGAACGTTCACAAAACTCAAGATGGCAAGTCACAACTTAAAGTCACCTATTCCGGTGAAAGTAATGACGAGCAATCTGCCGCTTTAGTTCATGAATTCTGGTCACTCAATACCAAAAAACAAAAGCAAAACTTTGCCGAGCAATTTGTTCGCCCCCACCTCGCGGATAGACATCGCCCATTTGAAGAAAGCTCACCAACCAAAGTAGTAAACCACCAACATAGATTCCGTTTGCCGTTGTTTATTATTGCCCGTAAATCAGGCCGATTCTGGAAGATTCGAGACAAGATATTTCCCGATGAGTTGGGTTGATATCTAAAACAATAAAATTGCTGCGCTTTCCGAGGATTTTTATTGCTGAATACCATGTTGAATGGTAGTATCCGCGCTCGTTTCAATGCTTAATTATTTTATCAAGCTTGAAACAACGCTTAATCACTAGGTCGCTACGTGATTAAACATCTTTTAATTTACTAATTTGAGAGTAAATACTATGAAATTTGAAGCAGTAGTACGTACTGAACTAGGTAAGGGTGCGAGCCGCCGCCTACGTCACGCTGGCCTATTCCCAGCAATCGTTTACGGTGGAGAAGCAGCACCTGTTTCTATCGCTCTAAACCACGATGAGCTTATCAACCAAATGGATAAGCCTGAGTTCTACGAAGGCATCACTCTAGTAGTTGATGGCAAAGAACTTAAAGTTAAACCGCAAGACGTTCAACGTCACGCGTTTAAGCCAAAAGTTGAGCACATGGACTTCATCCGCGTTTAAGACCTACCAGTCTTTGATTCGATGAATCCACCTTTTGCATACCATTGAATTCGAATTTACCACTCGGAACTCAATAAAAATTAGAAAGCCCGATTGCTACCAACTTTCGGGCTTTCGCCTTTCTATTACCCTCCACTCTAAAAAGAACAGATAATTCCTAAACTTTTACGAGTCACTTCACAATTTAATTCTATACTCCTTTAAGCGCTATGCTTCTCACAACACAAAAAGGAGTGTCTTATGGCATCTGTCGATAGTAAGTTCGTTAACTTTAGTGAAGATCATGAGTTAAATGGTTGTTTACGTCATGCGGGATTACGTCAAACTGCAGACAATCGGAAAAAATTACAGGCCCTCGGTGCAGAAACCAAAACAAGGCTTGATAAAAAGCGTTTAAGTCACGATGACTTATATAACGCTATTGATATGTGTAAAAACGACTTTGAGTAATATCAGAAAATTTAATAGAAACGGCGTAGTCTTTGGCTTTAATCAGTCTGTTTTAGCTGCGTCGTATTCTACATACTGCAATTTAAAACAAACTCCCCTGTGGCGGTAAATCCTCGTCATTATCAACTTGAGTAACAGGAATAGCATTACGTTGGGCTAAGCGTTTACGATAATATCGTTGCTTGCATAATTTGATGATGTGTCTTTGTTGAGCGGGAGTGAAATTAAGCCAGTTGAAGCGTTCTTCGCGTTTTCTCATACATCCCTGACAATATCCCTTTCCATCAACGGTGCAGACACCAACACACGGACTTAGCACTGAAAAAAACTCTAATTGTTCCATGTGCCCTCCTCAATCCTGCTATAACTTGTTATGCCTTTGTTATAAATTAATCACATTGTCAATAAATGTAAACATTCAAACTTTTTTAAATGACTGACGTCTAATGCTCAGCTAACAATAATTTGCTAATCTATAGAAATATAAATGCTTTAACGCACATTACTAACGTAAAGCATAGCCTACCTATATGGAGAGAGTCCGATGAAAAAGCTGATCACAGCATTAAGTGTTCCTGTATTACTGGCCGCTTGTTCTTCAACTGATAAAGCTGACTTTGTAACACCTACCGATCTACAGCATCACCGTTGGGTATTAACAGAAGTTGATGGCAAAGAAGTACCTGAAGCCCATAACGATATTAGGCCTGATCTAGAAATCGGTGAAGCGATGAGTTCCCATGGTAATGCGGGCTGTAATGGTTTCCACGGACAAGCTGAAATCAACCCAAAAACTGGTGAGTTCCGTATTGAGAAGATGGCGATGACAATGAAGATGTGTCAAGGCGAAGCGATGAATATTGAACGTGCCGTCGCCAGCACATTATCAGCATGGAGCAAAATTGATTTAGGGAAAGAAACCCTGACTCTTTCTAATGACCAGCACAAGCTGACTTACACTCTGAAAGATTGGGTATATTAATCCCATTTAATCTACCCCCAAGTCACTTGGGTATCATATTTATCTAAAATTAGTCGAACTTCATAAGAAGCCGTTGTAGCATGATGCATATGTAGCATAACGAATTGTTGGAATAGGTAGAATGGAGTTCGACTGTGTTTAAATATTGTTTGGGGATTTTATTATCGTCACTGTCCTTTCTTTCTCAAGCATGCCAAATCACGCAATCGACAATTGGTAATGAGTATTTAGTCTCAGAAGACTGTGAACTACCGCCATATAACTCGACTAATTTAGATAAAGTTACGCCTTCCACCCAATATTTTGTTCAATACTTATTTGCTTCTAGCTTTCAGTCTTACCTCAATATAAAAGGTGAAATGCAAAGTAAGCTTGATTACCCCATTGCTGCCCAACCTTATAATTATGGTTATCGCATGATGATTGGCCCACTATCACTTGAGAATGCACAACTCGCCTTATCTGAATTAAATCGTCGTGGCTATCGCGATGCGTTACTCAAGTTTTATACCCAATCAAAAGCTTCCAAAACCATTTCGCTTTCTTCATCAGGTCAAAACAATGATGAAGAACCAGAACAAGCTGAAACCATAGTCATGCCTTATATGCTGCCAGTATTTTCTATCGGTGGTTCAACGGCACTACTGCCTATCTATGATGACAACTACCAAGGCAAAACCACTCGCTATAACAAGACTTATATTGGTAGTTTCACTTTTGCACAGGCACAAGCGGTATGCCGAGAATCTAATAGTAAAATAGCCAGTGCTCGCGATTACAATTACATGTTGTCGAATATGGAATTTATGATGAAGTACGCGGTGAAATCGCAGTTTTGGTTAGATCCCAATAGAACCATCACCCGTATTCAAAACCAAATCGCCACTCGAGATCACGACCCTAGTGATTATTTTAATGTCATTTGTGTGACCCAATAAAAAACCAGCACGCGGCTGATTTTTATTTTTGTTAGCTGGATTAAAAGCTTAGAAGCGTTTACGTAACGTCTTCGCCGCCTCTACCATATTATGTAATGACGCTTCCGTTTCCGCCCAGTTACGAGTTTTTAAGCCACAGTCTGGGTTTACCCACAAACGCTCTACTGGAATTTTCTTCGCCGCGGTTTCCAGTAGTCCAATGATCCATTCTTGGGTTGGAATGTTTGGTGAGTGAATATCATAAACTCCCGGGCCAATTTCATTCGGGTAGTTAAACTCTTCAAACGCTTTGAGTAATTCCATATTGGATCGTGAAGTTTCAATCGTGATGACATCTGCATCGAGCGCCGCGACTGAATCAATGATCTCATTAAACTCGCTGTAGCACATGTGGGTATGGATTTGCGTTTCTGGCTTAGCACTGGCAGCCGATAGTTTAAACGCATCTACTGCCCATTCTAAATATGCTTTATGGTCACGTTTTTTCAGTGGTAAGCCTTCACGAATCGCTGGCTCGTCAATTTGAATAATATTAATGCCCGCTTTTTGTAAATCATCCACTTCATCACGCAACGCAAACGCGAGTTGCTGAGCAATTTGCTTACGTGTGATGTCTTCTCGCGGAAAGGTCCAACATAAAATCGTCACCGGCCCAGTTAACATGCCTTTCATTTGCTTTGACGTTAACGATTGAGCATACACCGACCAACCTACCGTCATCGGTTTTTCACGTTCAATATCCGCCACTACAATCGCCGGTTTCACGCAGCGTGAGCCATAACTTTGCACCCAACCAAAACGGGTTAGCTGAAAACCTGATAAGTTCTCCGCGAAATATTCCACCATGTCATTACGCTCAGCTTCACCGTGTACAAGAACGTCTAAATCGAGAGCTTCTTGGCGCTTCACTGCATCTTGAATATGGCCTTTTAAGGCTTGGTCATAGTCTGCGGCACTTAGTTTCCCCGTACGGAATGCACTACGCTGTTGACGAATTTCGGCGGTTTGAGGAAATGAACCAATCGTGGTAGTCGGCAATAGTGGTAAGCCAAGTACTTCCGCTTGATGATGCGCCCTTTCTGGGTAAGAGGCACTACGCTCGACAAGCGCTTGAGTTAATGAATTTAAGCGCTGCTGTACTTGAGGTTTGTTAACGTGATCGGCATTTAAACGAGCTTTAATCGGTTGGCTATAACTAGAACACGCGGCAATCGCGTGACCATTCCCATCTAATGCTGCGCCTAATAAGCTTACTTCATTGAGTTTTTGTTTGGCGAAGGCAAACCAACTCTTCACTTCTTCTGATAGCTCGGTTTCAAGCTCTAAATCGATTGGGCTATGCAGTAAAGAACATGAACTCGCGACCCACAAATTATCACCACGCTGCGCTTTTACTGGCTGTAATTTTGTAAGCCAAGATTCAAGATCAGCACGCCATACGTTTCGGCCATTAATCACACCAACCGATAACACCCAATCTTGTGGGATCGCGTTATTCACCGCTTCTAATTGCTCTGGCGAGGCCGATAAATCAATGTGTAAACCATTAACAGGTAGCTCAACAATTTTAGCCAGATTATCTTCAACGGAATCAAAGTAGGTCGTCAGTAATAGCTTCACTTCGCCTTGTAAGATTTGATATGCCAATTTAAAGGCACTAGACCATTTATCTTCTAACTCTAAGCTTAAAATAGGTTCATCGATTTGTACCCACTCTACGCCAAGCGCTTTTAATTTCGCCAGAATCGCTTGATAGGCAGGCAGAATTCGCGCCAATAGAGATAAACGATCAAAGCCATTTTCGACTTCTTCTTCATTGACTTCTTTGCCTAAATACAAGTAGCTAAGTGGGCCCAATAAAACCGGCTTCACATTGTGCCCGGCTTGAATGGCCTGATTCACTTCATCAAACAATTGCGGCCAACTCACTTGAAAACTGTCGTCTTGGCTAAATTCCGGCACAATGTAGTGATAGTTAGTATTAAACCATTTTGTCATATCGGATGCCGCCGCACCGACGCTTTCTTCATGAGCAGTTCCACAACCACAACTTGAAGCTTCACTATTCGCCGATTGACCACGTGCCACTTTAAACAAGGTATCTAGGTCTGGAAATCCACCATTTGAATGCCTTGCTGGCACATGCCCTAGAAGTAAGCTAGTGGTGAGTACATGGTCATACCAAGCAAAATCACCTGCCGTCACATAACTTAAACCGCTCGCCGTTTGGTCATTCCAATGGCGTTGACGCAGTTCACTGCCTACGGCTTTTAATGCGGTTTGATCGATTTCTCCTTTCCAATATTGTTCTTGAGCAAATTTCAGCTCACGTTTTTCACCAATACGTGGATAGCCCAGAATATGTGTGATGGTTTTATTTTGTGTCGTCATACTGTCCCTGCCTTATGATTTTTCAAGCGCGTTATTCGGATTGTTGTAGTGAAGTATTGCCACTACATTTATCTGTCTAGATGGCTAAATAATCGATCTTTGCAGCAACATGAGCAATGTCTATTCATTCACAATGATTATGAATTTATTTCAACGCATAACAACAAATAGCCATCTAGACGTTTACAATCACAAAATAAGGGAGTAGTTTTATTAATAATTCTAAAGGAAAGTTTTTCATCATGAGGATGAGTAATGATAGAAATAAAGCATTTACGGACATTGTCAGTCTTACGTGATACCGGCTCATTAACCGCCACCGCAACCGCGCTGCATCTCACTCAATCCGCCCTTTCTCATCAATTAAAAGAGCTTGAATCTCGTATTGGCGGCAAATTATTTTTACGTAAAACCCGCCCAATCAAATTCACTTCTGAAGGCGCTATCATTTTAAAAGTGGCCGATGAAGTACTACCGAAGATCGCCCGAGCGGAAAATGATATCGCTAGCTTAAAAGAAGATGTGAATGGCCGTTTGCACATGGCTATTGAATGCCACTCTTGCTTTCAGTGGCTGATGCCAGCATTAAAGGAATATCAAATTGCATGGCCAAGTGTCACGCTCGATTTTTCATCAGGTTTTGGCTTTGAGCCTTTACCGGCATTGGTGGCTGGTGAGTTAGATTTGGTGATCACATCCGATATTCAACCGCGATCAGAAGTGCATTATGAGCCGTTATTTGATTTTGAAATGCGTTTGATCACTGCCACCAATCACCCACTGGCTGATAAAGAATTCATCGAACCCGACGATCTCGCAGCGATAACCATGCTTTCTTACCCAGTACAAAAGCAGCGCTTAGATGTGGTGAAGCATTTCTTGCAACCCGCTGGCGTTGAACCCGCAAAATGGAAACAAGCAGATAATACTTTAATGTTGGTACAAATGGTGTCGGCAGGATTAGGCGTTGCAGCATTACCAAACTGGGCAATCAGTGAGTTTTCACGACAGGGATTAATTACCAGTAAACCTCTAGGTAAAGGCTTATGGCGACGTTTATTCGCCGCGACTAGGCATGCAGAAAAAGATAAACGGTACTTGCAGGCGTTTTTTAGTACTGCGAAGCAGCAGTGTCAGAGTCATTTGGATGGGATAAAGATGGTGTAAGCGTAGCTCGGTGCTCGGGCGCTTCACTTCTCGTGGCTCGAGGAGGTTCTTTTTCAAGTCACGAGCAACGAGATTCCGAGCTACGTAAATTTATTCATCAAAAAGATAAGTGATTTAGCGGGGGCTCGTTGCTAGAGCGCTTTGCTTCTCGTAACTCGAGGTAGTTCTTTTTCGAGTCACGAGCAACGAGATTCCGAGCTACGTAAGTTTATTCACCAAAAGTTTAAGATAGTGTATGCGTACCTAGTTACTAGAGCGCTTTGCTTCTCGTAACTCGAGATACTGCTTTTCCGAGCTACGAGCAACGAGATTCCGAGACTCGCAAACTCACCTCGCCTTAAACTGATTCGTCAGTGGATCATATTGATACCCAAGCACATCAAGCTTACCGACCAAGTCTTCTACATCCATTTCATACATGGTGACTAGTTCATCAAAACTGTCGCATTCTAATCTTAGTTTTTCGTTTACGATACCAAGCAGAATAATACTATCCCAACGTTTTACATTGCTTAAATCCATCTGATTGCTCCTTTAGAAAAAGTCACAATCTAAGAATAGTACTTGTCGATGAGAAATTCTGTGATGAAGCAAAAATAATCGCTTTCGAATGAATCAGGTTATTTAAAACAACAACCCAGCGAAGCCAACCATAGCGGCTAGACTCATTACTAAACCAATCGCAGGTTGTGCTTTAGTAATGGTTTTCTGGGTAAAGATATGCCAGCTTGAAGCGACAATTCCCAATAAGATCAAACCAAAGCAGCCTACTAAAGACCAAATGGTATTGTGCAAGTAATTCAAGCTATATTGCTGGGTTTGCCATAGTACCGCTAAGCAAATCAGCATCGCGCCGACAATACCTGCAACGGGCAATAAACGGTGAAATGCTTGCAAACGTGTACGAGCAAAAGTTAGTAGTACATGGCTTAAACCTGCGCCTAGGAACAGCATGGCAAACAGCATGAACAAACCTTGTGGGCGGTCTGAACCTAGAATGAAAAACACGTTATAAGCCAGCGCAAAACCATTGGCGACTTTAAGTAGCCAAAGTGGGCCTGAATCGCGAGTTTTGCTGACTTTCACTTGAGAAAAGAAAGCCAGAATTAAGATACCAACTGATGCTAGTGGCCAAAATAATGGGCTAATAGCCAGCCATACTACCCCAATCACAGGGAGTTGCTTATGAATGCGACCACGCTGACCCGGGCAAATTTCCCCTTTGAGCAACACCATTAACAAAACACATTGAGCGCCAAATAACATCGGCGGAATAACGTTTAATAAATACGAATACATCAGGCTGGATCCTAGGGGCTGTTGATCTAAATAGTTAACTCGCTGCGGACTTTACCAAAACTCATCACAAAAATCTTGGTGAATCCGCAATAAGTTAACCTTCTCAACCACTCAAAACTATAAGCAAATATGAGCAACTAATTTATCAATACCTGATTTCGCCTGTAACAGATTTTCAGCCAACATATAGGCAGGTGTCGTCACCACATGGTATTGCTCATCAACAACAATATCATCGACACTACATTCAACATGTTGGCCACCTAGTGCATTAATCGCTCCTGCAACATCAGGATCGTTACCTATGGTGCATTTCACACCTTCAAACACTTTTGGTAATAACACCGGGGCAATACACATATAGCCGGCAATTTTCCCTGCTGAATGGAACGCTTTCATGGTTTTGCTAATACACGGCAGAATATCCAAACCTTGCCCCTTAAAAGCAAATGACGATAAGTTTTTAGCCACCCCAAAGCCGCCAGTCATGATCATGGAATCAAAATTGTTAGCGTCTAATTCGGCAATATCTTGCACATTACCTCGCACGATACGAGCCGCCTCTTGCAATACATTGCGTGTTTGGCTTTGTTCTTCTCCGGATAAATGATTTAACACATGAGTTTGTTCAATATTAGGGGCAAAACATTGATAACTCGCACCTTGTTGTTCAAGTGCCAATAAGGTTAATACCACCTCGTTGATTTCTGACCCATCATAAACACCACATCCTGTTAAAATTACAGCAACTTGCTTTGACATACAGACTCCTTGGGTTATTTCGATAATGCCTTAACCCCTATATAAATAAGGGCATAGAATGAAAATAGTTTACTTTTATCCTAGTCGATCTTGGTCTTAATCTGTATACTTTGGCATCCCAAATTAGAGGTCATTTTATGTACAGCGACATCCAACAATCCACCAAGCCAACACCTATCGACCAGTATCCAAAATATTGGGCGGAATGTTTTGGTCCTGCGCCTTTCCTGCCGACCAGTCGAAAAGAAATGGATGCACTTGGCTGGGATAGCTGTGACATTATCATTGTAACGGGCGATGCTTATGTTGATCACCCAAGTTTTGGGATGGCGATCATAGGTCGATTACTGGAAGCGCAAGGCTTTCGTGTCGGTATTATTGCGCAGCCAAAATGGGAAAATAAAAACGACTTCATGAAGCTAGGTCAGCCGAATCTATTTTTCGGTATCACCTCTGGCAACATGGACTCAATGATCAACCGTTATACCTCTGATAGAAAACTTCGTCACGATGACGCCTACACGCCAAATAACGAAGGTGGCAAACGCCCTGATCGTGCGACTTTGGTGTACTCACAACGTTGTCGTGAAGCATATAAAGAAACCCCAATTGTTCTAGGTGGCATTGAAGCAAGCTTGCGCCGTATCGCTCACTACGATTACTGGTCAGATAAAGTTCGCCGCTCAGTTTTATTCGATGCCAAAGCCGACATTCTTCTCTTTGGTAACGCCGAACGTGCCTTGGTTGAAGTGGCACATCGCCTTGCCAATCAAGAATCAATCAGCGAAATGACTAACATTCGTGGCACCGCGGTGAACTTACCTGCAGTTCCAGAAGGCTTCACGGTGATTGACTCTTCACGTATTGAAAAACCAAGCAAAGCGGTCTTCGTACCAATTAACCCGTATGAAGTAGAAAGCAACTGCGATACTCAATCTAAAGATCAACAAGCGGAAGATGCTCAGAAAGCACAAGCTCAGCCGATTGAAATTCAGCCGCAGCAGATAAAGTTAGATCGCAAACCGCGTCATGATTCAAAAAGCACCGCGGTTCGCTTGCCACCGTTTGAAAAATTAAATAACGACCGAATTCTATACGCGCACGCTAGCCGTATTATGCACCTAGAAACGAACCCATATTCGGGCCGCGCTTTGATTCAAAAGCATGGTGATCGTGAATTATGGGTAAACCAAGCCCCTATCCCGCTTTCAACAGAGGAAATGGATTTTGTGTTTGGTCTACCGTATGCACGCCGCCCACACCCAATGTATGGCAAGGCAAAAATTCCAGCCTACGACATGATTAAAACCTCAGTAAATATCATGCGTGGTTGCTTTGGCGGTTGTTCATTCTGTTCTATTACAGAGCACGAAGGTCGTATTATTCAAAACCGCTCGCAAGAGTCTATTTTGAGTGAGATGGAAGACATTCGCGACAAAGTACCGGGCTTTACTGGCACAATTTCAGATCTTGGTGGCCCGACGGCAAACATGTACCGTTTAGGTTGTTCAGATCCAAAAGCAGAAGCTAACTGCCGTCGTCCATCTTGTGTATTCCCGGGTATCTGTAACAAGCTGAATACCGATCATCAACACACCATTGATTTGTATCGCGCTGCACGTAAAGTGCCGGGGATTAAGAAAGTGATGATCGCATCAGGCGTTCGTTATGACTTAGCAATTGAATCACCAGAATACGTGAAAGAGCTGGTTACTCATCACGTTGGTGGTTACTTAAAAATAGCACCAGAACATACTGAAAATGGCCCATTAAATAAAATGATGAAGCCAGGTATGGGTACTTATGACACCTTCAAGCAAATGTTTGAAAAATACAGTGCAGAAGCTGGTAAAAAACAATATCTGATCCCTTACTTTATCTCGGCTCACCCGGGCACAGAAGATGAAGATATGTTGAACTTGGCACTATGGCTCAAGAGCAACAACTTTGAGTGTGATCAGGTACAGAACTTCTACCCATCGCCAATGTGTAATGCAACCTCAATGTATTACTCAGAAACCAACCCATTGAAGCGTGTTAAATACAAACAACGTGAAGATGTGCCGGTTGCTAAAGGTGAACGCCAACGTCGCTTACATAAAGGCTTATTACGTTATCACGATCCAGCTAACTGGCCGATGATCCGTGAAGCATTAATTAACATGGGTAAAAAGCATTTAATTGGTGATAAGCCAAGCTGCCTAGTACCGGCTGAAGATGCAGTCGATACTTTAACACCAGCACAGCGTCGTAAATCAGGTCGCCATGGCGCGAACCGTTTTGCGACCAAACACACTGGAGCTAAAGGTCAACCGGGTTTAGGTGGTGAACGTCCACAAGGTAATGGTAACGGTAAATCGTCTGGTAATAACAAAAAGCCAGCAGGTGCTAACCGTAAACCCGCGGGACAAAACAAACCAAATCAAGGCAAAAACACTGGGTTTAAGGGTAAGCCCAAAGGCAAACCTGCGGGTAGTCGCGCGAGATAGTCTTAGAGCGTAACTCGTATTTCGAGCGCTACGCTTCTCGGTACTTGAAAAAGCAAAGCGTCGTTCGAGTTACGAGCCACGAGAAACAAAGTGCCCGAGCAACCTATACACTAGGAACTATAATCTCTCCACTGAGTATGAAGCTAGCCAACACCCCAATAACCCACCACACCTTCAACGGTCATCCTTTTTATCTAAAACGGGATGACCTGCTTCACCCAGAATTCTCAGGTAATAAAGCTCGTAAATTTATGGCGCTACTGGAAGATGACTTCCCAAATGTCACCACCCTTATTGGCTATGGTTCACCCCAGGCGAATTCGTTATACAGCTTGGCTGCACTGGCGAAACTCAAAGGCTGGCAATTGGAATTTTATGTTGACCATATTCCTAGCTGGTTAAAACAAAATCCGGTTGGTAATTATCAAGCTTCATTAGCACTAGGCGCAAAACTCATCGAGGTGAGTGCCCTTTCTTCCGCTCTTCATCCTAGTGATTACATCAAGCAAATTCGTCAGCCAGACGAGCAGTGTTTATTTGTTGAAGAAGGCGGTAGAAGCCCGATTGCTGAACGTGGAATTAAGCAGTTAGCGCAAGAAATCATTGATTGGAAAAGCGCGCAAGGCATTAGCGCCTTAACTGTTGCGCTACCATCTGGCACAGGAACCACTGCGCTGTATTTAATCAAGCATCTCAAGAAACATAATATTGATGTGATCACCTGTGCCTGTGTTGGCGGTACAGCGTACTTAACCCAGCAATTTGATAGCTTAAATGAGCCTTTGCACCCGACTATTCTTACAAAAAGTCTCACAACAGATGAAAAAGCAAAGCACCAATTTGGTAAATTATATGCGCAAGACTACCAAATATGGCAGCAATTAAAGCAACAAACCCAAGTTGAATTTGACCTACTCTACGACCCATATATGTGGCAATGTTTACAGCTATGGAGAGAGAGCCACCCAACCCAGCCACTACTGTATATCCATCAAGGTGGATTACTGGGTAATGTTAGTATGGAAAAACGTTATCAACGCAAGTTTGCCTAAGGTTGACCTAATAACCACCAATATCCAAGTAATAAAAAACCCATGGCTTCCTCTTTTTCAGATTCCGTCATAGGTTTTAGAAGATATATGGAAATTAGGTATATCTAGAATTAAATTAACCCTAATTCTCGTAGGCGCTCCATTAGGTAACTATGCGCGGTATAACGTTCAGAAAGCACTACATCCGGTTTTGCGTGTAAGAACAGTGGCAGAGAAATACGTGACTTCTCTTGACGCTCTCCAGTTGGGTTTATGACTCGATGCGTGGTAGATGGGAAATAGCCGCCCGATGCTTCTTGCAACATGTCACCAATGTTAATAATTAAATTTCCGAAGTCACAAGGGACATCTAACCACTCACCCTCTAATGTTTTCACTTGCAGTCCAGGCTCATTTGCCGCAGGTAAAATCGTTAAAAGGTTTATATCCTCATGTGCTGCCGCACGGATAGCGCCAGGTTCTTCATTACCAGTCATTGGTGGATAATGCAAAATACGTAATAAAGTCTTATCACTATCTTTAATCATTTCTGAAAGTGCGATTGAAAATTTTTCTTGAACCTCTTGAGGGGCATATTCTTCAACCCAACCTAATAACTGTTGAGCAAATGAATCTGCACGCTGGTAGTAATCTAAAATCTGAGCCTTTAAAGGTTCAGGGATTTGCCCCCAAGGGTACACATGGAAATATTCTTTAATATCTTTAACACTGTGGCCTTTTGCCATTTCAGACACTGAAGGAGGAAAATAACCATCTTGAGTATCGGCGTTAAAATGAAAATCATGTTTTTGTTCTGATAAGAAAAACTGTTGCCAATTTTCATAGATAGACTCAACCAACTCTTTAGGGATTGGATGATTTTTTAATACACCAAAGCCAGTCTCACGCAGAGATTTGACAAATAACTCAGCAGCATTATCAGCGAGATAATCGACGGTTTCTAATTTCATTGCAATTGCATTCTATCAATAGGAAAAGATGGGCGAATTCTAAGCAGCGACTCACACAAAAGCAATCGATTGGTAACAAAAGTCAAACAAAAATGCACAACCGTTCAATAGTTGTGCATTTTATCTTTTAGCATCTGAGGCGCTGTTGAGTCCAGAGGTACAATAAGTCCAGTGCGATGGTTGCCCCAGCCAAAGCAGTAATATCACTTTGATCATAAGCCGGTGACACTTCAACCACATCCATTCCGACCAAGTTGATTCCTTGCAGATTGCGCAGAATCTTCAGTACTTTATCCGATGTCATACCGCCACACACTGGCGTACCAGTACCCGGTGCAAAGGCGGGATCTAAGCAATCAATATCAAAGGTTAAATAGACAGGTTTATCACCCACTATCGCTTTGATTTTCTCTACAATATCTGCCGCCGATAAATCATTCGCTTCCATTGCGTTGATCACATTAAAGCCGTGACCTTGTTGCTTATATTCGGTGCGGATACCAATTTGTATCGAGTGCTCGCGAGAAATCAGCCCTTCTTTCGGCGCATGATAAAACATGGTGCCGTGATCATAACGACTGCCATTGCTGTAAGTATCAGTATGCGCATCAAAGTGAATCAATGCCATTTCACCATATTGTTTTGCATGAGCACGTAATAAAGGCAAAGTAATGAAGTGATCGCCACCTAAGCTTAATAACGTTTTTCCACTCGCAATGATTTCTGTCGCGGCCGCTTCTAAACGCTGCGTTAAATCTTCTGCGTCACCGCAATCAAACACCAAATCACCAGCATCCACCACATTGGTATGTTTGAATAGATTAAAATTCCACGGAAACTTTTTACTTTCCCATGCAAGATTGACTGACGCACGGCGAATCGCATCCGGCCCCATGCGAGCACCAGAACGTCCGGAAGTTGCCATATCAAACGGCACACCTAATACCACCACATCAGCCTGCGCTTCAACTGGGTTTTGCACCATAGGTCTGCGCACAAAACTCATTGAGTTGGAATACAGTGAGTAATCTGGTTTATTAAACAAATCATCAAACTTATTCATTGTTATATATCTTCCAAATAAGTGTATCCAGATAGCCCTTGCTCTAACTCTGCAAGGATCTGCTGTTGTTCTGAAGCATCAACACGGCTTGCCACCAGTTCGCGGTAGTTACGACGAATATCATCGACATCAATGTGCACGTAACGCAGCATGTCTTCTACCGTGTCACCTTCGTTAATCGAAACGATCTCCGGCTCACCTTGCTCATTCACATTCACCACTACCGAGTGACTATCACCAAATAGGTTATGCATGTCGCCCAAAATCTCTTGGTACGCGCCAACTAAAAAGAAGCCCATCAAATACGGGGTATCTTTATCCCAACGTGGTACTGGCAATGTGGTTTCAATGCCCTGACCATCGACGTATTGGTCAATCACACCATCCGAGTCACAAGTAATATCCAACATCACCGCACGCGTTTGTTCGACTTGATTCAAATTAGTCAAAGGCATTACTGGGAAAACTTGGTCAATTCCCCATGCATCTGGCAAAGATTGAAACAAGGAAAAGTTCACGAAAAACTTATCCGCTAAACGCTCATTCAATTCATCCATAATTGGACGATGGAAACGGTTGTTATTACTCAATTGACTACGCAACTCATAACAAATACGTAAGCACACTTGCTCCGCCCAAGCGCGATGCTGCAAGTTAATCACGCCAGTCGCAAATTGATTATGCGCTTCAGCTAAATCGCTTTGCGTATCGTTATATATTTCGATTAACGCTCTATCGTCAGTACCTTGCGATAAAATTTCCCAATTACGCCACATGTTATGTAATAGCGTTGGTGCTTCGGTTTCTGGCGCGAAAATCTCTTCGACTTTATAGCTTTCAGTACCAATAACATTGGTAATTAATACGGCATGATGCGCGGTTAATGAACGTCCAGATTCAGAGATAATCGTAGGTTCAGGCTGGTTATAAAGCTGACAAATATCGCCAATTGTTGACACGATATTGCGCGCGTATTCTGCCAAGCCGTAGTTCATCGAACTGTGTGATTGACTACGAGTTCCATCGTAATCGACCGCCAAACCGCCACCGACATCCATGTAATCTAATTGAGCACCGATATCACGTAGCTCACAATAGAAACGTGCCGCTTCACTAACCCCATTACGCACATCGCGAATATTGGCCATTTGTGAACCTAAGTGAAAATGCACCAGTTGTAGCGTATCAAGTTGGTCTTCGGCTTTTAGGCGATTGATTACCGTTAGTACTTGGCTAGCAGATAGACCAAATTTCGATTTTTCACCACCACTCGATTGCCATTTACCGGCACCTTGTGAAGCTAGGCGAATACGCAACCCCATACGAGGCTTAACCCCTAATGATTTTGCTTCCGATAGCACCAAATCAAGCTCAGATAATTTCTCTAAAACGATAAACACTTTATGTCCAAGCTTTTCACCAATTAAAGCAAGTCGAATGTATTCGCGGTCTTTATAGCCGTTACACACAATCACCGAGCTAGCTTGTTGAGCTAATGCCAGTACTGCCAAAAGTTCAGGCTTGCTGCCCGCTTCTAAACCCAATTGTTTATGCTCAAGTTCAGCCTGGCTGGCTAGAATCTCATCGACCACTTCTTTTTGCTGATTCACTTTAATTGGGTAAACCAACAAATAACGATTACTGTAGTTATATTCTTCAATTGCTTGATTAAAAGCATTACACACACTGTGCACACGTTGATGCAAAATTTGCGGAAAACGAACCAAAGCTGGCAGCGTTAAGTTTTTCGCTTCCATCTGTTTCACGATAGTACTTAATGGCACTTGTAAATGATCTTGGCCCGCTCTAGGCGATACCGTCATTTCACCTGCATCATTAATTCCATAAAAGCCTTGGCTCCAATGGCGTACATTGTAGTTAGCGCGAATTTGCTCAAGGTTCAAAGAGTTTTCCACATCATTACCTCACCGGTTACATTAAGTTTTAAAATTAAATCATAAGGTTAACGAAAGCTCTTTTATCCGGAGCTAACGCTAATTCACGCGCATTAACTTATAAAACGTAATATGAGTCCAATGAGAAAATTTTGTCGTTATCGAAAGTAAATTGAATGATTTTACTGAGAAATAACCATAAATAATCTAAGCCTGTTGCGTTTGACTAGAAGTCAGTAATAATAGCGACAATCGACAACATCAAGATGGTTTGCCCATGCGCTATTACTTAAACTTTATTCTAATTTTGCTTATCAGCTTTTCAGTACCCTCGTTTGCTCAATCAAGCGAAGAGTCATTAAGTAAATCCGAAATTAATCAAATCACTACGACTATGAAAGGGTTGGCAGACAGAGCCAAAACGTTAAAAGGTGATCGTTTATCTATCGTTCAATTAGAAATTTACAATATGAACGAAAGATTACGCCAAGAACTCAGTAATGCGATGGATCGTACTGACCATGATACAAAGTTTTTAACCGAACAAATTCAGTTGCAAACCAAGTACTACGATTTCTACCTGAAATATGTAGAGAAGAAATTAGACTCGCTACAAGATGATATTGAGCAATCAAGCAAAGAAGATCGCCTACTAAAACAAATCCCTTTAAATGAAATGCGCGTGGCGCAAGCAGTATTATATTCAGAGCAATATCAAAACTATGCTTGGCTACAAACTCTAGGGGTCAATGTTGATGAAAGCCTCAAGCCCTTTAAAGCTCGTTTAATTCAACTTGCTCACTACTCTTCCGCAGCGTTAAATTACGCCTTAACCCATCGTGAACTACTTCAAGGTCAACTTGATGGACTACCAGCCGGCCAAGCAGAACAAATCAACTTAGAATTGTCTTATTTAGAAAGAGACATTAACACCTACAGCAAAGCGCTCTCTAACCTAGTCGATACTGCCGATAATCTAGGGATCAGCACGGTAGAGTTAAGACATGAGTTATTTGTCGCTACTGGTGATATCACTCATGACCTACTCAGCTGGGCAGTACTCAAATCAACCTTTGCTAGCTGGGCAAACCAATTTACTGGTTGGATGCTATCGAATAGCCCAAGCATGATTTTCAATGTCTTCATGTTTATATTAATCATGGCGATTGCCAAAATCATTGCTCAATTTACTCACAAAGTTTTAAACAAAGCGGTGAAAGCCCCTCACCTCAAACTAAGTAATTTGATGCAGCAATTTATCGTTTCTATGTCGGTGAAATTGATATTCTGCGTGGGTTTACTTATTGCCCTTGCGCAAATTGGCTTAGATTTAACACCTGTCATTGCTGGTCTTGGTGTTGCCGGTATTATCATTGGTTTTGCGCTACAAGATACCCTATCCAACTTCGCTTCAGGCATGATGCTGCTCATCTACCGCCCATTTGATGAAGGTGATTGGATCAATGCCGCAGGCGTAGAAGGCACGGTTAGTCACGTAAGCCTAGTGAATACCACAATCCGAACCTTTGATAACGAAGTACTTCTTGTTCCAAACTCAAAAATTTGGATGGAAGTGATCATCAACCGTACTTACGAAAGAGTGCGCCGCGTCGATATGGTGTTTGGCATTAGCTATAGCGATTCTATTCCACAAGCAGAAAAAATATTTGAAGAAATTTTAAGTGCTGATGAACGTATTCTAAAAACACCAGCGCCAATGATCAAAGTTGATAATCTAAATGAATCTTCAGTCGACTTTATTGTTCGCCCTTGGGTAAGAACCGAAGATTACATGGATGTAATGCGTGATTGTACTCGTGAAGTGAAAATGCGCTTTGACGCAGAGGGAGTAAATATCCCATTCCCACAACGTGATGTTCACTTGCACATTAGCAACCCTGAAGCACTTGCTGCGGTAAAACAAACCACCTCAGAAAATAACAAGCACGACGCTTAAATCATTCAGCAGAAATAGATTACTCAAGCCCTTATTTAGCCTAGTTATCACTGGGCGATAAGGGCTTAAATTTATCTACTTTTCTTGTTCTATATCATCGATAATCTTGATCTAAGTAGCTTATCAATCACTCATTTCTGATATGATCCAGCTCACACTTTTGCGCTTGCTGGCCACCCCTTTATGAATAAAAAACCCCTATCCATTTTACCGATAGCGATCTTATCGTTCGTTATTATTGCCGCCATCGGTTATACCATTAGTCAGTTTTATAATGTCGAGAAACGATTAACTTATAATACCGAAGAAATTTTCCATAAAACGGTATATGCGAGCTACGACATCATTGATACAACCGTCAATGAATCATTAAAAAGCTATTTGCATGGTATCGCCTTTTCAATCTCCAAAATGCTGGATACCACTGAAAAGCTGCCTCTTAACCAAGCTCGATTAAACCAAACCTTCAAAGCATTTGTTAATCAAACACGTGTCGGTGAAGGCGGCTATATTTCTATTGTGAGCCCAGCAGGCAAGTTGATTTTTCACCCTTATGCCGCAGGAAAAGATATTTCTGAACGCGACTTTATTCAGCAACAACTCTCTCACGATGAAACATTTTTAGAATACGATTGGCAAAATCCCGGTGAAAAAGAAAAGCGTCAGAAAGTTGCCTATTCAATGAAGTTAGATGATGGCTTTGTGATCAACATTTCAGTTTATAAAGACGAAATGATGAACCTCATCGACAAAGAAGCCATGACACAAAAGCTCAAAAATTATAACTTTAGAAAGACGGGCTATGTTTATGTTGTCGACCGTAAAGGCAACTTTGTGCTGCACCCAACTAGCGAAGGAAAACCTATTCGTAGCTTGATCGGGGATAGTGCCGATGAGTTTATGCGTAAAGCTCACGAAAAAAGCGAAGGTCGTTTCACCTACCCTCTGCTTATGCCTGATGGTTCAACCGTCACTAAAACTGTGGCCTATAAATATTATCCGTATTTAGATTGGATTATTGCCTCTGGTATTTCTCAAGATGAACTCACTAAGCCAACAGACCTACTCTGGCATGGTCTAGCCATGGCGGTAATTTGCTTATTATTGATTATTGCGGGGCTTACTTATGGCCTGAATTCGCGCCATAAGCGTATTTTAATGATTGAGCGAAAAGACTTTTTAACTGGCTTAAATAACCGTCGCTGCGTGATGGAATACACCAAGATTCTGGAACAAAAAGAAGGTCTACCTTATTCGGTCATTATTCTCGATATTGATAAATTTAAAACAATTAATGATACCTACGGTCATGGTGAAGGCGATCTGGTTATCTTGGCAACCGCTAAAGTTTTAAAAGCTTTTGAATATTCAAAAATCATTGTGTCTCGTCATGGAGGTGAAGAGTTCTTGATCTTGATGGAAAATATGAATGTTCAACAGGCTTACTTACTGGCTGAAATTATTCGCCAACGAGTTTCTGAGATTTCTCACTTACAAAGCAATTTCACCATCAGTGCTGGTGTTTATGAAAGTTATATAGGTAAAGAGAAAATTAGCGAAGCGGTCTCTCACGCTGACCATGCTTTATATCGAGCCAAAGAAACGGGTCGAAATAGAACCGTCATATATCAACCAGAGTTTGATTAATATACTCAAGTGACTTGGGTATAACATAGGGTTATACCATAAGGGATAGATCTTAAAATAAGACCTATCCCTTTTTTTGTTATGAATAATTCAATGCGAAAGACAAAAAGTGGTACTATCTCACTTTAATTAATACAGTCTATAGGCACCGTGCGGCATGAACAAAAAGCCAATGATCATTACGTTGATCTTCGTTTTATCAGCTCTTATATGCTCATCCATTGGTTACACTGTCGTACAATTCTACAATGTAGAAAAACGCCTAACCCAGACCACGCAACATGTCTTTCATCAAACCGTTAAAGCCACTTATGACATCATTGATACCACGGTTAATGAAGCGATAGAGAACTATCTACGCGGGGTTGCCTTTACCGTTAAGGACGTAGTGACGGTTACACAAAATAAATCTTTGCATTTTAAAGACCAAAACATCGAACATGCTCTTGATGCATTAATCAATCAGATTCATGTTGGGAAAAGTGGCTATGTTTCTATTCTCAGCCCTAGTGGTATTTATCTCTCTCACCCTTTCTTAAAAAATACCGATGTTTCACACTTTGCCTTTATTCAGAAGCAACTATCCCAAGACTCTTCATTTTTAGAATATGAATGGAAAAATCCAGGTGATGAAAAGCCACGTCTTAAGGTCGCATTCTCAGTCAAGTTGCCCAATGGCAATGTGGTTTCCGCCTCCGCCTACAAAAGCGAGATGCTGTCATTAGTCGATCGTGATTTTTTAAAGCAAAAACTGCGTGAATATAACTATGGAAAAACCGGTTATGTTTACGTAATGAATAGCCATGGACAACTGATATTACACCCTACCAATGAAGGGCAACCCATTAGTACCTTGATTGGCAATAGCGCCAACCGCTTTATGGCACAAGCACTAAGCGATCATGAAGGTACGTTCACTTATTTACTGCACCCTCAGAATGGCCAAGAAGTCACCAAAACCGTTGCCTATAAATATTATCCATTTTTAGATTGGATCATCGCATCCGGTATTTCTACTGACGAATTAACCCACTCGACGACCTTATTATCTCATGGCCTATTGATGGCGGGAGTGAGCTTATTCCTAGTGATTGGCGCTTTAGTTGTTACCTTAACTTATCGCCATAAACGCCAACTTAGAGCCGAGAAAAAAGACTTCTTAACTGGGTTACATAATCGCCGTAGTTTTATGCAATACGCGAACTCTAAAGGCGCTAAACTGGATAATGGTTACTCTGTCATCATCCTCGATATTGACTACTTTAAAGCCATTAATGACACCTACGGCCACAATGAAGGTGACAATGCGATTAGAGAAACCGCCAATATTTTGAAGCAATATCAATCAAGACGAATCCTCGCTTCACGACATGGTGGTGAAGAGTTTGTACTTCTTTTGCAAAATATGAATCTACATCAAGCCTACTTATTAGCTGAACTTATTCGCTCAAAAGTCGCTGCTATTGATTGCCTACCAACTCAATTTACGATCAGTGCCGGTATTTATGAAAGTACAGAGGCTGCCACTCCTGTGAGCGAAGCCATCTCTTATGCCGATCATGCGTTATATCAAGCTAAACAAACCGGTCGTAATAAGGTTGTAAGCTACCAACCTGAGTTTGATGAAATGACTCACGGTAATAAAAACTAGTCGCGGTTAAACTAGTCGTGGTTAAACTAGTCTGAGCTAAATAAATAGCATTCCTGATCCTGAATATTTTTCACCATCAAGAATGCTTTAACATCTAGTTCTAAAGTAAATGTCTAGATTATATTTATCGATTATGCTCAAACAATCGGTCTAGCCAGGCTGAACATAAATCTCCCCAACACTGCACTTCCGGCTCTATTTTTAGCCCTGTACCGTCATCGGTTAAGGCATTGGCTCGCGAAATACCATGCGGTCCACGTTGAAAAATATGCAGCTCATAAGGCACGCCCTGATCATCTAGTGCGCTAGCAAATTTTAAGCTATCGGAAGCAGGTACAGATTGATCTTCGGTAGTGTGAAAAAGAAAGGTCGGAGGCGTGTGCGGCCCCACATTATGATGACAAGTGACCGTGGAAATCATCTGCGGATCATCAAATTTCTCACGCAGAATATTCTTTAAATTGGCTTCAATATTTAACTTCATCCAATCGGTAGTGATCACCGGATACGCCAAGACTAGTGCGTTAGGTTTATGCTCTTGCCCTTCTACACCGGCTAATTGCTGATATTCTTCACGATTCCACAAAGTACCAACGCTCGCCGCTAAATGCCCACCAGCGGAAAAACCAAGCAAGGCAATTTTATCAGGGTGAATATTGTAGTGCTGATGCTGCTGACGAACATGAGCAATCGCTTTAAAAGCATCGAGCATAGGTTGAGGAAATGCTGCGTGTTCTTGAATCGAATAGCGCAGAATAAACACGTTATAACCCTTGGCTAACCAAGAAAAAGCTACCGGCTCAGACTCCCTTTCGGATAGCATTTTATAGCCACCACCGGGGAAGATAATCACTGCTGGCAATGCCGTTTGATTTGGTAGTTCACTGCACTTAGGTTGAATATAAGAGGTTAAACTGACACGTTGATCATCTGAAAAATACACGACATCTTGCTGCATGTTTTATCCTTAAAATATAAATAATTTAAAGATACTACCAAAAGACATCGTGCTACCTAGTGATTTATCAATTGAATGTGAACCTGATAAACAATTCCGCTATTAAAATTCCTTTATTAAAACTGATTGGGCACGCGAACCCAGCCTTCCATTAATATCCGCGCACTGCGACTCATGCTGGCTTTTTCTATCTTCCAATCTCGCTCACCATTTTCAAGCAATGTATAGCTAGCCTTAGCGCCAATTTTTAAGCTGCCAGATGGGTGGCCAAACACCACAGATTCGCGCTCGCCACCACCAGCGGCAAGATTCACAATTGTACCCGGCACACTAGCGGCGGAACCAACCGCCACCGCGGCGGTGCCCATCATGGCGTGGTGCAATTTCCCCATTGATAACGCGCGGACTAACACATCAATATCACCGGCATTCACAGGCTGACCACTAGAAGTCACATAGTTTTTGGGCGAGCTAACAAAAGCAATTTTAGGCGTATGTTGCCGCTGCTTGGCTTGATCGACATGCTCAATTAAACCCATTTTAACCGAGCCATGAGCACGAATGGTTTCAAACATGGCTAACGCTTTTTCATCATTATTGATGTCATCTTGCAATTCAGTGCCTTGATAACCTAGTGCTTGAGCATCAATAAACATGGTTGGAATACCGGAATTGATAAAGGTAGTTTGAAAGCAACCTACTCCCGGCACGTCGAGCTCATCGACCACATTGCCAGTGGGAAACATCGAACCTTTACCATCAGCCGCTTCACCATCAGCTGGGTCTAGAAAATCGACTTGAATTTCTGCCGCTGGAAAGGTCACGCCATCAAGCTCAAAATCCCCGAGTTCTTGCACCTGGCCATACTGAATCGGTACGTGAGTGACTATGGTTTTATTAATGTTCACTTGGCGAATTCGAACCGCTAACCGCCCTTGCTTTGGAATGTGACTCTCATCAATTAACCCCATATGCAGCGCCATGGCACCGACACCAGAAGACAAATTACCGCAGTTGCCGCTCCAATCAACAAAAGGACTATCGATAGACACTTGGCCGAACAGGTAATCGACATCGTGATCTGGGCTATCGCTTTTGGATAAAATCACCACCTTGCTGGTGCTCGAGGTTGCGCCGCCCATGCCATCAATTTGTTTGCCGTACGGATCTGGACTACCAATTACTCTCAGTAAAAAGCGGTCTCGGCTTTCTCCGGCTTGTTGAACACTTGCAGGTAAATCCGCTAAGTTGAAAAACACACCTTTACTGGTTCCGGCGCGCATGTAGGTTGCTGAAACTTTTATTTGTTGCGTTTTAGATAATTGTGACACCGTCACCGATTGATTCATATTTAAAACCCTCTATATCCTGCATCTACACCAGTTAGTGCGCCAAAAAGTCTTGCGCGAAACGCTGTAATACACCACCCGCTTGATACACCGACACTTCATCGGCGGTATCTAAACGACAAGTCACCTCAACTTCGACTACTTCGCCTTTTTGATCACCATTTACCCGAGTAATCACTAATACCAAATCACAACCTGGGGTAATGTCCCCTTTCACGTCATATAACTCGGTGCCATCGAGTGCCAAAGTATGTCGGTTAGTCCCTTGTTTAAATTGCAGCGGTAGTACGCCCATGCCAACTAGGTTAGTACGGTGAATGCGTTCAAAGCCTTCGGCCACAATCGCCTCAACGCCAGCTAAGCGAACACCTTTAGCTGCCCAATCGCGCGATGAACCTTGGCCATAGTCAGCACCTGCAACAATAATCAACGGCTGCTTGCGCTGCATGTAGGTTTCAATCGCTTCCCACATGCGAGTGACTTTGCCTTCCGGCTCCACTCTCGCCCAAGAGCCTTGCTTGACCTCGCCATTTTCCAGCACCATTTCATTAAACAGTTTCGGGTTAGCAAAAGTCGCACGTTGCGCAGTTAAATGATCGCCTCGGTGGGTCGCGTAAGAGTTAAAATCTTGTTCTGGCAGCCCCATTTTGGCTAGGTATTCCCCTGCCGCGCTGGACGCTAAAATCGCATTAGATGGGGATAAATGATCGGTGGTGATGTTATCGCCGAGAATCGCCAGCGGCCGCATGCCTTTTAAAGTACATTCTCTGGCCAGCGCGCCTTCCCAATACGGCGGGCGGCGAATATAGGTACTCATTTTACGCCAGTCATACAGCGGCTTGGTTTGATAAATGTTGCTATCTTTTTCAAACATCTTCACATAAATTTGCTGAAATTGTTCCGGCTTCACATGCTCATTGACTACCTGATCGATTTCTTCATCTTTTGGCCATAAGTCATTAAGATAGATAGGATTACCTTGCCCATCATGCCCCAACGCATCTCGCTCAATATCAAAACGAATAGTTCCAGCAAGCGCATAAGCGACGACCAATGGTGGAGAAGCTAAGAACGCCTGTTTGGCATAAGGATGAATTCGACCATCAAAGTTACGATTGCCCGATAACACCGCGGTAGTGTAGACATCGCGTTCAATAATTTCTTGTTGAATAGTCGGATCAAGCGCGCCACTCATGCCGTTACAAGTAGTGCAGGCATAGCCGACAATGCCAAAACCTAGCTGCTCCAATTCAGATAATAAACCGGCTTCTTCAAGATATAACTTGGCGACTTTAGAGCCCGGTGCAAAAGAGGTTTTCACCCAAGGCTGACGCACTAAACCAAGTTGATTGGCTTTTTTCGCCACCAGCCCTGCCGCCACTACATTACGAGGATTACTAGTATTAGTGCACGAGGTAATGGCGGCAATGATCACCGCACCATCTGGCAGTTCACCTTCTTTCTTTTGCCACGCACTGGCTATGCCACGCTCGGTTAATTGATTGGTCGGTAAACGACGATGCGGATTGGACGGCCCAGCCATATTACGTTGCACGCTAGAGAGATCGAATTCCAGTACTCGCTCATAATCAACCTCGGTTAAATCATCTGCCCATAATCCGGTTTGCTTGGCGTATTGTTCGACCAAAGCAACTTGCTGTTCATCACGACCGGTCAGTTTCAAGTATTGAATGGTTTGTTCATCAATATAAAACATTCCCGCAGATGCACCGTATTCCGGGGTCATATTAGAAATGGTCGCGCGGTCACCAATGGTTAAATCACGCGCCCCTTCGCCGAAAAACTCCAGGTAGGCAGACACGACTTTTTGATTGCGCAAAAACTCCGTTATCGCCAGTACAATATCGGTAGCGGTAATACCCGGTTGACGCTTACCGGTCAGTTTTACGCCCACAATATCCGGCAGACGCATCATCGACGGACGCCCAAGCATCACGGTTTCAGCTTCTAATCCACCAACGCCAATCGCAATCACGCCTAGTGCATCTACATGCGGCGTATGACTATCGGTTCCCACGCAAGTATCAGGAAAGGCAATCCCATCTTTGGCTTGAATAACCGGAGACATTTTCTCCAAATTAATCTGATGCATAATCCCATTGCCGGCAGGGATCACGCTGACATTTTCAAACGCGGTTTTACACCATTCGATAAAATGAAAGCGGTCTTCATTGCGTCTATCTTCTATGGCGCGATTTTTATCAAACGCATCACCTTCAAAGCCGGCATGTTCTACCGCCAATGAGTGGTCGACGATAAGCTGGGTTTCAACGACCGGATTCACTTTGGCTGGATCGCCACCTTGTTCAGCAATCGCATCACGCAAGCCCGCTAAGTCTACTAATGCCGTTTGGCCAAGAATGTCGTGGCACACTACCCGCGCCGGATACCAAGGAAAATCCAAGTCTCGTTTACGTTCTATAAGCTGGCGTAGTGACGCTTGTAAATGTTCAGGCTCGCAACGACGCACTAAATTTTCTGCCAACACGCGCGAGGTATAAGGTAAACCTTGATAAGCACCAGCTTGAATGTCTTCTACCGCCGCACTCGCATCGAAATACTCCAACCCAGTGTCGGGTAATACTTTTCGATATTGATTGTTCATCATTTTCTCCATATCTTGATGTTGCAGACGTTGCTCATGCTCGTTGCGAAATCGGCAGCCACTCTTGATGTTCTGGCCCTTCATAATCAGCACTAGGACGGATAATTCGATTATTGGCTCGTTGTTCAAACACATGCGCCGCCCAGCCAGTGAGTCGACTCATGACAAATATTGGCGTGAATAACTTAGTGGGAATATCCATGAAGTGATATGCCGAAGCATGGAAGAAATCGGCATTGCAGAACAAATCTTTTTCACGTTTCATTACAGCTTCGACACGCTCTGAAACCGCATAAAGTTGTGTGTTACCTACCGCTTCAGAAAGCTTTTTCGACCATTGTTTAATCAGTGCATTACGAGGGTCACTTTCACGATAAATCGCATGCCCAAAGCCCATGATCTTGTCTTTATTGGCCAACATTTTCAGAATATTGGCTTCCGCTTCATCTGGCGTTTTCCAATCTTGAATCATTTCCATGGCGGCTTCATTGGCACCACCATGCAACGGCCCGCGCAGACTACCAATAGCCGCAGTAATACAAGAATGAATATCAGACAAGGTTGAAGCGCAAACTCGCGCAGTAAAGGTTGAAGCATTGAATTCATGCTCAGCGTATAAAATTAGCGAGCAATGCATGACTTGCTTATGCAGTTCACTGGGTGCTTTATCGGTGAGGAGTTTGAGAAAATAACCGCCGATGGAATCTTCACTTTGATCGAAAGTATCGACTCGCACGCCATCATGACTAAAGCGATACCAGTAACAAATAATCGCCGGAAACAACGCTAACATACGTTCTGTTGCCGCTTGCTGTTGGGTAAAATCAGTTTCTTGTTCTAGGTTACCCAACACAGAACAACCAGTACGCATCACATCCATTGGGTGTGCACTTGCTGGGATCAGTTCTAACGCTTGTTTAAGCGCATCCGGCAGTCCACGCAGACCAATTAAACGGTCTTTATAAGCATCAAGTTCGGTTTGATTAGGCAAATACCCGACCAGTAATAGATGCGCCACTTCTTCAAATTGGGCGTGATTGGCTAAGTCGGTAATATCATAGCCGCGGTAAGTTAACCCTGTGCCTGATTTGCCAACAGTACATAACGAAGTCGTGCCTGCACTTTGTCCACGTAAACCGGCTCCAGATAAAGTTTTGTTTGTCATTTAGAACTCCTTTTCGATATCAATAATGGGTTGCGAGATCCGAGTGCGCTCCGCTTCGAGTTGCGAGTAAAAGCCTTCCTCGCTAACCGTCACAAGCAACCCAAAACAATCTTTCTCGCTTTTCGGCTCCCGAGCATAGAGTCCTCGAAACCCGGTTCTACCCTTACACGTAGCGAAGCGTTCACGCCACACTCAACCCGAAACAATCTCTCCCGCTTTTCGGCTCCCGAGCGTAGCGTCCCCGACACTCGGCTCTGCTCTTGCACGTAGCGAAGCGTTCACGTCACACGCAACTCGAAACAATCTTTCCCGCTTTTCGGCTCCCGAGCGTAGCGTCCCCGAAGCCCGACTCAGCTCTTACACGTAGCGAAGCATTCACGCCACACGCAACCCGTAACAATCTCCCCCGCTTTTCGGCTCCCGAGCGCAGCGTCCTCGAAACCCGGCTCCATTCTTACTATTCTTCCGAAAACAATCTATCCAACTTATCTTCATAATCATGATATTTAAGATGCTGGTACAACTCCGCCCTAGTCTGCATTTGGTCCAGCAACGCTTCTTGATTGCCCTCAACTAACAAATGCTTATAAACATTTTCTGCCGCGCGGTTCATTGCTCGAAATGCGCTTAAAGGGTAAAGCACCATATCCACTTTGGCTTTGGCTAATTGCTCACCGCTAAATAATGGCGTTTGGCCGAACTCAGTAATGTTGGCCAGAATTGGTACATGACGCCCAACCGCCGACTGCAACGCCTCAGAAAACTGAACATATTGCTCTAGCTGGTTCATCGCTTCCGGGAAGATCATATCTGCGCCCGCTTCGACACAAGCAATCGCACGTTCAATGGCTTTATCAATACCTTCAATTGCCAGCGCATCAGTACGTGCCATCACCACAAAGCTTTCATCGCTGCGAGCATCTACCGCGGCTTTTACTCGGTCGACCATTTCTTGCTGGCTCACAATCGCTTTATTAGGACGATGACCACAACGCTTCTGCGCCACTTGGTCTTCCATGTGAACCGCCGCTGCACCTGCCTTTTCAATTGCCTTAATGGTGCGCGCAATGTTAAACGCCCCACCAAATCCGGTATCGATATCCACTAGCAAAGGGAGATCACACGCATTGGTAATCCGCTCAACATCCACCAACACATCGTTCAGGGTAGTAATGCCGAGATCGGGCAAACCATAAGATGCATTAGCAATGCCACCACCAGAAAGGTAGATCGCCTGATGACCAATATTCTTTGCCATCATGGCGCAATAAGGGTTTATGGTACCGACGATTTGCAGCGGTTCATTTTGCTCTACCGCGAGCCGAAACTTTTGTCCTTGAGTCAATTGTTGCCTCTGGCTTAATGTCGCCATTGTCGTTCTCCTTAACTTGAATAGGTTTATCTAACCGATTTGCTGTTCGATTAACTTGCGACTACCTGAAATGTGTCGACGCATCAGCATCTCTGCCAATTCTTCATCACGATTTTTAATAGCCTGAAAAATAAATAGATGTTCGTTGAGCGCATCAACCGGACGGGAATGAGAACGTGGGGATTGATAACGATACATGCGTAATAAGTGATACAACTCATCACACAACAAGGTAATCAATTGAGTATTACGGCTGGCTTTAATAATGCAGTAGTGGAAATCAAAGTCGCCGTGCTGATGAAAATAAGACTGGCCATCCGATTGATTGATATGTTCTGAATGTGTCGACAATACCTGTTCTAACGCATCGATTTCATCATCGGTCATACAACGCGCAGCCAAGCGAGCCGCCATGCCTTCCAATGCTTCACGCACCGCATATAAATCGATAAGCTTTTGCTGCGAGAACGTCGTCACCCTAGCTCCAACATGTGGAATACGCTCAATTAACCCCAAGGCTTCCACCCGCATAATCGCTTCACGCAACGGCCCACGGCTGACCGAGAAACGCTTAGCCAGTTCAGGCTCAGAGATCTTACTCCCAGGCTCTAGCTCACCATTCACAATCGCTTCGATTAAATACTCGGTCAAACTTTCTGATTTAGTATGTTCCTTAGTATCAGAAATATTGCTTATCACGCTGTCTGCTACACTCGCCATTCACACTCACTCCGACACAAAGTGTCAACAATATACATTTAATGGTAATAAATTAAGCGACAAAGGAGGCGCATGTCAAAGAGATTGTCGACAACTTGCGTTTTGTTGATAGAAAAGAAAGTAAGAATGTGAGCGCGGTGGCAAAAGTGCTAGTACCAAAATAGAGATGGGAAAAAATGATAGGGAAAATAACAATGAAAGGATCAACACAAAATATAAGCTAGAGTTTTCAACTATTCATATTTAGCAGGTTTTTCAGCCACTAGTCCCAACGGTTGGCTATATTGCAATGGCTGGCTTACCGCTAATTCAAAGCTATCTTTTGCTAACCAAAGCTTTGCGCCATTACTGTGTGCGACTTGGTAGGCCCAATTACTTACCGCGCGAGACTTATCGACATCACAATGAAAATAAGTGCTCAACTCAGATTCAATCGTCGTTTTAAACTGGACGAGGTTTTGATCTTCCCAATTCTCTCTATGCTTCTGCCCTGCTAAAAAATCACGTTTATTGTTATTACAAGCGCGATGGGCAGCGACAAAATTATGCCCTAGGTCATTGGCATAACGAGCAAAAGGAATAAAGTGATCCACTTCTGTATTTCCATTTAACGGCTTTTGGCAGTAAAAACACAGACCATGTTGTAATTCTTCGAGTATCGGCTTTGCTTTGCCTAGTGCATTGCGGTCTAAACCAAATAGAAAATCATGCAACTGACTTTGTGGGCCAATCAAACTTTGATTATGTTTAATACTTTGAATTTTTTGTAGCCACGAGTTTTTTGCTAGATAAACAACCAGATCGTAAAAACGTCTAAAGCAAGAAGCAATGCCTGACTTTAACGTAATGTACGATTGGCCTTTAATATGGGGATAAAGAAAGCACTCTTCTTGTTTAGCTAGAATTTGCAAACGCCAAAGAGGCCCCTCTTTTAAAGTTCGCATGGCAGCTTTAAAAACGCTTGGCCATTGCGAACTTTGTTTTAAGGCTCGTAAACTGCGGATGTTATTTTGTTGGCATTCATAAAGCACCGAAATGACCTTAGATTGCCCGCCACTATTCTGTTTAAGCAGTGCCATTTCACCCGTGTGTTCTGATGAAAATGGTACAGCATGATGCCAATACAAAATAATCAGTTTTTCAGCTAATAGGTCTAAAGGAATATTTAGGTCACCATTTTCATATACGACTGCTTGTTCGACACATACATCGGCCAGCGCATGTAATAAAGCAAACTTGTACGTTGCCGTAAAATCACCTTCAACAAGCAAACGTTGAATGTAGGCAATAAAATCTAGTTGCTGCTGTTGCTGCTGTTGGTGATGAATTGGTGTCATATTCACTCTAATTTTGTTGGCTTAATACAACCGTTTCCCAAATCACTGAGTTACGTTGCAATACATCATCAGAACCGGATTGTTGGCATATCACTAAACCTACTTGATTGGCTAATTTTTCAATTTCTTTGATCGACACATCGTAACCTTCACGCCCATCATCAAAGTCACCATGACGCAGTGTAATCACGATCTTACCTTTAGCATTTAATTGTTCAGCTAAAGCCTTTAATGAAGCCGGACGTAGTTCAACTGGAATATGCATCCAAACCGCAGATAATAAGATCAAATCAAATTGACGAGACAATGCCTCAACACCGACTAAATCTGGTAGGTAGTCTCCAAACCATTGAATCGAATCTGGTGAGTTTTGTTTTCCTAGCTGACGTAGATTATCGCAAGGCTCTACCGCAACCACTGCACAACCTTGATTCACAAACCAACGTGAGTCACGCCCAGAGCCAGCACCAATATCTAAAACGTTATAGCCGGATTGAGGCCAATACTCTTGCCAAGACTGATGAACCGATTCAAAGGTAACGGAGTCATATTGCTCAACAAATTGAGCTGCATTTTCGTTATAGATAGCAAGCGTTTGGGACATAGAAAACCAGAGATAAGTCATTTGTTTATAATGATATATGACTCAATTGGATATGGCGATGGGAGATAAAGAAAATATAGAGGTCTACATAGTAAAAAAGCCCCAGCATTTCTGCTAGGGCTTCGAGAGTGAGGGATTCGACCTAACACGATAAGCAACTGAAAGATTGAACATTTCAAAAAAACGACATTCAGAAAGCATTACTTTAAGCAAAGGCTAGGCAAATGATTAACTGAAAACGATAGTTTCACAAGCTCTCTAAGCGCCTGATAATAGTTAAAAGACGCTTATAGCATGTTGGTGAGATTGTCACGAGACAACAGTCCCCATTAATGCTTCTTACGAAGCTTTCTCAGTTCCTCATCTAGACGTTCTGAGATAACCATGGGATCAGGTTGACTATCTGGTTTACCAAATTGTTTTTTGATATCAGCTTTTAGTCTTTCAAAACCATCACTGGCTTTAGGATATGCGCTTAAAAATGCCATGATTGGCCCGCCTATCGCTGCACTATAACCCCAAGCGTGTAGAACGAATTCTAGTACAGTACTCCCTTCGCGAGCTTCACTAAGTGACCACAACAGCATATCTTCTTGAACATTGCTTCTATCAAAAAAACTAAAGCCATACTCACCCAAGGTGTTTTGTAAATTACCTGTCAAACGCAGATATTCAGCAAGAATGTCATCATTGATGACTCCTCTACCTAGTAACTCGCTTCCAATACCATAACTACTTAAACTTGCTAACCCTTGTTTATAGGGTCTATCCAATTTGATAGTAAACCGTGCTAATTCTGTAGCTTGTCGTGAGTAGTTAATTTCATTCGTAAAGAATACAACTGCATCGCCAATGGAATGAGCTAAGTTTTCTAAACCTAAATTCTCGTACTCCGAAGGATCTTCATTCGTACCAAGACTTCCTGTGTCATCTTCGTATTTTTGGATAATATCTTTGAACTCTTTTAAAATTCTAGTGTAAATGGCTTTTCGCTCCATCAACTTAGGTTTATAAACCATTGCAGAAAACACTTGATCGCGCAGCGGATCTTTAGCCGTAAAACTATATTCATCCATCATACGGTAAACGGCTTCTTTATTTAACCCTTCTTTCACGCAAAGTTGGTGGACTGCTTTGCGCTTTTCTTTATACCAATAACCTACGAAGATATCCTGTAAGTTCTGTTCTGGTGCTATATTAGGCATGTACTCGTGTATAAATTTTTCAATTAATTCCCGTTTACTCCTCAACTGTACTTCTTTTCCTAACATATTGAGGACATCTTCCGTAGCTTTCTGTATATCACCATTCGCACTTATGTGTTTTTCTTTGATATTCCTTAGCAATCTTAAAATATAAGCTACATTTACTTCATCACGGTGGATAAGCTCCAGCTCAAAATCTATTTCTCCTAGAATCGACCCCCCAGGTTCTTTGTCATGAGTTCGATCATAGATGTCTAGGTATTTGCTCTTGAAATCTTCAAATGTTTGCTCGTCAAATTTCAAATCTAGCCATGAGAAGCCAACAAAAGACTTTAACTTATTGAGTGTACGAATTAAATGCCGGAATGCTTTTACAAAAGCCAATTGAGCGTCTTCACAATGCAGATCATTCACGGCAGCAGGTGTGTCTGCCAATGCGAGTACATGAACTGAACCTTGATTGAATTGTTCAACATAAAATTCATAAGGTTCCATCAAAATATCTTCGTTGACATTGGTATCACAAAAAAGTTGTATGGCTTCGTCTGTACTATCTTTCAAGTTTCGGAAGCAAACAATATTACCTTGAGATTTCAGCTCTCCCAATATTCGGTTGGTGCGTGAGTAGGCTTGTATTAAACCATGATACTTCAGATTTTTGTCGACATATAAAGTGTTGAGCTTTTTAGCATCAAATCCCGTAAGGAACATATTAACCACCAATAAAATATCTGCACGATCTTTGTCTTCAAAGCCCTCTTTATCGCGCTCCTTCATACGCTTAGCAATATCTTTGTAGTAGGAATAAAAACTCTTACTATCTTTCACCGAGTGTTTGGTGTGATACAGAGTGTTATAATCATCAACAAACCCTTCTAGAGCTTCTCCACTATGTTTCGTTATTGGGGTGTCAGTTTTAATATCAAACTCAGGTTCACCAATCAGACCATTTGCATCGTCGTCTTCTTCGTTAGAAGTATAAGTGAATATAGTTACCACCCGTAAGTTATGATATCCAGCATCTTTTTTGGCTTTAAAGGCTTCGTAGTATTTGATGAGAAGATCTTTGTTGCTCACACACATCATGGCGGAAAATTGCTTGTTGTGAGTTTTTCGATTGTGGTTAGCAACAATCCAATCTACGATGCTATTAATACGTTCCTCTGACTCGTAAAACTCTTTTTTGTTGATGTTGTTTACTTGTTCATCAAGCAAACTACCGTCTTTTTGCTTAAGTTTACCCCAATACTCCACCGAAAACTTTAATACGTTCTCGTCAGCAATAGCATTGGTAATTAGATATTTATGCAGACATTCTGTGAACAAATTTTTAGTAGTACGTTTCCCCAACTGGTTCGTGGTAGCGTTTTCTTTAAAGATAGGGGTACCTGTAAAGCCGAACATTTGTGCATTGCTGAAAAAATTGATGATATTTCTGTGGGTATCACCAAACTGAGAGCGGTGACATTCATCAAAAATAAACACCACTCGTTTATCACGCAGAGCGTCCATTGCTACTTCATGTTTGGGTTTAGTTATTGCAGTATTGAGCTTTTGGATAGTGGTTACAATTAGTGGGTTATCACCTGCCATTTGATTCACAAGTGAATTAGTATTGGAAGTACCATCCACACTACCTTCACTGAAATGGTTAAACTCTCTAGTGGTTTGATAATCCAAATCGGCACGGTCTACAACGAAAACTACTTTGTGCACTTTAGGTAATTCAGTGAGAATCTGCGCCGCTTTAAAGCTAGTAAGCGTTTTGCCTGAACCAGTAGTATGCCAAATATAACCGTGCTTGCGACCTTGCATTACTCGCTCAACAATTGCTTCCACTGCATAATATTGATATGGGCGCAGCACCATAAGAATCTTGTCAGATTCATGTAACACAATATATTTGCTGATCATCTTAGAGACCTGACACTTTTCTAAGAATACGTCTGCAAAATCGTCCAAATGGGTAATCAGATTATTTTCTGCATCTGCCCAATAGAAGGTTTGTTTAAAATCTTGTTTGCGATTGTTGGCATAGTATTTCGTGTTTACACCATTGGAGATCACAAACAGCTGCACATAGTTAAACAGACCACTTTCAGCCCAAAAGCTATGGCGTTGGTAGCGGTTGATTTGATTAAAAGCTTCTTTTATCTCAATACCACGCTTCTTTAGTTCAATCTGAACCAGTGGTAAACCATTTACCAACAAAGTCACATCGTAGCGATTTTCATATTTCCCCACATGAGTGACCTGGTTCGTTACCTGGTACTGGTTTTGGCACCAATGGGCTGTATTCATAAACTGAATGTAGCAACCTGAACCATCATCCCGGGTTAAATGATACCGGTCACGCAGTGTTTTTGCTCGTTGAAAAACATTCCCTTTATCTAAATGATTCAGAATCTTGTTAAATTCACCATGACTCAGCTCGATTTTATTATGAGCTTCTAACTGCTGCTTTAAGTTCGCGCGTAACTCATCAGCATTGTGGATAGACACACGCGCATAACCTAATCCGACTAATCGCTGGATGAGGCTTTCTTCTAATTGTGCTTCGGTTTGAAGATTAGGCGTAGTCATTCCATCAACTCCTGTTCTTTACTATCAATGAATTCTTGAAGCTGGATTTCATAGTCCTCTGAATACTGCTCATAAAGTGCACGGCTGTAGCGAGGTTTTCCTTCAAGAGGGTACTGCTCATCTAAAAAGTCATTAAACTCACGAACAATCTTTTCTCGCTCACATATGCTCCCCAACTCTTCGTCGGTTTTCAACATAAAAGACTCAGTAATTGCCAGTTGTTCACTAGGGGTATCTTCACGCTGAAAATCAATTAGGGAGAAGACTTCCAGCATATGGAAAGCGATAATATCTGTTACACTCTCAACCATAATTGCAAGTGTTCTAGAACTCGTATTTGGTTTGGGTGATGGTTGCCCATGTGAGATAGGCCCATCAGCATTTCTAACTCTTCCGATGTACTTACAAAATTCATTGCCCAGTTTATTCAATAACTCTTTCTCACACGAGTGATGATAAACAGAAAGCACAAGTACCGCCTGTCTAAATAAAGTAGCAAAGTCTTCGCCTGTCTTGCCATCCATTTTATTAAACGTGGATTCAAGGCTCTTTAGTTCATGCTCCTGAAAACGTTGTTTAACTTCACTACGCTGAATATCTAGCTGGTTAAGAATCGTTTTGCTTATCCCTTCAAGCAAAGCTTTACAAGTCTCAATTACACTGTCCGATGTGAGCCTTTGCGCAATCAAATCATAATAGATTTGGTGATCTTTAAAGCCTGCGTAACGCTCAAAACTACCTATGTTCTGATTTAGAAAATTCCTAGTCCTCTCCATTGCTCAACACCTATACGAATATCTTTTGTAGTAAGCCTTTTTTGAATGCCTCTAAACCGTCGATTTGCTTTGCTATCGATTCGATTTTTCTATCTATGCTGTTTAAAAAGTTAACAATTTTATCCTGCTCAGCAGCACTAGGACATGGAATTGGCATACTCATAAAATCAGAGATTGATATATTCATACGATCGTGCCGCGCACCGTAATTTGCAATGCTAGACATATAGCGATGCCAGAGTGAAGTTTTAAAATACTGCTCATAAAAATCAGTAGTATCACTTTTAAACCGAAATATTGTGTACAAAGGCGACATTAAACCGTTGCCAATCTTGTTCTTATTAATTGGCCCTACTGGCGCATGGACCGATATTCTAGGGTTGTAAACATAATCGCCTATTTCTACGACATAATAGCCAGATAAGTTGTTAGCATTTGCAATATCTTTATCGAAATAGTCCTGCTGATTAACAACACCTTGCGTAGCTGAGTTGGTTAGAACTCTCGAGATTAAGTCATCTGAGTTTTTGGTCTTCACTAGATCTGCAATATCTCTTAACTTTTTCTGATTCCAATCAGGAAAACCAGAGCCATCATCTTGCGTAAACCTAACTTCTTGTGAAAATAGTTTTTGTATTACCCCTCGTTTGTAACGTGTTACCAAATCACGTTTAGTACGCAATTTTATTAGTTTCTCATCTACCGAGTTTAGAAAAGTTGCGATTTTTTTTTGTTCTTCTAACGTTGGGATATATATCGGCCACTTAAACCAATCGTCGAGCTTGAAGATCATCTTCTCAACATGAACTCCAACACTGGAATGAAAGCAAGTCTGTTGAAAATATGGAGTATATGTTAAAAAATGTAAGAACTCCGGAAGAATAATATCTTTACAATTCAATATTGCATACTCATTGGACACAATTGAGCCACCCAATGCTTTGGATACAAAGCCGCATGCACCATGAACAATCTGACGTTTGGAAATTAGAAAATCGCCTTCCTCAACATAAAATTGAGATTTTACGGAAATTTTTTTTCCCCGTAGTATTTCTCGTTCAGCGACACCGCCACGAGAGCGTTTAACCGTCACTAATCTATATTTAGTTTCATCCTGCATATCGACTGGGCGAACTACCACAGAAAACAGGTCTCCAATGGCAACTTTTTTCCACCCTAGCTTAAACTCAGGTAGTTTGGGAATACCAGGTTTTACAGATTTTGGGTACTGAGGGTATGGGCCAAGGTTTACTTTGCCTTCTGAGAGCATACTCATACTGGAGCCTCTATTTCAAGCTCTGAACAAAACCTACGGATTGTTTCGTCAATTGCTGACATACCAGCCCTGATTCCTTGCAACTCTGCAGTTACAGCCGCTATATCGATAGGCTCTTCTTCCTCAAATGTATCCACATATCGTGGAATATTGAGGTTGTAATCATTTTTGACAATCTCATTAATGCTTACACTACGGCTATATTTAGGCTCTTCTATTCGGTTTCGATAGGTTTCAAAGATTTTTTCAACATTTGATGGGTGTAAGTAATTTTGCTTTTTACCTTTCACATATGAGGTACTGGCATCAATAAAGAAGACATTATCAGGATGTTCTCTACATTTTTTAAGGACTAAAATACAAGTAGGAATACCAGTACCATAGAAAATGTTAGCGGGAAGCCCTATAACAGCATCTAGCCAGTTACCTTCCTCAATAATGTACTGACGGATATGACCTTCAGCTGCCCCTCTAAAAAGTACACCATGAGGCAAAACAACTGCCATAGTACCATTATCATCAAGCTGATAGAGCATATGTTGAACAAAGGCAAAATCGGCCTTGGAACTTGGTGCCAGTTTCCCATATTGCGCAAAGCGATCATCGCTTTCAAATATTTTGTTTGCACTCCATTTGGCAGAAAAAGGTGGATTAGCTACGACAGCTTCAAATTTCTTCTCAAGATGTTGTGGATGTTCGAGAGTATCTTCTTGCTTCAAATCAAAGTTGCGATAGTGCACACCATGAAGAATCATATTCATACGTGCTAGGTTGTAAGTCGTACGATTCATTTCCTGTCCGCAGAAATCACTGACATGTTCAACTTCTTTAGCTACACGCAATAACAAGGACCCTGAACCACATGTAGGATCATATACCGATTTCAATCTCGATTTTCCGCTAGTTACAAGTTTTGCTAGAATGCTGGATACTGCTTGCGGAGTATAAAATTCACCAGCTTTTTTTCCTGCTCCGGCAGCAAACTGACTAATCAGGTACTCGTAGGCATCCCCCAGAACATCATTTTCACTATCACTAATAGCAAAATTAATATTGTCTAAGTGCAGCATGATCTTGGCAATCAGCTTATTCTTGGCTTCTTCTGTGCGCCCAAGCTTAGTGGAAGTAAGGTCGAGGTCCTCAAGCAGATGATCAAAATCCTCCTCGCTCTCGCTTCCCATAGTGGAACGCTCAATGCTATCCAGCACTTTGGTCAGATCGTCAAGGATAAAGCTATCAACCACTACGTCTTCACTGCTATCTGAATCCTCTACTTTGTGTGCGCCACGTTGAGCAATACTGCTAAACAACTCAGATGGCATTAAGAAATAGCCGAGCTCTTCAATGGACTCTTCTCGAATAGCTGCAAGCATCTCCTGCCCTTCTTCGCAGTTTTCATCAATGCTGGCAAAATCAATACCATCTTCAGCCAAGATCCCATTGGCAAAGTTGTGTAGCTTTTCCGAAAGGTATTTAAAGAAGATAAAACCTAGACAATAGTCACGAAACTCATCGGCGTTCATTTTGCCGCGTAGTTCATTCGCGATATTCCATAATTTTTTTTCTAATACTCGCTTTTGATTTTCAGTCATAATTTTTATATCAACTCTCAAAAAAACCTTCATTAATGGCCCTAGTCCCGTAAATAAGGTTATCTAGAACCATTAGTACCCACTAGACAAGCGCTACTCTCTTTCTTATTGAGAAAGATCTAACAGAGAAACTAACTTGTAGTTAACATGCTTTAGCTTAACTTCCTCTAGCCATATGTGCCTTTTTCTAAATACCGGCGAGTATATCCTTGATAATTAGATATCATTCTTTCACCTTCTGACTATCAATCCACGCTTCAAGATCTTCTCGCTTAAAACGCCAAGAACCACCAACTTTGAAACCGGGAAGCTTTCCTTCGCTGGCTAATCTATAGGCTGTTTTTTCGGCCAACTTTAGGTAAGCTGCCACCTCTTTCAAGGTTAAAATTTGGTCTACCATTCAGAGTGTTATCTCATGTTGATTTTTCTTAAAATTGATACTGAGAGAATATGGGAAAATTGGGGAATGAGCAATGTTCAATCTGTGGAATCATAGTTTGTAATCTACAAAAAAGCCCCAGCATTTCTGCTAGGGCTTCGAATGTGGCGGTGAGTGAGAGATTCGAACTCTCGGTACGTTGCCGTACACACACTTTCCAGGCGTGCTCCTTCAGCCACTCGGACAACTCACCGAATTTTGTTGTTAAGGCTTTGCTTAACGAGGCGCTAATTTAATGATTATGCTAAGTAAGGTCAAGCGCTTTGGGGCTTTTTCCAGTGTTTTGTGGCTAAGTGGTCAATATTTAACTTATTTCGTTATCTAACCGCTGGACTTATGTGTACATCGGTACTCTAAACCACTTACGACACGCATCTAAGAACACTCCATACACCACGCCCATTCCACCGGCGACGACGGCGTTGCTGATCACTGAGGTTAAGATTTGATTTGGGGTTGCACCGACAACTAATAAAATCAGGGCATAAACTGGCGACTGAAATGTTACATAAGCAAGCATATCGGCCAGTTTTTTCATCCAGCGGCTCATAGAGATATGTTGGCTTTTACGTAGTACCCAATCTCTAAATAAACCATAAGGAATGGCGATAATAATATTTACTGGAATCGATAAGGTTCTTGAGGCTAGTGATTGTTGAAAAGACATGCCTGATACGAAGATCTCTATCGCCATGCCAGCAATAAAGCTAAACACTACCATTGCAAACATATCGGCTGCGGCTTGGCGAAAGCGGGCTGAACCTGAAAACGACATTTGCTTACCTACCTATCAAGAATAAAAACCTAATAAAATTGATGAGTTAAGTCGTGATTCACTACCCTTCTCACTTTAGGCAGATTATATTCCTATTGCGCCAACCAAATCAAAGCATTAAAAACCATTTAATTTGAATATAGTGGATTTTACAGTTACATTTTTAAAGCAAACCCAGTTTATAAATCTGCATATTTAATTTAAAGCAACCGGATTCACTAGTCTTCAAATTGGGCTTTTGTTCAAAGAGTTTTAAACTTTTCTAATAACGGTATGTTCTCACCTATGAGCTTGCTATCATTACCTCATCATTTGTGAATAGGTAAATACCGTGACGTTAGATGAACTACTAAGCCAACCTGAGCTTGAAAACAAATTATTGAATGCCGCGCAAACACAAGGCTTTATCACTGCTATGGCAGCTGCACCACATTTGCTTGATCCTTCTGAATGGCTTCCGTTCTTATGGGGTGGTGAAGAAACGGCTCCTTTTGAGACTGCTGAGCAGTTTGAGCAATATGCTGAACTTGTTATTGCGGAATGGAACCGTATTCACCCTGCTTTGCTTGAAGGCACCTGGAGCTGGCCAGAAGGCTACGCGTTGGATGAAGAAGAAGTGGTGACTGAATCGGTTCGAGACTTTGCTGAAGGCTTATTACAAGGCTGGCAGCTTAGCCGTGATGACTGGGAAAACTTGATGCCTGAAGACAGTGAAGATAACGCGTTGCTAGGTGGCGTATTGCTGTCTGTAAGTATGCTTTATGATCCCGAAACGGCGATTATGACGCTATCTGACCAAGGTTTAACCGGTTTGGATGAGTTTGCTGAGATCTACAATGCGATGCCTGTCATGCTGTGTGGTTTGACGCTACGTGGTAATCAGTTGGCGCAAGATACGAATCATTAATATTGCGAGGCTCGAGTCTCGGGCGCTTCGCTTCTTGTGGCTCGGATAGAAATAGATTGTAGCGAGAGCCGAGAACGCTTCGCTGCGGGTTACGTGTTAGAGCAAAAACGAAGAAAGGCCGATATATTGGATTATATCGGCCTTTTAGAAGATGTTACGGGTAGCGAGAGCGCTTTGCTACGAGTTACGAGAAAAGCGAAGAGCGCCACTTTTCGGCTCTCGAGCGCAGTGTCCCCGCCCCTCGGCTCTATTTCAAGCAACGCGCCCGAGCAACGAGTCCCGTCTACTTACGCATTCCCTTTCACTTTCAGATTTAGCGACTCTGCAAAATCTAGCATGCGGTTTAGTGGAATGAGTGACTTCAATCGAATGTCTTCATCGACAAAGATTTCATGATCTTTGCCACCTTCTGATAATGCGCTTTCAATCGCTTTAAGCCCGTTCATTGCCATCCACGGACAATGTGCACAGCTACGACATGTTGCGCCATTACCAGCGGTTGGTGCTTCTACTAGTTCTTTTTCTGGCACGAGTTGTTGCATCTTGAAGAAAATGCCTTTGTCGGTTGCTACAATCATTTTCTGATGTGGTAACTCTTTGGCAGCTTTAATCAATTGGCTGGTTGAGCCTACTGCGTCAGCAAGTTCTACAACGCTCGCGGGTGATTCTGGGTGAACCAGTACCGCAGCTTCTGGGTACAACGCTTTCATATCTTTCAGTGCTTTGGCTGAGAACTCATCATGCACGATGCACTCCCCTTGCCATAACAACATATCGGCACCGGTTTTCTTTTTGATGTATGAACCTAGGTGACGATCTGGTCCCCAGATAATTTTCTTATCTTCTGAATCTAGGTGCTCAACGATTTCATTGGCAATACTTGAAGTCACCACCCAATCGGCGCGAGCTTTTACTGCTGCTGAAGTGTTGGCATAAACCACTACGGTGTGATCGGGGTGGGCATCGCAAAATTCGGTAAATTTATCAACCGGGCAGCCTAGATCTAATGAACACTCTGCTTCAAGTGTTGGCATGAGAATGCGTTTTTCTGGCGTAAGGATCTTGGCTGATTCGCCCATAAAACGAACACCGGCAATGATAAGCGTAGAAGCGGAATGGCGGTTACCAAATTTCGCCATTTCTAATGAATCACCAACAAAGCCGCCGGTTTCTTCTGCCAGAGCTTGGATCTCTGGATCGGTGTAATAGTGTGCGATCAGTACCGCGTCTTTTTCTATCAGAAGTGCTTTGATTTTTTGAATATAATCAGCACGCTGCTCTGCAGTCAAAGCGACCGGTTTTGGGGGAAATGGATATACGGTATCGATTGTATCGTTGATATGCGCCATTGCTCTTACTCTACGCAGTTTTAATAATTCGATCATTGTACACCTATTAAGGGTAATACTAAAACCGGACTTTTTCTGCGTATCGATACCCTAGTGACTTGGGTATAACATCGGCGCATTATAGAAATAATTAAGCCACCTGATGGTTATAATAACTTTAGTTACTATAAACAGCATGGCGGCTTAAGTGTCATCAGCGATATGAAAACTTGATTTAGGCTATAAGTTCTTTTGCGCGAGTTTCGCAGCTGATGAGTTCGGATATTCGCTTATCACCTGTTGGTAATATTTATTCGCTGCGGTATCGTTATTATTGCGCTTGGCGATATCACCCAGTTTCACTAAAGCATCGGCACGTTTTGAGGAGTCTTTATAACTCACTACTGCGGCAAAGCTTTTCGCTGAGTCTACATCCTGCTTTTTCGCAAAATATAGTTGCCCTAACCAATAATGTGCGTTGGCAGCATAGCCTGAGTTTGGATACTTGGTTTGAAAATCTTTTAACGCAACAATTGCGCCATCGTAGTTACGATCTTTTAGGATCATATCAACGGCATCTTGATAAGCGCTTTGCTCATCACCGGATGCTTTAATCACTTCAGAAGATGCCGCGACACCACCTGTTTCCGCAGCAGTATCGGTTGCGGAGGCAGGTACACCGTTTTTCTTAAGCTCATTGACTTCTGTGCGAAGCTTATCAAGTTCAATAAATAATTGGCGTTGGCGCTCGACCATTTGCTTCATATCGTAATTATTACGTTCGATAGTTCCGCGTAGGTTACTGAGATCAGCCGCTTGGCTATCAACTTGTTGTTGAAGACGAGCTTGTACTCGGTTGCTGTTATCTAGCAAACGTTGCAGGCGTTCAGCATTGGTTTCTGAAGAGCCAGAAGATGAAATGTGGGAGTCATTGAGATCGGATACTGGAGCAGATGCAGCAAGCACTGGGCCTGCTGCACTTACTAGTAACGAAAGCGTAATAACTCGCTTTAAGTTACCAAACATAATTATCGCCTATTAGTAAACGACAACTGCACGACGGTTTTTAGAGTAAGCCGCTTCAGTTTGACCCATTTCTAGAGGCTTCTCTTCACCGTAGCTCACGATAGAGATTTGGCTAGCTTGAACACCTAGTGCTTGTAGGTACTTAGATACTGCTTCAGCACGACGCTCGCCAAGTGCGATGTTGTACTCTGGAGTACCACGCTCATCAGCATAACCTTCGATAGTTACGTTAACGTCTGGCGTGCTGCTTAGGAATTTAGCGTGAGCTGCTAGGATATCTTCGTACTCAGAAGAGATTTCAGAAGTATCGAACTTGAAGAAAACTGTTGAGTTTTCACGAAGTTGTTGTTCCATTTGCTCTTGCTCAGATAGTGCTGAACTCTCATCCACTGGAGTTGCAACTGCTGTTTCTTGTGCAGTTGTTTGAGAATCAGATGCATTTGCTGCGTCGTCGCTAGAGCTACAAGCTGCTACTGTTAGTAGAGGTAGAGCGATAACTAGGCCTTTTAGAATTTTATTCAGTTGCATTTTTTCTTCCTTATATTGTCAATAACTATCTATTAGTTTAGATACTGCTTTTATTATAAAAATGGTGACCAAGCGGGAGCTTTCACTCGCCCATTGGTTGCCGGTAGTCTAGCTTTAAAACGACCATCAAGAGAAACCATTGATAGAACATTTTGTCTATTATACATAGAGCTATATATCACCATACTACCATTTGGTGCAATACTTGGAGACTCATCCAACTGTGTTTTTGTTAACACTTGAACGGCCCCTGTTTCTAAATCTTGTTTTGCAATGTTAAATCCACCTTGACCGCGATTCACCATAATTAAGAATCGGCCATCAGGGGTGATTTGCCCACCAAGATTTTGACTGCCTTGCCATGTTAATCGAGTGGTCGATTTATTAGACAAGTCCACCTTATAGATTTGTGGCAAGCCACCTCTATCCGATGTAAAAATAAGTGATTTACCGTCTGGCATCCAGAATGGTTCGGTATTATTAGCACGGTCGTTGGTTACTTGAGTCAACTTACGTGTTTCTAAATCTAAGATATACACTTGTAGCGTACCGGTCTTAGAAAGAACCAATGCTAGCTTCTTACCATCTGGTGAAAACTCTGGTGCACCGTTATGACGAGGGAAAGCGGTTAATACTTCGGTTTTCCCAGTATAGATATCCATCATATAAAGCTGCGCACGACCTGTTTGGAAGCTCACATAGGCCAGTTTACGTGAATCTGGCGACCAGGCTGGAGACATTAATGGTTGCTTAGAGCGAAGTACTAAACGCTCGTTATAGCCATCGTAGTCTGCAATTCTTAATTCGTATGGGTAGTTGCTGCTGTTATTCACTACAACATAAGCGATACGAGTTAAAAACGCCCCTTTTTCTCCGGTTAGCTCTTCATAAACGAGATCTGAGATTCGGTGTGCGTATTCACGTAGACGTTTAGCGGGAACCACTGCACGCTTGCTAAATAATAGGTAATCTTTCGATAAGACTAATTGGCCTTTATCGTTTAACGCTTTATTTTGTCCGTTGGTTAATTGGCCACGCACAATGTCAGACAGTTGGTATTCAATCACATATTGACCATCTTCCGCTGGCGTAATACTACCTGTCACTAATGAATCAACACCTAGGTTATTCCACGCTGAGAAATCAATATCAGAATCGTTGTATGGCGTTTGTGGCATCTTAGAAGTTGCCACCGGATTAAACTTACCACTGCGTTGCAAATCTGATGCGATAACCGCAGACACATCTTGTGGTAGTTGGCCTGAGCCTTCCCACTTAAATGGCACGACGCCAATAGGACGAGCAGAGTTAGTTCCTTCGGTGATCACCAGTTCCAATGCTGCATTGGCCGTTTGACTCACAGCCATGGTGATACAAAATAATCCTAATAAAAATCGTTTAATCACTGAATATTCCTTATTTACAGATCAACAACCAAATTGATGTTCTTCAATTGATCGGCGACATCTTGTTCTTTCGGCATTGGGAAATTACCCACTTGTGCTATTGCGCGTTTTGCCGCTGAACATACAGCCGACTCACCATCAATAGGTGTCACTTTACTGACAATAGCATCGCTACCTGTTTGTACTAAACGGATGTTAATTTTACATGACTTACCTCTAAAAGAGTCTTCCGTCAGTAGTTTTTCCTGAATCATTTGTTTATAGATTGCGCCATAACGGTCGAGCTCTGAAGCAACGTATTTTTGTCGGGCCGATGATATTTGTGCACTCTCCGCTTCTAAGCCAGAGAAAATGTCATTGAGCGCAGCTTCCTGTGCTTCTTTCTCTCTTGCTAAGCGAGCTTTTTCTGCCGCTTCTTGCTGTGCTTTTTCTTTAGCGCGCTTTTCTGCCTCGGCTTTCGCTTGTGCATCTGCTTTGGCCTTAGCTTCCGCAGCGGCTTTGGCTTCTGCTGCAGCTTTCGCCTGTTCAGCTGCTTTCTTCTCTGCTGCTACTTTGGCTGCCGCCGCTTCTTTCGCTTTACGTTCGGCTTCTGCTTTCGCCGCTCGTTGTTTCTCTATTCGGGCTTTTTCTTGCGCTTCTTGTTTTTGTTTTTCCGCTAGCTGTCTCTGCTTCTCTGCTTCACGTGCTTGTTTTTCTTGCTGCACTTTTTGCTCTTGAAGCCTACGCAATCTTTCTTCGTCTTTTTTACGATTCTTTTCTTGTAATTCGGCTTGCTGACGAAGCTTTTCAACCCGTTGCTGCTCAGCTTTCTTAGCCGCATCACGTTGATCTCGAATGCTTTTTGCTTGCTTTTCAATCGCTTTAGGATCGATGACTACCGCCTCAACCATTTGATGCTTTGGCTTTTTATCGTCATCAGAAAACCATGATCCCCCTAAAAGCAGTACAAACAAAATAATATGCAGTACAACCGAGATCAATATAGCCGATTTGTATTCTTTATTAAGCATTAACAAATTAGCGATTCTCTTTAATATCTGTGAGCAAACCTACTTTTTCGATGCCTGCTTTATTCAACTGATCAAGCACTAAGACCACATCAGCATAAGCCGTTTGTTGATCACCGCCTACCGCAACCGGTGACTTAGGAGAAAGCGAACGCTCTGCTTTAACTCGGGTGATTACTTCATTCATCGATAAACCACGCTCCATGTCTTCATCATTAACACTAACGCCCAAGTTACCTTGTTTATCAATTTCAACAATGATGAAGCTTGCGTCCGTGTCCCCTGCAATATCTGACGCTGGCTGTGCTGTTTCTGTCTTAGGCAACTCCACTTCTACCCCTTGGGTAACAAAAGGTGAAGTCACCATGAAGATGATCAGCAATACCAACATTACGTCGATATAAGGAACAACGTTAATCTCAGCTTTTAATTGGCGTTTTTTACGAACATAACCCGCCATAATTTAGTCCTTATGCTCCGCCATCACTTGGCGATGCAAAATGCTGTGGAACTCTTCGGCAAACGTTGCGTAGTTATGCTCGAGCTTAGCAACTTGGTTACTTAGACGGTTAAACGCCATTACCGCAGGAATAGCCGCAAATAAACCCATTGCCGTTGCCACCAATGCTTCGGCAATACCTGGTGCCACCATTGCCAATGTCGCTTGCTTAACTTCACCTAGTGCAATAAAGGCTGTCATGATGCCCCATACTGTACCAAACAAGCCGATGTACGGGCTGATTGAGCCAACCGTTGCAAGAAATGGCAATTGGTTTTCAAGTTCATCCATTTCTTTAGAAAGCGTCACGCGCATAGAGCGGCCTGCGCCTTCCATTACGTATTCAGCAGATGCGCCATTCGTGCGTCGCAGGCGAGCGAACTCAGTAAAACCAGCATAAAAAATTTGTTCAGAGCCAAGAAGGTTATTTTTGCGTGCTTTTACTTCGTGGTACAGCTGCGACAAATCGACACCTGACCAAAACTTCTCTTCAAATGAAGCTGCATTTTTAGCCGCTTTATTAAGAATTTTACTTCTTTTTAGAATGACGGCCCAAGACAGTACTGACATTCCAAGTAGAATTAGCATTACAATCTTAACCAGTAAACTGGCTTGTAAAAAAAGGTCAAAAATTGAAATATCAGCTGACACGGGCAAACTCCGACATAATAGTGCTTGGGATGGCTTGGGGTTTCATCTGTTTAATGTTGACACAGGCTACCTTAACCGTTGCTTTACACAAGATTCTGCCTTCAAGATTGACTAACTCCTGACAGAATGAGATAGAAGCTCTTTTTAAATTGACAATCGAGGTTAAGACCTCAAGATGCTCATCAAGTTTCGCACCTTGGATATAATCGATGTCCATATGTTTCACAACAAAACCAATTTCTTGATCAAGTAATGTATTTTGTGAAATCCCCTGCGCACGTAATAATTCAGTACGGGCACGCTCAAAAAACTTTAAATAGTTCGAATGGTATACCACACCACCTGCATCGGTATCTTCATAATAAATGGTGATAGGCCATTTGAATGTCATCGGTGTTTGTTCTGTCACGTTGTTACCTATCTGTTGTTACCTACTTATGGCTGATTTTATCCAAAACGGTTGTTCTGATTAAAAAAGTACTCAAATCACTATACAGCAACTTAATGCGTTGAATAATAACCTTCCAGCATTTTTTTGTTTAAATATGTATTAATTGGTGTTTTCTCATACTCTCGCTATTTCACTATGTCTGTTTTTTGAACATAAAAAAGCCACCATTACTAAAGTGTGTAATGGTGGCTTAAAATATTAATGCCGATTATTCTCTTTACGAAATCACTATTTTTGACAAAGATTCGCTATGTCAAAAATAAGGTGAGCCCTATAAAAAATAAAGCGCGGTAAAGTAGGCTAAAATCACACCAGAAAAATACGGGCTAAACAGTATCTGCCACACCCATAGAATCGGTTTGAAACCAACGCAGTAGATTAGCGAGCTGCATAACGACCAAATAAACAAAACCGTTAGCAGAGAATGAAAACCACCGATTTGCTCAGCATAAGCACGCGGTTCCCACATAAACATACTGATATGAAACACGGTCACGATAAAAAACAGGGCTCTTAAAAGAGCCCTATCCATTGGTGAGTGTATATCAGTCATTTTTTGACTAATATTATTCACGATCCTCATCCATCATTTCTGAATGCTCTAACCAAAGAGCATTGATAATACCGAATGCACAGGCAAGTAATACGCCTAGAATCCAAGCAAAATACCACATAATGATTGCTCCTTAGTAAAGTGAGTTTTTATTATCTTCAATGTACTTATCATCAAGACGACCAAACATCTTGTAGTAAGTCCATGCAGTATAACCAAGAATCACAGGAACCATAACAAAAGCAACACCTGTCATGATTTCTAGAGTCAACAAGCTCGATGTTGAATCCCATAATGTGAAACTTACGTTTGGATCTAGGCTAGATGGCATTACGAATGGGAACATTGCAAAACCAGAAGTTAAGATCACACCGGCACAAGTTAAGCTTGAAGCAAGGAATGCTAGCGCGCCCTTTTGTGCTTTTGTTGCCACAACTGCAAGTAATGCCATTACAACACCAAGTGCTGGAGCAATCCACATTAGTGGGTAAGTCGCAAAGTTAGTCATCCAAGCACCAGGCTCACGCGCAACTTCTTTTAGAAGTGGGTTTGAAGGACCGTTGTGGTCGATAACACTTTTAAGAACATAACCGTCAATGTTTTGAACCCAGAAACCAGCCGCAACAAATAATACTGCTACCAATAAACCTGTGATAGTTGAAACAGTACGTGCACGGTTGTAAACATCACCAGTCGTTTTCATTTGTAGCCATGTTGAACCTTGAAGAACAAACATAGATACACTTACTAGACCACATAAGATTGCAAATGGGTTTAGTAGACCAAAGAAGTTACCGTGGTACTGAGACATCATAAACTCATTCAGTTCAAATGGTACACCCTGCAATAGGTTACCGAATGCCACACCAAAGATAAGCGGTGGAACGAAACCACTGATTGAGATACAGATATCCCAATTGTTACGCCACTTTGTTGTTTCAATTTTTGAACGGTAGTCAAGAGCAACTGGACGTAACCAAAGCGCTGCCAATGTTACGATCATCGCTAGGTAGAAACCTGAAAACGATGTTGCGTAAACCATAGGCCATGCGGCAAATAATGCGCCGCCCGCTGTGATTAACCAAACTTGGTTACCATCCCAGTGTGGTGCGATAGAGTTAATCATCACACGACGCTGAGTGTCGGTTTTGCCGATGATAGGCACTAATGCACCTACACCCATATCAAAACCATCGGCGATAGCGAAACCGACGAATAATACGCCGATCAGTACCCACCAAATAAATCGTAATGCTTCGTAATCAAACATGAATTATCCCCTGCTTATGCTTCAACTTCACGAGAAACTTTACCTTCTAAAGAGGTGTCGTTTTGCTCGAAGTGATAACGTCCTGTTTTTAAGCTACTAGGACCTTTACGTGCAAATTTAACCATCAAGTATACTTCTGCGATTAACAGACAAGTATAGAATGCAATAATTGCAAAAATTGAGGTTAAGATTTCGCCGCGCGATAATGCAGATGCTGCCACGTTTGTTGGTAAAATCTCACCAACGGCCCATGGCTGACGACCGTATTCTGCTACAAACCAACCGGCTTCAATCGCAATCCATGGTAGTGGAATACTGAACAGAGCAGCTTTAAGTAAGAAACGGTTTTTCTCGATGCGTTGGCGACATGTTTGAACAAATGCGAATGCAAACACACCTAGCATAATGACACCAGCTGCAACCATGATACGGAATGACCAGAATAGCGGCCAAACTTGCGGAATAGAATCTTTTACCGCTTTTTGGATTTGCTCTTCTGATGCTTGAGAAACATCATCGGTGTAACGCTTAAGCAATAAGCCATAACCAAGATCGCCTTTCACTTCATCAAAAGCAGTAAGGTTTGCATCTGATTTATCACCAGCGCGCAATTTCTCAAGTAGATCATAAGCAATCATACCATTACGGATACGAGCTTCGTGCTCTACTTCAAGATCAGCAATACCCTTCACTTCTTTATCTAAAGAACGAGTAGCAATAATGCCAAGTGCGTATGGGATTTGAATGGCATAGTCATTCTTCATCTCATCTTGGTTTGGTAAAGCAAACGCAGTAAATGCTGCAGGCGCTGGCTCAGTGTGCCATTCTGCTTCAATTGCTGCTAATTTTGCTTGTTGTACGTCACCAAGTTCGTAACCAGAGTCATCACCTAGTACTAGCGTTGATAGAATCGCAGCCATACCGAATGAAGCAGCGATAGCAAAAGAACGACGAGCAAATGGAATATCACGACCTTTAAGTAAGTAGTATGCACTAATACCCAAAATGAACATCGCGCCACAAGTGTAGCCAGATGAAACGGTGTGAACGAACTTAACTTGCGCAACAGGGTTAAAGATCACTTCAGAGAAGCTCACCATTTCCATACGCATGGTTTCATAGTTGAACTCAGAACCTACTGGGTTTTGCATCCAACCGTTCGCGATCAAGATCCAAAGTGCAGAGAAGTTAGAGCCAATCGCAACTAGCCAAGTTACCGCTAAGTGTTGGCGTTTTGATAAACGATCCCAACCGAAGAAGAACAAGCCAACCATTGTTGATTCTAAGAAGAATGCAATCAATGCTTCGATAGCTAAAGGCGCACCAAAGATATCACCTACATAATGTGAATAGTATGACCAGTTAGTACCGAACTGAAACTCCATGGTTAAGCCAGTGGCAACACCTAGAGCAAAGTTAATACCGAAAAGCTTACCCCAGAACTTAGTCATGTCCTTGTAGATTTGCTTTCCTGTCATTACATAAACTGACTCCATGATGGCAAGTAAAAATGCCATACCAAGAGTCAAAGGAACAAATAGGAAGTGATACATCGCTGTCATTGCAAACTGCAACCGCGATAGATCAACAACATCAATCATGGTAACTCCTTTCTATGTCGCTATCCGAGCCTGAAACAAGCTTCATACAACGATTAGGATGGTTAAAGTAAACACACTCAACAAAACCATTTTGGTTTGTTACAAAAATGTGCCTAAATGGTTATTATTTTGTTAAGCACTATCTAATATAGTTAGCGCTAATATTACGCATTAAGCACAAATGTTTCAAAAGATTTCTAAATTATTTTTGAACAAAATACATAATATACCCAAGTGAATTCTGTAGCTTGCAGATCACTTGGGTATATTATGTGTTTTCTATGACTTTTTAATGTAGGAATTCTTGTAACACGTTAATTGCGTGGATTTTAGAGTAGTCAGCTTGGCATGCAAGTATTAAAAAAGGGTAACAAACACCTCGTTACCCTTTTGTATTTTATCTGAACAATTTATGATTTATCTATCCTGTCTATCTAAGCCAAAATGCAGATAGGCTCTATCACTAGCAATTCGCCCTCTTGGCGTTCTTTGTAGATAACCTTGTTGAATGAGGTAAGGTTCGATCACATCTTCAATAGTATCTTTCTCTTCACCGATCGCAGCAGCTAGGTTATCTAACCCAACAGGGCCACCGGAGAATTTTTCCATGATGGCTAATAAAAGCTTTCTATCCATGTAATCAAATCCCTGATTATCGACATCCAGCATGTTCAGTGCTTTGTCAGCCGTATCAGGGCAAATATGGCCATTGCCTTTAACTTCCGCATAATCTCGCACGCGGCGCAATAAGCGGTTGGCAATACGAGGCGTACCACGAGAACGCTTGGCAACTTCTAGTGCGCCCTCTTCTTCCATTGATAAACCTAGGCAATCAGCACTACGTTTTACGATGTGTTGCAGGTCTTTCACCTTGTAATACTCTAAACGCTGCACGATACCGAAGCGGTCACGCAGCGGTGAAGTCAGTGAACCGGCACGCGTTGTCGCGCCAATTAAAGTAAAAGGTGGTAGATCGATTTTGATTGAGCGAGCGGCTGGGCCTTCACCGATCATAATGTCCAACTGATAATCTTCCATCGCTGGATATAAGATTTCTTCAACCACTGGACTTAGACGGTGAATTTCATCAATAAATAAGATGTCGTTTTCTTCTAGATTGGTTAGCAATGCCGCCAGATCGCCAGCTTTTTCGAGTACAGGACCAGAAGTAGTACGAATATTCACTTCCATTTCATTGGCAACGATATTCGCTAACGTCGTTTTACCTAATCCCGGAGGACCAAAAACCAATAGGTGATCAAGTGGCTCATGACGCAATTGAGCCGCTTTAATAAAGATTTCCATTTGATCGCGGACATGATCTTGTCCTTGATAATCTTCTAAGCGTTTTGGTCGAATCGCGCGGTCGATGATATCTTCATCTTTGAAAACCGGGCTATCTGCTGCAATTAAGCGATCCGCTTCTATCATTAAATTAACCTCAGGCTAGTAGCCTATACCATTGATTTTAAAGCTTCACGAATGATCATTTCGCTCGTCATATCGGCACCTGCCACTTGAGAAACCACTTTTGAAGCCATTGGTGGTTTGTAGCCAAGTGAAATCAATGCGCTGACCGCTTCATCTTGTGCATTATGCGTAGTACGTGAATCTGCCATTGAGTCCATTGGCGCGGCATCAGTTGCTGGAGTAAATAAATCGTGCGTTACCCAACCTTTCAGACGATCTTTCATTTCAACGACAAGGCGCTCTGCCGTCTTCTTACCAACACCCGGTAATTTCACTAAAGTGCTGACATCTTCATGTTCAACACAAGTAACAAACTGCGACGCGGTCATGCCAGATAAAATCGCCAAGCCTAGTTTAGGGCCAACACCATTGGCTTTAATCACTTCGCGGAATAACGCACGCTCTTTAACGGTATTAAACCCGTAAAGTAGTTGAGCATCTTCACGAACCACAAAGTGAGTATAGATAATCGCTTCTTCGTTTACATTCGGCAATTCATAAAAACAACTCATCGGCATTTGTACTTCGTAGCCTACCCCAGAGACTTCAATTAAAACTTCTGGTGGTTGTTTTTCAATTAATATTCCACGTAAGCGACCAATCACTTTATGTTCCTTATTTTTGTTTCATTAAGCTCAACCAGTAAAAGCAAGCTTATCAAGATTCTTATTCGATTTAGGTATAATAATAATTAACTGGATAAACATCCAGTACATTGTGCAGATAAAAAATATGCCGCTATCGATATCGGCCACGCCTCGCACCACTGGCTTTACCTGCTAGTGCAATAAGTGTTTTATTGGTATTGGCATGACAAATCGCCACACCTAGTGCATCCGCCGCATCCGCTTGAGGTTTTGCTGGCAATTTGAGCATACTTTTTACCATATGCTGAACTTGGGCTTTATCTGCGCCACCGGTTCCGGTCACTGCTTGCTTAATCAACCTTGCAGCATACTCATAAACTGGTAAATCAGCATTGACTGCGGCAACGATTGCACTGCCACGCGCTTGGCCTAGCTTCAATGCAGAATCGGCATTTTTTGCCATAAAGACTTGTTCTATCGCGAAGACATCCGGTTGAAATTGAGTGATGATTTCTGACACCCCAGCATAGATTTGCTTCAAACGGCCAGGTAACGCCTCTTCCGACATGCGGATACAACCGCTGCCTAAATAGTGTAAATGTCGCCCTTCTTGGCGAATCACACCATAGCCTGTAATACGTGAACCGGGGTCAATTCCAAGTATGATGGACATACTGTCTCTTTATCTATATTCGTAAGTGTTAGAAGTATAACCAGCGATAAAAACAAAAACACCCACATCATTAAGTGTGGGTGTTTTATTCGCGTTATTTATCGCTCAATTTAACTTGCTCGATTATTCTTTTTCTTTAGCTGCGGTGACCGCAATCGCTAATTCTTCTAACGCTGCTGGATTTGCTAGACTTGGCGCATTGGTTAACGGACAAGCTGCTGCAGTTGTTTTCGGGAACGCAATCACATCACGGATATTGTCAGTACCACAAAGTAGCATAACCAAACGGTCAAGACCGAATGCTAGACCAGCGTGTGGTGGCGTACCGTATTTTAGAGCATCCAATAAGAAACCGAACTTCAAGCGTTGTTCTGTTTCATCAATGCCTAGAATATCAAATACTGTTGATTGCATTTCTGCGTTGTGGATACGAACCGAACCACCACCAACTTCATAACCATTTAACACCATATCGTAAGCGTTCGAATTCGCTGCCGCTGGGTTCGCTTTTAGCTCTTCGGCTGTTACGCCTAATGGAGATGTGAATGGGTGGTGCATTGCATGTAGGTTACCTTCATCATCTTCTTCAAACATTGGGAAATCAACAACCCAAAGTGGTTTCCATGCTTGCAGATCAGTGAGCTCAAGATCTAGACCAAGTTTGATACGTAGAGCGCCCATTGCTTCAGAGACTACGTTTGCTTTATCTGCGCCGAATAAAATGATGTCGCCAGTTTGAGCACCAGTGCGCTCAAGAATGCCGTTGATCACTTCTTCATTTAGGAACTTAGCGACTGGAGATTGAATACCTTCAACGCCCGCCGCAAGATCGTTCACTTTCATCCAAGCAAGACCTTTCGCGCCATAAATGCCAACAAAGCTGCCGTACTCATCAATTTGCTTACGAGATAATGCTGCGCCACCTGGAACACGAATAACCGCAACACGGCCTTTTTCGTCATTTGCAGGGCCAGAGAACACTTTGAATTCAACGTCTTTTACTAAGTCAGCAACATCGACTAACTCAAGTGGGTTACGTAGATCTGGCTTATCAGAACCAAAACGACGAATCGCTTCAGAAAATGGCATGATTGGGAAATCGCCTAAGTCAACGTTCAGTAACTCTTGCCACATGTCACGAACCATTGTTTCAGTCACGCCACGAACTTGGTCAGCCGTCATGAAAGAAGTTTCGATATCGATTTGAGTAAATTCAGGCTGACGGTCAGCACGTAAATCTTCATCACGGAAACATTTTACGATTTGGTAGTAACGGTCGAAACCTGACATCATCAACAATTGCTTAAACAACTGAGGTGATTGCGGAAGCGCGTAGAAGCTGCCTTTATGAACACGGCTTGGTACTAAGTAGTCGCGCGCACCTTCTGGCGTTGCTTTAGTCAGTACTGGTGTTTCAATATCTAGGAAACCGTTGTCATCTAGGAAGCGACGAACAAAGCTTGAAGCTTTAGCACGTAGCTTAATACGGTCACTCATTTCAGGGCGACGTAGATCAATGTAACGATATTTTAGACGTTGCTCTTCCGAGTTAGTTTGGTTGAAATCTAAAGGTAGCGCTTCAGAGCGGTTGATGATTTCAAGGCCTGTTGCGTACACTTCAACTTCACCTGTTGCCATATCTTTATTGATTTGGCTATCAGGACGAGCACGTACTTCACCAGTTAGTTTGATACAGAATTCATTACGCAATTGGTTTGCTTCTGCAAAAATTTCAGTCATATCTGGGTCGATAACAACTTGAACAATACCTTCACGGTCACGCATATCGATAAAAATCAGACCGCCTAGATCACGGCGGCGATTAACCCATCCGCAAAGTTCTACAGTTTGTCCTGCTAGGGACTTGTTCAGGTGACCACAATACTGGGTGCGCATAATGAATTTCCCAATCTCTTATTTAAATAATTAATGATTTCCGGTGGAGCAGACCGCTCAAAAACACCGTATAAAAAACTTTTCCTATTTATACTTGGAAAACAGATAAAAATCGACCACCGGAAGCACAATTTATTGGCTTTTCGGTAGTAAAGGAGTGAAAGGTGCGTTAACCGCTCATAAGTTATCCAATTCAATTACCAAGCCGACTAAAAGCAAAAGCATTAAATCGCCTAGCCATGCACAATAAACACGCACAATAAAAAACCGAATACGGTTAAAAGTTGCTCGGTTACGTCAGTAAACGGAAATAAAATCAAATAACCCACAAACTCAATAGCGATATAGGCCAACTTCCCTTAAAATAAGAACATATCTTCACCTAGCCAATGAATAATTAGGATCTGTTGACCTAGTGGCTAGTAAACCAATTTTAAGTGAGTTGTCATGAGCCAGCGTGATGTGATTTTTTCAGCCCCAATAGACAAAATGGGCGATTTTACATTTGATGAAAGAGTGGCAGAAGTTTTTCCCGATATGATCCAACGCTCGGTTCCGGGTTACAGCAATATTATTTCAGCTATTGGTATGTTGGCGGAACGCTTTGCCAAACCAAGCTCGAATGTTTATGACCTAGGCTGTTCTTTGGGCGCGGCGACTTTATCGATGCGTCGTCATATTGAGCAAGAAAACTGCCAGATCATTGCGGTCGATAATTCTCCAGCCATGATTGAACGCTGTAAATTACATATTAATGCTTACCGTTCAGACACCCCAGTTAATGTCATTGAGGCCGATATTCGTGACATTGAAATCGAAAATGCTTCCGTTGTGGTTTTGAACTTTACCTTGCAATTTTTATCGCCAGAAGACCGCTATTCTTTACTCGAAAGAATCTATGCAGGGTTGCGTCCGGGTGGCATTTTAATTTTGTCGGAAAAATACGTTTTCGAAAACCAAGCCGCGCACGAATTATTGATCGATCTACACCATGACTTTAAACGTGCCAATGGTTACAGCGAATTAGAAATTAGCCAAAAACGTAGTGCGATTGAAAATGTGATGCGACCAGACTCAATTGAAAGCCACAAGCAACGATTTGAAAAGATTGGCTTTAGTAGCTACGAAGTATGGTTCCAATGCTTTAATTTTGGTTCTATGTTTGCCATCAAGTAATTTATCTTATGAAAGGCTTTCGGCCTTAAGATTCAGCTAAATATCCACCGATATCCGTATTTAAATAGAAAGAGTGTTATGTTTAATTTTGCCAATTTTTATCAACTGATTGCTCAAGATGTTCGTCTGCAACCTTGGTTGAATACCCTACCGCAACAACTGACTGATTGGCAAAATGCTGAGCATGGTGACTTTGAACGTTGGGTAAAGGCGCTCAATAAAATCACAGAGATCAAACCAGATAATATAGATATTACTTCTCAAGTGAGTATTACCAACACCCAGCCTTTTGCATTAGGCGAACAAAAGAAACTTGAGAGCTTACTGCGTACTTTCCATCCTTGGCGCAAAGGGCCTTATCATGTTCATGGTTTGGATATTGAAACCGAGTGGCGCTCAGATTGGAAATGGGATCGCGTTCTACCGCACATCTCTGATTTAAAGCATCGTTCAGTTCTCGATGTTGGTTGTGGTAATGGTTATCACATGTGGCGCATGCTTGGTGCCGGTGCTCGCTTATGTGTTGGTATCGACCCATCTCATTTATTCCTAATTCAATTTGAAGCAATTCGTAAATTGATGGGCGGCGACCAACGTGCTCATCTATTACCACTTGGGATTGAGCAACTGCCTGAACTAAAAGCTTTTGATACTGTCTTTAGCATGGGCGTTCTTTACCATCGTCGTTCACCACTTGACCACCTACTCCAACTCAAAAACCAATTAGTATCTGGTGGTGAGTTAGTGCTAGAAACTTTAGTGATTGAAGGCGATGAAAATGCGGTATTAGTCCCAGTAGACCGCTACGCGCAAATGCGTAATGTTTACTTTTTCCCTTCTGCCAAAGCACTAAAGGTATGGTTAGAAAAATGCGGCTTTATTGATGTGAAAATTGTCGATGAAAACGTCACTTCCACCGAAGAGCAAAGAAGCACTCATTGGATGACCCATAATTCTCTACCGGATTATCTTGATCCAAACGATCCAAGTAAAACGGTTGAAGGCTACCCTGCCCCACGTCGTGCTATTTTGATCGCCAAGAACCCATAATGAGAAGTTAGCTCATCACAAAAAGTAAAAATGGTTCTTTAAATAAGCAAAGAATCTTCTTACATGAGATGAAAGCGCTTCACGGTCGGATCGAGATACGCTAAACTTTGCACAACAAACACTTAACATGGATGATAACGGTTTAATATGCTCAAAAAATCATTAGGTCTTGCAGTTTTTGCCCTAGGTTCACTTTCAGGTTGTGCATACATGACCGGAGAACATTATTCTGAGCAAACCATTGCAGCCATTAATCAAAGTGAAGAAAAGCTTTCCAATCGAATTGAAGAGCTTGATTCTAATCTTGATAAACAGACTGACTATATTGCGAGCTTAGAGTCAGAAGTCATTAACTTAAGCAATGAAGTTGAAGTTTTAAAGCACAATCAACAACGCTTTATTGCTACAGCGCGTAAAGCACAAACGACTTCTTCTTCACCATCGGCAACGTCAAATATTGTCGTGACCAACCTTGAACCACAAACTCGTCCCGGCATGGTGACCTTGGGGTCATTAGAAAGTGTTGATATAGACATCGTTAAAAGTGCTTTTATCGCGAGGGTCGATACCGGGGCCACAACGTCTTCAATTAATGCTGTTGATTTACAAGAATTTGAGCGTAATGGGAAAAAATGGGTTAAATTCCATGTATCCGATGAAACTGCGCCCGAAGATCGTAAATGGGTAGAAGCGCCAATCGTTCGCCATGTAAAGATTCGACAATCAAGTACTGATTCTTTAGAACGCAGACCGGTTGTTGAGCTCTGGATCAAGATTGGCAGCGTACATGAAAAAGCTCAGTTCACTTTAGCTGATCGCTCTCAAATGGATTATCCTATTTTATTGGGCCGTGAATTTATTCAAGATGTTGCTTATGTCGATGTAAGCCGAGAGTTTATCGAATCTAAAGCAGTATCAAATACATCAAAAAAATAATTTTAATAACAATTAATTTAGACTGGTTAAGGAAAAGTTATGACGTCTAGAGTGCCATTTTATTTTCTCATTGCCATACTTGTTATCACCGGGCTCACTTTGAGCGTCATGCGTCATCAAGACTATGGTGTTCCTTGGGGACCAGGTGAATCTCGACAAGTATGGGATATTGAAGCTCGCGTAGAATTTACTGCCTCAGGAGGCCCAGCTAAAGTATCTCTAGCCGCGCCACATACTCAAGATGGGTTTACCCTGATTGACGAAAGTGCTTCATCTCCAGGCTATGGTTTATCTTACATCAATACTGATACTGGCCGCCGCGCTGAATGGTCAGTACGTGATGCGAAAGGTCCACAAACCATTTACTACAAAACTCAGTTCTTAGTGGATCCTCAATCACAAGCAGAAATTTTACCACCGGTAGAAACTGACTTAGTGGCTCCTACCTTTACTGGCCCACAACAAGCAGCAGTTGATGCCATTACTACTCAAGCTTCTGAGCGTTCGGCAGATAACACCACATTTGCTCGTGAGTTAATCAAACAATTCAACGATCCTGACAACCAAAACGCTTCGCTACTTCTGGATGATTTCAGCAAAGTTGAAGCGATTGGTAAAATTTTAGCGTCATCTGAAATCTACAGTAAAACCGTTGGTGTTATTGAGTTAGAAGATGGTCGTCGTCGCCAATCGATCATTCCTATGATTGAAGTCTGGGATGGCGAAGTATGGCAACTGTTTAACCCTGACAGCACTGAACAGGGTAAACAAGGCAACATGCTAATTTGGGATGAATCGAACGTTTCACTACTGGATGTTATCGGTGGTAAAAACAGTAAAGTATTCTTCTCTATGCTGGCGCAAGATGTTTCACCAAGTAGTGCAACGAAACAAAAAGTGGTTGCTGATAACTTATTGAACTTCTCGATTCATAGCCTACCGTTAGAAGAACAAGCGATGTTTAAAACCATCATGCTGATCCCTATCGGTGCGTTAATCGTTGTATTCTTACGCGTTCTAATCGGTTTGAAAACATCTGGTACTTTCATGCCAGTACTGATTGCGGTGGCCTTTGTTCAGACTCAACTATTACCAGGCATCATCGGCTTCTTGCTTATTGTTGGTACTGGCTTAATCATCAGGGGTTATCTATCCAAACTTAACTTACTGCTGGTGTCGCGAATATCGGCGGTGATTATTACCGTAATCTTAATTATTTCTATCTTCACCATCGTGTCGTTCAACATTGGATTGACGCAAGGCTTAACTATTACGTTCTTCCCAATGATCATTCTATCTTGGACTATTGAACGTATGTCTATCCTATGGGAAGAAGAAGGCGCGAAAGAAGTGGTAATGCAAGGTGGTGGTTCACTACTGACCGCAGTACTTATCTACCTAGCCATGACTAACCCATATGTTCAGCATATTACTTTCAACTTCATCGGTACTCAGTTCATCGTATTAGCGTGTATCTTATCGCTAGGTAACTACACTGGATATCGCCTACTAGAACTGAAAAGATTCAAACCATTAGCGGAGGACTAAACGATGTTTTCAATGTTTACGTCTCCTCAAAAGCTACATGCCAAAGGCATTATGGGTATGAACAAACGTAATGGCGCCTACATTGGGCGCTATAACGACCGTTCTAAGTACCCACTAGTGGATGACAAGCTAAAGACTAAGATCATTGCCCAAGAGCACGGTGCAACCGTACCTAAGCTGATTGGTGTTATTGGCCAGCAAGCTGAAGTAAAGCGTATCCATGCCATGGTTAAAGACTGGCCGGGTTTTGTGATTAAACCGGCTCGCGGCTCTGGTGGTAAAGGCATTTTGGTTATTATTTCGCATAAAGATGGGGTTTACATTAAACCATCAGGTCAAGCGATTAATGAACAAGATGTTGAGCGTCATATTAGTAATGCATTGGCAGGTTTATTCTCACTCGGTGGCAAAAATGATGTTGCGGTCGTTGAGAACCTAATTAAATTCGATGATGTTTCATTTGATGGTTACAGCTACGAAGGTGTGCCTGATATCCGTGTTATCGTGTTTAAAGGTTACCCGGTTATGGCAATGATGCGTTGTTCTACTGCCGCATCGGATGGTAAAGCGAACTTGCACCAAGGTGCGGTTGGCGTAGGTTTAGATATTGCAACGGGACGTGCCGTACGTGCCGTTCAATTCGACCGCCCTATCACCCATCACCCAGATACCGACAAACCGCTTAGTGGGTTAGTCGTACCAAACTGGGAAAAGCTATTGGTGTTAGCATCTAGCGCTTGGGAAATGACTGGCCTCGGTTACATGGGTACCGATATGGTATTGGATAAAGAAGAAGGCCCGATGGTATTAGAGCTTAATGCTCGTCCTGGCCTTGCGATCCAAATTGCTAATGGCGCAGGTTTACTACCTCGTTTACAACATATCGAAAACCTAGGTACGCCGTTAAATTACCCAACACCAGAAGAACGCGTGGCTTATGCAGCAAAACAATTTGCCTCAAAACCACAGTTCTAAGCTTTTGTTTTGCAGAGAATAGTTTTTAAGACTAGTTGTACAATGAATAGCTTTACAGCGTATAGATAACAAAAGGGCCTATAACTCAACGTGAGTCATAGGCCCTAATTTTATGCTTTATAACGTAATCCCGAGCATTGGTGATCACTTAATCTCAGTTGAGGTTACTTACCTAGTGCTTCTTTATAATGGAGGCGACATACTGATTCATAACGGTCATTACCGCCAATCGCCACTTGGTCACCTTCTGCAATCGCTTTACCATGCTCATCCATACGAATCACCATGTTAGCTTTGCGTCCGCAGTGACAAATGGTTTTGAGTTCAACCAGTTTATCCGCCCAAGCCAGCAAGTATTGACTACCTTCAAATAACTCTCCTAAGAAATCGCTACGCAAGCCATAACACAATACAGGAATGTGTAATTTATCCACCACTTCGGTTAATTGGTACACTTGTTCTTTATTTAAGAACTGGCATTCATCAATCATGACGCAGTGAATTTTTTCCTTTTCACATAACGCTTTAACCGCGCTAAACATATCGGTAGTGGCATTGTATAGGTGCGCATCTGACTGCAAACCAATACGTGAACTCACTTTACCAATACCATCACGGTTATCGATTTCTGCTGTGAAAATAACAGGGTTCATGCCACGTTCACAGTAGTTAAAAGAAGATTGAAGCAGTGTGGTTGATTTACCCGCGTTCATCGCTGAGTAATAAAAATACATCTGTGCCAAAGGAAAAAGCCTTTCTAGTTATCAGTTTCGAGTTTCAAGAAAAAGGCTTGTAGTATATCTTTAATACCACAAGCCCTATTTAATCAATTACCGTTATTCAGGTTTATCTTACTTACGACGCCAAGTAGTACCCTCTGGGCCATCTTCTAGCTCAATACCAAGCTCGTTTAACTTATCACGAGCAAGATCGGCATTTGCCCAATCTTTTGCGGCGCGAGAGTCATTACGTAGCTTAATTAACGCTTCAATTTCAGCCACTTCATCATCACTACCCGCTTCACCTTGCAAGAAAGCTTCTGGATCTTGGTGCAAAATACCAATCACATCGGCTAATTCACGCATTAAAGCGCCGAGTGCCGAGGCTTTATCCATATCAAGGGTTTTCAAGCGGTTTACTTCACGAGCCATATCAAATAGCACTGAGTATGCTTCTGGCGTATTGAAGTCATCATTCATTGCCGCGCTAAAACGAGCGACAAATTCTTCACCACCAGCTGGTGCGACAGATAAATCCAAACCACGTAACGAAGTGTATAAACGCTCTAGTGAAGCACGAGCTTGGTTTAAGTTTTCTTCGCTATAATTTAACTGGCTGCGGTAGTGACCAGACATCAAGAAATAACGAACAGTTTCAGAATCGTAGTGCTTTAACACATCACGAATCGTGAAGAAGTTGCCTAAAGATTTAGACATTTTTTCACGGTCAACCATCACCATACCACTATGCATCCAAGTGTTTACGTATGGCGTATCGTGAGCACAGCAAGATTGTGCGATTTCGTTTTCATGGTGCGGGAATTGCAGATCTGAACCACCACCATGAATATCAAAATGGTGACCTAGAATCGATGAGTTCATTGCCGAACATTCGATATGCCAGCCTGGACGACCCGGACCCCAAGGTGATTCCCATGTCGGCTCACCTGGCTTCGACATTTTCCAAACCACGAAATCCATAGGGCTACGTTTCGCGCTTTCCACATCCACGCGAGCACCAGCTTGTAATTGCTCTAAATCCTGGCCAGATAGCTTGCCGTATTGTTCGAATTTTTTCACTTCAAACATCACATCGCCATTAGAAGCAACGTAGGCAAATCCACGCTCGATTAAGCGCTCAACCAATTCGATGATTTCTTTAATATAATGGGTCGCACGAGGCTCTACATCCGGGCGCTTAATATTGAGCGCATCGAAATCTGCGTACATTTCTTCAATTAAACGTTCCGTTAACGAATCACAGCTTTCATTGTTTTCTGCTGCACGTTTAATGATTTTATCGTCAATATCCGTAATATTTCGCACAAAAGTTAGATCATAACCAACAAAGCGTAGGTAGCGAGACACCACATCAAACGACACGAAAGTACGTCCATGGCCAATATGGCAGAGATCGTAGATGGTCACACCACAAACATACATGCCAATTTTTCCAGCATGAATGGGTTTAAATTCCTCTTTTTGGCGGGTCAAGGTGTTATATATTTTTAACATGATCTCTTTCTGCGTCTGGTGAATATTATAATTTTTCGATTATACCGAATCAGCTAATTAAGTCGACATTAAGCCTAACTTTAATGGGCTATCCTTAGGTTATAGTAACGTTTAAAGTTGCTTTAGAGATAAGTTGCTATAAAATCTAATTCTCAATGACCAATACCAATTAAATCCAATGATAAAGGACCTAACCATGATCATCCTTCACACCAACTTCGGCGATATTAAAATTCAACTTAACGAAGAAAAAGCACCTGAAACAGCGGCTAACTTCCTACAGTATTGCCAAGATGGCTTCTACGACAACACTCTTTTCCACCGTGTTATCGATGGATTTATGATTCAAGGCGGCGGCATGACTTCTGGTCTTAAAGAGAAGACCACTCGCGCAACCATTAAAAATGAAGCAAATAATGGCCTAAGCAACAAAGTAGGTACATTAGCAATGGCTCGTACAATGGAACCACATTCTGCAAGCTCTCAGTTCTTCATCAACGTTAATGACAACACTTTCTTAGATTTTAAATCTGAAACTATGAATGGTTGGGGTTACTGTGTGTTTGCTGAAGTCGTTGAAGGCATGGACGTAGTAGAAAAAATCAAAGCAGTAAGCACAGGTTCTTACGGTATGCACCAAGACGTACCACTAGAAGATGTTATGATTACTGGTACAACAATCGAAGCATAATAAACGCATCGAATTTGTAGGGGGCACTGTCCCCCTTTATTTCTCTCCACACAATTTGATAATTCATGACCACCTTATTTATTGCTGATCTTCATTTATCTCCCCTACGTCCAGATATCACGGCTTGTTTTCTTCGTTTTATGCAAGAAGAAGCACCAGCAGCGGAAAAGTTGTATGTACTCGGTGATTTATTTGAGTTTTGGATTGGTGATGATGACAACTCACCTTTTAATGTCACCATTAAAGATGCCTTTAAAGCGTTAACGGCAAGTGGCGTTGACTGTTATTTCATACAAGGTAATCGAGACTTTTTACTAGGGCAGCGTTTTTGTAAAGAAACCGGAATGACGTTACTGCCAGAAACTGCAGTTATCGATCTTTACGGCACACCTACTGTTATCTTGCACGGAGATACCCTGTGTACCAAAGATGAGAAATACCTAGAATTTCGTAAAACTGTTCATCAAAAGTGGCTACAGCGGTTATTTCACTGTATCCCATTGTTTATAAGAAAAAAGATCGTTTCCAACGTACAAAATAAAATCAAACAACAAAAACACACTAAGCAGATGGAAATCATGGATGTGACGCCTGAAGAGGTCGTAAGTGTCCTTGAAGCTAACCAAGTCACTCACATGATCCACGGTCACACGCACCGCCCCAACACTCATAAACATCAAACAAATCAAGGTCCTGCAACTAGAATCGTACTTGGTGACTGGTATACTCAAGGCTCGATATTAGTGTGTGATGGCAATGGTTGCGAATTGCAGCAACGCTCCCTTGGATAAAAATCCTAGTCTTTAGAAAATCTTCACAAATTCAATCCACTCACAGACTTTTCACCTATTCTTATAATAGAAATGTGAAGATGGTGACTTTGATAGTAAGTCACATGGATATCGACTATTTTTGTTGTGAATTTATGAGTCAACTAACAAACTTGTTACTTTGTAGCTGGAAGCCTAGAAAGCTTTTCTATATTGTTTAATAAGTTAATTAATAATAAACCCGAGACTCTAATAAATACGAGGTTACTCTGGTTAATAAGCAAAGAGATTCAAGGATGTATTCTTTTATTGCACGCCAACCTATTGTAAATACCGATAAGCAGATTGTGGCTTACGAGTTACTGTTCCGAGAAGGGTTTAAAAATGAATTCCCCTCGGTGGATCCACAGATGGCGACCAGCCGATTGTTAATCGAGCATTTTTTTCTTACTAACGCTCAAGGGCATGAGAAAACGTTATATCTCGTCAATTTTCCCTATCAAAGTTTAATAGAACAAATCCCAACACTTTTTCCTGCCGATTTGTTGATGATCGAAATTCTCGAAGATTGCCAGCCTAGTGATGAATTATTCTCAGCGATACGTGCCATGCATCAGCAAGGTTATAAAATCGCCCTTGATGACTTTATCCCCTCTCCTAGCTGGGAGCGTTTCCTACCTTACATTAGCACGATTAAATTCGATATTAAGCAAGTGAGCATCTCCGATGCAGCCAAATTCATTGAAGCTCATAAAGCCTATGATCTTTATTATTTAGCCGAGAAAATTGAAAACCAACAAGAACTAGAAGAAGCGGAAAAAGTCGGTTTTGATTTTTTCCAAGGCTACGCATTACATGAACCAGAAATAATCAAACACCGAAGAATTGAGTCATCGTCATTCACCGTTGATCAGCTAAAAATTGCCATCAATCAATCACCTGTTGATTACCAGTTAATCGAAAGGCTGATTCGCTATGATATTACGATGACCTATAAGCTAATGCGGTTTATCAATGCTCACTCATCCAAAACCTTTACCACGTTTGAAGATGCTTTCAATATTCTCGGGCTTGATAAAATCAAACTCTTTATTGAATTATCTCTTACCGCTGCCCATAAATGGACGCCATCGGATTATTATTTAAGCTCAATGCATCGAGCCCATTTCTGTGAACAAGTCGCCGCCTTAGAGCAATTCAAAATAAATGCCGAACACGCCTATTTTGTTGGAATGTTTTCTCAAATCGATAAGCTCCTTCAACAACCACTTTGCCATTTAGTTGAGACCTTGCCACTGAGCAAAGCGGCAATTAATGCACTATCACAGCAGCAAGGTATTCTCGGTGATATTTTAGGTCTGTCCATTGCCTATGAGAAAAAAGATGATTCAAGTATTCAGTGGTTTGCTGATAAACTTCAAATCTCCCCTGAGCTAGCTCGTCAGTTTTATGACAATGCGATTAACTGGGTAACCCCTGAAAATTATCACCTTCGCTTAGAAGGCAAGCTTCTTCACCAACAGTAAGAGAACACTATGCTTTGCCCATGCTGTAGTCAGCAACCTTATGACCAATGTTGTCAGCCTATTCACCAAAATACCGCTAACGCTCAACTGCCTGAACAACTGATGCGTGCTCGTTACTGCGCACATGTGCTCGATAATGTAGAGTTTGTCATTCAGACTTACCACTCATCTTGCCAAGCCGAACAAGAAGCCGAAGCCATTGCTCAATCAGTTGAAAGTGACTGGGTACAATTGGAAGTCCTTGATGCTCCAACCCCTTCTGATTCTGAAGGTTTTGTGGAGTTTAAAGCTTACTTTACAGAAGATGGTAAACAATATTGCCTACATGAACGCTCAAGATTTGTTAAAGAAGATGGCAAATGGCGCTATATAGATGGCGTGATGCCAGAAGAGGAAATAGACCCACGCCTTAATCAAACGATTGCCAACACTAAAATAGGCAGAAATGATCCTTGTTTATGTGGCAGTGGTAAAAAGTTTAAGAAGTGCTGTGGCTAATAGGTTAATAAAAAGAATAGCCCGAGTATGTTAGCGACACATATTCGGGCTTTTTACTATCTAAGGCTATTTAATCTACCGACTCTTCTTAAACAAGAAGATCATTGGCAACATAATGACGCACACAAACATCATTAAGCGGTAATCTTGCAAGTAACCTAAGATTGCAGCTTGTCGGTTGACCTCGGCATCAATCGCATATAAACCAGCTTGGGTTGTAATGTCATACATGCCCTTTTCTGCTGCCATATGTAATGGGTGGCTAAATGGCGTAATGTACTGAGCAAACACTTCATGGTTATATTGAACTCGATGAGCTAAATAAGTCGTTACCGCGGATATCCCAATACTACTACCTATGTTACGAATCAAACTGTATAACGCTGTCCCTTCGGTGCGATATTTAGGCTGTATGCTTGAGAAGGTCATGGTTGATAACGGTACGAACACCAAGCCTAAACCGAGCCCTTGTACGACACCAGTGCGGATAATATCCCACGAGCTCACTTCAGCATTAAATAACGTCATTTCCCATAATGAAAAAATCATTAATAATATCCCGATAACCATTAGGTAACGCAGATCGACTTTTCGGGCGAGACGGCCAACAATCAACATCCCCGTCATAGTACCAAAACCACGAGGCGTTAATAAAAAGCCGACATCAAGTACCGGATAACCCATCAAACTTTGCATAAATGGTGGTAATAATGCCATGGTTGCCAGCAACACTACCCCCATCATAAAGCCAATTGTTATGCCTACTACGAAGTTTCTATCGGCAAACATTTCAGGGTCGAGGAACGGTTTTTTCGCGGTAAACATGTGAACAATAAACATATAAAATGCCAGTGCAGCAATTGCGGATTCAATCACGATTTCCATGCTGGAATACCAGTTTTGTGATTCACCTCGATCAAGAAATAGCTGTAATGCTCCGATAGCAAAAGCGATAAGCGTGAAACCAAACAAATCAAATTTTCTATCGGCTTCAATCGCCGTTTCTTTTACATAGGCGGCAATACCAAACCAAGCTAGCGCACCAAACGGGATGTTAATGTAGAACACCCAACGCCAGTTATAATACTCAGTTAACCAACCACCAAGCGACGGTCCAAGGATCGGGCCTACCATCACCCCAACGCCCCATAAGGCCATTGCAGAACCATGTTGTTCTTTCGGGTAAGTGTCTAATAGTACTGACTGTGATAATGGTACTAAGCTCGCGCCAAAAATCCCTTGTAATAAACGGAATAAGATAATTTGGTCAAGTGATTGCGCCGCACCACATAAAGCCGATGCGATAGTAAAGCCAATCACCGAGTAAATGAATAAACGCTTACGGCCAATACGCGCTGCCACAAAACCAGTTAAAGGCATGGCGATGGCAGAGGCAACAATATAGGAGGTTAAGACCCACGAGATCTGGTCTTGCGTTGCGCCCATTGAACCTTGCATGTGCGGCAGTGCCACGTTAGCAATCGTGGTATCCAACGCTTGCATGATGGTTGCTAACATTACCGAAAAAGTGATCAGGAGCCTTTTTGCGCCGTCCTCTTTCTCATTAGCTTGTAATGTAACTTCGCTCATAACCTAGCCTTAAAATGACAAGTGACGGGTATGCTTAGTATCAACGGTCACAATGGCACTTAAACCGGCACGTAATGTTGGCATATTTTCTTTTTCTTCAATTGAAATACGAATCGGTAGTCGCTGCGTCACTTTAACCCAGTTACCGGTTGCGTTTTGAGCAGGGATCACGGAATACTCAGAACCTGTTGCAGGGCTAATGCTGGTTACATGACCTTTCCATTGATGGCCAGGCGCATAATCAATTTCAATATCCACTTCTTGGCCGACTTTAATATTAGTCATTTCTTTTTCAGTGAAGTTGGCTTCTATCCATAAATTCGTATCTGCCACTAGCAACATCGTTGTACTGTTCGAGGTAATGTATTGGCCATCCTCTAATACCTTAGAAACCACACCATCGTTTGGCGCATAAACATTAACGTGCTCTAAATCGTTTTTCGCTTGATCAAGTTCCGCTAGCGCTAATTGATATTTAGGGTGCAATTCCGTTGGGGCCTCTGGATCACCACCAAGACTTTCAGCAACTTGTTTTAGTGCTTTTTGTAAGGCGTTAATTTGAAGTTCAAACAATAAGGTTTTTTGTCTTGCTGAATCATAATCGGCTTCAGAAGAATAGTTTTTCTGACGTAAGTTATATTGGCGTTTTTCTTCTAGGCGCGCGTAATCTAACTGGCTTTGCGCCACATCGATATTAGCTAATTTACTTTGATATTCTGCTTTCAAGGTTTCCAATTCAGTACGTACATCAGCAAGGTTAGCTTTAGCTCGATCAACGGCATATTCATAAGGTGTAGGATCGATTTGTACTAGTAAGTCGCCTTTTTTAACATGCTGATTTTCTTCAACTGGCACATTAATCACACGACCAGCCACTTCTGCATTAATGGGCGTTTTATCGGCTTTTACATACGCATTTTCCGTTTCCACATAGCGACCACCATGCAGGTAAAGCACAATACTGCCAGCAATTAAGGTCAATGGAACAACAAATAAAAGCAAAAAGCGCTTAGACTTAAACTTTGATTTTTTAGGCGATGGTTGAGGGAGTTCCTCTTCCATTGTTTGAGTGGGTTCGTTAGCCATATTATTACCTAAAGTGAATGTTAATTGTCTGATAAGTTTCGGTGGATGTGCTCAAGTGTGGCAATGAATTGCTCACGTTGCTGCTCACTTAACCCTGCCAATCCTGATTCCCATACTTTACTACCGACTTTATCTACAACAGTAAGGCGTAATTTGGCCGCCGGTAATAAATAAATCAAATGAGCACGTCGATCAGAAGGACTAGCGCAGCGTTTGACTAGCCCTTCTGCAACGAGTTGATCAATCACTCTTACGACTGTCATTGGTTTTATTTCCAATAACTCGGCTAACTCAACCTGTTTAATGCCTTCATTACGAGCAATGATGCTTAATGCTTTTGCTTGCGCCAAAGTAATGCAGCCTATCTCTGGATCATTCTGAAATTTTTTGCGAATCAGACGTGATACATCAAACAGTAGAGAGCCAACAGGTGTTTTAGCCATGCGAAACCTTCAATAAGAACCTTATAAGAATAGCTAGGAAGAGTGACACTTTGGTTATGGATAACAAGGGGCAAAGTGTGAACACCCAAATATAGTAAGCCTTACTTACTATCTTGACAAGAAGAATACTGCACAATTGTATAGTAAATTTATATAGCATTGATATATCAGAAAATTAACTTTAAAAATCATCAGGCACAAAAAAGGCCAGGTAAATACCTAGCCTTTGGTTTCAATCATTTTCAATGAAAAGTTATTTATTGATGACGCTCTTTCAACTTATTAATCACATCATTAAACGATAGACCTTGATCTTGTAGCAGTACAAACAAGTGGTACATCAAATCTGCTGATTCACACACTAATTCCGCCTTGTCGCCCGACGTTGCCGCAAGCGCGACTTCAACGCCCTCTTCACCCACTTTCTGCGATATACGTTTCGTACCGCGAGCATAGAGACTTGCGGTGTAGGAGGATTCAGGGTCGGCACTCTTGCGGGCAGCCAATAATTGCTCAAGTTGATGAAGCCACACCAATTGGCTTTCGTCTTGCTTATCCGCATCAAAGCAAGTCGTTGTGCCAGTATGGCAAGTTGGGCCAATTGGGTTTACTTTGGCCAGCAGAGTATCGTTGTCACAATCCAGCGCAAGGTTCACTAAACCTAGGCTGTTGCCTGATTCTTCACCTTTAGTCCAAAGACGCTGTTTAGTACGAGAATAGAAAGTCACTAAACCAGTATCTGCGGTTTTTTGTAGCGCATCCACATTCATGTAGCCCATCATTAGTACTTGGCTAGAAACGTAATCTTGTACGATTACAGGCACTAGGCCATCGACTTTATCCCAATCAATACGCTCACTTAATGCGATAATATCTGACGCTTGAAACGTTGATTGTGTTGTTAATGCTTCACTCATAAACGTATCTCCACGCCTTGTTGTTTTAAGTATTGTTTCAGTTCACCTATGTTGATCACTTGTTTGTGAAAAACCGACGCAGCTAACGCGCCATCAACATTGGTTTTTTGATAGGCTTCGGCAAAGTGCTCCATCGCGCCCGCGCCACCAGAGGCAATCAAAGGCACCTGACACACTTCACGCACCATGTTTAATTGATCGATATCGTAGCCATTACGTACGCCATCTTGGTTCATCATGTTCAATACGATTTCACCTGCGCCACGTTTTTGCACTTCTTGCACCCAATCACGGGTTTCCCATTTAGTGGCTTTAGTGCGCTCTTCATCACCGGTAAATTGGTAAACTTGGTATTTGCCAGTTTCTTTGTCGTAGTAAGAATCAATGCCTACCACGATACATTGCACGCCAAATTTGTCTGCCAGTTGGGTGATCAATTCTGGATTTGCTAGCGCTGGAGAGTTGATTGACACTTTATCGGCGCCAAACTCAAGAATGCGCGAGGCATCTTCCGCCGACTTAATACCACCAGCCACACAGAAAGGAATATCAATCACTTCAGCCACGCGAGCTACCCAGCTTTTATCCACTACGCGGCCATCACTCGATGCGGTAATATCATAAAACACTAACTCATCTGCGCCTTCTTCCGCATAACGTTGCGCTAACGGTACGATGTCACCAATGATTTCATGGTTACGAAATTGCACGCCTTTGACGACTTGACCATCTCGAACATCAAGACAAGGAATTATTCGCTTTGCCAACATGAGAATGCCTCCTCTGCGGTAAATTTGCCATCGAGTAATGCGCGACCAACGATCACGCCCGCAACACCTGTGCCTTTAAGCGCTGCAATATCATCTAGGCTGCCAATGCCACCTGAAGATTGAAATTGCACTTGTGGGTACTGTTTGCATAAATCGATATACAGCTCAACGTTAGAGCCCGCTAAGGTGCCATCACGCGAAATATCGGTACATAGCACGTGTTTCAAGCCCACAGTAAGGTAATCATCAATAAGGGCTTCAATAGTCACGCCAGAGTCTTCTTGCCAGCCAGAAATCGCCACACGACGCACGCCTTGCTCATCAATGTTGATATCTAATGCCAATACGATTTTTTCTGCGCCGTATTTTTCCATCCAACCTTTGACCAGCTCAGGTTGTTTAACCGCAGTCGAGCCAACCACAACACGTTGTGCGCCCGCTTCAAGCAGATCAATCACATCTTGCTCAGTACGTACACCGCCACCAATTTGGATATTAGCTGGGGTGCCTGCTAGTAATTTAGCAATCAAATCCAGTTGACGCGCTGACGTATCTTTTGCGCCAGTTAAATCCACCAAGTGCAGCCAATTGGCACCCGCTTGATGATAAAGGTTAAATTGCTCAACTGGATCGACTTTGTATTCGGTTTTTTGTCCATAGTCGCCTTGAAATAAACGTACGACTTGTCCATCAATTAAATCTAATGCAGGAATTATCATCCTATATTTCCCTTTTATACGTTTAGCTCAAGAAAGTTCTGAATCAATTTTGCACCCACTTTTGAAGACCGCTCTGGGTGAAATTGCACACCATAATAGTTGCCACTTTGTACCGCTGCGGTAAATGGTTTGCCATAGTCACAACTTGCAATAGTGTAATCACCCACTGGCATGGCATAGCTGTGTACAAAGTAAAAATAACTGTCGGCTGGAATGTCTTTAAATAATGGATGACCATCTTGTGGTTGCACCGTATTCCATCCCATATGAGGCAAAGGTAAATCACCGGTATCCATTAGGCGAACTTCACCATCACATAGGCCAAGGCAATTAACTTCTGCATTGCCTTGTTGACCTTTTTCTTCAGACAGTTTGCCGAGTAATTGCATGCCCAGACAAATGCCTAGTAACGGTTTCTCTACCTTTTTAACCAAGCTAATTAAATCACGTTCTTCTAGGTTTTTCATTGCCTCAGAAGCGGTGCCCACGCCCGGTAGAAAGAGTTTATCCGCGGCTAACACCACTGCTGGATCTTTAGAAATCGTAACCGCATAGCCCAACCGTTCAATGGCAAATCGTACTGACGACACATTGGCGCAACCAGTATCGATAATCACCACTTTTTGCGCATCATTTGTGACAGGTGTTGACCCCATTACAGCACTCCTTTACTACTTGGCAGTTCGTTACCTTCCACTTTAATCGCTTGACGTAGCGTACGACCAAAGGCTTTAAACAAGCTTTCGATAATGTGGTGATCGTTGTCGCCAGTTGAAGATAAGTGCAGCGTACAAGCTAGCGTATCTGTCAATGAGCGGAAGAAGTGCACCACCATTTCCGTAGATAAATCGCCCACTTGATCACGGCTGAATTTAGCATCAAATTTCAAATAAGGACGGCCAGATAAATCCAAGCCACATTGCGCTAAACATTCATCCATTGGCAGACTAAAACCAAAGCGACCGATACCACGTTTATCACCAAGCGCTTCTTTTAATGCTTGGCCAAGGGCTAAAGCGGTATCTTCAATGGTGTGGTGGTCATCAATGTGTAAATCACCTTTAACGTCCACTTTCATTTGGAAGCCGCCGTGTGTGGCGATTTGATCTAGCATGTGATCAAAGAAGCCCATACCGGTTGAGATTTGATTGCCGCCCTGCTCATCTAAATTAACCGCAATACGAATATCGGTTTCTTTGGTAGTACGAACCACCGTAGATGTACGAGCATTCACGGTTAAATCTTTTAAGATATCTAACCAATTCATGGTTTCAGGGTTGTACTGAATTCCACGGATCGCCATATTCTCTGCTAGCTGTAAATCGGTTTCACGATCGCCAATTACTGCCGAAGTTTTAAAATCGACTTTACCTTGCTGTAAGTAGTCTTTAACTAAGCCTAATTTCGGCTTGCGGCAAGTGCAATTTTCATGATCAAAGTGTGGGCAAATCAACACATCATCAAATTTCACGCCTTGCGATGTGAAGATATCCATCATCATATTGTGTGGCGCATCAAAGTCCGCTTGTGGGTAGCTATCGGTACCTAGGCCGTCTTGGTTAGTAACCATCACTAAACGATAGCCCGCATCTTGAAGTTTTAATAATACCGGAATGACATTAGGCTCGAATTTCAGCTTGTCTAAACGGTCAACTTGAAAATCTTCCGGCGGCTCAACAATTAAGGTGCCATCTCGGTCGATAAAGAGAATTTTATTAGCTTGGCTCACATTGACTTCCTTTCTTAGAGCAGCCACCCAGCTTGTGGGTGACTTACATTATTTTTTGAATATATTACGCGATGGCGCTAATTTGATTACGGATAAAGCTTAACGTTTTTTCGCATTCATCACGATTACCGATACTGATTCGAACACAATCTTTAATCGGTGAGTTACGTAGAATAATGCCGTTATCCCACGCTGCTTTAAACATCGCATCGCCCTCTGGGAACTGAATCAGCAAGTAGTTGCCCCAGCCATCATAAACCGTCACACCTTGCAGCATGGATAAACCCGCTTGTAAATAAGCACGGTTAGCCGCGAGATCAAGTACCTGATATTTCATGCGCGCAAGCCCAGCTTCCGATAGAGCCTGACAAGCAATTTCAGCCACTGGAATCGGCACAGGGTACGGAGCGATCACTTTCAATAGTACATTGATTAACTCTTCGTTAGCCAAAGTAAAACCACAACGTAACCCAGCAAGAGCAAAGGCTTTCGACATGGTTCGCAGAATGGCTAGATTAGGATATTGTTCCAGTAAATCGACCGTTGACGCTTCTGGACAAAAATCGATATAGGCTTCATCCATCACCACAATCGCTTTATCTTGTGTCATCTCTAATAAAGCAACGATATCCTCACGCTTAATCAGATTACCGGTTGGGTTGTTTGGGCTACACACAAACACCAGTTTCACATTCTCTAACTGGGCTTGAATGCTCGACAGATCCAGTTGCCACTCTTGAGTTAAAGGCACGACTTTACGCTCAACACCGATAGTTTCAGCACTGATCGCATACATGCCATAGGTCGGCGGGCAATAAAGGATTGCATCTTGGTTCGGCTCACAAAAAGCGCGAATGAGTAGTTCAATACCTTCGTCAGCACCACGAGAAGTTAATACCTGCTCAGCTTTCACTCCAGCATAGCTCGCGTAAGCTTCAATCAAATCTTTTGGCTGACATTCACTATAGCGATTTAAGCGAGTAAAGTTGGTTTTGTATTCGTTATCAAACGGAGATTCATTGGCATTTAACCAAACATCACCACTGCCACCAATACGGCGAGCAGATAGGTATGGTGTTAAAGCTTGAACTTGTTTACGGGCTAACTTTTCCATGTTCTACCTGCCTATTGCTGATTCAGTTTGTCGATACGAATGGTGACGGCACGTTTGTGAGCATCAAGACCTTCCGCTTCTGCCATGGTAACGACAGTTTGCGCTAAGCCTTTCAAGCCATCTTTAGATAACTCTTGCACTGTCATACGTTTTGAGAAATCCGCTAAACCTAGGCTTGAGTAAGTTCGAGTATACCCATAAGTAGGCAGTACGTGGTTAGTACCCGAAGCATAATCCCCTACCGATTCAGGCGACCATTGACCTAGGAAAATAGAGCCTGCGTTATCCAACAAAGGCAATAGTTCACGTGGATTCTTGGTTTGAACAATTAAGTGTTCTGGACCATAGAAGTTTGAAATTGACACACATTGGGTCAAAGATTCGGTGATCACAATCAAGCTTGAGCCAAGGGCTTTTTCTGCAATATCACTACGAGATAAAGACTTAAGCTGCTGCTGAACCGCTTCTGCCACTTGATCTGCAATCATCGGCGATGGCGTTAATAGCACCACTTGTGAATCTGGGCCGTGCTCTGCTTGAGACAATAAATCTGCGGCGACAAAATCTGCATCCGCTGTTTCATCAGCAATCACTAATACTTCTGAAGGGCCGGCTGGCATATCAATCGCAGCACCGCGGAAATCATTGCTTACCTGGCGTTTGGCTTCAGTCACAAAGGCGTTACCTGGACCAAAGATTTTATCGACCTTAGAAACCGTCTCTGTGCCGTAAGCCATAGCAGCAACCGCTTGAGCGCCACCGACATTGTAAACTTCATCGATATTACACAGTTTCGCCACATACAAGATTTCATCAGCAATCGGTGGTGGTGAACATAGCACTACCTTACGACAGCCCGCAATTTGCGCCGGTACGCCTAGCATTAAGACAGTTGAAGGTAATGGCGCACTACCACCTGGAATATATAAACCGACCTTATTGATTGCACGAGTTACTAGCTCACACACCACACCCGGTTGCGTTTCCACACTTAAAGGCTGTGCTTTTTGCGCTTTGTGGAAAACCGAAATGTTCTTGTGCGCCTGTTCTAGCGCTTGCTTCATTTCTTCAGATAAACGTGCTGCTGCTTCATCAATTTCTTGCTCTGAGACTCGAATCGATTCAGGCGTCACTTTATCGAACTTGGCGGTTAATTCTTTGATTGCAGCATCACCATCTTGTTTCACTTGATTTAATACATCAGTGACTATTGAGGTGATGTTAGCACCATCGCTAATTGCTGGGCGCTCAAGGACTGCATTTTGTTGCTCTTCGCTTAATGATTGCCAAACGACGGTTTTCATATTGCTTACTCCATCATTTTTTCAATTGGTAACACTAAGATTGAACTTGCACCAAGCTCTTTTAAGCCTTCCATGGTTTCCCAGAAAAGGTTTTCGGTACTAACTAGGTGTACTGCGACACGATTTTTTTCTTGAGATAAAGGTAGAACGGTAGGATCTTCCGCGCCCGGTAATAGTTGTTTGATTTGTTCTAACTTATCAGATGGGGCGTGCAGCATGATGTATTTTGATTCTTTCGCTTGAATCACGCCTTGCATGCGAGTTAGCAGCTTTTCAATCAAACTATCTTGCTCTGCTGAAAACTCACCAATACGTTGAATTAATGTCGCTTTAGATCGGAAAATTACTTCTGCTTCTTTTAGTCCATTGGCTTCTAAAGTCGCACCGGTTGAAACTAAATCTGCAATGGCATCAGCAAGGCCAGCACGAGGTGCCACTTCAACCGAGCCAGTTAACATACAAGTACTGAAGTTAATGCCTTGCTCGTCCATGTAGCTTTTTAATAAGTGTGGGTAAGTTGTCGCGATACGTTTGCCCGCTAGATCTTGTGGGCCGTTGTAAGTTTCATCTTTATTAATAGCGATAGATAAACGACAACCACCGAAATCTAGGCGACGCAACGCTTTAAATTCACATGGTGAACCTTCGGCTTTACGATCTAGTCGAACTTCTTCTAGTTCATTCTCACCGATAAAGCCAAGGTCAACCACCCCATCCATGATCAAGCCAGGAATGTCATCATCACGAACGAGCAATAAATCGATTGGCATGTTTTCACTGTGTACTACCAGTCTTTCGCCAGCAATATTAAATTTCACACCACATTTTTTAAGTAGATCTTGGCATTCTTTGCTCAAGCGGCCTTTCTTTTGAATCGCAATTCTTAATCGTGAATTTGTCATATTTCTATCCCTGTATTTTTGATTTGTTTATTAGTGATACATCACCAATAGTAAATTAGTTATTTTTAACGTCCCTGAATGAAAAAACCCCCGGAGAGAAAACTCTTCCGAGGGTTTGAATCTTTTTACTGATTCACGTCCGGAAGAGGTATCTTCCGGATGCACACACTCACCCGCAAGATATAACAGGATGATGGTGATGATGAATGTTAATATTCAATGTGCGCATATGTTTGTTTGCTCAATCAGTTTCAATAACTTCACACTACCCAAGCTCTAATGTTTTTTCAAGCCTTTATTTGAATTATTTTCATATCAAACCAATCATGAAAGTTTTATACAAAAAAGGCTGAGTTATTCGCTAACTCAGCCTTTGATAACACAATCAAAATAAGAAATTAAGCTGCGGCTTTTTTCATTTTTGATTTTGAAATAACTGACATTACGATACAACAAACCACAAAGGTCACACTTGCTGCACTAAAGCCCATCAGCGAAGAATCTGTCATGCCTAAAACGATAAAGCCTACAGATGAAACTATCGCAGTTGCTAGTGCATAAGGTAACTGAGTAGATACGTGGTCGATATGGTTACAACGCGCCCCTGTCGATGACAAGATTGTTGTATCTGAAATCGGTGAACAGTGGTCACCAAATACAGAGCCTGCAAGTACTGCACTTAACATAGGTAGCATAAGTGCTAAATCGGTCGCGCCAGCTAGATCGCCTGCAATTGGTAACATGATGCCGAATGTGCCCCATGACGTTCCGGTTGAAAATGCCATCACACCTGAAAGCAAGAACAGTAGTACCGGCAACCAATGTACGTCGATGTTGCCTTCTACTAGTGTTGATAGGTAAGCACCGGTGCCCATATCTTTAATCACAGAGCCAATTGTCCATGCAAAGGCTAAGATCAAAATCGCGCCAAACATTGATTTAGCACCAATCCATAAAGTAATTAACACATCTCTTGCTGGCATTTTTTGCTTTAATACGGTTCCTACCGCACAAATCAAACCAACTAACGCACCATAGAATAAAGACTGGCCAACATTAGTATTTTCAAACGCTTTTAATAAGCTAAATGCTTGGCCATCAGAGCTTAATGCATCCGCACCAGAGCTGATCATGAAGTACACGGTTGCAATAATTAAAGCAACGATAGGCAGAATCAGGTTAGAAACCGTGCCTTCTTTACTTTCTTTAATTTCAGACTCTTCCGTTAAATCTGGTGCATTCTCATCACGATCATCGGTTTTACCTTGACCCGCTGCAATCTCATGCTTACGCATAGGGCCAACATTAAGATCAAACCAGATCATGGCAAATACCATTAATAAAGCAAAAATCGCATAGTAGTTCATCGGAACTAAACGCATATATGCGCCTAGAGCAGAATACTCAGTAATACCATGTGAGATTAAAATGCCGCTTACTACTGTCATGATATAAGCGCCCCAGCTAGAAGCCGGCATAATCACACACATAGGTGCCGCAGTTGAGTCTAGAATATAAGCTAATTTAGAACGAGAAACCTGAAAGCGATCGGTCACAGGGCGAGAAATCGCACCTACTGCTAAGCTGTTGAAGTAATCATCAATAAAGATAAACACCCCTAGCCAAGCCGCAAGAAGTTGTGCCCCTCTTTTACTTTTAATGCGCTTTTGAGCCCACTCAGCAAAAGCATAAGTACCACCAGATAGAGTCAGCAAAGCTGTCATCATGCCAAGAAGAACGAGGAAAAGTAGGATAAAAAGGCTGTCCCAGTTCAATCCGCCATCACTAACAAACACGCCCACTACGGTAGAACTGGTATAGCTTAATGCACCTGATAATGAAAAATCAGCCAGCAAAAACGCACCCAGTAAAATACCAAAACCAAGTGATAAAAGAACACGTCGGGTCAGAATGGCCATCGTCAAAGCGATAGCCGGAGGCAGCAAAGATGCCGCGGAAGAAGTAAAATCGATTAAGTTCATGATCAAAAAAACCAAAATTGGTTAGAGATCTACTGCAGAAGGGATATTGTTGAAGAGTATAGTCGTAAAACAATAAATCATCTTGTTGATAAACGTTGAAAGCCAAATCACTTTCATGTGTCTACAGTAGCGCTCCATAGTAAAAAAACACAGTATGCAATCTTTAAGATTAGCACCCTGCAAACTATGGCAGTGTTACACTTATTAAATGCAACCCCAGCAAGTGGCTCTGATACGCCTAACTAATCAAAACGCACTGATTAGCTCTTACTTCGGCAACATTTCCTTTCGTACGCTCTCACAGGCATCACCCTAAAACGTAGTACTAATAAATATTGCGCCTCTACATCAGACTAAAACATTCGCCTTACAAATGGCCATTTATCAGGACATTTACAAAGGGTTCTAGCAAGATTCGGCTCATTGTAATGATCAAAAACCAAATGGCAAGACAAAAGTCGAACATTTCCATTTCGTCCAAAAAACAACCAACGACTTAATTATAAAGTTAAAGTAGTCTGTTTGAATCAGCATCTAAATTAACAACAATATTTGTAACAGTATAAATATTAAATCGGCCTCAAATTTCTTTATTTAAACAAATATATTTTTTGACTAAAAAAGATAAGCTATATAAAATTAGTTTAACTTTATCTAGCAAAGATATTTATTTTAGATAAAACTTAATTCAGCAATTCTACTGTATAGGATCCACATATGTCAGAAATCAAAAAATCAGCACTACTAAATATTCGTAGCCTTCGCGCTTTTACTCGTGACGAATTTACCCTAGCGGAAGTAGAAGAGTTACTAGAAAAACTGACTACTGTTGTAGCAGAAAGAAAAGAAGCAGAAGAAAAAGAATTAGCTGAACAAGCAGAGCGCGAAGCTAAATTAGCAGAGTACGCTAAAATGATCGCTAAAGACGGAATTGATTTAGAAGACCTTATCTCAGCAATGAGCGGTGGTGAATCAAAATCTAAATCTCGTAAGAAGCGTCAACCTCGCCCTGCAAAATATGAATACACTTTAAATGGTGAGCGTAAGACTTGGACTGGCCAAGGCCGTACGCCTTCTGCCATTCAAGAAGCTCTTGATGCAGGCAAATCAATTGATGATTTCCTAATCAAATAACAACCAAATCCTTATTGGATTAAAAATAAAAAAAGGGAGCACTTAGCTCCCTTTTTTATTTTTAACAACAAGTTACTGTAAATAGTAGATCCAATAAGTAAGAATAATTAAATCCACCTATTTATTTTTATCCGTTCCTTTGAGCGAATAAAACCACTTAACTAAATAAGCTTATCTTTCCCAGTATGCTTCTTCCAAGCTGTCTTCTTTCTCAGGTAAGCCACGAGATAAACGCGGAGAATGTTGCGCTAATACTTCATAACTCACTCGGTTAGCGTACTTACATACTTGAGAGAAAGATGAATAAGTTAAAAATGGATATTCATGCTTACTTGAATTAGGGATATTTTCTTTATGGTATTTATTGGCCGCCATATCATGCAATATTGCCGATAGTGCTGCATCCCCTGCCCCATTGGTATTCTTAATCTTCTCAGGGCCACCCATATAAGGTGCAATGTGAGAGTACACTTTAATCGGATTTTTACATTGGGAACGAACTGTTGGGCGACTAAATTCATACTGATTAAATTCAGCAATCGAGCCAGGTAATAGAGGCAAACTTGTTGGGCGCTTTGCTTCTTCTTCGGTATAGCCAGCCATATAGAGACCTACCGGGCCGGCGGTACATAAAACTAGATCAACCCAATCCAACGCTTTGTCTGAAGCTAATAAAGGATCATGCTCTCCAGTTAAAGCTTCTGCTTCTTCTTCATTCATCGCCAAAACAGAAACATTTTGCTTAACAAAATCACGCCAGTATTCAGGGTCATCTTGAATCACATATTTGGTTCCTAGAGTAAGCACCACTGGAACATCATATTTCTTTGCGTATTCAATCGCTTTCATTGTTGCATCAGGCATAGGATCACCCGGCTTACAGCGAACCAAATAAGCAGTTAACACTAAGGCTGAAGCATTTTCAAAAATATGTTCAGGAATACTAGTCGGTAATAACTGGTTCATTTTCCCTTCATTAATTGCGAAGGTACGTTCACCATTATCACTAATTAGTGCAAAACAACGACCAATTGGACCTTCTACGCCTTGTAGATAATTTAAATCCATGCGGCTAGAAGTGTTACAAAGGTAGCGATATCCATAGCTACCAATTTTAATACTATTACTCATCACACCTAATAAAGTCGATTTATCATCGGCTAGTACAGAGTAATTATGTAATGTGTTCCCTATTGTTCCACCCGCGAATTCATCGGTAACCAGGTCATATTCTTTTAACTCGTTATATAGCGCTTCTGCTTTTTCATCATCAATAACTAACGAGTGCCCTTTACTCAATTGATATTTTTCAATGAACTCATCACTGACTTTCGCCTCTATATCAACCAAGGTTTGGTCAATACCGATAATGTGAGTACGAGACATTCGCTTGCTTTCTTGAGCTTGACTAACAAGCGGATCACGAGCATCAACAGGAAAGTAGTGTTTAGATTTACGTTGGCCGGGGAATTTCATAGAGATTATGTAGGTTATGAACATGGATCTGAATTGTAGCCACCAAATTAGATTGCAGCAATATGACACCGAATAGCAACCGTTTGCTCGTCAAATAAAGTGTTACGCAGGACTCTAAATGAAAAAAGCGACACTCTGGCCGCTTCTTTCATCATATATTTTACTCATTATTTTTGGTCGATTAACCAAACTTGAAAATCTTTTCTTTCTTGCGCATTAGCTTTCAAATACCAAGCTTTCAACTGAGCGACATTTTCACTATCAGGTTTAGCTTGTGCATTCACAGGTAGACTCTTGGCTGCAACAGAGCCTGTCGTAATCGCAGCAACACCACCGCGCATATTGTAATCCATCACATCTTCAATAAAGTTACGGCCGAGCTGTACGCCTGTCGTTGATAACGGCTCTTTTTTAACGTCAAGCGCTTTATCCTGACTATCGACTAAAGCCCATTCAAAATCATTTATTTCATTACGAGCCTGATTCAAATCGCGATATTCTGGCAACACAAATTTTAATTCATCATCCTGAGCAGAAAACTTCGCAACGATGACATCACTATAAACTCGACGTAATGTATCATTTTCCATCACTCCGGGTTGGAATTTGAATACGATCTGATTTTCACCATCAGGCAAAACTAAAGTATCGGAACCAAACAAACCACCCTTTTCAATTTCAGGTTTGAGAGAGTTCACTACCAATAAGTTAACGCTATCTGGGATTGGAATTTTAACTTCGGCATGAACCAATTGACTGGCTAATAATGCAATACAGCCTACTACAGAAATAAACTTCTTACTCATATACATCCCTTATTTAAAAATAAAAAAGCCCGGTAAAAACCGAGCTTTGGTATTAGCATAATTTTGGACTCTGATTACCAGTAGAAACGAGCACCGATACCAAAGTTAGTTTCACTATCAACTGTAGTAGGACCAACTGTTACGTCTGTTTGATTATTCGTAAAGCCTAGAGTCGTACCATCAGAATAACCTACTTCTGTAAATACACGTGCCCAGCTAGAGAATTTATATTCTAAACCAAGGTAAGCATTGTTACCGTGATCGCTAGCATCTGAATCGTCATTTTTTTGGTGAACATATTCATAACCAGCATATAGTGAAGTTTTTTCAATAAATGTCCAATATGCGCCTAATGAAAGTGCATTCTGGTCAATTTTCACGTCATTATCAGTATTCTCTAGTTGAGAACCATAATAAGTACCACTCATTTGTAAATTATCAAGCAAGTTATATACAAGAGTTGCTTCGTAGTACGTATTACTAATATCACCATTCACTGTAGTTTTATTGTTATTTACATCGGTGAATGTTGTCTCAAATTCGTGAACACGATTATAACCACCACCTACGTGGAATGACAGGTCGCCATAAGTTGCACCAACGAATGCTTCCATTAAATCTTGATGATTAGAACTATCATTTAAACCATAGGTTGCTTTTACAAACCAGTTATCAAGATCTAATGAATACTTAACTTGTGATTCAGATAATGCACCATTTAATTGGTCATAGAGGTTACCTGAGCCACCGAAGAAGTATGAGTAGTCAGTACCGCCTAGATCATCCGAAGATGTCCAATCACGGCCGAACTGAACCGTACCAAAGTCTGTCGCAAAGCCGATCAAGTGGCGACGAACTTCTACGTCGTTATTACCTTTAGAATCTGATGGAACACCAACTTCAACAAGGCCTAAAACATCAAATCCTTCCATTACATTATATTTAGCATCAACACCAATACGAGAAGAACCCGTTGATAGATCAGCGTTGTAATCATCTGCATCAGCAAATTTCATTTCGGTACGCAATTGCCCGTAAAAATCAACTGAACCACCGTCGTTACTATAAATCTCAGCCGCACTTGCTGCGCCTGTGAATGCTGCTGCCGATACAGCAAGAGCTAAAAGCGATTTTTTCATAATAATCCACTGCCTTTTATTAATTTGAAATTCCCTTTGGGATTCCTTTCTTTTTTGTTTTATCGCTCGTTAACATCTAGTCAACAAGCGGTACATCTGATTCGCACCTAAAGATTGCAATAAGTTCCCTGAAAGTGTCAAATTTAATAAAAAAAAGTAAATCATCAATCAAAAAGTATAAAAATCATTAACAAACAACGAATTACAGGCAATCGACGAATGTAAAGGTATGGATAAACACAATAAAAACAACCATAACAAGTGTAACAAAAAACAAAAGACCAGCAATAAAATCTAAAAAAACATAAAACAAACACCAAAAACCACCAGGAATGGCAACATAAATAGAATTTAATGCTTAATTGAACACAATTCATACAAACCTTAGTAAGCGATAAGTTTTATGCATCAATATGTGATTCCGATCTTATTTTTTGTGACAATACAGTGACTAAACGGTGAATTTTCGACCTACACGACATTGAGCAAGCCTATCATTCACGGTGGAATTAACGGCTTACTTAATAAACCAAAGCCACATTGCACCTACCTATCCTTATATTTAAATAGCCACATTCGGCAGGTTACTTAATCAAACCACTGTGATAATATCCAGTTGTTCAATTAAGAGACTCAAGCATGCTATCTGCCAATATTCAAAAAGCCATCAAACACAGCTATCAAAATCTCTCTCATCAATTAGATGGCTTTATTCCTCGCCGAGCTCAAAACTACCTAGTTGCAGAAATCGCCAAAACACTGGCAGGTACCTACCATCAATCCAATCGCATTATTGTGGCGGAAGCAGGAACCGGTATTGGTAAATCATTGGCCTACTTAATGGCCTCGGTGCCTTTCGCTCAGTTTGGTGAAAAGAAAATCATTATTTCTACTGCGACGGTCGCTCTACAAGAACAGTTGATTAATAAAGATATGCCGCTCTATCGACGCTTAGTCGAAACTCCCTTTACTTTTCTATTGGCTAAAGGACGTCAGCGCTACTGTTGTGCTGAAAAGTTAATGCTGGCTTCTGGTGGGCAACAAGATGGTCAACAAATGGCTATGTTTGAAAGTAAGCCGAAGAAACAAGATATAAAGCAACTACAAGATTTATATGAAGCATTTTCAACTCAAAAATGGGATGGCGATAGAGATAGCTGGCCAGAGACCATTAACGAAGAGATTTGGAAAACCATCGTCAGTGATAAGCACAGTTGCAATAACTCTATGCCTTCACATCGTGATTGCCCTTTCCAGAAAGCGAGAGCCGATCTTGATAAAGCCGATATAATTATTGCCAATCACAGCTTAGTAATGGCCGATGCTGATCTTGGTGGAGGCGTGATCTTGCCTGAGCCCGAGCAAAGTATTTATATTTTTGATGAAGCACATCATCTACCGAACGTGGCTCGTGAACATGCTTCCGCTGCTGCAAGCTTAAAAGGCGCCGCTGGCTGGTTAGAAAGCCTCAATAAAGCCGTAGTAAAAATAGCGAATTTGACTGATGCCAAACGTAGCGCTCGATTTAGAAATGAATTACAAGATGCTATTCAACAACTGATCCCTGCTCTCACTCAATTAAGCACACGATTTAATGCTAATGAATTTAAAGAGCGTACATATCGCTTTGAGCACGGAGAGTTACCTGCTTGGTTAGAAGAAGAATCTAAAAGCCTAAAAATACTGAGCAAGAAAGTGCATCAAGCCATGAATAAAATCGCCGATTTAATTTCAGAACGAGTTAAAGATGGTGAGTTATCTTCACGTCTAGCTGAACCGGCTCTCGCAGAATCAGGCTTTTATCTGCAACGCTTAGAAAACTTGGCTAAAGTCTGGCATTTAATGGCAGAGCCGAATCATGATAAAGGCGCACCGCTTGCCCGTTGGGTAGAAGTGAGCTCTGAACGAGAAGATGACTTTATTATTAGTGTGTCGCCGTTAGAGGTTGGCTGGCAACTGGATCGTCAATTGTGGAGTCGCTGCGCTGGCGCGGTACTGGTGTCGGCAACCATGAGAGCATTAAACTCATTTCAGTATTTTTCTATTCAGGCCGGAGTTAGCCAAAAAGCCGAAGATGCTACTCAGTTTCTGGCATTAGCATCACCTTTTGATTACCAAAATAATGCTGAGTTACTCATCCCTAATGTGAAATTTGAGCCCCAGCATCCTGACTTTACTCAATACTTATGTGAAATTTTGCCTAGTTATATTGAAGAAAAGAAAGCGAACTTAATTTTATTTTCTTCCTACTGGCAAATGAATCAAGTTGCAGAAAAACTGGAATCTATCGCATTAAAAGAAAAGTGGAACTTGCAAATTCAAGGTAAACGTTCACGTACCGAAATACTCAATAAACATAAAGCGTATTGCCAATTTGGCCAAACCAGCGTGATTTTCGGCACTGGGAGTTTTTCGGAAGGATTGGATTTACCGGGTAAGCTACTTGAAAACCTGGTCATTACCAAAATTCCATTTGGCGTTCCGACCTCACCTGTTGAAGAAGCGCATTCAGAATATATAGTGCAAAAAGGTGGGAACCCGTTTTTACAAATTTCTGTTCCCGAGGCAAGTAAAAAACTGATTCAGTCTGTTGGACGTTTACTGCGGAAAGAGCAAGATTCTGGTAGAGTCGTGATCTTAGACCGCCGCATCGTGACAAAACGCTACGGTAAATCGTTACTGGATGCCCTACCGCCTTTTAAGCGGAAAATAGAATACTAATTAAGAAGATCATTTATGGAAATGTTAGACCCAACGATGCTTATCATTCTGGGCCTTGTTGCTTTTGCTGCTGGTTTTATCGATGCGGTTGCTGGCGGTGGCGGTATGCTGACTGTACCTGCACTGCTTTCCATTGGTCTACCTCCCCATTTGGCGCTCGGTACCAACAAACTATCCGCAACCTTTGCATCTTCGACGGCCGCTTTTACTTATTACAAAAAACGCTTATTCACACCTGAATTTTGGTATCGCTCCTTTATTGCGACTTTAATTGGTGCAATTAGCGGTACGCTTGTCGTCAATGTCATCAGTACCGATTGGTTAGAAAAGCTATTACCTTTAATCATTCTCGCCACGGCGATTTATACTATTTTTCATAAGTCGCCAAAAGAAAATCACAGCGATATGCCAGACTTTGACGCTAAGACGCATAAGAAACAAATTATTCAAGGATTGACTCTTGGCTTTTATGACGGTGCGATTGGCCCCGGCACTGGCGCATTTTGGACCGTCAGTAATATGGTTCTATATCGGATGAATATCTTACTTTCATCTGGCGTCGCCAAAGCCATGAACTTCACCAGCAATTTTACCTCTCTGATTACCTTTGCCATTTTAGGTCACATTAATTGGGCACTAGGTTTAACTATGGGGCTGTGTTTAATGGCGGGTGCTTATGTTGGTGCACATTCAGCGATTCGTTTTGGCGCGGCATTTATTCGTCCAGTCTTTGTGACTGTGGTAAGTGTCATGGCGATAAAGCTGGCTTATGAAGCCTGGTTTTAATTGAGGTAGATATGAGTAATTTCAGCGATATAGCAGATAAACTTGATACTTTATCCAAGCAAGCCGCTCAGCGAGATAGGCAAAAAGGTGAGCATCATCAGCCGTTATTTGATGAGCATCTTTTTAGCTGTAGAGCACGCTTCTTGGTTCCGTGTGTTTCGGAAGCCCAAGCAACCTATGACAGCATCATTCGAGAGCAGCAAGCAAACAGGCTAACTCAGTTACGCGCTGAACACCTCTCTCAGAAGCTGATAGCGCAATTAGAAGCCATTCAACGTGAACTAGCCACAGGTTCTATTCGCCATAACGAAATAAAACACAGCAGTCATTACCGCAAGCCTATCAGCGAGCTTTATCAAGATTTATCGCAACACCAAGAATGGGAAATTCGCTTGAAAGATCTGGTGCTGCAAAAGACCCATCAAGTTGACCATTGCAGTAGCTTGCAACGTGCCAAAGCGCAACAAGATCTCCTAGTAGCAGAACAACGACTAGAGCGTTGCCAAGCGGCAAAATTAAAAATCGAAAAGCAAATTACCTACAGAGAAAGGCATAACCCAAGCAATGACTACTGATAATCAACCTAGCCCACTAGATTCAGCACCAGAAGAAATAAAATTGGCGGTCGATCTTATTTATTTGCTGGAGTCGAATGAAATCGATCCAAGCGTTGCGCTAGAAGCATTGAAGATTGTTGAAGCAGATTTACAGAAGAAAATAGAAAAGAAATAGAGCCGAGAGCCGAGAGCCGAGAGCCGAGAGCCGAGAGCCGAGAGCCGAGAGCCGAGAGCCGAGAAGCTTTCAGTTTCCTGTCCTCTTTGTCAAGCTTACTACATCATATAAAAGCGATAGAAGCCTTACCTAGAAACTAATTCCCTACTCGTTGCGCCTTCTTATCGAGCAACGGGAAGTGAAACGCCCGAGAATCAAGCCACGTATTAAAACAAATTCGCCTCTTGCCGCTTTTACCCGACAAGAGGCGAAATTTGCTCACACGATAAATCTTGTATTATGAATTACGTAAAGCATCGATACGCTTATCAAGCGGTGGGTGACTCATTAATAATTCCATCATGGTACGTTTACCATTAATACCGAATGCCATCATAGAACCTTCTAGTTGTGGTTCGTGGCTCATTTTCAAACGCTCAAGAGCGGCAATCATCTTATGCTTACCGACCAAGTTTGCGGCGCCAGCATCTGCATGGAATTCACGGTGACGGCTGTACCACATCGTAATGAAGCTTGCTAAGAAGCCAAACACTAATTCAAGCACCATAGAGATCAAGAAGTAGCTCATCATATTCGTGCCACCACCTTCTTCGTTATCTCTTGAGCTCACAAGGTTTGCAATTGTGCGAGATAAGAAGATAACAAAGGTATTCACTACGCCTTGCATTAACGTCATAGTCACCATATCACCGTTAGAAATATGACTAACCTCATGAGCCAGTACCGCCTCAGCTTCATCACGAGTCATGTTGTGCAATAATCCGGTAGAAACCGCAACCAAAGAATCGTCACGCTTAGCACCAGTTGCAAAAGCATTGATATCTGGGGAATCATAAATAGCCACTGTTGGCATGCCAATACCAGCTTGCTGAGCTTGGCGACTTACTGTTTGGACTAACCAATGCTCAGTTTCATTTCTTGGGGTTTCAATTACTTGACCACCAACAGAGCGCAATGCCATTTTTTTAGACATCAACAATGAAATGAATGAGCCACCAAAACCAAATAAAGCTGCCATCACCAATAGTCCAGAAAGACTACCTGGCTGCATTCCGGTTACCGCATAAACTATATTTAAAACAACACTTAAAACTAGCACTACTGCTAAGTTGGTTGCTAAAAATAACATCACTCGTTTCATTCTTTCTGTCTCCATTGAGAAGCTATTATTATGTTAAGTTTGACTTTGTTGTGGCACGAAAAAAGTCCACGCATATCAACAGGTATATAGTCATTCATTTTAAGTTCAAGGTTAAGCGCTAAATTGAAACATTTAGTGTCTTGTAACTCTAGAATCAATGGTTGCTCAACTATCATTCTACATACGTATAAAAGTCATACAGTTTGTGACCAAGCACTCAAATTTAGACTAAATAGAAAAAGAACCAAGTTAATGAATATTAAGGCTTATATCGACGGTCTTCTGACTAATTAATACCCCGTTATACTTTAGTCGTATTGCTCATATTGTTTAATCGACTTACTTTAACCCCATTACTCGTGCAAATAAGGATTTTAGCTATGGCGGATAAGGAAAATTACCAAATGGCGATCGATTTATTATCGTGCCATTTAGGTTTATCAGAAGAAGAAGCGAAAGAACGCTTAGGTTTAGCTGAAAAGAAATCAGAGCAACCTATCAATCTGGTTCCTGAAAAGTATCAAGCTCAATAATAAGCAAAGAAACCATTTAAAGTACAAAAGCCGCATATCATTCGTTATGCGGCTTTTGTTTTATTTAAATTTGGTGACTAAATTAGTCGAACTTAAGCAAGCCTAAATCAATATATTGTTCCACATCCATCATTTCCAGTGCAGACAAATAAGGAATTTCAGCCAATTTGGGCGCGGCAATATGGCGTTCTAAAAAAGCAACATTCTCATCGTAGCAGCCAAAATCAGGATCAACCCTATTGGCAACCCAGCCGACTACCTCTAAACCATCATTTCGGATTGACTCAAAAGTAAGCAAAGCATGATTCAAACAGCCGAGCCGAATACCAACCACAATAATTATCGGTAATTTTTGCTGCTTTACCCAAGTTGATAAAAACTCGCTATCAGAAACTGGCACTTTCCAGCCACCCGCTCCTTCTACCACTACTATGTCAGATTTCACTTTATGCTGATCTAGGCTTTTATCTAACAGTTTAAAATCTATAATGACTGATTCCCGCTTAGCAGCAATATGCGGCGATGTGGGTAACAACAGAGCAAAAGGATTAACCTCGGCATAGCTTAGCTCAACATTCGAGGCTTTCTGTAACGCTAGAGCATCTTCATTAACTAAACCTTGTTCGCTAACTTCACAGCCCGCCGCGATAGGTTTAAATCCTGAAACTTGATAATCACGTTGAGCAAACGCCTTAATGAGTGCTTGAGATACTAAAGTTTTGCCGACTTCGGTATCAGTACCAGTAATAAATACACAATGACTCATTTTGTCAGCTCTCCTAAACAAATCTGATAAGTGGCGGGAAGTTCACCATTCGAATTTTTAAACACTTGATAGGCTTGATCAACTTGTAATAAGGTTTTCGGTTTGGTTAAACCTTGCGAGCGCCCAGAAACATGCGTTGCACCAATCCCTTTTAAATCTTTCATTAACTCAATGGCCGAAGAATAGTTAAGTGTTATTTGCAGGCTGTCTAGCTGACATTGCCTCGCCCCCGATTGCGATGCCGCCGACTCTAAGCAATCTATTTGATGGAACTGATTCACATGCTGATATTGGCGATCGACTTGCTGCCAAGCACGATGCAACTCGATTAATGAACCCTGTAAAAGCGTTGAATAAACCAATTTCCCTTGCGGTTTTAATATTTGGACAAGTGATGTCATTAAAGCATCCAACTGATGACACCATTGCAATGCAAGACTGGAAAAAATCAAATCAAAGCTGTGAGCTTCAAACGGCAATTGCTCAGCGTCCCCTTTCAAGTAAGTCACCGGCAAGTCAGCGCAACGAGATTGGCACACCGCTAACATGGCATCGGATAAGTCGAACGCGGTTACTTGCGCGCCACGCAATGCCAGTAATTGAGTGAAATAACCCGTACCGCAACCAAGATCTAGCACTTTCAAGCCTGATAAATCATGCGGTAATTTATCCATCAAAAGCTGCCCAACTTGTCTTTGAAAAGCGGCGTGTTGATCATAGGTTTTCGCCGCTTTACTGAACGCTTGGGCAACGGCTATTTTATCGGTATCTCGACATTCAATATCTAATGCTAAGGTCATCAATTCTGCCCTCTGAGATTTGCGTCCAATTGATAATATTGAATAATTGCTTGAGTAAGCTGTAAAACTTGTTGCTGCGAGTGACGGCTACTCAAGGTGATCCTTAACCTTGCTGCATTCGCGGGAACCGTTGGTGGACGAATGGCTCCAACCCACATGCCTTTCTGTTTTAAATAGTTCGACAAATCGATAGCTTGTTGACTACCACCACATATCAAAGGCTTAATCGCTGTACTAGTGGCTCTATATCCAGAAAGTGTTGAGAGTGAGTCATGGAAAATTTCAGATAATTCAGCAAGCTTTTTACGTCGCCATGCTTGCTGTTGGATCATCGTAATCGCATGACTAATGGCATAAGCTTGCGCTGGAGGCATTGCTGTTGAGTATACATAATGCCGCGCAAACTGATTCAAGAATTCGCCCGTACTTTCATCGCATAAGATTGCTGCCCCTGAAAGCCCTACCGCCTTACCGAACGTCACAATTAAGATGTTAGGTTTAATTCCTGATAGCTCAGTAATACCACCGCCTGATGAACCTAGTACTCCTAGTCCATGAGCATCATCGATGGCCAGCCAAGCCTGATGTTTTTGGCATTGTTGTGAAAGCTCACTTAATGGTGCGATATCACCATCCATACTAAATACGCCTTCAGATACCACTAGCTTGGCTTGTGTTGGTGTTGGTGTTGCTGAAAGCTCCGCAAGTTTACGGCTAAGATCATTCACATCATTGTGTTTAAAGCGAGACATTGACGCAGGACTCAGCATACCCGCTTCCATCAAAGAGGCATGATTCAATTTATCTTGTATAAGATGATCATGTTTATCCAATAAGGTAAACAGCAAGGCTTGATTAGCGCTAAAACCCGAATTAAATAACACCGCACTAGAGTAGCCTAACCATTCGCACAGCTTAGCTTGCAAACTTTGATGAGCCATAGAAAGTCCGGTCACAGCAGGGGATGCGCTACTACCGCAACCGTACTGAGTTAATCCTTGTTGCCAAGCTGAAATTAATTCAGGATCTCGAGCAAGACCTAGGTAGTCATTACTCGAAAAACTGATATACGGCCTAGACCCAGCGGCTGAATTCGAGGTAGAAACTGAAATCTGATTATCAGCCAGATGTGAAAAGACCTGAGTGTTTCTTTGTAGCCCTTTTTCACGCCTAGCTATCAAGGCTGCTTGGATTTTTTCATCAAATTTATTTTTGCTATTAAACTGTTTTTTTCTAGTAAGCATGACGACTAGCTCTGAGCTTCATAGAACAAGTCATCTTTGGTTGGTCGAGTAACGACACGCTCGATAACTTGCTCAATTAAATCACTTTCTTGTACTTCATCCGGTTTCTGGTGTACTTCTGAACGGTTAATACCTAACTTTTTAAACAGTTGCAGATCGGTATCTTCTTCTGGGTTTGGAGTCGTTAGTAATTTGCAGCCGTAGAAAATAGAATTGGCTCCGGCCATAAAACACAACGCCTGCATTTGCTCATTCATATTTTCGCGTCCTGCCGATAGACGTACCGCAGAATGTGGCATCATAATTCGCGCAATAGCAATTAAACGGATAAAGTCGAATGGTTCGACATCATCAACATTTTCCATTGGCGTGCCTTTAACTTTCACCAGCATATTGATCGGCACACTTTCTGGATGAGTGGGTAAATTCGCTAACTCAACCAATAAACCAGCGCGGTCGCTGACACTCTCTCCCATACCAATAATGCCGCCTGAGCATATTTTCATTCCTGAATCTCTGACATGAGAAAGAGTATCGAGACGGTCTTGGTAGGTACGAGTTGTAATAATATTGCCGTAGAATTCTGGCGAGGTATCAAGATTATGGTTGTAGTAATCAAGCCCTGCATTTGATAAATCTTGCGCTTGTTCTGGCGTTAACATACCGAGTGTCATACAGGTTTCTAACCCCATCTCCTTGACCCCTTTGATCATTTCCATCAAATACGGCATATCACGCTCTTTAGGATTTTTCCAAGCGGCTCCCATACAAAACCTTGTTGAACCTGAATTTTTAGCTTTTTGAGCAGCATCTAAAACTCGCTCAACTTCCATTAAGCGCTCTTTTTCTACATCGGTTCGATAATGGGCACTTTGTGGACAATACTTACAATCTTCAGGGCAAGCTCCCGTTTTAATTGAGAGTAATGTGCTGACTTGAACATGGTTCGCTTGTTGAAAGTTTCGATGTACAAGCTGCGCTTCAAACAATAAATCCATAAATGGTTTATCAAGTAATTCATGCACTTGCTGCACAGTCCAGTTATGCCTTATCTCCACAATTCTTCCTTATTTAAAAAGCATTAATGTAAAAATCTTATGTCAAAAACTTGGCTAGTCTAATCATGCAAGATAACATGTCAACCAAATAAACATAACAAGGTTTACAATGAGTTTAATAACGAACAATAATGCTATGGAAAACTGCGATCTAGAATTTGACCGTCAGCATATCTGCCATCCCTACACTTCAACGCTTGCTCCGCTAAAGTGTTATCCGGTAAGTAGAGCACATGGTGTACATATTGAATTGGAAAGTGGCGAAACGCTGATTGATGGCATGTCTTCATGGTGGTCAGCAATTCACGGCTATAACCACCCACAACTCAATCAAGCTGCTCATAACCAAATAGATGCTATGTCGCATGTGATGTTTGGAGGCTTAACTCATCGTCCAGCCATTTCACTGTGCAAAAACCTTTTGGAATTGACACCAGAGAATCTACAGCAAGTATTTCTTGCCGACTCGGGTTCGGTATCGGTCGAAGTCGCGTTAAAAATGGCGCTACAGTACTGGCACGCTAAACAAGCTGAAAACCCTAAATCAGCTAAGCGTGCTAAATTTTTGACCCTTTCGCACGGTTATCACGGTGATACCTTTGCCGCTATGTCGGTGACCGATCCAGATAATTCGATGCACAAAATGTATAAAGGCTTTTTGCCAGAGCATATCTTTGCCAAGTCACCGAGTTGTTACCAAATTCATCAAGGTCAATGGCCTGCTTATGATCCACAAGACATTACGGACTTTAAAAATAAGATCACCACGCATCATCAAGAAATTGCGGCTGTGATCTTAGAGCCAATCGTACAAGGTGCCGGTGGAATGCGGATTTACCATCCTGAGTTTTTAAAAGAAGTGCGTCAGCTATGTGACCAATATGGACTACTATTAATTTTAGATGAAATTGCGACCGGATTTGGTCGTACTGGCAAACTGTTTGCTTTTGAACATGCGGATATTGAGCCAGATATCTTATGCTTGGGTAAGGCGTTAACCGGTGGCTATATGACCCTTTCAGCCACCCTGACGAGTCAAACGATTGCCGATACTATCTGTAGCGGAGAATCTGGTTGCTTTATGCATGGGCCAACCTTTATGGGAAATCCTCTAGCTTGCGCGGTTGCTAGCGCTAGTCTAGATATTATTAAGCAAGGTCAGTGGCAACATCAGGTAGCCGCGATAGAATCGATTTTTGAAAGAACACTACCTGAACTTGAAAACCACCAACGAGTCAAATCAGTGCGCTGGCTCGGTGCCATCGGCGTAGTAGAGACTCACCAGTTAGTTAATATGGAAAAGATTCAGCAGCTATTTATTGAAAATGGTGTCTGGATACGGCCATTTGGACGATTGATTTACGTTATGCCGCCTTTTATTGCCACACCGGAGCAAATCACTCACTTAGTTAAAACAATAGCATTAGCTCTCAATAACGATGACTGCTTTCAGTATGCTTAAAAGGCAGAGCTAGCAAACTGATAACAATTGTAAGTAACCAGCAAAATGCGCACTTTGCTTATTCTGTAACATCAAGAGTTTGTGTTAACATTAGCCCAAAGATTTTGCCCCATAAAATTTAAGGTTTACTTAATATGTTTAAATGGTTACTTATTGCTTTATTCTCTTGCTCTTTTTCAGCAGTAGCAGCAGAACAAGCACAACCTGTAAGTAAAGTGACACCACAAGAAATTAACGTTGAGACTCACACCTCAAACGGTAACTTGATCTTAGGTGAAAAAGAGTGGATTTATATCAAACCACTGAATCGTAATGTGCTGGCTCGTGTTGATACCGGTGCTACATCATCTTCGATCAGTGCTGTCGATATCAAAACTTACAAGAAAGATGGTAAGAGCTTTGTTGACTTCAAACTCGCTCATAAAAAATGGCAGAGCAAAACGATGACTTACCCAGTCACTCGTTGGGTGGAAGTTGTACAATCTACTTCTGAAGAGCCATCACCTTCTCGCCCAGTAGTGCAATTAGAAGTGCAAGTAGGCGACTACAAAACCAAAACCGACTTTACTTTAACTGACCGTACTCATCTTCAATATCCAGTACTGTTAGGTCGTACCTTTATTGACAATGTTGCCCTAGTGGATGTATCGCATAAATATGTACAACCACGTGTCAAACTAGAAAAGACAACCGCTGAAGACGGTGAAAAATCTGCCAAAGCAGAAAAATAATCACGAAACTGATATCACCAAACCTTAAACAACAAAAAACCGAAGCATCTGCTTCGGTTTTTTATTGATCCAATTTCATCATAAAGCGGCAAGGTAATATGCCGCTTTGATTAGACCTTATACCAACAATAAAAACTTAACCACCAATATGCGTTAAGCCATTCATGTATGGACGTAGTACTTGAGGTACTTCAATAGTGCCATCTGCTTGTTGGTTGTTCTCTAAGATCGCCACCATAGTACGACCAACTGCTAGGCCAGAACCATTCAGTGTGTGCAGTAATTCAGGTTTCTTCTCACCTTTACGGCGGAAACGCGCTTGCATACGACGAGCTTGGAAATCACCACAGTTAGAACAAGATGAAATCTCACGATAGGTTTCTTGCGCAGGAACCCACACTTCTAAATCGTAAGTTTTAACCGCACCAAAGCCCATATCGCCAGTACATAGCACCACTTTACGGTAAGGTAGCTCTAATAATTGCAGTACTTTTTCAGCATGACCTGTTAGCTCTTCCAGTGCCGCCATTGAATCTTCTGGCTTCACTATTTGCACTAATTCAACTTTGTCGAACTGGTGCATACGGATCAGACCACGAGTATCACGACCATAAGAGCCCGCTTCAGAACGGAAACACGGTGTGTGAGCGGTCATTTTTACAGGAAGATCCGCTTCATCTGTAATCGTGTCACGCATTAGGTTAGTCACTGGCACTTCCGCGGTTGGAATCAGCGACAATGTTTTCAGCGGCTCATCACTCACTTGCTCCGTTAGCGGACGAGTGTGGAATAGGTCTTCACCAAACTTAGGTAATTGGCCGGTTCCAAATAAGCTGTCTGAGTTCACTAGGTATGGAACATACAGTTCTGTATAACCATGTTGCTCAGTGTGTAGATCCAGCATAAATTGCGCGATAGCACGGTGCAGACGAGCAAATTGACCTCTCATTACGATAAAACGAGAACCGGTTACTTTTACTGCGCTAGCAAAATCTAAACCGTCGCCCATTTCACCAAGGTCAACATGATCTTTTAATTCAAATTCATACGCTTTTGGCTCACCCCAACGAGCAACTTCTACGTTGTCGTTTTCGTCTTTACCATTTGGTACAGAATCATCTGGTAAGTTTGGAACTGAGAACGTAATTTCATCTAGCTTGTTCTGTAGCTCAGCTAGAGCCGTTTTTGCCGCATCAAGATCAGCACCTAGATTACCGACTTCCGCCATAATACGTGCGGCTTCGTCGTGATCACCTTTTGCTTTCGCTTGGCCTATGGATTTCGAACGGGAGTTACGCAATGCCTGCAATTCTTCAGTCTTAATTTGTAAAGACTTACGTTGTTCTTCTAGGCTACGGATGGTTTCTACATCCAGCGTGAAGCCGCGACGGGCTAATTTGGCAGCTGTTTTATCCAGCTCAGTTCGAAATAATTTAGAATCAAGCATTGCTAATCCTGTTGGTCTAAGTGTGATTAAAGCAGCCTTTAAGCTACTTTTAAGAAGATTTTATAGTGTCTAACGCCATTATCTAAAATAAACTAGGCACTAGGTTAAAAAGATACCCAAAAAGCACTATTTTTGATAGCGCTTTTGTTGGCTTTTTGCATCTAATTCAGCCAAATACTCTAGCTTATCGTTAATTTTTCCTTCTAAGCCACGATTTGTCGGAAAATAGTAACGAGTATCGGCCATTTCTTCAGGGAAATAATTCTCACCTGCGGCGTAAGCACCGGGCTCATCGTGAGCGTAACGGTACTCTTGCCCATAACCCATATCTTTCATTAAATTGGTAGGAGCATTACGCAGATGCAGTGGCACATCAAATTCTGGTTGATTATGAGCATCTGCAAGTGCTTGCTTCCAAGCCGTATAAACCGCATTACTTTTAGGCGCGCAAGCTAAATATACGATCGCTTGAGCAATCGCTCTTTCGCCTTCTGCTGGCCCTATTCGAGTAAAGCAGTCCCAAGCAGAAATCGCGACTTGCATTGCTCTAGGATCGGCATTGCCAATATCTTCAGACGCAATCGCTAATAAGCGCCTAACGATATATAAAGGATCGCAACCCGCCGCCATCATACGTGCCGCCCAATAGAGCGCTGCATCGGGGTTAGAGCCTCGAATCGATTTATGTACCGCTGAGATTAAGTCGTACCACATGTCGCCTTTATTATCGAAACGAGCAACTTTCTCACCCGCTACTTCCGCTAATAAAGCTAAGGTAATGACCTTTTGGTTTTGTGAATTTTCATCAGCTAAATCGTACAGTAACTCAAGATAGTTGAGCGACATACGAGCATCGCCATTGACTAAATCAACTAAACGTTCAAGTACTTCATCTTCAAATATCGCAGCAATTTTGCCTAAACCGCGCTCCGGATCTTCGATCGCTTGCTTAAGCACAGCCATAATATCAGCATGATCGAGAGAGGTGAGCTTATATACGCGAGCACGAGATAACAGTGCGTTATTTAACTCAAAAGAAGGGTTTTCAGTGGTTGCGCCGATAAAGGTCACAGTGCCATCTTCGATATGCGGCAGAAAGGCATCTTGTTGGCTTTTGTTAAAGCGATGCACCTCATCAACAAACAAAACGGTTTTACGGCCAGATAACTTATGCTCTCGCGCTTTTTCAATCGCCAGACGGATATCTTTAACCCCAGACGTTACAGCGGAAATTCGTTCTACTTCCGCATTAGCATAATTGGCCGCCACTTCTGCAAGTGTGGTTTTGCCCGTACCCGGTGGCCCCCACAAGATCATTGAGTGCAGATGACCTGCCTCTAATGCTCTACGTAATGGTTTATTAGGGCCTAGAATATGTTGCTGACCACAGTAGTGCTCAATCGACACTGGCCGCATACGAGCGGCCAGTGGGCGAAAGTCTTCATCAGCTGAAAAATCTAAACTAAAATTATTCATTAAAGTTTACCTGATTATTGACGCTGGTCATCAACCTCAACACCTTTAGGAACACTAAAGCTAAAGATTGCAGCATCCGGTTTCTTCATTGAGAAATGGGTAAACTCAAACTGGCTTTTCTGGCCATCTTGTTCAATCACATTAAATTGCTGAACGACACCCTTGGCATTGATTTTGATTTGGAATGTACCAACCGAGCTATCTGCTGCCGTAGGTTTCAAAGTGAAAGTATCATCCGATTGAGTCACATCATAATTTGCCCAATCACTGGCACGATTACGAGTTAGCAAAACAAACGGTGTTTGAGCCGTCGCTTGTTCTTGACTCAAGATTGTCACTTGCTCGACGAATGGACTGTAATACCAAACATTTTTACCATCAGACACTAGCAGAGTTTCATCTGGCGCTGATGTTTTCCAACGAAATAAACTTGGTCGAGAGATATCTGCGCTCCCTTCACCATCAAGCAGTACTTCGCCTTCTGGGCTGGTTACTTTTTGGGTGAAGTCAGCACTAAAGCCATCATTTTTACTCAATCGAGCATTTAATTCATCTTTCGGTGCTGCCCAAACACTGGTACTTGCCAGTAACAACACTAGTAGCCAATTTCTCATATCCATCCTCGATATTATAAAACTTGATTGCCCAATTTAGAGTTTCGATCTATATCCCCAAGTCACTTAGGGATAGGTTGAAGTACTAATCAAATTGCTTAATCGGTGGTGGAGCAATCACTTCACGATTTCCGTTATGCCCCGGTGCACTTACGACACCTTGAGCTTCAAGTTGTTCCACAATTCTTGCGGCACGGTTGTAACCAATTTTAAAGCGACGCTGAACACCAGACACTGAACCTCGGCGTGATTCTGTTACGAATTCAACGACTTGGTCGTAAAGTGGATCAGCATCTTCTTCACTTTCTAATTGCTCACCTGGTAATAAACTTTCTGCCGTTGGCTCACCATGAACAATTTCATCAATATAAACAGGCTTACCACGTGCTTTCCAATCATTCACTACCGCATGCACATCATCATCGGATGCAAACGCACCATGAACACGAATAGTATGGTTTGAACCTGGCGGTAGATACAGCATATCCCCCATACCAAGCAGTGATTCTGCACCACCTTGGTCCAAAATAGTACGTGAGTCAGTTTTGGTTGATACGGTAAACGCAACACGGGTTGGAATGTTGGCTTTAATCAGACCAGTAATAACATCCACCGATGGACGCTGAGTCGCCAGCACTAAGTGAATACCTGCCGCACGCGCTTTTTGAGCCAAACGTGCAATCAACTCTTCCACTTTTTTACCCACTACCATAATCAGATCAGCGAATTCATCGACGATCACCACAATGTATGGCAGTTTTTCTAAACGTGGTGGCATTTCATCCATGCTATCACCCGGTTGCCATAATGGATCATGGATTGGGTGACCCGCATCAGCGGCCATTTTCAGCTTCTCGTTGTAGCCTTTCAGGTTACGAACGCCTAACGCTGACATTAATTTATAACGACGCTCCATTTCCCCAACACACCAACGTAGGGCGTTTGAGGCATCTTTCATATCCGTCACAACTTCTGATAATAAATGAGGAATACCTTCGTAGATCGATAGTTCCAACATTTTCGGGTCGATCATAATAAAGCGTACATCTTCTGGGGTCGCTTTATACAAGATACTCAAGATCATTACGTTCACGCCGACCGATTTACCAGAACCGGTAGTACCTGCAACTAATACGTGAGGCATTTTAGCTAGATCCGCAATTACCGCTTCACCAGCAATATCTTGCCCTAGAACAACGGCTGTTGGTGATTTGGTATTTTGGAATTGCTCGCTGCTAATAACATCTGACAAATAAACCGTTTCGCGGCTCATATTTGGTAGCTCTAAGCCAACATACGGTTTGCCTGGAATAACTTCCACTACGCGCACTGCCATCGCAGATAGAGAACGAGCAAGGTCCATTGAAAGACCAGAAATACGGCTAACTTTCACGCCAGGCGCTAAGTCTAATTCAAAACGCGTGATAACCGGACCTGGGAAAATGTCCACAACGCGCGCTTCAATTTTATAATCGGCAAGCTTAGATTCAACCAAGCGAGCTATCTCTTCCAATGCATCGCGGTCAATATGGCTTTCGCGTTTTTCTGGGTGATACAACAATTCCAATGTTGGCATTGGTGATGTTGGCACCGGTAAGTTCGCATCTTGTTGCACTAAGAACGGATTTTGCGATGCCAATGCGTTTACTTGCGCAGCGGCAACCATATTTTGGAACGCTGCGGCATCCTGATCGGCAGCTTGATTCTGCTCAGGTTGAACAGCTTGCTGAACAGGCTCTTCCGGTTGAACGACAGGCTGTTGAACATTTTCGCCTTGCGCGTTTTCACCTTGCACGCTGTCCTGTTGAACCGTATCAGCTTGAGTATTGAACTCGGAATGCGTCTGCATAGATTCGACTTGTTCCGCTGCAACATTCACTGACGATGAAGAATCATTCGAGGTTGTATTCGCTGGCTCTTCATTATTTGTCGTATTAACAGCCTGAGTTTGCGGTGATTGTACTAGCTGCTCACTTGCTTGTTGAGGTGCAATATTTTGCTCACTAGCAGTATTCGTTGCAGTAGATGCCGCTGGAGATGACTCCGCTTCAACTTGCTGATTAGGTTCATCATCAAGAACAGAATCAAGATTTCCTAGTGAAGGCGTGTTTTCATCTAAAGCAATATCATCGATAGCACTTTCTGGCTTAGTTACGCTTTGCTCTGTAGCAATCGGTGCTGCTTGTTGAGGAGCTTGTGCTTGTACTGAAGCAGTAGTGTCAGCATCTTGCTCAACAAAGTCATTTTCAGAAACCGCTTGTTGATCTAATTCTGCAATCGTTGCATTTGGATTTTGGTAACGATTTGATGATTCTGTCGCGGCATTATTTTCAATATCAGAAGATGCTGAACTCATGGTCTGTTGAGTTCTAACTTCTTGTTCCATGCTCACTGCAGGTTCTGCGGTTTGAGCCGGTTGCACAGGCGCAGCTTTTGCCGATGTCGTTGCTGAAGGTGCAGAGAATAACGGATCATCCAGATCTTCTTCGCTAAGATCTAGGTCTGGCTCACCATGCGTACTTGGTTCAATTTGAGCTTTCTTCGCAGATTTACGTGGAAAGTGAATATTGAAACGTGGCTTTTTCTTCTGCTCAGATTCAACAGTTGGCTCAGCTGTTTGTACATTCTCTACGAGATCTAATTCATCATCTTGTTGTAAATCAACCGCTTTTAAAGAAAGTGCATCATCATCAATACCTTCAATATGCATTTGACTTAATTCAGCTTGTTGATAATGATTCGCCGATAACGTAGTCGGTTCTGAATGACGTGCGCGATTAAATAAACGCTGAGTGAAGCGTAAAGCCGCTTGTCCTAAATGTTCAACAATACTCAACCAAGAAATACCGGTTAATAAGGTAAAACCTGCGCCCCACAAAAACATAAAGACTAGTGTTGACCCTAAAATATTCAATGCTGGAGTGGCAACAGAGGTTAAAACATCACCGACGACACCGCCTGATGAGAAGTACCAAATATCATCAAAGTTAATATCTGCTAGGCCACAGCTGGTTAACAGCATGATAGTTAGGCCAAGTAGACGAGTACCCCATAGTAGGAAATCAATCCCCTCCCCTTCATCTCGTGAACGGAAGAATGCCCAGCTTGCGCCTAGAATGATAAAAGGTAATGGGTAGGCAAATACACCAAAGGTGAAGAATAGAGTATCCGCAAGCCAAGACCCGATATAACCACCAGCATTATGGACAGTGCCGCCCCATGCCGTTTGTGACCACGATGGATCCGCTGGATTAAATGAGAAAAGTGCCACCATCATTAAAATGGCGATCAATAAGCCTAAGATCAAACCACACTCTTTCAAACGTTGTGAACCATTAAGGCGAGGTTTCGACTTAGATTCTTTCGCTTTGATGATGGTGACGGTTTTCGACTTGCCTTGCTTGAAAATATTTTTACTGTACGTAAACAAAACGTTCCCCTATTCCGAGTGGTTAATGGGCGCTTATTCTTATTTTAGACATGACGTCAAACCTTATTGCATTGTTGAAAATAGCAAGTTAGGTATGAAAATAAGGATAATTCACTCGGTGGTCCAAAATACGACGAGCGGCCTAAGCCGCTCGGTAGACAACACTCGATAACAATAACCGAAATAGGTGGAAAAACCTATACCCAAACAGCGTCAAAAGGAAGATTTGAACGCATCCTGACACCATTTGGACATATTTTGATTATCGAGTTTGAATCACTAACTGATTTGATTGTTTGACTTCTTCCATCACCACGTAGGTACGCGTGTCATTCACACCTGGAAGGCGTAATAAAGTGTCACCTAATAGCTTACGGTAAGCACTCATATCTGATACACGGGTTTTCAATAAATAATCGAAATCGCCAGAAACTAAATGACATTCTTGGATATCATCTAATTTTTGTACTGCGGTATTGAATTGTTCAAACACATCAGGCGCACCACGGTTTAATGTAATCTCAACAAACACTAAAAGTGATGCATCAAGATACTGTGGATTAAGTAGTGCGGTATAACCGGTAATATAGCCTTGGCGTTCAAGACGTCTTACACGTTCTAAACAAGGTGTTGGCGATAAACCCACACGCTTTGAAAGCTCTACATTCGAAATTCGACCATCTTTCTGTAATTCATTTAGAATATTACGGTCAATCCTGTCTAAGTCCTTTGATGGCTTTTTATAATTATCTGTCATTGATATTCACCTTAATTACTTCCCTGCAAAAATATATTCTACATTCTCTTTATATTCAGAATCAAATATTACTAAATCATAACTACACTTTACATTAGCCCAACGAATAAGCCTTTAGACAGACATAACAACCACTAATAAAAGAGGGTTCAGAATGAAAATTGGCGTACCAAAAGAAATCAAAAACCACGAATATCGTGTAGGCATGATCCCTGCTAGCGTAAGAGAACTATACTCTCACGGGCATCAAGTGTTTATCGAAAGTCAGGCTGGAGCCGGTATCGGCTTTAGTGACAACGATTACATCGCCGCAGGCGCTTCCATTCTTCCCACTGCAAAAGAGATCTATTCTACTGCAGATATGATTGTTAAGGTCAAAGAGCCTCAATCCACTGAACGAGCGTTACTCAAACCAGGGCAAATATTGTTCACTTATTTGCACCTCGCACCAGATTTTCCACAAACGGAAGACCTAATAAAGAGCAAAGCCATCTGTATCGCCTATGAGACTGTAACAGATAATATGGGTCGTCTGCCACTATTAGCGCCAATGTCTGAGGTTGCTGGTCGAATGTCTATTCAAGCCGGTGCTCAAACATTAGAAAAATCCCACGGTGGCAGTGGCTTACTTCTTTCTGGTGTACCGGGGGTGATGCCGGCAAAAGTGCTTATTCTGGGTGGTGGCGTAGTCGGTTCTAACGCCGCAAGAATGGCGGTCGGATTACGTGCTGATGTGACAATTTTAGATAAAAATATCGACACACTTCGCAAACTGGATGAGGAATTTCAAGGCACAGCAAAAGTGGTCTACTCGACTCGAGAACTTCTTGACCAGTTAGTTACCGAAGCCGACCTCATTATTGGTGCGGTATTAGTTCCGGGAGCTGCTGCGCCAAAGCTTATCAATAAACAACATTTACTCACTATGAAAGCAGGCTCGGCTCTCGTCGATGTTGCCATTGATCAAGGGGGGTGCTTTGAAACCTCTCGTGCTACCACTCACGCGGATCCGACTTATGTAGTTGACGGTATAGTGCATTATTGTGTCGCCAATATGCCCGGAGCGGTCGCAAGAACTTCAACCTTCGCACTCAATAATGCGACACTGCCTTATATTCTAAAACTTGCGAACAAAGGCTATCGACAGGCTTTATTAGAAGATGCGGGCTTTTTAAAAGGGCTAAATGTTATTGATGGTAAGTTAACCATAAAAGAAGTCGCTGAGGGGTTTGACCTACCCTACATAGATGCAAGGCAGGCGTTAGAGTAATCAGTTCTCAATCGCTTGAATAAGAATATTGCGTGGTGTGATGTCTCGCGGGCAGAAAGTGCTAAGCGAAACATCATATCCCGCTTGTTCTAAACGCAAAGCTTTATCACACACTAACCACATTTCAAGCGGCCTTCGAAAGGCTTGCTGTACTAGGCTCAAACGCTCCATTTGAATAAAGCGTTCTTCACCTCTTTGTTGCCAATAATCGAAACTCTCAAGAGTAACCTCTAAATTTCGTTGCTGTTTCGCCCATTGGCAGAAACTGGCAAACCCTTGGCTTAGCTGCGATTTTTTAATACTTGGAATAGGCGTATAACCTTGCTGATTGCTCGCCTCTTGCAACAAACAATCGAAGCCTAGGCGATACGTCATTTCCAATTCACGATGACGCTTCACTCTCTCCCCACCGGTCACGGTTTCTTGCAGTGGGATCCTGAGATCTGTTTTGGAAAGATGAAGTTGAGATTGCTTGCCTAGTGTTGAAAGCGGCTGATAATCGTCACCTTGAATTAAGTGATAACAACAAGGTGAAAGAGTAACTCCAGATAAACCCTGCTGACACACATGCTCAATTAAGTGGGCATGTAAATCGCCACAGGCATGCAATGCCACCGCGTGTTGATTGGTCTTAAATACCTGACGGCAATCATCAGATAGCGCATCGCCCTGAATAAAGGTCATCGGTAAGTGATGTTTATCCGCCAAAGCTTGCCCTGCTACACACAAACTTTCTTGCCACTCAAAACTGATCACAGGAAGTTGCGACTGCTGCGCTAACCATTGCCCTAAGTACCCCTTACCGGCACACCATTCCAACCAATCTTGACCAGAACGGTTAACTTGTAGTGCGGCCTCTCCCATCGCAGTGATCTGTTGCCATTTTCTCCCCGGGATCCCAACACTTAAATGTTGAGTATCATGTTCACCCGTTAGTGGCAGACTATCTAATTCACATTGAGCCCATAAACTGGTTAAAGCGGGAATAAAAGGCGTTAAACACTCAACTAACTTTGATGTATCCCCTTTTAGCTGCTCAATGTCTTTAACTTCCAAGCTGGTCAGAAATTCGCAGAGAGCGGGATGATTAGTCCAAGGTAAGCTTTCATTGATACTTAAATGGAACGGTTCCGTCCGCCAAAACTCTTGAGTAGAAATGAGCGCTTTATCTAATAAAGAAAAGCGCTGAGAGAGGGATTCACACATTAACGAACGGGTAACTCAATATCTTTAAACATGGTTTCGATTTCTTGATTATTCTTCAAGCCAATCGCTTTTTCGACAACCGGACGGGTTAGATGAGGAGCAAAGCGCTCCATAAAATCAAACATATAGCTTCTTAAGAAAGTACCGCGTTTAAAGCCTATACTGGTGGTGCTCGCGCCGAAGATATGGCTAGCATCGATGGCCACCAAATCATCATCTTGTTCTTTATCGATCGCCATACTAGCAAAAACGCCTACCCCAATTCCCAAGCGAACGTAAGTTTTAATCACATCAGCGTCGGTGGCAGTAAACACTATTTTAGGTTGTAAGCCCGCCAGGTTAAACGCGGTATCTAACTCAGAACGACCAGTGAAACCAAACACATAAGTAACTAAAGAATACTTAGCCAACTCTTCAATCGTTACCTTACCTAATTGCGCCAAAGGGTGATCTTTTCGGACGACAATAGAACGGTTCCAGTGATAACAAGGCAACATGATGGCATCTTGATATAAATGCAGTGCTTCTGTCGCAATCGCAAAGTTAGCCGTGCCTTTTGACACCGCTTCTGACATTTGACTCGGCGTACCTTGGTGCATATGCAAAGACACTTTTGGATAACGCGCGGTAAAGCCTTTAATCACATCTGGTAAAGCGTAACGAGCTTGGGTGTGGGTAGTCGAAATGTTGAGCGTGCCACTTTCAGGATTAGTGTGCTCGCCTGCCACAGCCTTAATACTTTCTACTCGGGATAAGATTTGTTGAGAAATACGGACGATTTCTTGACCCGCCGGAGTGACTGTCGTTAGGTGCTTGCCACTACGTTCAAAAATCTGAATACCTAATTCATCTTCTAGCAAACGAACTTGCTTACTAATACCCGGCTGCGACGTATATAAATTTTCCGCCGTAGCAGAGACATTTAGGTTGTTATTTACCACTTCAACAATATATCTCAGCTGTTGTAACTTCATATGGGCTTCCCTCTCCATCAGCATTTATCTTTGAGGCATCACTTTGCCTTATAAGTATTAGTTATAACGCTTATCGAGTCATTTTCATAGCTCTTCATTGAGATTCGATAACGGAAATAAAGTGTAATGTGATAAAATTGTCGATATTTTCATTCGAAACCTTTATTTGCCATGTATCAAGAATTACTGAAACCTATACACCAATTTCTACATTGTCCAACACCAGAGGCTTGGATAGAAAAAGCCAAGCAACCAGAGCATTTAAACGCCTTGTTGATTGACCACTGCAATTGCGAATTAAAAGCAGCTCAAACGGCCATGTTTATGGTGCGTAAATATGCGGTTGATGAGCAAAGTGGTCAAACACTGATGCAATGGGCGAAACCTTATGAAGATTATGTCTACAAGTGCATTCGTGATGTCGAGTTTCCAGAAAAAAGCATTATGCAATCTAGTAGCCTAACCGTTCGTGATGGCTTTGAGCATGGCCAAGATCTGGTTGATAAAATGGTGCGTTTGATTAAAGAGGAATTCCATCACTTTGAGCAAGTGCTTGAGATTATGGAAAACCGAGGCATCCCTTATCAGAACCTTACCGCGGGAACCTACGCCAAAGGTTTAATGAAGACGGTCAGAACCTACGAGCCTGCTGCCCTAATCGATAAGTTGATTATCGGTGCTTATATTGAAGCGCGCTCTTGTGAACGTTTTGCCAAGCTAGCCCCGTTTTTAGATGACGAGCTGAATAAATTTTATGTTTCTTTGTTACGTTCAGAAGCACGTCATTATCAAGATTACCTAGCGCTAGCCGAAGCGATTGCGGGAGAAGATATTAGTGAACGAGTTCGCTTAATTGGCGAACGTGAAGGTCAACTCATTCAACGAGAGGAAGCGGAGTTTCGTTTTCATAGCGGCGTTCCTGTCGAAGCAGCTGCCTTGGCCTAACGAGACGAGCCACGAGCCACGAGCCACGAGCCACGAGCCATTTTATACAAAAACAGCCCGGTGCAAATGCATCGGGCTGTTTTTCGTTAAGCGATTAAAAACCTATTTCTTTGGTTTTTTACGCTTGTCTGTGATTTCCCACTTACCGTCAATATACAGTGCAGTCCAACCAGATGGTTTACCATCCACTTCTGAACGCACGTAATGCTCTTTCGATTTACGGCTAAAGCGAACGACTGTTGGGATCCCATCAGGATCGGCAACCGGTGCAGACGCTAAGTAATGGAATTTTTCAGAAATACGATCTTTGTATTCTGCCATCTCAGCGACTAGCGGTGCGCGAGTTTCACGAGATTTCGGGAAGTTGCTTGCCGCCATAAACAAACCAGATGCGCCATCACGTAGTACGAAATAAGCATCCGAATTAGAACAAGGCAATTCTGGGAAATGTACTGGATCTTCTTTCGGTGGCGCAACTTCGCCGTTACGTAAGATCTTACGAGTATTTTTACATTCCTCGCTAGTACAACCCATGTACTTACCAAAGCGGCCATTTTTCAGCACCATATCTGAGCCACACTTGTCACACTCAACTAATGGACCATCGTAGCCTTTTGGTTTGAACTCACCGAATTCAACCACATAACCTTCACAGTTCGGGTTATTACCACAAACGTGCATCTTACGCTTGTCATCAATCAGATAAGCGTCCATTGCGGTTTCACAAATTGGACAACGCTTTTTAGCACGAAGAGCCGCCGTTTCAACGTCTTCTTCTAAAACGTTCACTACGCCTTCTTCATCACCTAAGTTAATGGTGGTTTTACAACGCTCTTTTGGTGGCAATGCATAACCTGAACAACCTAGGAACACACCTGTTGAGGCAGTACGAATTCCCATTGGACGTGAACACGTTGGACATTCAATGCTGGTTTCAACGATCTTATTTGGCATCATGCCACCTTCAGATTCGTCTAATTCCGCTTTATCTAAATCTGCGGTGAATGCATCAAAAAACTCATCTAGGACTTGAGTCCAGGTTAAATTACCTTCGGCGATTTTATCGAGTTTTTCTTCCATGCGAGCAGTGAAATCATAATCCATCAGATCATTAAAGCTACCATCCATACGATCGGTAACAATCTCACCCATTTTTTCTGCATAGAAACGACGTTGGTCAACTTTTACATAACCACGATCTTGAATGGTGGAAATGATTGATGCATAAGTCGATGGACGACCAATACCACGTTTTTCAAGCTCTTTAACTAATGCTGCTTCGGTGAAACGCGCCGGCGGTTTAGTAAAGTGCTGTTTCGGATCGAGTTGTTTCAGCGACAAGGTATCGCCAACTTTCACTTCCGGTAGAATTTGATCTTCATTTTTACCCATTGGACGCTGAACACGAGTCCAACCGTCAAACTTCAAAATGCGCCCTTTGGCTTTTAGCGTAAAGTCGTCAGCCTTAACACTTACTGTGGTTGAATCGTATTTTGCTGGTGTCATTTGACAGGCAACAAATTGATTCCAGATCAGTGCGTAAAGTTTGTGGGCATCCGCTTCCATACCATTTAAGTCTTCGGCTTTTACTTCAACACTAGATGGACGAATCGCTTCGTGCGCCTCTTGAGCGCCTTGTTTACTACCGTAAGCTAAAGGACTGGCAGGTAAATAAGCGTCACCAAACTCAGATTGAATAAACTCACGACAAGCCTCTACAGCCTCTTTACTCAAGTTAGTTGAGTCAGTACGCATATAAGTGATGTAACCCGCCTCATAGAGTCTCTGAGCGAGCATCATGGTCTTTTTCACCCCATAGCCTAAGCGGGTACTTGCCGCTTGTTGCAATGTTGAGGTGATATATGGCGCAGAAGGCTTACTTGAAGTTGGGCGGTCTTCACGCTTACAAACTTCATAAGTCGCTTTTTCAAGAACCGATAACGCCGCTTTGGTTTCCGCTTCATTGACGGGTTTGAAAGCAGAGCCACCTTGTTGAGCGACGAGTAAACGGAAATCAGTATTATTTAGTGTTGTCGTGTCAGCATGAATATCCCAAAACTCTTCTGGAATAAAGGCGTTGATTTCACGTTCACGCTCAACCAACAATTTCACAGCTACCGATTGAACACGGCCGGCAGATAAACCACGCGCCACTTTTTTCCAAAGCAGAGGTGAAGCCATAAAGCCCACCACACGGTCTAAAAAGCGTCGTGTCTGTTGAGCATTCACACCATCTAGGTTCAATTCACCTGGTGTTTCAAAGGCTTGTTGAATAGCATTTTTAGTAATTTCGTTAAAAACTACTCGTTTGTATCGCGCATCATCACCACCGATGATCTCACGAAGGTGCCACGCAATAGCTTCCCCCTCGCGGTCCAAATCGGTTGCGAGATAAACGCAATCGGCGTCTTTGGCTAATTTCTGTAATTCAGCAACAACCTTTTCTTTACCCGGAAGGATTTGATAATTCGCCTCCCAGCCTTGGTAAGGGTTGATACCCATCTTTTTAATAAGGGCTGCTTTGTCTTTTTCTTTTTTGATACGAGCTTTTTCTTCAGGGCTCATACCTTTAGTTGAAATCGCGGCCGCTTTTTTTCCACTACTTTGGCCGGCAGTAGGTAAGTCACGTACGTGGCCAACACTCGACTTCACAACAAAATCTTTTCCAAGATATTTATTGATAGTCTTCGCTTTAGCTGGTGACTCTACAATAACAAGAGATTTGCCCATAACTAATTCTAAACATCCTCATCAGGTCGCGTTTATTGATTACGCACGCTGCTTTAATTAATTGCTTCTTTTTTTACTATCGAGTGAGTTTTAAATAAGATCAACCTGTTTTTTCACTTTTCATGCTGAGTGAGCGACATATCGCCAACTAAGATGCAGTAAGGTGACTGACCATCTGGTGCGATTTTTGAAAAACAAAATTCAGGATTTTTTACTGCCATTCGCTATACCAAGCAACGAGTTAGGTATAAACTTTGGAATCAAATTGAGGCGGACAATAGCGCCTTATTTAATGATATTCAACCAAACCTTAACTTTCATTCTAAGTAGGCCACTATGAGTAGTAAAAAAGCCATCTCCGAATTTGAACTTCTTCTGATTGCAAACCAAGTCATTCAAGAACATGCAAATTATATGGAAGGAATGCGCGCCACATCAGTAATAGAGAAAGATGATGTGTTGATTTTCAAAGGCGAATATTTCTTAGATGAACAAGGGTTGCCGACTGAAAAAACCACAGCGGTATTTAATATGTTCAAATATCTCGCACATCATTTATCTAAAGAATTCACCTTAGAAAATACAGTGCACTAATTCAGATATTAGACCTTTACCCAAGTCACTTGAGTATATATAAAAAGATGCCCTAGTCTCAGCTAGGGCATTTTTATGTCACCTATTTATGGTTACATTACTTTCGTAGGTAAATTGACCAGAACCACAAACCAACAAATAGACTACCACCAATAATATTGCCAATGGTGACAGGGATAAGGTTATTCATTACAAAATCAACCATATTTAAGTCGGCAAACTGGCTAGCTGTTGTATGAGTCATTTCCCAAAATTCAGCCGGTGCAAAGTTTTTGATACCAATCGCAAATGGGATTTGGAACATGTTTGCGATGCTATGCTCAAAACCTGATGATACAAACATCGCAACAGGTAAAATCAAAATCAGCATTTTATCAGTTAGAGTTCGACCAGCATAAGACATCCAAACCGCGATACATACCAGTAAGTTAGCCATGGTACCTAAAGCAACTGCTGATGCGAAAGAGTGGTGCATTTTATGCTGGGCAATGTGCATCGCATTCAAACCGATACCACCCGCATCGCTCATGTACTGTTGAGCAACTAACATAATGCCAACCAGTAAAATACAACCGACAAAGTTGCCAAAATACACTTGAGCCCAGTTTTTAATTAACTGTCCCCAAGTCACAAGACCACTTGCCTTTGCTACAACAACTAAAGTTGAGCTAGTAAATAATTCACTACCTGTTACAACCACAAGAATTAAACCTAGGCTAAATGCTAAACCACCAACAAAATGTGAAAAGCCTGGAGCCACGTCAGCGGTACCACTAGTTACCGTAGTGTAAAAAATAAATGCAATACCAATTTGCATGCCAGCTGTAACTGCAAGCATAAAGGTTTTAAAGAAAGATTTATTAACTTTGTAAACACCAGCTTCAGCGGCTTTTTTTGCCATTTCAGGTGGCATTAATGATTCAAATTGATTGTTGTCCATTTTTTCTCTCGTAACAATTAGATACAAAACAAGGTTGATGGCTGAATATTGCGTTTTAATGTGATCAAATTCAAGCTTTCTAATCATAGTTCAAAGTTGAAAAAAGTTAATTTCACAACAAGAAACCATTAATGAAAAACCATCAAAAAGTCGCGAACATCGGCTAAAACCTACAGAAATCACTCAAAATAAAAACTCATTACGCTAAAAAAAAAAGCTCACGAGATGTGAGCTTAATTCAATAAAGATTGATATAAATCAGTTATTCATGCGCCTACCCCATTAGAGGTATCTGCTATACGATTGGGCGCTGGCCTCTAGATATCAATTTAAGTAGTACACTATCGACGGTTTTCGCTGCGCTACCAGAAATTTTATCCGATAGTTTTTTCTTGCGAACATAGTGCAAGGCGAGCACTGATTTTTCTTTGGTCGCTGCAACAATTAAATCATCTGAGGTTTTAATTTCATCCACCAGCCCTAACTCAAGCGCTTGGGTGCCAAACCAATGTTCACCGGTAGCCACTTTCTCTAGATCAAGCTCTGCACGGTGCTCACGGATAAAGTCTTTAAATAGCACATGAGTTTCTTCTAATTCATGCTTGAACTTATCGCGTGCTTTATCAGTATTTTCACCAAACATGGTTAAGGTGCGTTTATATTCGCCTGCGGTCATTTGCTCAAATTCAATATCATTCTTTTTCAGCAATTTATTGAAGTTCGGAATTTGTGCGATAACACCAATCGAGCCAACAATCGCAAATGGCGCAGAAACAATTTTATCTGCCACACAAGCCATCATATAACCACCACTTGCTGCTACTTTATCGACAGCAATGGTTAATGGAATCTTGGCATTTTTAAGGCGATCGAGTTGAGAAGAAGCCAGCCCATAACCATGAACCATGCCACCGCCAGACTCTAGACGAAGTAGTACTTCATCCCCTTCTTTAGCGACAGAAAGAATCGCGGTGACTTCCTCACGTAATGACGATACTTCTTTAGCATCAATGCTACCGTTAAAATCCAAAACAAATAAATGAGGTTTGCGCGTATCTACCAACTCACCGGATTTTGCGGCCTTTTTCGCTTCTTTGGCCTCTTTTTTGTTCTTTTCTTTTTGCTCTTTTTCTTGAGCTTTATGACGAGCCTTTAAATACGCTTCATCATGCAAGTGTTCTTCTAATTGTGCGACCGTTTCAGTATGCTTTTCTGACAAGTCAGTGATCTGTAATTCACCTTTCGCATGACCGCCCTTTCCGCCTAATACTTTAATGCCAACAAACAATGCGATTACCGCAACGACGAACGTCACGACTTTGGCTAGAAACAGCCCATAATCCAACAAAAATTCCAATATCATTCCCTCAAAACTTGCGGTTTAGTGTATGGTAAGCGAGTTTACGTTGATGCTAACCACTTATTATTTGAAATAGCGGTACATTATTGCATATACCCAAGTGACTTCAAGGTATAGCTCTTGTATATGCCCACCTAACTTCAAATAAAATGAGCATAAAAGATATAAAGTTAGATTAAGGATTACATACGGTGAATTATTCAGTTTCCCCTTCAGCGCTTACTGGAAAAACCATTTTAGTCACTGGTGCTGGTGACGGTATAGGTAAAGAAGCGGCCTTACACTACGCTCAACATGGCGCAACCGTTATTTTACTAGGACGCACCGTGTCCAAACTAGAAGCGACGTACGATGAGATCGAGTCGAAAGGTTACCCGCAAGCGGCGATTATCCCTCTTGATATGAAAGGGGCGACCAAACAGAACTACCTTGATATGGCCGATACGATTGCAGATCAATTCGGTAAACTTGATGGCATCTTACATAATGCCGGTCTACTAGGTACGATCACACCATTTGAACAAATTGAAGAAAGTGCTTTTGATGAAGTGATGCAAGTCAATGTCAAAGCACAACTACTAATGACTCAAGCATTACTGCCTCTGGTTAAAAAATCAGAAAACGGCCGCATTGTTTTCACCTCTTCAACGGTTGGTCATATTGGTAAAGCTTACTGGGCAAGTTATTCTATCTCTAAATTTGCGACCGAAGGCATGATGCAAATTCTGGCAGATGAGCTCAGTGACACCCCTATTCGCGTTAATGCGATTAATCCAGGTGCAACTCGTACCAAAATGCGTGCCTCAGCTTATCCAGCAGAAGATACTAACCTGCTGAAAACGGCCGAAGATATCATGCCACTGTATGTTTACCTGATGGCAACAGAAAGCCAAGAGGTTCACGGTCAATGCATTGATGCACAGCCTGAGCGAAATAAGCTATTTAAATCGTAAGCCTTAACTCAGCTCACCAAAGACAACAAAGCCAGCAATTACGCTGGCTTTATTTTTATATGCTTGATTAATATCACTTTATATCGAAATTAACCTTCAACCACCTTCAAGAGTAATGAACCATCATAAAGTGCCTGCTTAATGAGTGCCGCACCTGGCATCGTGGTTTGAGTAAAGAATTTACTTTCTACTAAAGGCACATCTTTATGAAAAATAGGCAGACTATATTGCTGCAAAGCTTGCTCAATAGCAGGGAATAAAATTGACTTAGCTTTGGTTAATGCACCACCCAGCAAGATTTTTTCCGGGCTAAAGATATTCACCATAATAGCGATGCCCTTGCCTAAATCTCTCCCTAACTTCTCAATGGCTTGTTTGGCTAATTCATCACCTTCTAACGCGGCTGAGCAAATGGTTTCCATCGTAATATCATCGGCCGATAATATTGTTGGCTCGCCTTTAGCTACTTTCTCTGTAACAGCACGACACACCGATTGGGAGGAGGCAACCGTATCTAAACAACCACGTTTGCCACACTCACATACGGCACCATCAGGATCAATTTGAATATGTCCTAACTCTCCGATGTTACCATTACGACTGTAAGCCAAACGGCCATTTAAAATCACTCCAGCCGCAACGCCTTGGTGATTACTAATGAGTAATGAATTATCAACTTCTTGAGACTGACCAAACAACATTTCAGCCAAAGTCCAAGCACAAGTATCATTAGCAATAAAGACTGGCACGCCCGTTTGAGCATAAATGGCGGGGCCTAACGCTAAATTTTTAATATTAAAATGCGGCATCTGAATTACCACACCTTCAGAGAAATTGACCAGAGCAGGTAGTGTCACTGCAATACTGGTCATCCTCTCAACTAAATCGACATTCTGAACAAAAAATTTCTCAATTTCATCTAAGATTTGTTGTTGTAATCGATCTTGATCCGAGGCTTCTATCTCCACCTTATAATCGGTGACGACCTCCCCACCAAGTTCGTGCAGAGCAATAATTAAATAACCTTTACCGAGTCGTATAGACAAAAACTGCCAACCAGTATTATCGGTTTGCAGCCCCACAGCAGGACGACCTCGACTAAGAGACTCTTGTACTACGGTTTCATGAATTAAGTGCCCTTCCATTAATTCACGCGAAATTTTCGTGATACTGGCTGGTGCCAAGCCACTTAATTTTGATAGATCGATACGAGAGATTGGGCCAAATTGATCGATGAGTTTATATACACGACCTGTATTGACTTGCTTAATTTGATCAATGTGACCAGGTTGAGCCATGTACATAAAGTACTCCTTTTGAAAAACCTGCCGCAATTTTTTTACACTGCGAACTAATTGTGAAGCACCATGCAACCGTTGCGTGACAAATATCACGGTTAAATTTTAATTAGTAACGTATTTGTATGATAAAACACCTTTTCGTAAATACACCCTATAATAATGCGGATACATTTATTCACAGTATTTCCTAAAATCACACTTCAATTAGTGATAACGTAAACGAAATTTTCAAATATAGATGGAGTTATACATGTCTCAACGTTTAAGACGTACCAAAATTGTCACCACCCTTGGTCCAGCCACAGACAAAGATAATATTCTGGAAGATATCATCAAAGCGGGTGCTAATGTTGTCCGAATGAACTTCTCACATGGTTCTGCTGAAGACCATATTATTCGAGCAGAAAAAGTCCGCACTATTGCGGCAAAACTAGGCATTCATGTGGCTATTTTAGGTGACTTACAAGGACCTAAAATTCGTGTTTCAACCTTCAAAGACGGCAAAATTCAATTAAATATTGGCGATAAGTTCACACTTGATAGCGATCTTGAAAAAGGCCAAGGCGATCAACATGCTGTCGGTTTAGATTATAAAGAACTACCAAAAGATGTGGGTCCTGGCGATATTCTTTTACTTGATGATGGTCGTGTTCAACTTAAAGTAACCAGTGTCGATGGCAATAAAGTACATACCGAAGTCACGGTTGCTGGCCCTCTTTCAAATAATAAAGGCATCAACAAAAAAGGTGGTGGTTTATCCGCTGATGCCTTAACTGAAAAAGACAAACAAGACATCATCACGGCTGCAAAAATCAAAGTAGACTACCTTGCTATCTCTTTCCCACGCAATGGCGAAGATATGCATTATGCACGTCGCTTGGCGCGTGATGCGGGTCTTGAAGCTAAATTAGTTGCCAAAGTTGAGCGTGCTGAAACCGTTATTAGCGAAGAAAGCATGGACGATATTATCCTAGCGTCTGACGTGGTAATGGTAGCGCGTGGTGACCTAGGGGTAGAAATTGGTGATGCAGAGCTCGTAGGTGTACAAAAACAACTGATTCGACGCGCACGTAGCCTAGATCGTAACGTGATTACCGCCACGCAAATGATGGAATCTATGATCACAAGCCCAATGCCAACACGTGCAGAGGTGATGGATGTGGCGAACGCCGTTCTTGATGGCACTGATGCCGTAATGCTTTCCGCAGAAACCGCAGCGGGTAGTTTCCCAGTTGAAACCGTCAAATCAATGGCAGAAGTTTGTGTTGGCGCTGAAAAGATGCCATCCGTTAATGTGTCAAACTACCGCTTAGACCGTAAATTCCAATCGGCAGAAGAAACCATTGCAATGGCAACCATGTACTCTGCAAACCATATGCAAGGCATCACTGCTGTCGTTTCAATGACTGAATCAGGCCGCACACCATTAATGATGTCACGCTTAAGTTCTGGTCTGCCTATTTTTGCTTTATCTCGTAACGAAAGTACTCTTAACCGAGCAGCATTATACCGTGGTGTGACGCCAGTATTTTTTGAGCATGAAGCTGGCTCTGGTCTACCTTGCGCATTAGCAGCGATTGCGACATTAAAAGAAAACCGCTTACTTGAGAAAGGCGATAAAGTCATCATCACCCAAGGCGATGTGATGGACTTAGTAGGTTCAACCAACTGTATGCGTATCATTGAAGTAGAATAAAAAATACCCAAAGTAATTTGGTATATAAAACAAGGCCTCGATATCCAGTAATTTGGGTATCGAGGCCAATTTAATTGAGCGGTTTGTTATACGAGGTCTACTTAAATTTAAGGCTGCTTACATTGTAAAGTATCGTACGATTGCTCTAACACTTCCCAAAACTGCTTTTCAAAACCTTTTTGTCTTCCTGAGGTCAATTCAGAAAAATACGACTGGTACATTTTCCACGCCCAAGCCTCTTTATCGACATTATCCGGTGCATTTTTACGATAGGTTTCAAAACGCTTTAATAAGGTTTCAGGTGAAAACTCATTGAGTAAATATTTTAAGGCTAACTCTGTTGCCTGATGCATTCGCTCACTGTGTGATTCTATAGATTTAAAACTACTTTCAATCGCTTGAGTGGGCTCTAAGTGAAATAGACTACGCTCTTCACCGAACATCAAGTTTTTGGTTTCTTCTGGCGTGAGCCCCATTTGCAGTGGGTTATCTTGAATTGGCTGGAAACTGCGATTTAATAAATGAAAAGAATTATCTTGTCGGCTATGGATGGCCAACAACCCTGCGATACTTGCCGCAAGTGGTTCATTAATTTCATTGGTACTAGTATTGATTGAAGGTGACATCCTTATTTCCTTGTTCTGATCATCTTGCCTTATGGATGGTTCAACCTCGGTTTTCGATGCTTGAACCTCTCGCGCCGCTGGCAAATCAATATCGAGTTGAGGAATATATGAAGGAGTGGTTTCTTGTACACTAGAAGCTTCTTGTACGCCAGAAGCAACGGTTTCCGCCACGCGATAACGTTGCTCTGTTTCCACTTCCACGACTTTTAAATGTGCTCTAATTTGATAAGAACCAATACGGAAGACATCGCCATCTTTTACTTTTATATGTCGTTGTTGTTCAAATTGAGGCGACTCATCATTAATACCGATGCCACCTTGAATATCAATAAGATGATATTCGTCATTTTCAAACTTAATCTGGCAATAAGGGGTAATAAGCGCATTGTTCGGATCAGGCAATATCCAGTGGCAACTATCATCATTACCAATGTAACCACCTTCTTGTTTAAATTGATGCGATGCTGCACCACCTGTTTTTAAAAGACGAGTATTCATCACAACAAACGTGAGAAAAGTTTTCTCTTCCATGACCACTCCATTTACACAGCAAAAACGTTTCAATTGCCACTAAGGTTTGTTTACCTTGAGGCTCTAAAAAAGAAATTTTGGCGTAAAATACTCAGGCAGGCATAAAAGGAAGGAAGAATTGCGATCGAGTTAACTTTCATTTCGATCGCTTATCGAATCAGATCACTAAAATACGACTCTCGTTAGGAGTAAGCGCTTTTGTGAATAACCGCAGGTTTTGATACAAGAGTTGAAAATTGCTCAATATAACGTCGCCCAGCCTTAAGACCTAGCTGATAGTCAAATTCTAAATCTTCCGGCTTACTGAGTAATGGAGAAGACCTTAATGGCTGATCAGGAGCTATTTGCAAAATGAAACAATCATCTGGCGGCTTAAGCATAAAGTTATGAGTCAGCGTAAAGGTTTGGTGATGCACTAGAAGCATATCCATGATGCCAGCATCAAACTGATCACCTAGTAGATGACACAAGCGATACACATCACTGCTGCCAAATAACCAACGTCCACCATTTAACAATGGCTTAGCTTGCTCTGTCTCAATGAGTTTAGAGCGCTCAATACGCTGTTTTAAGAAACTATCGAAATCCAAACGCCAGCTCGCGGTTCTTTCTGCGATACGAGTTTGTAGCGATTCTAAGTGTTGGTCTAACCCTACTCTATTCAAAAATGAATTAAGCACGGTAGCGCTTTGTTCTTGTCTGATTTCTTCAGTTAAATCTATTGGTTCAGTACGGATAACCGTAATTAAACGCGCGCCTCTACGCCAAGCTTCTTGAGCTGGGATTGCGGCAGAAACGCCACCATCCACGTAATACTTACCATCGATTTCAACTTCATGACGATATAAGGCAGGGATTGCACAAGTTGCTTTTAAGGTATCAGACCAATTATTAGACGTGATCGGCAAATATTCATCGTGAAGATCCGTCATATTCGTCACAGCGGCATAGGCTTCTCGATCACCTAAAGCAAAACGCCCCACATCAATATCAAGTAGATAAGGAGGAGCAACTAATTGATCAAAGGCCCAATCAAGATCGAGACGTTGTTTACGACGAATATGTTTGAATAAGCGGAAAAATTCTGGACGAGTGGTTAACTCTGTAATGAAAGCTTTGCCTAGTCCTCGTTGACGACAAATATACGAGGTTAAATTTAAAGCACCGGCAGATGTACCATAAAAAACATCGAAAGGATCGAGCGCCGCTTCAAGAAAACTATCAAGAACGCCGGCAGTAAAAATGCCTTTCTGTCCTCCTCCTTGGGCAACTAAAGCATGCCGTCCGTTGGCATACTTATTGAGTGTAGTGAGGTCAATAGACATACCCGCATCGGTAATAACGCCACTATTTTTCACACTCACTCCTTAATTCTATTGTAGCTATATGTTCTTTGGCTCACGCGATTAATGCGTAACAACAATAGCTGCGTACGCAGTAAGAAAAGCGATAATAGAACAAATGATCACTGCAGAAATTTTCAAATCACGACTCATAATAAAACCTCGGATAGTTAAGATGAAATGATATTAACATGACTCTAGTCACCAAGCCTATGAAAGTGTCGTTAAACTCTCAATATATTAGCAAAAATCTTTGGTTAAATTTAACGGCATTCCTTCCCTAGATCACTAAACAGTCTACAAAAAATCAACTGCACTTAGGATAAGATTTAGAACAAAATATTGTACTGGCTCAAAAAATCGCACATTAAAACAACACTTGAATTATAAAAAACCAAAACACAAACATCGTGAAAGATAACCAATTACTAGCGAATAACACTAGCAATATTAATTACAGCAGTTCAATCTAGCATATTGATAATTTTATCAAGTTTTATCCAATATTTAACCTAACCTTTACATTCTAGCGCTTCTATTGCGTTCTTTATATTGAATATGTAATCTCAAACCATGCACAGGTGAATGTTTCATCTACTGCAAACACACATTTAAAATATCAGAATAATAATCTGGAACGTAACAAGTGATACAGAATTTTAAACCTAAAAATGAAATCTGTTTCTAAATTGTTAAGTATCCATTTACGCAGTTACAGAGGATTTGTACATGAAAAGAGAACAATGGGGCTCCCGAGCGGGGTTTGTTCTAGCGGCCGTAGGATCGGCAATAGGATTAGGTAATATTTGGCGTTTTCCATACATGGCGTATGAAAACGGTGGCGGTGCATTCTTTATTCCATACCTTTTTGCCATGCTCACCGCGGGTATTCCTTTTATGATTATGGAATTCACCATGGGTCATAAATTCCGTGGTTCAGCGCCAAGAACATTAGCAAAAATTAATTCAAAGTTTGAGTGGCTTGGTTGGTTCCAAGTAATGATTGCTGCGGTGATCGGTGTGTACTACATCGCGATCATCGGTTGGGCAATCTCTTATGTTGGTCTAGCTTTCACTCAAGGTTGGGGCAGCGATCCAAATGCATACTTCTTTGGTGAATACCTACAACTCGGTGGCGATAATTCTCCTAGTCAACTAGGTAGCATTCAATGGCACATTGCGATTCCGATGATTGTCGGTTGGCTTGTCACTTATGCCGCTCTATTCGGTGGCGTTAAAGGTGGTATTGAACGTGCTGGTAAAATCATGATGCCAATTCTATTCATCATGGTACTTGCTTTGATTGGCCGTATGATTTTCTTACCTGGCGCGGTTGATGGCTTGAACTACATGTTCCAACCTGACTTTAGTCGCTTAACCGACCCTTCTGTTTGGTCTGCAGCGTACGGACAAATGTTCTTCACGCTATCTGTTGGTTTTGCCATCATGTTGGCTTACTCAAGCTACCTACCAGAGAAATCAGACATCAGTAACAATGCTGTAATGACAGTATTGATTAACTGTGGCTTCTCTATCTTAGCCGGTGTCTTAATCTTCTCTGTACTAGGTTACATGGCACAAGAGCAAGGCAAACCACTAACAGAAGTTGTTTCTGCGGGTGTTGGCTTGGCCTTTGTGACAATTCCAGCGGCGATTAACTTATTACCAGCACCATACATCCTAGGCCCACTATTTTTCCTAGCATTAGTGGTTGCCGGCTTCAGTTCGCACATTTCGATTATGGAAGCGGTAACGTCTGCCTTTATTGACAAACTAAAATGGTCTCGCCGTAAAGCCGCAAGTATTGTATGTGGTACAGGTCTTATAGTATCACTAGCATTCGCAACCAATGGTGGTTTGTTACTACTGGATTTAGTCGATTACTTCATCAACAACATCGCTCTATTAGGAAGCTGTCTAATCGAATTGGTGCTTGTTGGTTGGTTATTTAAAGTCGCTGATATTCGTAAACACGCTAACGCAGTATCAGAGCTAACTATCGGTGTATGGTTCGACTTATGTATCCGCTTCTTAAGCCCAATCATGATTGCAATCATCCTAGCTAATAAGATTATTGCGACCCTTACAGATGGCTATGGCGGCTACAGCATGTCGGATCTATTAACACTAGGCTGGGGCTTATTAGCGCTAATGCTGATTATCTCTATCGTTGTTAACTTAAAGAAATCAAAAGAGGCTTAATATGACGACTGGTGCAATTATTATGATGGTTATTGGCCTTGGCATTACATGGGGTGGCGCAGCATTGTGCATCCGCCGTGCGATGAAAAGTGAATAAAGACAATAATTAACATCACATATAACAAAGCCCGCAACTGATGCGGGCTTTTTCGTTTTCATATATGTCCAACTCATTACTAACGACTAATTACGCAGAATTATAAAGAGTATCGGATCCCTATCGCGGCTTGAAAATCCACATCGAAGTCATCAGGAATATTGATCACAGGGGCGAGTTGAACGTAGGTATCCCAGCGACTAGCAAAGTTCCAGTCTAGTCCGAATGGCACACGCACTCCGTAATCATTAAAATAATGGTCTGAATCATGGTGTGAATGCCAGCGGCCATTATTATCATAATAACCTCCACAACCGTTATGACAGCTTTTATCCCAGTCATAGAAACCACCAACAGAAGCATACCAAGTAAACGGTAGTTTTTGATTAAACTTACCGGTTAGAAAAATGTAGTCAGCCGCTATACCATCATCGCCAAGTGACAAGTTCACTTTATTATAAAGTTGCCCAACAACACTAAAGCCTCGGTCAAATCCAAAGCCCACTTTATAGTCTGAATCATTTATATAAGACGGAACCGAAGTGTTTGTTCTCACGCCTTCATCCGCAAGTACTGGGGCATTAAAAGCTATTAATATACTCCCAACTATCAAACTACCTGTTTTAGTAATATGCAATTTCATCGGCCCTCCAAGGCACTTAATCTACAATTCATTGTCCAGACAAGATTGAACCATAAATAGCTTGTACGATGATGGGTTGACCGTCAGGTATATGCCAATTTTTTGCAAAGAAAAAGCCAGTTGAGTTGACCCAACTGGCTTTGTCATTTGTATTAATCAAATATCAATTGATATTAAAATCCGATTAATTCTTTGATGCGGCTTTTTCTTCGTCTGTACGATAATCCAAGAAGAAAATCAGTAACATAGGAACAATAAACGCTACCGCAATTGCCACTGCATATACCCACATTGGATTAAATACAGGGATAGTTAACAATGAAGTAAAGGCAAATGCTGATGTTTTAACGCCTTGGTATTGAGAACCAAGAATTGCAATCACAAGACCACCAGCAAAACAACCAGGAAGCATGCGAGAGTAAACGCGTTTAAAACGTAAGTGGATACCATATAGAGACGGCTCAGAGATACCACCAAATAGACCTGCTGCCAATGCACCAGATGCAGTTTGACGCATAGTCTTATCTTTTTCACGCATTGAGATTAATAGTACACCAGCGGTTGCACCGAAACATGCGAAGTTCCATACACCCATTGGACCTTGAATGAAGTCATAACCAAGTGTTTGGATATTCATTAACATTAAAGCATTTAGAGGCCAGTGTAGACCTAGTGGAACTAGGAATGGGTAAAGCATAGGAATCAACAATGCAAATACAAATGGTGCGTTATTATTCAACCATGCAAGGCCATTACCTAAGTCGATACCAATCCAAACACCTAGTGGGCCGATGAAGAATGCCGTTAATGGGATCATAATCGCTAGAGAGAAGAATGGTACGAATACCATGTGAACATTCTCTGGGAAGATCTTTTGCAAGAAGCGATAAACAAGTGCTAATACTGCAACCATGATTAACGGTACGAATACTTGCCCTGAGTAGTCATTCCACTGCATCGCAAAACCAAAAATGTCAGCAACTTTTGTTGTGATACCTAGTTCTGGATCCAGAGTCGAAGTTGTTGAAGCCATAGAGGCTAACTTCTGGAATTCAGGTGTCATTAAGGCACCCATAATCGCAGCACCTAACCAAGGGTCTACGTTTAATTTTTTCGATGCATTATAAGCGATCATAATCGGCAAGAAGTAGAATACTGTATGCCACATTGTATCGACAAATACCCAACCTGCTGATTTTTCACCCCTGAAATCAACTAAGCCGAGAGCATCAAGAACAGCCGCTAAAGCGATAATTAATGATGCACCAAGTAGAACACCTAAAATTGGACGGAAAGAGTCTGAAAGATATTCGAAGAAAGCATCAATCCATTGAACCTTGCCACGTACACCAGAAGAACGTAAAGAAGATTTCAGTTCGTCATTTGATGCTGACCCATTGTTGTCTGCTGCAGCAGGTTGTGCACCATCACTCATAGAAGGTAGTGCTTTAATTGCGTTATAAACATTACCAACGGCTCCGCCAATAACGATTTGATAACGATCACCACTTTGAGGAACACAACCCATCACTTCTGGGATTGCATCTAATGCTTCTTTATTTACGATAGAACCATCATTTAATTCAAAGCGTAAACGTGTTGCACAGAATGTCATGAATTTGACATTGCTTGCACCACCAATCCCTTCAAGGATTTTTTCTGCTGCTGATTGATATGACATAATTTTTAACCTTTATGCTTAGAAAAATACAAGCGTGAAGTGTAACTCCCCCGTCCCACTTGCATAAAAATGTAACATTTTAAAACCGGCGTAGGATGTTCTATCTATGCAGTAAAATCAACTTTTTTAATTTAACAAAGTGATCCATGCACGCTATTTTATCGATATAGATCTCAATAAAAAGAATAACACCCACAGTATAACTGCTTAAGTTAACAATTTTAAAATATCTTAATTGACTAAAGATTCCTTATCGAACGTAAAAATCGTAACAAGGCCCTTCAATTCCAGTAATGATTTGAAACAAGTTTTAACTGAGTTGATGAATTCGAATATCACAAATGAGATCTTAGTCTCATTTTACGCGAATAATTCGTGTCACAGCCTTCTATATCTAACTAACTTAAAAATAACTTGTTGAAATTAGACGTTGTTACTTCATATACCGTTTCAACATCGCATTGTTGCAGCTTGGCTAAAAATGCAGCCACTTCTGATACATAAGCGGGCTGATTTTCTTTACCACGATGCGGAACAGGCGCTAGATAAGGTGAATCGGTTTCGACAAGCAGTCTATCTAGCGGTAATTGTTTTACGACTTCTTGCAACTCTGTCGCTTGCTTAAAGGTAATAATCCCAGACAAAGAAATATAAAACCCAAGATCAATGGCCGCTTTCGCAAACGCTAAGTCTTCAGTAAAGCAGTGGATCACCCCACCACAACGCTCAGCATGGCCATTTCTTAATACATCTAACGTTTCAGCACGAGCATTCCTCGTATGGATTATCAGCGGCTTATCTAATTCATTGGCAACCGCTACATGTTGCTCAAACAATTCCATTTGTCGCTGCGCGGTTTCAGGCTGATAGAAAAAATCTAACCCTGTCTCACCAATCGCCACCACTTTTGAATGGTTGGCATATTGTTTAAACGTATTAAGATCAAATTCACTTTCGCAATCTAGTGGGTGAACGCCACACGATGCATGAATATTGTTAAACGGTTCGATCATCGCCAGCATTGAAGGAAATGCTTCCAGTGTCACACCAACACTCAGCATTTGCTCAACACCCGCTTGCTTTGCTTTGGCAACCACATCCGCAACATCTACATGTAAGTCATTGTAATTTAATTTATCGAGGTGGCAATGTGAATCAACTAACATAGTCTAGTTCCTGATTTCATAGTTCGCAAATAAGGGTTCGCAAATAAGATCTTGATTTAACTTTAAATTTTTATTTGAGCTTAAGATTGAACTAGGGTGAGATACCAATCTACGATCAGTAACTCAGCGTTCAAACCGCTCGAAGTCGTTAATGAATGATGCATTTGTTGCAGATGTTGATAATGAGAATAGGCGCTAGTATACGAAATACAACTCGCAAGTTGCTCAAATACCGCAGGTTGAGGAATATCCGCCACACCAAAATGGGCTTTTTGTAGATCATTGAATAGATACAGCAGCCAAGACACTTTCTCTAATGGTTCATTCTTAAAAAAGCTTTGCACTTCAAATAAAGAAAATGAACGCTTTTGTACTCCAGCTAAAAGTAGAGCAAGTAACTGCTCCCACTCTTTCTGCTTGTCTTGTTTGATGAACGACAAGGCATCCAGCGGTGACTGTGCATACATCTTCAAGCTAAACCAGTCTGGCATTTGCTCATTAGATAATTGAGAGCCCAACCAATCCAGCAACACAGGCTTTGCCACTTTAGGCAATTGCCAATGCTGACAGCGGCTAATAATGGTAGGCAACAATTTGTGTTTATCTTGAGTCAACAGTACAAATACACATTGTTCTGGCAGAGTTTCCAATGTTTTCAATAAAGCATTGGATGCCGATTCATTCATCGATTCCGCTGGCTGAACAATGATGATTCGTTTGCCACCGAGTTGCGATGATTCAATCGCGTAGCGGTTAGCCTCGCGAATTTGCTCAACGTTAATCCCTTTACCTTCTTTCTCCGGTGTTACCCAGTGAATATCAGGATGGTGACCACCTTGACTTAACTCACAGCTATGACAAAAACCACAGGCTTCATCGTGTGTGTTTTTACATACAACAGCCGCCACAAGGCGATTAACGAGATCTTCTATTCCGGTACCAGCATTAGCACTACACAACATAGCGTGTGGTGTGGCTTGTTGAGAAAGCATTACTTGCCATTGTTTCCACAGCGGCTCTAGCCAAGGATATAAAGCCATTATGCTACCGTTTGTCCATTATCAAACCATACTTGTAGAGCACGGCGTAAATCGTTAGCCACTTGCTCAATCGTTTGATTGGCATTGATAGTAATAATACTAGGATCTTGTTGCGCGGCTTCTAAATAGCGAGCACGTACTCGTTCAAAAAAGCTAATATCCATTTTTTCAATTCGATCTAACTCGCCTCTACCACGCGCCCTTTCCAAGCCGATTTTAGGATCAATATCTAGATACAAAGTAAGATCTGGCTTGAAGTCACCTAACGCGGTTTGTTTTAGATTGCTCATAATTTCAGGGCTAATTTGACGACCACCGCCTTGATACGCTTGAGAAGATAAATCATGGCGATCACCAAGCACCCATTGACCATTAGCAAGTGCTGGCTTAATCACGTTTTCAACTAGTTGCACGCGAGCCGCATACATCATCAGTAGTTCACTGATATCGTGTAGCTCCTCTCCCGCATGCTCTTCTTTCACTAATGCACGTAACTTTTCCGCTAATGTTGTACCACCCGGCTCACGCGTTTGTACGACATCTAGGATTGAATGCTGCTTTAAGGTTTCCAGCACAGCATTAATCGCGGTGCTTTTTCCTGCGCCTTCTAAGCCTTCAACTACAATAAATTTCGCGTTTTTCATTAGTTACTCTTATTTGCTCGTAATTTTCTCAAATAATCACGCACCGCACGATTATGCTCAGCTAACGATTTAGTGAACACGTGTCCACCATCACCACTTGCTACAAAGTATAAATAGCTACTTTTCTCTGGGTTTAACGCAGCACGTACAGAGTTAACCCCTGGCATGGCAATCGGCGTTGGTGGTAAACCATTAATCACATAGGTGTTATAAGGGGTTGGGGTCGACAAATCTTTCTTACGAATGTTGCCGTCATATTTATCACCCATGCCGTAAATCACCGTAGGGTCAGTTTGTAATCGCATGCCTCTATTCAATCGATTGACAAAAACTGACGCGACACGTTGGCGCTCTGATTCTACCGCGGTTTCTTTTTCAATAATTGACGCCAAAATTAACGCTTGATACGGCGTGTCCAACGGTAGGTTTTTTTGTCTTGTTTGCCAAGCAGCATCTAACTCACGAGTAAGTGATTGATGTGCCCTTTTCAGAATATCAAGATCCGACATACCTTCGGTGTAGTGGTATGTTTCCGCTAATAACAAGCCTTCTAATTTTTGGTGACTTTCACCAAGTGCTTTGGCAATCTCAGCTTCGCTTAGATCTTTGGTTTTATGTACTAAACCTTTTGCCATATCTAGCTGACTACGCCATTCGTTGAAACGACTCCCTTCAATAAAGGTAATGGTAAATTGAAATTCTTCACCCGTCACCATCGTCATTAAAGCCTGCTTCAATGTTTCACCAGGGTTAACTTGATAAGTCCCCGCACGAATATGAACTACTTCAGGGTATAAGCGGGGTAACAAACGAGCAAAGGTATTGCCGGTAATCCAACCCTGTTGCTCCATCATCCACAATGCACTTTTTAGCGTTTTACCGTGCTCGATAGTAATCAGCTGCTCAGATTCAATATTTAATGGCTGCTCTACATAGCGAGTGACTTCTGACTTGGCATAAAACATCACTGCTACCGATGCCGCTACGATTAAAAGCAATACCATGGCTAATTTTTTAATCACGGGTTCATTTTCTCCTGAATAGCGCGTGTAATTGCGCCAATATTAAATTCTTTATTATTTATTTGAATGATTGGAACGACACCATGAAGTGCATTAGTAATGAACACTTCATCAGCATTAAGCACATCGTTTAATGTGTAATCGCTGATATTCACTGTCATTTTTGTCTGCTCGGCATATTCACATACTTGTTTTCGCTTTATACCTAGCACACCATTTTTCACTAACTCTGGTGTGTAAAGCTGATTGTTGGCCACCCAAAACAAATTGGCGGCGCTCATCTCAATGACGTTCCCATCAATATCAAGCACGATATTGTCATCGAACTCAGTATCATCAATTTCTTTCTTAATCAGCACTTGCTCTAAGCGATTATTATGTTTAAGCCCAGCAAGCTGAGGATTTATCCCTAAACAAGTGGCGCTCACACCAACTTTTATTCCCTCAGATTGCCAAGTTGAATAATGTTCAGGGTAAGCAAAGGTCTGGACTACAACTTGTGTAGCATTTGCGCCTTTTGGGCTATAACCTCTTCCGCCACTTCCACGACTCACATGGATTTTAAGACCACTTAACGCAAGTGTTTGATGACCTGAGGCATTGATAGCCGCTTCAATCCACTCCTCCACTTGATTCCATTCTGGAGGCGACATAAAAAGTTTCTGACAAGTTAAATCAATACGTTCTTTATGAGCATGAAGTAATAATGGTTGACCATATTTCACTAAAAGAGTCGTGAAGCAGCCATCTCCATATTGAAATGAACGGTCTGTAATAGATACGCTTTGCTGTAGTTTTCCATTTACAAAAAACATAGTGATCCTATTCCCGTTTATTGGCTGCATCATAGCAAAAAAAAAAGCGGCTTAATGCTATAACATTAAACCGCTTTATAAAATGGCTTATTCAGCTATTTTAACTAGATACGTTTGAAGATTAACGAACCATTGGTGCCACCGAAGCCAAATGAGTTACATAGAGCGTATTCCATGTTCTCAACTTTACGAGCTTTATTCGGTACATAATCTAGATCACAACCTTCATCAGGGTTATCTAGATTAATGGTTGGTGGAACAATTTGATCGACCAAAGTTAACGCTGTAATGATCGATTCAACTGAGCCTGCCGCACCGAGTAAGTGACCGGTCATTGACTTAGTTGATGATACCAGTACTTTCTTCGCTGCTTCTTCACCTAATGCACGTTTGATGCCTAAGGTTTCTGCTACATCACCAGCTGGCGTTGATGTGCCGTGTGCATTGACATAACCAATTTGATCACCAGTAATGCCTGCATCACGAATAGCCGCTTCCATTGCTAATGCGCCGCCTGAGCCATCAGCACTAGGAGACGTCATGTGATAAGCATCACCACTCATACCAAAACCAACAATTTCACAGTAGATTTTTGCACCACGCGCTTTCGCATGCTCGTACTCTTCTACCATCATCATGCCAGCGCCGTCACCTAGTACAAAACCATCACGGTCTTTATCCCATGGGCGAGAAGCTAGATGCGGTTCATCATTGCGGCTTGATAATGCTTTTGCTGCAGCAAAGCCACTCATCGCTAGCGGAGTCGACGCTTTTTCAGCACCACCCGCAAGCATCACATCAGCATCACCGTAAGCAATCATACGAGCCGCATGGCCGATATTATGCAAACCTGTAGTACATGCTGTTGAAATAGCGATATTTGGTCCACGTAAGCCTTTCATGATAGATAAATGACCTGCAATCATATTAACAATGGTTGAAGGCACAAAAAATGGACTCATACGACGTGGGCCACGATCTCGAAGCGTATGTGCCGCTTCTTCAATCAAACCAATACCACCAATACCAGAGCCAATAGCGACACCGATACGTGTGGCATTTTCTTCGGTCACTTCAATGCCTGAGTCATTAAAAGCTTGGATACCCGCAGCAATACCATACTGGATAAATAAATCCATTTTGCGAGCTTCTTTCTTGGGCATGTACTCTTCGCAGTCAAAGTCTTTCACTAAGCCTGCAAAACGAGTGGAAAAATTGGTTGCATCAAAGTGCTCGATATTCACGATACCACTTTGACCTTCTAAAAGGGCTTTCCAAGAGGATTCAACTGTGTTGCCTACCGGTGACAACATCCCCATGCCTGTAACAACTACACGACGCTTGGACACGATTTTTTCTCCGGAGATTAATAATACTGAGAGTATGTAAGGATAGATGATATAAGATAAAACTCAGGCGGTCTGGGAGACCGCCTGGGGGTGTTATTACTGTGCGCTGTTTACGTAGTCGATTGCAGCTTGAACAGTAGTAATTTTTTCTGCTTCTTCGTCAGGGATTTCAGTGTCGAATTCCTCTTCTAAAGCCATTACTAGCTCTACTGTGTCTAGAGAGTCAGCACCTAGATCATCAACGAAAGAAGCTTCGTTTTTCACTTCTGCTTCATCTACACCTAGTTGTTCAACAATGATTTTTCTTACGCGTTCTTCGATGTTGCTCATTTTTCTTTTCCTATTACAGAGAGTTCGCTTAAATGCGATGTTAGCCGTAGTTTATTCAAACTTTGAAAAGTTGCAAGGCTGACCTTGCTGGTCAAACCACAAATTTCATGTTTTTCACTGAAATTTGGTACATTTTTGACCTAAATCATGCATATGAGTGATTTTAAAGCACTCAAAACAGATTTAGACCATGTACATACCACCATTCACATGCAGTGTTTCGCCAGTAATATAGGCGGCATCGTCAGAAGCTAAAAAGGCAACTGCTGATGCAATTTCACGCGGATCACCTAATCGACCTGCTGGCACTTGTGATAGTGTAGCAGTACGTTGGTCATCATTCAGTGCTTTTGTCATATCTGTTTCGATAAAACCTGGAGCAACAGTATTTACCGTTACGCCGCGAGAAGCAACTTCACGAGCCATTGACTTAGTGAAACCAATTACGCCAGCTTTCGCTGCTGCGTAGTTTGCTTGACCTGCATTGCCCATGGTACCCACTACAGAGCCCACGTTAACAATACGACCATGACGTTTCTTCATCATGCCTCGAAGAACCGCTTTAGACAAACGGAAAATCGATGTTAGGTTAGTATCCATGATATCTTGCCATTCGTCATCTTTCATACGCATCAACAGGTTATCACGAGTAATACCAGCATTATTCACTAAAATGTCAATTCCACCGAATTCTTCATTAATGGTTTTGATCGTCGCCGCAACAGAGTCTGCATCCGTTACATTCAAGGCTAGACCTTTACCATTACTTCCAAGGTAGTCACTAATCGCTTGTGCGCCAGATTCGCTTGTTGCAGTACCTACAACCGTCGCGCCACGCTCAACTAATAGCTCAGCAATCGAACGACCAATGCCACGACTGGCACCAGTAACTAGTGCAATTTTACCTTCAAGATTCATTATAAATCCTCTTTATGACTGAAAATGTGATACCTAGGCATAGCTCAACACCATGCCATCAGTATTAACCGCGAGCGGCATCAAGAGAAGCTGGATCATTCACAGCTTGTGCGCTCAAGGCTTTTACAATTCGTTTAGTCAAACCAGTTAATACTTTACCTGGTCCAAACTCTAATAAGTTTTCTACGCCTTGATCATGCATTACAACTACGCCTTCAGTCCAACGAACTGGGCTATATAATTGGCGAACAAGCGCATCTTTAATTTTCGCAGGATCCGTTTCTGCAATCACATCGACGTTATTAATTACAGGTACGATCGGTGCGTTAAACTCGATATCCGCTAATGCTTCAGCAAGTTTATCCGCAGCTGGTTTCATCAATGCACAGTGTGAAGGTACAGAAACTGGTAAAGGCAATGCACGCTTAGCACCTGCCGCCTTACAAAGCTCACCAGCACGTTCTACTGCCGCTTTATTGCCGGCAATTACGACTTGACCTGGAGAGTTAAAGTTTACCGGTGATACGACTTCGCCTTGCGCTGCTTCTTCACATGCTTTAGCAATCGCGGCATCATCTAGACCAATAATTGCAAACATTGCACCAACGCCAGCAGGAACCGCTTGCTGCATTAGCTCTCCACGTAGCGCAACTAACTTAATCGCTTGTTTAAAGTCGATAACGCCCGCGCATACTAATGCTGAGTATTCACCTAGGCTATGGCCTGCTACCACTTGAGGTTGTTCGCCACCAATTTCTTGCCATACACGCCAGATCGCTACAGAGGCAGCTAATAATGCAGGCTGAGTACGGTGTGTTTCATTTAAATCTTCTACAGGGCCATTTTGAACCAAAGCCCATAAATCATAACCAAGCGCTTCTGATGCTTCGGCAAATGTTGCTTTTACAACTTCATATTGCTCGCCAAGTTCCGCTAGCATGCCAACAGTTTGAGAGCCCTGCCCTGGAAATACAACAGCAAACTTACTCATAGAAAATTTCCTTAAAATTAAAATCTCATTTACCTAACGTGTAGATAAACCTAACAATTAGAATCGAACGAGCGCAGAGCCCCATGTGAAACCGCCACCAAACGCTTCTAATAACAGCATATGGCCACGTTGAATTCGACCATCGCGAACCGCTTCATCTAATGCGGTTGGAACCGTAGCGGCAGAGGTATTACCATGACGGTCTAATGTTACCACCACTTGATCAAGTGACATGGCAAGCTTCTTAGCCGTGGCTGAAATGATACGTAAGTTCGCTTGATGTGGTACAAGCCAATCGAGCTCGGTTTTCGCCATACCATTCGCAGCTAGTGTATCTTTCACTAACTTAGATAATTGAGTTACGGCGACTTTAAATACTTCATTACCAGCCATGTGTAACCAAGCGTCGATATACTCACCACGCTTCGCTTCTTCTAAGCTTAATAGCTCACCAAAGCGGCCATCTGCATGCAAATGGGTTGAAATAATACCTGGTTCTTCGCTAGCACCAAGTACTACGGCACCGGCGGCATCACCAAATAAAATAATGGTTGAACGGTCTTCAGGATCGCACATTTTTGATAACGCATCGGCACCGATAACCAGAACATTCTTCGCCATTCCCGTTTTAATATGCTGATCAGCAATCGATAAAGCATACACAAAACCAGAACAAGCCGCGGCTACATCAAACGCAGGACAACCTTTGATGCCCAATGCTGCTTGAACCTGACAAGCTGATGATGGGAATTTGTGGCTGCCACTGGTGGTCGCAACAATAATTAGGTCAATATCGTGCTTATCAATGCCAGCCATTTCAATCGCATTAACTGATGCGTGATAAGCCATATCAGCAACGGATTCATCGGGAGCAGAAATACGGCGCTCACGAATACCAGTACGAGTTACAATCCACTCATCACTAGTATCAACCATTTTTTCTAAATCAGCGTTAGTACGCACTTGAGTCGGTAGGTAACTACCTGTTCCTAAAATTTTGCTATTCATGAAGACTAATAATGCCTCTCGAGTAAAACCGCTTCTAAGCGATCGCTTATACGGCTTGGGACTTGCTGTTTGACTTCATACACTGCTTCACCAATTGCATTGATCATAGCAGATGTATCAGCTTGCCCATGGCTTTTGATAACAATGCCGCGCAATCCTAGCAAACTTGCACCATTATACTGGTCGGGGTTCAGTGTTTTTAACTCATTAAATAAATTAGAGAACAATTTTCGAGCAATCCAGCCCTTAATTGTTGAAGAAGTAAAATAACTTTTTAATTTTTGGTGGAATAAGTGCGCTACCCCTTCACAGGTTTTCAGGCACACATTTCCGACAAATCCATCACAAACTATCACATCTGCGACATCATAAAAAAGCTGATTTCCTTCAATATAGCCAGAATAGTTGATTTCTTTTGTTTGGCTGAGTAATTCTGAGCAACGCTTAACCAAGTCATTGCCTTTTATTTCTTCTTCACCAACATTCAAAATCGCCACTCGAGGCGGATGTGGAATATGCACTTCAGCCAACGCGCTACCCATCACGGCAAATTGGAATAAAGTATCCGCATCAACCGATACATTAGCACCCAGATCTAGCATCCAGGTTTTTTTACCGGATACCGTTGGTAATGCACTAACAAGGGCTGGACGTTCTATCCCAGGTAATAATTTAAGACGGAATTTTGACAAAGCCATTAAAGCGCCGGTATTTCCACCACTCACGCAAGCATCGGCCATACCATCGGCAACATGATCAAGCGCAATGCGCATCGATGTTCCGGAACTATTGCGTAATGCTAAAGACGGCTTTTCATCATTAGAAATATCTCTCTCACTATGTTTAATGATGAGACGAGGGGTCGGAGTAAATCCGAGATGTGTCAGTTCTTTCGTGATTTGTTCACGATCACCGACCAAGATAACTTTCAGCTCTGGGAAATGTGACAATGCCTGCACGGCGGCAGGCACTGTTACGCGAGGACCGAAATCCCCGCCCATTGCATCAAGTGCAACGGTAATAGTTTGCAAAGGTCAACCTTACTTGTTGATAACCTTTTTGCCACGGTAGTAACCGTCAGCAGTCACGTTGTGACGTAGGTGAGTTTCACCTGAAGTTGCGTCTACAGATAATGCACTAGTAGTTAGCGCATCGTGTGAACGACGCATGCCACGCATTGAACGTGATTTTTTGCTCTTTTGTACGGCCATGACCCTACTCCTTCGTTTTTAAACTCTAATGCTTTATAGCACTAGCGCTTTAAATTTTTTAAAACGTCAAATGGATTCGGTTTTTCTTCCAAAACTTCTTCTGGGAGATCACCAAACACCATATTGTTTGATTGTACGCTACATTCAGATTCGTCATGCATCGCAATTTGAGGTAATTCTAGAATGAACTCGTCTTCCACTAACTTAATCAGATCCAACTCACCGTACTCGTTCAGATCTACCAAATCGTACTCTTCCGGTGCGTCTTGTTCACTTTTCTCACTGTAAACAGGGGTACAAGTGAATTCAACTTCGCACAAATGCGCGAATATCTCATTACAGCGTTGACATTCTAAATCGACTTCGACGTTAGCTTTACCAGAGATAACGACTAATCGTTGTTCATCCAACTCAAAGGACAATGATACTTCTGCGTCGCGTTTGACGCCTTCAGTCAACTCGGCAATGCGCTTCATTAAACTAACTTGAACTATACCTTGATAGTCTAAGCGTTTTTGAGCAGATTTTGCTGGGTCAACTGTACGCGGTATTTTTACCTTTTGCATAGGGCGCGAATATTATCCTCCAAAATGAATTTAGTCAAAGGAAAAGGCAAAAAACTTACACTTTCCTTTTCCCTGTTCTATGCACCGTTCAACATGACGCATAGCGTGATTTGTTTTAGTATGCCCAAGTAATGTAAGACACGTAAATTGGCACCTTGAAGTTACTTAGGTGTATATAAATTAATCTTTAAAGGCCCACTTATGTCGCCAAAACTAATTTTAGCTTCCACATCCTCTTACCGAAAACAATTACTTGATAAACTTGCTATCGAATTTGAAACTCGTGAACCTAACTGTGATGAAACGCCGTTGGCTGGTGAAAGCGCGACCGAACTGGTACTGCGTTTAGCCAAAATGAAAGCCCAATCATGCGCACTAAAAGAGCAAGGCAAACAAATCATTATTGGCTCTGATCAAGTTTGCGTTATTAACAACGCCATTATTGGCAAACCCCTTACTCGAGACAATGCCATTCAACAGTTGACTCAAGCGAGTGGCCAAGTCATTACGTTTTATACTGGCCTCGCGGTTTTTAACAGCGAAACAGGATGCTGTGATGTCACACTAGATGAATTCAACGTGCACTTCCGAACGCTCTCTCAAGCGCAAATTGAATACTATGTCGATACTGAGCAACCTTTCTATTGCGCCGGAAGTTTCAAAAGCGAAGGACTCGGTATTGCTTTATTCGAACGCTTAGAAGGTAAAGATCCTAACTCGCTTATAGGCTTACCACTTATTACCTTAATCGATATGCTTGAAAAGCAAGGCATTCAGGTTTTATCTAAATAGCCTTCACCTAGGTTAAATAGTCCGTTATTTCGCTCTTAAACCTGCTAGCGCTTTTTCGAGTTTGGCTTCCATTGGTGCTGAAATATCCATAGTCTCTTCTGTCGCCGGATGCGTAAATTTAATATTGGCGGCATGAAGGAATAAACGATTCAGCCCTACTTGCCCTGTATAAGCATCAAAACGACGGTCACCATAGCGGTCATCCCAAGCAATCGGATGGCCGACATACTGACAATGAACACGAATTTGGTGTGTTCTACCCGTAATCGGGCTAGCTTGAACTAAGGTCGCTTGATTAAACTTTTCCAAAATCTTATAGCGAGTTTCTGACGGCTTACCATTTGGGTTTACTCGAACAATGCTATTCACTTCATTTTTGAGCAGCGGAGCCTTAACCACTTTACAGCTCTGCTTCCACTCTCCCATCACTAAAGCAAAATAATACTTCTGAACGGTCTTCTCGCGAAATTGTGCTTGTAAATGACGCAATGCCGAGCGCTTTTTAGCAACCAATAAGATCCCAGAAGTATCACGGTCGATACGGTGAACCAATTCAAGAAAGCGAGCTTGTGGGCGCAATGCTCGTAATGCTTCGATGGCGCCAAATTTTAAACCGCTGCCGCCATGAACCGCCGTCCCCGATGGTTTATTTAAAATCAGCATGCTGTCATCTTCGAAAATGATGCAATGTTCTAACTCAGAGACTTTATCTAATTTGGTGCTCACGGGGGCGGCATCTTCTTCTGCCGAAATGCGTACCGGAGGAATACGAACGATGTCACCGGCTTGTAATTTATATTCCGCCTTCACGCGTTTTTTATTTACGCGCACTTCTCCCTTACGCAAGATTCGATAAACCATGCTTTTAGGGATCTGCTTTAATTGATTACGCAAAAAATTGTCGATTCGTTGGCCCGCCATATCAGCGTCAATATCGACAAATTTCACTTCTGTTTTAATATCATTCATCCGGCTATTCTAACACTCAAACATCGCCCAGAGGCATAAGATTCTGAAAATTATTATCTCCATTTTATCCCCCACGTTCACTTTTCACTCACAACCGTACAAAATTAAAACAAGAATCAAACTAACAGCATGTTATTAAACAAATTAATATTATTAATAATACGGATGTAATATCACTCACTTCCGAGTTAACCACAGGTTTTCCTATTTATTTACGCACTTTGACGTAAAGCTGATTGCTGATATTTCTTGGCGCTGCTATAGTTCACAGCTGCAATGGTTGTATTGAACATTTTCTATGCAAATTTAATGTCATCCATTGCAATTAATGAGTAGAAGCTTCGAACGTATGTGCTGCATTAGGCGTAAGACACAGCTGACGAAGACCAACTTATCGCCTACTCACGTTATCAATGCAGAAGTAATACCGACTTGAATTCGGACCAAGCATTCGCGTTCTACCCAAAGTAATTGAAGTTCTAACACAAGATTTTGTGACATAACTTCAAATAAGAAAGGTATGAATGTTTGGTGGCTATTGTGCCCTAGCGCATCCCCTATACAGCCGTGAGGTTGAAGCCAAAGTCATGGGATCTGGCACCTTTGATACGACATAAAGCGATAAGCAATTATCACGAAGAAAAACAACGAGAATTTTAAAAATGAAAAGAATGTTGATCAACGCAACTCAAAAAGAAGAGTTGCGCGTCGCATTAGTTGATGGTCAGAAACTGTTTGATTTAGATATCGAAAGTCCTGGTCATGAATCTAAAAAAGCTAATATTTATAAAGGCCGTATCACTCGAGTAGAACCAAGTTTAGAAGCTGCATTTGTAGACTATGGTGCTGACCGACACGGTTTCCTCCCTCTTAAAGAAATTGCCCGCGATTACTTCCCTGCAGGTTACACCTACCAAGGCCGTCCGAACATTAAAGAAGTTCTGAAAGAAGGCCAAGAAGTTATTGTTCAAGTAGAAAAAGAAGAACGCGGTCAAAAAGGCGCAGCGTTAACCACTTTTATCTCTCTTGCGGGTAGCTACTTAGTATTAATGCCAAATAACCCTCGTGCTGGCGGTATTTCTCGTCGCATTGAAGGTGATGAGCGTACTCAACTTAAAGCAGCATTAAGCACTCTTGAACTACCACAAGGCATGGGCTTAATTGTTCGTACTGCGGGTGTAGGCAAGAGCGCAGAAGAGCTTGAATGGGATTTGAATATCCTACTGAAACATTGGTCTGCAATTAAAGAAGCCTCTAACGGCGAAGCAGCACCTTTCTTAATTCACCAAGAAAGTAATGTTATCGTTCGCGCTATTCGTGACTATTTACGTCGTGATATCGGTGAAATTCTGATTGATAGCAATACCATCTATGAACGTGCTAAAGCGCATATCCAATTGGTGCGTCCTGATTTCGTATCACGCGTTAAAAAATACGATGGCGATGTACCTCTATTTAGCCACTACCAAATTGAAAGCCAGATTGAATCTGCGTTCCAACGCGAAGTTCGTCTACCTTCTGGTGGTTCAATCGTTATCGATCCAACGGAAGCATTAACGTCTATTGATATCAACTCCGCTCGTGCAACGAAAGGTGGTGATATTGAAGAAACCGCATTAAACACCAACCTAGAAGCAGCAGATGAAATTGCACGTCAATTACGTTTACGTGACCTAGGTGGCCTAGTGGTTATCGACTTCATTGATATGACGCCAGTTCGTCACCAACGTGAAGTTGAAACTCGCATGCGCGAAGCAGTAAGAATGGACCGTGCTCGCGTACAAATTGGTCGTATCTCACGCTTTGGCCTACTAGAAATGTCACGCCAGCGTTTGAGCCCGTCACTAGCGGAAGCTAGCCATCATATTTGTCCTCGTTGTACTGGTACTGGTGTGGTTCGTGACAATGAATCATTAGCTCTATCTGTACTTCGTTTGATTGAAGAAGAAGCCCTAAAAGATAACAGCTCACAAGTGCTTGCCGTTGTGCCTGTCCCTATCGCGTCTTACTTGCTCAATGAAAAACGCAAATCAATCCAGCACATTGAGAAGCATCAAGAAGTAAACATCATTGTTGTACCAAACGCTGATATGGAAACCCCTCACTTTGAAGTGGTTCGCCTACGCGATGGTGAAGAACATCAGATTCTATCGTACTTGATGCCTAAGCGAATTGAAGCATTCAAAGAAGAAGCAGCAAAAGAGCCTGCTTTAGCTGATATGAAGCCTCGTCGTATTGAAGAGCCAGTATTGAAAGGTTTTGCACCATCAAGCGCTCCGGCACCAACTCCAACTGCCGCACCAACGCCTGCCCCTAAAGCAGAGCCCCAAGCGAAAGCTAAGTCTGGTGGTTTAGGTGGTTTGTTTAAAGCCATTGGTAATTTCTTATTCGGTGGTGATGAGCCAAAAGAAGAGAAAGCGACTGAAGAAGCGAAACCAGCTCAACAAAACCGTCAACGCAACGATCAGCGTGATAATAATCGTCGCCGTAACAACCGTGACCGTAATGAACGCAATAATGATCAACGTAACAAACGCCGTAAGCCGCGTACTAACGAGACTGCAGATAAAGTAGTAGAATCAGCAGCGCCTCAAAATGACGTTCGTAACGATAAGAAGCGCAAGCCAAAGCAAGACAAAAAGCCAGCTAAAAATGCAACTAAGGTTGTAGAACAAGGCCAACAAATTGCCGCTGAAGCTCAAGCAAAAACCACCTCAGCTGAAGAGAAAACAACTCAAGTTAAACAACGTCGTCAACGTCGTCAGATGAAGAAGAAAGTACGTGTTAACGAGCAAGTTGCAGAAGAAGCGAACGTTCAAGATCTAGCCAAAGCAGAGCAAGCGGAAGTCGCTGCCAAGCCTGAAGCAACAGATAAAGAAGAAGGCCAACAACGTCGTAACCGTCGTTCACCACGTCATCTTCGTGCTAGCGGCCAACGCCGTCGTCGCACACGTGATCGTCGCCCTAACCCATATCGCCTACGTGCCGGTGGTGTTGCATCACCTGAAATGGCAATGGGTAAAGTATGGCCACAATACGTAGCTGAAAAACCGAAACAAAAAGAAGAGCAAGCACAACCTGCAGTAGAAGCATCCATTCCTACTGGCGGTTACGCTTTCCCTGAAATGTCGATGGGTAAAATTGTTATCCTAAGCAAAGCGTTAACAGAAACCGCTACAACGACTGAAGCACCAACCACGCAGCAACCTGTGAAAGCAGAGCCTGCACCAGTGGTAGAAGCGGCTCCAGTAACACCAGCGGTAACTGAAGCGCCTGCAGTTGAAACTGCCTCTGAAGTGAAAGCTGAGCAACAAGATAACCTTGTTGTTGAGAATACGCCAAAAGCACAGCAAGCTAAGACACCAAAATCTGTCAAAGTGAAAGCAGCTAAAGCAAAATCTCATGTCAGCGCACCAATGGCAAAAGCTTCTGGTACTGGCGAGTTAAATGACATCACTATTATTGCTGCTCCTTTCCGTGAATCTACTTTCACAGGTAAAGCGGCTGGCAGCCAATCAGCAACTGGCCATGCGAGTTCTGAAATGTCAAAAACGCTTAACGGCTAAGCTAAACAGCATTAATCGTTAAAGTTATTAAGCAAGATCACTAGAGATGGTGGTCTTGCTTTTTTTATCTCAACGATTGGCAAGAGATAACCTGTTGCAGAAAATTCCACCATTCTGTAACATTCGCCAACAAATTATTCTCACTCTCAATCATGAATACCTTTCACTTGTACCTTTTGTCTCCATTAGGGTGACATTGGTATCATTTTTCATTCATGACTAGAGTCCTTTATTTTATAACTTTTAACTGAGTAAGCATGTTTCCCCAAATATCTAGTCAATCTCTAAAAAATGATGTGTTATCAGGCCTGACCGTAGCACTAGCATTAGTACCTGAGGCTGTTGCCTTTGCCTTTGTCGCAGGTGTCGATCCAATGGTTGGCTTATATGCCGCCTTTATTATGGGTCTCATGACTTCTGTCTTCGGTGGACGTCCTGGGATGATTTCTGGCGCGACTGGCGCGACCGCGGTTGTAATGGTGAGCTTAGTTGCCGTTCATGGCGTTCAATACTTATTTGCAGCCGTTTTATTAGTCGGTTTAATACAAATTACGGCTGGTTTATTAAAACTAGGTAAGTTTATCCGCATCGTTCCACATCCGGTGATGATTGGCTTTGTGAATGGCTTAGCGATCGTTATCTTCATGGCCCAGCTTGGTCAATTTAAAGCGCCAGATATCAACGGAATAATGACTTGGTTGCCACAAGGACAAATGACGATCATGTTAGGCTTAGTCGCTTTAACCATGGCTATCATTTATTTCTTGCCTAAGTTAACCAAAGCTGTGCCCTCTTCGCTTGTGGCGATTGTTGTTGTCACGGCGTTAACTCAAGTCTTGAACTTAGATACTCGCACTGTAGTTGATTTCTTACGCACTATGTCTGGTGATATGAATGCAACACTCGCGGGTGAACTGCCAACATTTGCACTACCGGCCGTACCGTTTAACTTCGAAACGCTACAAATTGTTTTCCCATATGCATTAATCATCGCCGCCATTGGTTTAATTGAATCACTACTAACCTTAACGGTAGTCGATGAGATGACGAACACTCGTGGTAAAGGAAACCGTGAATGTATTGGCCAAGGTCTTGGTAACTTAACCTGCTCAGTATTTGGTGCGATGGGTGGCTGTGCCATGATTGGTCAATCGATGATCAACATTAATTCCGGTGGCCGTAGCCGTTTATCAGGTATTACTGCCGCGATTGCCCTACTTTGCTTTATCTTATTTACCGCGACTTGGATTGAAATGATCCCACTAGCAGCGCTAGTTGGCGTAATGTTTATGGTGGTAATCGGGACGTTTGAATGGGCAACCTTCAAGTTGGCTCGCCGAGTGCCTAAGCAAGATTTCTTCGTGATTATCCTTGTGACTATCGTAACCGTATTGACAGACTTAGCCGTTGCGGTTGGTGTCGGTGTTGTGGTTTCAGCATTAATGTTCGCTTGGCAACATGCAAAACATATCAATGCAGTGACAAGCATCAATGAAGAAGGCTCGAAAGTTTACCAAATTAACGGCCCTATCTTCTTTGGTTCTGCGGCTAACTTTACTGAGCTTTTCAATGCTTATGACGATCCTCAAGATGTGATCATCGATTTTGGCCAGTCTCGCGTGGTTGACCATTCCGCTATCGAAGCAATTGAAACCATAGCAGAGCGTTACACGCGTTTAGGTAAGACACTCCATCTACGCCATTTAAGTCAAGATTGTAAGACTCTACTGGATAAAGCTGGCAGCCTAATTGAAATCAATGTCAAAGAAGATCCAACTTATAAAGTGATTGATGACCTACTCGCGGACTAATTCGCAGTATAACTTTCTATACTCAAGTAACTTGGATATATAAACCATTAGCCCAACCATCGCGTTGGGCTTTTTGTTTTTTAAGGTATCGAGTATACCCCTCTAAAACTTTGGTTTTTTCTGCCTTTTAAATTCGTTACTATCCCTTCATCCCCTACCTTCATGGAACGATATAATATGTCTGAGCATAAACAAGATAAGCACCAACAACGCCAGCAAAAAATCAAACAACAAGTAGACCAACGTATTGAAGCCGCTCAACAGGAAAAAGGTTTAGTCGTGGTTATCACTGGCAATGGTAAAGGTAAAACCACATCGGGTTTCGGTACCGTCGCGAGAGCCGTTGGGCATGGCCAGCAATGCGCTGTTGCTCAGTTTATTAAAGGCACATGGGATAATGGTGAAAAGAATCTATTAGAAAAGCTAGGCGTCTCTTTTCATGTGATGGCAACTGGATTTACCTGGGAAACTCAAGATAAACAAAAAGATACTCAAGCCGCTCAGCAAGTATGGCAAGAGTGCAAAAAAATACTACAAGATGAAAGCATCGATGTCGTTCTACTCGATGAAATCACCTATATGGTGACCTATGGTTATATCGACCTAGACGAGCTTATTCAAGCCATCGAAAATCGACCTCAAGAGCAGTCGGTTATTCTTACCGGACGTGCCGCTCACCGCAACTTAATAGAACTCGCCGACACTGTATCGGAAGTACGAAATGTTAAACATGCCTTTGAAGCCGGAGTTAAAGCGCGTAAAGGTATTGATTGGTGATCGCTCTCTGCCAATATTAGAAAACCGCATTAAATAACCGCACCTAAGATTAGCCCATACAAAAATGCCACTTCACAACTGAAGTGGCATTGTTATTTAGAGCTTAAACTTAATTCTATTTGAATAAACCATTTAGTAAATCACCAGCGGCCTTTTTGACATCATCTTTTTGTTTAGAATCATCATCACCCAGTAATTTATCTAGACCTCGATCAACCTCTTTTTGAGCCTTTTCTTTTGCTCGGTCAATCTCAGCTTGAGCTTTTTGCTTGGTTTGCTCATCTAATGCAGCGTTTAAATCTGGACGAATTTTAGGTTCCGCCCAAGTGCCTTTAATAGTAATAGGAAGAGTAATGTCTTTTAACTCTTCAGTATCTTTACCACCTTGGCCTTTCAAAGTCCCTACTACCGATGTTTTAACCAGAAAATCAACCGTCTCATTAACGTAGTTCGCCTGCCCACTACCTAGAATTCTTAGTAGTGGTGATTGAGCCGTTAAGTTATTGGTCGTCATCACCCCTTTTGACAGGTTCATCGTTGCCGTTACAGCACTAAAGTCGGTTTTCTTAACCTGAGTTTCTTCTGCTTTCTGACCTTTGAATAACGCTTGGACAGAACGAATTTCATGGGCAACATTGACACCATAAAACGAACCATCAGCAAAGTTAATCTTCACTACACCGGCTAAATTTTGCTTCGCTTTATCGACAATTAAACTCTTACCTTTTATATCTGCGGTGATATTGCCGGTACCTGAAACAAAGTCCATTTGTGCCACATCTTTCAACAATGGTTGAACTTGAACACCTTTGATTTCTTTGTGCACTGTATAAGTGGCAACATCTTTACGAGCATCAATTTTAGCATTCGCATTCACCGAACCTTGATACAAGTTAGCCGCAAATTTTTGCAAATCAATCACACCGCGATTCACTTTAAACTGCGTTTGTACATTCTGCATTTTGGCATTATTTGCTGTTAGCTTATCAATGGTAATTTTACCGGTGACATCTAATGTACGTGTCGCACTAAGATCAGGTTCTACTTGAGATGCAGAAGCATTAGTGTTGCTCGAATTTTTAGCGGTAGAGGCTTTTGCTGTTGTCTCTGATTTTTCAGGAGCAGCTTGCTCCATTTGCTTAAGTAGCGCATCAACGTTGATTTCAGGGCTGTGAATATCGAACACTATTTTAGGAATACTTGGCGCTAAACTCACCTGCGTAGAACCATCAAAGTTAAGCTCATTCACCGATAGCTTTTTCAATGCAACGTCTAGATATTGTTTTGCTAAGTCGAAGCGAATATCAGAATTCATATCAATCGAAATAGGGCTAAGTGGTAACGATTTACCATCAACCTTCCCTGTGACATTCATATTCTGAACTTTAAGCTCCGTCATCGCTTTATCAAGCATAATCGACGCAGACTGATTAATGTCGATATTCATACCAGATGCCGTTCCGTTAACACTCAGTGCCATTTTGCTGACTGAGTTAAATTGAAACGAATCTAGGGTAAAACGCGCTTTTTTAATGTCAGTAGAAGGATCTTTAAATTGCGCTTCTACATCGGTACCACGTAATTGGTAATCCGATAAGTCTTGTGAAACTTTAAACTCGGTCTTTCCTTTTACAGCAAAAGTTTGCTGATTTTGTTTACCCGTAATATCAAATTCAGCGTTGCTCCACTCATCGAAACTAAACTGTGATAACGCGAAGTTCACATCGGATAAGGTTAGGTCTGAATTATTCGCTGCATCTAACATCACCAGTTTGGCATTGTTAACCGTAATGCCTTCTAAACTGATTTCCCATGGGCTTTCACTGGCAGGGTTTACACTTTCAGTGGGTTCATTAGTCTCATCACTACTTGGGGGTGTTTGAGTGGTTTTGTCTTCAGCAGATTCCTTAACAATATCAAGGTTTGAACGACCATCTTTTAGCTTCTGAATAAAAATATCAGCGCCGTTTAACGTAACGTTGCCGATATTAAGTCGCTTTTCAAGCAATGGCAGTACAGAAACATCCAAAGCCGCCTCATCAAACTTAACCACTTGTGCTTGCTTAAAGCCTTCCGCAGAGTTTAATACTTGGGTCTTGCCAATAGAAAAACCGAGATGCGGAAAGAAGCTCCAAGAAATATCACCATCGATGACCAAGTCAAAGCCCGTTTGAGCCTTAGCTTGCTCGATAATAAGCGGCTTAAATTGATTAGGGTTAACGAAAATGACCAATGCTAGAATGGCAATTAACACCGCGGCAATGGGTACAGAAAGGAATAGAAGTATTTTTTTCATGGAGATCCTTTTCAAAACAAATATACATATTTTTAATAGTTAGTATAACAAACTATCATTCGTTTAGATAAAGTAAAATCAGTAAGAAAGCACTGACAAAACCATAAAAAAAGGGCTTTCTATAAGCCCTTTTATAATCTCTTAATCTTCGTTAATACGGCTTGCAACCGCACCTTGTTGATTCTTATATTTGGCGTTATCACGCTTGTTATACGGTTTTTCTGCATCACCAGACAACACTTCAAAGCTCAATGCACCAATTGGCATCATTGGTTTCAGAGCTAATGGCAAGCGCCCTGAGTTATAGAACTCAAGAACAATTCGACCAGACCAACCTGGATCAATACGGTGTGCAGTAACATGCACCATCAAACCTAAACGTGCTAATGAAGACCGACCATCTAACCAGCCAACGATATTGGCAGGTAAATCAACCGACTCATAGGTTACCGCTAAAGCAAGTTGCCCGGGGTGTAAGTAAAACTCTTCATCATCGGAAATTTCAATTTCATCACTCATAACTTTTTCAAGCTGAGCTGTAACATCCGATTTTTTACCAGACAAATCGATATATGGGGCACTGTGATCGTTAAACACTCGGAACTGATGTCCTAAGCGAACGTCAACGGTCAAACCACTAATGCTTTCTTCTGATGGCGCTGGAGACATGGCAATCTTGCCTTCAGCTAAATACTTCTTTATATCCCTATCACACAATCTCACGGGCGTTTCTCCTAAAACCACCTTAGTCATTCCAAGGTGGTGATTTAATATCAATTCTTAAATTGTCTATTCTTACGATTTCAGCAGTTTAGCAATGTGCGCTTTCAAAACATCAATCGCGATACGGTTTTTACCGCCACGAGGTACGATAATATCCGCATGTTGCTTTGATGGTTCAATAAATTGCATAAACATAGGGCGAACCGTTTTTTGATATTGCTTTAATACCGACTCCATCGTACGACCGCGTTCTTCAACATCACGTTTCACACGACGTAATAAGCAGATATCTAATGGTGTATCCATGAAGACAGATGCATGCATTAAATTACGTAAACGAGGCTCAGTTAATAGCAAGATGCCTTCTAAAATGATCACTTTTTTCGGTGTCATCAAGGTCGTTTCTTTAGTACGGGTATGTTCTGAATAGCTGTATTCAGGGATCTCAACAGATTCACCTTGAACCAGCTTCTCTAGTTGTTCGCATAATAAGTCATGGTCTAAAGCGTTTGGATGGTCATAGTTGGTTTTAACTCGATCTTCCATACTCAAATGACTTTGGTCACGGTAGTAGCAGTCTTCTGTAATAACGCCAATTTGGTGATCACCAACTTTTGCACGTAATTCTTTATAAATGGTGCTTGCAATTAAGCTCTTCCCTGAAGCCGATGCGCCGGCGATTCCTACAATGACGCATTTGTTTTTTTCAGGCATGTTTTGTTGTTCTGACATGTAAAGCACCCAGCTTAATAGTGACAAGGAATTCCAAATATAACCAAGCTTCATGAAAGCATGATGACTTGGGGAAATTGAATATTTAAACCGCTAGATTATATACCCAAACGCTTGCAAGGTGCGAGTTTCAAGGTGAAATTATTAACCAATAACACGGATGAAGATTGAAAAATAAGCAGCTTGAGATCAAGTGCTTATTTCTCGAACAATTCTTTTATCAGCTAACATCAACAAACATAATATTTTCAGCTCGCGGCTTACCTTGCCAAAATAAATTGGCTGCCACATGAGAAGCCAACTGGAGGTAGATTTCGCTATGCTCACTATCCGGTCTTGCGGCGACAGTTGGGCAACCATTATCAATATCACTTCTTAGATCGATATGCAGCGGGATTTGGGCAAGTAAGGTTAAGCGGGCATCTTGCGCCATTTTTTGCGCGCCTCCCTCTCCAAATATGGCTTCATGATGACCGCATTGAGAGCAGATGTGGTAGCTCATATTTTCAATAATACCAAGCACTGGTACTTCAACTTGATCGAACATAGTGACACCTTTACGAGCATCCGCTAAAGCTAGATCTTGCGGCGTAGTCACCACCAGCGCAGCCGTCACAGGAACTTGCTGAGATAAAGTTAACTGAATATCGCCAGTACCCGGTGGCATGTCGATCACTAGGTAGTCAAGATCTGGCCACAAGGTTTCATTCAATATTTGGGCTAGTGCTTTTGAAGCCATCGGACCTCGCCAGATAGCGGCATCTTGATCGGCAATTAAATAGCCAATCGAATTGGTATATAAACCATGTGCTTCAACAGGGATCATCCATTTATTGTCACGCACACCGGGCTTCTCGCCTTGAGTGCCCAACATTAAAGGAACTGACGGGCCATAAATATCGGCATCAAGTAAGCCAACTTTGGCACCTAACGCCTGTAATGCAAGAGCGAGATTAACTGCGGTCGTCGATTTACCTACCCCACCTTTTGCCGATGTCACCGCGATAATGTTTTTCACCCCTTTCACCGCTTGCCCGTGAGGTGTTTGCAATGGCTTCACTCGTACTGAGACTTGTGTGCTAGGAAAACGTGCATCTTGTTGAGCTTGTAAATCACACCAACTCTGTAGCTCCGCTTTTAGATCTTGATAATAAAAAGGCAAAGCAAGATTCACATGATCATCTCTAAACTGAACCAGGTTTGGCATCTCTGCCCAACCTTCAATCAACGCTTCATGCTCAAACTGATTTAAGCGCTGTAAATACTCATCTTTTGATAACAATGAATGGGATGAAAAATCAGACATGGAACCTCTCTATCATGTGGAGTTAATTGAATCCTAGCAGTTATAAATCCCAACAAACAGCATCAACTAGTAAGGGTTTTCTTAGCTATAGAAAAAATAAAGCCTTAGCAAGCTTATGTGTTCTTGAAGTTAGTTGGGTATCGGGTAGAATCAAAGGCAAAGTTTTATGATGATAATGCTCCCTTTACTCCCCTACTTTGTCTGTTTATCTCCAGCTAAAAAGTATGAGTAACGGTGCTTTGTCTTTCTCCAAGAATAAGAAGCGAAAATATAATATGGCAACTGATCCAAGAAAAATTTTAGTAACCTGTGCACTTCCATACGCTAATGGTTCTATTCACCTCGGCCACATGCTTGAGCATATTCAAGCGGATGTTTGGGTCCGTTACCAACGCTTACGTGGTAATACCGTAAACTTTATCTGTGCGGATGATGCTCATGGTACGCCGATCATGCTGAAAGCTCAGCAACTTGGTATCAAACCAGAAGATATGATTGCGGAAGTTCAAAAAGAACATGAGCAAGATTTTGCAGGTTTTAACATCAGCTTTGATAACTACCATAGCACTCATAGTGATGAAAACCGCGAATTAGCGTCAATGATTTATCTTCGCTTAAAAGAAAATGGCTTTATTACTAGCCGTACTATTTCTCAGCTTTTCGATCCTGAGAAAGAAATGTTCCTACCAGACCGTTTCGTAAAAGGTACTTGCCCTAAGTGTAAAGCTGAAGATCAGTACGGTGATAACTGTGATGCTTGTGGCGAAACTTATAGCCCAACCGATCTTATCAATCCAAAGTCTGCTGTTTCTGGTGCGACTCCGGTAATGAAAGATTCTGAGCATTTCTTCTTCGACTTACCACAGTTCCAAAGCATGCTAAAAGAGTGGACTCGTTCTGGCTCTCTGCAATCTGAAACTGCGAACAAAATGCAAGAATGGTTTGAATCCGGCCTGCAACAGTGGGATATCTCGCGTGATGCACCTTATTTTGGTTTTGAAATCCCAGGTGAGAAAAACAAATTCTTCTACGTATGGCTAGATGCGCCAATTGGTTACATGGGTTCATTTAAAAACCTATGCAACAAGCGTGATGATTTAAGCTTTGACGAATACTGGAAACAAGACAGCACCGCTGAGCTATACCACTTTATCGGTAAAGATATTGTGTATTTCCACAGCCTATTCTGGCCAGCAATGCTTGATGGCGCAGGTTTCCGTAAGCCTAACAACGTATTTGTACACGGTTATGTCACGGTTAACGGCGCGAAAATGTCAAAATCAAAAGGCACATTTGTAAAAGCGAGCACTTACCTTAAACACCTAGATCCTGAATGTTTACGTTATTACTACGCCGCTAAACTAAACAGCCGTATTGATGATCTTGACTTGAACCTAGAAGATTTCACTCAGCGCGTAAATTCAGATGTAGTAAACAAAATTGTTAACTTAGCCTCGCGTAACGCAGGTTTCATCACTAAGCGCTTTGAAGGTAAGCTTTCTAGTAACTTTACCGAAATGGCGCTATATCAAGAGTTTGTTGATGCGGCGGATCGCATTGCAGAACTTTATGAAACTCGTGAATTTGGTCGTGCTATTCGTGAAGTGACCGCACTTGCCGATAAAGCCAACCAGTACGTTGATGAAAAAGCCCCTTGGGTTATCGCGAAACAAGAAGGTAAAGACCAAGAGCTACAAGATATTTGTACGGTTGGTATTAACCTATTCCGCGTATTAATGACTTACTTGAAGCCTGTTATGCCTGAACTTGCAGCGCGTAGTGAAGCCTTCTTAAATGATACCTTGACCTGGGAAACCATGACTTCGCCATTAACCGATCACGAAGTCACTAAGTTTAAGGCACTATTTAACCGTATCGATCCTAAGCATGTTGAAGCGATGATCGAAGCCTCTAAAGAAGATGCGGCAGTAGAAATGGCAGCGAAAGAGCAAGCTGAAGCGTCTGCACAGTCAGAGCTAGATAAAGAGCCGATTGAAGCAGAAGTTGAGTTTGATGATTTTGCTAAAGTTGATATGCGTATCGCTAAAATCATTTCTTGTGAAGCTGTGCCGAAAGCCAATAAACTGCTTAAATTCCAGTTAGATATTGGTGGCGAAACTCGTCAGGTATTCTCGGGAATCAAGTCTGCTTATACGCCAGAAGAGCTAGAAGGTAAACTAACCGTCATGGTTGCTAACTTGAAGCCACGTAAAATGAAGTTTGGCATGTCTGAAGGTATGATTTTAGCCGCAGGCCCTGGTGGTAAAGATCTTTGGATTTTAGAGCCACACGAAGGTGCTCAACCTGGCATGCGTGTGATGTAATCACTTCATAGTAAGGATTTCCATCCGAAATAAAATAACCCCCAATGTTGGACAACCAGCATTGGGGGTTATTTCTATGTAGTCGTCTATATCTATACCCTTCATACCGGTGAAACTGCAGCTTTGTTGCCAGCACTCATTGCACCAATAAGTCGCAATATCGCTCCAATTTATACCAAGTAGAATAAATAAAGTGTCTGACTTTTATCATAGGGAAACGTTTCCTAGCCTCCCCAACCTTGGTTCAGATCTTGCATAGTATTCCCATATAATATGAATCCAAAGGAGGTCGTTCATGTTTATCGGAATCAGTATATTACTGCTCATTGGTATTCTCGCCAGTTTGTTCTACTTCAACATTACGCGAGAAAAAAGCCACCAGTATCGCTATCGTCTGATTAATCAGTTGCGTCAGCTCATTTATTTGACGCGCCAACATCGAGCCCTCACTCATGCGCATTTAGCTGCAGCGGTCTACTCTGTACAGACTCTAAAGCAAACCAACCTTTCTATTATCGAAATATTGCAGAATCTAAAGCTCAGTGCGGGCGCGGATACTGGGCCAGAAATTCGTGTGCTATACGATAAAACTCAATCTGTATTGCTAAATTGGACCGAATTCAATGTCGCCAAAAATCAACTAGAGCATGGTAGGTTAATTCGTCAAATGATGTTTTTAACTGATGAGGTCATGATTGAATGGCTAATTGATACACATCATGATGATATTGCGGAAGAATATCACCACCGATGGCAAAAAATTCTCGATACGTTAGAAAGTTTGACTCGCTTTAGGATCAGTATTCAGGATATCGACACACCGATTGGACAACAACGTTTTCGTCATCATGCGGTCATGTTAAGCCGAAGAATGAATCAGCTGTCATTAATTTGCCCATTAACCATGGCTGATAATGATCAAAATGGCGTGATTCAAACCTTAAAACATTGGGAACAAGAAGATAGTGTTGTAGAGACGCCAGAGCAACTCTACCAACTGTCGCTAGAAGCCTCATATTTGATTTTTAACGTTTATGACCAAATACTTTCAGAAACTTGCGAAGAGATTTATTTACCTTTAGAGGCTATTAACCAAAATAATTGGAGTTACAGCAAAGCGACAAGTAAATAAGCCCGAAAGCTGCCATTTCAAGTACGAAAGGTATAGCTATTGACGAAAAAAAACCTGCTATTCAGTAGCAGGTTTTTATCTATAACATTCTAAAACGAATCAGCTATCATCTTCGGTAAAGTTACTTGGAAGATTTTGCTTCATCTTCATCCAGATGTGGCCACTTTCAATGCCGTAACGACGGATCAAGTTCGGTAACTCTTGGCGATCCCCTTTCTCACATAGCACTAGTAATTCTTTATAAAACTGAAGTGCCAGCTTTCTCGCTTCTGGATTAGAAAAGTAAAAGCTACCCACACGATCGTATAACTTTTTAATGCCGTTAAAGATCAACCCATAGATTTGATTTCCTGAATGGAAAGCCAAACGTTGGAATAACATGTAATCATAAAAATTGAACGTCTTCGCGATGAGAATATCATCACGCTTTTCTTCATCTTTCTCATTGTCTTCTTTTACTGACTGTTTGATTTTTTCAGCATAAGGCGACTCTTCAATAAAAGATTCCCATGAATGATGAGATAAAAGCGTTTCACATGAGTCAATCACGCGATTTAACGTTTTAATACAAGCTTCAGGGTTAGACTTAAAGGCATATCCCATGAAAATTGGGCTAATGCTAGTACGAGCAGCCAAGAGATCTTCAACAATACTTGTCGCATTATCGGTATCAAGCGTCATAAGCGTATCGAGAATGTGTAAACTCGATGTTTCCATGAAATTATTCACTTTGGTTGGCTTACCATGCTGAATAGTCAACCATCCATCACGAGCCAATCGCTGCAACACTTCACGTAACGTTGTTCGAGTAACACCGATCAGTTCAGATAACTCTCTCTCTGCCGGCAAAATAGAGCCAGGTGGAAAACGTCCGTTCCAGATACTTTCAATAATATATTTTTCTGCAAATCCTGCAGGGCTCTTTGCCTTAATAACCATGTATTCACTTTACCTAGTTTTAGGAATGAAAATTACACTCATCATACCACTACTTCCAACTTCCTGAAAACCATGATTCCATGTTGTATAGAAGACCTATCTCTCATAAATGTCTCAAAATGAGAGATCTCTCCGAAGCTTTATTCAATTTTTATGACAAAAATATAACTCACTTCCACTTATTTTATTTTAGTCATTTTACTCTTTCTAGTTTGCCTGTATTCTCATCGCCACAAAAAACAAACAAAATCACAACACTAGTAACAAAAACATAAACTTAATAGCAACTTTCCACCATAACGACGAAATAGTTTTATATTGACGAGCGAAATATTGATCCGCTTCACATATTGATATACTAATCTCGTCATACTGTGCATAAGTTCAAATTTTTGGAGTGAAAAGAGTAAGTTCATGAGTATGTCTTTAGGAAACGCCTTCATTAAAAACTTCCTGGGCAAGGCCCCAGATTGGTATAAAGTTACTATTGTGGCCTTTTTAGTCATTAATCCCATCGTATTCTTTTTTATTGACCCTTTTACCGCTGGTTGGTTATTAGTTGCTGAATTTATATTCACTTTAGCTATGGCGCTAAAATGCTACCCATTACAACCTGGTGGCCTATTAGCCATTGAAGCGGTAGCGATGGGAATGACGACCGCAGAACAAATCAAACATGAACTTGCTGCTAATATCGAAGTATTACTGCTATTAATATTCATGGTAGCTGGCATCTACTTTATGAAGCAGTTGCTACTATTTTTGTTCACTAAAATTTTGCTTGGTGTTCGTTCTAAAATTTTACTTTCCATTTCTTTTTGCGTGACCGCAGCTTTCTTATCGGCATTTTTAGATGCACTAACGGTTATCGCCGTTATCATCAGTGTGGCGATTGGTTTTTATGCTATCTATCATAAAGTGGTTTCTAACCCTGATTCTGAAGCCCATCACGATCACTCCACCGATGAGCTAATTCCTGAAATTACCCGCAATGATTTAGAAAATTATCGTGCTTTTTTACGTTCTTTATTAATGCATGCAGGTGTTGGTACGGCACTGGGCGGTGTAATGACAATGGTAGGTGAACCGCAAAACTTAATTATTGCTGACCAAGCCGGTTGGGAGTTTGGTGAATTTATCTTGCGTATGGCCCCTGTAACCTTCCCTGTGTTTATATTTGGCATACTGACTTGTGCACTTGTTGAAAAATTCAAAGTTTTTGGTTACGGCGCAGAACTACCTGATAATGTTCGAAAAATCTTATTAGAGTTTGACTATCAACAGCAACAAAAACGCACTAAACAAGATATCGCAAAACTTTATGTGCAAGCGATTATTGCTATCTGGCTTATCGTAGGTCTTGCTTTTCACCTAGCTGCTGTCGGCCTTATTGGTCTATCCGTGATTATCTTAGCCACTTCATTTACTGGCATTACCGAAGAGCATTCATTAGGTAAAGCCTTTGAAGAAGCGCTACCATTTACCGCCTTATTAGCGGTTTTCTTCGCCGTTGTTGCCGTTATTATCGATCAACATTTGTTTAAACCTATCATTGAAGCCGTGTTGGAACTTGAAGGCAATCAACAAATCACTATGTTCTATATCGCCAATGGCTTGCTATCCATGGTCTCCGATAACGTTTTTGTCGGCACCGTTTATATCAACGAAGTGAAAACAGCACTTTTAGATGGTGCCATTACCCGAGATCAATTTGATTTACTGGCAGTAGCGATCAACACCGGAACCAACTTGCCGTCTGTTGCAACACCAAATGGTCAAGCTGCTTTCCTATTCTTATTAACTTCGGCACTTGCCCCGTTAATTCGTTTATCTTATGGCCGCATGGTCATTATGGCGCTACCGTACACATTAGTGTTAGCTGTCGTTGGCTACTTTGGCATTCAATTCCTTTTAGAGCCTATGACCGCCTATTTCCACTCTATGGGATGGGTTACATCATCTACCATTGAAATTGCTACTCAAGGTAGCCCTATCATTGGTCACTAATAATCCATTGATTAAGATTAAGTGGGAATTGTTGTTTACAGGCAGCATTTCCCACTTCATAATTTTGAACTATTGATCAATTTAACACTCTGATGCTACAAGTTGTATTTCTTTCACTGTATTTATCGCATTAGACATAAGGAAGTCGTTGTGGCTTGGTTATCCTCTATTCATACATTTTCGCAAAAAAGACTCTCATGGATACTATTACTCTCTAGTGTGGCCTTTTTTGAATTATCCGCTTTGTATTTCCAACACGTTATGATGCTAGCACCTTGTGTGATGTGTGTTTATGAGCGTGTTGCTTTTATCGGTATCGGCGCATCAGCCATTATCGGACTCTTAAACCCGATGAATAAATGGGTTCGCTGGACGGGGCTAGCAGCATGGGGCTATACAAGCTTTCGCGGCTTACAGCTGGCTTTAGAGCATGTTGGTTATCAGTTTAACCCTTCACCTTTTGCTACTTGCGATATTTTCCCTCAGTTCCCGAGTTGGGCACCACTTAACCAATGGGTTCCTTGGATGTTTGAACCAACGGGTGATTGTTCTAAAATCGTATGGCAATTTTTAGACCTTTCAATGCCGCAATGGCTCGTGGTCATATTCAGCATCAATTTAGCGGTACTTGCTGTCGTCGTGCTATCTCAATTCGTAAAATCCAAATAAAAAAATAGGGCGACTTTCGTTGCCCTATCTTTTATCACTCTATAGCTCTATAGCAATAAGTTATTCAGTTCTACCACAGCAATGTTTGAACTTCTTACCACTACCACATACACACGCATCATTACGGCCAATCTCTTTGTATGGGTTGATACTTTGTGCTTTTGTGCCTTGCAGAGCTTCATCGGCAGCTTTGGCTACTTCGTTAATCATGATATTAAGTTGAGGTAATAATGCCGATAGAGTCGGTGGCACTTTGATTCCTGCCTCTATCATTTGTTGTTGTGTTGCCTCTTCATCAATCGCCAGCATCAAAGTCGTTAATAACCCTTGCAGCATTCGTACTGTGCCATCAGGGATTTCTGCTACTTCATTCCAACCTGCTTCAATCACAGGCCACACCGTCATAAAGCCTTCGGCAAACTCGGCTAAGCCTTGATGTTCATTTGGCTCAATGCTTAATAGTTCTAACACATCATATTCGCAAGCCATCAAGTGCGCATATTGCAATTCAAAATGACGCGTTAAATTGGCTTCTGCTTGCTGCTTATCTAGCTCAACCAAAGGCGCAATCCAAACATCAGGCTGCAAAACTTTTGGCGTCATATTAGCGGCCAAAATAGCCCCTTCTATAAAGGCTGGCGTATATTCGGTGTTTTCTAAATCGACGCTTTCAATTAACTTCATTTGAATCTCTTTTTGCATACTGATTACTATCGACATAGTGTAACCACTCGAGCCCAAACTACCAAGTGACTTCCTTTCATAGTCAAATGACTTCAAGGCCCAGAATCCAGTGACAATGCAGATGGAACCCTCTACAATCTGCAGCCTATTTTTAAACTGTTCTGGAGAAAAACCATGCGAGTCGTACTAGGCCCGATGGAAGGTGTGCTTGACCATTTAATGCGTGAATTACTGACTGATATTAATGATTACGATCTTTGTGTCACTGAGTTTGTGCGTGTTGTCGACCAACTATTACCAGAACATGTTTTTACTCGCTTGTGTCCAGAACTATTTCAAGGCTCAAAAACTCGCTCAGGAACGCCTGTCCGACTACAACTACTTGGTCAAAACCCTGACTGGATGGCAGAGAATGCGGTGCGTGCCGTTGAACTAGGCTCACAAGGTATTGATCTTAACTTTGGTTGCCCAGCCAAAATGGTCAATAAGAGTAAAGGTGGTGCGGCTTTATTACAGCATCCTGAATTGATATATCAAATTGTTGCCGCTTGTCGTAAAGCCGTACCAAGTAATATTGTGGTCTCGGCCAAAATTCGTTTAGGTTGGGAAGATCCGCAAGATTGTTTTGAGATTGCAGATGCCATACAACGAGCGGGTGCCGATGAGTTAACCGTACATGGCCGTACCAAGATGGGAGGCTATAAAGCCAGTGAAATCAAATGGGAATATATCGAACAAATAAAACAGCGTAGCCAGATACCGGTTATTGCCAACGGTGAGATTTGGAGCTATCAAGATGGGCAAGCTTGCCTTGAACAAACCAAAGCCGACGCTTTAATGGTATGCCGAGGCGCGTTTAATTTACCCAATTTGGGAAATGTCGTGAAATACAATGAAAGCGCGATGCCTTGGGAGCAAGTCGTTGATCTGATGCTCAACTACTCTGAGTTTGAAATTGAGGGAGATAAAGGCCTGTACTACCCGAATAGAATCAAACAATGGCTGTCTTATCTGCGTCATGAATACACACAAGCTGATGACTTATTCCGAAATATTCGCCGCTACAATAAAGCACAGCCCATTGTGGACTATATTAAATCCATTCAAAGTTAATGCGCTGAGTTGTATAACCTCGGATAAGCTTAATCAATAACGACTTGGTTTTTACCCATTTTTTTCGCCATATAAAGCTTATCATCCGCCTCTTTAATGAGTTGCTCTAAGCCCGAGTTTTCACTAGTCAGCTTAATCGTAAAACCGGCTGAGATTGTATAGCCTTGCTCAATGATCTTCGTAGACGTTGAGCCAATTTCCGATTGAATACGCTGAATCGCTTCAATCATTTTGTCTGCATCTGTGCCTTGCATATATAAAACAAACTCTTCACCGCCAAAGCGCGCAACAACGTCGGTTGAACGTGTATTGCGATTTAAACAATTAGCAACCGCACAAATTACATCATCACCAACATCATGCCCAAAAGCATCATTGATATTTTTGAAGTCATCAATATCAAAAACCGCTAGCCCTTCATATTTCTGCTTATCAAAACTTTTGTAAGCGACTTCAAAACCTCGGCGATTCAACAAAGAAGTCAAAGGATCTCGTTGTGATAAGTCTTTAAAATGTTTCTTTTCATTGGTGATTTTTATATATATTAAACCAATAACTAGAACGGCATATAGCGCGATCAACATGAAAAGAGAAGGAGCACTATTGACCAAGAAGCTATGAACTTCATGTGACCACTGCCAGTTGAAGTACATCATTTGATTGGTTTTAACACCATCAATCCATAAAGTACGAGGCATCCATGCATTATTTGGTAGAGCCGCATTATTAAGGTTTATAAACTGAATTCGCTCACCAATGGAAGAACCTTCGGTATAAAGCTTAGAAACCAAAACATCAAGCGCCACTACACCACGGAATTCATTTTCATCAAATAATCCAGCCGAAATAATTAAGATTCTATTACCGGTAGATATGTCTTTTACTGGCCCATTAATACGAATAGAACTTATGCCGCTTTTCGCTTCCTGCCAATATTCTCGTTGTTCAAGAATATTGACAGTATTTTGATGCATGTTGTCGACCATATGAGCAGGTGAGGCAATAAGGTAACCTTTAGGTGAAATGTAATATAGACCTAAAATATAATCCTCAATGCCATTCACAAATGAAAAATTCGGTGCTAATACCAACTTGCTTTCAATATCTTTATATAACTCAGATCCAGGTTCACACCCTTTAGCAAACCCTTTAGCGGCATAATCCAGCTTCAACACTTCACGAGCATCTGCACGATAAGCAGATTGAATTTTTCGGCTCTTTGGTAACCACAGGCATAAACCATCGGCACCCATTTCTTGCGTATGCAAATCGTGTTTACTTATTTGATGCTGATGTTCATCTTGATCATTAAAATACAATGCAAAACTATAGTTCATGCCACTAAGCAGCTTAACTGAGTGCTCAATATTACGACTAATACTGCTATATTCTGCGTTTAAATCTTTATTTATATCTTTGGCGTAGCCAGTAACAATAAAAGCTAATATTGTCATAGCTAGAATGAGAGGGACTAAAAAAACCACTTTGAATGTTAGGCGAGAACGATAAACCATTTGAAAAATAAGAACCTAGATTGATGACATCCAAAAAATAGAACGTCATTCTACACTATCCGCTTAAGGTCAGTAAAAAGAAATCACTCCCCCGATCAATAATAAATAAATATCGATAAGAGGAGTGAATCAAATTACCGTTCTTAATTTAACCCAGTAATAGGCTATCGTCTGAGAGTTCTTCTCCCCTCACCTTGCTAAACATCTCAAGTAAATCTGATACTTGCATGCCTTGTCGTTTATCACTTTCGACATCGAGTACGATTTCACCTTGATGCAGCATGATGGTTCTATCACCACAATCTAGCGCATCTTTCATCGAGTGAGTAACCATCATCGCAGTAAGATCAAACTCTTTAATCACCGTTTTGGTTAAATCAATAACAAAAGCCGCCATTCGTGGATCTAACGCCGCAGTATGCTCATCAAGAAGCAGTAATTTACTATCAGATAATGTTGCCATAATAAGGCTAACCGCTTGACGTTGGCCACCTGAAAGCAAACCAATGTTGTCACCTAAACGATCTTCAAGTCCTAAACCTAGGATACTGATTCGCTCTTGAAATAACTTACGGCGTTTATTGGTGAGCGCCATTGTCCAACCTCGACGCTTACCACGCATATAAGCAATGGCCATATTTTCTTCGATGGTTAGATCGCCACAGGTACCCGCAAGTGGATCCTGAAAGACTCGCGCACACATGTTGGCTCTTTGATCAACAGAACGCTTTGTCACATCAACATTATCAATAATGACATTACCACCAATCATGGGTGTTTCACCGGTTACGGCACCGAGTAAAGTCGATTTACCCGCACCATTGGAGCCTATTACTGTCAAAAATTGATGCTGAGGAACATTCAACGATACTTTTCTTAATGCTTTATTTTCAAGAACCGTACCCGGGTTAAATGTCACCTCAATATTTTTGAGTTCAATCATAAAGCCCCCTTAGCTGCGCGCTTGGCTTTCATGTTGCTTTTGATTTTCGGTGCAACCAGAGCAGCAGCAACCAAAATAGCCGTCACTAAATTCAAGTCCGATGCTTGCATACCAAACATGCCAGTATTGAGCGCAAACTGGATAGCAATACGATATAAAACCGAGCCAACGATTACGGCAACTACCGCGACCCAAATTTTACGACTAGGGATCAATGTCTGACCAAGAATAACCGCAGCCAGGCCGACGACAATCGTCCCTACCCCAGAGGTCACATCTGCAAAGCCATTGGTTTGAGCCAACACTGCTCCAGCAAAACCAACGAGTCCATTTGAAAGTGCCAAGCCAAAGTATGTGTAAAACCCAGTACTTGCACCTTGAGCAGCAACCATTCGAGCATTAACACCTGTCGCTCTCAGAGCAAGGCCAAAATCACTATTAAGCAAACGAATAATAATTAACGCAGAAATGATAACGATAATCGCCACTGCTAAAGGACGAACAAACAAAGTACCTGAAAAAGCATCTAATGGCGTAAATATCGTTTCTTCACCTAGTAGGGATAAATTGGGTCTTCCCATGATGCGAATGTTAATCGAGAAAGCCGCTAGCATGGTCAAAATAGAGGCAAGTAAGTGCAAGATCCCACAACGTACCGCGAGAAATGCTGTGACTAAACCACTCATCCCGCCCACAAAAAATGCCATTGCTGTCGCGATCCACGGGTTAACGCCAGACACCAATGCAGCTGCCGCAACCGCGGCTCCCATTGGGAAACTGCCGTCCACCGTTAGATCAGGAAAGTCTAAAACTCGAAAAGTAAGGTAAACACCTAGTGCAACTAAGCCATAGACTAGGCCTAGTTCTAAAGCGCCATAAAAGGCAAAAGCAGACATAAATACTCCTTCGCTGCTTACTATTACCGCCATTTAACGGCTGGTAATAAAATCCCCAATTCAATTTGGAGAATACAATCCAATATTAAAAGGCAGCTAAGCTGAACTTAACAGTCCTAAACTTAGCCGCCCGGTCTACAACCTTACTTTTTATACACTTCAGCGCGATCTAGGATCGACTGAGGAATCTCAACCCCTAGTTTATCCGCTGATTGTTGATTGATAATTAAATCAGACGCTTTAGCAACCGTAACAGGCAGATCTGTAGGTTTCTTACCTTCAAGGATTGCTGCAACATAATCAGCCGTTTGTACGCCAACTTGGTAGTAATCTGCACCTAGACCAATCACTGCACCACTTTCAATATAAGTAGTTGAAGCAGCAAAAACAGGTTTCTTCGCTTGATTCGCAGCCGCAACCATACCATCAATCGCACTCGCAACTGTATTATCGATCATCGCGTAAATCACATCTGATTTTGCCACGATAGCTTGAGTCGCCGATTGAACATCCGCACTCTTCAATGCTGTACTTTCAATAATTTGAACATTACGAGTTTTTGCTTCGGCTTTAAGTAGGTTAATCAAAGCAACCGCATTGGCTTCACCTGGGTTATATACCACACCAATCGTTTTCAGATTCGGAAGTAACTCTTTCATCAGATCAATATGCTGACCTATCGGAGATAGATCGGAAAGACCAGTTACGTTACCAGAAGGATTATCAAGACTCTTAACCAACTTAGCCTCTACAGGGTCGGTCACTGCCGTAAAGACGATAGGAATGTTCTTGGTGGTTGCCGCTAATGCTTGGGCAGAAGGCGTCGCGATACCAACTAGTACATCAGCGCCTTCACCGACAAATTGACGGGCAATCTGAGAAGCGATGGCAGGGTTACCTTGAGCAGTACGATATTCAAACTCTAAGTTTTTACCTTGTTCATATCCTTTAGCTTTTAAGCCATCAATTAATCCATTACGCGAGGCATCAAGCGCTGGATGTTCAACGATTTGTGAAACTGATACTTTGTAAGTTTCAGCCATAGCACCTGTGGTAGTGAGTAACGCCGCACCTGCAAAAATTGCACTTGCGAAAAGTTGTTTTGCTTTCATCTTGACTCCTTGATTCAGCAATAAAATGTTGTGTTTATACCCTAGTTATCTGGGTAACTTTATTATTAATATCCAGACAGATCCGATCTGCCATGACCATATTCTTACCAGTTAATCTATATAAAAGGAAGTCACAGATAACAAAATAGCAACAAAGCCCTAATAACTAATTATTAGGGCTTTGTTTTTGTTGAACAGAGGCAAGGATTGAGGTTTAGAACCAACGCTCTAAAGCGCTTTCATCAAGTTGACGAAACGCTCTTTTAAGCATAGCGGCTAACTCTTTATAACGCGGATTGGATTTTATAGGTTCTTGTGCTGCGCCTGATTCCGCCACTTTTTGATATAACTCTCTATACCAATTAGCAAGGCTAGGCGGTAATACGGTATTAGAACGAGTTCCAAGCCACCAAATTCCTTGTAAAGGTAAGCTAATCGCAAACAAAGCAATCACGATCGCTTGCGGCATTGCACTGTAATTTTGCAAACTCATTTGCAGTAACACACTCATGGCCGCGACGGCAGGCATGGCTTTAATACCAAACTTAGTGGCTTTTATTATGCGTTGCTCAGGAAACATAGGAGCAAGTTCTTTACGAACCGGCCAAAGATCCATGTACTGCTGGCCATCTTTAAAACGGTGAATAAACCCTGTTTGACTCATAAGCCCTCCGCCCACTAAAATAAAACAACAAAAAATCAACAAAAACTGCAATAAAATTGACTAAAGTTAATATTCATTAAAAATTTTTTGTTATCTTAGGATATAATCGTTATCCTTTGCGCACTTTTATAATCTCAGTTGCTTGATTACAAAGCAAACCGAGAATTGTGTCGCATTAAATCAATTTTACCGCCTTTGCTTCTCATGCAATTAAGCATCAAAAGTAAGGGCATATTTAAAGAATAATACGTTGATCCCCGATTGTCGTCTATTCTTGAAATTGTTTTATTTCATTACAGTCATTTTTTGAACGAATACAGGTATTCACTCATGTCAAAGCTAGTCCTAGTTTTAAACTGCGGTAGTTCTTCTCTAAAATTTGCAATCGTTGATGCGGAATCTGGCGATGAGCTTCTAACCGGCCTTTCTGAATGTTTAGGTCTTCCAGAAGCACGTATTAAATGGAAACTAGATGGAAAGCATGAAGCTCAACTTGGTAACGGTGCAGCACACGCTGAAGCGTTAAAATTCATCGTTGACACTATTCTTGCTTCTAAACCAGAACTAGGTGAAGGCCTTGGCGCTATCGGTCACCGTGTTGTACACGGCGGCGAGCAATTTACATCGTCTGTATTAATCGATGATTCAGTAATGAAAGGTATTGAGGACTGCATCACTCTTGCACCTCTTCATAACCCTGCAGCAATTGCTGGTATCGAAGCGGCTAAAATCGCATTCCCTGGTTTGAAAAACGTAGCTGTATTTGATACTGCGTTCCACCAAACAATGCCTGAAGAAGCATACCTATACGCGCTTCCTTACAACCTATACAAAGAAAATGGCATCCGTCGTTACGGCATGCACGGTACTTCTCACCTATTCATTACTCGTGAAGTAGCGAACCTACTAGGTAAACCAGCAAATGAAGTAAATATCATTAACTGTCACCTAGGTAACGGCGCATCAGTTTGTGCAGTTAAAAATGGTCAGTCAGTTGATACTTCAATGGGTCTAACACCATTAGAAGGCCTAGTAATGGGTACACGTTGTGGTGATATCGATCCTGCTATCATCTTCCACATGCACGATGCACTTGGTTACTCTGTAGAGCAAATCAACACTATCCTTACTAAAGAGTCTGGCCTACAAGGTCTAACTCAAGTAACTTCTGATTGTCGTTTCGTTGAAGACAACTACCAAGACAAACCAGAAGCGGCTCGTGCAATGAACGTATTCTGCCACCGTCTTGCTAAATACATTGCTGGCTACACAGCAACACTTGATGGCCGTTTAGATGCAATCGTATTTACTGGTGGTATCGGTGAAAACTCTGGTCCTATCCGTCAACTTGTTCTAGAGCGTCTTGCGCTTCTAGGTGTTGAAGTAGATAGCGAGAAAAACCTTGCTGCTCGCTTTGGTGGCGAAGGTGTAATCACTTCAGACAACAGCCGCGTACCAGCGATGGTTATTTCAACCAATGAAGAATTGGTTATCGCTGAAGATACAGCGCGTCTAGCGGGTCTTTAATACTTCACAGGCTAACCTCGCGTTAGCCTGTTTTCTTTTATGGCTGTGTATTTTCTACTCAGTCACTTTCAATAGTTAGAGGAAATAATTCTATGTCTCGTACTATTATGCTTGTTCCTATTAGCGCTGGTGTTGGTCTTACTAGCGTGAGCTTAGGCGTCTTACGTGCTATGGAGCGTAAGGGTGTAAATGTTTCGTTTTTCAAACCTATCGCTCAACCTCGTAGTGGCGATGATATCCCAGATCTAACATCATCAATTATCTCAGCAAGCAGTGATATCAAAATTGCTGAACCAACGATGATGTCAGAAGCGGAATCCATGATCAGTAATGAGAAAATGGATGTGCTTCTTGAGCAAATCGTTGAGCGTTATAACGCCATCAGCAACAGCTCTGAAGTGGTTCTTATCGAAGGTCTAGTACCAACTCGTAAGCACCCTTTTGCTAACCAAGTAAACGCAGAAATTGCCAAAACACTTGGTGCTGAAATTGTATTTGTTGCTACTCCTGGAACAAACAACCCTGCGCAATTAAAAGAGCGTATTGATGTTGCTTGTTCAAACTTTGGTGGCACTAAGAACAAATCTATTTCAGGCGTTATCATCAACAAGCTAAATGCACCGGTTGATGAAGCTGGCCGTACTCGTCCAGATCTTTCTGAGATTTTTGACGAAGCGGATAACACAGCTCAAGCGAATATCGAAGTAATGCAAATCTTCAACTCTAGCCCAATTCGCGTGCTAGGTTGTGTGCCTTGGAAAGTTGAGTTAATTGCCACTCGTGCTATCGATATGGCGAAACACTTAAATGCGGACATCATCAACGCGGGTGAAATTAACACTCGTCGTATTAAGAGCATCACTTTCTGTGCACGCTCTCTACCAAATATGATTGAGCACTTTAAGCCAGGTTCATTACTTGTAACGTCAGCTGACCGTCCAGACGTTATCGTTGCAGCTGCTCTAGCTTCAATGAATGGCGTAGAAATCGGTGCGATCTTGCTAACCGGTGGTTACGACATCCCTGCTTCAATTGCTGATTTATGTAAGCCTGCATTTGACGCTGGTCTACCAATCTTCAAAGCGCAAGGTAACACATGGCAGACGTCACTAAACCTACAAAGCTTTAGCCTAGAAGTTCCCGCAGATGATAAAGAGCGTATCGAATTCATCAATGATCACGTGGCAAGCCACATTGATGGTCCTTGGATTGATTCTCTATCTGAAGGTACTCAAGGCATTCGTCGCCTAAGCCCACCAGCATTCCGTTACCAGTTAACTGAATTTGCTCGTCGTGCTGGCAAGCGTATCGTACTTCCTGAAGGTGATGAACCACGTACAGTTAAAGCGGCAGCAATCTGTGCTGAACGCGGCATTGCAGAGTGTGTACTTCTAGGTAACCCTGATGAAATCAAACGCGTTGCCGCTCAACAAGGTGTTGAACTTGGCGCTGGTGTAACCATCATCAACTCTGATGAAGTTCGTGAAAACTACGTAGCGCGTCTAGTCGAACTACGTGGCGCGAAAGGCATGACTGAAGTTGTGGCTCGCGAGAAACTGGAAGATTCAGTATTCCTAGGCACTATGATGTTAGAAGCTGGCGAAGTTGACGGTCTAGTATCTGGCGCGGTTCACACCACGGCTAACACTATCGTTCCTCCGTTCCAAATCATCAAAACGGCTCCTGGTGCGTCAATCGTATCTTCTGTGTTCTTCATGCTACTACCTGACCAAGTATTGGTTTACGGTGACTGTGCGATCAACCCAGATCCAAACGCAGAGCAACTAGCAGAAATCGCAATTCAGTCTGCTGACTCAGCTAAAGCGTTCGGTATCGACCCACGCGTTGCTATGATCTCATACTCTACCGGTACATCTGGTAAAGGTGCAGACGTAGATAAAGTACGTGAAGCCACTAAGATCGCTCAAGAGAAACGTCCTGATCTCGTTATCGACGGTCCTCTACAGTACGATGCTGCTATCATGGAAAACGTTGCTGCTTCTAAAGCGCCTAACTCTCCTGTAGCGGGTAAAGCAACTGTATTTGTATTCCCAGACCTAAACACTGGTAACACAACTTACAAAGCGGTACAGCGCTCTGCAGACCTAGTCTCTATCGGTCCAATGCTTCAAGGCATGCGTAAGCCTGTTAATGACTTGTCTCGCGGTGCTCTAGTAGACGATATCGTTTACACAGTTGCACTAACAGCAATTCAAGCGGCACAAGCTGAATAATCTATTCACTGTACGCTAAAACGAATAATCCCCGTTGATGAAAATCAGCGGGGATTTTTTTATATCTAACCTACACTAAGTCAACCTCAGCTAAACTCACAAAGGGGTTATGAATCTATTATTGGAGACGAAATTATGGAGATTCTTATTAAGCTGGATAAACCAATATTTAGATGCCTTACAGATGAAGAGGTTTTCTTTCAACGGATACACGATCTTGAAGGTTTAACCCAATGCACCCAAAAAGCAGAGACATTATATTTGTCTTTTTTAAGCACAGATCATTATGCGGTCACTCAAGCCATACAGCCAATATCTGACATGTGGAATACCCAGTTTACCGTTCAAATTTCACCGTAGAATTTAAACAAAAAAGCCAACGAATTTCTTCATTGGCTCTCTCATATTACTTTGCTGGGTTAGATTACGAGTTAGTTTGAATCCCGACAATCAACCAAGGTGCATTGTTAGCAATTAAGTCACGCTCTAAGTGCCAAACTTCATCGATGTCTTCTTCAAGGCCTTCTACAGCATCACGGTAACGACCAGTGAATTGAATACTTAGTTGTGCTTTTGAAGCATCGTATTCACCACGTACAATCTCTGCATCAACGTACATTACATCGGTATGTTGATCACCTTGAAGTTGTGCTCGCTCCGCTTTTAGCTCTTCGAACAAACTTGGAGTAACGTACTCTTCAATCTTATCTAATTGATTAAAGTTCCAAGCGCCTTGTAGTGTGCGGTAATGTTCACGAGAACCTTCCACAAATGCTACACGGTCAAAACCTGGAGGGAAGTTATGAGGAACATCAGACTGCCCTGTTGCACCAAAACCACCTGAAGATTGAGGTTGCTCAAAATTTTGTACATTCGGTTGCTCGAATTGCTGACGATTCATCGCACCAGAATACGCTGCTTGAGGCCCTCGGTTCATCGAACCTTGTTTTGCTCCCATCATGCCGCGTAAGAATTTGAATGCGACAAAAGCGATCAGACCAAGAATTAAGATATCGAAGAATTGGATACCTTCAAAACCGCCGCCCATAAATAAAGAAGCAAGTAGACCACCAGCCAATAAACCACCTAGCATACCGCCCATCATGCCACCACGACGAGTATTGGTTGCATCCGGCTTTTTATTTAACGTGTTAGTGTTTTGCACGTTCTGTTTTGGTGCTGGTGCGGTTTTAAAACTTTTACCAAAAGACTTACCACCACCAAAGCGTTTTGCTTCAGCGATTGGAGCAGTAACCATTGATACCATGATCAAGGCCACCATGACAAAAAGTCGATTCATACGATCCCTTTTATAATAATAAGTAAAACTGAATTCATCATAGCGGTAATACACAAGGTGTACACTACTGCTATGTTTCAGAATATTGCAATTGGTTAGAAGCTGCGCAATAAGTAACCTCAACGGCGGATAACGAGTAGTCAAAATCTAGTTGTAACGATAACGTGAATAAAGCATATTGAAGCTACTAACAAGGCAAACTCATCACTAAAGGTCAACAGACCCTAGAGCTTTACGCACTGTTTCAAGGATAACAATGAATAATCAACCAGCACCGATCTTTCTTTCAAGGCGTTTCTTCCCCTATTTTGTCACTCAGTTTTTAGGCGCCTTTAACGATAATATTTATAAAAATGCTCTACTGCTTTTTGTTGCCTTTGCCAGTGTTGATGATCTACCTATGTCGAGCACCTTATTTATTAACCTCGCCGCAGGTCTGTTTATCTTACCGTTTTTCCTTTTTTCGGCGAGTGCCGGTGTGTTAACCGATCAGTGTGAAAAATCGACACTAATTCGTATGGTTAAACTGGCTGAAGTGGTGATTATGCTACTTGGCGCAATTAGCTTTCTTACGCAAAGTTACATTGCATTACTGTTTCTATTGTTTCTTATGGGGGCACAATCGGCGTTTTTTGGTCCGGTAAAATACGCCCTCTTACCTCAACACTTAAAGCCACAAGAACTCCTCAAAGGCAATGCTTGGGTCGAAACTGGCACCTTTCTGGCGATTTTATTCGGCACAATAGGTGCAGGTTTTATTGTGGCTGCGCCTTCTGCTTATTCCATTACGGCAATGGCGGTAGTCTCGTTTGCCCTATTAGGCCTACTCTCTAGCCTATTTATCCCCAAAGCCGAAGCTAAAATTGCAGCGGTCAAATTTGAGTGGAAGCCTGTACAGCATACTAAGCAAACCTTACTGTTGGTGAAGCAACATAAAACCATTTATGCCGCCATTATCGCGATCAGCTGGTTTTGGTTCCTCGGCGCGAGTTATCTAACCCAGTTTCCTAATTTCACTAAGCACTATTTGAATGGCGACTCCACCAGCGTATCTTTTTTATTGGCATTATTTTCGGTCGGTATTGCAGTGGGTTCGCTGCTGTGTGCCAAATTATCCCATCAAAAAATCAATTTTAAATTAATGTTACTCGGTGGATTTGGGATTACCGTTTGCAGCTTAGTATTAGGACTAGCAACGCCTAAACCATCAGAATCTCTAATTACCATTTCAACACTGTTCACTTCTAGCCAGTTATACCCAGTGTTTATTGCGCTGTTATGTTTAGGAATTTGTGGTGGATTGTTCATCGTGCCTTTATATACCTTGATGCAAACCTTAGCTTCTGACCAAACGCGTGCTCAAGTCATCGCAGCTAACAATATCTTCAATGCCTTGTTTATGGTTGGTAGTGCCGTTATGGGAATTGTTTGCTTAAGCATTATTAATATCTCGATCACAGATTTCTTTATCGTACTTGGGCTATTAAACCTCGCTATGATAGCTTTCTTGAAGAAGTTCTTTCAGAGCCCAGTAACCCTATCCTCACCTTAAATGCTTACTAGGTAATCAAACCGAGGTCGTTAACAAAAACCAAACAATGCGTTTAAAATATTAAGACTTAATAAACCTCTATTTTCAGGTATCCTGCGTCTTAATTATTTATACGTTTTTAGGTTTGTTATGCGTTCTTATATTCGCAGTTATGGTGTATTTGCCCTTGCTGCTTTAGCTTGTTTTACACCTTGGGTAAGTTCTCCTATTGCATTAACTCTTGGCTTTTTATTAACAAGCTTTGGTTTTGTTCCCCACACGATTCCTGTTACCAAAATCACTAAAAAGCTCTTAGCTTATTCAATTGTCGGTTTAGGCTTTGGGATCAATATTGACCAAGCGATTCATGCAACAGAGCAAGGTTTTGGCATTATTGTCACAAGTATTTTCTGTACGTTATTTATCGGTACACTACTTGCGAAAAAGATGAAGCTAGAGAGAGAAACAGGTCATTTAATTGCAGCGGGAACCGCTATTTGTGGAGGCAGTGCGATTGCAGCGGTAGCACCAGCAATCAATGCGAAAGACCAACCGGTTGGCATGGCATTAGCAGTAGTGTTTGTTCTTAACTCTGTGGCGTTATTTTTATTCCCAGTAGTCGGTCATGCATTAGATATGAGCCAAGTACAATTTGGTACTTGGGCCGCAATTGCGATTCACGACACATCATCTGTAGTTGGTGCTGCGCAAGCTTATGGCGAACAATCATTACAAATCGCCACCACCTTAAAACTGGCTCGTGCATTATGGATTGTGCCTGTGGCTTTCCTTAGCGCAATGATGTTTAAAAGCGAAAGTAAAAAAATCACCATTCCTTTCTTTATCATCTTTTACTGTGCAGCCATTATTTTCTGTGACCAAGTACCACAGTTCTCAGAGGCTTATCACGCCATCTATAGCGTAGCCAAGCAGACACTAGTACTGTGCTTATTCTTAATTGGTTGCGGTATTTCAGTTGGGAAACTTAAAGAAACTGGTCCTAAACCGATGATCTTTGGTGTGACATTGTGGGCGGTTATCTCGATAAGCTCACTAACTTATATTATGACTCATATCCAATAGGCCGGAATACATTCTTGGTTATACATGAGGCTCAATTTGGGCCTCTTTTCTTTTTACCGCTTGCTTACTTTTTAGAACCCAAGCGATCACCACAGCAAAAGCGCCTAGCTCAGCCAAAGCCGACACCAAACCACTGGAAATAATCGACACACCAACTAAAGCAACCACTGCTGCAACGACAAGTAACTTCATCATATTCATCCTTAAATACGTTAACGATGAAATAAGTATGCCGAATTTTCGCTCAATCAATAAATTCTGTTTAGTGCTATTAAATAACTATTCTCACTATAGCAACTGTCACTATCGCCACGATCACTACCCCAGACACTTATGACGCGATAACTTGTTGATAGTACTTTTTCAGATCTGCGCGGGAAATCTTAATTCCAGAATTCATTAAATGTGCTGGCAGTAAATAATACGCATCAGGGCATTTAAACTTATCTAAATGAGATAACAAGTACGCTTGATAAACCTTAGGATCTTGCAGTGTTTCCGTATCAATAAACGCCACGGGTCTGTGGCCATATTGCTTATCTTCAACAGGAATAATCAAGGCTTGCTTTATATCTGGGTGACGAACGAGCACCGCTTCGATTTCTTCGCAGTGAATATTCTCACCACCAGAAATAAACTGGTTATCGGCACGGCCTAAAATAATGTATTCATGTGGCTTGCCTGCTTGTTGATAGCATCGCCCGAGATCTTTGGTATCAAACCAAGGCTGCTCATCAGTCACGAGTAGTGTAAGTTGCCCTTGGTATAAATAGCCTGCGGCCAAGGTTTCCCCTGCCACATAAATTCGCCCATCTTGCAGTTTAATTTTTCGGAAAGGTAATAACGCGCCAGCGGTTGGATTCGCATCCACTTGTTTAGCAATCACGGTAGAAGCGGTTTCCGTCATGCCATAACCTAGCCAGCATTCTATCCCCTGCTTGCTTGCTCTTTCGGTAAGCGATAGTGGAATATGAGAGCCACCAAGTAACACTCGTTTTAGTGGAATAGGTTGGCCGGAATCGAGCAAGCGTTGTAATTGAACCGGAACAAGTGAAGCATGAGTGACTTGCTGGATATCAGATTGTAAATTACCGCTACCAATAACTAGCTTGGCTCCTTTAGCAAGCCAACGCCAAATAATCGACAAGCCTGACACATGGTAGATAGGTAGGCTCAACAACCAAGAATCATGCGCTTCAAACAAAAACTCTTGGGTAAGACCTTGCGCGCTAGCGATATGATGCTTCACCGCATGCACCACCGCCTTTGGAGTACCTGTCGAGCCCGAAGTAAAAACGATGCTGGCAAATTGTTGCGAGTTAAAGTGATAAGGTTGAACAGTATTTCTTGAAGCGGTATCTATTGGAGAGTGAGCTAATGACGACAATTTACCTAAAGTAAACAATAGGCTAGGAAGGCTAAGTTCATTCTCATCAATTGAATCAATGGTTTTAGATAACCAGACAAATTTAGCTTGAATGATATTGAGCTTTTGTTTGATCGCCACCATCGGCTGAGGTGGCATTAAGGCACATAAAGCGCCAATCCTTAATGCAGCCAAGTACAAAAAGACTGCCTCTGGCTCATTTTTACTGATCACTGCAATGATATGACCATTACTCACCCCTTGAGCTTTTAACTGCAAACTCAACTGCGAGATTTCTTCATCTAGCTGCTGCCAAGTATAAGAATTCGTTGGGGTGACTAACGCCGTCTTTTCGGCATGCTCTACACACCATTGCTGTATCAAATCCACATTACTGCCTTTGGGTCTATGACTAATCGACAAATTGCTTAATCAAGGTCTGTTCAGTTAACGCTGAAACCGGCAGTTTGCTTTCTGGCCAAGTGATTTCTAATTGGGCTTGAAAAAGCTGTAAAGTGTCTAAGCCGGGTGTTTGTTGCGGCGTTTTCCAAGCCGATAATCTTGCCAACTGAGTTAAGCCAATCGTCGATTCAATACTCGAACTAATCACAGCTTGTAATCCATTCTGCTGGGCAAAATCAATCAAGGACACACAACGTTCTACAGAGCCAATTAAGGTAGGTTTAATCACTATCGCTTCAACATGATTGCCGAGCAAAGAAGATAGCTCGAAATCATTAAAATCCGCTTGTTGAATTGTTTCATCCCAAGCAATGTTGATATCAGTTTGCTGAGCAAAGTCACGGCTTAGTTCTGGGGTTTTACATGGCTCTTCGAGAAAAGTGATCCGCTCACGATATTCAGGAGACACATACTGAGCAAACTTAAGTGCTTTCTCTAGGGTCCAACTACGATTCGCATCAAGACGTAGTTGTAAATCAGGGATCGATTCTAAAAACAAATTGACTAACATACCGTCGCGAATTGGCTCATATAAACCAACTTTTACTTTAGCGACTTTTTGACGGCCATCTTTCGCCATGCTTTCAAACACTGGGATTAACTCGTCAGGATCGCCACTGCATAAAGGCGCTGCGCGATATTCTCCCTGCTGAGGAAGTAAACCATCAAGCTCGCATTGTGCCATCGATAGCGCGAAAGCAACGCTTGGGCTCATGGTATTCCAATCACACCATTCACCGCTGTGCTGCCAAGCTAGCAGAGCTTCAATCAGTTCAGACTCTACTTGCTGTAAACTTTCTTGGCTAAAACCCGGTAACGGCGCACATTCGCCATAGGCCATGTTGCCGCCTTGGGTAAGCTCAACAATGTAGCCTTCTCTTTGTAATAAGCGTTGATCACGAACGATCACGCCGCTGTCCATTGGTAAATTATAGCGATACAGTTTCGCAGTACGAGTTTGAGGTTTAACAATAGACATAGAGAATTACTTTAGTTGGTTAATAAAATCAGAGATTAATGCAGCAAATTCAGCTGGTTTTTCATGATGAACATTGTGACCCGCTTGTGGGACAGATTTAAATTGCAAGCCACTTTGCTCAGCCAATGTTTTAAATTTTTGGTCTTGCTCACCGCAAATATAAAGCAGCGGGATGGTGAGTTGCTTTAAGGTATCTAAAAGATAAGGCTGTTTTGATAGTGACGTAGCACGCAGCATGCAGCCTAATTGAGAGCCTAGATTATCACTACGCAGTTCAACTAACTCTTCTCGTTGGTCAGGGTTCAAAGAGGCAAACACGCCCTGGTGATACCAATCAAACAGCACATAATCAATCGCTTCTGTCGCAAAGCGTTTTGACCAATGCTTATCATTTTCCCAGCGTAGTACTTTTTCTTCTTCAGTCTGCAAACCAAAGTTACCGCCTTCAAGAATTGCACCTTGAATATTGAGTCCTTCAAAGCATTTTTCTGCTAAGCCGTACATGGCAATACGCGCGCCTAATGAATAGCCAACGAAAACCAGTGGCGTTGACGCATCCATATTTTCTTTTTTCAGCTTAGCAAGAACGGTTAATTGGACTTGGTGACAGGCTTGTTGGAAATCTTCCACTTCACAATATTTACTCAAACCATGGCATGGTAAATCGACACGAATCGCATGGGATACATTAAGGTGGGAGAAACAACCATCCCAATCTCGGCTAGATCCTAAAAAACCATGCAAAAAAACAGGAATCGCTTGCTGTTTTTCAATCCCACTTCCTTCTTGATTGTCGACAATATGACTATAAAGCATGAGATTTTCCCGCCTGTTCGGTAGTGTTAAGTAATTCGGTCATTTTAGATACGATGGATTTTATTTGCTGTGAAGCTTGTTCGGGCGGTGTTACCACTTCAACCAATAATGCTGAGCGGGTATCACCTTGTTCAAAATTGACTAGGTATTGCTGCACGCTCTCAAGTAAAGCCGACCATGAATCAGGCGCAGCATAATTAAGTTTAAACTGATGCGCTGCATGTTCAAATTGGTAGCCGTGCGGCATTTGGTATAAATATTGTTTCTGCTCAGTCGGTACTGGCAAGAGATCAAAAATCGCCCCACCATCATTATTAGTCACAAGCACGACATGAGGTTGTGACACCGCCGTCAATAATGCTAATGAATTCAAATCGTAAAGCAGTGATGTGTCGCCTAGCAGAGTGAATAGTGGGATATTTTTCGAACGCTGAACACCGGTCGCGGTCGCCACTAAACCATCGATACCAGATGCGCCTCGATTGGTATAAACCTGAGTAGATTCAATAGTCGATAGCATATCCGCTAAACGCACAATTAAACTGTTACCAATAAAGAGTTCGGCACTAGGTAGCTGTGAAGTCAATTGAGCTAAATTCAGCGCCAATTGGCATTCGGTTAACGGGTGACTTTGTTGAATATCCGCTGCGGCTTGCTCAACCAGCACTTTGGCCTGTTGTAGCTTATCTGCCCACCTCGACATTGGGTTAGTCGGTGCTGACAAAGCATTTTCAAGCATCGCCACACAATCACCTATCGCCGCTACGGTTCTTTGTTGTGGTAGTCGGTCTGGGTTAAACACGCTGATGTTTGGCTCAAATACCCAGTAATGGCATTGATGATCCGTGACTGCTTGTTTTATCAATTGCCCAATACGCTTTGACACAAAACGTGCGCCAAACTGCAAAATACAATCGGCTTGCAATAGTTGTTCAAAATAAGCCGGTTGTTGCAGCCATAAATCATAATGCGCCCATTGGCTGCTGACACCAGATTGAGGATCAGCAAAAACGGGCCAACCTAATGTGTTCGCCCACTGTGAAACTTTTTGCGCTTCATCCAACGGCATTTTACCAATCAAGATAATCCCTTTTAAGTGAGGAAACTGATTGATGATTTCTTGTTGAGTACCATTGGTCAATTCAGGGACGTTGTAACTTGGATACAATTTGGCCAATTCTAAATAATGACTCTGTGCGGCCATCGCTTGTACTAAATCTGGCTGGTATTGCTGTTTTTCTTGTTCGCTTTGAATATACAAAGGCTCTGGATATGGGCAGTTGATATGCAACGAGCCAGATACGGTATGTTGATAAGCTAAAGCATGATTAATATCGCTCAGCGCTTGAATCAATGCTTGTGGCGTAGGCTGGTTTAAGTCTCGCCTCGGACTAGTAAGTTCAACGCTTTTTCTCACATGCGAAGAAAAGATCCCTTTTTGCACAATTGCTTGGTTTGCACCGACACCGATTAAACTCTGCGGACGATCAGAAGTTAACAAAATAAGTTTTTCGCCGGTTAAACCAGACTCCGCTACGCTTGGCAATAAGTTCGCCACTGCTGTACCCGAGGTAACTATCACCGCGACAGGATCTTGAGTCGCTTTGGCAATCCCTAGAGCCAAGAAACCTAAACCACGCTCATCAAAATGGGTATGTACAGTGAGTTCTGAGCGTTGTGCAAGTTCTAATGCTTCAAGACTTAAAGGGGTTGAGCGAGAGCCCGGCGCGATGCATATATGTTTCACACCAGATTGAGCGAGTGTTTCTAAAATAGCCTGCGCCCAAATTCGATTTAATCCAGCTTGGCTCATACACTTTCACCACGTTCGTTTTCAATCGGATAGTCGGTAATAAGGTTTAATAATGTGGCGGTTTTACGGTTCAATTCTTGCCATTCAAACTCCGCTTCCGACCCGGGAACAATGCCCGCGCCCGCATAAAGTTTGACTGTGTTATCAACTAATGAAGCACTACGAATGGAAACACAAAACTCTGCTTGATGATGACCAAAATAGCCTAACGAACCGCTATACCAACCACGAGTAAAAGGCTCATTCATGCGAATAAAATTGAGTGATGCTTCACGCGGCAAACCAGCAATAGCTGCAGTCGGCTGTAGAGCAGATAAAAGTTGAATGCCTTTGGTTTCCGATGATAGCGATCCACTAATATGACGCTTTAAATGCTGAACTCTGCGCAGTTGAATTAATTGCACTTCAGGATGCACCGCAATATTTTCGGTATACGGACCTAAACGTTCAATAATGTCATTAACGACTATTTGGTTTTCTCGCTGATTTTTATCATCGTTCATCAACCAATCAGACAACTTTTTATCTTCAACAGGATCATCACTACGACCAATCGTGCCCGCTAATGCTTCGGTCTCTACCTGATCTCCCGAACGGCGATACAAACGTTCTGGCGTCGAACCCACAAAACTGCGATTGGGTTCTAAGGAGACTAAAAAGTGAAAACTATTATGATTCTGCTCACGGCTCGACTTTAGTAATTGAGCGGCGCTAATTGGTTTAGGTAATTCAACCAAGGTTTTTCTGGCTAACACCACTTTTTCGAATTCTCGGTCTTCAATCGCAGTTAGTGCCTTACTTAAAATATGTTTCCACTCATCAAATTGCGGGGAAAAGTAAACTTGGCTTGATTGAGGTACAAGCGCTTCTATTGGTTGGTAGTGCGCTTTTAGTTGCAGCAAAGCATCAATCGTCAATTCAACTTCTGGACCAATGTTAGCATTGAGTGTCCATTGTTCATCTTGACGAATGAATTCGATTCTAGGTAAGAAAAAATAGCTGGTAAGCTCAGGCGTGTTGGAATGCTCACTATCGAAAGCTTTACCACCCCACACTCTTTGCTGCTCAGCAAGAATGGAGTAAGCATCTAGTGGGTTGGTAAAGCTATTCACTTGTTCTAAAGCAATGACTTCTTCACGCTCATCACGAGACTGCCAATAAAAGCGAGGATACAGAGATTGCCCTTCTAGCCAGTCGATAGCACTAAAATTTTCGGGGAGATTGACTACTTCAGAGATACGGTTTTCACTCGAAACTTGCCCACGTCTAATTCGTTCAATTATTAGCTCAATCACTTGGGGTAATTCAGACAAGTCGACCTCTCATTTTGATTTCTACAGCCTTAACGCTTAAGTATAGCTTTATGACTGATTATTATCTTATATTTTGCCGCATACTCTATGGCTTCAAGTGATGCAAATCAAGCAGTAAGCGACTTTCTCTCTAGGTTTATCGTTAAATAATCGGCGACATGTCACCACTGAAGAGAACTCGGTATATATACCCAAGTGACTTCAAGATGCAGAATTCAGAGCTATCATCCAAATCTTTAGGCAAGGAAGGTTGGCGAAGGAATGTAGAAACCTTTCAAACCGATCTGACGCTGGATAAAGATTTGAATGAAGCTCCCGAAGGGCAAGTTAAAACAAGCTTTATGCTGCGTTAAATTGAACAGAAATAGAATGACTATGAGCATATTCAATTTGTCTTGCCTAAAGCTTGTTTTATTCTTGCTGAAACTCGCATCTTGAAGTTACTTGGGTATATCATCGTGATAATTGTGAAAATTGGTCATTCTTAGAAAGGAAACAGATACTTTTTATTCAATAACCATCAAACTCGCACAAATATACTGTTTACAGTCGTTCTGGATATGGTTTGCCCTGAAAAAATAGTGTAACTTGATGGGTCACTAACATATTAAGAAACGGGTATAAGGCTATGAACAACATCGAGATGTCATCAAAACTCGATAATGTCTGTTACGACATTCGAGGGCCAATCCTAAAACATGCCAAGCGCATGGAAGAGGAAGGGCAAAAGATTTTAAAACTGAATATTGGTAACCCTGCCCCATTTGGTTTTGACGCCCCTGATGAGATTCTTGTTGATGTAATTCGTAACCTACCGACGTCACAAGGCTATTGTGATTCGAAAGGGATTTATTCTGCCCGTAAAGCGGTCGTGCAGCACTATCAAAAACTAGGCTTACGTGAGCTAGAAGTTGAAGATGTTTATATCGGGAACGGTGCATCTGAGCTTATCGTGATGTCGATGCAGGCTTTGCTTAATAATGGCGATGAAATTTTAATCCCCGCTCCTGACTACCCACTTTGGACTGCGGCCGCATCACTTGCCGGCGGTAACCCTGTTCACTATATTTGCGATGAATCATCAGATTGGTACCCTGACCTTGATGACATCAAAAGCAAAATCACCCCGCAAACCCGTGGTATTGTGTTGATTAACCCGAATAACCCAACCGGTGCGGTGTATAGCCGAGATTTCTTGTTGGAAGTGGTTGAAATTGCCCGTCAACATAATCTGATCATTTTTGCGGATGAGATTTACGACAAAGTGCTCTACGATGGTGCAATCCATACTTCGATTGCCACGCTTGCCGATGACGTATTAATGGCTACCTTTAATGGCCTATCTAAAGCTTACCGTGTATGTGGTTTCCGTGGCGGTTGGATGTTCTTAACCGGTCCGAAGCATCTTGCCAAAGGTTATATCGATGGCTTAGATATGCTGGCTTCTATGCGTTTGTGTGCCAACGTACCAATGCAACATGCTATCCAAACCGCACTTGGTGGCTACCAAAGTATCAATGAGCTTATTTTGCCAGGTGGCCGTTTATTAGAGCAACGTAACCGCGCTTATGAACTACTCACGCAAATTCCTGGGATCACTTGCGTGAAGCCTAAAGGCGCCATGTACCTTTTCCCGAAAATTGATGTGAAGAAATTCAACATTAAAGATGACGCGAAGTTCGTACTCGACTTTTTAGTCCAAGAAAAAGTGTTGTTAGTACAAGGCACAGGATTTAACTGGAAACAACCGGATCACTTCCGAATTGTTACTTTGCCTCATGTAGAAGATCTTGAAATGGCTATAGGCAGACTTGAACGCTTCTTAACAACCTATTCTCAATAATTAACACGCAGGCTTCTCATTATGGGAAGCCTGTTTTGCATTCAAACTTAATTAACCCATTATTCCCGGAGGTATCTCATGACCACACCTCAACCTAGTCATTTTTTCGCTCACCTTGCCCGCATGAAACTGATCCAACGTTGGCCTCTAATGCGTTCTATTTCAGCAGAAAATATTTCAGAGCACAGTCTTCAAGTGGCATTTGTTGGCCATGCCTTAGCAATCATTAAAAATAAGAAGTTTGGCGGTAACGTAAACCCTGAGCGAATTGCATTACTCGGTATGTATCACGATACCAGTGAAGTGCTCACTGGCGATCTGCCAACTCCGGTCAAATACTACAACCCAGCGATTGCGAACGAATACAAAAAAATTGAGCTCGCTGCAGAGAAAAAGCTGGTCTCTATGTTACCGGAAGAATTTCAACAAGATTTTGCGCCATTCCTGATGAGCGAAGAAATTGATGCAAGCGATAAAGCGATGGTAAAACAAGCCGATAGCTTATGTGCTTATTTAAAATGCTTGGAAGAGCTGTCGGCAGGTAATCATGAATATGAACTGGCAAAAAGTCGCTTAGAAACCACATTAAAAGAACGGGAGACGCCAGAAATGCGTTACTTCTTGGATGTGTTTGCTCCGAGCTTTCAGCTTACTCTCGATGAAATCAGTTAAGAAGGTTTAGCATCATGGATGATAATTCAAAAAAGACGACCAATCATATTGCTCCGATCACTCAGCAAGAATGGCAAGCTCGTAACAATAATGAACAGAAGTTAAGACGTAATGATCACCGTGATGTCTACCAACGAGATCGTGCTCGAGTACTACACTCAGCGGCATTTCGTCGCCTGCAAGCAAAAACTCAAGTTCATGGAACTGGCTTAAATGATTTTTACCGCACTCGCTTAACTCACTCACTTGAAGTGTCACAAATTGGCAGTGGTATTCTCGAGCAAATTAAACAAAAGCAACCTGAATATAATGACTTACTGCCTCCGGCAAGCCTAATTGAAACCTTATGTTTGGCGCATGATATTGGCCATCCACCTTTTGGTCATGGTGGCGAAGTGGCACTCAATTATATGTTACGTAATCACGGTGGCTTTGAAGGCAATGCGCAAACCTTCCGTATCATGACTCAATTAGAGCCCTACACTGAGCATCACGGTATGAATTTAGCTAGGCGAACGCTACTCGGATTGTTGAAGTACCCAGCACTGATAAGCCAAGTACAAAGCAATCATCGACCAAAAGATGTGGCAACTCCAAGGCAACTTAAAGCGCAAGACTGGTTACCTGCAAAAGGCATCTACGACATTGATAGTCCATTTTTAGATTGGGTGCTGGCCCCATTATCTGAGCATGACAAAGTGTTATTAAGCACCAAACGTAGTCAACCTGAACCTAGTCCCTATAGCCATTATAAGACGCGCTTCAAATCATTAGACTGCTCTATTATGGAATTAGCCGACGACATTGCGTATGGCGTTCATGACCTAGAAGATGCGATTGTCCTAAACATGATTAACCGTAAGCAATGGCAAGAAGGTGCGGCGAGCAAACTGGCAGAGTGCGGTGATGAATGGTTTGAGAAAAACATCAACACCCTCAGTGATAAACTGTTCTCAGGCAAACATCATGAGCGTAAAGATGCGATTGGTGGCATTGTTAATGCACTGCTGACCAGTATTGCTCTAAAACCAGTTTACTCAGAAACGGCTTTTGATGAGCCATTATTGAATATTAATGCCTATTTAGACGCGCCGATGGCTTATGCATTAGAAGTGTTTAAAAGCTTTGTAAATCAATATGTGATTCATGTGCCGGAAGTTCAGCAATTTGAATATAAAGGGCAACAAATCATCATGGATATATTTGAAGCGCTCAATGCCGATCCTATGCGCTTATTGCCAGAAGCAACCAAGCAAAAATGGCAAGAAGCGGAACAAGATCACCAAGGTGGAACCCGAATTTTAGCCGACTATATTTCAGCAATGACCGATGGCTATGCGCAAAAAGTTCATCAGCAGTTATTCTCGGCTCATGTGTCGTTTTAAAATTCTTCTTATTGAACTTAGGATTATGGTTTAAGGGTTGTAATTACGCTCAAAGACCCCTTCTGGCATTTGGGAAATCTGAAAGTCGACCATATTGGTAAATGCGGTAAGTAATGGTGAGAAATCAACTTGCGGCTTGATAGCAGATAATGCATGAAAGCCAGCCTCAACGGTAGAAAGGTGCTGCTCTGTGGGTGCCTTTCTAATGCGGTAATTACCTTGCAAGTGACTCGGTAGCGCCACACACGGCAGTGAATGTAAGTTGCTCGAAAGCTGCCACATTTTATAGGCTTTCTTCCAGGTACCATCGAGTAAAACCAAACATAAGCGCTTATTCTCAGCAACGAGTTCATCACATCTAAGAGCGACGCTGTCCAGTGATTGACTATTCTCGCTTGGATATAGAATTAGCGACTCAGTTTGCTCATCTTGTAGTAAGGCGTTTAACTCTGAATGTTGCGAAAAGTCTTCACCAATGCAGATGTCACACTGACTCAAACTTAATTGCAGTATTTTTGCCGTGCCCATTGGCCTTTTAGATTCGCTGGGATGTTGCAAGATCACCACTCGTACCGAGCAATCTATTGGTTTAATCCAATCACAAATACAGGCATTATTAGCCTTTCCACACTGTAAACAATATCGAGACATGGGAATGAGAGCGATCCTTTTACTTTTCAGCATTAGCGTACTAATGGGTCTATCCCAACTACCGAGTTTACAAGGGTGGATGCAATGGGATCATAACGCCATTATGACGGGGCAATGGTGGCGGATCGTAACAGGAAACTTAACCCATACCAATCTCTATCACCTCTCGATGAACCTGTTGGGTTTATGGATTATCAGCTTTATTTTTCGTGCTCACATCGAAGCGCGACAATTTTTACTGGTATTTATCGGCTTGTGTCTTAGTGTAGGTAGTCTACTTCTGTTTACCTCAATGCAAATATACGTTGGTTTATCTGGTGTGCTGCACGGCTTATTTGCATTTTATGCACTTGTCGAATATCGATTGGGCCGAAAAAGCAACGCGCTACTATTAATCGGTTTAACTGCAAAAATCCTCTGGGAACAATGGTTCGGCTCAGCGACGGGCAGTGAAACATTAATTGGCGCTAAAGTTGCCATTGATGCACACCTATTTGGCGCAATATCCGGCGCTGTGCTTGCCGTTAGCATCAAACCTAAGCAAGTAGGGGCTAATAAATAAAAAAGCCTCACACCGCAGTGCAAGGCTCTTAATTCAACATTCAAAGATTGAACACTTCAAACGATAGCAATCTAATCAGGCGACAGCTCAGCTTTACTTCAGCGGTAAGAAGACTAAAGCAAAATTCGCTGTTTGTTCTTTTCTACGGTAGTCTCGCCGATCCCTTTTACTTGTGTTAACTCATCAAGCGACTTGAAACTACCATTGGCTTCACGATATTCCACAATATCTTGTGCCTTTTTCTCACCAATGCCATTTAGCATAGTGGCAATTTCTTCGGCACTAGCGGTATTGATATTGACGGTGATCTCAATGCCATCATGCGATGCTTCGGTATTGGCAAAAGCCACATTGGACACACTACCAATCGACAGCAACATGACTAAACATAAACGTAATAACATCATTTGTTCTCTCCTTTTTGAGCACTAAAAGGAAAAGACTAAATGAAACTACTATGTCGATTTGTCTTAAAAATGGACATGAGAGTCATCACCAAATTGCAGACTACTCATAAACATATTAATTACATATTTCAGTGAGCTATAGACGTCAATGAGCGAATTATTTAGGGCGCCCTAAAAGTACAAAGGCCACCCTAAGGCAGCCTTTGTAAGTATTACTCAATACCAATCAATATCGATTATTGCTCTTCAAGAGCGTGGTATTCCACTGATGTTGATTGACGTAGTGAATTTAAGATCACTTCTAAATCTTGTTGGTTATTCATACGTAGTAACTGAGAACCAATTTGTTGCTCAAACTGAGCATCGCTGCCGGTTGTTACTTTATTTAGCTTAACAATCACGATATTACCTTGCTCATCTTTAGTTTGGCCGTATGTCGCTGAGCCATCTTCAGGATGTGGCAAAGCAAATACGTTTTGTGCCAATGGTGAACGACGGTCAATATTCTGCTCATCAGCAAAACTTAGTTGATTGTCGGCTAACACGCTGTCATCGCCTTTCTGTAGTGATGTCACCACTTTAGAAGCTAAATCAAGGGCATTCTGCTCGCCTTTGGTTGCAAGCAAGTGCGCGTTCACTTGGTCTTTTACTTCTTCAAGAGGCAATAATGTTTCATCACGTACTTCATTAACACGCACGACAATGACATGCTCAGGAGCAATCTCTAACACTTCAGAGTTCATGCCTTCTTGCTTAACATCAGCACTTTCTAATGCTTGAGCAACGGCAGGTACTTTTAAGATTTCAGGCGCATCGGCTTGAGAAATAAAATCTGTCGTCTGGATCTTCTGACCAACAACCTTCGCTGACTCATCTAATGAATCAGGAGATTCAAAAGCAACCGATTCTAGCTCAGTTTGAAGCTTGTAAAATTGGTCCACTGCTTTTTCATCAAGCAACTCTGATTTTATTTCAGTAGCAACTTCTGAATACGGCTTAGCATCTGGTGCATTTTCATCTTCTAGTTGAATGATGTGGTAACCAAAATCTGATTTCACAACGTCTGAAATATCACCTTTCGATGCTAAGGCAAACGCGGCTTCTTCAAATGCAGGATCCATCACCCCCTTTTCAATCCAACCTAAATCGCCACCTTGTCTAGCACTACCCACATCTTCAGAGTTTTCTTTTGCAACGGTTGCAAAATCTTCACCCGCTTTCAATTTCGCTAAGATTTCGTCTGCTTTTGCTTGATCATCTTTAATTAAGATATGGCGTACTTTACGCTGCTCTTTAGTTGAATATTTATCTAGGTGCTCTTGATAGTAAGCTTGAGCATCTTCATCCGTCACTTGGATTGATTTTTTTAACTGCTCTGCAGAAAGCTCAACATAAGCCACTTTCATCTGCGCTGGACGCTCGAAGTTCTCTGAATGCGTTTTATAGTACGATTGCAGCTCTTCATCGGTCACTTGTGCTTTATTCGCAAACTCACCTACATTGAGGGTAATAGTTTGAATATCACGCGTTTGAGTAAGTAATTGTGATTGCTGCTCAACTTCATTGTCCAGTGTAAATTCACTGTTTTGAACCGCTGAAATCACTTGGTTTTTCAATAGGTCTTTACGTAAATATTCCGCAAAGCTATCGGCACTAAAACCAGCGCGACGTAATGTAGCCGCATAGATATCTTGATCAAACTTACCATTAGTTTGAAACTCCGGCATAGTCAAAATCAGTTGGCTAACTTGGTCATCGCTGACACGTAAGCCTAAAGACTGTGCATATTGCTCAAGCAGTACATCGTTGATCATGCGATCAAGCACGCTTTTACGGAAAGTTTGTACGTATTGCTGATCACCCATCAAAGTAGAGAAATAATCTCCCATTTGTGATTGCATGCGGTTACGTTCATTTTGATACGCTTGCTCAAAGGCACCACGGTCGATAGTAGTGTTGCCAACTTTTGCAGCAGTAGTGCTACCACCGCCTACTAAGTAGCTGCCCACACCAGCAAATACAAAAGAAAGGATAATTAAAACAAGTATAATTTTAACTGCTATACCATTTACGCCTTCGCGTAGTCGATCCATCATAGTCTGACTGCTCTCTAAATACTGTCGGTTACCAATTACAGCGTCTTACGACTCTATGCTTGATAGAATAAAAATATGTGTCGATGATATCAGAAAAAGAAAAGCGCACCAGTAAGATGCGCTTTTTGATAAACAAAGATTGAGGTTCGACGTAAAAACCTCAAGAATTTTCGCCAAAAAGGGAAAACACTTATTGGGACAAATTAGTTACACGCGTCTTTTAGTGCTTTGCCTGCTTTGAATGCTGGTACTTTAGCTTCAGCAATTTGGATCACATCACCAGTTTTAGGGTTACGGCCTGTGCGAGCTGCACGAGTACGAACGCTAAAAGTACCGAAGCCAACTAGGGCAACTTGGTCTTCTGATTTCAGTGTTTCAGTTACAGTTTCGATAAATGCATCTAGTGCACGGCCTGCAGCTGCTTTAGAGATATCTGCGTCGCCTGCAATTTTTTCTACTAGTTGAGTTTTATTCACTTGTTGTTCCCCTTTTAGCTACCAACATAAATATTAATAGCAATCGTTCCAATAAAAAATTGTCGTTGTCGTAAAGATAAAAAATTAGACTGGCCTTTATTTGATCAGCTTTTAAAAGGCTTACGCCCTAATAACCCTTGGCTCAGGTCTATCGAAACTTAACTTAGCCTTGAAAAAAAACGCTGACAAGCATTTTCTGTCTCGTCAGCGTCAATCTTTTAACTAAATTTGTTGAATATCACTAGTTTGTGACTTCAATCACACAACCTGTAGGGTCATTTTCTAGTGCTAACGGTAAAACTTCGTCTAACCACTGTACTGGTCTGACATTTAAGTCACCGATAACATTGGCTGGAATGTCTTCCAAATCACGCTCATTTTCTTTTGGAATAATGACCGTTTTGATTCCACCACGGTGTGCTGCCAACAGTTTTTCTTTCAAACCACCGATCGGAAGTACTTCACCACGTAGCGTAATTTCACCTGTCATCGCAACATCGGCTCGTACAGGATTACCGGTTAAGCTCGAGACTAATGCGGTACACATTGCGATACCAGCACTCGGGCCATCTTTCGGAGTTGCGCCTTCTGGTACGTGAACGTGAATATCACGTTTTTCGTAGAAATCAGGGTTAATACCCAGTTTTTCTGCACGAGAACGAACCACCGTCATGGCAGCCTGAATAGACTCTTGCATCACATCACCCAGTGAACCGGTATAAGTTAATTTACCTTTACCAATCATGGATTGTGTTTCAATGGTCAGCAAGTCACCGCCCACTTCAGTCCAAGCAAGCCCTGTCACTTGACCAATACGGTTACTTTCTTCGGCTTTGCCATAATCACAACGTTGTACCCCTAGATACTCTTTCAAGTTATCCATAGTGACGGTCACTGATTTTAGCTCGCTGTTCAATAAGATATTTTTAACCGCTTTACGGCATATCTTCGAGATTTCACGCTCAAGACTACGTACACCTGCTTCACGCGTGTAATAGCGGATAATACCGATAATCGCTGAATCTTCGATCACAATCTCGTGAGGCTTCAGACCATTGCGTTCAATCTGCTTATCCACTAGGTGACGTTTAGCAATGTTAAGCTTTTCATCTTCGGTATAGCCCGACAAACGAATTACTTCCATTCGATCCAATAATGGACCTGGAATGTTCATTGAGTTCGACGTCGCAACAAACATCACATCAGAAAGATCGAAATCCACTTCTAAGTAATGATCGTTAAATGAGTTGTTCTGCTCAGGATCAAGGACTTCTAACAATGCTGATGATGGATCACCACGCATATCTGACGCCATTTTATCAATCTCATCCAATAGGAATAATGGGTTTTTCACGCCCACTTTCGACATTTTTTGGATCAGTTTACCTGGCATAGAACCGATATAAGTACGGCGGTGACCACGGATTTCCGCTTCGTCACGCACGCCACCTAGCGCCATACGAGTATATTTACGACCCGTTGCGGCAGCAATTGAGCGACCAAGAGAGGTTTTACCTACACCTGGAGGCCCAACTAGGCACAGAATCGGCCCTTTAAGCTTGTTGATACGGTTTTGCACCGCTAAGTACTCAAGAATACGTTCTTTCACGCGTTCTAGACCGTAGTGGTCTTCATTAAGCACTTCTTCCGCTTTAGCTAAATTCTTTTTCACTTTAGAGCGTTTCGCCCAAGGTACACCAACCATCCAGTCGATATAACCACGAACCACGGTTGCTTCTGCCGACATTGGCGACATCATTTTCAACTTTTGTAGCTCTTGCTCGGTTTTTTCACGAGCTTCTTTTGGCATTTTCGCGTCTTCGATTTTCTTTTGCAGAGCTTCGAATTCATCTGGAGCATCGTCCATATCGCCAAGTTCTTTTTGAATAGCTTTCATTTGCTCATTCAAATAGTACTCGCGCTGGGATTTCTCCATCTGCTTTTTAACACGGCCACGAATGCGTTTTTCAACTTGCAGCAAGTCAATTTCTGACTCCATCATGCCCATTAAAAACTCTAGGCGCTCAACGACATCGGTGATTTCAAGCACACGTTGTTTATCATTGAGTTTTAATGGCATATGAGCGGCGATGGTATCTGCAAGGCGCGCAGCTTCATCAATACCATTAAGCGAAGTCAGAACCTCTGGTGGGATCTTTTTATTTAACTTGATAAAACCTTCAAATTGATTAATCGCACTACGAACAATCACTTCTTGTTCACGATCATCAATGTCAGGGGTTGCTAAATATTCAGCATCGGCAGTGAAGAATTCTTCATTAGAAAAAGCATGCACCTTGGCACGCTGCTGCCCTTCAACCAATACTTTTACCGTACCATCTGGCAATTTCAATAACTGCAAAATAGTGGCAACTGTACCTGTTGAAAATAAATCATCGATGTTGGGTTCATCGGTTTCCGCATCTTTTTGAGCCACCAACAAAACTTGCTTGTTGGTATCCATTGCGGTTTCTAAACATTGAATCGACTTTTCACGGCCAACAAAAAGTGGAATGACCATGTGTGGGTAAACCACAACATCACGTAGGGGTAATACGGGAATCTCGATACGCTCGGAACGCTCCAAGTTCATATTATTCTCTCTATTCCGTTTGCACATTCATTGAAAAGTATATGGGGGCTATCTTGCTAGTTTCAATAACAAAATAAAAAAAGGAGGCACAAAGCCTCCTTTAAATTCATATTTTGGTGATAACTCGAATTATTCAGAGCTAGCGAGCTGGTTTTCAGCGTTTTGATAAATCAACAATGGCTCAGATTCGCCTTTGATTACAGATTCATCAATCACCACTTTGGTCACTTCTTTATCAGAAGGTAACTCATACATGGTTTCTAGCAGAACCGACTCCAAAATAGAACGTAGACCACGAGCACCGGTTTTACGCTCCATTGCTTTTTTAGCAATCGCTTGAAGCGCATCTTCACGGAACTCAAGCTCAGCACCTTCTAAATCGAATAAGGCACCGTATTGCTTAGTCAGTGCGTTTTTCGGTTCACAAAGGATCTGAATCAACGCTTCTTCATCAAGTTCGGTCAAGGTAGTAGTCACTGGTAGACGACCGATAAATTCAGGGATCAAACCATATTTCACCAAATCTTCTGGTTCAACTTGTTTGAATAATTCACCTGCACTTTTCGCTTCATCTTTACTGCGCACTTCCGCGCCGAAACCAATACCAGTACCCACAGCAACACGTTGTTCAATCACTTTATCTAGGCCAGCAAACGCGCCACCACAGATGAATAGGATTTTAGACGTATCAACTTGTAAAAACTCTTGTTGAGGATGCTTACGACCACCTTGTGGTGGAACCGATGCAACGGTACCTTCAACTAGTTTCAACAATGCTTGCTGTACACCTTCACCCGATACATCACGAGTGATCGATGGGTTTTCCGCTTTACGAGAAATTTTATCAATCTCATCGATATACACGATACCGCGCTCTGCTTTCGCAACGTCGTAATCACATTTTTGCAGCAGCTTTTGAATGATGTTTTCTACATCTTCACCAACGTAACCTGCTTCGGTTAACGTAGTCGCATCTGCCATAGTGAACGGTACATCAAGAAAACGAGCCAAAGTCTCAGCTAGCAAAGTTTTACCACTACCGGTTGGACCGATAAGCAAGATATTACTTTTACCTAGTTCAACACCGTCTTTGGTCTTATCACCATTACGTAAACGCTTATAGTGGTTGTAAACCGCAACAGACAGCACTTTCTTGGCATAGTCTTGGCCGATAACATAGTCATCTAAGTGTGCACGAATTTCTTTAGGTGTCGGAAGCGCTTCCGACTCTTTCTTTGGAACTACGTCTTTCACTTCTTCACGTATGATGTCGTTACATAAATCGACACATTCATCACATACGTAAACGGAAGGACCTGCGATCAGCTTGCGAACCTCGTGCTGGCTTTTACCGCAGAAAGAGCAATACAGCAGTTTAGTACTACCACCCTCTTTGCTTTTATCTGTCATTCGCTAACCTCTTAGCCTTTAATTCTTCTGTTCAGTCTACAACAATTTGACTCACAATGCCTTATTGATAAAAGACAATGTACTAGGTTGAGACCAATAAACCTCACTCTATTTAGTGAACAAGACCGTATTTATTACTGCGATCTTTCACTCAATAAAGTGAGGGTTGTTCATTTATGCTGGGCGTTTTTCCAATACTGCATCAACCAAGCCGTAATCCACTGATTGTTGAGCTGACATGAAGTTATCACGGTCAGTATCACGTTCAATGATTTCAAGCGGTTGGCCAGTATGTTCTGCTAATAGATTATTCAAACGTTGCTTAATCGTTAGAATTTCTTGCGCATGAATTTGAATATCAGAAGCCTGACCTTGGAAACCACCTAATGGTTGGTGAATCATCACGCGAGAATTCGGTAGGCAGAAACGCTTACCTTTTTCGCCACCAGCAAGTAAAAATGCACCCATAGAGCAAGCTTGCCCCATACATACCGTACTTACGTTTGGCTTAATAAATTGCATCGTATCGTAAATCGACATCCCTGCAGTCACAGAGCCGCCAGGTGAGTTGATGTATAAGAAAATATCTTTATCTGGGCTTTCAGATTCTAAGAATAATAATTGTGCGACCACAAGGTTTGCCATGTGATCTTCAACTTGTCCGGTTAAAAAGATAATACGTTCTTTTAGTAGGCGAGAATAGATATCGTAAGAACGCTCACCACGAGAAGTTTGCTCTACCACCATTGGCACAAGCGCATCAACAATTGGAGACATTGTATTATTTTCTTGGTAGCTCATTTTCGCTTTCCCTGTAGTAGATAGGTTTACCAATATGATTGATTACTAATAATAAACAAAACTGTGTTAATCATAAACCTAGATGCTTACCAATACCATTTAGATAGCTTGAAAACTTGTAGATAGTTTGAAACCCCATCAAATGGTCTGCAAGCCAAAATAAATAGCCTAAATAAGCTAAAAAATAAAATGGCCCGAATGAACCTCTCTAAATAGTAGAGTGTCATATCGAGCCATTGTTAGCAGAAGAGTCGAAACGCTGTCAACTCTTCTACTCAGCGAAACCTGATTTCACTTAATAAATTGAGTGATTAAGCAGGTTGTTGCTGGTTCATTAACTCATTGAAGCTCACTTCTTTATCAGAAACTTTTGCTTTAGCAATGATTGCATCAATAGCTTGATCTTCTAGTGCTACGTTGCGGATGTTGTTCATCATCTGCTCGTTTTGCTCGTAGTATGCGATCACTTCTGATGGATCTTCGTAAGCTGTCGCCATTTCTTCGATTAGCGCTTTAACGCGATCGTCGTCAGCTTTTAGCTCTTCAGACTTGATTACTTCACCTAGAAGTAGGCCAACTTTTACGCGACGAGCAGCTTGCTCTTCAAATAGTTCACGTGGAAGTTGAGCCGCTGCTTCAGGGTTACCACCGAAACGTTGAGCTGCTTGTTGACGTAGCACTTCGATTTCTTGATCGATAAGTGCAGAAGGTACGTCCATCTCGTTTTGTTCAACAAGACCATTGATCGCTTGCTCTTTAATACGGCCTTTAACCGCTTGCTTAAGCTCACGTTCCATGTTTTTACGTACTTCAGTTTTCAGTGCTTCAACGCCACCTTCGTTTACGCCAAACTTAGCAACGAACTCATCTGTTAGCTCAGGAAGCTCACGAGTTTCAACTTTGCTTAGTTTGATGTCGAACTTAGCTGATTTACCTTTTAGGTTTTCAGCGTGGTAATCTTCTGGGAAGTTTACGTCGATAGAGAATTCTTCGCCCGCTTTCTTGCCTAGGATTCCGTCTTCAAAACCAGGGATCATACGACCTTGGCCCATTTCTAGAGGGAATGCTTCTGCTTTACCGCCTTCGAATTCTTCACCGTCGATGAAGCCTACGAAATCGATTGTTGCACGGCTATCAGCGCTTACTGCTTCTTCAACTTCAGCCCAAGTAGACTGTTGCTTACGAAGTGTTTCAAGCATTTCAGCTACGTCTTCATCTTTTACTTCTACTGCTGGTTTCTCAACAGTGATGTTTTCAAGACCTTTCAATTCAACTTCTGGGTAAACTTCGAAAGTTGCGTTGAAAACAAGATCTTTGCCTGCTTCAGTTTCAACTGGAGCGAATGTTGGTGCGCCCGCTGGGTTGATTTTTTCTTTAACGATTGTTTCGATGAAATGACGCTGCATCACTTCACCCATCACGTCTTGACGTACTGCTTGGCCGTACATTTGTGCAACCATCTTCATCGGTACTTTACCTTTACGGAAACCATCGAAACGACGGTTTTTCGCGATGTTGCGCAATTCAGCTGTTACTGCATCTTCGATGTTAGCAGCAGGAACAGTAATAGTAAGACGGCGTTCTAGGCCTTCTAGAGTTTCAACAGTAGCTTGCATTATTTATAAACCTCAAAACTGGCTCAGTAATTATGAGCATATGAGCTAGACCTACCCTTTGGATAAGTGTTCGCCTCATTCCTTGTGTTGTGCCCAATTTGGACACATAAAAATGGTGAGCATCAACCAACGTAACTATGTAAACATGATTAAAGTAAACACAATTAAACCGATGATTGAACTAATGAGTGAAACCTTCTTCATTTTTATTAAAGATAGAATCGATAATCAAAAACAAAGAAAAAGGCCTCTCCTATTAGTCTCAGGATAAATTTCAGACGCGCCATTCTAGCGGTATGAATTGAGCCTGTCGAGTCAAGTCCTAAATTCTCACGCGCTCATTCTCTGCTTTTTTATCCATAGCAGAGAATGATCACGTTTCAGAGATGGGGTCATTCAATTCTTTTTCAAGGGAGTTACGATTGTTTTTGAATTAACTGGTCAAAAATATCGCAACTATCGGCACATTAAAGCTATAAGTTGCAACGATCGCTGTTTGAAAAGTTAATCAAATCCGCATCTCAGTTCGAACATCAAAAAACACCGCGCTGGATAAATCAAAATACAGTGGCACGGTTTCGCCTACCTTGGCATCAAATTCTGCCGATAGACGACAAGCGACATGCTCTTGATTGATTTCAACAATCGCGATGGTATCTGGCCCAGTTGGTTCTAATACATCAATTTGCATCGGGATTTCAGTAAAGGTGCGCTCTTCTTCGCTCGGTTGTTCAGTGATGTATTCAGGTCGTAATCCAATAATCACCGTCTCGCCATCAAACTTACGCAAGCGATCAGGTAGATTGATTTTGTGGGCTTTGCCATCTCCGGTCCAAATTTCACCTTGCGGTTTATCTTCTGAATCGAGATCCACTCGCGCTTTAATAAAGTTCATTGATGGCGAGCCCATAAAGCCAGCTACAAACATATTATTGGGTTGGTTATAGATTTCTTTTGGTGTACCTAATTGCTGTAATTCACCATCTTTCATCACCGCGATACGATCAGCGAGTGTCATAGCCTCAATTTGATCATGAGTAACATAGACTATGGTGGTATTTAATTGTTGATGCAGGCGTTTAATTTGTGTGCGCATTTCCACTCGTAATTTCGCATCTAAGTTAGAAAGCGGCTCATCAAATAAATACAATTTAGGCTGACGAGCCAACGCACGCCCCATGGCAACACGCTGACGTTGTCCCCCCGAAAGTTGTGCTGGTTTTCGATCAAGTAAATGATCGATTTGCAGCATTTCCGCTACGCGATTCACTTCTGCATCGATTTTGACTTGCGGCATTTTGCGGATCTTCAAACCAAACGCGATATTGCCGCGCACCGTCATATTTGGGTACAAGGCATAAGATTGGAATACCATAGCAATATCACGATCTTTAGGTTCAACATTCGAGACATCCACACCGTCGATCACAATCTCACCCGAGCTAATTGATTCCAACCCTGCGATAGCATTCATCAAGGTAGATTTACCGCAACCCGATGGGCCGACCAGAATTAAAAACTCGCCCGACTCTATTTGGATATTAATCCCTTTCAGTGTTTCATTGTCCGCATTGCGGTAGGTTTTACGAATTTGATTAAGTTCTAAAGCAGCCATTATTATTTTTCCTTTTAAGCTAAATTGGCGTTGTTTGAGGCTTTGTGTTTCCGCTATCCCTTCACGGAACCAGCAGTCAGCCCTCTCACGAAATACTTCCCTGCCACGACATAGACCAACAAAGTCGGCAATGCAGCAATAATGGCGGCAGCCATATCAACGTTATATTCTTTGACCCCGGTACTAGTGTTGACTAAGTTGTTAAGCGCCACGGTAATCGGCTGAGTTTCCGAACCGGAATACACCACACCAAACAAGAAATCATTCCAAATTGAAGTAAATTGCCAGATCACCGTCACCATGATGATAGGAGTAGAAAGCGGCAACATGATGCGGAAGAAGATAGTAAAGAACCCCGCGCCATCTAACTTAGCCGCTTTGACCAATTCATCAGGAACCCCAACATAAAAGTTACGGAAAAATAGCGTGGTAAAGGCCAATCCATAAATAACATGGACGAAAACTAAGCCTGTTGTCGTGTTTGCTAAACCAAAGAAACCTAGCGTTGCCGCCATTGGAAGTAACACCACCTGAAAAGGAATAAAGCAGCCAAATAGCAATAAGCTAAACAGTAGGTTGGATCCTCTGAACTGCCATTTGCTGATCACATAACCATTAAAGGCGCCCATCAGTGTTGAAATCGCTACCGCTGGAATCACCATCTGAAAGGAGTTCCAGAAATAACTTTTGATCCCTTCACATTTCACGCCAGTACAAGATGTCGACCAAGCTTTATGCCATGCATCGAAAACCCACTCAGTCGGCAGCGACATTAGGTTACCGGTACGAATATCGCCCAAGCTTTTAAATGAAGTGATCACCATGACAAACAGCGGCATCAAATACAGCACGCAGAAAAAAAGCAGCAAGCTGTAAATCGCGATGCGTCCGACTCGCTTGGAATTAAAATAATTGGTTTTCTTAGGTTGAGACGTTCGGTTTTGAAGTTTCAGATTTTGGGCCATCATGACTTCTTCTCCCTTAATTCTGAATACAGGTACGGCACTAAAATGGCTAATATCCCAGCCAACATCATCATGGCACTCGCCGAACCTAATGCGGTTTGACCACGGGTAAATGAATAGGCATACATAAATAGCGCGGGTAAATCAGAGGAATAACCAGGCCCACCTGCGGTCAAGGCTGTGACCAAATCGAAGCTTTTTATCGCGATATGTGAAGTTATGATCACCGCGCTAAAAAACACTGGGCGCAAGCATGGCATCACAATGCTCCAGTAAATACGCGGCAGACTGGCACCATCAATTTGCGCCGCTTTAATAATTGAAGAATCGATACCGCGAAGCCCAGCTAGAAACATCGCCATCACAAAGCCGGATGATTGCCAAACCGCAGCGATGACTAAGGTATAAACCACCATATCCGAGTCAACAATCCAGTCGAATGTGAAGTCTGTAAAGCCCCAATCTCGTACCATTTTTTCAATGCCAAGGCCGGGATTTAATATCCATTTCCAAGCGGTACCTGTGACAATAAATGACAGCGCCATTGGGTAGAGGTAAATACTGCGAATCACCCCTTCATTACGGATATTTTGATCAAGGAATATTGCCAGCCCTACCCCTAATACAATCACAATGGCTAGAAATAACAGCCCGAAAATACCTAAGTTAGTGATCGAGGTGATCCAGCGGTCGTTTTCCATCAACTTGGCATATTGGCCAAAGCCAGTGAAATTAAAGCTAGGTAAAAAGCGAGAATTGGTGAGCGATAAAGCCCCTGTCCAAATAATGTAGCCATAGATGCACACCACGGTAATCACCAAGGTAGGTGCTAGTACAATTTTAGGCAGCCAATGTTGCAGCCTATCTGCCAATTTAAGTTTTGGCGCGGCTCGCCGAGTAGGCATGGCTGAGCCTGATTGAGCACCGCCCCTTTCGTGAGGTTGATGCTTAGTGGAATCGAAAGCGTTGTCCATAACCGATCCTTTGTTTACATCCATACCTAAAATGCAATTGAATGAATTTTAGGCAAAGGTTATCTAGGCTACGTGAATTCACACGCAGCCTAAGTTCAGTGAGATTTATATTTAAGAAGGGTTATTGAGCCGCTTTAACCGCTTTCGCGAGTTTCTCAGCCGCCGCTTTTGGATCGGCATCTTTATCGTTAAAGAAGTTAGTGATCACATCAAACATCGCGCCCTGTACATAGCTGGTTGTGGACATGCCATGCGCCATACTTGGTACTAAACCACCTGTATCCGCCGTTGCTTTAAATGCTGCCATCGAATCTAAGGCACATTGATCAAACTTCGACATATCCATATCTAGACGAACCGGAATCGAGCCTTTATTCAAATTAAAAACTTCTTGGAAAGGTTTAGACAAAATGGTTTTCGCCAAATCTTGCTGCGCTTTTTGATTCTCTTTATCTTTAATTTGGAAGAAGGCAAAGCTATCCACGTTGAAGGTAAATGAATCAGAAGTGCCCGGTGTTGGTGAACAAGTATAGTCGGTACCCGGCTGTTTATTGGCCGCGCTGAATTCACCTTTCGCCCAGTCGCCCATCACTTGCATTGCCGCTTGGCCATTAATTACCATTGATGTGGCAACGTTCCAATCTCGACCTGGCGAGTTACTATCGATATAGTCACGAACCTTTTTAAAGGTAGTGAAAGCCTCAACCATTTTATCGCCCGATAATACATCTTGGTCTAGCTCGACAAAGGCTTTGTTGTAATCTGCGTTACCTAGCTTCTCAAGTGCAATCGCTTCGAATAATGTCGCATCTTGCCAAGGCTGACCGCCGTGAGCTAAAGGAATAATACCGTCGGCTTTTAACTTATCGCCCACTTTAAAAAATTCATCCCAAGAGGCCGGTACTTTCAAGCCTTCTTTATCAAAAATCGCTTTGTTCGCCCATAGCCAGTTTACACGGTGTACATTGACGGGTACCGCCACATAGTGACCTTCATATTTCGCAGTATCCGCAACGACTTTCGGCAAGATACCATCCCAATCACCTTGCTTAGCCACATCATCAAGGTTGGTTAAAAAGCCTAAGTCTGCCCATTCTTGAATGTTATGACCTTTCATTTGCGCCGCAGCCGGAGGGTTACCCGATACCGCGCGAGTTTTCAGCACTGTCATGGCACTTTCACCACCACCACCGGCTACCGCGAAATCTTTCCAAGAGTGACCATCTTTTTCCATCATCTCTTTAAGTACCGCGACCGATTTCGCTTCACCGCCTGAAGTCCACCAGTGAAGTACTTCGACTTCCCCCGCTTGAGATAGTTGTGATGTAGAAAGCAGCGCAAGGGTAAGAAGACTTTTTTTCATTGTATTCATCGTCATCGTCCATGTTTAGTTATTGGTTGTTGGTTATTGCTTATTGGATTAGAGCCAGACACCGTAAATCATCCTAATTGGCCCAGCAGTGGTTTGGCTTAACATCACTATATGCAAAGAGTGGTAAGAGCATCGGCACGAAAGGTAACACCACTGTAACAAATGTGTTACATGTGAGTTTTGTCACTATGATTCACTACAAATCTACTGGGGGAGTTGAGTATTAAACGGCAAGATCACTTGAACATGTAAACCGGCATTAGGGGCATTTCGAATATGAATAGTGCCGCCATGAGCATGCAAAATATTACGGCAAATACCCAGACCTAAACCGTGCCCTTCTTTATCTTTGGCTAACCGAACATAAGGCTCAAACACCGATTCTAATTGGGTTTCTGGGATTCCAGAGCCTTGGTCGACAAAATTGAGTTCCACATAATCTTGAGTTTGCTGGCAAGTAATATTGAGGCTATTGCCATATTTGACCCCATTATCGACTAGATTAGTCATCACTCGCTTTAAGGCTAACGGCTTGCCTAATACTGGAGCGATAGTCTCTTTAGGTAAGGTAACTTTAGTGTGATGAACATTATGGGTCTCTGCCGCCGCAAGCAACAGTTCATTGAGATAGACGAGGTTTGAGTTTTCATGCAACTCAGTGTCATGCACACACTGTAGTGCCCCTTTAACCATCATTTCGAGCTCATCTAAATCTTGATTAAACTTGGCGCGCTTTACGTCATTTTCTAGTAGTTCCGCTCTTAAACGTAAGCGAGTAATCGGAGTTTTAAGATCATGAGAAATCGCTGAAAACAGCTGCTCTCGATCCATCACATAATGACGAATACGTTGCTGCATACGATTAAACGCAAGGGTTGCGGTCACGACCTCATTCGCGCCTTCTTCTGGTAAAGGTGACTGTTCGCCATCAATACTCATCTGATTAGCCGCTCTGGCCAAGTTACGTAAAGGTCGCACCTGACGACGGATCATAAAGTAGCTAAAAAGCAGCAATAAGGCAGTAGAAAGAAGCAAATACAACCATTGAGATGGCGGTAAAATCGTGTCTTCTAACGTGTTGTAAGGTGGCGGTAATAGCGCGGCAATATAAATCCATTCATCCGATTCAAGCTCAATTTGCACTACCATAATCGGCGGATCCAATGGCTCTAGCGTCAGAGTATAGTGCGCCCAGGATTTAGGGAGATCACTTAAATAAATATCGTTTTTTAAAATCTTTAGCTGTTCCGGCTTAGAGAATTCCACATGAATCGAACGAACATTATTCAACTTATCGCCAAGCGCTTCAGCCATTGAATTTATTGCCACTTGTTTTAAGCGGCTATCGTTAATCGGTTGAATATCAAGGTACTCATGATTAAACGACACGAAAAATCGCGTGCCGCCCATTTTGCGTAATTGCTCCATGATCACATGACGATAGTTCACCGGTAGCGCTTGAAAATAAGATACGGTAGAGGCAAATAATGACGCCATACTCACTGTAGTGGTTTTAATTCCCGCCTCTTCTTGCTGACGAGAATTGGTATACCAAATGGCGGTCGAGATACCTTGAGCAAGCACTACAGTTAATAGCGTGAGCATGAGTGTACGTGCAACTAAGGATTGAGACTTCCAAAAATAGCGCATGCGACTACGCCACCCTAGACTGAAAATACATCATGAGATTACTGACCATAATGCACTGGCGCGGTAAAAATATAACCATTACCTCGCATGGTTTTAATGTATTTGTGCTGCTTGCCAGTATCGCCTAAACGTTGGCGTAAGCGACTTAGTTGTACATCAATTCCACGTTCAAGTGGCAAAGCTTCACGGCCTTTGATTTCATAGGAAATAGTATCGCGATCGAGTACTTCATTGGGGCGAGACAAAAATAGCATCAAGAGCGAAAAATCACTGCCTGACAATTCAATTTTTTCTTGTGTTTCGGTGTGATAAGCGGTGTGAGAAAGAGTATCTAGTTTCCAATCACCAAATGAGATCACACTAGGGTTGGCTTGTTCATCAATATGAGTGCGGCGTAACAGCGCTTTAATTCTCGCCATAAGCTGCCTAGGGCTAAACGGCTTGGCGATATAATCATCGGCACCAATTTCCAGACCGACAATTTGATCGGCTTCATCGGATACCGCGGTCAGCATAATAATTGGCACATTAGAATGCTTACGAACATGCTGGCATAAGCTAAAGCCATCTTCGCCAGGTAGCATGACATCGAGCAGTAATAGATCGGGATAGCTATGCTGCGCAATATAATCACGCATTTCATCACCATCATTGACCGTCGAGACAACAAACCCCATCTTACTTAAATACTCATCAAGTAACTCTCGGATCTCCTCATCATCATCCACGACTAATATATGCTTATATTTCTGCGTCATTTCCCTACAACCTAAGTGTTTATACTTTGCTTATTCCATTGGCAAAGGCATTTGTTAACACAATAGTAACAATCAGTTCTCAAGGCGAGGAATTCCTCAAGATAGGTTGTAATAACTTGACCTAAGTCTAGGGTAGCAACTAACGCCTTGCGCCCCCTAGCCTTCCCCCACCCGTTCTTCCTCCAAAATTACCACTTCTAATATTAGGGCGAATTGCTGGTCGAGTAGTTGGTCTTGTTGCAGGTCGAGTAACCGGCTTATTCGGTGCACGATCTAAAGTGGGCCTTTGTTTACTTTTCCATTTAGTTTGCAGCGTTTGTTTTTGCTCGGTGGTGAGCTGAGTATCCGACACTTTCTGGCGTACCGCTTCACGCTTTTCCATTATCGCTTGCTGCTTATCTTCCGGCAGTGACTCAAACTTCTGATTAAAATCTTTTTTCAATGCGGGGATATCTGGGCCATCGCCCTCTTTCCAGCCATCAATCTTATCTTTAATCTGATCTTGTTTTTCAGGATCAAGCGTATGCCACCAATTCTCGACAACTTGCTTAAACTCACCATCAGTGTGACAACAATCAGGATAAACATGATCTTGATAAAACCAGAAATCATCATGCCACCAGCTATCGGTGTAATAGTAATTAGTTGAGGTAGAAGGAACAGATGAAGAAGAAGAACAGCCAGCTAATATCGCAACCAGCAAGCTAACTAAAATACACTGACTTTTTTTGAAGGCTGTTTTTTTGAAGACTATTTTTTTGAATACCGATAGCATAATAACTCTCCTAGAATACTTCTTCACTGTACCTTAATTATACCCAATTAAAAATCCCACCTAATCGGAACTAGGTGGGATCTTGTCATGATATTTTTCAGCATCACTTAAAAATATAACAGTGCAGATTTGTTACTCATCTTTCACTCGAGATTTAATACCGCTTCCGGCATCTTTTAATAAATCGATTGGCGATAAAATTACCCCTTTTACTGCCCCTTGCGCCGCTTGTTTGGATAGCTCTTCACTTTTATCCATCAGCTCATCTACTTTGGCTAACATAGGCGGCACATCTTGACGCAGTTGAGCTGATTCTTTTAAAACACCAGGAAGCGCCTGTGTCCGAATCGCTTTCACTTCAGCCAATACACTTGGAATATTCGTATTGATTGCAGAGGCGGTTTTATTGACCTCACCTACCGTAGTATTCACTTCACCAATAGTCTTATTGATATCTTGCGCGGTTTTCACGGCATCCGGTGTGATGGTGGCAAACTTATCTGCTACCTCAAGCCACTGATCGATTTTCAATGTTTGCGCAGTATTTGAAATTTCCGTCAGCATCTCGGGGTACCTATCGACTACCGTATTTACCGTAGAAGTGAAGCTATAAATGGTATACCCCAGATAAAAAATCGACGCGGCTAATACCGCCTGAATCACCATTCCAATACGAGCCATTGTTTATTCCTTCATAACAAAATTACATTCAGAGTATATACCCAAGTGACTTTAAGATGCAGATTTCAAAGCTATCATCCAAATCTCTTTTTTCGATAAAACAAAACCCCCAGCACTTTCACACTGAGGGTTAATGTTATTTCTAATAAACCAGACTCAATTCGCCTTTCAGCATTAGCCTTTGAATACAGGCAAAATATCTAGCATGGCCAAGAAGTGGAACACCGCGGTCGCCACACCAAATAGTAACACTGCGTATGGGATCACTTTACCGCCTGCAACCACAAAGCCCTGCTCTGCGCCTTTGCGTTGGCGAGCTTTCAATACAAGCAATGCTGGAATGATACAAGTCCACACTGTTGCTGCCGCGCCTGCGTAACCAATGGCTAAAATAAAACCAAATGGGAACAATAACGATAGCACTAGAGGTGGCATGAAAGTCACCGCCCAAGTTTTAGTACGGCCTGATTTGCTGCGGTTATCAAAGCGGAATAAGTCAGCAATGTAATCAAACACCCCTAAACCGACCCCAATGAAGGAGGATAAAATCGCAGACACCGAGAAGATATTAATCGCTTGCGAGACTTTATCGGATGCCACTACGGTACCTAGTGCGCCCAGTAGTACGTCAACATTACCGCCTTGCTCGATCACCGGACCAAATGAATCTCGAGATAAGTGACCAAAAATGCTCACCAACCAAATCACATATAAGAATAAAGCAATTGAAGTCCCGCCTAGAATCGCATATTTGGCTTTACGTTCTTCGCCATAATAAGCACGCATCGAAGCAACAGAGTGATGATAACCAAATGAGGTTAAAGCTATCGGCAGCAATGCCATGGCGTATTTAGCGTATTCACCTTGCTGGTTTGCCGCATCCATCAATAAAGAGAAATCGACATGAACAGTTAAACCAAACACACCAAAAACAAAACTTAGCAGCATGGTACAAATTAGCACCACTGAAATACGGTCTACCGCGCGAGTTGAATGCCACACTACGCTAGAAGCAATAAACACAAACAACACCGATGCCGTTTTACTTTCCAGCCCAAGTGAGCCTTGTAGAATCAATCCAAACGATGTGGTGTAGGCATAAAGTAGAATCCCACCCACGAAATACACCGTTAAGTTATTAAAGGCATTCACCTTTTCACCTAATAAATCGGATGTCACCGTATTAAACGACACATTCAAATCGTAATGCTTAAATGCTTCTAGCAATAACCAACCCGACACCGTCATTACCGCCATGGTTAAAGCAATCGCCAGTACAGACCAAACCGTCCATGCGCCAGCTCCTGCACTCGGCAGCCCAAGCATACCTGCACCAACACAGACACTTGCAATAATACAAGCGCCCCCCACCAATGAAGGCTGTTTCGTTGTTGTCGTTGTTGTAACGGTAGTCATAATAGATTCTCTTTACGCTAAATTAAGCAAGTACATCCTGTACCCCTTAAAAACAAACAAGCATCAAGCGAAGAAGATAGGAAGTTGGCCGAAAACGGTATTCAAAAAGAAAGGCAACCAAGTTCTGTGCTGATGTATGCGCTCATCATAGCGATAACAACCAGACTAGTAAACTAGTTAGCTGATACAATGTCGTGATTTTGTGAATTAAAAGAAGATCTGATTAAGATTTGAACGCAGATAATATCGCCTCTTGGGTAAACAGTAAAAATATCAATTACATTCCAGTAAGACTTGTATTCAAACAAATAAAACATAACCAATTGATATTTAAATTTATTACCTAACCAGCTTCTAGAAATAGTATAAATCTAGCCAATTTATTTAGACTTACTGGAGAGCTCTTATGCGCATGACAATATTAATCGGTCTCTTACTATTTCTCACTGCCTGTACGAGCCAACTTCCTAAACCATTTCCCTTCCCACAGATTAGCCTCAAAGATGACATGCTTATTTATAACGGCATAATCTCTGGAGATGGCGTATTAACCGCACAACGCATCGCCAGAAACAGCCCAACGAAAATCACGAAATTACAAATCACCAGTCCAGGTGGAATGATTGAACCGGGTATAGAGTTAGGCTATTTCATCAAAGAAAATAATCTTGATTTAATCATTACCCAACTGTGCTTTTCTGCCTGTGCCAACTATTTATTACCGGCAGCCCACAGCATCACTATTAAAAAAGACACTCTATTAGGTTGGCATGGAGGGGCAAGACAAAGTAATGCTATATGGAAACAAAGTATTCCTAATAGCCAGTGGGATGACTTTTACCCTTATCTGGAACGACTAAGAGGTAAAGAATATCAATTTTTACAAGATATGGATGTTGCCATCAATATTACAACTTATGGACAAACCAAATTCAATACCTGCCAAAAAAGCAAACAAACATTGGGTTGGTATTACACGTTAGATGACATGAAAGCAATGAAACTTCCACCGATTAAAATTGAAGGCGGAAAATTATTAGAATCGGTAATATATAAAGATGAAAAAGTTACGGCTTGTCTGATGCCTGAAATATTCAACACATAAAGAACTGGTTTTAATTCCATACTACTTAAACACAAAAACCTCAGACAACTGATTAAATTATCTGAGGTTTCTTTGTATATGACACGACTCGTCAAGCAACAAGCCGAGTTGTTTCAGTTTACGCTGGATTCTTTTGGGTTAAGTTAAGGCAATCGATAGACTTAAACTAACTCATTTTTAACTGTTCAACATTGGATAAAACCCAAGCACTATTATGAGGCTCAAAGCCAATTTTTGGATAATAGCCTTGAGCCTGAGGAGCTGACAGTAGAATCACCTTACAACTGGGACTCAACTCTTCTTTAGTAACCAAGATAAGGTATTGACCAATACCACTAGATTGAACACTTTCATCAACCGCTAGATCTGATAAATAACAGCAATAATGAAAATCTGTCACAGAACGAGCCACACCAACAAGCTGATCTTTTATCCATGCAGTAACAATTAGATTCGAGTTTTCAAGCATGCCTTTAATTGTTGCTTCATTTTCTAGTGGCCTACGTTCACCAAGCGATGTTTTCTTTAGCAAATTCACAAATTGTGCAACTGATATCGGTTGGTTTACTTTGTACTCAATTTCCATTTTTCACCCTCTTAGGCTGGATTTGCTTATAAGGCGATGTTGTTTATAGGGTTACGACGGCACCGTGAACCCACATTGTAGACACCGTTCACCACCGTAATTTTCATTGTAACTAAGCCCTAGACCACTACCACATTCAGGGCAAAATTCTGAAATATCTAGTGATGCCCATTCCCAAGTATCCATATACTCTGGAATACCATCCCTATCATGACCTATCAGTCCACCAGCATTAGTTTGTTTGGCTATGTAGCTACAGTAACTGTGTTCTTTAAGTAGTTCTAAAACTATCTCATGATTTATTTCGAACCACTCACCAATAACGTTAATATCGCTATATTTCTGGTGAAATTCTTTTTCTAGCTTCCGATCATTATTGCTGTTGATCCAACCCATTAGAGCTAGTCTTCGGGAGTTTCCCGTTTGAAGATTTTTAAGGCGCTGTGCTGGATCTTTACTAATGCCGATCTTAATTCTTTGATTCATCAAGTCTTCATTTTCAATGATAAAATAGAGTGCCATATATCTCCTTGTAGTCAACGACCTGTTAAGGTATGAGCAACACAATACCGAAGTTACCGCATACTACCTTAAACGTTGTTATGTGCGTGCTTTAAGTTCACGCACCAAAGCCTCATCACCAGCTTTATGCAACCACAAACACCAAAGTGTAATCGAACCATTATGCTTGCTGTAGACAATCCACTCACCGGTTTTGTAATCACTCGAAACTGACTCCATTAACGATTGGTACATTGTTTCGATATCCAAGCTTTGATCTTGTAACTTGGTGCGCTTAGCGTGATTCGTCCAATTTTCAACAATAAACGAAGACTGTCCAAAATGAGTATGCAATACCTTAAAGCCTAATTTGTTTGATATATTTCTCAGTTTACCCCGACCGTTACCAATATCACCAATGCGTTCCAGAACAGACAACACCGAAGTGACAGGAACAGCGACTGCAATATTTTCAATAACAACGTACCCTTGGTGATATAACTGAGACAGTTGGAGTTTTAAAAGGTCACTAATGTTATATTTAGGACAATGATAAGACAGCGCCTCCTCAACCATATGCTCATAATCACTATATGACCAAGTAGTCTCTAGATCTATATCTCTGCGAATTTTCACGTCAGTTGCACGGATTATTTGCTCGATTCTATTCACTAATCCTCCAGATCACATAACAATTTAATATATGGAAAAATCCGTATAGCTCACCATAACTAACATACCAAGCACAATCGCAACGAGGACAATAGTGGTTACCATTTATTTTGATTTAAATCAAAGCAACTTTAAGTTGCATTTAAAATACCACTTAAAGCCGATGGCCATGTTTCATTTAAGAGTTATGATGAACACTGCACTGATTAATGGAGCATATTATGAGCTTACAATGTGGAAAAACAAACCTAACTCAAGATCAATTAAGCCAACTAGAATCGATGCCAGCAGATCAACTTGCTGATTTGATTGAATCTACTCACCATCAATATATTCGAGAAACAGGGCCACAATTAATTGAAATGGCAGATAAACTGTTACGAGTACATGGCGAAGAATCTGAGACTATTCAGAAGCTGACACCTTTGATTCATGCTTTAGTGAATGAACTCACTCCACATTTATACAAAGAAGAGCAAATTTTATTCCCAGCGATTAGAGGTCTTGCCACACAAACACCGCAGCAAACCTGCTTTGGTCACATTGGTAACCCTATCCGCGTTATGACCCATGAGCATAATGAAGCTGATCAAATTGTAGTGGCATTACAACAAGTGACTCAAAACTTCCAAGCTCCAGAAGAAGCCTGCCAAACTTGGCAACGTTGCTATAAAGTCTGCGAAGAATTTTGCCAAGATTTAATCAATCACATACATGTAGAAGATACGATTCTCTTTCCGGCTGCGATAGAGCTGGCTGATTAAGCTGCAAAAAGATTATAGATAGAATGCAAAAAACCCCAGACAACTGATTAAGTTATCTGGGGTTTCTTTGTATATGGCACGCCCTACAGGATTCGAACCTGTGACCACCTGCTTAGAAGGCAGGTGCTCTATCCAGCTGAGCTAAGGGCGCTTTGAGTGGAGGATTATACGAGATGCCCCCATAAGATCAACGCCTTTATTTCATATCATGGTGTAAGTGCTGAAAAAAAGATCAATCAACATAAACCCCATCGCTTGAACTCATTATGCCAGCTTATCTTCCGTTGCTACGGATGCTTTCTTGGTCAGCATCGATGTTACCTTGCCACCAAACAGTGAAATCAATAACAATCCTAAAATCACCAAGGTAATTGGGCGATCAAATACATAACTTAATTGTCCACCACTGATTTGATAACTGTGTAATAGCGAAGACTCTGCCATGCCGCCAAGTAAGATCCCGATTACGGCTGCCGGCACTGAGTAATTTAATCGGCTAAACACCCAACCAAGCAAAGCAAACACCAGAACGGTTACAGGGCCAGCGATGTTACCGGTTAACCCAAATGAGCCAAATACCGCCATGGAAAGTACAGAAGGAATTAGGTAGTTCATTGGCACTTTCACCACATTGGCAAGCAATGGAATAAACAGCAGACCAAGCACTAATAGAATCAATACTTGTCCGAAGTTAGCCATAATGATGGCATACACCACGTCGGTTTCTTCACGGATAAACTGTGGGCCACCGGTAATATTATGCATGGCAAATGCCGCTAGCATGACAGCGGTTGCCCCACCACCGGGAATACCTAAAGCTAATAGAGTCGCCATTGAACCGGCTTCCGATGTCGAGTTAGCAGATTCCGCTGCAATCACGCCTTTCGGGTTACCTTTACCGAATGACTCAGGATCTTTGTCACGACGTTTGGTTTCGATATAAGACAGAAGGTTTGAAACCGAAGAGCCTACTCCCGGAACCGCGCCAACAAACACCCCAATGATACTGCCACGTAGCATGATCCACGGATGCGCAAAGGCACTCTTAAAGCCAGATAAAATCTCTTTTACGCTCACTTTACGGGCACTTTGGTTTTCAACTAAATAGTTGGTCTTCACTAGTTTAAATAATTCAGACGCGGCGAACATGCCCATCATCGCTGGGATCACAGGTACGCCATCGAGCAAATATTCATTACCCATGGTGCCACGCAATACGCCTGCCTCAGAGAAACCAATCGTGCCAATCAAAAGTCCGATAAAGCCGGATAACAAACCTTTCGCCATTGCATCACCACGCAGACTGGCAATCAATGTCATACCCCATAAGATCACCATAAACATTTCCGACGGCCCAAGTTGTAAAACAAAGCCGGATATCGGTTGGATCAATAGGAATAAAATGATGTAGCCAAATAAAACCCCAAAACACGAAGAACCTAATGCCACACCAAGTGCTTTGTTATGCTCACCTTTTTTCGCCATTGGATAGCCATCAAAAGCGGTCGCGATCGCCGACGAGGTTCCCGGAATATTCATCAAAATAGCGGGAATACCACTACCGAACGAGCCCCCGGTGAAAATGGCCGTTAAGAAAAGCATCGCCTCTAAGAAATCCATATACAGAGTAGCAGGCAAAAATATCGCCATTGCCATCGAGATCTGCAAGCCTGGAATAGCGCCGAAAATCAAACCAATAATGATCCCAGGAATCACCACTAGCCATGGACCAAAAGAGGAAAACACCAAGTTTGTTCCAGCAAAAATCGCATCAAAATCTAACATGATTAAATCCTTAATAATCCGTTGGTAACAAGCTCATTGGCATTGGGTACGGCAGCATTTGGGCAAAAAACACCGACATAACTAATCCGAAACAAATGCTGTACCCAACAATCCATACCCAACGGCGCTCACCTTGAACCAATAAAAAACTAGCAACAAATAAGACGGTTGCAACATCAAAGCCAATCCATTCAAGTGATAATACGTAAGCCGTAAATAGCCCCATAATAGGTGCCACTTCTTTCACTGGTTGGCCTTTTTCAACTGATTGAGCTTTTCCTAATACCTGCTGAATGAGTTCAATTGCACAAAGAATTAACGCAATCACACTGACAGGAAGAATTAAGATCATGTTTTCAGGTGTGCTGGATGCTTGCCAAGCAGATAAGGAATATAAAATGACAAAACCGGCAAGACCGATAACGACCAGTGCATCGGTTATTTTGGGAGTGAATAGCCTCATAAAGCGCCTACCATTAAGAATTTTAAAATAATGCAAACAATGGGAAGACCGACGAGTCCTCCCCATACTTCAGTTAGTCAAGCAAGTGCTTGTATTGGTTGAACGTATCAAAGTTCTCTTTCATCATTTCATCAGACTTTTCAGGTCCAACCCAAACGCCGCCAATATCATTACTTTTCAAGTTTTCTTGTACATCTTTACGCGCCAACGCATGTTGAATCGCTAGCGATAGCTTATTAAAACGCTCAGGGTATTTATTTTTAAACTCGGTTGTTACCGCAAAACCACGCATAGAACCGGCAAGGACAGGCACTTCAACATCTAATGGTTTTAATGCTTCATTGATGGTTGGTGCATCCCAGTTATCACTACGCTCACCACGAACCACTGCTAGAGGGCGAATGTACTCTCGAATTCCTTCACTACCTTGAGCACTAATCGAAATGAAATCTACTTGGCCACCGGCTACCGCACTGCGTGATTGACCGCCGCTGTTATAAGTCACCAAGTTTAAGTTTTCTTGTGGGGTGTTGTTTTTTTCAAGTAGCAACTTCAGCATTAAGTGCCCTGCTGAGCCTTGTACAACCGACGCGCTCACTTGTTTCGGGTTTTCTTTTATCGCGGTTAATAGCTCCGCTAAGCTTTGGTATTTGCTGTCTTTGTTAACGGCAATCAGATCAAAATCGAACCATTGAAAGTTGATGTAGCTAAAATCTTCAACCGCATAGCTAGCATTGCCCTTTAAAATGGTATTAGAAAGATACGGGGCAAACGTCGATGCAAAAACGGTGTAGCCATCATCAGGGCGGTTAAGTACATAGTTTGCTGCGATCTGAGTACCTGCCCCTTTTTTGTTGATCACTTTAATTGGTTGGCCGAGCTCTTCTCCAATGTAAGCCGACATATTACGAGTCATGCGATCCGCACTACCACCTACCCCAAAACCTACCACTACATTAACTGGTTTTTTAGGATAGTCTTCAGCACTAACAGAAAACGGTGCACAAATCACCGAAGCTAGTACTGCTAATGATGCAAATTTTTTATTTATCGTTGTATTTAACATTCTCCACCTCACGTCCTTTTTTAGGGATATTTTTATTGTTACATTCGCTTGTGAATTAAACATACCTAGGCAAGCTGTCATCAAACTGTCACGGAACACAAACTCGCAACATTTTGTTTACTTTTTAGAGGTTGATCATGCGTATTATCGTTATAGAAGATAATCAAACACTGGCGAAGTCTATGCAGGAGCATCTTTCTAATGCAGGATTCTGTGTCGATGTGTGCCACGATGGATTAGAAGCACACCAACTACTCGACTATCAAAATTACGATCTTATCTGTCTTGATTTGGGTTTACCGAATAAAAGTGGCATGCAGTTACTACAAAGCCTCCGACAAAAACAAAACCTGTCACCCGTGTTGATTATTTCGGCTCGTGATGAGCTTGAACAAAAAATCGAAGGGTTAAATAGCGGCGCCGATGACTACCTATGTAAACCATTTGAGATGGAAGAGTTGATTGCGCGCGCTCATGCTTTGGTTCGCCGAATGACCATGCAAACCAGTAATGTTTTGAGCTATGGCGATATTGACGTCGATTTAGACTCACAAAAAGTGCTGTGCAATAAAGAGTGGATACCGATTCATCGACGTGAATTATCACTGCTGACTTATTTAATTCGTAACCAAGGCAAAGTGGTGAGTAAAGCGCAAATTGTTAATCATATTTCAGCGTTTGATGATGAGCTCAGCTTAACTGCTGTTGAAACTTACATCAGCCGACTACGTAAGCGCTTTCCAAACTTATCTTTAATTACCATTAGAGGTTTAGGTTATTTATTGGAGCCAAGCAGTGATTGAAGCTATCCGTTCATCTTTATTTTATCGTCTTTATTTGCTGACTTTTCTGCCTTTACTTGGGCTTACCCTAATCACTTTCTTTGTCAGCTCAAACCTTATCGGACAAAAGAATCAAACCTTATACGACAATACCTTAATTGCCACTGCTCATAATATTGCCAATCGACTATCCACTAGAGGTGGCAAAATTAGTTTGGATATGGACTATTTTTCTATCGACACACTCAGCACGGCTCGACAAGAAAAGGTGTTTTATCGGATCGTGACAAAAAATGGAGTGGAATTAGCAGGATTTCGCGGACTAGCCCTTGCTCCATTCAAGAATAAAACTGAGAAAAAGACGACCTTTTACGACGCTATTTATGCCGGCACTTCACTAAAAGCCGTGCAATTACAGACAAACACCTCTTTGGGAAATGTAAACATCGTTGTCGCGGAATCTCAACAAGGCAGAGATTCATTAATGAACGATATACGATTAACTCTAGGTATTGTTGCGCTATTTCTTTGTACCACCGCTGGCATTTTTTGTTTTGTGGCCATTAAAAAAGGATTAGCACCTCTCACCAATTTAAGAACCGAGCTATCCAAAAAATCCGACTCGCAGTTGAGTAAGATAACCACAAATGTGCCAACCGAACTTCAAGAATTGGTGACCGAATTAAATCGATTAATTTGTCAGTTAGATAAAGTCCTCAAAGAATCGAGATCGTTTAATGCCGACTTAGCTCATCAACTACGTACCCCACTTTCTGAAATCAAAACTCACTTACTGACATTATCAAATGACAATCTGTCGGGCCCACAAGAGAATAAGCGTAATTGTGTTATTGAAAAAATTGATAACCGAATCAACTATATGACGAGAACCATCAAGCAATTACTGACTTACAACCAAGTTAAACACCAGCAAAATAGCCAACGCCAAGATGCGATGACAAATTTAACGGAATTATGCCAAAACCTCGCAGCCCAACTCGCACCGAGTATTTATGCAAAGAAACAAGAAATAGAATTTATCGCGCCAGAACCCCCTATTTTAAGAAAGGTGAATTCGACATTATTAGAAGGCGCTTTGGTTAATCTCATTGAGAATGCTAGTAAGTATATGCCGGAGAAAACCGCCACTTTTCAGCCTGTGATTATTCTCAAGATTGAAGAAGAACCGGATAACACCGTTAGCATACATATCATCGACAATGGGCTCGGTGTACCTGAAGATAAAATTGCCCTACTCACTCAAAGGCATGTTCGTCTCGATCAAAATACCATTGGCAGTGGTATTGGCTTGGCGATCGTTGAACAGATATGTGAGTACCACAAAGCTAACCTTTCTATTACTAATCGAGCCTCGTCTGGGTTGGATGTTTGCCTTCACGGATTTGCTCAATAAAACATCAATAAATAAAACTTAAATGCAAACGTTTGCGTTATGGATATTGATCACGTTATTTGCGACAATACGCCGCGTTGTCTACTGCTGCTAGTCTAATGAGGATAGTAAGGAAAACCATGACTGCTCAAATTATTGATGGAAAGTTAATATCTCAAACCGTTCGTTCGGAAGTAAAAGCTCGTGTTCAGGCTCGTGTTGAAGCGGGTTTACGTGCGCCAGGCCTTGCTGTTGTACTAGTAGGCAGCGATCCAGCCTCTCAAGTTTATGTGGGAAGTAAGCGTCGCGCTTGTGAAGAAGTAGGCTTTGTTTCTAAATCTTATGATTTACCGACTACCACCACAGAAGCTGAATTGCTTGATATGGTTGAGCAGCTTAACAATGATCCTGAAATTGATGGCATCCTAGTTCAACTACCTCTGCCTGCTGGCATTGATAGCACCAAAGTTTTAGAAACTATCCACCCTGAAAAAGATGTCGATGGTTTCCACCCATACAACGTAGGCCGTTTATCTCAACGTATTCCTAAACTACGTTCATGTACGCCAAAAGGTATTATCACGCTACTAGAGCGTTACAACATTGATACTCGCGGCAAACATGCTGTCGTGGTTGGCGCTTCAAATATTGTTGGCCGCCCAATGACACTAGAATTATTGCTAGCGGGCTGTACAACCACTACCTGTCACCGCTTTACCAAAGATCTTGAAGGCCATGTACGCCAAGCGGATCTACTAGTGGTAGCGGTAGGTAAACCAAACTTTATTCCGGGTGCTTGGATTAAGAAAGGCGCGATTGTGATCGATGTCGGTATCAACCGCATGGAAAACGGCAAACTGATTGGCGATGTGGAATACGATGTTGCAAAAGACAATGCCAGCCACATTACGCCTGTTCCGGGTGGCGTTGGCCCAATGACGGTAGCAAGCCTAATTGAAAATACCATGTATGCGTGTGAGAATTTTTCTAAATAATTACTCTCATCGATAATAAAAACATCCCTTATTGAGTCATCAGTAAGGGATGTTTTTGTTTTCTAGCGAGGCTAATTTCATTAAAGCTTATTCAGCTATATCATTTACCTATCTATCCCATCCACCAGCAGTCTCATTCATCTATATAGACGAGTAACGACACAAAAAAAGCAGCGAGTTGAATACTCACTGCTTTCTAAGATTTTTATTTTATTACTGGTTTTTCAGATTAGTCTTTCGACTCAATAGCCGCTTGTGGCTCTGAAGGTGTTTCGGCTTCAGGCGGTGTAGACTTTCTTTTCACGCCAAACAACTTCATTACTGCTACGTAGAATAACGGAACAAAGAAGATAGCTAAGAAAGTTGCAGTCAACATACCACCAATCACCGAAGTACCAATCGCATGACGAGAGTTTGCCCCTGCGCCAGTACTGGTGGCGAGTGGTAGTACCCCAAGAATAAAGGCAAAAGAAGTCATCAGAATTGGACGTAAACGCATACGACACGCTTCTAATGTTGCTTCTACTAACCCCATGCCTTTTTCATACAAGTCTTTAGCAAATTCGACAATCAAGATGGCATTTTTGGCGGATAGACCAATGGTGGTTAATAAACCTACCTGTAAATACACATCGTTTTCTAATCCGCGCATCATAGTGGCTGCGAGTGCCCCAAGTATCCCCAATGGTACGACTAGAATAACCGCCATTGGAATCGTCCAGCTTTCATATAAAGCCGCGAGGCTTAAGAATACAATCAACATAGATAACGCATATAAAATTGGCGCTTGGTCACCAGATTGACGCTCTTGATATGACATTCCGGTCCAACTCACTGCGACGCCATCTGGCAAGGTTTTAGCGATATCTTCCATCGCCGTCATGGCATCACCGGTACTGTAACCCGGCGCGGCTTCACCTAAGATCTCAACTGCTGAGTTACCATTGTAACGCTGTAAGTTTGGAGAACCCATGCCCCAGCGCGTATGGCTAAAGGCGTTAAATGGCACCATTTTGTCTTCATTATTGCGCACATACCAATGATTCAAATCATCGGGCGTCATTCGATACGGTGCATCGGCTTGAATGTAAACACGTTTGATACGACCTTGATCGATAAAGTCATTCACATAAGATGAGCCCCATGCCATCGACAAGGTTTGGTTAATGTCACTGATGCTCACACCGAGTGCTTTGGCTTTTTCATAATCAAGATCAATGAAGAACTGTGCTTGGTCATCAAGGCCATTTGGACGCACTTTTTGCAATGCCGGATTTTGATTCGCCGCTTGTAATAGCGTATTACGTGCTTCCATTAGTTTATCGTGACCAATGCCAGTACGATCTTCTAGGTACATATCAAAACCGGTTGCTTGGCCTAACTCACGAATCGCAGGTGGGTTGATGGCAAAAATCACACCTTCATTATTTTGACTAAAATGCTGCATAGCACGACCAATGATCGAATTTACATCCTGCCCCGGCTCGGTACGCTCTGACCAATCTTTTAGCTCAAGGAACCCCATACCAGCATTTTGGCTTTGACCAACAAAACTAAAGCCTGAAACTTGGAAGAATGATTTCACTGTATCTTTTTCATTTTCTTCAAAGTATTCACGAACATCGGTCATGACTTTTTCGGTACGTTCTAATGTCGCCCCTGTTGGTAGTTGCACCATCACCATGAAGTTACCTTGGTCTTCCTCAGGCAAGAAGCTTGACGGAATGGAGGTGAACATCCAGCCAATTAAAGGCAGCATGATGGCGTAGACAACAAATAGACGCTTTGGACGACTGAGCGCTTTTTTCACACCATTGGTGTATTTTTCACTTGAGCGATTGAACTGACGGTTAAACCAACCGAAGAAGCCCGTTGTTTTTTCTCCATGATGCGGTTTTAACATAGTGGCACATAATGCCGGCGTGAAGATCATCGCCACAATCACCGATAGCACCATTGACGATACGATAGTCAGAGAGAATTGTCGGTAGATTGCCCCCGTTGAACCACTCATAAATGCCATTGGAACAAATACCGCAGATAACACCATGGCAACGCCTATCAAGGCACCGGTGATTTCACTCATCGCTTTACGCGTGGCTTCCAATGGTGGCAGGTTATCTTCCGCCATTACACGCTCAACGTTTTCTACCACTACGATGGCATCATCCACCAGCAAGCCGATGGCAAGTACCATACCGAACATCGTCAAGGTGTTAACGCTAAAGCCCATGATAGACATCACACCAAAAGTACCCAATAACACGACAGGTACTGCAATGGTTGGAATGAGGGTTGCACGCAAATTCTGTAAGAACAGCAGCATAACCAAAAATACCAACACAACCGCTTCAATAAGTGTATGAACCACTTCTTCAATCGAGATTTTTACAAAAGGAACGGTATCCATGGCTTTCACCACTTTCAGTCCTTCTGGCATCGATTGAGCTAGATCGGCAATTTTATCATCGACCAATTTCTGGGTATCAATCGCATTCGCACCAGTCGCGAGCTTAATCGCAATACCTGATGCGCCATCACCGTTAAACCGTGCGAGCACACTTAAATCTTCACCATTAAGCTCAACGCGCGCGACATCTTTCACACGTACTTGAGAGCCATCAGAGCGAACTTTCAATAAGATATTTTTAAATTGATCGACACTTTCTAGGCGGTTTTGAGCGGTAATAGTGGCATTAATTTGTTGACCGGGAACGGCTGGAGCGCCACCAATTTGACCTACGGTCACTTCGGTATTTTGTGCTTCAATCGCTTGGTAAACATCAATCGGAGTTAATTGATAACTGGTTAATTTAGCCGGATCAAGCCATAAGCGCATGGCATATTGAGAGCCGAAAACTTGCACATCACCTACTCCATTTAAACGGCTAAGTGGATCGGCAATATGAGAGCTTACGTAATCTTGAATGTCACTTTGCGTCATGCTGCCATCGGTTGAAATAAACGCCATTACCGACATAAAAGATGCCGATGATTTACGAACACTCAAACCTTGTTTTTGCACTTCACTCGGTAGTTGACTTGTCGCTTGTTGTAATTGGTTTTGTACCTGTACTTGAGCGATATCGGGATCAGTACCTAGCGCAAAGGTTAGCGTCACAGAAACCGAGCCAGAAGAACTGCTCGACGACGACATATACAACAGGTTATCTAAACCCGTCATATTTTGTTCGATAACCTGAGTCACGGAATCTTCAGCGGTTTTGGCCGATGCCCCAGGGTACATTGCATTGATTTCAACAGCCGGAGGCGCAATCGTTGGATATTGCTGCACCGGTAGACTGATCACGGACAGAGCACCTGCCAGCATGATCAATATTGCGATTACCCAAGAAAATATTGGGCGATCGATAAAAAATCTCACCATGAGTCTACTTCCTATTTGTGGGTGCTTTTCGCATCGTTATCATCAGACACGATAGAAACAGGTGCATCAGGGCGAACTTTCATCAAGTTACTAGCGATAACTTGATCGCCATCTTTCAGACCAGACTCAATCACCCACTCATTACCATTAACCGTCGAACCTGTTTTGACCGGACGAACGGCCACTTTACCGTCTTCAACAACAAATACAGTTGCTTGGCCACCTTGACCAAAGTTCACTAATGCTTGCGATAAGGTGTACATCGGTTTTTGGTCAGCAATCACAATTTCCGCGCGAACAAACATTCCCGGTAATAGAATCGAATCAGGGTTTGGTACTTTGGCACGTAAGGTAACGCTACCTGTTGAGCTATCCACTTTAGTACCTGAGAAAGTCAGTGTGCCCATTTGATCGTACTCAGTACCATCTTCTAGCTTCACACCTACTTTAGGGTTGTCATTGGAGCCTAAGGTTTTCTTAATTTTCGCCATCGACAAAGAAGATTGCGTCATATTGATGTAGATAGGATCAAGCGGCTGAATAGTCGTTAATGCCACTTCTTGATTCGCGGTCACCAACGCCCCTTCCGTCACATTTGAGATATCAATACGGCCTGAAATCGGCGCAGTGACTTTGGTATATGATAGAGAAATTTTTGCATTATCAAGCGCTGCTTGTGCAACCGCAGACTGAGCTTTGGCTTGCTTCCAATTACCATCTGCCGTGTCGTATTCATCTTGGCTAATCAATTTACGCTGTACGAGATCTTTATAACGCAGCGCCGTTTTTTTCAGAACCGCTTCATCCGCTTTCGCTTTAGCAAATGCAGCCTGAGCACTGTTAACATCCGCTTGATAAGGCGCAGGATCAATTTGATACAATAAGTCACCTTGCTCAACCAATTGGCCTTCTTCAAACAAACGTTGTTGCAAAATTCCCGTTACCTGTGGGCGTACTTCTGACACTCTTGTCGCCACCACTCGAGCAGGAAGTTCGCTGTACATAGTAGTTGGCTTTTTCGCCATAGTAATAACTTGGACAGGTGTGGCTTGCGGTGCCATAGACTGTTGTTGTGACTCAGAAGATTGGGAGTCACACCCTGCAATTCCTACAGCCAAAACAGCCGACAATAATCCCACATTAAAACGGTTTGCGCGCATATTGAGGTCTCGATATTAATTTTGAAAACAAAAAGGCTGTCACAAATAAATGTGACAGCCTTCAAAAATACAGAGTTTTAAGCCAAAAAGATATTAAGCAAAGGTGAATTTACATTACTTTACTCTTTATTATCCACTTGTGCAGTAAAGTTAATTTTTGTCAACGATTTTATCCGCTAAGGTACTCACCGCTAGAGCAAAATAATATGAACGATTCCAATGCATTAACACATTGTAATTATTGTATACCAAGTAGCTACGGCCCGCTTCATCATCCGGCATGATCAACCAAGCTTTGATGTCTTCGTTTAGCTTAGGTAATGGCGAACCATCTAGGTTAGTAATGCCTAACTTTTGCCATTCTTGTAAATATTTACCTTTTTCTGCATCACGGCCTTGTAGTTCAGGATCGATACCGTGTGGCACTTGAATTTGACGTCCCCAAGTGTATTTATCATCCCAACCTTCGGTTTTTAGATAGTTGGCAGTAGAGGCAAACACATCGGCCGTCGTCGTCCAGATGTCTTTTTTACCATCGTTATTTCCATCTTGCGCATAAGCTAAGAAAGAGGTTGGCATAAACTGGCACTGACCCATCGCCCCCGCCCATGAACCTTTCATATCTTCCGCGCTGATATGGCCTTCATCGATAATTTGTAGAGCCGCCATGGTTTGCTTACGGAATAACGCCTCACGACGTCCATCAAAGGCTAAGGTAGATAAAGCACCGACCACATTATGATTACCGGTATAACGGCCGAAATTACTTTCTACGCCCCATAACGCGACAATAAAGCGAGGTTGTACACCGTAAGTTTCACCAATGCGCTTCAGGTCATCGAAATGCTCATGATACAAACGCTTTGCTTGTTTGATTTTCCAAGCAGGCACCGCGCGAGGAATATACTCATCGAGCGTCAATTTCTTCTCAGGTTGGTTATTATCCGCTTTCACTGAATGCGGCTTAAAAACCACACCTTTAAACGCCGCTTGAATCGTTGCGTCGGTAATGCCGTTTTCTTTTGCTTCTTGCTTTAATGTCTCAAGGTAAGCATTAAATTTCGTTTCTTGCGTGGCAGTATCATCCACCGTCGCTGCTACTTCAGTGGTAGCCATCGTCGAAAAGCTCACTAAACCGGCTAACAGTAGTGCGGAAATGCTGAGTGGCTTAATATTCATACCTATCCTTTTTTATTTTACTGCTCTGATTTACGAGCTTTATATTCATCCAATAAATTCACTGGCGGTGGTGGCAATTGTAGAAAATAGCCATCATCTTTTAGTGATTGTTTTACTTTCTCGATATCCACTAAAGCAAGCTTACGGCCTTCCATTTTCATTACCATTACGAAAGTTGGCTTACCAAACATTTCAAGTAGCGTACTTGGCACATCTGAAAAATCGTCTTTTTTCGGAATGTAGAGGTACATGCCTTCTTTCTTGCTGCTTTTATAAACAGAGCACAACATAATGGATCCTTTTTAATGCTTATTTATCTATACCCAAGTAACGTAAAGTGCGAGTTTGAGCATATACTAGCCAAACACCGATATCACAACGACTTTCACTTGGATTTAGCCTCATTTTTTATCATTATGACAGGCAATTAACCTAATGATGCTTTAAATAGACTATAACATTGTCAGTCTTGATATTGTTACTGTTTCCAGTGCTCATTCCAGCATTTTCAGTAATGACTATTTTTTCGTGCATTCAACATTCAGAGTAATCATCTCTATGGCTACCAAACCCGATTTAAAAGGCAGTAGTTTTGCTTTATCCGTACTTCATCTTACTGAGGATAATGTCGAAGATTGCCTGCAATTTTTACACAATAAAGTCGAACAAGCGCCAGCATTTTTCACTCATGCTCCACTGGTTGTCGACATTGAGAAAGCACCACAAATTGACATAGATTTCGCGAGCTTACGTCAGGGCATTGTGAAAGCTGGCATGATTCCAGTTGGCGTGACTGGCTGCCAAACGCCTTTAATTAAAAAGCATGTAACTGATGCAGGTTTTGCCGTGATGTCGACCAGTAAATCCGGCTATCAAGCACCTGCTGAAATCGTACCAACGAAAGTAGTGCGCACACCGATTCGCTCAGGGCAACAAGTCTACGCAAAAGGTGGCGATCTTGTGATCCTTAATCATGTCAGTGCGGGCGCTGAAGTGATTGCTGATGGTAGTGTTCAAATCCATGGAACCTGTCGAGGTCGTGTGATTGCTGGTGCTAGTGGGCAAAAAGGCGCGATGATTTTATGCGATGATCTACAAGCAGAATTAGTATCGATTACCGGTCATTATTATTTAAGTGATCAAATTGCCCCTGAACACTGGCAGCAAAAAGTACTTATTACACTGCAAGATGAACAATTAAGTTTCGATAAAATCAAATAAAAATAATTGTTTATCTATATAAAAATTAAGCATTTGATGTGAAAATAGCATCAAACACTCAGTCTAAGATTCAACATAAAGGGAAATGAAATGGCACGTACTATCGTCGTGACGTCTGGTAAAGGGGGTGTAGGCAAAACTACATCTAGCGCAGCGATTGCCTCAGGTCTTGCATTAAGAGGAAAGAAAACCGCTGTCATCGATTTTGATATTGGCTTACGTAACCTCGACCTTATTATGGGATGTGAGCGTCGTGTGGTTTACGATTTTGTCAACGTTATCAATGGTGAAGCGACGCTTAATCAAGCGCTAATCAAAGACAAACGTTGTGACAATCTTTACATTCTCCCAGCCTCACAAACCCGTGATAAAGATGCATTAACGCATCTAGGTGTAAAACGTGTATTGACTGAATTACACGATATGGGCTTTGATTTCATTATCTGTGACTCTCCTGCAGGCATCGAGCAAGGCGCGTTGATGTCTTTGTACTTTGCTGATGAAGCGGTGATCACCACCAACCCTGAAGTGTCTTCTGTACGTGACTCAGACCGTATCCTAGGCTTACTAGATTCTAAATCACTACGTGCCGAGCAAGGTTTAGAGCCAGTTAAGCAACACCTACTCTTAACTCGTTACAATCCAGCTCGCGTGACTGCCGGTGAAATGCTGAGTGTGACTGACGTAGAAGATATTTTGCACATCCCTTTACTTGGCGTGATTCCTGAAAGCCAAGCCGTGTTGAATGCTTCAAACAAAGGCGTGCCAGTTATTCACGATAATGAATCAGATGCGGGCCTTGCTTATAGCGACGCAGTTGACCGCCTACTTGGTGAAGAAAAAGAGTTTCGCTTCCTAACCGAAGAGAAAAAAGGCATCTTTAAACGTTTATTTGGAGGTTAATATGTCATTACTGCAATTCTTCCGACCGAAGAAAAAAGATACCGCTAACCTTGCCAAAGAACGTTTACAGATCATTGTTGCAGAGCGTCGTAACCAAGGAAGCGCCAATCCTTCTTACCTTCCTCAGCTAAAAGAAGATATTCTACAAGTATTGAGCAAATACGTTTCGGTTGATCCTTCAATGGTTAACGTCAGCCTAGAGCAAGGTGATGATGATCTTTCGGTGCTAGAGTTGAATATTCAGTTGCCGGAAAAAGATTAACAGCCGAATCTTGTTTCTCGAGTCTCGTTTCTCGAAAAAGAAAACCCACTTCACCATAAATGAAGTGGGTTTTATTCTTTTGGGCTAACTTCTTTTTGGTTAACAAAATCGCTCAGGCTGCTCCTTATCGCATGACTTTCAACATCAAAGCCGAGATACGAGCAACGAAACCCGAGCGGCCGCTAACTCATCTTCCTATTCAACGCCTCACCAACAATCTCCTTACGCCAGCCTTGCATGACATCCGGTAGTTGTTCTGGGTTACGGTCTTTATTCCATACCCAAGAGATAAATTGGTTAAGCTGCTTTTTCGATGCTAGGAACTCAGTGGCTAAGCCCGATGACTCTGAAGATAATTTCACTTCATCTTTTAGCACTTTGAATAATTGCTTATAGGCTGGATTATCCATTAAACGCGTGATCTTAGCAGGCCATTCGCTTTCTGGTGTTGCTTGACCCTGCTTCACCATGGCAATCAAAGTATTACCATGACGACGAACTTCACGATGGTCAAAGCCTGCTTCATTCATCTCTTTTAAACTGGTCATTTCATTGCGACACACTTCCACCATATTGGCTTCTTTAACAATGAAATTTAACGCTAAATCTCGTTTTTGTGCTTCTAACAAGCGCCACTGAGCAATGATTTTTAAGATAGCTAATTGTTGTGGCTTTAATATCCACGCGCCTTTAACCGATAAATACGCTTGCTCTGGTTTCACTTGTTTCAAGCGCTTTTCAACCAGTAGCTGTGATTCTTGCTTAACCGCGTCTAACCAGCCTTTGGCTTCTACTTGCTCTAGTAACTGTTGGTACAGTGGCAGCAAGTAAAAAACATCCGCAGCCGCGTAATCAAGCTGCTTATCGGTTAATGGGCGCGCTAACCAATCGGCACGTGATTCACTCTTATCAAGCTCAACGCCTAGGTAGTCATTCACTAACGCGGCAAAGCCTGTTGATAGGCCATAACCTAAAAAGGCGGCCATCAATTGAGTGTCAATCATTGGGGTTGGCGTACAACCAAACGCATGTTGAAAAACTTCTAAATCTTCACCGCAAGCATGCAAAATCTTGGTCACTGAAGTATCACTCAGTAACTCAGAGAACGCCTGCATATCATCTATCTCAAGCGGATCAATCAATACTAGTTGCTCGCCGTCATATAGCTGAATAAGCCCAAGTTGTGGGTGATAAGTACGGGTTCGTACAAATTCGGTATCAAGCATCACAACATCGGCTAAACGTGCTTTTTGGCACACCTCAGTAAGTTGTTGGCTGTCTTTAATGATGGTGTAATTCACGTCAATCCTTAGATGAAATGCCAGAACTTAATGTCTGGCATTTGAGGGTATATTTCAAAAGCAAAAGAAATTACGCCGTTGTTTCTGGCGAAGCTTTGCTTTTCGATAAGTTAGCAATGTTTTCTTCTCTTAGCTCACGTCGTAAGATTTTACCAACATTACTCTTAGGAAGCTCTTCACGAAACTCAACGATTTTCGGAATTTTGTAGCCGGTTAAGTGTTCGCGGCAATGGGCGATAAGCTCTTCTTTGGTTAAGCTGTTGTCATTCTTCACTACGTAAATCTTAACGACTTCGCCTGAAGTATCATGTGGCTGACCAATCGCTGCCACTTCTAACACTTTACTATGTAGAGCAACCACATCTTCAATTTCATTCGGGTAAACATTGAAGCCCGACACTAAAATCATGTCTTTCTTACGGTCAACGATATACATGAAACCTTCATCATCAAAGCGCACGATATCACCGGTTGATAACCAACCATCTTGCGTGATCACTTCTTTGGTCGCTTCTGCGCGGTTCCAGTAACCTTCCATGACTTGAGGGCCACGAACTTGCAGCTCACCCGTTTGGTCAAAACGAAGCACGTTACCTTCATCATCAATAATACGAACTTCGGTCGATGGCATTGCTAAACCAATCGAGCCATTGTATTCAGTAAGATCATAAGGATAAGCGGCAACTAAAGGAGAACACTCCGTTAAGCCATAACCTTCCAATAAGTAGCATTTAGTAATGTTGATCCACTTCTCTGCCACCGCGCGCTGAACTGCCATACCGCCGCCGACGGATAAGCGTAAGTGACTAAAGTTCAGCTCTTTAAAGTCTTCATTATTGACTAGTGCATTAAATAAAGTATTTACCCCAGTAATGGCAGTAAATGGCACTTTTTGTAGCTCTTTAACAAAGGTTGGAATATCTCGTGGGTTGGTGATCAGTAAGTTCGCACCACCAATTTCCATAAATAATAAGCAGTTAATGGTTAGCGCAAACACGTGATAAAGCGGCAATGCGGTCACAACCGTTTCACGACCATCACGTAATAGAGAACCGTAAGCACCTTTGGCTTGCAGTACGTTCGCCACCATATTGCGATGAGTTAAAATCGCCCCTTTTGCTACACCCGTCGTGCCACCAGTGTATTGCAAGAACGCGATATCATCCCCTTCAAGGAAAGGTTTAACGTATTGCAGACGACGACCTTTATACAAGGCTTTGCGGAATGAAATAGCACCCGGCAAATGATACTTAGGCACTAAACCTTTAACGTACTTAACAATGAAATCAACCGCCGTGCCTTTCACTTTCGGCAGCATTTGACCAAGGCTAGTTAAAATAACGTGTTTGATTGGGGTATTGTCCACCGCTTTTTCTAACGTGTGAGCAAAGTTAGATACGATCACAATCGCTTTAGCATCGGCATCATTTAACTGATGTTCTAGCTCACGCGGGGTATAAAGTGGGTTAACGTTAACCGCAATCATACCCGCACGTAAAATGCCAAATAAAGCGATTGGGTATTGCAGTACGTTGGGCATCATTAGGGCAACACGGTCGCCTTTTTTCAATTTCAAATCATTTTGTAAGTAGGCGGCAAAAGCACGGCTGCGCTCTTCTAACTTACGGAAAGTCATCACTGAGCCCATATTCATAAACGCTGGTTGATCGGCAAACTTTTGTACCGATTGCTCAAACATTTCAATCAAAGAGCTGTATTGGTCAGGATTAATAGTTTCTGGCACATTCTCTGGGTAACGCTCTAACCACGGTTTTTCCACGGTACTTTCCTTTATTCTGTATTACATGCAGTTTCAATATTTACATACTTACATTATGAATAAACTACTATGCATTTTTATTATAAATTTGATTTCACAAAGTCATGCTTATACCCAAGTGACTTGGATATATAGTAACGACAATCACTTTTCAGGTTAATTATTTAAATCACATTTTCCGCTGTTTTTGTCTACAAAAGTGGCGATCAAGTCACTAACTTGCGTAAAAGATTCAATATGGCAATGATGCCCACCTTGTACGGTCACTTCATGGCAATGCTTTAAAGCAGCCTTTCTCATCACCGCACGGGTAAATTGTGGGAAACCACCATCTCCCAAAATCAATAAATTGGGGCATTCGATCGCTTGTAAATAAGCCAAACTTTGCTCTTCCGTCATGCGGTAAATTGACTGACATTTTAGCTTTGCATCATAACGCCAATACCAATGTTCATCGTTAAGATAAGTGCCTCTTTCGATTAAAGGCGTTAACTGTTTAGCCGTTAGCTGGTTGGCATGCATCCGATGTAAACAGGCATCATGTTGTGACTTATAACGTCGAATTGGTTTAGCTTGGATTCGTTGTCGACTCAATACACCTTTACGCAGACGAACAACGCTACTTTCAGCCGATTCACTCAGCGGCCCCAAGCCTTCAATTTGAATTAGCCCCTGCACTTTGTCAGGAAAGGCGGCACTATAGCAACTTGCAATTAAAGCACCAAGAGAATGACCGATTAAAATGCATTTATTTGGGGCGATATTCGTTAATAGCTCGTGAATATCGGCGATATAGTCGTGAAATGGATAAAAACTGTCCGCACTTCTATGTTGAGATAAACCATGTCCAGCTAAATCAATCGACAGTAAATGCCAATTTTTTTGCTGTGCGGTAGGAATTAAGGTTTCCAAAATTGGCGTAAAACTGGCTGCGTTATCCAACCAACCGTGCAAAAATAAAAGAGTCACATTGGCGTGACTCTCTTGTCCAAATTCAAGGCCGGATAATCGCAAATGAGATAACTGAATCTCTCTTTCTCGCAACATGATTTTGATATGCCCTATTTCACTTCTTGGATCACTCTAGCCCGAGTTGGCCCATAGTTGTGGCAAAAAGCGGAGCCTCGTAAACAACCACCCATCCACCAATCATCATTTTCAATATACGTTGATTTTTCGATAGTCCATAAACGTTGGCCATTGGCTTTCAATGTCGGAAAAGTATAAGAATATTCACCCACTTTCCCTTTTTCTGGCGCTGTACTTTGCCCAACGACAGTGATCAAGCGTCCCGATTTATAATTGACCGGCTCCAAGAAACCATCCACATAGGCGACAAAGCGCCCTTTCGGCTCACTCTCTAGGCTCGGCTTACCATTTGAGGAAATCGGCAAGTTTACAATTTCAATTCGGGTTTGATCTGGAAGATTGGTGACTTTGGTTATGATGCCACCTAAGCGAACTTCAACCGATTTATCTGGGTCGGAATTAATCCATTGTTGATAGTCAGTAATTGGCTGAGCAGAGGTCGCTTCTAGCTCAGGAGGCAAAGAAGAACATGCCGATAATCCAATAAGCATTAAAAACAACAAACCATACTTTTTCATGCTTTCATTCCTTATTGACTATCGGCATGTGTGATCACGAATACTCTCTATGACCGTAATAAACCCGCTCAAGTTCCATAGCAAAGTATGAGAACTTATTCGCGACCTGGCAGTTTTTTCCACGTCACTTTATCGCGTAGGTAGGTTGGGCTCGCTTGTTCAGCGTCAACCGTATTGCCTTTTTGCCATTCAAATTGGGCTAACACAGCAATGTCTTGCGCTTCAGGATACAAAACGTCACCTTTTGTCATCGATAAAGGTAGGTTCACTAATGATTCTTCATACGCATCCCAACCGGTGCCCGCTTGAGTCCACACGCCTTGTTGCGATGTTAGATGTTCAGCCAGTTCTTGTGGCGGGATCACGCATTCTAATTGGCCATCAGATACCGCAACAGCTTGCCATTCACCATTGGTTTGACGTTGATATTGACCCCAATAGATTTCACTCATACGCGCATCAATCGCTGCCACAACATTTTCAGATTGCTGAGTACGGTAAGTGGCTTGCGCCATCGCAGTTAATGTAGAAATACCAATCATTGGCAACTCAGCACCAAAGGCTAAACCTTGCGCAATACCGATACCAATACGCACGCCGGTAAAGCTACCTGGGCCACGACCAAAGGCTAGCGCATCGAGATCTTGTAGTGTGACACCGCCTTCTTTTAATACTTCATCGACCATTGGCAGAATTTTTTTAGTGTGATCACGAGGTGCCACTTCACTGCGTGCGATGATGCGATCATCAATCATTAAGGCAACAGAACAGTTTTCTGTTGATGTATCTAAGGCTAGGATTTTTGCGCTCATTAAGGCCTCAAGCTAGTTGTTGTCTATCATGACTCTAGGGTTTATTTACTATAGAGCATGATTGAGATAAGAATTCCGATACTTTATTTAAATCCCGAGTTCGTGGGATTGGCGGTAGGCTCTGCAAGAAGATCCCACCATAATCACGTGTCACTAAGCGATTATCGCAAATGATTAGCACACCTTTATCTTTTTGGTCTCGAATCAAACGACCTACCCCTTGCTTTAAGGTAATCACCGCATCCGGCAATTGTACTTCCGCAAATGCATCACCTTGTTTGAGTCGGCAATCTTCAATTCGCGCTTTGAGCAATGGATCATCTGGGGCAGTAAAAGGTAGTTTGTCGATGATAACACAGCTTAACGCGTCGCCTCTAACATCTATCCCCTCCCAGAAAGCGCCAGTGGCGACTAAAACCGCATTACCATGTTCGATGAATTCATTCAGCAGTTTTTGCTTACTGGTTTCACCTTGTACGAGTACGGGCAAATCAAGTTGCTCACGAAATAAATCCGCCAAACGACGCATCATTTGGTGGGAGGTACACAAAAAGAAACAGCGACCATTGTTGGCTTCAATCACCGGCCCTAGCATTTGAGCCAGCTTTTCTGCCATACCAACACTATTCGGTTCTGGTAAGTATCGAGGTACGCACAATAGCGCTTGAGATTGATAATCAAACGGACTAGGTAGAGTAAATTGTTGGGCAGGTTCAATACCTAGTCGTTCAGTAAAATGTTTAAAGTCATCACGTACTGCAAGGGTTGCCGAAGTAAAAATCCAACTGCCCTGCTTGGTGGCGATTTGCTCTTTAAATTTATCCGATACCGAGAGCGGCGTAATGTGCAACACAAAGTGGCGTGGGCTGCATTCAAACCAATAGGAATAGCCGGTAATGGAAGTATCACACACCCGAGTAAGGCGGCTTTTTATCATGTGAGTACGCTCATAGGCCGCATCTAATAACTCACTACGCCCTAGTGCAATTTTTAAAACTTCTAATGCTAAATCTAGCGCTTCGTGCAACCGTTCAATTTCACGCATTACCGCTTGAGATTTGATCGCCTCTCGCCAATTGCCACGAATACTTTTTCCAGAGGAGTTGGAGCCTTGATAATTGATATCACCAAGAATGATCCGTAAATCCATAAAGGTTTGCACGAGCTTAGTGGCGATTTTTTGCAACTGACGCATATCTTTCGCTTCAGTGCGATAGCCAATTTCAATATCTTTAGCCAGCTCTTGAATTTGGCGACTTGAAATCGATTGTCCAAAATATTGGCTAGCGATATCAGGTAATTGGTGGGCTTCATCGAAAATAAATACGTCAGCATCGGGAATTAACTCACCAAAGCCGGTTTCTTTTATTGCTAGATCAGCCAAGAATAAATGGTGGTTAACCACGACTAGATCAGAATCCATCGCTTTTTTGCGCGCTTTCAACACAAAGCAATCTTGATAACTTGGGCATTCTTTACCAAGGCAATTATCGTTGGTTGAGGTGATATTGCTGATAATCGGTGAATCTTCGGCTATCGCTTCACAATCTCCTAGGTCGCCAGTTTTGCTTTCCGATGACCAAGAGCGAACCTTGACCAGTTGTGATAACAACTCTGGATCTGCTTCATTGGTGTGGCTTTCAATTAATTGACGACTTAATCGGTCTAAGCACAGGTAGTTTGAGCGACCTTTTAGTAGCGAGACATGGCCAGTAAAACCTAGTGCATTCACCATTAATGGTAAATCTCGGTGGAATAATTGCTCTTGCAGGTTTTTCGAACCGGTACTGATGATGACTTTTTTACCACTCAATAACGCAGGAACTAGGTAGGCAAAAGTTTTACCGGTTCCGGTTCCCGCTTCAACCACCAGCTGCTGATCGTTTTTAATCGCTTGATGCACCGCTTCGGCCATATCTATCTGAGGCTGGCGCGGCTGAAACCCAGGAATGGCTTTACCTAGAGCGCCAGAAGAAGAGAATGTTTTTGAAATCATCAGATACCATTTCCTGAAACGTTAAAGCGAGAGTCTAATTAAAACAAGAGCCCAATTATGGCAGTTTTCCTCCCAACTGAACACATTCAAATCATTGAAGAACCATAGTTAAAAACTGCATAAACGATATGCAATAAACGCTCGATACTGTTTCGACTTGGTGTGCTACTTTTTAATCACAACCTTTCTCTCTTTAATCGTATTGAGGCTATTCCCATGAAAAAAGTATTCGCGTTAACCTTGTTGGCTTTAGCAACACAAACTGCTTGTTCAACATCTGAAACAGGTGTTGGTGCTGCCGGAGTTGCTCTACCTAGTAACCCATCTTTTACCCAATCTAACGGTGTTGCGGTTACCATGGATAATGTTATTCGTGCGGAAACGGCTAAATATTTTGCAGAGGAAACCCGTGTATCGGGTGGTAATAAATTCCGTCATGAACGTAACGGCATTGATTTGAATAACCAAACGGTCATCCGTTCTAACTTCGACCTAGTCTATTCATACGGTGTGTTTGACACTACAGGTGGATTAACGATTTCAGTACCTGATTACGATTTATATCAAAGTGTTCATGTGTTTGATGAAGACCACTTTACCGTTGCTGTGGTCTACCCTGGCGAAACCAAAACCATCCAAACTTCTGAGCTTTCTCACGGCAAACATGTGTACTTATTCATGCGCACTCAGCCACGCGCGATGGATGACAAAGGACTCGATGAACTGCATCAGCGCCAAGATTCTGTCAAAGTCACTTTTGGAACAGACAACCCACAACCTTATAAGAGTGACGTACAGTACGACTTAACCTCTTTTAACAACCTACGTAATGACTTAGTAAAACGTGGCCCTAAAGAAGCGGTAATTTATAAAGGCTTTGTGTCTAAAGGCGATGAAGTAATCACGCCACAATATCAACTCGTGAATATCGGTGGCTGGGGTGGCCTACCTGCAAAACATGCTTTTTACTGGGTTGTAGCACCTCAAGATGAAGCCGCACAAGCTGGTCAATGTAGTAGCACTACCTTCAAGCAACTACCCGTTCAATATGACAAAAATGGTTATTGGTCTTTAACAGCTTACAACCAAGATGGCTGGGTCAAGACCGAGCAATTTAAAATCGATTCGCATACTGCCGTTGCCAATAAAGACGGCAGCTACACCCTACATTTCAACTGTGGTGCTGATGCGGTCAACAACATCGAAGTAAAACCTCATTGGAATGCGTTAATGCGAGCTTATTTACCAACGTCTTTACCGGAAATCTTAAGCTTCTCCCAAGACATGATGAAAAATTCTCCGGTTGTGAGCCAAACTAAATAAAAGTTGAGAGTCTATTATGAAAAAGAATGTAATCACTATCTTAATGGCGGCACTATCAATCAGCACATTGCCGTCGCTAGCTCACGCTAAACCAAGCGATGTTGACCAATATGGTAATCCTGTTGGCTTAGTCGAAGTCCAAAATGCTCCCGTTACAGAGAAAAGTTTTGCGTACGCCATTCTTGATGTGGCAATGAACCAAGAGCTCAAACTGGGCGCGGATAATAAGTTCTACCACCACCGTTTACCGATGGAAATCGACAAGCAACCCGCTGTTCTTATGAATCGTGATACCTTGTACTCTTTCGCGATTATCGATGCTTCTCATGGCGCGAACATTCATGTGCCAAAAGGTGATGGCCGTTATGTTTCAGTGCATGTAATGGAACACGATCACACCACTAAAAATGTCTTTTACGGCGAAGGTAATTATAAAGTTGAGCCTAACTCAACCACCAAATTTGTCGTGATCAACATCCGTACTCAGGTTAATCCAAATGATCCTGCGGATATTGAAAAAGCCAATAAGATTCAAGATCAATACCAGATCACATTCCCTGACGGTTACAAACCTGAAACCTTCAAAATGACCAACTGGGACATGAAAGAGTTAGGGGCTTTAAAAGCTAAATATGAAAAAATTGCCGATACTCGTGGTTTGAGTAAAACTATGGGCGCGCGTGGAGCTTACCCGCAAGAAGATGTTAATGTCGGTGCGGCAGTAGCAACTGGGTTACTACCCGATAAAGATGCTTGGTATTCATTCGATAGTTATGACGTAGATAAAGCTCAATGTTATAGCGCCACTTACGATGTACCAGAAATGGCAGATCCTGCGTTGGGCTTCTATTCCATGACAATTTACGGCGATGACCTTTACTTGCACACAGAAGCAGGTTCAAGCCTATCTAACCATGAAATTGTTCCAAACAAAGATGGCAAGACGTTCACTCTACACTTTGGGACAAAAGACACTTGTGGTAGCGATGCACAGAACCTACTCATTGCTCCAACCGACAATTGGACACTGGCGTTCCGTGTGTACTTCCCGGGTGAAAGCGTGCAAAACAATGAATATAAATTAGCTACTCCACAATTGGCTAAATAAAAAACAGAGCCACTTTTAGATAGCTAAAATCAAGCCCTTCAACTTATTGAGGGGCTTTTTAATACTTGCTCAACTTCACTGATTAGCCATGAGTGAAAAGGGTTTTTCGCAAACTTGTTTGGCAAGAACAGACCAATATCACCCGCAGGGTTTGTCGGATAGTCCGCTAGCGGTATAGAACGATATTCATCACCTAGTGACGATGCAAACATACCGGAGCTTGGCATTAACATTTTTTGATCTTGCAAACAATTAAGCAACAACATCAAATTGCTGCTTTTTAATTTAATGTTCGATTCCAAACCTTGCGAGACAATCGCCTCGTTGGTGTAACTATCTTCATTAAAATCATTAACGATCACTTGTACCATCGGGTATTGCACCGCATCTTCCACGGTTACTTCTTCTACATCAAGAGGATGATTCTTATGCATCAACATAACAAAATGATCTTGGGTGACTTTTCTTTGTAGCAGCTGCTTAGAGACATTCAATGGATAGTAGTTAATGCCCATATCAATCTGCCCCGACAATAAGTTCTCAATGGTTGATGGCCCCCAATCTTCAATGAACAGCTTGGCTTGTGGGGCGACTTTTTGTAATCGCTCAAACAACTTTTCACCAAGTGCCGGTACAAAAAAGGCGTTCACGGCTAGGTGAATCGTCTGATCTAGTTTGTGGGGAGCAAACTCAATTTTATCGAATAGGATCGCTTCCAGTTGACTAATCACATCCGGCAAGTGAGTGGCGAGATACTCCGCTTTTGCCGTAGGTTGTAGCCCGGAAGGTTGGCGAATAAAAAGCTCATCATCAAAATGATCTCTTAATTTCTGCAAGCTACGACTCACTGATGATTGACTGGTAAACAGTCTCTCCGCAACTTTCGTAGTACTTCTATATTGATACAACATTAATAATAATCGTAATAAATCAATATCAGGAAGCTTCATCCATTTTTCTCTTTTTAAGTAATTGTGTATCGTCGATATTCAGCTAAGCGATCGATAATGCCTTAACCATAAAAATAATACGGTGATATTTATCGCCTTTTGTTGATGACTATTGGTATTACCATCTTGTAAGATGCTGAGTATTGAGAATTATCATGGCTTATACCCAAGTAATTTCAAGATGCGAGTTTCAGCAAGATTAAAACAAGCTTTAGACAAGGCAAATTGGACATGATCATAGTTATTCTATCTCTGTTCAATTTAACGCAGCATAAAGCTTGTTTTAACTTGCCCTTCGGGAGCTTCATCCAAACCTTTATACAGCGTCAGATTGGTTTGAAAGGTGCTTACATTCCTTCGCCAACCTTCCTTGCCTAAAGGTCTGGATGATAGCTCTGAATTCTGCATCTTGACGTCACTTGGGTATAAACAATAAGCGAATACGGAAACCGAATTATTATGAGCAGTATCGAACGCAAAACCCTTCTTACCCATTGCAGCGATGATCGTGGGTTAATCGCCAAAATTACCAATATCTGTTTTCAGCACCAGCTAAACATTATTCACAACAATGAATTTGTAGATAATGCTAGCGGTCACTTTTTCATGAGAACCGAGCTTGAAGGGACGTTTAATGATGAAGCGTTACTTGCGGATTTGGATCTAGCCTTACCAGCAAGCAGCAAACGCTCGTTAATCAGCTCATCACGCAAAAAAATCGTCATCATGGTGACCAAAGAAGCCCATTGCTTAGGTGATATTTTGATGAAAGCCTACGATGGTAGTTTAGATGTTGAAATTGCTGCTGTAGTAGGTAACTACGATAAATTGCAAACCTTAACCGAGCGTTTTGATATTCCTTATCACCATATTTCTCATGAAGGTTTAAGCCGTGAAGAGCATGAAGAAAAAATGCTTGAAGTGATCAAAGGCTATGACCCGCGTTACGTGGTACTGGCAAAATACATGCGCGTTTTAACGCCTAACTTTGTGGCGCAATTCCCGCATAAAATCATCAACATTCACCACAGCTTCTTACCTGCCTTTATTGGTGCAAAGCCGTATCAACAAGCGTTTGATCGCGGCGTGAAAATCATTGGTGCGACTGCGCACTTCGTAACTAACGATTTAGATGAAGGCCCAATCATTAAGCAAGATGTGATTCCAGTGGATCATAACTTCAGCGCAGCGGATATGGCGCAAGCTGGTCGTGATGTTGAGAAGAATGTATTGAGTAAGGCATTAAATAAAGTAGTTAATGACCATGTCTTTGTTTATGGTAATAAGACTGTAATTTTATAAACACTATTAATTCATAATAAAAAATAGGGGCGCTCGGTTGTTAGCTGAGCGCCCCTTTTCTTTTCAATAAGGCTAACGAGTTACGCTTGCTCGCTAGCTATCACTTCTTTTAACGTATGTGGATGTAGCTTAATACACACACCATTTTTTTTGAAAGCCACGGTCGGATTGGCCAAACGCTCCCCTTCTCCTTGCGGGCTGGATAATTTCACTTTGATCCCTTTTTCACCCAAGCTATCCCAATTAGCTTTTAATTGCGGAAATGCGGCTTTTACCTCTCCGACAAACTCCGGTGCAGTTTGCGCAGAACTAGGCACCACAAACTCCACATGCTCCCAACCTTCATTCGGATAAGTTTTATCACTTGGATAAGGCAACTCTAGGCATTCAATACTATGGTTTTCAATCTGTAACGGCTTATCAAATTCAATCACAATAATTGGGCGGCCATTAATCATCGCATTGGAAATTTGCGTGCCCTGCGTTAGCCACTCTTGATGGGCATTTTTAGCCACATCAAGATCATTAATTCGCATTGCAACATGGTCAGCCACAAGAGGTTGAATATCGATTCCCAACTCATCTGCCAAGGTTAGAGTATCACCCCAAAAACGAGGTAAATCCGCTAGCAAGGTTTTCGGGAATAATGAGTGAGGCGATAAAGAAGTGGGTGCTGAGGTAGTCATCGTCATGGACATCCAAAATATGAAGTTATAGTGGAAGTGTATCTGAAATATTTCGGCAACCAAAGCAATTGAAATAGTCAATACACTCAAGTGACATGGGTATAAGGCGATGGTTTAAGAGTTAGTGCGAATAAACCCAATAAAATCACTTTAAATTGCAGATTAGGTTTTTCATGTCGCCGTAAATATTGGTATCATAGATCACATTTTCTAATTAAAAATTTTGACTGGTTGTCGACCGAAAGTACAACCACTCTTACAGCTACTACATAGGAAGCACACGTGAATATTGCAGCCCTTATTAATGACAAAGTATCGAAAGCTCTCGAAGCCGCTGGCGCACCCGCTGGAAGCCCAGCAACAGTTCGACAATCAGCCAAAGCACAATTTGGTGATTACCAAGCAAACGGTGTTATGGGTGTAGCAAAAAAATTGGGTATGAACCCTCGTGAGTTTGCGCAAAAAGTAATTGATGTTTTAGACCTAGACGGTATTGCGAGCAAAGCTGAAATTGCTGGCCCGGGTTTCATTAACATCTTCCTAGACCCTGCTTTCTTAGCCAAACAAGCTTCTGCTGCACTAGCCGATGAACGTTTAGGCATTGCCACTCAAGAGCAACAAACTATCGTTGCCGATTACTCTGCGCCAAACGTTGCTAAAGAAATGCACGTTGGTCACTTACGTTCAACCATCATCGGTGATGCGGTCGTTCGTACCCTTGAGTTTTTAGGCCACAAAGTGATTCGTGCTAACCACATCGGTGACTGGGGTACGCAATTTGGTATGTTGATTGCCAACCTTGAGCGTGTTGAAAAAGAACAAGGCGAAGTTTCAATGGAACTGGCCGATCTTGAAGGCTTCTACCGCGAATCGAAAAAGTTATACGATGAAGATGAAGCGTTTGCAGAACGTGCTCGTGGCTACGTAGTTAAACTACAAGGCGGTGATGAACATTGCGCGAAAATGTGGAAGAAATTGGTCGATGTCACCATGATCCAAAACCAACGTAACTATGACCGTCTCAATGTTTCTCTATCTCGTGATAACGTGATGGGTGAAAGCATGTACAACGACATGTTGCCAACTATCGTCGCTGACCTAAAAGCACAAGGTTTAGCGGTTGAAGATGATGGCGCGCAAGTCGTCTTCCTAGATGAGTACAAAAACAAAGATGGCGAACCTATGGGCGTTATCGTGCAAAAACGTGATGGTGGTTACCTGTACACCACTACCGATATTGCTTGTGCGAAATATCGTTATGAAACACTAGGTGCGGATCGCGTGTTGTACTTCATCGATTCACGTCAACACCAACATCTAATGCAAGCTTGGACTATCGTACGTAAAGCCGGTTATGTGCCTGAGTCTGTTTCTCTTGAACACCACGCTTTCGGCATGATGCTAGGTAAAGATGGTCGTCCATTTAAAACTCGCGCTGGCGGTACGGTTCGTTTAGCCGATCTTCTTGATGAAGCGACAGAACGTGCACAAAAACTGATTGAAGAGAAAAACCCAGAGCTTGCGACAGAAGAAAAAGCCAACATTGCAAATACTGTTGCAATGGCAGCGGTAAAATATTCTGATCTTTCTAAGCATCGTACTACCGATTACATCTTCGACTGGGACAATATGCTTGCATTCGAAGGTAACACTGCTCCTTACATGCAATATGCTTACACTCGTGTGGCGTCTATCTTTGCTAAAGCAGGAATCGACATGAACAGCCTATCTGGCGATATCATGGTCGGTGATGACAAAGAAAAAGCTCTGATTTCGAAACTTCTTCAATTTGATGAAGCCGTGACATCAGTTGCTCGCGAAGGTCAACCTCATCTAATGTGTAGCTACCTATTTGAGCTAGCCGGTCAGTTCTCTAGTTTCTATGAAGCTTGCCCTATCTTGAGCGCTGAAGATGAAGCCGTGAAGCAAAGCCGCTTGAAACTGGCTGCGCTTACCGCTAAGACCATCAAACAAGGTCTTGACCTACTAGGTATCGAAACCTTAGAGCGCATGTAATCAATACGCGTTACTAATATATAAATGATCCCCTTGAGCAATCGAGGGGATTTTTTTATCCATTTGGTGATATGCTTTTCTAATACCAAATACAACAACGATATGAAGGTTAATCATGAGTTTTACACTGCATCCACAATTGCAAAAAGACACAGATGTTATCGGTGAATTCCCTCTTTGTTTAGCGCTACTGCATAAAGAAAATATCGGACCTTGGGTGATCTTAGTACCTAAAATTAATGACCTTCAAGAGTTGCATCATTTACCGATGGAACAGCAGCAGCAATTTCTAGTTGAATCTCAAACGGTATTTGAAAACCTAGAGAAGTTATTTAATCCTAAGAAGCTCAATTTAGGCGCACTTGGAAATATGGTACCGCAATTGCATATTCATCATATTGCGCGTTTTGAAACCGATGTGGCTTGGCCGGGGCCGGTTTGGGGAAATACAGAAGGGAAACAACGTTCAGCGCAAGAAACTGAAAGCTTAATTCAGACTCTTGCAGATGCCTTTAAAAATCAATACCCGCAATTTAGCCGCTAAGCTGATACCAGTAAAAAGATTGCTCCCCATAAAAAAGACTAGCGACAATAAAAAATCTGGCACCAATAGAAAAGGCTCAGAACGTTCACATTCTGAGCCTTTCTTATTATTCCGCAGTCAGCTAGTTAATGTTAACCACATCAATTCGTAGTGCTTGCTCTTTTTGTCCAATCTGCTTTAAGCGAATATAAACAATCACAAAAGCAATCAGCATCAAACCAATCCACAAGCTGCTCGATAATGGATGCACAGCAAAGCTGGTGGCTTGATAATAAATGACCGCAGAAGCATAAGCTAAGAACATGGTCCACAAGCCAATAAAGCGCGCAAACTTAGGCCCAAATTCACGAACATACGCCCCCATCGCTGCGACACATGGTGTGTATAGTAAGATAAACAATAAGTAAGCAAAGGCTGCCCCCCCCGTCACAAAGTAGGCTTGTAAATTACCAAAGATACCTGAGCTTACGCCTTGTTCTTCGGCAGCGGCAGTTGAATCACCTAGATCGCCAACTTCAATACCAAGAGGATCACTAAAGCTCAGGCCTGCAAGGTTATCAGGGATAGTTTGCAACGCTTCTTTAAGGCTATCCACTAAGTTAAATTCTGCATCTTCTTCTTGTGGATCTGAATATAGATTATTCAATGTTCCTACTACCGCTTCTTTAGCAAAAATACCGGTAATAATACCAACTGTCGCTGGCCAGTTATCTTGATCTACCCCCATAGGTGCAAATACAGGCGTAACAACTTGTGCTGCTTTCGATAACACAGAGTTTTGGCTATCTTCATTACCAAACGAGCCATCGGTTCCGAGTGAATTAAAGAAGCTTAATACTGCGACTACGATAACAATCGTCTTACCAGCACCAAGTACGAAACGTTTTAATTTCTGCCATGTTTTAATGATCACATTACGCATCGTTGGGATTTCATAATCGGGAATTTCCATTATGAAACTACTGCTCTTACCTGGATAAAGCGTTTTCTTAAGTAGCATACCGGTAAATACCGCCGCCAAAATACCAAGTAAATAAAGAGCAAACACAACATTTTGACCGCTATGTGGAAAGAATGCTGCTGCAAATAAGGTATATACCGGTAAACGCGCACCACAAGACATAAATGGAGCCATCGCCGCCGATAACTTACGTTCACGCTCTTGGTCCATGGTACGAGTTGCCATAATCGCCGGCACGTTACAACCAAAGCCTAAAATCAGTGGCACAAACGCCTTACCCGGCAAGCCAATTTTTTGCATCACTTTATCTAATACGAAAGCTGCACGAGCCATATAGCCTGAGCTTTCTAGTAACGATAAAAACAAGTACAAACAAGCAATCACAGGAATGAAAGTCGCTACTGTTTGAATACCACCACCAATACCATCAGCCAGTACCGTGACTAACCAAACCGGCAAGTGTCCATCGAGTAAATAATGCCCGCCATCAACCAATATTGCTCCAACACCAATATCGAAAAAGTCGATAAAGGCACTACCAATATTGATAGAAAACATAAACATTAAGTACATAACACAAAAGAAAAATGGAATACCAAACCATTTGTTCAAAACAATCTGATCCACTTTTTGCGTGAAGTTTTTACTTAAAGCAGAATCAAGGATACGAACTTGCTTACACACCTCATGTAAGTAGCTATATTTGGTATTTGTAATCGCGAGATCGATATCAAAATCCGCCGATAACCTTTCTGATAATGCTTTATGTAGTTCTAAATCATTTGCTGAAAGGTGAGATAGCATTAAACCATCTTGCTCTAACGCACGAATAGACATAGCACGAGGAGAAATAATACGCTCAGCAGGCCATAGCGGGTTTAACTCAGCAATCGCTGATTCGATTTGAGAACCGTAATCAAGATGCAGACTTTCAAGCTCAATAGGCGTTTGGGATATTTTATGAAGGTCATCTTTAAACTTGGCGACTTGCTGCTTATTGATAGCGGAAAGAATGTAAACCGGACAACCGAGTTCTTTCGATAACGCATCAACATCAATTTCTTGGCGCTCACGATGTAATGCATCCAACTTATTGAGCACTACGATCATTGGACGACCTAATTCACGCAATTGCAATGTCATATATAAACTGCGTTCAAGGCTAGTGGCGTCCACCACATTAATGATCAGATCAGCCTGCATGGCCGAAACCGCTGAAGAAGCGATCGACTCATCAATACTATTGGCATCATTGGCACTGTCTAATGAATAAATACCAGGTAAATCGGTGAGGTTAAATTGCGTTTGCTTATGGTTAAAAGAGCCGGTCTTTTTCTCAACCGTTACACCAGCCCAGTTGCCAACATGCTGCTTAGCACCCGTTAGGCCATTAAATAATGTTGTTTTACCACTGTTTGGGTTACCAACGGTTAAAATATTAAAGCTCATTGGCCCACCTCAATCTCAATTTCTTCGGCTACTTTGCCTCTTATTGCTAAAGACACTCCGCGCACTTCAACTTGTAATGGATCACCTAAAGGGGCTTTACGAATTAAGGTCACTGGGGTATTGGGTAACATACCCATGATCATTAGCTTTTTTCTAATGTCATTTGGAAGCGCATTTAAGTGCACAATATTGGCACTTTGACCCATTTTTAATTCACTTAATTTCATACTGTAATAAAACCTTTAATGAGAACCATTAGCATTTGCATGTATAATACACTTTATTACATTTCATTTCTTGCGTTAGGTCAATTTAACATTGCAATGGAATAGCTATTTGTCACTTAAATTCTCTGTTGTGGGAAAAGGTGGCATCTGGATTTAATGTCAAAATCGTCAGATCTGTTTTTTGGTTTACGTCAAAACCGTCAATTTGAAAAATTACCCCAGAAAAAGCACCCAACCCCACAACCAACTAAATCATTGAAATTTAAAGAATATCGATAATAATTATCAACTTGTCGCTAATTTCATATATCTATGTCGTTATTTTTATACGAAAAATAAGTCCATTCCAGTATAAATACATCTATCGATAGCACGTAGTTATCTAACCTTTTTATTCCTGATGTGTATTGTCTATCAATACACTCCGGCAGCAAGCGAAGGTGTCATTACACCCGTGACATGATCCCCCCGGTTATGTCACGTTTTTTTTATTCATAAGTAAGGGCGTGTTGTTTTAAGCAACACGCCCTTATTTGATCTTAGCTTTATAATTTGCCAATTTCTGCTGAGGTTAGCGCTATTAGGCTCCCCAAATCACTCTATTGAGTTTTCAATAAACTTAGACGGTGACAAGCCAAAGTAATGCTTAAACCTTTGGCTGAAGTATGACGGGTCATTAAAGCCGGTTTCAAAAGCAGTGTCTGATATTTTCTCACCTGAAATTAATAACTCGCAAGCCTTTTCTAAACGCACTTTGGTTACATAGTCCATAAAAGACCCACCAGATAAGGATTTAAACTTTCTCTGCAAGCTTCTCTCCGATACAAACAGCATCTTGGCGGCATGACAGGTACTAAAATCAGGGTCGGGATAATGCTTCTCAACCAATTGATAAACTTTATCAAGCCAATCATTTTGAACTTTGCTATTCGATGGTTTATTTGCATTGTGAGCTTCCTGCTGGGAAGTAGGCGTTTCGACAATGCAGGCACCTTCATCTATATTCGTAGAGGGGATGCACGCTTCGACAGGCCATGAGATAGATAAGCGCGTTCGATGTATTAATTGATTATAATGAAAATCAAAATGCCCCCCACTGTGCTCAGCCATTTGGGCAATAGCAGATAGAGAAGTATCTGATAAGGTAAATTTAGGCTCAAAGCCCGCTCTACCAAACTCTTGCGCTTCAAAAGCCTGTATTTCGTCTTCAGAGATACCTTCTCCGGTATCTTCGATAGAAATAAGGAGTCGACCATCAGTAAGTTTAGCGGAGAGATGAATGATTTGATTGGCATCTGAACGGATCAAAGCACTCGCCATCAAGGTATTTAATATCATATCAAGGTTAAAGTGTTTAACCTTAACCAAACAGCCTTGACTACTATCTTCAACAAGCAAAGTGATCCCAACTTTATCCGCTTCCTGTTGCCAACCTTTCACTACGGCTTTAACAACAAAGGACACCACTTGCCCATCAAATACCGTGCACTCTGGAGTCTTATTGTCATATAACGCCAAAATTTGCTCTAAAGGCTCTAGAGCTTGCTCTGTGTGACTTAACGCAGGGGTATTTTTGAGGTCACTCTTGTGTAGGTAATCTTTCAGGTCATCAAGATTTGATTTAGCTTTAGTTACTCGTTCGCCGACCAATATACGCCTAGTCTGAGCTTGCTTGCGTAGCTGCATATTGCTGCTAACCAATAATTGACTTTGATGCCTTAATTGCTGAGTTTTCAGGTTTATCAAACGCCTTAACCTTGCATTGGTTTTCACCATAATTTTGGAGCGCCATGCAATCAGCAGTACAATGCTACCAATCAGCAATACCGCAAAAATAGCCACACTACTCGGAAGCAAATACCAAGGTTTGCTCACGATAAAACTATACCTCGCCCCAGAATGACTGGTTCCCACCTGAGACATGGTCTTTAATTCTAAGGAGTAACGACCTGGCTCTAAATGTTCAAAGGTTAACTGTGAGCCTTGAAAATCCACCCAGTTTTCTTTTTCACTGCCGAGCAAACGATACTGCACTTGTGGCACTTCAAAATTCGGCAAAATACCAAATAGCACGCTGACTGAGCGGCCATAATTAACCTGAATATCGCTATTGGTTTGCGGCGCGACCATTATCACTGAGTGCTCAACTTGAAACTCACCAACCAACACATCATTGGTGGGCAATTCGGTTTGAATAAGTGTTTCCGTTGAAGCAAAAATAAGACCCAGACGTGTAGTAAGTACTAAGGTTTTGCCATTCGGTGATACGCTACAACCATTGGGAAGAAACTCATTGGCTACGATACCAAATGGTGTAGGGAAATAACGAGAAAGCGCGGCAGTTTGATCATAATAATGGATACCTTTGGTAGTGGTAACCCAAGTACCTAGCTCCGAGCCTATAGCACAAAGAGGAATGCTATTTGAATGAGGTAAGCGGACTTTAGTTGCATTGATATCGCCATCTTGCATGTGTAATAAACCGTAGCTACTCGCACTCCAAACCTGATTATTAACCGATTCAGTAATAGAGGCTACATCGCCATAATCCGCACTTCTCGAGTCAAACCTTATCGCTTGGTTATTATATTGATAGACCCCATGATCGGTACCAATCCAGAGCTTCCCACTATCCCCCGGATAAAGACTAGTAATTGTAGATGGCCCATATTGCTCCACCATCCATTCAAGCCCTAATTCATCGGTCATTTTTTGCTGCGGTGAATAACGATAAAGCCCAAGTTCATTCGAGATCCAGACATTACCCTGATTATCGGCGACTAAGTGAGAAATGCGGCTCCCAGACCATTTATTTTGTTTACGAATAACGTTTGCAACACCAGAATCCGTATCATAACGGATCAGCTTATCGCCTTGGCTTAGCCATAATATATGCTCGAACTGGCTGATATGAGAGACGTTGTAATCTAACAACTTTTCGACTTTGTTTTCTTTATCATCAACATGGCTCGCCGTTACCTTAAATAAACCTAAGTTACTTGCCAGCCATGCCGTTCGCTCATTAATTGCGACGACATCATTAATATGTAGGTAAGGTAAATTGTATTTCTCTCGCCCAAATCGGACTCGTTTAAATAGACCGCTAGTTTGTGAGTAGTAATTGATGCCTTTGGCGGTGGCAATCCAAATCCCACCTTTATTATCAGCACTTAGCCCCATGATATTGTTATTTGATAGCGCCAAATCATCCTGATAGCTGCCATAAATATGCTTCGTCAATTGGCTGTCTAATTGATGAACAAATAAACCTTTTTTAGTACCAATCCAATAATCGCTCGGGGTAATTAAGATAGTTTGAACCTGCCCTGAAGCAATCATCTCAACGTCTGGTTTGATGGTGGCCATATTTAGGCTAAAGGCCCCACTTTGCGTTCCAACCAGTAGGCGTAGATTTTTTTTATCAAAAGCTAATTGATTAATATTAGAGAAGTGTTTGGATAATACTCGTCGAATGCCCGTTTTTTCTAAATAGAAAAGCGATTGACTGGTCGCCACTACCCACTTTCCGGCAACTAAAGTGGCACTAACAATTCCGCTATTGTCTCGGGTTGAGCCTTGGGTAATTTGTGATACAGGGATAGTGTGGTGTTCACCGGTCTGAGTATCAAAGGTATGAAAGCGATGACTGCCATACAGCCACACGACTTGTTCAGATTGCCCTATCGCTTGGAATAACTCTTTCTCTTGGCTTTCAAACACCACTTCCTTATGTCCGGTATTATCAACTTTAAGTAAGCGCCCACTATCAATATACCAAAAGTATCCTGCTGCGTAGGTTACATGGTTAGTATCATGATTGAATGCTCGCCCCGGAAGAAGTGAAAAGTGTTGACCGTCAAAGTAGTAAATTTGGTTTTGAGTATCTTGAACCCAAACGCCGCCTTTTTCGTTCGGAAACAATTTTTTGGCCGTCAAAAAATGACCTTGCGCTTGGCTTGGTAAAGAATAAAAAATGGAATCTGTTTCTATCGCATTGACGGAAAAAGAAACTACCAGCAACACTAAAAACCGAAAAATACGCAAAGTCACAAACTGCCTTAATGATTACCAAGCGGAACACTGCAAAATTATGGCACACTAGCCATCAATTTAAACAGATATTTTGCGACAATTAATATGTTGGTGATCCAGTGCATGTTAATAATGACTGACGCTGGAGAAAACGAGATCTAGGAATATATCCCAGTCACTTGAAGATAAGAACAATCTCTCAAATTGAAAACTGCATTTATACCCAAGTAATTAGTGTAATCAAGTAACTAGTGCAATTGTGACATCCGATCTTTCACTTGCTCAGTAAACTCAGCGCGCAGCTCTGGTGATATACTCTTTTGTCTAGGCAGTGGCGCTAACATTGCATCAAGTGGTTGGCCATTTTGGCGTAGTTCATAATGTAAATGCGGCCCAGTAGAGCGTCCAGTATTGCCCGTTAATGCGATTTTTTGACCTTTTTTCACCTTATCCCCCACTTTGACAAGCGCTTGGCTCAAGTGGAAAAAGTGTGTGCTGTAAACCCGGCCATTACTGATCACAATATATTTACCGGCTAGCGGATGCTGCCCGACTTTTTTAACAATACCTTCTCCTGTTGCATATACCGGAGTGCCAATTGGCGTCTCTAGATCAGTGCCATAGTGCGGCGCATATTGATGAGTGACAGGATTTAAGCGGTGAGGATTAAACTCTGAGCTCACCGGATAAGCACGCCGTAAAGGTAGTCTATCCAGCGTTTTCTCAACACTTATACCATCGGGATAATAAAAATGTTCATCCTTAAAACGCACGACTTGAACATCTTTTCCTCGATGCTGATACCAAATGGCCATCACCTTACTGGCTCCAACACTTTGCTCGCCAATAACACTCTGTTCTAATTCAACGGAAAACTTATCTCCTATCGTAATGGGAGAAGTCACATCAACCTGCCAATACAGCGCCGTCGCGATGGTTTGAATATGCTCTTGAGTTAAACCAATAGCCCGTGCGCTTTGATAAAAATTACGCCCAACAATCCCAACTTTAACTACCGATCGTCTTTCAGCAGAAGTGACTAAAGGTCTAAATAAGAATTGGTTATTTACTTTGGTATATACACTACTTAAACGAGGACTTCGGTGGATCTGCACCGAGAGTAAACGACCTGAATCATCCTGCATCCACTCAACTACCTGACCGTTGAGCAAAGTAATCGCTTGAGGGCGCAGCTTAATCATCGCCAGTAAATCATCATGACTTAAACCGTAAAGCTTAAAAATATCCGCAAGAGTTTCACCAGACTGAACTTTGTGGCTATAGCTACGTTGTGTTTGCTGCTGGTCGATAACATCTTTTTCTAGCGTCAGACTAGGATCATTTCTTTCTAATACCGCTTCTGAAAAAACACTTTCTGCATGATTGAATGAAAATGGTGAGGACTTGAATAGCGGAGAGTGGCTAGTTGAGAAGATAAAATAATAACTAAGTACAGCTACTACGGGCAGCAATAGCAAAAGCAGCCACGCCCATAGACGAAGCTGCTTTTTATTACCTATCTTTTGGTACTTGTTATACAAAAATATTCCTTAACGGGTAAGGCACTGGCTAAAGCTGGTTCCGAGATCCTGTAAGTATTGGAAATAAGCGCCAGGCTTTGCTTCATATTCAGTTGCCAGTGGATCCAACACTCCATGATTAACATCCGTTCCACGAGTTACAGAGTCAATTACCGCAGGCGTAAATTGAGGTTCAGCAAACACACAATAGACCTCATTTGTCTGAAGAGCGTTTCTGATCGCAATTAAGCTTTTTGCTCCAGGTCGGCGATCAGGAGAAACCGTAAAAGCACCTAAGTGGTTTAAACCAAAGTAATTTTCATAGTAGCTGTAGGCATCATGGAAAACATAATAACCATGCTTTTGAACGGGCGCTATTTTTTGCTTCACTTCCGCAATGGTGGTATCTAAATGTTGAGTGAATTCTGCATAGTTTTGCGCATACTGCTCACTATGACTCGGGTCAAGAGCAATGAGCTTATCTGAAATCACTTTTGCCATTTGCTGAGCTTGAACAGGGCCTAACCACAAGTGAGGATTGTAGTTACCATGATGGTGATGTCCATCATCATGTGCTTCATGATCGTGCTCTTCATGGCCGTGTTCATCATGCTGGTCATAAACGATTTTATCTATTTGCTCAGACTGATCCAGTTGCAGAGTATTGTTACTCCCCTCCAGCACGCCTTCCAAAAACGATTCTAAACCCGGTCCAATCCACACAAATAAATCGACTGATTTTAATTTACGTACATCAGAAGGTTTTAACGCATAGTCATGAGGGGAAGTATTATTGGCAAGCAATACCTCGGTATCCGTCACCCCTTTCGTTAGCTCTTGAGTTATTAATTGTAATGGCTTAATAGATGTCAGTACTGATATTGGTTGTTCTTCACTCTTTGACCAAGCAGCATGTGAGACAAAACCAAATATCATTACAACCGCGATCCATGCTTGTGATAAAATGCGTTGCATTCGTTTCTCCAAATAGAATGTTTTATCAATGGCTATCGTTATGGCGATTCATAGTAGCAATTGATAGTTATGGTAATCATTTTACATAATGTTACTATATAACATTACACATCATCAAGCTGGTTAACAATGTCTGAATTAATTCGTCTCGACAACATCACTGTTAAGTTCAACGATAAGTCGGTGCTCGATAATATTAGCCTGACCATAAATAAAGGTGAAATCACCACAATCATTGGTCCTAATGGTGCAGGAAAATCTACACTCGTTAAAATTATGCTCGGGTTAATTAAATCGACTTCCGGTACCATTACCAAAAAAAATAAATTACGCATTGGCTATGTCCCGCAAAAGTTGCGCTTAAATGACAGCTTGCCTTTGACCGTCGACCGTTTCCTCAAGCTTGCAGGACGCTATAGTGCAAATGAACGTATGGAAGCTTTACGTTTAGTCGGTGCTGAAAGTTTATATAAAAATGATATGCATAAGCTATCTGGTGGGGAAAACCAGCGAGTACTGCTTGCTCGTGCATTGCTCCAGCGCCCTGATTTATTGGTTCTTGATGAGCCAGCTCAAGGTGTGGATGTTCAAGGACAAATTGATTTATACACTTTAATTAACTCATTAAGACAACGCTTTCGCTGCGCCGTCTTGATGGTATCTCATGATTTGCATCTCGTTATGGCTCAAACCGACGAAGTCATTTGTTTACATCACCATATTTGCTGTTCCGGTGCGCCAGAAGCCATTACCCAGCACCCTTCTTATATCGCTATGTTTGGCCAAACCGCCAAAGATACATTAGCTTTTTACCATCATAACCATCGACATCATCACGATCTCGCTGGTGACGCTATCGAAGGTGAACCAGAAGCTTGCTCACATACTAACTGTGCTCATACTTCAACTCACCAGCAAAAACGTGGACACTAACCCATGCTTGATATTTTATTACCTTCTATTTTAGCCGGACTAGGTATCGCAATTATTTCTGGGCCACTTGGCTCACTAGTGGTATGGCGAAAAATGGCTTACTTTGGTGACACCTTAGCCCACGCTTCACTGCTTGGTTTAGCGCTCGGTTTTTTATTGGACATCAATTTATATTTAGCTTTAGTGGTATGTTGCCTTGGGTTAGCGGTATTACTTGCTGCGCTTCAAGAACAAAAGGTTATTGCAACCGATACCTTACTCGGCATTCTCGCCCATAGTGCTTTGTCTTTAGGCTTAGTGGCTGTGAGCTTCTTAGATAATGTGCGTGTTGATTTAATGAGCTATTTGTTTGGTGACTTATTAGCGATAAGCCCATCTGATCTCACCTTTGTTTATCTCGGCGGTGCCGTCATCATGGCATTATTGGTGTTCTTTTGGCGCGCTTTACTTTCCACTTCAATAAGTGAAGAGCTCGCGAGTGTAGAAGGCATTAATGTCCCGTTAATGCGTGTCGTGCTGATGTTATTAGTTGGACTTGTGATTGCGGTGGGAATGAAGTTTGTTGGAGCATTAATTATTACTTCGCTATTAATTATCCCGGCAGCTACCGCAAGACGCTTTTCAAATACACCCGAGCAAATGGCAATTGGAGCCTCTTGCATTGGCATGGTAGCGGTACTATGCGGCTTATCACTTTCTTGGTTTTACGATACACCAGCCGGCCCTTCTGTGGTTATTTCAGCAACCGCGATGTTTATGCTTAGCCAATTGAAACCTCATAACAGCTAAGTCGCTCAAAGTTAACACTCTAAAAAACCAAGAGTTTAGTCTCTATCTCACTCTTGGTTTTCTTCCTTTTCACCCCATACAGTACCTAGTGTGATCCCCATCTCTCAGCCCTCAGGGCTACGCCCAAAAAATGAGCTCAAAGGAGGGTTTCTATTACCCTGAGCCATTCGATAATGATCTCATCCTACAATAACAACAAGAGATCATCATGATAAAACCAACCTACTCTCTTCTTACTACTGGCGTATTATCGCTAAGTTTATTTGCTAGCCAAGCTCAATCATCTCCAGCAATACCATCCGACGCTTGCCAGTTCCCCTCTGCTGCTCAAAGCAATGAACTACGTACTTATCAAATTATGGTGGAAAGCTTTGTAGATGGTGATAATAAAGCAAACTATGGGGATGGTTACGGTACAAGTCATCATAATGGTGACCTGCAAGGTATTATCAATTCTTTAGATTATATTCAATCGCTCGGAGTCAATGCGATCTGGCTGACTCCAATTTTTGCTTCTACTCCTATTGAAGGTCAATCGCATTGGGATGATAAGTTAGATGCTACCGGCTATTTCGCCAGCGACTACTTCAAAATAGATCCTAAATTTGGCACGTTAGAGCAAGCTAAATCCTTAGTAGAAGAAGCTCATAAACGAGGGTTATATGTGTTTTTTGATGGTGTATTTGGCCACCATAAATCGAACATTGTACCTTCGCCAAGTGGACTAACACCGCATGGTCCTAACAATCCAGTATCCTACCCTCAAAGTTTGCCGTTTTATCAAGAAGTCGTGAGCTATTGGATAAAAGAATTAAAAATAGATGGCTGGCGTTTAGATCAAGCTTATCAGGTCCCGACACAAGATTGGATCAAATTAAAAAATACAGTGCAGCAAGCTTCTAAAAGCGTCATGTATAAAAACCAACAAGGGCAACAAGTACACCCTCTAGGTTACATGGTGGCCGAAATTTGGAACAACCAAAACTACATCACAGAGCACGGTTATGGCTCAAATGAGCAACCTGTATTATGTTCTGCATTTGATTTTCCAATGCGGTATCGCTTAGTAGAAACCTTTGCAGTCAATGAAAATGGTATTGGTGAGAAAGGTGGTAATTGGCTTGCTCAAGGAATGGACTTACATGCTCTTTACCCTAAACACGCACGCCCAAATTTAATGTTAGGAAATCACGACTTAGTACGATTTGGTGATTTATTGCAGCGTGGCTATATCGCTCAACCTAAAGATGAGAGCTACTGGCAACGACATTTAGCCGCCATAAGTTTTATGACCGCCTATACAGGACCGATCACATTATATTATGGCGATGAGATTGGTGATGAAGTCGCTCATTTTTCAGATAAGGTTCCCAATGATATTTGTGCCGCTCAAGGTTGGTGCGATGATCATGTGGCTCGTTCTAGTGCCAAAATTGAAGGCTTAACTGCCAATTTAACCACTCAGCAAACGCAACTAAAACAACAAGTCAGCCAACTTATGGCCTTACGCGCAGCTAACCCAGTGCTATCGCAAGGTGAGCGTCTATCGATACTAGCGACTCAAGATGTGTATATCGATCATAAAAGCTATCAGAATCAATCGATGATTTTTGTGCTAAGTACCTCTAACAAACCGCAGACTATCAGACTAAAATCCGAACAGATTGGTTCATCAGGAACACTCGTAGACATGAGGACGAATGATAAAATTGATCCTATTCAAGGTGACTACCAAATAACGCTATTACCATTTTCGGCGAAGTTTTTATCCATCCAGCAACCAACTAAATTAGTCGTCAAAAAAGCACAAGTATCGCTATCGGGTAACGGTTTTTTGGCGCAATGTGATAATCCGACGTTAGACGAAACTGGTCCTATCGACAAACCTCTCTATGTTGTCGGTGATTTTACCGATTCGGGTTGGAAACATGTGGCGGCTCGACAATTCCACTATAAAGGAAAAGGTGTTTATCAAGCGATCGTAGACGAACAAGCTGGTAGCTATCGAATGCAATATGCCAGCAAAGATTGGAAGCCTCAGTTTACTTCTGCCACTCTGGAAGTCAGCGCGGGTAAAACAAACCAATTAAAATATGGTGGCTATGGTAAAGATACCGCGGCGCTAATCCCTAGCTCAGGGAAATATGTTTGGAGTCTACAATTTTCTGACTCAGGAAGTCCTGAAAAAATAATGCTATCCAAATGTAAGTAGCTAAAATACCATTCTAGAATCAAGCCGGATGTTACTTCATCCGGCTTTAATTTATTACTATTAAGCTAAACGGTGTGTACCGCATAGTTTATTGCCCGCCGGATCGCGCAAATAAGCCAGATACAAACGACCTGCCATTCCATTTCGCTCACCCGGAGGATCTTCACAGGTAATTCCACCATTCGCTACACCAGCATCATGCCATGCATGTACAAGTTCAGGCGTTGCAATCGCAAACCCGAAAGTCGAACCATTACCATGGCTGGCAGCCTCACCGTTCAATGGTTTCTTAATAATAAAGACGCCCGTTGATGTGGCATAAATACAACTATCACCTTTAATGATCCCAGGCTCGTACCCCAGAGTACCTAATATGGCATCGTAGAATTTTTTCGATGCTTCAAGATCCGTAGCACCAAGCATGATATGACTAAACATAGTTATTCCTTTCAATGAGTGAAATAAGGTGTCTCGTTCACTGTATCTATTTATATATAAAAAACCAATAAAAAAGGCCACCCGAAGATGACCTTTCATACTAAAGAGTAGATAACGAAAGCTTACCAGCCTGTCACTTCTTTTAGTGCATCGCCAATTTCTGCCAATGACTTCGTTGTTTTTACACCAGCAGCTTCAAGTGCTGCAAATTTATCTTCAGCAGTACCTTTACCACCAGAAATAATCGCACCAGCATGGCCCATACGTTTACCCGGAGGAGCCGTTACACCTGCAATGTAAGAAACGACAGGCTTAGTAACATTCGCTTTAATATAAGCCGCTGCTTCTTCTTCTGCCGTACCACCGATTTCACCAATCATTACGATTGCTTCGGTCGCTGGATCGTTTTGGAACATTTCCAATACATCGATAAAGTTAGTGCCTGGAATTGGGTCACCACCAATACCAACACAAGTCGATTGACCAAAACCAGCATCCGTCGTTTGCTTAACCGCTTCGTACGTTAGTGTACCTGAACGAGAAACGATACCTACGCGACCTGGCTTATGAATATGACCTGGCATGATACCAATCTTACATTCACCCGGAGTAATCACACCTGGGCAGTTAGGACCAATCATGCGAACGCCGGTTTCTTCTAGCTTCACTTTTACGTCAAGCATATCAAGCGTAGGAATACCTTCTGTGATCGTTACAATCAGTTCAATACCAGCATCAATCGCTTCTAAAATTGCATCTTTACAAAATGCAGCCGGTACATAAATAACCGTTGCCGTTGCGCCCGTTGCTTCAACTGCTTCGCGGACGGTATTAAATACTGGAAGACCTAGATGCTCAGTACCACCTTTACCTGGAGATACACCACCTACCATTTGTGTTCCATAAGCAATCGCTTGCTCTGAGTGGAACGTACCTTGACCGCCAGTGAAACCTTGGCAAATAACTTTGGTATCTTTATTAATTAGTACTGACATTATTTGCCCTCCGCCGCTTTAACTACTTGAACTGCTGCATCTTTAAGAGATGTTGCTGCAATGATATCTAAACCAGATTTCGCCAATACTTCACGGCCAAGCTCTGCGTTTGTGCCTTCAAGACGAACCACTACTGGTACTTCAACGCCGACTTCTTTCACTGCGCCAATGATACCTTCTGCAATCATGTCACAACGAACGATACCACCAAAGATGTTCACTAGAACCGCTTTTACATTGGTGTCAGACAAGATGATCTTAAATGCTTCAGCAACACGTTCTTTAGTTGCGCCGCCGCCTACATCAAGGAAGTTTGCAGGCTTACCACCGTGTAGGTTAACGATGTCCATAGTCCCCATCGCAAGGCCAGCACCATTTACCATGCAACCAACATTACCATCTAAAGCAACATAGTTAAGTTCGTATTGTGCCGCATGTGCTTCACGCTCATCTTCTTGAGATGGATCGTGCATTTCACGCAATTTTGGTTGACGGTACATCGCATTTGAATCGATGTTAATTTTACCGTCTAGACACAATAGATCGCCTGAACCTGTAATAACCAATGGATTAATTTCAAGTAACGCTAAATCGTATTGTGCAAACATAGTACCTAGACCCATGAAGATCTGAGTAAACTGTTTGATTTGATTGCCTTTAAGGCCAAGTTTGAATGCAAGTTCACGTCCTTGGTATGCCTGAGGGCCAACCAATGGATCGATCGCTGCTTTATGAATAAGTTCTGGCGTTTCTTCCGCCACTTTTTCGATTTCAACACCGCCTTCCGTTGATGCCATGAACACGATACGACGTGTACCACGGTCAACCACTGCACCTAGGTACAATTCATTGGCGATGTCTGATGCTTCTTCCACCAAGATTTTCGTCACTGGTTGGCCGTTAGCATCTGTTTGATAAGTCACTAAGTTTTTACCTAGCCACTTTTGAGCAAATTCTTTTACACCATCTTTGGTGTCGTGCAGTTCCACACCGCCCGCTTTACCGCGACCACCAGCATGTACCTGACATTTCACCACTTTCTTCGCGGTATTAATGCGACCTGCGGCTTCATAAGCTTCAAGAGGAGTATTGCAAGCGTAACCTTCCGGTACTGGCAATCCGAATTCAGCGAACAGCTGTTTAGCTTGATATTCATGCAAATTCATTGTGCTATTTCCATTTCATTATCCGTGAGGATTTATTATTTCCATTGGCATTTAATGTAAGTAAGGGAATGCCATTATTTATGTAGGTGTACTTTTTTATTTGATTGGGTAGCTATAGACCAACAACTACCCAATTTATTGCTCATTTCAATATCGCGATTAGATATCAAGTAACAAGCGAGCTGGATCTTCCAGTAACTCTTTGATGGTTACTAAGAATCCAACAGATTCACGGCCATCAATCAGACGGTGGTCGTAAGACAGAGCAAGGTACATCATTGGTAAAATTTCTACTTTACCGTTTACCGCCATTGGACGATCTTGGATTTTGTGCATGCCCAAGATTGCCGCTTGTGGTGGGTTGATGATTGGTGTCGACATTAATGAGCCAAATACACCACCATTTGTGATAGTGAAGTTACCGCCCATTAAATCTTCAACTTGCAATTTGCCATCACGCCCTTTGATTGCAAGCTCTTTAATGCCTTTTTCAATATCAGCAAAACCTAGTGTGTCACAGTCTTTTAGTACTGGAGTAACAAGGCCACGTGGCGTAGAAACCGCCATGCTGATATCAAAATAGTTGTGATAAACGATATCATCGCCATCGATAGAAGCATTCACTTCAGGGTAACGCTTCAACGCTTCTGTTACCGCTTTAACATAGAAAGACATAAAGCCTAAGCGCGTATCATGACGCTTCTCAAACTGGTCTTTATATTGAGCACGAAGATCCATAATTGGCTTCATGTTCACTTCGTTAAAGGTTGTCAGCATCGCGGTTGAATTTTTCGCTTCAAGCAGACGATTTGCGACCGTTTTACGTAAACGAGTCATTGGTACACGTTTTTCAGTACGAGCAGCGGTAGACGCTTCAACTTGAGCTTCTTTCTCTTCTTTCGCTGGCGCGGCTGATTTCTTAGCAAGGTGCGCATCAACATCTTCACGAGTAATACGACCACCAACACCAGTACCTTTCACATCAGATGCTTCAAGGTTGTGTTCCGCTAATAAACGACGAACCGCAGGACTTAGTGCGTCATTAGACTCTTCACTTAAAGCTGCTTTATGGCGTTTATCTGGCGATGCTTCGCTTGACTCTGCTTTATCTTTAGTTGGTTCTCCAGCGACTGCGCCTGCTTTCAATTTAGCGATTAGCTGCTTTGAAAGAACTGTTGCCCCTTCTTCTTCCACAATGGCTTCTAACACGCCATCATCAGGAGCAGGTACTTCTAGCACTACTTTGTCAGTTTCAATTTCAACCAACACTTCATCACGTTGTACCGAGTCACCCGGTTGTTTGTGCCATGTAGCAATAGTCGCATCTGCTACGGATTCAGGTAAATCTGGAACCAGAATTTCAATTGTCATATCTGTAAAGTCCTTATCTCTAGTTCATTCAACTAGGAGTAATAATCCACTGCACTAAAAGTCTAAATTCAAAGCATCATCCACTAACGCTTTCTGTTGCTTCAAGTGTACCGACATATAACCAACCGCTGGAGAAGCAGAAGCTGGTCGACCTGCATATTTTAATGTTGCACCATTTGGCAATGCGAAACGCATATTGTGTTGGCTGCTATACCATGCACCTTGGTTTTGTGGCTCTTCTTGACACCATACAAAATCTTCAACATTGGTATATTGCTCAATCGCTTTGCTCACATCATCGTATGGGAATGGATAAAGCTGCTCCACACGAATAATTGCTACATCGTCTTGCTCATTCTTACGGCGCTGCTCAAGTAAGTCGTAATAAACTTTTCCTGAACACATCACAACACGTTTCACTTTGCTTGCTTCTAGCTCATCCGTTTCTGGAATCGCAGCTTGGAACGTGCCTTGTGCTAACTCTTCTAGTGTTGAAGTACACAAAGGATGACGTAATAAAGATTTTGGCGACATCACAATCAGTGGACGACGCATCGGACGCACAACCTGACGGCGAATCATGTGATAAACCTGAGCTGGCGTTGAAGGAACAACCACCTGCATATTTTGCTCAGCACACAATTGAAGGTAACGTTCTAGACGAGCCGATGAATGCTCTGGACCTTGACCTTCATAACCATGAGGTAGCAGCATAGTTAGACCACATAAGCGACCCCACTTTTGCTCACCCGATGAAATAAATTGGTCAATCACAACTTGGGCACCATTGGCGAAATCACCAAACTGAGCTTCCCAGATAGTCAAACCACTAGGCTCAGCCGTTGCATAGCCATATTCAAAGGCCAATACGGCTTCTTCAGATAAGACAGAATCAAACACTTGGAATGGACCCTGGCTATCGTGAATATGTGCAAGTGGCATATAAGTGCTGGCGGTTTCTTGATCATGCAATACTGCATGGCGATGGAAGAAAGTACCACGACCTGAATCTTGACCGGTGATACGAATACGTTTTCCATCATCGACAAGAGTGGCATAAGCTAAAGTTTCAGCCATACCCCAGTCAATCATCTTATCTCCACTCACCATAGAGCAGCGATCGTTATACAGTTTCGCAACCCGACTTTGCAGTTTATGGCTTTCAGGGAACTGACAAACCTTGCTACCTAGCTCTGATAAACGAGTGAAGTCAACTTGGTCATCCCAAGCTTCATTCCACTCATGACCTAGGTAAGGAGTCCAGTCAACAGAGTGCAGTGCCATCGGACGCCACTCTTTCACTACGACCTCACCACGATCAAGTGCATCACGGTATTCGTTAACCATTTGAGTCGCATCTTCTAACTCAATATCTTTACGGTCAACTAGTACATCTGCGTACAATTTACGTGGTGTTGGGTGCTTCTTGATCTTTTGATACATCAAAGGCTGAGTTGCATTTGGCTCATCGGCTTCGTTATGGCCATGACGGCGATAACATACCAAATCAATGACAACGTCACGTTTAAAGGTATTACGATAATCTAAAGCGATGCGAGTAATAAAGGCTACCGCTTCTGGATCATCAGAATTCACATGGAAAATCGGGGCCTGTACCATCTTAGCGATATCAGTACAGTACATGGTTGAGCGCATATCGCGTGGATTAGATGTAGTAAAACCAATCTGGTTATTCACCACGATGCGAACCGTACCACCGACTTGATAGCCGCGAGCTTGAGACATGTTAAAAGTCTCAGCAACCACACCTTGACCAGCTATTGCCGAGTCACCATGAATAGTAATTGGTAGAACTTTACTGCCATCTTTGTCGTTTAAACGATCTTGACGAGCACGTACCGAACCAATCACTACCGGGTTGACGATCTCTAAGTGAGATGGGTTAAATGCTAAGGCTAAATGCACATCTCCACCTGGTGTAGAGAAGTCAGCAGAGAAACCTTGGTGGTATTTCACATCACCGGTACCCCATGAATCACCGTGTTTGCCAGCAAATTCATCAAATAGGTCTTGTGGTTTTTTACCCAATACGTTGACTAACATATTTAAGCGACCACGGTGCGCCATACCAATAACCACTTCGCGCATGCCATTTGAGCCAGCATGACGAATCAATTCTTTTGTCATTGGTATTAATGCATCACCACCTTCTAATGAAAAACGTTTAGCACCAGGGAATTTTGCGCCTAAATAACGCTCAAGGCCTTCCGCTGCCGTTAATTCATGTAGAAAAGTAGATTTTTCTTCTGCGGTAAAAGTACCGTCACCTACCACTGATTCTAAGCGGTCTTGGATCCAACGCTTTTCTTCAGTGTTAGTGATGTGCATATATTCTGCACCAATTGAACCACAGTAGATTTTATTTAGGGCTTCGTAGATATCTTTCAACGGCATAGTGTCTTTGCCTACCGCAAAAGAACCGACGTTAAATGACTCTTGGAAGTCTTCAGGAGAGAGGTTATGAAACGTAGGATCAAGTTCAGCAACTGATTCACGTTTCCAAATATTGAGAGGGTCTAGATTTGCAGCTTGATGCCCACGGAAACGGTAAGCATTGATTAACTGCAAGACTTTTACTTGTTTAGCATCGACATCAGGATCACTAACTTGGACATTGTAATGCTTTGTCTCTTTCGCTAATCGTCTGAAGTAGTCACGAACACGGGAATGTGGTTGTTCACCTGCTACAGAAGCTTCTGCTGGTAGGCTATCAAACACCTCTTTCCATTCGTCACCGACTAAATCGGGGTCACTAAGATACAGTTCGTAGAGATCTTCTACGTAAGTTGCATTGGCGCCAGCCAAGTGTGAAGACTCGAGCCATGCCTTCATCACGCCGTTGTGCATATTTTCCCTTAACCTTTTTTGGTTTCAAATTATGCTTCGACACTTACTCAGCTATAAATGGTTACGATAAGTAAATGCCTAATTGTAAGTCGGCCTAGTGTAAGGCTGGGCCGACCTTCCTTGCCCTTAGAGCAATTTTTATACTGAGCGATTGATAAGCATTGTCTTAATGTGACCAATCGCTTTGGTTGGGTTTAATCCCTTAGGACAAACACTGACACAGTTCATTATCTCATGACAACGAAAAACGCTAAATGCATCGTCAAGATTTGACAAACGTTCATCTGTCGCCGTATCTCGGCTATCAATTAACCAACGATAGGCGGCTAATAAACCTGCTGGGCCAATAAATTTATCCGGGTTCCACCAGAATGACGGACAAGATGTCGTACAACATGCACACATAATGCAATCATACAAACCATCTAGATGAGCACGGTCTTCTGGTGATTGTAAGTTTTCACGCGATGGTGGTAATTCACTATCATTGATCAAATAAGGTTTAACCTTGGCATAGTTATCATAAAACTGAGCCATATCAACAATAAGGTCACGCACTACCGGTAAACCTGGCAGTGGACGAATGACCACTTTGCTTTTACCTAATAATGCCGACAAAGGCGTAATACACGCAAGGCCATTTTTGCCATTCATGTTTAAACCATCAGAACCACATACACCTTCACGGCATGAGCGACGGAAAGAAATGGTCGGATCTTGTTCTTTCAATAGAATAAGCGCATCAAGCACCATCATATCGGAACCTTCTTCCACTTCTAACTCGTAATCCTTCATGTAAGGTTTTTTGTCAGCATCCGGATTATAACGATACAAAGAGAAATTGACTTTCATTTGCTTAATCTCCCTTAGTAGACACGAGCTTTAGGTGGAAAGGCTTCACGCAGTACAGGCTGCATATTCACATCACGCTTAGACATATCTTCCGTTTCAGGATTATAAATCGAGTGACATAACCAATTGGCATCATCACGATCTGGGTAGTCAAATCGAGCATGTGCGCCACGGCTTTCAGTTCGATAATTCGCTGCAACCGCGGTTGCAAAAGCCGTTTCCATTAAGTTATCTAATTCTAAACATTCGATACGTTGAGTATTAAATTCGGTAGATTTATCCGATAAATAAGCATTTTTCAAACGCTCACGAATCGCTTTTAGCTCTTCTAACCCTTTTGCCATCGCATCACCTTCACGGAATACCGAGAAGTTATTTTGCATACAGCTTTGTAAGTCTTTGCGAATTTGTACCGGATCTTCACCGCCAGTACTGTTTTCCCAACGATTATAGCGAGCTAACGAAGCTTCGATATCGGCTTCAGTTGCTTCAGGTGTTTCAGCTTGAAGTGCCAAAGTTTCACCTAAATGCAGACCTGTCGCACGACCAAATACCACTAAATCAAGTAGCGAGTTACCACCTAGGCGGTTTGCACCATGTACCGATACAGAAGCAATTTCGCCACAAGCAAATAGCCCTTGAACTTCTTGGTCCTGACCGTTGGCATCTTGTTTAATCGCTTGACCTGAAACCTGAGTTGGCACCCCACCCATCATATAGTGACAAGTTGGGATAACTGGAATCGGTTCTTTAACGGGATCAACGTGAGCAAAGGTACGAGACAATTCAAGAATACCCGGCAGGCGAGCATCTAAAACTTCTTTACCTAAGTGATCCAGTTTCAATTTAATATGTGGACCCCAAGGACCGTCACAACCACGACCTTCACGAATTTCAATCATCATTGAACGTGCTACTACGTCACGACCGGCTAAATCTTTCGCATTCGGTGCATAACGTTCCATGAAACGTTCGCCATCTTTATTAAGAAGATAACCACCTTCGCCACGACAACCTTCAGTAACCAGTACACCTGCGCCAGCAATGCCAGTTGGGTGGAACTGCCACATTTCGATATCTTGCATAGGAACGCCAGCACGCAGAGCCATACCAACACCATCACCAGTGTTAATGTGCGCATTGGTAGTCGATTGATAAATACGACCTGCACCACCGGTTGCCAATACCGTTGCTTTGGCTTTGAAGTAGCAAATCTCACCAGTTTCCATGCAAAGTGCTGTGGTACCTAATACCGCACCTTCTTCATTTTTCACTAAATCAAGCGCATACCACTCAGAGAAAATAGTGGTTTTATGTTTGATGTTTTGCTGATAAAGCGTATGAAGTAATGCATGTCCAGTACGGTCAGCCGCGGCAGCAGTTCGAGCGGCTTGCTCACCACCGAAGTCTTTTGACTGGCCACCAAATGGACGTTGATAAATAGAACCATCTTCAAAACGAGAAAAAGGTAGGCCCATTTTTTCTAATTCAATGACTGATTCTGGACCATTTTTACACATATATTCGATAGCATTTTGGTCACCGATGTAATCCGAACCTTTTACGGTATCGTACATGTGCCACTGCCAATCATCTTTATGCGAATTGCCTAATGCTACTGTAATGCCACCTTGAGCAGAAACAGTATGAGAACGAGTTGGAAATACTTTTGAAAGCAACGCACAAGATAGGCCTTGCTCTGAAATTTGTAATGCAGCGCGCATACCAGCGCCACCAGCGCCGATCACAACGGCGTCAAATTCACGAACGGGAATACTCACTTACACACCCCACAAAATAAATAGACCAGAGAAGAAGTACGCAATCAGTGTCACAATGATCACTAGTTGTAATGCCACGCGTACTGCGGTTGGTTTAATATAATCAGTCAATACCTGCCACATACCAATCCAGGCATGGATCAGAACGCACAAAAGCGCCACCATAGTGAACACTTTAGTGAAAGTGCCGCTAAAAAATGACTGCCATGACAGGTAATTAATATCAGGGCCACAGGCTAAAAAGCCCACCATGTACACGGTATAAAGTGTCATGATGATGCCTGTTGCACGGATCAGGAGGTAATCATGAACTCCATTGCGTCCGAATGAAGAAATGTGCTTTACCATACAAGAACTCCTGCTAATACCGATAATACAGCGGTGACCACGAAAACAGCTTTAGCGCTTAACGCACCGCTTTCTTTCTCTTCAAAATATTTCATATCCATAAGTAGATGACGTACCCCACCACAGATGTGGTAAGCAAGAGCAGTCAAAATACCCCACAAAATGAATTTCACAGCAAAGCTATCAATAACGCTCGATGCTTGAGAAAAACCTACTGGAGATGATAAAGAGGTGGCAAGTAGCCATAATAAGATACCAACAGAAACAAACATAATGACACCAGAAACACGGTGCACAATGGATGCAATGGCAGAAATTGGGAAGTGTATTGTTTGTAAATCTAAGTTTACTGGTCTGGACTTTCTTTTATTCACGGGTGTGCTCACTCAGCTCCATCTAGAGCATTTATAGTTATTGACATAAATTGATTAAACACCCTGTAACTATTTAATTAACATTTCCATTCCAAAACACCCAGTCAATCTATGGATTTTTTTGCTAATTAAACATCTACCTCATCGAGAGAAGCTTCCGAAACCCCTGATAAAATAAGGCGTTAACCAAAATTTTCATTAGCACTATACGGCCGCAAACAAACAAATTCAATTCATGTAACAAAATATGCTACATAGAACATATTTTTAACTTTTTCCAACCGAAAAATAATAAGCAGCACACAGTTCGAAGTAGAAGAATTGACTTTAAGTAGGAATCTAAGTACAAAAAGCACACACAAAATATCCTGGATGGATTAATAATTTACAAAGGAGAATGTCATGGCGGATAAGAAAGCGACCCTTCATATTGAAGGTCAAGCACCTATTGAGCTCCCTATTTTAAGCGGCACAGATGGCCCAGATGTAGTGGATGTCCGCAAATTAGGTGCAAGCGGTTATTTTACTTTTGACCCAGGTTTTCTTGCTACTGCGTCTTGCGAATCCCAAATCACTTACATTGATGGTGGTAAAGGTATTTTACTTCACCGTGGTTTCCCAATCGACCAACTTGCCAACAATGCTGACTATTTAGAAGTGTGTTATATCTTGCTTTATGGCGAAGCCCCAACACGCCCTGAATATGAAAAATTCAAACAAATCGTTTCCAATCACACTATGGTTCATGAGCAAATTGCGAGCTTCTTCCATGGTTTCCGTCGTGATGCCCACCCAATGGCAGTAATGTGTGGCGTAGTGGGTGCATTAGCCGCGTTCTATCATGACTCGTTAGATATTAACAACTCAACACACCGCGAAATTACTGCATTCCGCTTATTGTCTAAAATGCCGACATTAGCAGCAATGTGTTATAAGTATTCAATTGGCCAACCATTCATCTACCCTCGTAATGACTTAGATTATGCGAGCAACTTCTTACATATGATGTTTGCTAACCCTTGTGAAGAGTACAACGTTAACCCAGTGGTTGCGCGTGCGATGGATAAAATCTTCACACTTCATGCTGATCACGAACAAAATGCGTCAACGTCAACCGTTCGTCTTGCTGGTTCTTCTGGTGCAAACCCATTTGCTTGTATTGCCGCAGGTATTGCTTCATTGTGGGGCCCTGCTCACGGTGGTGCTAACGAAGCATGTTTGAAAATGTTAGAAGAAATTGGCAGCGTTGAAAATATTCCTGAATATATTGAACGCGCTAAAGATAAAGAAGACCCATTCCGCCTAATGGGCTTTGGTCACCGTGTCTACAAAAACCACGATCCACGCGCTAAAGTAATGCGTGATTCATGCCATGAAGTATTGTCGGAGCTTAACATTCAAGATCCACTACTTGATGTAGCAATGGAACTCGAGCGTATCGCACTTTCTGACCCATACTTTGTTGAGAAGAAACTGTACCCTAACGTCGATTTCTACTCAGGTATCATTCTAAAAGCGATTGGTATTCCTGTGTCGATGTTTACGGTAATTTTTGCACTTTCTCGTACTATCGGTTGGATTGCTCATTGGAATGAAATGCATGATGACCCACACAACCGTATCGGTCGTCCTCGTCAACTTTACACTGGTAAATTAAGCCGAGATTTCAAACCTCTACAAGAGCGTGAATAGCATTACTTAAGACAATAAACTTAATAAAAAAGCGAGCTATAACAGCTCGCTTTCTCGTTTCTCGGACAAGTATTTATACTTATACCGGATTATCGATATCAATAAACGTCACATCAAATCCGTGTTCCTTTGCTAACCATTCACCTAGTGCTTTTACGCCATATCGCTCAGTCGCATGATGGCCAGCGGCAAAATAATGTATACCTAACTCACGTGCAATATAGGTAGTGCGCTCAGAAATCTCACCTGAAATAAATGCATCGAGGCCTGATTGCGCTGCTAATTCTAAGTAATCTTGTCCACCACCGGTACACCAGCCAATGGTTTTAATTTCTTTATCTTGATCATCAGGGGCAATATGCAATGGTTTGCGGTTCAGTACTGTGTCAATTTTTTGACTTAATTCTTGTCCTGAAAGTGGCGTTTTAAACGTACCGTACATGGCAACGGATTGCGGATGCCCTTCTAGTCCACCTTGAGTTTCAATATCTAACAGCTGAGCAAGTTGCGCGTTATTACCTAATTGAGGATGAATATCGAGCGGTAAATGATAAGCATATAAATTAATATCATTTTGAATCAGTGAACGAATACGCTTACCTTTCATTCCGGTAATCGGTTGAGACTCACCTTTCCAAAAATAACCATGATGGACCAAAATCGCATCGGCTTTGGCTTCAACTGCCGCTTCAATTAACGCTTGAGACGCGGTCACGCCTGTCACAATTTTTTTAATCGTTTGTTTCCCTTCAACCTGTAGGCCATTGGGACAATAGTCTTTTACTAAATGAGGTGATAGAGTTTGATTGAGCAATGTCTCTAATTGTAGGTTATTCATAATCTAAACCTTTTGATGATGTTCTTATTCGAATGTCAGCGTTTGTATCATGTTATAACAGTCAATCGTCAGTGACTTCAAGCCCAACACCACAAGGATAGATCTTAAGTGTCGATGAAATATGCCATTCCTGCGCAGGAGCAACAGAATCTATTTGTAAAAATCAGCGACTGGATGTCACATCACTCGCCGTTACTGCAAGCGAATCAAGCAGAGCTAGCTGATAATCCATTTTGCAAAACTTTATCGCCTCAGCCATTGCCTTATTCAGGCAATTCACGCCTTGGCTTTTGGTATCAACACTTATGTCACCAGTATTTCGCCTCTCATCCTAACTATCAAATAGTGGCCGAAGAAATTCAGCTCAACCATCAAGGGAAAACCATTGGCGCTTTAGATTTTGTACTCAAAAATACGGTGACTGACATTGTGGAACATTGGGAAGTCGCCATTAAGTTTTATCTTTTATTTGATGGTCTATGGTATGGGCCAAATAGCCGCGACCGATTGGATTTAAAGCTTTCGCACATGTTGAACCACCAGCTTGCCATGTCTCAACATCAGTGCTTTCAGCAGCAATACCCAGGTCTAGGAGATATTAAACCTAAACTACTGATGCAAGGGCGGTTATACATTAATCCGTTTCGCAATGAAGCGACACCAACAAGTTGCTTAGGCTATCCGATTGATCCATCTCAACGCTACGGTTATTGGTGCTACACTGATGACTTCAATAACATCAAGGAACCATTGTATATATTGAAAAAAGGCCAGTGGCTAACCGGAAAAGAAGCGGATTCGCCAGTGTTAAAAGAAGTTGGACACGAGTTTGTACATTGCCAAAGTCAATCGGGTGATTTTTGGTTTATTCTACCCAACGAATGGCCGCATGCTTGATTTTAGGACATAAAAAAGCGAGACCATGACAGCCTCGCTATTTCTTAATTACCTGTACTAGCAATTGTTATTACAAACCCGCGTTAGCAAAGACTTGATTCACAATTTCTTGAGCTTCTTGTTCGATCAACTTTAAGTGATCTTTGCCTTTAAAGCTTTCGCAGTAAATTTTATAGATATCTTCAGTACCTGATGGACGAGCCGCAAACCAACCATTTTCGGTCGTCACTTTAAGGCCACCAATTGCGGCGCCATTACCTTGAGCGTGAGTTAAGCGTGCTGTGATTTTCTCACCGGCTAACTCATCTGCACTCACCATTTCAGCAGACATACTTTTGAGAACATTTTTTTGCTCTGTATTCGCCACAGCTTGAATACGATTGTATTGCGACGCGCCATGTTTTGCGGCTAATTTATCGTAATATTGCTGTGGGTTCATGCCAGTGACTGCGGTAATTTCAGCTGCAAGCAAGCACAGAATGATGCCATCTTTATCTGTCGACCAAGGCGTGCCATCTTTACGTAAGAATGATGCTCCAGCACTTTCTTCACCACCAAAGCCGAAGCTACCTTCGTATAGACCATCAACAAACCACTTAAAGCCAACAGGCACTTCACATAGGTCACGGCCTAAATCGGCAACCACACGATCAATTATCGCGCTTGATACGAGGGTTTTCCCCACTTGAACATCAGCTTTCCACTCACTACGGTGACGGAATAAGTAATCAATACAAACCGCTAAATAATGGTTTGGATCCATCAACCCTTGCGGCGTCACAATACCATGACGGTCATAGTCTGGATCATTACCAAAAGCTAAGTCATAGTCATCCTTTAATCCAAGCAGGCTCGCCATCGCATAAGGTGATGAGCAATCCATACGAATCACACCATCTTTATCGAGTGTCATAAACTGAAAAGACGGATCAACGGTTTCATTTACTAGCGTCATATCAAGCTGATAGGTTTTCGCAATACGTCGCCAGTATTCAATCCCCGCACCACCAAGTGGATCAATACCAATTTTAATATTCGCTTTTTGAATGGCCTCAATATCAATCACGTTCACTAGGTCATCAACATAAGGTTGTACCAAATCAAGTGCTTTCACTTTATCGAGAGAATTGGCACAACGTTTAACGCCTACTAGCCCTGCGGCAATATATTGATTCGCTTTGTCTTCAATGCGCTGAGTAATTTCTGCTTCGGCTGGACCACCGTGACTTGGGTTATATTTGATACCACCATCTTGCGGTGGATTATGCGATGGCGTGATCACAATGCCATCCGATTTATCTTGATGGGCAAGGTTATAAGTTAAGATCGCGTGAGAAATGCCTGGTGTAGGTGTAAAGCCGTTATCTTGCTGAACAATCACTTCAACACCATTTGCAACCAATACTTCGACTACTGAACGGCAAGCTGGCTCAGATAGCGCATGGGTATCTTTACCAACAAACATTGGCCCTGTCAGCCCAGCAGCAACGCGTTCATCCACGACCGCTTGAGCAATCGCTAGGATATGTGTTTGGTTAAACGTGGCTTTACTTGAACAACCACGGTGACCTGAAGTACCAAATAGAACTTTATGGTTTGTATTCGACGCATCAGGCTCGATAAAGAAGTAATCGCTCACTAGAGCGGGAATATTAATTAAGTCTTCAGGTAACGTTTTAGTACCTGCTCTAGGGTGCAGAGACATTCAATAATCCTTTTTGGTGCTATTAAATTGAAAAATAGTTATAAAATCGAAAAAGCCCCATAATACGTGATGATTCAAATATTATGAGGCTCTTATTAAATCGTTCTAATTAACGTTAGATGGCGTTACATACTTTATCAATCAAGTCTGCTTGAAAGCCCATTTGCGTCATTAGTTGCTGAACCATTTGGCGCTTACGGTTGGTATTATTATTGGTAATTACCCAAAATGGAGTATTTGGGATCGAGCGAGGTTTAGTCGTTTTACCGCTAGCTAACAAGGTTTCTTCATTATCAGCAAAGTAAACACGTGTACGACCTTTCACTTTTGCCGCTTCAGCAAAACTGAATGCTTCAACGTGATACAGAGAAGATAAGATCAGCATAAAACGGTCAATCGCTTTATCTTTCTCTGCAAACTCATCAGAAATAAGCAAAGATCGCATCACCTTAACGCCATCAACGCCATCTGGCTTTTCTTGCTTAGCAGGCTTAGTTGATTCTACTGTATCAACGGCAACAGGCTTAGTCACCGTTGCATTTGCTTGTGATCCTTGCTGCTCACCGATTAAAAGTCGACGTAAAATATCCGAGGCGCTTTCACCAATATGCTGGGTTTGGCTCGCGATATAACGATAAAGTTCTTCATCTACTTCAATGGTTTTCATTGGCTTTTCACAATCTCAATCTGTTTAAACTCTGAAATGATTATACCTATAACTGACCGGATACTCTATGCTAATTGCTCGGTGTTAGTAATAAAAAAGATCGTTTGGATCACTGAATGTTTTATTTCTTCATTTCCGTACCGATGAAGTGCACAAATAACCAGCAACAAAAAAACCTCTATGAGTGAGCCCATAGAGGTTTAATAAGTCAGCGTTAAAAAATTTTAGTACGCTTTCGAGCCTAGTATGTGTTTATCTAGCGCTGATGGAGTGCCATAAAGTGAATCTTTGGCATGAAACTCTTTGGCTGTTTCAGCTACCGATTTACTAAAGCGAGGATCTTGTGGACGTTCGTGGCTATTAATGAAAACTGACACATCCCACGCTTGTTGATCCGTTAAGCTATTGCTCTTGCTCAATGGCATGTTGGCTTTAATAAAGTTAGCCGCAGAACTGATTTGATGCATACCAGCCCCCCAGTTATAGCTATCTTTACCCCATAGCGGCGGGAAGACGTAACGGTTATCCACTTTACGCCCTTCACCATTATCGCCATGACAAAGCGCACATTGAGTTGCATAAACAACTTCGCCACGAACAAAGTCAGGTTTAAGTTCCGGTTGTTCTAATTTAGGGAAGCCACGACCAGCAATTTTCGCATTCACCTTGGCATCCGTTGCTAGCCAATAAGAATAAGCGGTTAGATCGAGAATCGTTTGGCTGACGGCTTCAGGCGGCTTACCATTCATAGAGTAAGCAAAACAGCCTTGCAAGCGGTCTTCATAGGTATTTACTTTCTTGTTCTTACCACGATAAGCAGGATAAGAAACATAAGCGCCCCACATTGGAGCAGCATTGGCTAAACGTCCGCCAGATAAATGACAGTTAGTACAATTTAAACCGTTACCGACTTCACCTGATGTTTTCAGTTGCTGACTATTCATAAAGATTGAATAACCACGTTTTACCGCTTCAGCAAAATGCTCTTCTGGCACATTCCCCCAATCGGGTACTTGGTGATATGCCTCACCTTGCGCAAGCGGGTTGCCCGGCTCAACACTGCCTAGATCTTTATGTCCATCATTGGCAAAAGCCATTCCACTTAGTAGCGATAGGCTTAATAGTAAGTATTTCATTTTTTCACCTCCGCCGTTTTCTGCGCAACCGGTGTTCCTAGCGAAGCAAAATAGTCCGAAACTGCTTTGATTTCTTCATCGCTTAGAGACTTAGCAATTGGCCCCATGATCGCCATTGCACCAGCAGGTCTTGTATCATCTTTCCACGATTTCATTTGGTTCACTAAATAAGCAGAGTTTTGTCCAGCCAAACGAGGGATACCCGGCTTAACACCTACTCCACTCGGGCCATGACAAGCGACACAAGACGGCACATTGGCTTCCATCTTGCCGCTATAGGCAATTTTTTCGCCTAATTGCATATCCCCAGGCCATTTATCACCACGCCATTGCAGCTTAAAGGTCATCGCATCAGGCACACTAGAGTAGTGTTTTACAATGGCATCCATTTGTTCATCAGTAATTTGATAGATAAATGCATCCATGAAAGTAGTGTGACGTTTTTTACTACGAAAATTCTCAACTTGCTCACGGAGGTATTGGTCAGATTGACCCCATAAATTAGGGATATGATCAAGAGTAGAGACGCCATTAACCCCATGACATGTAGAGCAGAATTCAACAATTCCCTCTTTATGTTGAGGTAATGTATCTGCTACACCAATGATGGGACATAGCATTAAAGCGCCCACTATTAGTCGTTTTTGCATATTGCTTCCTATTATTATGATTTTCTAACCTATTACCTAGTATAGCTATTTCACTTAGCACTGCATTTCAGCATATATAGGAACAAATAAGTTAAACAAAAAGATACACTTTTACTGCTACATCGAGGTGACATTTTGCCAGGTTAAGTGATTACTTTCGTATGATGGCTGTATTATGATGCTAATTCGTACTTTCGGCTACAGGATTATTATGAATTCCCCACAACTTAACCATACAATTCAAGGTCAAGGCCCAGCAATCCTACTCATTCATGGACTTTTTGGCAGCTTAAGCAATCTAGGCTTATTAGCGAGAGATTTAGTTCAAGACCATACGGTTATTAGCGTTGATTTACGCAATCATGGGCATTCTTTTCACAGTGACACCATGGATTACTCTGTTATGGCAGATGATCTCAATCAGCTGTTAGTTGATTTAAATATTTCATCCGCCATAGTTATCGGCCATTCCATGGGCGGGAAAGCGGCAATGGCACTTTGCAATATTGCCGCTGACAAAATCAGCAAACTCATCGTATTAGATATGGCACCGGTCGCCTATCAGGAAAGACGCCATGATAATGTTTTTTCAGGTTTAAAAGCCGTTATCGATGAAAAGCCTCAAAGCCGAAAACAAGCCTTAGACTGTTTGGCACAACATATTGAAATAGATGGCGTACGCCAATTCCTCGCTAAATCGTTACACACTAAAGATGGATACTTACAATGGTTGTTTAATGTTGAGGGGATCATTAATAGCTATCAGCACATTCAAGACTGGACTGAGATCTCCCCTTTCCACGGCGAAACTTTATTTTTAAAAGGCGCTGATTCTGACTACTTAATGCCAGAACACCAAGCGGCTATTCAAAAACAGTTCCCAAATAGTAAAGCTCATATTATTGCTAATACCGGTCACTGGCTACATGCAGAAAAACCATTAGAGGTCATTCGTTCTATCCGTCGATTCATTAATAAATAATTCGCATTTCACTTATTCAGCGAACGACTTCGCATTAACTTTCAATTGTATTAATGCTATAGTTCGGGGATAAAAAACAACGGTGATCAAACGCATGCTTTACGAACATATCAATACCATAGAATCTCTAGGCTTAGATCTGTTTTTTGCGTCATTATTTTTATTAATTGGTTTAGCCATCAAAGATGTTTTAAAACAAGGTAATGTCCCGGTGTTTGGCCGTCGTATTGTATGGCTTGTTCTATTTTTAGGTTGTGCGGGCTTTGTCGCCAAAGGATTAATCCAAATAAGTTGGGAAGGTACCGGCTTAGGCTAACCATCGCACAACTGTAACGTATTCTTTTTAATTAGATTGATACCGGCGTTTCCGGTAATAGATAAATAGGTAATATTTCTATGGCAAGTGTAGGACTCTTCTTTGGTAGCGACACAGGTAATACTGAAGCGGTTGCTAAAATGATACAAAAAGAACTTGGCAAACAACTTGTGCACGTACAAGACATTGCGAAGAGCAGCAAGGAAGATATTGATAATTTTGATCTATTACTGCTTGGCATTCCAACTTGGTACTACGGTGAATCTCAATGTGACTGGGATGACTTTTTCCCTGAACTTGAAGCAATAGATTTCTCAACTAAGCTCGTTGCTATTTTTGGTTGTGGTGACCAAGAAGATTATGCTGAGTACTTCTGTGATGCGATGGGAACCATTCGCGATATCGTTGAAGCGAAAGGCGGCACTATCATTGGTTACTGGCCAACCGAAGGTTATGAGTTTGAAGCATCAAAAGCATTAGTCGACGATGACAACTTCATCGGCCTTTGTATTGATGAAGACCGCCAACCAGAATTAACAGATGAGCGCGTTAAAACCTGGTCAAAGCAGATTTATGATGAAATGTGTTTAGCAGAATTAGCTGATTAATCAAAATTTTGTGACATATCAAGATACCTCCTCTGCGAGGTATTTTGTTATCCTCACTCTAATGCTATAGTCATTTTAGATACATTTTTACAACATATAATGAAACGCAGTGAACTTGGTCGGTTAGTTCGAGTCATATTTACTGATGTCATTCATGCCTTCTGTTTTAACGCAGAATCTCACAGGAAAGTACAATGCCAGATAACAACCAAGCTCTAAAGGAAGCAGGTCTTAAAGTCACCTTACCTCGATTAAAAATTCTCGAGGTACTGCAACAACCAGACTGCCAACATATCAGTGCCGAGGATTTATATAAGAAACTGATCGATCTTGGTGAAGAAATTGGCCTTGCAACGGTTTATCGTGTTTTGAACCAATTTGATGACGCAGGTATCGTAACCCGTCACCATTTTGAAGGTGGTAAATCAGTATTTGAATTATCAACTCAACATCACCATGATCACCTTGTTTGTCTCGATTGCGGTGAAGTGATTGAATTTACCGATGATCTTATTGAAGAGCGACAAAAAGAAATTGCCGCTAAATATAACGTCGTGCTAACGAACCACAGTTTATATCTATACGGCCGCTGTGCTAATGGCAATTGTAAAACAGAGACTAATGCACACAAAACTAAGTAACTTTTCCGGTTAACTTTCCACTTATTTAGTTTTATACAAATAAAAACGCACCTCATATGAGGTGCGTTTTTTTATCGGCTAATCAAACTAATAAAGCCAAACTAGTAAGGCGAGAAAGCTCTCACCCTACATGGATATATTGGCATAGATATAATTGCTTATTGAGCGTCGATTTTAGCCCAAGTATCACGTAAGCCGACTGTACGGTTAAATACTAACGCTTCTGGAGAAGAATCTTTAGCATCAATACAGAAGTAGCCTGTACGCTCAAACTGGAAGCCTACGCCAGCTTCTGCATTAGCTAAACTTGGTTCAACAAATGCTTTCTTAACAACTAAAGACTCTGGGTTGATCGTCGCAGCAAAGTCATCCGCCGCCGCAGGGTTTGGCACAGTGAAAAGACGATCATATAAACGAACATCAGCCTCTAGGCCTTTTTCAGCAGAAACCCAATGGATAACACCTTTTACTTTACGGCCATCGCTTGGGTTTTTACCCAAGGTTTCTGGATCGTAAGTACAGTAAATAGTCGTTACATTACCTTGCTCATCTTTTTCAATACGATTCGCTTGGATCACGTAAGCACCACGTAGACGAACTTCTTTACCAAGAACTAAGCGTTTGTATTTCTTGTTGGCTTCTTCACGGAAGTCATCCGCTTCAATCCACACTTCACGTGTAAAAGGAACCTCACGACTACCCATTTCAGGCTTATTCGGGTGATTCGCGATCGTCAATACTTCTTCGCTTTCAAAGTTTTCAATCACTACTTTAACCGGATCGAGTACCGCCATTGCACGCGGTGCATTTTCATTTAGGTCTTCACGAATACACGCTTCAAGTGAGCTAAACTCAATCATGTTGTCTTGCTTAGTCACACCAATGCGTGAACAAAATTCGCGAATAGAGCCCGGAGTAAAGCCACGACGACGTAAACCAGAAATCGTTGGCATACGTGGGTCATCCCAACCATTCACTAATTTCTCAGTGACTAATTGGTTTAGCTTACGCTTAGACATCACCGTATATTCTAAGTTTAAGCGGCTAAATTCGTACTGATGAGGCTGAGTTTCAATCGTAATGTTTTCTAAAACCCAGTCATATAGACGACGGTTATCTTGGAATTCCAGCGTACATAGTGAGTGAGTGATACCTTCTAACGCATCGGAAATACAGTGGGTGAAGTCATACATTGGGTAAATGCACCACTTATCCCCTGTTTGATGGTGATTGATAAAACGCACACGATAAAGCACAGGATCGCGCATAACGATAAACGAAGATGCCATGTCGATCTTAGCACGTAAGCAAGCCTTACCTTCTTCAAAGCCACCATTACGCATTTTCTCAAATAACGCTAAGTTTTCTTCCACACTGCGGTCGCGGTATGGGCTATTTTTTCCTGGCTCTTTTAACGTGCCACGGTATTCACGAATTTCATCTGGAGTTAGCTCATCAACATAAGCTAAACCTTTTTCAATTAACTCTACAGCGTAACCATATAGCGCATCAAAATAGTTAGATGAATAGCAAATCTCGCCATCCCAATTAAAACCTAACCAATTCACGTCTTGCTTAATTGATTCAACGTATTCAATGTCTTCTTTCGCTGGGTTAGTATCATCAAAGCGAAGGTTACACTTCCCCTGGTAATCTTGCGCCAAGCCAAAGTTTAAGCAAATAGACTTAGCATGACCAATATGCAGATAGCCATTAGGTTCTGGTGGGAAACGAGTATGGATCCCAGTGTGTTTGCCATCCGCTAAATCCTTATCAATAATTTGACGGATAAAGTTAGATGGTCGAGCCTCAGCTTCACTCATCGATAGTACCTCAATAAATATAAGAGTCTTTTTATAATTAGGGCTAATGATCCACAATTCTAGCCCTTTACACAACTAGAAGTGATATTTTCTTTATTAAAAAGACCAAAAGCCTTCCAAGCCGTCAAAATTCACGCTTTTACTATCGGCCACATTTTGCAACAGGATAAAAAAAGGCTCCACAATGGGAGCCTTTAGCTGGATATGTTGATTACAGATTACGGTAGGACAACATCCGATAAATCATCAGAAGCTGGGATGTCTTTCATCTCACCTGCAACGATTTCAGCCAATGGGCCAAGAATAACTTGAAGATTATTTTCACCTAACTTCACAACACCTTTTGCGCCAAGCTTCTTCAATACCGCTTCATCTACGATAGAACGATCTTTCAATGTTAAGCGTAGGCGAGTAATACAAGCATCAATCGTAGTCACATTACCGTGGCCACCTAGAGCTTTTAGGTATTGACGTGCAACCGCACCAGAAGGTTTCTCTGACTTGCCAGCAGGAGCAGCCACTTCTTCGTCTTCACGACCAGGCGTTTTCATGTTGAACGCGCGGATTAGGAAGCTGAAGATAAAGAAGTAAGCAGCACCGAATGCTAAACCGATTAGTAATAGCGTTACTGGTTTAGTTGCTAGACCCCAGTTCAATACAAAGTCAATTAGACCTGCCGAGAAACCAAAGCCATGTAGCGTACCAAACATATTAGCGACTACTAAAGATAGACCTGTTAATACTGCGTGTACCGCATATAAGCCAGGTGCTAGGAACATAAACATGAACTCTAGAGGCTCTGTAATACCGGTTAGGAATGAACAGAAAGCAACTGAGAACAATGCACCAGCAACTTGACCACGACGCTCAGAAGGAGCGGCTAGGTACATAGCTAAAGCACCACCAGGAAGACCAAACATCATGATTGGGAAGAAACCATTCATGAATACCCCAGCAGATTTGTCACCACCGAAGTAACGGTTCAAGTCACCAGTTTTAACAACATCTTTCACGCTATCAACAACCGCTGTGATTTCAGGCGTTACTGCATTTTTAAATGTAAATGTGTGCTCTTGGCCTACTACTAATGTTTTAGCAATTGCAGGATCAACACATAGTTGGTGGATATTAGAGAAGGCACCAGAAGCTGTTACCATGATTTCTTGACATGAACCCATGCCGAACCAGAAGTAAGAGTTAAGTACGTGGTGAAGACCAACAGGAATTAACGCACGGTTCAATGTGCCGTAAATAAATTGACCAATTGCACCAGAGGTTGAAATGCCGTGAGCTAAAGCATCAAGGCCGTGTTGGACCATAGGCCAAACCACACCGAAGACTGCACCTGCCACTAAAGCAACTAAACCCGCCATAATTGGAACTAAACGGCGACCAGAGAAGAAAGCTAACCATTCTGGTAAGCGAGTAGCATGGAATGCGTTGTAGCAATGCCCTGCAATGATACCTGCGAAGATACCACCGAAGAATGACATATTAACTTCAGCATTAATTTGTTGCGCTGTTGCAGTTAATACAAAGTAAGCAACGGCACCGGCTAAACCAGCCGCACCCGCACCATCTTTAGATAAGCCAATTGCAATACCTAAACCAAATAGTAAAGGTAACTGGCTGAAAATAGCATTACCGGCTGATGCCATAAATGCGATGTCTAACAGGTCAGGTTGACCCAGACGAAGTAAAAGCGCTGCAACAGGTAATGTTGCAATAGGTAACATCAACGCTTTACCTAGTCTTTGTGCATATCCAAGTATATTCACCGTAATTCCCCCCTATAGGATTGGTAAAATTCGTATTACTTATTTTTCTTAAAGAATTTAGTACAGCGACAGTCTATTCAATTAATTTTAGTCCGCAAATTAAAACCCTAGTATTTGTGATCTTTATCAAGAGTTATTTGCTAGTTTGCGTAATTCTTGTGAAGGATTTATCTTATTTATACTAGATAGTTTCCAAAACTTATTTTATCATGCAAAATAATGAAATGAATATCCTATTCTCAATTTTAGCTTTTGTCCTATAGAGGTGTACTGTGAGACTAATTCCACTCAATAATGCAAATGAAGTTGGCCTATGGTCAGCTCGCCATATTGTAAATAAAATCAATAAGTTCAACCCAACTGAAGATCGTCCTTTTGTTCTTGGTTTACCGACGGGTGGCACACCTCTAAATACTTATAAGCAGCTCATTAAACTACATAAAGCTGGTGAAGTAAGTTTTAAACACGTTGTGACATTCAACATGGATGAATATGTTGGATTAGCAACGGATCACCCTGAATCTTACCGTTCATTTATGTATGAAAACTTTTTCAATCATATTGATATTCAAGAAAAAAACATCAACTTGCTCAACGGCAATACCGATGACCATGAAGCTGAATGCAAACGTTACGAGGATAAAATCAAGTCCTACGGTCGTATCAACTTATTCATGGGTGGCGTAGGTAACGATGGCCACATTGCATTCAATGAACCTGCATCTTCTTTGTCTTCACGTACTCGAATCAAAACACTAACCGAAGATACGCGTATCGCTAATTCACGCTTCTTCAATGGTGATATTAGTCAAGTGCCTAAGTATTCGCTAACTATCGGTGTTGGTACTCTACTAGATTCTGAAGAAGTTATGATTTTGATCACAGGCCACAATAAAGCTCTCGCTTTGCAAGCAGCGGTCGAAGGCTCAGTCAATCATCTTTGGACAGTATCTGCCTTGCAACTGCATGCAAAATCGGTAATTGTGTGTGATGAACCTTCAACTCAAGAGCTTAAAGTAAAAACAGTTAAATACTTTAAAGAGCTTGAAGCAGAAAATATTAAGAACTTGAAATAAGAGGATGCCTACTATGTATGCTCTGATAAATGCAAAAATCTACACAGGCCATGACGTACTTACAGAGCATGCTGTGATAGTGGATGCAGGTAAAATTCAATCTATCGTTAAGATGGATGAACTACCAAAAGAGATAGAGACTCACGATCTACAAGGCGCAAATCTTAGCCCAGGTTTTATCGATCTACAGTTAAATGGTTGTGGCGGCGTCATGCTGAATGACGAAGTTACCGCCGATACCATGCATATCATGCACAAAGCCAATTTAAAATCTGGCTGTACTAGCTTTTTGCCGACATTAATTACGTCATCTGATGAAGATATGCAGCAAGCCATTTCTGCAGCGCGTGAATATCAGCAGCGCTACCAGAACCAATCTTTGGGGCTACACTTAGAAGGTCCTTACCTTAATGTGCTAAAAAAAGGCATTCACCGTCCTGATTTTATCCGTAAATCAGATGATGAGATGATCCAAACGATTTGTGATAACCGCGATGTCATTGCCAAGGTAACCTTAGCGCCAGAGCAAAATGAACCTGAGCATATTCAACGTTTGAGAGATGCGGGTATCGTTGTGTCTATCGGCCACACTAACGCAACTTACCAAGAGGCGCGTCAAAGTTTTGCTAATGGTATTACATTTGCAACGCACCTTTTCAATGCGATGACTCCGATGGTTGGACGTGAACCAGGTGTTGTAGGTGCAATCTACGATACTTCAGAAGTTTATGCTGGTATTATTGCTGACGGCTTCCATGTAGACTATGCCAACATCCGAATCGCCCATAAAATCAAAGGTGATAAGCTAGTATTAGTGACGGATGCCACAGCTCCAGCAGGAGCTGACATGGATCACTTTATTTTTGTTGGTAAGAAAGTATATTACCGAGATGGTAAGTGTGTTGATGAAAATGGCACACTTGGTGGTTCAGCTTTAACCATGATTGAAGCCGTACAAAATACGGTTGAGCATGTAGGTATCGCTTTAGACGAAGCACTGAGAATGGCCACGCTTTATCCTGCTCGAGCAATCGGCGTAGAGAGACAGCTTGGTGAAATCAAACCGGGAATGGTCGCAAACCTTACTGTGTTTGATCGTGACTTCAATGTAAAAGCGACGGTTGTTAACGGACAATACGATCAGACATAGAATGAATGGCGGACAAATTGGTAATGTAGATTTAGTTAAACAACTTAATAGCGCGGCAGTATATCGCCTAATTGACCAACAAGGTCCAATTTCGAGAATACAAGTTGCCGATGTTAGCCAATTAGCCCCCGCCAGTGTCACTAAGATCACTCGCCAACTACTTGAGCGAGGATTAATCAAAGAAGTAGCGCAACAAGCCTCCACTGGGGGTAGACGCGCTATTTCTTTAACCACAGAAACCACCCCTTTCCATTCCGTTGCTATTCGTTTAGGCCGAGACTACATTCAGTTAAGTGTCTATGACTTAAGTGGCCATGAACTTGCCAATCATCACGCCGCTTTTAAGTACGATAAACAACAAGATCTACTTGATGGTTTAGTTCTACATACCAAAGCCTTCATCAATCAGCACAAAGATATTATCGAGCAATTAATTGCTATCGGTGTCACTCTTCCTGGCTTAGTTAACCCTGAGACTGGGGTTGTTGAATACATGCCGAACACCGAGATCGATAACCTTTCTTTAGGTAAATTATTAAGTGATACATTTGAAGTTGAAGCCTTTGTTGGTAACGATATTCGAGGATTAGCACTGGCTGAACATTATTTTGGTGCAAGCCGTGACTGCCAAGATTCTATCCTAGTGAGTGTTTATCGCGGTACTGGTGCAGGTATCATAGTTAACGGCCAAGTATTCTTAGGCTCAAACCGCAACGTAGGTGAAATCGGCCACGTACAAATCGAACCTCTAGGCGATCGCTGCCAATGTGGTAATTTTGGTTGTTTAGAAACCATTGCCGCTAACCCAGCCATTATTGCTCATGTACAGTCACGACTTGATCAAGGTTTCCCATCAAGCTTATCCCATGTCGATAAACTCACCATGAGTGTGATTTGTGAGCATGCAAACCAAGGGGATGACTTAGCTAGTCAAGCGCTTATCCGTGTGGGCCACTACCTAGGTAAAGCCATCGCCATGACGGTTAACTTATTTAACCCGCAAAAAATTATTATCGCAGGTGAATTGGTCAAATCGAAGGATATTATCTTTCATGCCATTCAACGAAATATTGAAAGCCACTCACTCACTACTTTCCACAAAAACTTGCCGATTGTGGAGTCCAAACTGTATGAGCAACCGACCATTGGGGCATTTGCGATGATCAAACGCGCAATGCTTAATGGTGTACTGCTACAAAAATTACTGGGTGAATGAGATAAATAACAATATTTTAAAACGGTTAAGTATATAATTCCTGCGGGTATATCCATTGATATGCCCGTTTTTTATTTTAGGGAAAGGAATACATGGATATCTTGCTTATTATCGCCGCTTTTGTTTCCGGCTTTATCGCGCTCAAATGCAATCTTCCACCACTAGTCGGTTTTTTAGTTGCAGGGTTTGGCTTGCAGTATGCGGGTTTTACTAGCAATGAAACCATCACTACATTATCTGATTTAGGTGTCACTCTTCTGCTATTCACTATCGGGCTAAAGCTAGATGTGAAAACCTTACTCGCGAAAGAGATTTGGGCCAGTGCAACCTTACATAATGTACTATCTACGACTTTCTTCACTGTAGCTCTACTTGGCCTAAAGACTATCGGGATCAGCCTATTTAGCGACGTCGATACCATTCAAATACTGCTACTTGGCTTTGTATTATCCTTTTCCAGCACCGTATTTGCGATTAAGAGTTTAGAAGAAAAAGGCAGCATGAACTCCACCTTTGCCACCATATCGATAGGTATTTTGGTAATGCAGGATATTTTTGCTGTGCTTTTCCTCACTATATCAACTGGCAAACTACCTGAATGGTATGCGTTAGCGCTGTTTATTCTTCCTTTTCTGCGCCCTCTTTTTTACAAAATCCTCGACAAGTGTGGTCACGGCGAGATGCTCGTTTTATACGGTTTTTTTATGGCGCTCGTAATGGGGGCTGGACTTTTCAAACTAGTGGGAATGAAAGCAGATTTAGGCGCGTTAATTTTAGGTATGCTGCTGGCCGGTCACTACAAAGCGTCGGAGCTTTCTAAATCTCTCTTTAACATTAAAGAACTATTCTTAGTCTGCTTTTTCTTAAACATTGGTTTATCTGATCCACCTACCCTAGATGGCTTTATTCTTGCCTTGCTATTACTTTGCCTATTGCCAATTAAGGGCGCGCTGTACTACGTCGTCATCAATTTATTTAAGTTCCGTGTGCGCACTTCTCTACTTGCCTCGCTTACCCTACTTAACTACAGCGAATTTGGACTGATTGTCTCAGGCATTGCCTATAAGCTCGGTTGGTTACCTGGGGAAATGATGATTGCGATTGCTATGGCGGTCTCGTTATCTTTCATTATTGCTGCGCCAATCAATAACATGAGTCATAAAATTTATCGTTACACATCGCATTGGTTAAGAGAGCAAGCGGATGAAAAACTGCACCTTAGAGACAAGCGTATTAATCCTGGGCATGCCCAAGTACTGATCCTAGGCATGGGCCGTATTGGTACCGGTGCTTACGATGAAATTCGTACCCGTTATGGCAAAATCAGCTTAGGCGTAGAAACGCGATCTGATGTGGTACAAACACATAAAGCCAGTGGCAGAAATGTCATCCAAGGCGATGCGACCGATTCTGATTTCTGGGAGCGCATTCTTGATATTGCTAATGTAAAGTTGGTGCTGCTTGCGATGCCCCATCACCAAGGGAATCAATCGGCACTCGAGCAATTAAAGGCTCGTAACTACCAAGGACAAATTGCAGCGATTGCCGAATATCCAGATCAAGTGGTTGAAATGACAGAAAATGGCGTCGATGCTGCCTTTAATATTTATAACGAAGCCGGTGCGGGTTTTGCTCGCCATGTGTGCGACAAACTAAACCCACAATTTAAGACCATGCAGCCGGGCGATTGGGATACCAGTAATAATCTCACTTAGTTTCCTAACTTAGTATCTATCGATTCGGATAAAAATCGACCTTGGGTGGATTTTATTTACCAGAAAACCAAATATGGTGAATGAAATTCACATAACTTGCTTTTATGTGATTAATTTAATAATGATTGGTTGCTTTTTTTATTGATCATGGCAAATTGGCTTTAACAGACTAAATTAGCTCTAGCAAACTAAACTGGCTCTAGCAAACTAGAAGTTTAAAACGGATTTTAAGGAAGAGAGTATGTGTTCAATATTTGGCATTTTAGATATTAAATCGGACCCAACCCCACTACGCCCATTGGCGCTGGAAATGTCTAAAAAACTTCGTCACCGTGGCCCAGACTGGTCAGGTATCTACGCTTCAGATAAAGCAATTCTAGCTCACGAGCGTCTATCTATCGTAGGTTTAAACAGCGGCGCACAACCTCTGTATAGCGAAGATAAAAAACACATCTTAGCGGTGAATGGCGAAATTTATAACCACAAAGAAATTCGTGCTCGTTATGCTGACAAATTCAACTTTCAAACCGATTCTGACTGTGAAGTTATCCTAGCGTTATACCAAGAACTAGGTGAAGACTTATTAGAAGAACTAAACGGTATCTTTGCTTTCGTCTTATATGATGAAGAAAAAGACAAATACTTAGTTGGCCGTGATCACATCGGTATTATCCCTCTTTATCAAGGTTACGACGAACACGGTAACTACTACGTAGCCTCTGAAATGAAAGCACTGGTTCCTGTTTGTAAAACCATCAGTGAATTCCCTCCAGGTAGCTACTACGGTTCAGATGACGCAGAGCCAGTTCGCTACTACCAGCGTGATTGGATGGAATATGCAGCCGTGCAAGGTAACCTAACGAGTAAAGAAGATTTAACCCAAGCACTAGAAGATGCAGTAAAACGCCAGTTAATGACAGATGTACCATACGGCGTATTACTTTCTGGCGGTCTTGACTCTTCTATTACTTCTGCGGTTGCCAAACGTTTTGCTGCTATGCGTATCGAAGATGACAGCCAATCTCAAGCTTGGTGGCCGCAACTGCACTCTTTTGCGATTGGTCTAGAAGGCGCGCCTGATTTAAAAGCGGCTCGTGAAGTAGCGGATAAACTGGGTACTGTTCACCATGAAATGACCTACACGGTTCAAGAAGGCATCGATGCCATTCGTGACGTGATTTATCACATTGAAACTTACGATGTCACTACGATCCGTGCTTCTACTCCAATGTTCCTACTCGCGCGTAAAATTAAAGCGATGGGGATTAAAATGGTTCTTTCTGGTGAAGGCGCCGATGAAATCTTTGGTGGTTACTTGTACTTCCACAAAGCACCAAATGCTAAAGAATTCCATGAAGAAACGGTACGTAAGCTACTTGCTCTAAACATGTTTGACTGTGCCCGTGCTAACAAATCATTAGCGGCTTGGGGCGTTGAAGGTCGCGTTCCATTCTTAGACAAAGAGTTTATCGACGTTGCAATGCGCTTAAACCCTGAAGACAAGATGTGCGGTAACGGCAAAATGGAAAAACACGTTTTACGTGAATGTTTTGAGCATTACTTGCCAGAGTCGATCGCATGGCGTCAAAAAGAACAGTTCTCAGACGGCGTAGGCTATAACTGGATTGATTCTTTAAAAGCACAAGCGGAAGAAAAAGTAACTGACCAGCAACTAGAGACCGCAGCATTTAAATTCCCATACAACACGCCGACAACGAAAGAAGGCTATGTATACCGTGAGATTTTTTCTGAATTATTCCCTCTAGAATCAGCGGCAGAATGTGTACCGGGTGGACCATCTGTTGCCTGTTCATCAGCCGCTGCGATTGAATGGGATGAATCATTTAAAAACAACGCCGATCCATCAGGTCGTGCCGTGAAAGCCGTCCATAACGACGCTTATTAAGCCCAACCTAGTTATAAGGTTATAAAGTTATAAAGTTATAAAGTTATAAAGTTATAAAGTTATAAAGTTATAAAGTTATAAGCATAATAAAAGCCTACCGCACATGAGTGTTGGTAGGCTTTATCAATTACAGAGCTAATCTTAAAAAATCACCTCTGACTATCTGTTGAAATCATTCCGATATTACTTACGCCATTCCACGTCACTATTTTCAACTCTCACTTCAACCTATTGATTTATCAGTGTTATAAGTAAAATAGAGCGTTTTTCACCATCAGGCTCTTGATAAATAGCGTTAAGCCCAGAAAATTGGCCAGATTTTATTTGAATGGTTTCACCTTTTTTAGGTGCTTGTTTTTCTAGTAATTCTTCTTGATAAACCCGACACTGTAAGTGCTGAATCAAAGATCTCGATACTTTATGAGGCTTACCACCAAAGCGAACAAAATCCATCACACCTCTGGTTGAACGAATAGTCGTAAAGCTAAGATGCTCTTCATCTTCCAATCCGATAAATATATAAGAAGGAAACAGTGGTTCCATGACCTGTTGCCTTTTCCCTCTTAGGATTTTTTCTATTTCTATTTCAGGGTAATAGCACTCGACGCCTTGGTTTTCCAAATGCATTTTGGCCCTTTTTTGCTCGCCGCGCTTACAATACAATAAATACCAAGACTTCATACGATCCATACCCTAGAAAATTTCACCTATTCTAACAGTTATCGACACTAGTAAAAATGATGAAATCTCACCGCAACACACGACAACATTAACTTACACTTTACATTACAGCCAACCTTGCAACCTGAAAGGTTATTTTGTAAGCAAATAATAAAAAAATGATAATTTGATGACAAATTGGCATTGTGATTTTGAAATTTGAGCTGTATATATAATGTAATATTAGATTCTGTGATCTAAAGCATAAATAAAACTAATGCTAAATGTAAATCGATATAACAACTAAAAAATCTTATTTATCGATCACTAGCACAACATTATATGGCAAATATAACCTTCATTATAACGCCACCACACAAATGGAAACTCACATGACAACACAACAAGTCACTGTTTCAAAGACTAAGTCATTTATGACTGTATCCATGATTGAATTATGGGAACGATTTGGCTACTACGGTATGCAAGCACTGATCGTTTACTTCATGATTCAACGCCTAGGGTTTGAAGATACACGCGCAAACTTAGTATGGGGTGCTTGTGCCGCATTAATTTATGTTTCACCAGCAATTGGTGGCTGGATTGGCGATAAAGTCTTAGGGACTAAACGTACCATGATCATGGGTGCCTTTATTCTTTCCCTTGGTTACGCGTTAATGACACTACCGTCTGAAAACACTTGGGTTCTCTTTTTTGCACTTGGTGTTATCGTCGTTGGTAATGGTATGTTTAAACCAAACGCTGGTAACCTTGTACGTAAAATCTACGAAGGTGACGATTCTAAAATCGACAGTGCTTTTACTATCTACTATATGGCGGTAAACATTGGCTCAACCGTTTCTATGCTATTAACGCCTTGGGTTAAAGACTACGTCAATGAAAACTATCACAATGAGTTCGGCTGGCACGCAGCGTTTGCGGTTTGTTGTGTAGGCTTATTAGTTGGTTTGGCTAACTTCTTCGTAATGCGTAATACTTTAGGCGCTTACGGTTCTGAACCAGATACTAAACCTGTCGATGGTCGTAAACTTACTTTCGTTCTATTAGGCTCGGTGGTTGCGGTTGCGATCTCTGCGGTTATTTTGGAATATCAAACTCTTGCTCGTATATTTGTTTACCTTGCTGGTATCGTTGTTTTAGGTATTTTCACTCATCTAATTCGTAGCAGTGAGCAACATGAACGTGCCGGTCTTATTGCTGCATTGGTTCTAATTATCCAAACGGTTTTCTTCTTTATTTTCTACCAACAAATGTCTACCTCGTTGGCGCTATTTGCACTACGTAACGTTGATCTGAACTTCACTGTTTTTGGTAGCCATCTACTAACTTGGTCTCCCGCTCAGTTCCAAGCATTGAACCCTATTTGGATCATGCTACTCAGCCCAGTTCTTGCCTTGATTTATTCAAAAGCTGGAGCAAAAAATAAAGACCTTTCTATTGCTGCAAAATTTGCTTTAGGTTTCGCTGTCGTGGCAATTGGCTTCTTTGTTTATGGCTTTGCAGGTAACTTTGCGGTTAACGGTAAAACAACGTCTTGGGTAATGATCATCGGCTACGGTGCTTACTCACTAGGTGAATTACTAGTAAGTGGCCTAGGCCTTGCGATGATTGCTCGTTATGCTCCTGAGCGCATGGGTGGCTTTATGATGGGCGCTTATTATGTTGCTTGTGGTATTTCACAATACTTAGGTGGTGTAGTGGCTAACTTTGCCAGCATTCCAAAAGGCATGACGGATCCATTAGAAACATTGGATATCTATACTACCCTATTCAACAAACTAGGTATGGCAGCGGTAGTTTGTACCTTTATTGCATTAGCTGTTCTACCCTTAATGCGCCGCCTTGATAAAAAACACCAAGGTATTCATTAATTAACTACCGATTATAGTTAATAACTGAATCCTCAACGTGTAAAAAAATACCGCACAATTCAACTGAACTGTGCGGTATTTTTATGTTAGATAGCCAGGTAAATTCAATACATTATTGCGTAGAACGAATCAAGTCAGCCATCATTTCAATATGCTCATCCGAGTCATTTAAACATTCAATATAGCGGTAGTCTTGCCCACCTGCGTCTTGATAGATGTCTTTACATTCAATGGCAATTTCTTCCAAGGTTTCAATGCAATCACAAGCAAAAGCCGGTGAAAGAACATCTAAGGTGGCAAGTTTCTTATCCGCTAAATTTTCGAGCGTTTTATCGGTATAAGGTTGCAGCCACTCTTCTTTACCAAAGCGGGATTGGTAACTCATGCCTATTTGCTGTTGCGATAAGCCAAGCTCCAGACGCAATAACTCTGTGGTTGTTTCGCAATGCTTAGGATAAACATCACCTTGATTGGCAAGGCGTTGTGGGATTCCATGATAGGAACACAGAAGAAAGTCACCTTGCCCATGCTGCTGCCAGTAATCGCGAATCTTACTTGCTAGCGCTTTAATGTATAAAGGGTGCTGATGATAATCACGGATTAAGTGATAGCCCGGCAAGGCAATCATTTTGCTCAAACTACGTGATAGCGCATCGGATACCGCCGCCGTGGTGGTACTCGAATACTGAGGATATAGAGGCAATACGGTAATCGTATCGCAGCCCTGCTCAATCAGCTTATTAATGCCGCTTTCAATACTAGGGTTACCATAAGTCATCCCTAGTTCTACCGGGAGTGTGAGCCTCTGTGCAAGCTTTTCGGCTTGGCGCTTTGAATACACCATTAAAGGTGATCCTTCATCCATCCAGACTTGCTGGTAGACTTTAGCCACTTTGGGTGAGCGCAACGGTAAAATCACGCCATTAAGTAAAGGCCACCAAAGTAATTTCGGGATGCTCACAACGCGTTTATCACTCAAAAACGGTTTTAAAAAATCTTTAACCCCTTGAGCTGATGGCGATTCTGGCGTTCCAAGGTTGACTAATAAAATGCCTGTTTGGCTTGCGACTGATTTGCCCATCCTCGACCTCTACAAAAAGATATAAAAAAAGCGACATTACGAATAATGTCGCTCAATATAACAAAAATCTTACTCGCTCACTTATCTATTTTGCCTATCAAATCAATCGTTAAATAGACACTAAAGTGAGCCTAAAGATTAAGATAATGCTTTTTCGATGTCAGCACTTACTTCTGAAACTTGCTTAGTACCATCAAATTTCAAGTATTGAGTGTTGCCTGCTTCTGCTTCTTTATTGTAGTAAGCAATTAGAGGAGCCGTTTGATCATGGTAAACACCTAGACGAGCACGTACTGTCTCTTCTTTATCATCATCACGTACTACTAGGTCTTCACCTGTTACGTCATCTTTACCTTCCACTTTAGGTGGGTTGTAAGTAACGTGGTAAGTACGGCCAGATGCTAGGTGAGCACGACGACCTGCCATACGCTCAACAATCACGCTGTCAGCAACGTCAAATTCGATCACGTAATCCACTTCAACACCAAGTTCTTTCAAGCCATCAGCTTGAGGGATAGTGCGAGGGAAACCATCAAGTAAGAAACCTTTTTCACAATCCGCTTGTGCAATGCGCTCTTTGATAAGACCAAGAATAATGTCATCAGAAACGAGTTGACCCGCATCAATAACCGCTTTCGCTTGCTTGCCCATTTCAGTGCCCGCTTTAATTGCAGCACGTAACATGTCACCGGTTGAAATTTGTGGAATACCAAACTTGTCCATGATGAATTGAGCTTGAGTACCTTTACCAGCACCCGGAGCACCTAAAAGAATGATGCGCATGTATATTCCTCTTATTTAAAATTTTTATACCGAAGCTCACTGTAATGAATGTAAAACAATGAAGACACTACGGTAAGTTTCGGTATAAGGATGAAGTCAGCATATCCCTGTTGTATCAAAAAATACTGACTTATTACAAAACTAGGGCCGGAATTTTACCACAACTTCCGGCCCCATTTCATTTTTACTTAGTAAGAAGTGCGTTGATTGCACCGACAAAGTGACTTGGATCTTCCATTGCGCCGCGTTCTGCGAGCATAGCTTGACCAAGTAACACTTCAACCCAACGGCCAAAGGCTTCTTCATCTGCCTCATCAGCCATACGTTTCACTAACGCATGATTAGGGTTTAGCTCGAAGATGTACTTCACTTCAGGGACTTCTTGTCCAGCCGCTGCTAACAATTTTGCCATCTGTGTGCCCATTTCATAATCATCGGTCACCACAACCGCTGGCGTGCTTGCAAGCTTGAAGGTAGTGCGAACTTCTTTCACTCGGTCGCCCAAGTAATTTTTAGTACGCTCAACAACAGATTTGAACTCTTCTTCCGTTTCTTTCTGTTGTTCTTTCTCCGCTTCATCTTCAAATTTAGACAGATCAAGACCCGCTTTAGTGATTGCTTGGAATTGCTTGCCATCGAACTCGGTTAAGTAGTTCATTAACCACTCATCAATGCGGTCAAACATCAGAATCACTTCCAGACCTTTCGCTTTAAATTGCTCTAGATGTGGGCTGTTTTTTGCTGCAGCGTAGCTATCAGCCGTTAGATAATAAATTTTATCCTGACCTTCTTTCATACGCTCAACATAAGAAGCCAAAGATACGGTTTGCTCTGAATTATCAACATGAGTCGAAGCGAAGCGCATTAAACCGGCAATTTTCTCTTTATTTGAGAAATCTTCTGCCGGGCCTTCTTTTAGAACAAGACCAAACTCTTTCCAGAAGCTTTGGTATTTTTCTTCATCACGGTTGGCCATTTTTTCCAACATACCAAGCACACGTTTAGTACACGCGCTTCGTAGCGATTGAGTGATCTTGTTATCTTGTAAAATCTCACGAGACACGTTTAATGGCAAATCGTTAGAATCAATTAAGCCTTTTACAAATCGTAAGTAAGAAGGCATAAACTGCTCTGCATCGTCCATAATAAAGACGCGTTGTACATACAGCTTCAAACCGGCTTGATGATCACGGTTCATCATATCCCAAGGGGCTTTCGATGGGATATATAACAAGCTAGTGTAATCGTTCTTACCTTCAACCTTGTTATGGCTCCAAGTTAATGGGTCAGCAAAGTCGTGTGACACGTGTTTGTAGAATTCGACATACTCTTCATCTGTCACTTCAGATTTAGCGCGCGTCCATAATGCTTGAGCTTTGTTGATTTGTTCCCAAGACGCTTCTTTTTTAGTAACTTTAGTGCCGTCTTCGTTTTCTTCGCCAGTTTCAACGTCTTTTTCTGTCCAAATAGATACTGGAATACCAATATGGTCAGAGTACTTACCAATCACATCACGCAGACGATATTCATTTAAGAATTCTTTACCTTCTTCACGCATATGCAAAATAATGTCGGTACCACGGGTTTCTTTGGTGATGTCTTCAATGGTGTAATCACCTTCACCAGCAGAATGCCACTGCACTGCTTTATCCGCAGGTAAGCCTGCCGCGCGAGTACGAACCGTTACTGCATCCGCCACGATGAAAGCCGAGTAAAAGCCAACACCAAATTGACCAATGAGTTGTGAATCTTTGCTTTGGTCTTCTGATAATTTAGAAAAGAAATCTGCAGTACCCGATTTAGCAATCGTTCCTAGGTGCTCAATCACATCTTCACGTGACATACCAATACCATTATCAGAAATGGTTAGCGTATTGGTTTCACTGTTAAAAGAGAGTTTTACGCCTAGGTCAGCATCACCTTGGTACAAATCTGCATTCGATAATGCCTGAAAACGAAGTTTATCTGCCGCATCAGAGGCATTAGAGATTAGCTCTCGCAAGAAGATTTCTTTATTGGAATACAGAGAGTGGATCATCAAATGCAGTAGTTGTTTTACTTCTGATTGAAATCCACGTGTTTCTTTATTTGTTGTCATTGTATCGCTCATTAGAACTCCACTCTTGTTTGTACAGATGGTATTACAAAGTTGTTTGTTAAAAACTTACTCTACAAATTTGGGCGGGCGAATATAAATTCAAGGTAAAAATTCATCAAAACCGTGTTTTTCTTATCATTTTTTATTATCATGAGGGCGAAAAACATCACAAAATCTAAATTTCGCTAATTTTCAGCTGTGCGAAAGGTCGATTTCAACCAATTTTTGCTACTGAGAACACCTAAATGACTAATATAGGCACTAAATATATTCTTGCCCAAAAGTTCATATTCGATCCTTATAGCAACACGCTAAGCGATCTAAATGATGACAACAATATCGTACGTTTAGGAAGTAATGAAAGCCGTATACTTTTAATCTTGATCGAAAACTCAAATCAAGTAGTGAGCCGGGATCAACTACACGAGTATGTATGGCGAGACCAAGGATTTCAGGTCGACGATTCAAGCCTTACTCAAGCAATTTCTACGCTTAGAAAAATGCTACAAGACTCCACCAAGTCTCCACAATTTGTGAAAACAGTACCGAAACGAGGCTATCAATTGATCTCTTCGGTCGATATTGCGACTCAATCACAAGCACATGACATAGCCGATAAAGCAGAAGCTCTTGATTCTGAAGATGACTCGACGGCTACTCATAGTATTGAAGAAGCAAAACAAACCACAAATGTAAGCCAGAGCACCACTGCCAGCACGAAAGAAATATCAACTAAAGCAGATTCTAAGATCCCAGCCTGGCTTTATTTAGTTTGGGCGCTCATCGTTCTATTACCTATCTTAGCGTGGGTGAGTGAAGTGCCTGATAGCAATGAGCTGACTAAAATTGAAATGGAAAACGATATTCCACTTTTCGTACCGGCAAACCAGCCACAAATTGATCAATGGTTACCGATTATAGAAAGGTGTACCAAGGCTTATCAAAAACATGTACCGACAACCCTCTCTCGAGTGATCGCAACCGGTGGTGAAAGTGAGCATATTGCTTTGAATTACATCTACCCTCTCAAAGACACCGAACAAAATAAAACCATTGTATTGTTTGTTAACCAAACGAACTTTGAATCACTTTGTCAATAGAGGCTACCATGAAAAAGACAATATCGATTATCGCACTTGTTGTAGCTCTAATAGGTTCATGGAACTATTGGCAGGGTGATATCAAATTAAAACAAGAACTGACCTCAAGAGAATGGCAGTCCACGACGATTGCTTATATGAATTTTTGGGATCAAAAAATTCAGCATCTAGACAAAGCGAGTATTTCATCAACCGTTAAATACCTGCCAAACCAAACTTATATCAAAAACTCGACACTGATTTTTACGAGCAAAGATATCGAGAAACCGGTTGAAATCATCATTTCAGAATCGGGCAGCTGGGAACTTAGCGACCATTACTTGATTGTTGATGCCAGCGAGTTTAAAGATATTTCGACGACACCAATCACTCAGATAACACCTGTGCAAGTCGAAAAACTGAAAACGCTATTTAAGATTAATGCGCAACAAAGCCGAAAAATCGATGTGGTCAATGACCGCACTTTATTGCTTACCAGCTTGGCGCATGGCTCAACCGTTTTATTCTCTCAATAACATTTCCTCAAATAACACAAGGGCAAGTCAACCGCTTGCCCTTTTTCTTAGCTAACTTTTCTTGCCTAACTGTTCTTACCTAACAATTGAATTGGAGTGCCACATGAAAGCTAAAGTTGAAATCTTTTACTGTCGCCAATGTAATTGGATGCTGCGTGCTTCGTGGCTAAGCCAAGAACTACTCCATACTTTTAGCGAAGAAATAGAAAGTGTTGCTCTACATCCGGATACTGGTGGGCGATTTGAGATTTTCTGTAATGGCCAGGTTATTTGGGAAAGAAAGACGGATCATGGATTTCCCGAGGCGAAAGTGCTCAAGCAACGGGTTCGTGACATTATCGCCCCAGATAGAAACCTAGGGCATAGTGATAGTAAATAACCTCAACTGCGGATATATCCAAGTAACTAGTTTATTGATACTTACCGCTTAAAATCTCTTCACCACCATTTAGCTTGAAGACTTTAAATACTCCCTCTTCATATATGCCATAACTCGCCTCAATTTGGCCGCGAGGAAAGGTGGTAGAGCCTGGATTAAAGATAAAGTGCTCTCCTACCCAATCGGCTTGTGGAATATGGCTGTGCCCATGGCATAACGTATCTCCTGCATTAATAAGCGGTAGATGTTGTTGGTTATATATATGCCCGTGAGTTAGGAATAATTTTTTCCCAGAGTCTAAAAGTACCATCGTATAGTCACTCATCATGGGAAACTCTAAAAGCATCTGATCAACTTCGCTATCACAATTACCGCGAACCGCAATAATATGAGATTTGTATTGATTGAGTAATTGAGCGACCGCAGCTGGAGCATAATCAGCGGGGACAGGGTTACGAGGACCATGATTGAGCACATCCCCCAATAGAATAAGATACTCAGCTTTCGAACGTTCAAAATGCTTCAATGCTGTTTTAGTCGCGTCAAGGCAACCATGTAAGTCCGAAATAAAAAAGAGTTTCATACCATTATCACTTTGTGGGATGAGTTAAAATAGCCCTCGCAGAAGTCACTCCTAACGCTATAATGATAGTGAGAAATAAGGAGAGGTTATGCATATATTAATCACTGGAGGAACAGGTTTTATCGGCTGTGAGTTAATTAAACATCTCACGGGTCATCAAATTACTGTGCTGACACGCTCACAGAAAAAAGCCAAATCCGCATTACGACATGCTGACTTTTCAAACATTGACTATATCAACAAATTATCTAACTTCTCTGATCTTAATCATATAGATATCGTGATCAATCTTGCGGGTGAGCCGATTGCAGCAAAGCGCTGGTCATCCACTCAGAAACAGAAAATATGTCATAGCCGCTGGAATACCACACAACAACTTGTCGATCTCATCAAAAAAAGTAGCTCGCCACCAAAATGTTTAATTAGTGGATCGGCAGTCGGTATCTATGGTGATAAAGATAAGCAGCAAGTGTATGAAAATACTCCCCTTGCTAAAGGCGGTTTCCCTTTCAAAGTTTGTCAACAATGGGAATCTATTGCATTACAAGTACAAAGCGATAAAACACGAGTATGCTTATTAAGAACAGGCATAGTACTCGGCACAGAAGGTGGTGCTTTAGCTGCCATGCTGCCACCGTTCAAGCTTGGTGTTGGTGGTAAAATGGGCACCGGTGAACAATATATGCCATGGATACACTTACAAGACGCTGCAAGAGCAATTGCATACTTAGCCAATCATCATAAAGCCAATGGCATTTTCAACCTAAGTGCGCCTCATCCGGTCACAAATCTCGCGTTTAGTTATAGCTTAGCAAAAACATTAAAACGTCCGGCGATAATGACAACGCCTCAATGGATGATGAAACTCATCATGGGCGAGTCATCACAATTACTCTTTGATAGTGTGAGAGCCAAACCAAAACACTTAACGGAACTTGGTTTTATATTCACTTTTTCTCACTTAGAGCCCGCACTAAAACAAATTTTTCATGCTCGAGAGAACTAATCTAACAAGTTTAACCCCTCAATAATTACATGTCATTAAACCTTAATAATCGTGTGTCATTATACCATTATCAAGAGGCGTATTAATGGAGTTGTATGATGACCCTCAACCAACTTAACTGGCTGTGTATAGCCATTGTATGTACTATTTTTTTGATGTTCTAATGGCAGAAAAACTTTTCGAGTATTTATTTAAAAAATCAAGCAAGTGACTTTCACCTTTATCTTATTACCCTACTACCTTGAATTATCATAGTGGCGACCTCATTGTTATATAAATGATTTAGGCCTCCTGAGCCTACTACACCCAAGTGACTTTCAAGGATATTGAGATGCAGCCAGAATTCATCATTGAACTTAATGAACAAAATTTCCGCCCAACGATAGAACTTTCTCAACAACAACCGGTTCTTATCCAGTTTTGGGCGCCATCTGTAGCTGAAAGCACTTCTGTTATCAATGAATTACAAACACTTGCCAATCAATATCAAGGAGCATTCACGCTCGCCTTTCTTAACTGCGAAGCAGAGCCAGCTTTAGCCTCTCAATTTGGCGTTCAGTCTCTCCCAACGATTGCTTTGTTTTCTAATGGCCAAGCGGTCGATGGCATGGCTGGGCCTCAAAGCATCGAAACCATCACAACTATGCTGGTGAAACACCTTCCTAGCCCAGAAGATTTGGCTCTTAAATCTGCCATTGAAGCAATGGAAAATAACCAACATCAAGAAGCCTTAAGCGCTTTGCAGACGTTACCGGAAAACTACACTTCACGTGGTGATATCAAGCTCGCCATTGCTGATTGTTTATTAGAGACTCAACAGTTTGATCTTGCTAAAACACAATTAGCCAGCATTCCACTTGAATACCAAGATAATTATTACAAAGGCTTGGTGGCAAAATTAGAATTGCATGAACAAGCGGCAGACAGCCCTGAAATTCAAGCGCTAGAATCACAATTTGCAGAAGACCCAACAAATCTAGCATGCCTATGTGATTTAGCACTGCAATATCATCAGGTTGCACGAGATGAAGAAGCGCTGCAATTATTGATGGGAGTTTTGAAGAAAGATCTCCATGCTCATGATGGAGAAGTTAAAAAGGTGTGTATGGACATTTTATCTGCGCTAGGGCAAGGAAACGCACTTGCCTCTAAATATCGTAGACAACTTTACTCCTTACTATACTAGTCTCGATAGTAGTGTGTATTAAAAATACTAGTTAGTGTCTAGAGTATTGTAAGCTTATTTCTGGTTGCCCTTTAAGTTATCAATTATTGGGCAATCAGGATTATCATCTCCCGGGCAATCATTGATCCACTGAGTCAGTTGCTTCTCGATCTGTTGCAATTGCGATAATTTCTCTCTTACCTCAACCAACTTTTGTTTAGCCGTTGCTTTCACATCACAGCTATGACGAGTAGGATCATTCGCCAGTTCAACTAAGCTTTTACACTCATCTAAGCTAAACCCAACCATTCGTGCTCGCGCGACTAATTTAAGCTGCTCAACAATTTCCTCAGTGTAATATCGATAACCATTTTCACCACGCAATGGTAGGTTAATCACCTCTTTCGATTCATAAAAACGAATAGACTTTGCCGACAACCCAGTTAATTTTGCTACTTGGCTAATGTTCATTACCTAACCCTAATCATATCGGCTCCGATAAATGCATCCCACCCTCGTTGCCATTCGACTCTAATTCTTACATCTTGAGGACTATCATCGCACTGTCCCGTATATTTTTCACCTGATATTCCTTTATTAAAAGCCTGGTCAGGATCGCAATATACTTTCTTACCATCAAGATAGCCTTTCTGATAACTATCCTCATCAAATTTCACTTTTTCTTTTAAGCTCGGCAATTGAGAGTTATCGAAATCATAACCATTTGATCCAAACCGATAGCCTTGTCCATACCAAAAATCTTCAGGTGATACAGGCTTATTAGTACAACTCGCTAATAAAACAACAAATAGAATAATCATTTTTGACATAAAATCAGCTCCAATAAAAAAGCTGGACATATAATGCCCAGCTTTTAGTCTTCAACTTAATTTAATAATTCAAAGTTTATTTAACAGAGAATGGAATTGTTAACATAAGTTTGAAGTCATTTTCATCATTAAATGCGTTTGAGTAAGGACCCCAATCTGGCGCATCTGAATCATTGAAGTACTGAGTCCAGTAGAAGCTAACATTAGCACCTTCAAGCGCACCGCCTTGAATTGCATAGTTTGCAAATGCACTATATGCATATTCTACAAGGTCATCGTAGCCATCAGCTTTTGCACCAAAACCACCAGCAGTACTTACACCTGCGCTAAACCCGTTAGCACCAATATCAGAGAAGTCACGAGATGCAGAAAGGAATGCTGCAAACTCACCATCATGGTTATAATCTGAACGGTTATTCCACCAGATATCATAAGCACCGTTAGAACCACCATATTGCTCAGTTAAACGATATGCAAAGTTACCAACTTGGTTACGTGTATCTGTTGAATCTGCAACGGTATAAGTTGCTTCAGCACGGAATGAATATTGACCGGCAGAGAAAGCAGAAAGCATAGCTGCTTGGAACGCAGTGCTATCGTACTGATTATCATCATCGATCATATATAGTTGAGGAGACCAGTAGATGCCACCATCAGTTGTGCCTTTTACTTTAATGTGAGCATTTTTACGATCACCATCAGTTAAGCCACCATAAGCAACATCTAAAGAGATACCGTTGTCAAACGCATAGCGTGCACCGATAGAGTATACTTCACCAACATCTTTACCTTTAGCTGTACCATCGCTACCAGTTGGTCCCCAAGCACCGCCATCACGGAACTCGTATGTGTCTTTAAACCAAGGAGCTTTATATTGGTCAGCCATAACAAAACCTAGGCTTAACCCACCAATACCATAACCGATTTCACCACCACGATATGTACCAGGAGCAAAAGACCAGTTAACACCTAAAGTACTTGGAACAGAAGGTTGGAAGTAACCTAATTTAGCCGTACCTGTATCTGCGAATTTAAACTTAGCGGCTGCTGTAGCATAAGATACGCCATTATCAGTTTCAAAATTATCACAGCTGCTACCCATATCGTATGGAGCATCACAATCGAAAAAGTTCATTTCGTGATCGAAATTCGAGTTCTGCCACATATCAAATGTGCTGTAGATAACAATATCAGCACCTACTACACCACCAAGATAACCAGAGTTAAAACCTAAGTTAGCAAAAATAGAACCGTGATCTAGGTTAGGCACTTTTGATGTGTCGTTACCATTAGCGTCTTTTCCTGCACGTTCACGGTCACGCATAAAGAAGTTTAAGTTACCGCTGATTGTTGATTCAGAGAAAAACTCTGAAACATCACTAGCATAACCAGGACCCACTGGATCTTCTTGAGCAACAGCTGGTACTGATGCAAAAGCACCAATCATCGCAGCTGTTAATACTGAAATCTTAAAATTTTTTTCCATGGAAAAGCTCCTAAAAAATGGACATAGCTGTTTTATTTAACCTTGAGGCTTTAAGTGGCCGCCGAAAGCAACAAGGCATTCTTCCTATTAATTTGCTTAGTAAACTAACTAAACAAAAATTTTATGTTTTTAATGTTCGTACACAATGTGTACCCACGAGATTAAGACTAACTTCGCTGCGCGAAACATCAACAATAAGTTAATTTTTTAACAGAAAAACATGAGCGAGCGCAAAGTTCCCTAACATTGGTGATCAATATCACAAAGTACCAATAAAAATATAATCCCTAAAAATCAACAACTTAATTTAAAAATAGCAAGCCAGCTAAATTTACCCCTCACACAAAGCATTCACGAAATCCCTTAAACCTTTGAGTACCGATAAATAAATTAAATATAAGGAAACATTTATTAATCAGTAAATACAAAAAAGGCCCCCTGCTGGGAGCCTTTACAAAAAATAGCGACTTAATTAACGATTTAAATAAAGATTAATCATTCAGTATTGCTAATAGCTGTTCTTCCGTTTGGACCTCAACACCTAGCTCCTGAGCCTTAGTTAGCTTAGATCCTGCCGCCTCACCAGCAAATAAAATATCCGTTTTCTTCGATACACTTCCTGCTACTTTCGCTCCTAATGCCTGCAGTGCCGCTTTAGCATCATTACGATTTAATTGACTGAAAGACCCGGTTATCACTACGGTTTTATCTTTAAGTGGTAATGAATCAGGATCGGAACTGACTTCAACTTCAGGCCAGTGAATTCCTTGATTTATAAGATCATCAATCACTTTTTGATTATTTTCTTCTGAAAAGAAGTGCACGATATGCTCAGCCACAACTTGACCAACATCAGGCACTTCAATCAAGTTATCTTTGGTGGCAACTCTAACGTTCTCTAAAGTGTGGAAGTGTAATGCAAGGTTTTGTGCTGTCGCTTCACCCACTTCGCGAATCCCTAATGAGTAGAGAAAACGTGGCAGTGTCGTTTCTTTGGCTGCTTCTAAGGAGTTGACAATATTCTGCGCCGACTTAGGCCCAAGTCTGTCTAAAACCGTAATCACGCCTGCAGATAACTTAAATAAATCCGCAGGTGTTTGAACCATTTCTTTTTCGACGAGTTGCTCAATCACCTTGACGCCGAGTCCGTCCACATCCATCGCTTTACGTGACACAAAGTGCTTCAATGCCTCTATTCGTTGCGCTTGACAGATCAAACCACCAGTACAGCGAGTAACCGCCTCACCTTCAATTCGCTCAACATCCGAATGACAAACCGGGCATTGAGTCGGATAAATAACACGAACAGCATCTTCAGGACGTCTGTCAGGCACTACACCAACAATTTTAGGGATCACATCACCAGCTCGGCGAACAATCACCGTATCACCAATATGCACATCCAAACGCTCTATCTCATCGGCATTGTGTAGCGTGGCATTACTGACCGTCACACCACCGACATAAACTGGCTCTAGTTTAGCAACAGGAGTCACCGCCCCGGTACGCCCAACCTGAAACTCCACATCATTTAAACGCGTCATTTCTTCTTGGGCTGGAAACTTATAAGCAATCGCCCAGCGAGGTGCACGGGCAACAAAACCTAATTCTTCTTGTAAGGTAATGTCATCTACCTTGATCACTACCCCATCAATTTCATAAGCAAGCTCGCTACGACGCTGCAAAATATCTTGATAATAAGCCTTCACATTTTCCAGTCCTTCAACCACTTTCGTTTCAGGACACATAGGTAGCCCCCAAGATTTGAGGGTTAAAAAACGTTGATAATGACTTTGTGGTAATGTTCCACCTTCAACAACGCCAACACTATAGGCATAAAAGCTTAATGGACGAGTAGCGGTTACTTTAGAGTCGAGTTGGCGCAAACTACCGGCAGCCGCATTACGTGGGTTAGCAAACGGCTTAGTAGCATTTTTTAGCGCTTTTTCATTAAAGGCATTAAAACCATCCAGAAGCATAAAAACTTCACCGCGCACTTCAATACGCTGTGGCCAATTGTCACCTTGTAGTTTGAGCGGAATTGATTTGATGGTTTTTACGTTGGCGGTAATGTTTTCACCGGTCGCACCATCGCCACGAGTCGCCGCTTGAACTAAAATACCGTTTTCATAAAGCAAACTAACCGCTAGACCATCCAGTTTAGGTTCACAGCAATACGTATCACATTGCTTGGTTTTTAAACGAGTAGCGATCTTTTTATGAAAATTATCTAACTCGGGTTCTTCAAATGCGTTGTCTAATGAAAGCATAGGTATTTCATGCTTTACTTGAGTGAAGCCATCAAGAGGTTTTCCGCCCACTCGCATTGATGGAGACGAATCAGAAGCAAACTCTGGGTTCTCTTGTTCTAATGCGATTAACTCTCGCATTAAGCGGTCATATTCTGCATCGGTAATTTCAGGATTATCTTCGACGTAATAACGGACACCATGGTGATGAAGTGTCTCTCTTAATTGCTCTATTTTGCGCTCAATTTCGCTACTCATGGTCTTTACCTGATCGTGCTTATTTATTAGAGGTATTCATAAAAAAGGCCCCTATGAAGGAGCCTGAATCTTCGTTTCTAGTATTCTTGCATTGCCAACGGTTTATTCAGCTTCAGTGTTGCGAGCAACATAATCGCGAATTTGTTGACGATAGGCAGAAAGTCTATCTGGGGTCATTAGGTTACGTTTATCATCCAATACATTGGCACCTAAATCATCCGCAATTTGCTGAGCCGTTCTTAGCATCAATTTAAAGTTTTGATCCGCATCGCCGAAACAAGGCAAAGTCATGAAAAACGAAATACCTTTAGTCGTAAAGGTTGCCGGATCATCATGTGCTAATGTACCTGGGTTCATCATATTGGCAACACTAAATAAAACTTTACCCGTTCCTGATGTATCAGTATGGCAGTGGAAAATATCCATTGCGCCATAATGCAAGCCGTGTTGCTGCATGCTGTCAAATAGTTGAGTACCAACAAATTCTGAAGTACCGGCTGCATGCACATGGAAAACAATTACTTCCATGTCATTTTTATCAGTTTGTTTATTCTCTTGTGATTCTTTTGGCTGAGAGCCAACTGATGTTGGGGTTGATTCGGTTTTTTCCTGCTTTACTTCAGAGTCAGTAATATTTTCATTGGTAGCAGCTTTTTCCGGCTCAGAAAATGAGGCCTGTGTTTTAGCCGTTTGATGCTGAAGTTCCATTTTGACAGGTTCGTCAGTGACAACATCATCCGTCGCGGCAAAAGAAATATCCGACTCGCCAAATAAAGGATCGATATCTTCTTCTGGCTCATCAATATGAAAAGCGGGTTCTTTACGTTCTTTAACCGGAGTGGCGTGAGAAACGATACCTTCTTGAGCATCATCAGCAAGCGGAGTATTGACCTTTGGCTCCATTTTATTCAAAGGCTTATCAGCAAACTTTGCTTTACCTTCTTTCTTACTCGTCCATATACCATGTACCAGCAAACCTGCAATCGCCAGCCCACCTACAATAATGAGTACTAGTCGCAATTCCTGCATTTATCACTCTCAACTATTAATATAATTACCGAAACCATCACTCAACTTGTTGAATTACAAAAAGTCACCTTGGATGCTTAATTGTCTCTTATCATGCCATAGAAATGGCTAAATGAGTGGTTTGTATATAACTATTGATTACTTTACCAAAAATTTATACCTTTTTTGAACCAAATAATGTCAGTATTCCGGCATCTTTCTACTTCAATCAATGTTTTAACCATAAAAGGTCAGTATTTAGTGCAATTTTAAGCCACTTTATACCATCCCGCTTTTCTTATTTATCTATAACAGTAGAATAAACACTACGCTTGTCCCTTATTTATGGAGTGTTCATGTCATCTTCCCCTAACTTGAGAGCAGACCAACCGCCAAAAACTGGATTTGGTTATTTTGTCTATGGTGCTCAATTATGTTTCAAGCCGGGCATTCGACGCTTTGTCATTTTACCCTTACTGACCAACATCATTTTATTCGGTGGTTCGCTATTCTATCTATATAGTAACTTGAGTGAATGGTTAGATAATTGGTTAGGTACACTGCCGGACATGCTGTCTTGGTTGTCTTATTTATTACTACCATTATTAGGTATTACCATCATTGCAACATTCAGTTACTTTTTTAGTACCGTTGCAAACTGGATTGCAGCCCCCTTTAATGGCCTGCTGGCTGAAAAGTTAGAAATCCAATTAACAGGTCAAGGTCCTACAGATCAAAACCTGTTCTCATTAATTAAAGACACCCCACGAATCTTGCATCGAGAGTGGGTAAAACTTAAGTACTACCTACCGAAAGCGCTTGGCCTCTTTATTCTGTTGCTTATCCCTGCGCTCGGCCAAACTCTAGGCCCTATTCTATGGTTTGCTTTCTCTGCTTGGATGATGGCAATACAGTATTGTGACTACCCATTTGATAACCACAAAGTCACTTTTCCTAAAATGAAAAATGATCTTAAAGGTGACAAATGGAATGCCTATAGCTTTGGTGGATTAGTCGCTTTATGCACCATGGTGCCGATTGTAAACCTATTCGTTATGCCGATTGCAGTCTGTGGTGCAACAGCAATGTGGGTGGATAGATACAAATCACTCAATAAATAACACAAGGGGCGGCTTTATGAGCTGCCCCTCATATTTTTGACACAGTCATTTGCCCATATCATATAACCATTTATTCCTTTCACCTTATTTGTTGTAGATTTATGCTTTCAATCATGCATATATAAAGTGCTTATTAATTCACACCCTACCGTGTAATGAAGGAACATCAACATGACAAAGATTTACGAAGATAACTCTCAAACTATTGGTAACACTCCTCTTGTTCGCTTAAATCGCGTAAGCAAAGGCAACGTTTTAGCTAAGATTGAAGCTCGTAACCCAAGTTTCAGCGTAAAATGCCGTATTGGTGCCAACATGGTGTGGGAAGCAGAAAAAGCTGGTTTATTGAAGCCTGGCGTTGAACTAGTAGAGCCAACCAGTGGTAACACCGGTATTGCACTTGCATACGTTGCCGCAGCGCGTGGTTACAAATTGACACTAACTATGCCTGAATCAATGAGCCTAGAGCGCCGTAAGCTATTAAAGGCGCTAGGTGCTAACTTAGAGCTTACTGAAGCAGCAAAAGGCATGAAAGGTGCGATTGCAAAAGCGGAAGAAATCGTAGCAAGCGATCCAAGCAAGTACTTACTACTTCAACAATTTAACAACCCAGCCAACCCAGCTATTCATGAGCAAACTACTGGTCCAGAAATTTGGGATGCGACCGATGGCAACATTGACGTGTTTGTATCTGGCGTAGGTACTGGCGGTACTTTAACCGGTACAAGCCGTTACTTAAAAAACACTAAAGGCAAAGCAGTTACCACTGTTGCAGTAGAGCCAGCAGAATCGCCAGTGATCGCTCAAGCGCTTGCAGGAGACGAAATTCAACCTGCTCCGCATAAAATTCAAGGTATTGGTGCTGGTTTTATCCCTGGAAACCTAGATTTAGAGTTAATTGACAAAGTTATCTCAGTAACTTCTGATGAAGCGATTGCGATGGCTCGTCGCCTAATGGAAGAAGAAGGAATCCTGGCTGGCATTTCATCTGGCGCAGCGGTTGTTGCCGCGAACAAGATCGCTGAACTACCTGAATTTGAAGGAAAAACCATTGTAACTGTACTGCCAAGCTCTGGTGAGCGCTACCTAAGTACAGCTCTGTTTGCTGGTATCTTTACCGACAAAGAGAACGAGCAATAAAACTGGTTCAAATCAATTTTTCTATGAAAAAAGCTCCTTTATGGGGCTTTTTTGTTGATCCCTACCACTCCTTTAGTGATAATCGGGATGTTTTATTTTTAGCTTCAAAATAAAGAAGCCTGTTAATTAACCAACTAAGATTAGTTAACAGAAAATAAATAAATGATAAGTGATGACTGAAAACAATCGATTAGGACTACTTATTTTTCTTCGCTAGCGAAGCACTAAATAAGAAGGTAAGCTAAACTACTTTTCAGTTTCCAACAAAAAGCAAATTAATTGGGGTAACACACATGTATCAGAAGCAAGTAGAAATCACTGCAGAAAACGGCCTTCACACTCGTCCTGCAGCTCAATTCGTTAAAGAAGCTAAAGCATTCGATGCTGATATTACAGTGACTTCTAATGGTAAAAGCGCAAGTGCTAAGAGCCTTTTCAAACTACAAACTCTTGGCCTAGTAAAAGGCACTGTAGTAACTATCTCTGCAGAAGGTCCTCAAGCTGAAGCGGCTGTTGATCACCTAGTTGCTCTTATGGACCAACTACACTAATCACATCTGTGATTCACGGTATTTTTACTTTTTATATTTGAACAAATTAAGGTAAGGCTATGATTTCTGGAATTCTAGCATCTCCTGGTATTGCTTTCGGTAAAGCACTACTTCTTCAAGAAGATGAAATTGTCCTAAATAAAACACCTATTTCGGACGATCAAGTTGAAGCAGAAGTAAAACGCTTCTTTGATGCTCGTAATAAATCTTCTGAGCAATTAGAAGGCATTAAACAAAAAGCACTTGAAACCTTCGGTGAAGAGAAAGAAGCTATCTTCGAAGGCCACATCATGCTGCTTGAAGATGAAGAGCTAGAAGAAGAAATTTTAGCCCTCATCAAATCAGACAAAATGTCTGCTGACCTTGCAATCCACACTGTGATTGAAGAACAAGCAACAGCACTTGAGTCTCTTGATGATGACTACCTTAAAGAACGTGCTACCGATATCCGTGATATCGGTACACGTTTTGTTAAAAATGCACTAGGCATTAACATCGTATCTTTAAGCGCTATCAACGAAGAAGTGATTCTTGTTGCTAACGACTTAACACCATCTGAAACTGCACAAATCAACCTAGAATTCGTTTTAGGCTTTGCTTGTGACATCGGTGGTCGTACATCTCATACCTCTATCATGGCTCGTTCACTTGAACTTCCTGCGATTGTGGGTACCAACGACATTACAAAACAAGTATCGAACGGCGATATTCTAGTTTTGGATGCGATTAACAACAAAATCATCGTTAACCCTTCTGATGCAGAACTAGAAGAAGCGAAATCAATTCGTGATAACTTCTTCGCAGAAAAAGAAGAGTTAGCGAAATTAAAAGATCTACCAGCTGTCACTCTAGATGACCACCATGTAGAAGTTTGCGGTAACATCGGTACAGTGAAAGACTGTGACGGTATTATTCGTAACGGTGGTGAAGGTGTAGGTCTATACCGTACCGAATTCCTGTTTATGGATCGTGACTCGCTTCCAACTGAAGAAGAGCAATACAAAGCTTATAAAGAAGTTGCTGAAGCAATGGGCGATCAAGCTGTAATTATCCGTACTATGGATATCGGTGGTGATAAAGATCTTCCGTACATGGATCTACCAGAAGAAATGAACCCGTTCTTAGGCTGGCGTGCAGTACGTATCAGCTTAGACCGTCGTGACATCTTAAAAGATCAATTACGTGGTATCTTACGTGCATCAGCACACGGCAAGCTGCGCATCATGTTCCCAATGATTATCTCTGTTGAAGAGATCCGTGAACTTAAAGCGGCACTTGAAGAATATAAAGCAGAACTTCGTAACGAAGGCCTAGCATTTGACGAAAACATCGAAATCGGTGTAATGGTTGAAACACCGGCTGCTGCTGCAATTGCTCACCACCTTGCAAAAGAAGTTTCATTCTTTAGTATTGGCACAAACGACTTAACTCAATATACTCTTGCAGTTGACCGTGGTAATGAGTTAATTTCTCACTTATACAACCCGCTATCTCCAGCTGTACTGACTGTGATCAAGCAAGTAATTGATGCATCACACAAAGAAGGCAAATGGACTGGTATGTGTGGCGAGTTAGCAGGTGATGAACGCGCTACCCTACTTCTATTAGGTATGGGCTTAGACGAATTCAGCATGAGTGGTATTTCTATCCCTCGCGTTAAGAAAATCATCCGTAACTCAAACTTCGCAGAAGTAAAAGCAATGGCTGAAGAAGCACTTGCTCTACCTACTGCGGCAGAAATCGAAGCTTGCGTTGATAAATTTATCGCAGAAAAATCGAATTAAGAATATAATCTTTCAACTAAAGATTAAAAAGTTAACTGCTTAGGAGCACGACATGGGTCTGTTTGACAAACTTAAGAAGCTAGTATCTGACGACACAGCTGATGCGGGCGCGATTGAAATTATCGCACCACTTTCTGGTGAAATCGTAAACATTGAAGATGTGCCTGATGTGGTTTTTGCTGAGAAAATCGTTGGTGATGGTATTGCTATCAAGCCAAATGGCGACAAAATGGTTGCACCAGTAAACGGTACAATCGGTAAAATCTTCGAAACTAACCACGCTTTCTCTATCGAGTCTGACGATGGTATCGAACTATTCGTTCACTTTGGTATCGACACTGTTGAACTAAAAGGTGAAGGTTTCACACGTATCGCTGAAGAAGGTCAAACTGTGAAAGCAGGCGACACTATCATCGAATTTGATCTTGCATACCTACAAGAGAATGCAAAATCTACGTTGACTCCTGTTGTTATCTCTAACATGGACGAAATCAAAGAGTTGAACAAACTTTCTGGTAACGTTGTTGTTGGTGAAACACCAGTTATCCGTATCACTAAGTAATTTTCTTGGTGATATAAAAAACGCTGCTCAAGGGCAGCGTTTTTTTATATCTGGAATATATATGAAATAGACCAGCGACTGAAAACTCTCCAATCGCTGATAATCATTGATATTAGCTTAAGGCCAACTCCGCCAGCATTTCTTTTGATGGTGCGAAGAAGTAAGCACCTGTCGCTGCTTGAGTAAAACGTAATAGATGATCGGTTTTACCATCGGTTTCACCAAACATATTGTTCAGCATAACTTTAAAATTATGTAGGCGATTACAGTAAGCAATAAACAGTAAACCATGCTCGCCTGACACTGAACCATAAGGCAAACTATGGCGAACCATCTTCAAGCCTTTACCATCTTCTTTAATATCGACACGACCAACATGAGATTGTGCTGGCACATCATCTAATTCAACCGAATCTGGTTTAGTTCGACCAATCACTTTTTCTTGAGCCGATACATTTAAACGATTCCAAGCTGGTATGTTATGAATATAACGCTGCAGCATCACATAGCTACCACCAGCAAACTCGCCCTCTGGGATCACAGCAACCTGACGACGCTCATCCCCTTCTGGGTTTTCCGTCCCATCAATAAAATCCGTCATATCGCGGCTATCTAAGAAGCGGTAACCATAGGTTTCATCGACAATTTCAACATCATCACTAATCTCTGTCATTAACTTACGCAATAGGTAAAAATGCAAATCGTGTCGGTTAGAGTGGCAATGCAAAAGAACATCAGCTTCAGTGGCAGGGGCAATCGTCTCACCTTTTCCTAGCTCAACAAACGGTTCTAACTCTTGAGGCATACTCTGATTGGTTTTTTGCCAGAAAGAGTGAGTAAAAGCTAAAGAGATATAAAGGTTAGCATCCGGTTGCTGATCGTTGAGTGATGATACTAGATCTGGTAAGGCTTTCAGTTGCTCAAGAACATGAGAATGGTTGCGATTAATCTTAAGCATACACTGCAAAGAAAATGGATTGGCTTCTGGGATAATGGCCGATTGTGGTAGCGACATGAATACTTCCTTATTCTATGTTTATTGTGGTTATTATACCCAAGTGAATGATTAAATGTTCAAATATTGCGTAGGAAAATACAGAGAATAAAATAAAAAACCATCACTCCCCTAATGAGTTTATAAATTCGTTATTATGCTAAATTCGGGATTGTGAAAGTGTCTTTCACTCTCTGAGAATGCGACAAATAAATCAATAACCATACTAGGCCTAATAAGGTCAGTGCATCACTCCAGTTAAATAGCCATTGAGTGATGGATAAATGATAAAGCGTGATCACAAACTGTGCAGAGACCACAGCAAGGGTGTAACTGCGACCAAAGCTCAATATCTTATTAAGCCAAATCCGTTCTGGCGTACGTAGTGATATCGCCCATGCCAAAACCACGACCGGCAAACCCACCACTAACCCCAGATATAAGCTATCAGGTACAGGGTAAACAATTGATAGCAACTTAGCACTCATGGTCCGACTTGCACTGGCCACGATAAAGACAATCCAAGCTTTCGCCAGAAATAGCCAACTTAACCATAGCCATAGGCTCGGCTTTAGAAAACCATTTCTATCATAATCATCGACACTGTAAGTGATCGCATACTGCACTGGTGTTTTCTTCCTTACCATATTTAAAGGCTGTTGATTTATGCGGAGGGCTGTTAGTCTTATACCTTACATAATCCGTAGTTACATTTAACTTCTGCTACTTTAACAAATAATGAATAGATAAAAATGAAGCCAAGCAAAAAAAACATTTCACCAGAAACTCAGCAAGAAGCACTAGCGGTAGCAAAATCGACTCAAAAGCCGGGGCAGACCAAAGAACAAACTAAATTGATTGCGCAAGGCATAGAGAAAGGCATCGCGCTGTATAAGAAACAACACAAAGAAAAGTTAAGAGAAGCGGACAAATTACGTAAAAAACAGTCGAAAAATAGTCATCAAAATCAGACGGAATCAGGTGAAGAGCTACCGACGAGCGACAACAAACCGTCAAACCAGCCAATATTACCATGGGTATTACTGGTTCTCAGTTGGGTTGGGTTTGCCACTTATTTGTTGTTACAACAATAGCAGCAATATTATTTCACTAACCCTAGAAATTGGCCGATATCAGCTTGCCACTGTTTTAGAACGCGCACATCGAAAGGTCCCCAATTATTCACCGTATAATAGCCATCATTATGGCGACGACCATCCTGTACAAAAGATAAGTGAATGCCAATTGCAGGTAAGGCTTTCAAGACATCTTGAATGGTTCTCCTTGGCCAACCTGTTAATTCCATTAATTTAGGTACATTTGGGCGTTCTAAATCTTTAATTAGCAAGGCAATATAAAGGCGTCTTGCAAATACCGGGCTAAGCTCCACAGTAATATCCTCAAACAGAGATCGATTAGATCAATCAAAACAATTGAGCTTATTATCACCGTAAATGCGTAAAGCCATTTTGCGTAGGATCAATCAGATGCTATACAAATAACCATCGCCCCCTGACAACTATGAAACAAGTGCATTAACACGCTGAATTGTGTACGATTCGTTAAATAAAGTTTAAGCGAATAAGGATAATAAAAAATGATTACCATGTATGGCATCCCAAACTGTGACACGATTAAAAAAGCCAAAAAATGGTTAGAAGCCGAAGGCATCGAGTATCATTTTCATGACTACCGTAAATCAGGAATTGATGCTGAATTAATTGCCCTCTTTTTCCAAAAGTTTGGTTGGGAGACCGTAGTCAATAAACGCGGCACGACCTACCGCCAGTTATCCGACGAACAAAAAAACACCTTAAATCAAGATAGTGCCATCTCGTTACTAATCGAAAACCCAGCAATGATTAAACGCCCTATCTTATTAACTGAATCAACAGCCATTATCGGATTTAAAGCTGCTGATTATGAAGCTCAATTAAAGTAAGGAAATCACAAGGATGTCAGACAGTCCCGTACTTGCTCTTGCGCAAGATTTGTTACAGCGCCAATCGGTCACTCCAGAAGATGCCGGTTGCCAAGATTTAATGATTGAACGCTTAAAAGCACTTGGATTTGAAATTGAAGTCATGGTATTTGAAGATACCACCAACTTTTGGGCTCGCCGCGGCTCTAGCGCACCACTATTTGCTTTTGCAGGACACACCGATGTGGTTCCTTCCGGCCCATTAGAGCAATGGCATACCCCACCGTTTGAACCGACGATTATTGATGGCTATTTACATGCTCGTGGCGCTGCGGATATGAAAGGCTCACTCGCTTGTATGGTCGTCGCTGTAGAGCGTTTTATTGCCGAGCACCCTGACCACCAAGGTTCAATTGCTTTTTTAATTACCTCCGATGAAGAAGGCCCATTCATTAACGGTACGACCCGCGTGGTTGATACCTTAATGGCACGTGATGAAATTATCGACATGTGTATTGTGGGTGAACCATCAAGCACCAATCAAGTCGGCGATGTCATCAAAAACGGCCGCCGCGGCTCAATCACAGGTGACTTAACCGTGAAAGGTACTCAAGGGCACGTTGCCTATCCTCACCTCGCGAATAACCCAGTTCATCAAGCACTGCCTGCATTGGCGGAATTAGCCGCGACCACTTGGGATAATGGCAATGAATATTTCCCGCCGACTAGCTTTCAAATTCCGAATTTATCATCCGGTACTGGCGCTTCAAATGTTATTCCGGGCGAGTTTCATGTCCAGTTCAACTTCCGCTTTAGCACTGAACTCACCGATGTTGAAATTAAGCGTCGCGTCCATTCAGCCCTTGATGCTCATGGCTTAGACTATGATCTAAAATGGACACTCAGTGGCCATCCATTCTTAACCGATCAAGGTCCATTAATTGATGCGGTAGTAGAAGCAGTAAAAGCGGTTAATCATCAACCAGCACAGTTACTCACTACGGGCGGCACTTCCGATGGACGATTCATTGCACAAATGGGTAGTCAGGTAGTCGAGCTTGGGCCAGTGAATGCCACCATTCATAAAGTGAACGAATGCGTGAAAATTTCTGACCTAGAGAAACTGACTGATATGTATCAAAAGACGTTAGAAAACTGTCTAACAGGAAAATAGTCTTACATATCCAAGAGACTTTCTAATAAGAAGAGCAGCACATGACCCAATATTCACTTGAGCAACTGACCGGATTATCTCAAACTCACCTCACTACTCTGCTTGTTGAAAATAAAGAGGGCGTAGGACAAAAAGAGTTTCTGATCCATCGTGATGTTAAAACACCACTGAGCGGATTAATTCGCGATGCTCAGGTGAATGGGTTTGAATTTTCTATCGCCAGCAGCTTTCGTGATTATCACCGACAAGCCATGATCTGGAATGCAAAATTCAGTGGTGAAAGACCAATATTAGATAGTGACAGCCAGCCTCTCGATAGTACAACGTTAAGCGACCTAGAAAAAATTCACGCTATTATGCGTTGGTCAGCTCTACCTGGTGCCAGCCGCCATCACTGGGGTTGCGAGTTAGATGTTTATGCACGCAATCTGTTACCTCAAGACACTCAACTACAATTAGAGCCTTGGGAGTACCACACTGGTCATCAGGAAGAATTTAATCTCTGGCTAACGGAGGCTATGCCTAAATTTGGTTTCTATCGCCCCTACCAACATGACCTTGGTGGTGTTGCAATAGAGCCTTGGCATATTAGCCATATTGATACCGGGCGTGAGATGCTAGAGCAACTATCCATAGATAAGCTGCAACAAATTTGGAACAAGCATCCCTTTTTGGGGGTTGAATCAATATCCCAGCATGCTGAAAGCTTATATAATCGTTACATCAGCAATATTACTGTCGCGTAAATAGCCGCAACTAAGTAGGACTTATGGATTTAGACTTACTACTCAACCCTTGGGTGATTAGTATTATCATCATTGTTTTTATCATCGGTAATTTAGCGTCAATGAAATATTTGGGGCAATCACATTTAGTGCGCAAAAACCCAAAAGCGAAATCTGACCTAGAGAAGCTCATCGAAATCTATAAAGAAAAAGATCAGCAAGAAGCACAAGACAAAACAGGTCAAAAAAAGAAAACCGATTCAGATGATACCAACCCATAACGTTGGAATATAAAAAACACCGCCAAATTTGGCGGTGTTTTTTATTACTTAGAATCACAGATCCAACAACTAAGACTTATCACTAGTATCAAACATCGCTTGAAGTACCGGAATCAAGGTTTGTAAATCGTCTTGTGGAATCGGTTTACCATCAGCATCAGTCACATTGATAGAAGTACGGTTGTCTAAGTCACCAACTAATAAGCCATATTTCTTATCACTTAAGGTCAACGGCTTAACACCTAGGCTTTGCCATACTTCTTCACCTGGATCTTTATAATCCATATCAATGGTGCCTTGCGAGCGGTTTTTATCGGTAATATTAAAGCCGATTTGCGGCAGAACCGTTTCAAGCTTGCTCCAAACTAAATCGTAAGGTGCACGAGCAATAATTACTGGTAAACCACTTCTATCTTTCCCCATGGTTACCGGCACTTTATTAATCAACTCTAGTGCTCGAATTCTCGCTTCTTCCGTCACTTGTTTATCATATTGAGTGGTAATGTAATTCACCATTACACTTGAATAACGATCCTCAATTTCAGGCGTTAATTCAATCGTGTCATTATCTTCTTTCCACTCAACGAGTGTCACATGGAAACCATAACGGCCCGCCGTTTCTAAACGATCGACTTTATAACGACCCGCAATTGGATACGATTCATCTTCCGCACTTAAATTGACCCAATCCGTTTCTAATGACGTTGGAGTATCAGTACGAAGCTCGATACCTTTTTCATCTATCATACGGTGAAGCATGTCCCAAACTTTATTGAGCTCTTCTTGGCTAATTAACCAAACCGTCACTTCACTGTCTTGCTTTTCAACACGAGCACCAGGAATTAACTCTAAAACCTGTTGCGGCGCACGAATATCAACGTCAGGACCGAGTTTTCCTTTGTACTCACCTTGAGGAATATTGTATTGAGGATAAAACTGAGGCTGAGCATCAGGAAGGGTCACCCACTCTTGATCCAAAGACGTGTCTAAATATTCAAAATCATCTTTCGCTTGTCTACGCTGTTCCGGATCCCCAGCACACGCTGACAATACCAATACCGCTAGTGAACTAATCACTAACTGGTGAGAGAATTTCATTTCTATACAACTCCTGAAAATAGGCTTAAGCGAACTTGAAACCCATTTTTATTGAATACCAGCGTCTTTAAGCGCTTGAGCCACAATCACTTGACCAGATTCCGTTAACTCGGTTAATGGTAAACGCAAGAAACCTTCAGAGATCAAACCAAGCTTATGAGCGGCCCATTTCACTGGAATAGGGCTAGATTCAATAAATAAATTTTTATGTAATGGCATCAGCTTCTGATTGATTTCATCAGCCGCATCAAGTTGCCCTTCCGCTGCTAATTTAAACATTTGCGCCATTTCTGCAGCGGCGATGTTATTAGTCACTGAAATCACACCATTACCACCGCGCTTAACAAAATCTAAGCCAGTCGCATCATCGCCACTTAGTAAGACGAATTCATCACCACAAAGTTCACGGAATTTATCCACTCGAGACAAATCACCCGTAGCATCTTTAATTCCGACAATATTATCGACCTGAGATAAACGGCCAACGGTTTCAGGTAATAAATCCACTGCAGTACGACCCGGTACATTATAAAGAATCACTGGTACTTCACTGACTTCAGCAATCGCTTTGTAATGCTGATATAAACCTTCTTGAGTCGGCTTATTGTAGTACGGCGTGACACTCAAACAGCCTGCAACACCTGAGTCATTTAATAGACGGCTAAATGTCACTGCTTCATGAGTCGCATTGGCACCCGTGCCTGCAATAATAGGGATGCGTCCAGCTGCAAACTCCACCGTCTTATTCACGACTTTGACATGTTCTTCAACGGTTAAAGTGGCAGACTCGCCAGTCGTTCCAACCGCAACAATGCCGCTTGAACCTGATTTAATATGGTATTCCACTAGATTTTTAAGGCTATCATAATCGACTTCATCGAGATGATTAAAAGGCGTAACTAGTGCAACTATGCTTCCTGAGAACATGCTTCTCTCCTTATGAAATTCTTCTAGCATGTTACTTTAACAAGCTCAATGAAGACAAGGGCTCAACACTTCTTTCTGGTAATTTACAACGAAATAATGACATTGGTTTACTTTCTCAATATAAAAGCCCCTCGAAAGATCTTGCTTTCACTTACAGCGGCCAATTTTATTTATGATAAGATATGATCATTATTTCAATTTGGACGTTGAGATCATGGTTCATCATCTAGTTATTACCGCAGTCGGTTCAGATAGACCGGGAATCTGCAATCGCTTAACCCAGGTTGTGACGCATTCTGGCGGAAACATTGTCGACAGTCGTATCGCTTTATTCGGCAAGGAGTTCACTTTAATTATGCTGATCTCAGGTGAAACCAATGCCATTACTCGCATCGAAACCTTATTACCATCAATGAGTGCTGAACATGACCTCATGGTAGTAATGAAACGTACGGCTCCTCACCAACCACCGCAATATACTTACAAAGTTGAATGCACCATAGAGTCGGAAGACCGAGTGGGCTTAACGGAAGCATTTACTCAATTTTTTTCCAACCATCAGATCAATATTTCTGAATTAAGCGCACAAACTCAAAAAGCCACCACTCCTCAACAGGCAGGACAAGCTGACCAGTTCCATATTTTCATTTCCGGTTTAACCGAGCTTGATATGGATACCACTCAACTAGAACAAGCATTTGAGCGATTATGTCAGACACTTTCTGTTAATGGTGAATTGCAAATACAAGCAAAAATGGATTAATCATTTCACTTTATATACCCAAGTAACTTCTTATATACCCAGTAACTTCGGATAAGAAACACCGCAAATAAAAGGAAGAATCATGCAAACATTGACCGCAGGCACTCCCGCACCTAATTTCGCTTTACTTGACCAAGACGGCAAAACCGTTTCTTTAGGTGACTTTAAAGGTAAGAAGGTTTTATTTTACTTTTACCCAAAAGCCATGACGCCGGGCTGTACGGTTCAAGCTCAAGGCCTTCGCGATATTCAGCAAGAATTAGCAGATAAAAATGTCGTCGTACTCGGCGTCAGTATTGACCCAGTAAAACGCCTAGGTAAGTTTATCGAACGAGATAACTTAAACTTCACTCTACTGTCTGATGAAGATCATGAAGTGTGTGAGAAGTACGGTGTTTGGCAGCTCAAGAAGTTCATGGGTCGTGAAAACATGGGCGTTGTAAGAACAAGCTTCCTGATTGATGAGTCTGGCAACCTTGAGCATGTATTCAACAAGTTCAAAACCAAAGATCACCATGAAGTGGTACTTAACTACCTAAATGACAATGCTTAATCATCGCTCTAGATAAGTATTGAACAGACTAAAACGCCCAGATATTTGATGATATCTGGGCGTTGTTATATCAATAGCTTTCTACGTCGTTATAGTGGCTCAGCTGGCGGTTCATTGTTTGTTTCATTACTTGGTAAAGCATTCCAAACCGCTTTGACTAGTGTGGCTAATGGAATCGCAAAGAACACGCCCCAGAACCCCCATAATCCACCAAATACCAATACCGCGACTATAATCGCGATCGGATGTAAGTTAACCGCTTCCGAGAACAGTACTGGCACCAGCACATTACCATCGAGCATTTGTACAATGCCATAAGCGATCACTAACCAATAAAACTGAGGAACTAATCCCCATTGGAATAGTGCGACTAGTACCACTGGAACGGTAACCGCTACCGCACCGATATAAGGAATCAGCACAGAAAAACCGACTGCAACGGCGAGTAATACAGGGTAACGCAACCCAAACATCAAGAATACGATGTAAGTTGCCACGCCAACGATCACAATCTCCACGACTTTACCGCGAATATAGTTGGAGATTTGGTTGTGCATTTCATCCCAAACCTTGGTGGCTAAGCGGCGATTTTGTGGTAACACTCCACTTAATGTTGCCATCAGTTCTGATTTGTCTTTCAGTAAAAAGAAAATCAATAACGGCACAAGTACTAGGTAAACCCCTAGCGTTGCTAAGCTCAACAATGAAGCCATGGAACCCCGTAAAATGGTATCGCCCATACCGATTATTTTGTTTTGAGCGTTATGCATAATTACTTCAATAACCTGGACATCTGCTATGTCTGGATAACGCTGTGGCAAGCTCGCAATATAAGTTTGGAAGGTGGTATACATGCCCGGCATATCATTAAGCAAACTAGCAATCTGTCGCCAAATAGTCGGTACTAGGCCAAAGAAAGCTAACAGCATCAAGCCAATGAAAGCACTCACCACCACTAAGACACTCGCCAGTCGAGGCAGCCCCACTTTAGATAGACGGTTAACTGGCCACTCCAACAAGTAGGCTAATACAATAGCGACCAATAATGGCGCAATTAAATGTCCAAAAAAGTAAATAGTAATAAAACCAAATAATAAAATCGCCACCAAGCTCACGGCATGTGGATCAGAAAATCGTTTTTTATACCAACGAACTATCATTTCAAACATTCAATTTGATTCCTTTTTCGTTACTAACAAAGTACATTCACCATTATGCTGTTGTACTTTTACTGAATACGGGGCTTGTTTAAAATATCGAATCATATCGTTAATCGATGCAGTGTCATTCGATAAGATGGTTAGTGATTGCTGGTTCAACAATTCAGCACTTTTTCGTTTGGCTAACAATAGTGCCATTGGGCAGCGCTGAGATCGTAAATCAAGACACTCTACTTTCATTCAGCCATTAACCTTTATGATAGAGTTATTAATCATGAGCGAGTATAAATGCTTTGGATAAAAAAGAAACCAAGCAAATGATTTTGGGTCTATACCTCTGACAAATATACCTAAGTCACCTCTAAACCTTGAGCTTACTTAGGTATAACAGATAAACTGGCTTTGCTTTTATAACGTCAAATAATAATGGATGTTGCTTAACGATATGCGCCAATTTTTTCGCACTACCGCATGCTTATGTCTTTCGGCTTTATTATGCGTACAACCTATCGCCTATGCACAGCAAGACTTACCGGATATAGGTACCGCTGCGGCAGGCACATTGACCATTGCTCAAGAATTAGAGTATGGCGATGCTTACATGCGAATTTTGCGCAGCACCAGTCCAATTATTAGTGACCCAGTGATGGATGAGTACATCACCTCGTTAGGCCACCAGCTGGTTGCCAGTGCTAATGATGTCAAAACCCCTTTTCACTTCCATTTGATCCGTGATCGTAGTGTGAACGCCTTTGCCTTTTTTGGTGGGTACGTGGTGGCCAATACCGGTTTATTTCTTCACGCCAACAATGAAAGCCAACTTGCCTCGGTTTTTGCGCACGAAATATCGCATATCACTCAACGACATCTTGCTCGACATATGGAAGATCAAGCGCGTCGTACGCCATTAACGATTGCCGCTTTAGTCGGTTCATTATTACTTGCTATCGCCTCTCCAGAAGCAGGTATTGCTGCGGTTAATGCCACTACCGCAGGTTCAATGCAAGCCAGTATTAACTACACGCGCTCTAATGAACAAGAGGCAGACCGATTTGGTATTGCCACATTGGCCAGAGCCGGTTTTGATCCTGAAGGCATGCCTCAATTCTTTGGCCAATTAGCCGATCAATATCGCTATGCAAGCACCCCGCCGCCAATGTTGCTGAGTCACCCTTTACCTAAAGCACGTCTATCCGAAGCAAGAGATAGAGCGGGCCGTTACCCTAGAGTCAATCCACCTATTTCTGTTAATTTCCATCTTGCCAAAGCGCGAGTGATCGCTCGCTATGCTAGCATCGATTCAGCTCAATCATTAGATTGGTTTGAGCGTAGACTGCAAAAAGCCAGCCCAATGATAAAGCCAACTTTAGAGTACGGCCAAGCCTTGGTTTATATGGATAGCGGTAAAATATCTCAAGCAGAAACCATCTTAACCCGACTACTGGCCAGCGATCCGTACAATAATTTTTATCTTGATGCGGTGTCTGACTTATACATACATAAAAAACAGTATGACAGCGCGATAACTTTGCTTAAAAAAGGACTCGAAAGAAAACCGGGCAATCAAGTATTAACCATTAACTATGCCAATGTTCTTATTGAAGCAAACCGCAATAAAGAGGCAATTAATATTTTACAAAAGTATACCCATGCTCATCCAGATGAAACGGTGGGATGGTCATTGTTAGCCAATGCTAATCGAAAAGCCGCCAATGAGCCGGAACAATTAGCATCAGAAGGTGAAATATTTGCACTGCGAGCGAATTGGAATAAAGCAATCAGTAACTACACTAGAGCAAGTCAGTTAGCCGAATTAGGCAGTCTACAACAAGCAAGATATGATGCTCGGATTGACCAATTGCGTATCGAACAGCAACGTTTTGCTGCTCTACAATAATTCATTAAAACTTTATAAGGATATGTCATGTCAGTTGTTATTTATCACAACCCACGCTGCTCAAAAAGCCGTCAAACATTAGAGCTATTAACCGAACAAGGCATTGAACCTCAAGTGGTTAAATATTTAGACGATACACCGGATGTTGCCACGCTAAAAACCTTGTTTAAGCAACTAGGCTTAACCAAAGTTCGCGATATGATGCGCATTAAAGAAGATATTTATAAATCACTAAACTTAGCCGATGAGGCTTTGAGTGATGATAATCTATTTAACGCTATGGCTGAAAACCCAAAACTGATTGAACGCCCTATCGTGGTTGCCAATGACCAAGCTCGCCATGGCCGCCCACCAGAGCAAGTGCTTGAGATTCTATGATTGATCCACTGCTAAAGCGCAGCTCCGTGACTATTGTTGTGTTGTACCATAGCCGACACGGTACAACGCAGCAGTTAGCTCGCCATATTGCCCGAGGGGTAGAATCGGTAGAAAACTGCCAAGCTTCATTGCGCACTGTTGCGGATATTGATTCCAATGACGACCATCCTGCTACCGATCCTGTGATCGAATTACCAGAATTAAAGCAATGTGATGGTTTGGCAATTGGTAGTCCAGTTTGGTTTGGCAATATGAGTGCGGCGATGAAACACTTTTGGGATCAAACCACTTCTTTGTGGATCGCTGGTGATTTAATTGATAAGCCCGCTTGTGTGTTTACCTCATCATCGTCCCCTCATGGCGGGCAAGAGACTACTCAACAATCAATGATGTTACCGCTATTGCATCACGGCATGATGGTAATGGGACTCCCTTATTCAGAGCCAAGTTTACACACTAGCTTTAAAGGCGGAACGCCCTATGGAGCAAGCTCGATATCGAAACAAGGCCATAGCGGACTCGATAAACAAGTGACTGAGTTAGCATTTGCACAAGGCCAACGTTTAGCAAAAGCAGCTTTAGCCTTATCATCTCTACATACTTAATCACATGCTTCACTAAATCATGCTTCATCAACATAAGAAACGGACTTTATGACACAATCATCGGCGACATCGCCACTTTTTGATCGCTACTTGGCTCTATTTAGCTACTTTGCACTACTGCTGTGGGTACTCGCATGGCATGGTTTCATTTCCCCTCACCCCGATCTTAACTCAACCGCCGTCACCGTAGGTTGGTGTATTCCGTTACTGCTGCCTTTTATCGGTATCATTAAAGGTAAACCCTATACCCACGCTTGGGCGAACTTCATTTTAATGTTCTACTTTTTGCACTCATTAACCATTTTATATATCGATAATGGTGAGCGCATACTTGCAGCTATTGAACTGCTTTTAACTAGCATTAATTTTGTGGCCAATATTCTTTATGCTCGCCACAAAGGTAAAGCACTTGGCTTAAAGCTAACGCGTCTTTCAGAAGTAGAAAAGCAAGAAAAAGCCAAATATGAAGGTTCAAACAAATAGTACATACCCACAGTAATTGACGTTGCAGTGAGGCGCGAATGAACGCCATCAACAAAGCTGCAACTTCAAGTACGACGGGTATGATTATTCAGAAAACGCTTGCGATAAAACTTTCTGAACTTCGGTTCTAAGCCAGCGGTGTGCAAGGTTATTATGTTGTCTTGCATGCCAAACCATATGATATTGGTAGGTTGCTGTCTCTATTGGGGTATCCATCACCACCACCTCTAAGTGCTCTGCCATTTTTCTCGCCAAACATCCCGGTAAGGTTAGCAATAGATCACTTTGCTCAATGGCATAAGGCGCAGCAGTAAAGTGCGGCATTCGCAATACCACGTTACGTTTACGACCAATTTTTGCTAATGCCAAATCAATCGCTCCCGCTCTATCTCCTCCCATCGAAATTAACGCATGGGCACTATTACAATAAGCATCTAAAGTTAAAGGTTGATTGGCTAACGGGTGGCCTTTCCTCATCATGGTCACTAAACGATCTGGGCCAAGAGCCTGCGCATAAATATCAGCTTGCGGTTTTTGTACATCACTACTAAAACTTAAATCAGCCTCACCAAGTGATAACTTTTCCATCATATCTGGCTGACGATTTAAACACGTCAATGACACGCCCGGTGCTTGCTCAAATAATGTTTTATAAACGGGTGGCATGAAAACTTGCGAGAAAAAATCACTCATCATTAAGGTGAAATGCGTATTGGCTTGCTTGGGTTCAAAAGCCGCTGGGTTGAGCAACGTTTCTGCGTGCTGCAATAAACAATCCAATGACGTCGACATCTCAATCGTACGCTCGGTAGGTAGCAGACCACCTTTGGTTCGCACAAATAGAGGATCACCAAATTGATGACGTAAACGCTGCAAAGTACGGCTCATTGCCGATTGCGTGATATTCAGTTGCAAAGCCGCTTTGGTGACACTTTTGGTGCGAATCAAAGCTTGTAATGCGACCAATAAATTTAAGTCGACTTGATTTAGCTTATTCATGATATGACTTTAGCTCATTTTGGTAATTATCTTTATGCATTAGGAATATATTACCTTTCTCGCTATTCTAACAGCATAAATTTTCAATCAACTCCACGATAGAGGTTCCAATGCATATTGAAAGTAAAGGTTACGCTTTAAAACAACGTCCAGCTGGCATGCCAACTCAAGAGTGTTTTGAGTTACAAACCGAAACGATTACTGATATCACTGAAGGCCAATTCATCATCAAGAACCTTTGGTTATCCGTTGATCCTTATATGCGTGGCAGAATGACCGATGCTGAAAGTTATGTACCGCCATTTCAACTTGGTGAATTAATGCAAGGCTCTGCGATTGGTGAAGTGATTGAATCCAAGCATCCAGATTTTCAAGTAGGCGATAAAGTTAACAGCATGCTTGGTTGGCGCGAATACGCAGTCTCAACCGGTGACATGGTACAAAAACTGCCACAGACTACACTACCCGACCAAAGCTTCCTCGGTGTTGCAGGTATGCCAGGCTTAACCGCTTGGGTTGGTTTGAATATTATTGGCGAACTGAAAGAAGGCGAAACCGTATTAGTTTCTGCCGCTTCAGGCGCGGTCGGTAGCCTAGTTTGTCAATTTGCTAAATTAAAAGGCTGCCGCGTTATTGGTAGTGCTGGTAGTGATGAAAAAGTGGAATGGTTAAAATCACTTGGTGTCGATGGCGTCATCAATTACAAAGATTATAACAATGCCGCTGAGCTTGAAGCCGCACTCGCAGAACATTGCCCACAAGGTGTTGATGTATGCTACGAGAATGTTGGTGGAGATCACCTAGAAGCCGCATTAAATTTATTAAATCGTTATGGACGCATGAGTGTCTGCGGCATGATTGATCTATATAACCTAGAAGACGCTAAAGCCGGCCCAAATAATCTGGCTAACATCGTCAAGAAGAGCCTACGCATTCAAGGCTTCATCGTCTCTGATCACTGGGAACATTATCCAAGCTACGTTGCGCAATTAACTCAATGGGTTGAGCAAGGAAAAATCAGCTGGAAAGAGACGACCCGTGAAGGCATCGAAGCCACTCCTGATGCTTTCCTTGGATTATTTAAAGGTGAGAACATCGGTAAGATGCTCATTAAACTGTAATAAGAAATCATCATTCTGAACACAATCTAAATTCAATAACGTCGCTTTCACGTAAAAGCGACGATTTACTCTGGAGCAACAAATGAACAATTTTAGCTATCAAAATACGACTCAAATTCATTTTGGCCAAGGTCAAATCTCAGCAATCACCAATAGCATTCCTAAAGACAAAAAAATTCTGGTGACATACGGTGGCGGTTCAATCAAAAGCAACGGTGTGTATGACCAAGTGGTTGCTGCGCTTAAAGATCATACTTGGGATGAATTCTCTGGCATCGAGCCAAACCCACAATTCGACACTTTAATGAAAGCAGTTGAAAAAATCCGTGCCGAAGGCTTTGACTACCTATTAGCTGTTGGCGGTGGTTCAGTGGTTGATGGTACTAAGTTCATCTCTGCGGCGGTTGGCTTTGAAGGTGACACTTGGGATATCTTAGCTAAAGGTGCTGAAGTGAACAGTGCACTACCTTTAGGTTGTATCTTAACCCTACCGGCGACTGGTTCTGAAACCAATATTGGTGCAGTAGTAACTCGTGGCAAAGAAAAACTAGCATTTATGAACCCGCTAGTTCGCCCTCAATTTGCAGTATTAGATCCACAAACCACATTAAGCCTATCTGAGCGTCAAACCTCTAACGGTGTGGTTGATGCCTATGTTCACGTAATGGAGCAATACTTAACGTACCCTGTTAACGCAAAAATCCAAGACCGTTTTGCAGAAGGTATTCTACTTACCTTAATCGAAGAAGGTCCAAAATTAATCGATAACCTACAAGATATCGAAGCTCGTACTAACGTTATGTGGGCGGCTACTCAAGCACTAAGCGGTTTAATCGGTGTTGGCGTACCTCAAGACTGGGCAACTCACATGATTGGTCACGAACTAACAGGTAACTTCGGTGTAGACCACGGCCGTAGCTTAACTATCGTACTCCCTGCGGTAATGAATGTATGTCGCGAAGAGAAAAAAGCGAAATTACTACAATATGCAGAGCGCATCTGGAATATCACTGAAGGTTCTGATGATGCTCGTATTGATGCGGCGATTGAGAAAACTAAGCAATTCTTCAGCCAAATGAAAACGCCTGTTTCACTTGGTGAAATCGATCTTGCACAAGCAGACGTTGATACTGCCATCACAAGCTTAGAAGCACATGGCATGACAAAACTCGGTGAACACGGCTCAATTGATATTGCCCGTTCACGTAAAGTGCTAGAAACTGCGCTTTAAGTTATAGCGAGTTCAATTAATCACTGAATTAATTTAACGCAGCAAAAAGGGAGCCAACTTGGCTCCCTTTTTTATATCCAAGTGAACTGGATATATCTACCTTATTCTATAAACTAAACCACAACTGCTGATCGGCTGGCAATTGTTCTTCAGTAGTTTTATCTTCTGGCTCTGAGCTCTCTGGAGCAACCGCATCCGTTTCTTGCTCTATTTCTTGATCTGATGCTTGGTTGGCTTGCTGAGCATCCCCTTCTTGGGCTAACTGCTCGGCGGCCACTTGTTCTGCCACTTTTGCAGAGTCCACAGGCGCTTGTGCTTGCTCTATTCCTTTTAATCCTGTGACTTGCTTTTCAAATTCCGCTTTGTTGCTTAATAGTTGAATATTGAATGTCACATTCGCACCTTGAATCGAGTGCACTTGTACTGTTGCAACACTCTCTAAATCAAGTAAAGAGCGCTCTAAATTAAAGAAAGGTTGAGCCGATTGAATGCCAGAGAAATGAGCCCATAGCGCATCATCCGCCACTTGCTTACCGGTTGGTTTGTTTTTCTTAGCGTAGTAAGCACTAACTCGGTCAATGGCTTTATCTATCGCTTGAGCGACATCGCCACTTTCAACCCCTGTGACAGCAGATTGAGGCGAAGAGGTAATACTATCAGGAGCCATATCATAGAGCTGCCAATTGACTTCTGAAGATGCTCCATTAGCCGCCACTTTTAGTACGAGTACAGAATCTGCCGGATAACGAACACTGGCAGCGGCAAGTGGCTCTGGAAAGCCGCCCCATAAATCTGGCGCAGAAATTTTAGTTAAATCATCCATATCACCCACGGGCAAAGTGATCGGAAGCCCTGACTGTTGCGCGGCCGTTTGTAAAGCTGACACTGAATCTAATCCAGATTGCTCCCAACCTACTTGACGCTCAACATTGTCATCTTGCACCAACCAAACTAAAACGTTCTCACGTTCTTTCGGCCAAACCGAAGCATTGGCTTTTGATAACAACACACTGATTTGTTTAGGGCTGTACTGCATATCTAAACTTTTTTCGCCATTTAGCGTACCATATTTAAATTTCGCCAAATAATCAGAGCCATCGCGCATGGCTTTTTTTACGACCTCATTGTCAGCAATATTGGCATTACCCGATGCTTTAACTAACACTTGCTCGAGACCTTCACCCCATGCAATTGAGCGTGCATTTTTTTCATTACTTAACACAACTTCAGCGTGATATACATCAACCGACGTTTTAGCAACTGTCGTTAATGGAAATAAAATCGAAGCGACAAGGGGGATAACAAGATAACGCATAACAGACCTGTTTTTTATTCAGAAATCATTCTGTGTAGTAGCACCACACTCTTATATTAAGCCGCTAATCATACATGAAACGTATACATTTTTCTTCGTGCTAATGGGCATAAAAAAAGCGACTCCATTTAATAGAGTCGCTTTATACTAATTAATTCCATCTTCCAGATAATTTTCTGAAATGGCGTTATTTATTGAGTGCCGAAGATCTTATCACCAGCATCGCCTAAACCAGGAACGATATAACCTTTATCATCCAGTTTTTCGTCAATCGCAGCAGTGTATAACTCAATATCAGGATGCGCTTTCTCTAAAGCTTCAATGCCTTCAGGAGCAGCAACTAGCACTAGTACTTTAATTTGGTTACAACCTTGCTCTTTTAACAAGTCAACTGTTGCAATCATAGAACCGCCGGTGGCTAACATTGGGTCAACAACTAGAGCGATACGCTCATTAATGCTAGAAGTTAACTTGTTAAAGTATGGGATTGGCTCAAGTGTTTCTTCATCACGGTATACACCAACAACAGAAATTCTAGCGCTTGGCATGTGCTCAAGTACGCCATCCATCATCCCTAAACCAGCACGAAGGATCGGCACAACGGTGACTTTTTTACCTTTAATTTGGTCAATTTCAACCGGGCCATTCCAGCCTTTAATTGTCACTTTCTCTGTTTCAAAATCAGAGGTCGCTTCATAAGTGAGTAAACTTCCCACTTCTGTTGCTAACTCACGAAAACGTTTTGTGCTGATATCGCCTTCGCGCATTAGACCAAGCTTATGCTTAACCAGTGGGTGTTTAACTTCTACGACTTTCATGTCCAACTCCGTGCTTAATTTTGACAAACATCCGAATTATACCCCAAAAACACCAGAATTCATTGATAGAACTCATTAAATTTTTTGACCAATCATTGAAGCAAAAAAACTGACGCAAACGTTTTCCTTTTCACTTCATCCCCTGTTAGAATAGCCCCGTTTTTCACATCCAATCAAATCAAAGGCGAGGATATCCCCGTGAGTGGTAACAATTCTTCTCTAAGCTATAAAGACGCTGGTGTTGATATTGATGCAGGTAATGCATTAGTCGATAAAATTAAAGGTGTGGTAAAACGCACTCGTCGCCCGGAAGTTATGGGTGGCATCGGTGGCTTTGGTGCATTATGTGAGCTACCAACCAAATACAAGCAGCCGCTTTTAGTTTCTGGCACAGATGGTGTTGGAACGAAACTGCGTCTGGCTTTGGATATGAAAAAACACGACACCATTGGTATCGACCTTGTCGCCATGTGTGTGAATGATTTAATCGTTCAAGGTGCAGAACCTCTTTTCTTCCTAGACTACTACGCAACTGGCAAACTAGATGTGGATACCGCAGCAGAAGTGGTAACCGGCATCGGTGAAGGTTGTATCCAAGCGGGTTGTTCTTTAATCGGTGGTGAAACTGCTGAAATGCCTGGTATGTACGAAGGCGAAGACTACGATGTTGCCGGCTTCTGTGTTGGCGTAGTCGAAAAAGCTGACGTTATCGATGGCACCAAAGTAGCCGCTGGTGACGCTTTAATCGCGGTAGGTTCAAGTGGCCCTCACTCAAACGGCTATTCACTTATTCGTAAGATCCTTGAAGTGTCTCAAGCTGATTTAAATGAAGACTTAAACGGTCGCACGATTGGTGAACACCTTATCGAACCAACTAAGATCTACATCAAATCAGCACTTAAAATGATTGAAAAGCATGATATCCATGCGATTTCTCATATTACTGGCGGTGGTTTCTGGGAAAACATTCCACGCGTATTACCGGAAGGCACTAAAGCAGTGATCGATGGTAACAGTTGGGAATGGCCAGCAATTTTCTCTTGGTTACAACAAAAAGGAAATGTTGAAACCTACGAGATGTACCGTACGTTCAACTGTGGTGTTGGCCTGATTGTGGCACTTCCACAAGATCAAGCACAAGCCGCAGTAGAACTACTTAATGCTGAAGGTGAAAACGCTTGGATCATCGGTCAAATAGCGACAGCTGAAGCTGGTGAAGAGCAAGTGGAAATTAAATAAGCAAACAGCCGAAAGTCAAATTGACTTTCGGCTGTTCTTATTTGGCAAGGAATGTATGAAAAATATCGTTGTATTAGTTTCAGGTAATGGAAGCAACCTACAAGCCATTATCGATGCTTGTGAATCCGAACAAATTCAAGCCAAAGTCACGGCAGTGTTTTCAAACAAAGCTGAAGCTTATGGTTTAGAGCGTGCAAAAAATCATTCAATCGCAGCTCACTCCCTTTCCGCGCAAGACTTTCTAAATTCAGATGGAAAGCCCGATCGTTTGGCTTTTGATACTGAATTGATGAAGCAAATCGACGCCTATCAACCTGATTTAATTATTCTCGCCGGTTACATGCGTATCCTCAGCAGTAACTTTGTAGAACATTACTTAGGCAAAATGCTAAACATCCACCCTTCTCTACTTCCTAAATATTCAGGTCTTAACACTCATCAGCGCGCCATTGATGCCGGTGATAGTGAACATGGAACCAGTGTCCACTTTGTTACTGAAGAACTCGATGGTGGCCCTGTTATTTTACAAGCCAAGGTACCTGTTTTTGAAGATGACAGTGCCGATGATTTAGCCAAGCGAGTCCTCGTCCAAGAGCATAATATTTATCCTCTGGTGAGCAAATGGTTTATTGAAGGCCGATTAGAGATGAAACAACAGCAAGCTTATTTGGATGGTCAGCCATTAGGGCTGCATGGGTACGCTGAAGATTAGAGTTGCGAGTTGCGAGTTGCGAGTTGCGAGTTGCGAGTTGCGAGTTGCGAGTTGCGAGTTGCGAGAGAAATAGTGCTCGAGTTTGACTAAATATCAAGCACTATTTCACTATAAATCATCAATGGTTAAGTCTAGACCAAGCCCCTCGAGCAACAAGAAGCGAAGCGCCCGAGCCACGAAATACGCTACCCTCGAAACTAGAAACTAAAAACTAAAAACTAGCATCCTTTCACGCAAACGGCTCATCAATCAGATCTAAGCTATTATCTAAAATCAGCTCACCAAAATGAAACACACCATATTCACTAGGCTTCATTTTATGCCAGCGTTCGTTATCGGTTAACGGTTGAGTGGCAATCACTGATACCACATCATTCGGCGTGGTTTCTTCTTGAAAGTCGATACTGACTTCTTCATCAATCAATGTCGCTTTACCAAAAGGTGCTCGTCTTGTTATCCAGTGAAGGTTGTTGGTGCAGTACATCATCACATACTCACCATCGCTCAACAGCATGTTAAACACGCCTAACTTTTTCAATTCATCACAACATTGAGCAATAAACTGAAAGATCTCTGGCATTTGGCGAGAATGTGGTGGCTCTGGATAACGGTCTTCAAGCTGCTTTAAAATCCAGCAAAATGACAACTCGCTATCGGTTTCTCCAATAGGACGATGGCGACCAGTATTTAAATCTTGGTAACCACTCAATTGACCATTATGGGCAAACGTCCAATTCTTCCCCCACAGCTCACGAGTAAATGGGTGAGTGTTTTCTAAGTTCACCTCTCCTCGATTAGCCTGACGAATATGACTAATCACCGCGCAACTTTTTATTGGGTAGCTCTGTACTAGCTCAGCAATTTTAGAATGGCAGCTCGGTTTCGGGTCTTTAAAATTACGGCACCCTTTACCTTCATAAAAGGTGATCCCCCAGCCATCACGGTGAGGGCCAGTTTTTCCACCACGTTGGATTAATCCGGTAAAACTGAAGCAAATGTCGGTTGGGACATTGGCACTCATACCGAGCAATTCACACATTCATCGTTCCTTTTAACATACCGCTTTTTAAAATAGTCTCTTTAAAACATCAAAATAATAAAGTTACTTTTCCATTTCTTTTTCAATCAATTGGATCACGATATGGATAATTTTAATGTGGACTTCTTGAATACGGTCAGCGTAACCAAAATGAGGAACACGAATTTCCACATCAGCAATACCCGCCATTTTACCGCCGTCTTTACCCGTTAAGGCAATTGTCTTCATGCCTTTTTGCTTGGCAGTTTCCATTGCTTTTAAGATATTGCCAGAGTTACCCGAGGTAGAAAGACCAAATAGCACATCTCCCTTTTGCCCTACCGCTTCAAGGTAGCGGGAGAAAACAAACTCGTAGCCAAAATCGTTACTAACACAAGAAAGGTGGCTTGGATCCGAAATAGCAATCCCAGGGTAACCTGGGCGGTTCTCACGGTAGCGTCCCGTTAATTCTTCAGCAAAGTGCATCGCATCACAGTGCGAGCCACCGTTACCACAAGACAACACTTTGCCACCTTGCTTAAATGAATCCGCTATCAGCTTAGCTGCCGCTTCAATATCTTGAAGATTTTTATCATCACTTAGAAAAGCGTTGAGTACTTGGGCAGCTTCTGTGAGTTCACTTCGAATCAAATCTTGGTACATGGGAGGTTCCCTTATTTTGAATAGTTATCAATCTTGAGTTTACCTATAAAGAACGAGACCTGTCACCCATTGGATGAAATATTTTCGTAAGAAGGATCCATGATTTCTGTAAGCATTATTTATATAAGAAAGAAACCGCCATTCGATACTACTCTTACAAGGTAGTTAGAAAACGAACCACTCCAATAAAATATAAACACCTATTTAAAACATTCATTTTATGCTTGAGATCACTTTTCAACCACATTGACCTTTTACATTTCCTCAACAAGATGGCTACAATGAATTCATCTGGTACGACCACTTAATTTTTTCGTTATAAAAAAGTGTGGCTTTATCACTCATCATAATAAGGAAGACAAAGATGATCACCCTACTTACCCTAATCGTTACGCTTGTCGTATTCGGTTTTTGTTTATACCACCGCCGCTCTCAGTCGATAACCATTGGGGCGATGGCGGCAGTCCTGTTGATTTCAACCTTACTTGGCGGTCTATCCCCAATTTTATTCGGCGTGTTTGTTATTCTTTCAGCGTTAGTCGCGATTCCACAAATTCGTCGTTCATTATTCAGTAAGCCGGCACTCAAGGTATTCCGTCAAATTTTACCTGCAATGTCGCAAACCGAAAAAGAAGCCATTGATGCGGGTACCGTATGGTGGGAAGCTGAATTGTTTAAAGGTAAGCCTGATTGGAAAAAGCTATCCGACATTCAAGCACCAAAATTAAGTGATGAAGAACAAGCCTTTATTGATGGCCCAGTAAATGAAGTTTGTCGTATGGCCAATGATTTTGAAATCACCCATGAATTAGCCGACCTGCCACCAGAAATTTGGCAATACCTTAAAGATCACAAGTTCTTCGCCATGATCATCAAGAAAAAATATGGCGGCTTAGAATTTTCTGCCTACGCACAATCTGTGGTACTACAAAAACTAACGGGCGTGTCAGGCGTATTATCTTCAACGGTCGGCGTGCCGAACTCATTAGGCCCTGGCGAATTATTGCAACACTACGGCACTAAAGAGCAGCAAGATCATTACCTACCTCGCTTAGCCGAAGGTAAAGAAATCCCATGTTTTGCTTTAACTAGCCCAGAAGCCGGTTCTGACGCCGGTGCGATTCCTGATTTTGGTATTGTGTGCAAAGGCGAATGGCAAGGCAAAGAAGTGCTTGGTATGCGACTAACATGGAATAAACGCTATATCACGCTGGCACCTGTCGCAACCGTACTTGGTTTAGCCTTCAAACTTCGCGATCCTGATGGCCTACTCGGTGACCAAGAAGATATCGGTATTACTTGTGCTTTAATTCCAATCGATACTAAAGGCGTGAAAATTGGTCGTCGTCATTTCCCTTTGAATGTGCCATTCCAAAATGGTCCAACTCAAGGTAACGATATTTTTGTCCCATTAGACTACATCATCGGCGGACCAGAAATGGCAGGCCAAGGCTGGCGTATGCTAGTGGAATGTTTATCAGTGGGGCGTGGTATTACTCTACCTTCTAACTCAACCGGTGGCACCAAAACAGCAGCATTGGCAACTGGTGCTTATGCCCGTATTCGCCGCCAATTTAAGCAGCCAATCGGTCACATGGAAGGGATTGAAGAACCATTAGCGCGTCTTGCGGGCAATGCTTACGTAATGGATGCAGCCAGTCAATTAACCGTTGCCGGTATTGATCTCGGTGAAAAACCATCGGTTATTTCGGCGATTGTGAAGTACCACTGTACTCACCGTGGACAGCGCGCCTTAATTGATGCCATGGACATCGCTGGCGGTAAAGGCGTCTGCATGGGACCGGCTAACTTTTTAGCCCGTGGTTACCAAGGCGCACCTATTGCTATTACCGTAGAAGGTGCCAATATTCTGACTCGTTCTATGATCATTTATGGACAAGGCGCCATTCGCTGCCATCCTTATGTCTTAGAAGAAATGGAAGCGGCGCATTCAAGCGAGAAAAATGCTCTATCACGCTTTGATAGTGCGGTGTTTGGTCATATTGGCTTTAGCATGAGTAATGCAGTACGTAGCTTCTGGCTTGGTCTAACGGATGGCCGAGGTTCGGATTATGCGGTGCCAAGTGATGCCAATTTTAACGGTATCATTCACGACCAAATTAAAGGTTATTACCAAAAACTGAACCGTTACAGTGCCAACATTGCTTTAATGTCAGATATTTCAATGGCAGTACTAGGCGGCTCATTAAAACGTAAAGAGCGTTTATCGGCTCGTCTAGGCGATGTGTTAAGCCAACTTTATTTAAGCTCTGCAACCTTAAAGCGCTTTGAGATGGAAGGCTACCAAGAAGCGGATCTACCACTAGTGCATTGGGGCGTTCAAGATAGCTTGCGCCAAGCAGAAGAAGCGATTGATGACTTCTTACGTAACTTCCCATCACGAGGAGCAGCTGGGTTAATGCGTGTGCTAATTTTACCACTAGGTAAGGTACGTAAAGCGCCAAGTGATAAGCTCGATAACCAAGTCGCGCAAATTCTGCAAACGCCATCAGAAACGCGTTCACGTATTGGCCGTAATCAATACTTAGAAGCGAGTGAGTTCAACCCTGCAGGTAAAATTGAACGAGCATTAGAAGTAATTTTATCAGCTGAACCTATTTTTGAGATTGTATGCAACAAGCAGCAGAAACGCCGCGCATTTGTACAATTAGATAAAGTCGCTGAAATTGGGCTGGAAAATGGTTGGATTACGGAAGAAGAAGCTAAAATTCTACGTGATGCCGAACATTACCGATTAGAAACAATTAACGTTGATGACTTTGATCCAAGTGAGTTAATCATAAAAAAGTCGCAACAGGCAGTAAGTAAAGTCGCTTAACATTTCTATATTGTATACATACCGCTCTCATTGACCCGATCAATGAGAGCGTTTTTATATACTTCCTAGCACAAGCATGAAATCCATAAAAATCAACAACTAAAAATTAACTGACTAATTAGTCAGAAAAAAAAGAATAAAAAAACACCAACAATATTTGATCCACATCAAACATTCACGCGCTGAATGCATTCATTCTAGTATTAATTTACAGAATAAAATAAATGGATTCAGCGATGAGAAGTATCTATATTCCAACAATAATCAGCCTACTGTTATCTGCGTGTAATAGTGAAGAATCATCTAATTCACCACAAAAAAACACAGCGGAAGAACCAATCACAAGTGTAGAAATTCCCATTCCACTAAAAGAACCTAATCAAGATCCTTTGAAGTCACCTAAACTTCAACCAACTCAGAAAGTTCAAAGTGTACCTACATTACAGCCTACTTTGTTGAAACAAGGTACTCCGGTAGCAGCACCACAGCCAATGGCTCAAGTAACGCCAAAGCCACTTCCCTCACCTAACAAACAAGCTGTACCAGAAATTCCTGTGGCTAAAGTAACAAGTACACCTAAGCTACAGCCGACTTTGTTAGCTCAAGCTACTCCGCTGGCAGCACCGCAACAAATTGCTCAAGCGGAGCCAAAAATTCAACCTACGCCTGCAAAACAAGCGACACCATTTACCTTGCCGACAAAGCAAACTACCGGTACACCTAAGTTACAGCCAACTTTGTTAGCTCAAGCTACTCCGTTAGCAGCGCCGCGACAGATCGCTCAAGCAGAACCAAAAGTTCAACCGACTTCTATGGAACAGGCTAAACCATTTATATTGCCGACTAAGCAAGCGACCGGCACACCTAAGTTACAGCCTAATCAACTAGATCAAGCTACTCCGTTGGCAGCACCTCAACAGATCGCTCAAGCAGAACCAAAAGCTCAGCCAACACCTACAGAACAGGCTGAACCATTTGTATTGCCGACTGAGCAAGCTGCTGGTACACCTAAATTACAACCTATTCAACTAGATCAGGGCACTCCGTTAGCAGCACCGCAACAAATTGCTCAAAAAACGCCAAAAGCACAACCAACACCTACAAAACAAGCTACACCATTTGCCTTGCCGACCGAGCAAGCGACTGGCACACCTAAGCTACAGCCAACTCAATTAGCACAAGGCATTCCGTTAGTAGCACCGCAACAAATTGCTCAAGCGGAGCCAAAAGTTCAACCTACGCCTGCAAAACAAACCACACCATTTGCATTGCCGACTGAGCAAGCTGCTGGCACACCTAAATTACAACCAACTCAACTAGATCAAGGCATTCCGTTAGCAGCACCACAACAAATTGCTCAAGCAACACCAAAAGTTCAAGCAACGCCTACAAAACAAGCTGAACCATTTACCTTGCCGACCGAGCAAGCTGCCAGTGCACCTAAGCTACAGCCAACTCAATTAGCACAAGGCATTCCGTTAGCAGCACCGCAACAAATTGCTCAAGCGGAGCCAAAAGTTCAACCTACGCCTGCAAAACAAACCACACCATTTGCATTGCCGACCGAGCAAGCTGCCAGTGCACCAAAGTTACAGCCGACTCAGTTAGCACAAGACACTCCGTTGACAGAGCCGCAACAGATCGCTCAAGCAACGCCAACAGTTCAACCGACGCCTAACAAGCAAGCCGTACCATTTACCTTGCCGACTGAACAAGCTGTTGGTACACCTAAGTTACAACCTACTCCACTAGACCAAGCTACCCCGTTGGCTGCACCTCAACAGATCGCTCAAGTAACACCAAAAGTTCAGCCAACGCCTAACAAGCAAGCCGTACCATTTACCTTGCCGACCGAGCAAACTGCCAGTACCCCTAAGTTACAGCCAACTCAATTAGCGCAAGGAACTCCGTTAGCGGCACCGCAACAAATTGCTCAAAAAACGCCAAAAGCACAACCAACACCTACAAAACAAGCTACACCATTTACCTTGCCGACCGAGCAAGCGACTGGCACACCTAAGCTACAGCCAACTCAATTAGCACAAGGCATTCCGTTAGCAGCACCGCAACAAATTGCTCAAGCTACGCCAAAAGTTCAACCTACGCCTGTAAAACAAACCACACCATTTGCATTGCCGACCGAGCAAGCTGCCAGTGCACCAAAGTTACAGCCGACTCAGTTAGCACAAGGCACTCCGTTGGCAACACCGCAACAAATTGCTCAAGCTACGCCAAAAGCACAACCGACGCCTACAGAACAAACTGGGCCATTTACTTTACCTACTGAGCAAACAGCTGGTACACCTAAGCTACAGCCAACTTTGTTAGCTCAAGCTACTCTGTTGACAGAGCCGCAACAGATCGCTCAAGCAACGCCAACAGTTCAACCGACGCCTAACAAGCAAGCCGTACCATTTACCTTGCCGACTGAGCAAGCTGCCAGTGCACCTAAGCTACAGCCAACTTTGTTAGCTCAAGCTACTCCGTTAGCAGCGCCGCAACAGATCGCTCAAGCAACACCAAAAGTTCAACCAACGCCTAACAAGCAAGCCGTACCATTTACCTTGCCGACTGAGCAAGCTGCCAGTGCACCTAAGCTACAGCCAACTTTGTTAGCTCAAGGTACTCCGTTAGTGGCACCACAACCAATGGCTCAAGCAACACCAAAAGTTCAGCCAACTCCTAACAAGCAAGCCGTACCATTTACCTTGCCGACAGAGCAAGCTGCTGGTACACCTAAATTACAGCCAACTTTGTTAGAGCAAGGAACTCCGTTAGCAATGCCGCAAGCAATTGCTCAAGCAGAACCAAAAGCTCAGCCAACGCCAACAGAACAAGCAACACCATTTGCATTGCCGACTGAGCAAGCTGCCAGTGCACCTAAGCTACAGCCAACTTTGTTAGAGCAAGGCACTCCATTGGCAGAGCCGCAACAGATCGCTCAAGCAGAACCAAAAGCGTTACCTACTCAATACACGTACACGACTCCGCTCCCTGTACCACAGAAAATAGAGCAAATAGCACCAGAGTCACCAGTAGTAGATGAAGTAAAAACAACAGAGAACATAAATACGCATCCAGATATATCAGTACTTGAAGGCAATAATTTCCTGCCTCAATACTCAGCGACGGTAAACACGAACATAGAAGATATTGAATATGCGGTAGTTGATAGTTTGTTGATTATCCAACATCAATTTAAAGAGTTAATACAAAATGGAGTGTTGCCTGCTGGTATCACTAGTTGTACACAACAAGATTTATTTACCACCAGCTACTTTTATACTGACATGGATATCGGATTTGTTGAGCAGCTAGATCAAATGGATGCAATCCAAATAGCCGGCCAACGCAATTTAATTGATGCTCGTTATGTTCAAACTGTCAATCAGTGCCAAGGGATATCATCGTCACTTGATATCACCTTTACCGAGTTTAAACCACAACCGTTACAAGTTGCGCCATTTAACTTTTACCAAGTTTATGACTCCACTACAGGTTATGGGATAAAGCATTTTGATACTCAAATGGGTGTTTTCAATCCAGAAAGGGATTCGATCAACTTCTTAAGTACATATGAAAGTTATGAGTCGAATGTCGATATACGAGGAGATTGGCACATTTCTTATTATGATTTAAGCCAGATAGGTAAACTCGAAGTGGCACCAATTGATGGCTTTGTGATTTTAGAAGCGATGAATCATGAAGAGTGGGTCGTTCAATTTACCCCTAGTCATATCTATATTGTAGCGCCAGACCACACAGTAAGTGAACTATCTGAGCCGCTTTATCAAGAATTGGTACTACCCGATACGATTGAACAATAGTGTTTAAAATAGGCTGCTATAGCTAATCAATAAGTCACCAGTTATAAGCAGTTTTTTTAAGAAACAAGTAGTTAATGAGCAGATACCTTATCTGCTCATTTTTTATTAATCACGCCACAAACAAGTACCTTTTTTGGCAAATAAATCCAAACGCTCTTCATGTTGCTGCAATTCTTCATCACTAGCTTTCAAGACTTTCAACGCTTTACGCCCTGTCACTCGTTTAATGGTTTCACCCACTCCACCATCTTTAGACTGACCAGCATTAAACTGCATGGCGGTTTGGCCACCTGTCATTAGCAAGTAGACATCGGCCAAGATCTCCGCATCGAGCAAAGCGCCGTGCAAAGTACGATGAGAGTTATCTATGCCGTAACGGTCACATAAAATATCGAGGTTATTTCGCTTACCGGGGAAGATCTTTTTGGCCATCGCCAAGGTATCGGTAATTTTACAAACCTGCGATGTTTTTACGTCTTGGTTAGCCAGCTCAAACTCATAATCCATGAAGCCAACATCAAAGGGTGCATTGTGAGCCACTAGCTCAGCACCTTTAATAAAGTCTAAAAACTCTTGATGAACTTGTTTATAGTCTGGCTTATCGACTAGAAACTCATCGGTAATACCATGAACCGCAATCGCTTCAGGGTCGATTTCACGATCCGGCTTAATATAGACATGGAAATGTTTACCGGTCAGTTTACGATTAACAATTTCTACCGCACCTATTTCAATGATTCGATGTCCCATATACACAGGGCCACCTTCTCGGTTCATACCTGTGGTTTCGGTATCAAGAACAATGATGCGATCATAAGAAACATTAGTGCTGGTATTCATAATAAACTCTTGTCAGACTAGCCGTATTAATGACTGGTTATTCCAATATGGACTCATAGTATCAAATCATGACGAAACACGTAGAAATTTTCACAGATGGTTCTTGTTTAGGTAATCCTGGCCCTGGCGGCTATGGCATAGTGTTGCGCTATAAAGGTAAAGAAAAATACCTATCTGAAGGTTATACCCTCACTACCAACAACCGCATGGAAATGATGGCTGCGGTAGTTGCCCTTAAAGCCCTCACCGAACCTTGCCAAGTGACGTTAACCACGGATAGCCAATATGTACGCCAAGGTATCACTCAATGGATCCATGGTTGGAAAAAGAAAAATTGGCAAACGTCAGCTAAAAAGCCCGTTAAGAATGTCGATCTATGGAAAGCGCTTGATCAAGAAACCGTTCGCCATCAAGTGGAATGGAAATGGGTAAAAGGCCACGCCGGACACCGAGAAAATGAAATTTGTGATGATCTTGCCCGTACCGCAGCCGAATCCCCTACCCAAGAAGACAAAGGGTTTGAAGGGTAGTTCTTTCATCTAAACCTTACTGTTCTTTACTTTAGATGAAGCTTTATTAAACCCCACACTGGCGGGTGAGAAACGACGATTTTTCACTTTCCAATGGGGTTTAATTGGTTTTAATGGATACATACGCTTTTTGGCAACAATAAAATACACACTACCAAATGTTGAAGCGCAAGCTCCCATACCATGCTCAAGCCAAGTAGTCAGCGCTTTCCCTCTACGAACAGGAAACAGAGCATAAGTATCACAATGAATCACTTCATAATTAAGCAAGCCCAGCCAATCTTTAATTCTATATGGCGTAAACATGCGACCACTCCAAGGCAAATTGTTCTTACGCCAAGGTAATAAACTCGCCGCGCCCGTTAAGCTCATCGGATTAAAGCCAGTCAGAATAATATGTCCATCATCGATAATTATTCTATCAATCTCTCGCAACAAGCGATGAGGATCGCTACAATAGTCTAGCTGATGACAGACCAAAGCAGCATCGATGCTTTTTTCAACAAATGGTAAATCATAAGCATCAGCAATAACGGAATGAAGCGGATTGGCAATATCGACATTCACTTGATGTTTGATATTGCAATTATGCGTGGTTAATTCACAACTTAAACCACCCAGTTTTAACATGTGATAACCAAATAACTTTGGGCACCACTCATCAAGACGAGTTTGGATCGATTCAACCACCCACTCACCATTTTTTAGCTGTTGCCAAGAATGGGGTTGGACGAAAGATTTTTGAATGCGTGCTGGCTTCATAGATTAGATATCTCTTCGCAGTCCGGATTGGAGATCCACAATGTTAACTGATAAAAAAAATTCAGGCTTAACGGTCGAAAGCATACCTGCATTTAACGATAATTACATCTGGCTGATTCAAAATAATAGTCAGTCCTGCGCTTTAGTCGATCCCGGTGAAGCTGCCCCTGTTTTACAACGCTTACAACAAGATAATTTAGAATTAGAACTTATCATCATTACTCACCACCATGCCGATCATGTCGGTGGCGTGGCAGAACTATTGCGCCACTACCCTAAAGCTCAAGTTATCGGTCCAAGTAATGACCCAGTGTTAATGCTGACTCATTCTGTACAAGGTGGCGACCGTATTGAAGTCTTTGGTGAAACCTTCCTTGTGATGGATGTTCCCGGACACACTAACGGGCATATTGCTTATGTCGGTGACGGCAAACTATTTTGTGGTGACGTGCTTTTCTCTGCCGGTTGTGGCCGAGTATTTGAAGGCACTTATGAGCAAATGTTTGATTCACTACAAAAGTTGGCAACACTTCCTCAAGAAACTGAAGTCTATTGTGCCCATGAATACACCTCATCAAATTTGTCGTTTGCCCTAGCGGTAGAACCGGATAACGAGTTACTACATAACTACCGTGATGAAGTGAATCGATTGAGAGCACAAGAAAAACCGACGATTCCAACCACCATTCGTCAAGAAAAATGGATCAATCCGTTTTTACGTTGCCAAGAGCCAAGTGTAATGAAAGCCGTATCGGCACGCACCGATGAACTCACCGAACTCTCTGTATTTTCAGCCTTACGTGAATGGAAAAATGAATTCTAAGGATTAATGACGTTTATTGGTCAAATTTTGTTACTTTTTAAAAAAAACAAAAAATCGCTGCTAAATTAATCAAATTGCTCATAAATTTATCTAAAACCTTATAGAATCTTACACCATTTGTAAGGCTTTATCGGGTTTTAGGATAATTCTCACTTGCCACTCATTGATAAACACAAGTATCATTTGCAGCCGTTTTTTAGAGGTTGTTTTAATGAATTCAAAATACATTTGGGCTACGGCACTACTACTTGTAGGTTGCCAAAGCGTACCGACATCCACCGATCAGCAGACCGATGAGCCGGAAAAAGCTAGCCAAACTGTAATGGTTGAACCCTCTACCCCAGAAAAAAAGCAGCCACCGAAGCAATTAACACCACAAGAGCAACAAAACTTGTGGAAACGCATTTCAATGCAATTCAAGCTGCCTATTGCTGATGATCCTAGTATTGAATACTACCGTAAATGGTACCTTGATCATCCTGAGCACCTAAAAACGGTGTCAAAACGTGCTGAACCTTTTTTGTATCTCATCACAACCAAAATTGAAGATCGTGACTTACCACTGGAATTAGCGTTACTACCCGTAGTAGAAAGCGCCTTTGACCCTTTTGCATATTCCTATGGTAGTGCCGCTGGTTTATGGCAGTTTGTGCCGGTGACAGCCGACCGATTTGGTTTAGAGCGTAACTATTGGTATGACGGACGCCGTGATGTTAACGCTGCAACCGATGCTGCTTTAGAATACATGACTTATTTAGGTAATCGTTTCGACGGTGACTGGGAAAATGCCATCGCTGCGTATAACAGTGGTGGTGGTCGCGTATCTAGCGCCATTCGTAAGAACAAAAAACTGGGCAAGCCAACCGACTTTTTCTCATTAGATCTACCAAAAGAAACTCGTGGCTACGTACCTAAGCTACTTGCACTAGCAGATATTCTTGCCAACCAAAAAGAATATGGTGTCGATCTTCCTGTGATTGCCAATAAACCGGTACTGACACAAGTCGATCCAAAAGAGCAGCTAGACCTTGCCATTGCCGCTCAATACGCAGGCATGTCAGTCAAAGAATTACAAAGCTACAACCCAGGATACAACCAATGGGCAACCTCTCCGACTGGGCCATACACTTTCTTGATCCCGTTAGAAAAAGCAGACCGCTTTAATGAGCAAGCTGAAAAGAACCGTGGCAAAGGCATCAAATTCACTCGCTACAAAGTTAAGCCGGGTGATAGCTTAAGCGTAATTGCGAGAAATAATCAGACCACCACGAAAGCCATTCAAACAGCAAATAACATGAATGATGCCAATATCCGTGTTGGTCAGTATTTGATGGTGCCGCATTCAACCCAAAATAATAAGCAATATTCGTTAAGTGCCACTAACCGTCTAGCGAAAATCCAATCGACTTCTCGTGGTCAGTTGAAATCTGAATACTCAGTAAAAAGTGGTGATAGCTTCTGGACCATTGCTAAGAAAAATAACGTGTCGGTAGAATCTCTGGCTAAATGGAACGGCATGGCTCCCAAAGATCCATTACGCGTAGGCCAAAAATTAGTTATCTGGAAGGAAAACAAAAGTGGTGCCATTATCCGTACCGTGTACTACAACGTTCGTTCTGGTGACACTGTCGGCAGTATTGCACAGCGATTTAAAGTGAATACCGACCAAGTACTTGCTTGGAATGGCTTAAATGAAAAAGACTATTTAAAGCCAGGCCAGAAGCTGAAACTGTATGTCGATGTGACTAAAGTAGGCTAACCGCCAGTCCCTATCGACTACATAAGCTACAAACAGTACATAGCAAAAATCCTCGTGAATTCGAGGCTTTTTAACTTTCTACGAGCGGTAATGTTTCTATCGCTAATTTTCAATCAACTCAAAACTGACTAGCATCGGGTTATGATCTGAAGCTGTGGTGATTGGCGAGCTTGCTGAGTTAAAATTTAGCCCGCGATAAAACACATGGTCAAACGCTAAGTCATTAACAAATAAACGGCGGTTGTCCGGGCTGAATACGGTTTCTTGTAGCGCTAGTGTATTAGCGACTTTAAGTAGTTGATCATAACGCGCTTCACTCCAAGTATTAAAATCACCAGCAATGATTAATGGCCCTTGGTGTTTTTGTACCGCTTTTTGCAATTGCTCAATTTGCTGCTCAAACTCATCAGTTCCAACCGTAAAATTGATAGCATGGATATTCACCACGACAAGATCTTGTCCATTTGATAGTGAATAGCGTGCATATAACGCCGACTTAGGTAATTGGAGCCAAGGCTCGACACTCGTGTAAGCACATGCTCGATTAGGTAGTTGAGAAGCTAGATTGACTACACCAGAACTAACGCCAAAGGCTTTAAACGCGTTGACATAACTTGCCCCCCACGATTGCTGATTAAGCCATAATGTAAACTCTTCAGTTAAACTGGCCTCCTGCAAAAGGATCAACTGCTTATCATGACTAAAAGATTCAAGCGCAGATTGCCAATTTTCATCAGTTTGTTTGTGAATATTCCAAACTAAAATGTTCAGTTTTCCATTCACATCAATAGCTGGCGTTGGTTGTTCAGATTGGTGACAGTACCAGTCGGATTGCGAAGAATGGTGATCAATCGAAATAAGCTGAGGCTGCTTGGGAATGGTAAAAATAGAATAAAAACCGACAATCGCAATAATGAAAAGAGCGACAGCGCCTAACGTCCAATGCTTTAGTTTCATCGATTACCTAACCCGCTATACCAGCCATAAATGATAAAAAAGGAAGCCAAAGCCTCCTTTAATTAGTAATGAATACGGTTGGTATTATACCGCTTCGTCGTCTTCTTCACCGGTACGGATACGAATGACGCGCTCAACTTCCGTAACAAAGATTTTGCCATCACCTATTTTGCCGGTTTGCGCGGTTTGCATGATGCAATCAATACACTCATCAACCACATCATCAGAAACCACGATCTCTAACTTCACTTTCGGTAAAAAGTCGACCATGTACTCTGCGCCACGATACAGTTCAGTGTGGCCTTTCTGACGACCAAAACCTTTAACTTCCGATACCGTCATACCTGTGATGCCAACATCCGCTAGCGCCTCACGTACGTCATCCAGTTTAAATGGTTTAATGATTGCTTCGATTTTTTTCATTGGTTCTTATCCCTAAAACTCTGAAATTGTTTTGAGTATACCCCTCATCTAAGACTATGAAAAGGTGCAAGCCCTATATACCCAAGTAACTCTAATTCACTATTTCTTATGCCAAATCAATTGATAATCAGTACCACTATAAGGCTTACCGACAAACAATCCCGCTGCAGCAATCAACTCACTATCATCAACCAGAAAAGGAATACGTTGTCGCTGCCAGGTGGGTATTTGGTATTCTTGCAGCAATTTTTTTAAGCTTCGCCCATGTTGTCGTTCTTGTGGATGGGCGTGAATACCGGTTGCACTGAATGTCACTTTAATCTGATTATAGCCAGCAGGCAGTGACAAGGTTTGAATACTGCTCGCAGCAAGGCTTGTGGTATCAAAAGATTCAAGCTCGCTTCTTGCCTTAAGTTCTAAGCGGCCTAGGCCATCAGGCAAACTAAGAGGCTGTTTGATGTCCCAATCCAAAACCTCAGCGCTAAGATCTTGCATGGCACTAAACACCCAAAGCTGCTGTTGATGACGACCAATATGGGTATTGCCGTAACGAAATACTGGCGCGGCATCGGCTTGAGCGAGTACTACATCTTGCCATATTTGCGCTAATTGCTTGGCACTTGGCATTAAGAAACCTTGCTCTTGTAGCCAAAGCCTCAAAATAGCGCCTCTCGCCGCCTCTGACTGCTCTTTTAGTAAAGAGACCGATAACGCCCCATCTTCATCACACATTTGCTTATAACGCTCATAGAGCAGCTCATTAAGCAATGATTCTTGTTGTGCGCACAAAGCAGCACTACGCGAGACGGTTTTTTCAATATTTGGCCAGCGCTGCTTTAAAATGGGTGCAACTTGATGGCGGATAAAATTTCGATCAAAACGGGTATCAAGGTTACTTTCATCTTCAATCCAATCTAACTGGTGATGGTTTGCATAGGTGAGCATATCTGCACGAGATGCGTCGAGCATAGGACGTAATAGACGTGCTGTCTCAAACTTACCATCCATTGCCATTGCAGATAAACCTTTCGGGCCACTGCCACGCTTTAATGCCAGTAAAAACGTTTCCAGTTGATCACTTTGATGATGTGCGGTCAACAGTAGGCTAGAGGAATTGAGATGTTGAGATAGTGCTTGGTAACGAGCGCTTCTTGCAGCTTGTTCTAGGCTAATGCGGCTGCCTAATTCTAGCTGCACTTTTTCTGCTACAAATGGAATATCAGCTTGTTGTGACCACTGCTGGCATTGCTGTAACCACTGATCAGCGTTATCACTTAATCCATGATGTACATGCACCGCTAAGTAGTCATATTGCGGATAATCACACTTAAATCGAGCAAGTAAATGCAGCAGGACTCGTGAATCTAGCCCACCACTTAGCGCCAACACCAAACGAGTTGACTCTCCGATATGGCTCAATAAACGCTGAACAAAACCTTGATACAACATGTTAATTCCATTAAAACGAAAGCAAAAGCGAGGAGAAGAAAAACAAAAAGCGAGCCTAAGCCCGCTTTACAGTTGATTAACCTTAACAGTCAAACGAGCTTAGCAGTAACCGTAGCTCATTAGGCGCTGATAACGACGCTCTAAACGGTTTTCATTATCTAACGCTTCAAGTTCATCTAATTGTGCTAGTAATGTCGCTTTCATGTTTTCAGCAGTCGCAACATAATCACGGTGAGCGCCACCTAGTGGTTCACTGATTACCGTATCAATTAGGCCAAGCTCTTTCAGACGAGGAGCCACCAGACCCATCGCTTCAGCCGCTTGTGGGGCTTTATCAGAATCACGCCATAAAATAGAAGCACAACCTTCTGGTGAAATTACCGCATACGTTGAGTATTGCAGCATGTTAACGTAGTCACCAACACCAATTGCGAGTGCACCACCAGAACCACCTTCACCAACTACGTTACAAATAACGGGTACTTTCAAGCCTGACATCACTTTTAAGTTACGAGCAATCGCTTCAGATTGGCCACGCTCTTCGGCACCAACACCAGGGTAGGCACCCGCAGTATCGATGAAAGTGATCACTGGAACATTAAAGCGTTCCGCCATTTCCATTAAACGTAATGCTTTACGGTAACCTTCTGGACGAGGCATACCAAAGTTACGGCGTACTTTTTCTTTGGTTTCACGACCTTTTTGATGGCCAATCACCATAACCGGACGACCTTCAATACGCGCTAAACCACCAACGATGGCTTTATCATCTGCGTAAGCACGATCACCAGCAAGCTCATCAAACTCGGTAAAAACATGTTCTATATAATCGAGCGTATATGGACGCTTAGGATGGCGAGCGAGTTGAGCAACTTGCCACGCACCTAGGTCACTAAAGATTTTTTTCTTTAGTTCTAAGCTCTTTTTTTCTAGTTGGTTAATTTCTTTTTCTAAATCAACCGACGCATCGCCACCGTGGCGCGAAACCTCACGTAAAGCTTCAATTTTAGCTTCAAGTTCAACAATAGGTTTTTCAAATTCAAGAGAATCTAGGCTCATCAATGGATCCTTTATTTCATTTTAATTCTTTTATCACTTTAAGGCATTGAACCGTCAACGGCGATAAAAAGTATACAGAGCATCACTGAAAATATTCAAAACTAAATTGTAAACCGAAGCAACCAATTCATAATTTGAATAACAATGTACTAATAATGCCCTGTTCTTTAGTTAAATTCGAGTTCTACTTGCTTAGAACCGATCAGAAGTTTTAAATCATCCAGTAAATTATCGTCCGGTGTCACTCGCCACTCGACGCCAAGTGATAGCTTTGCTCTGGCATCTTGGCGTTGATAATAAATATTTACTGGCACCGTACCCGCACGGTACGGCTCTAAAATTCGATTAAACTGCTCAAAGAATTGACCGTCTATTTGAGATTGCTCTATAGAGATCGACAACCCTTTGGCATATTTTTCACGTGCATCAGCGAGACTCATCACTTCTCGGGCCGACATCTTAAGCCCACCGTTGAAGTCATCAAAGCTGACCTGTCCAGAAACCACCACTATTTTATCTTGTTCTAACAATTCCGCATACCGTTCTAAGGCATCGGAGAACAACATCACTTCGACTCGACCCGAACGATCATCGAGAGTCATTAGGCCAATTCGTGTACCGCGTTTAGTAGTCATCACACGTGAAGCAATCACTAAACCGGCAACCGTGAGTGATTGATCGCGGCGTGTTGGTTGTAAATCATTTAAGCGACAATTGGTATATTTCGCTAACTCTTTGAGATAGGCATTAACTGGGTGCCCCGTCAAATATAGACCTAAAGTAGCACGTTCACCCTCTAGCCAAACTTTTTCAGGCCATTTGGGAACTTGCGCATACGCCTGCTCAACTTCTTCTGGCGCTTCAGTCAATACGCCAAACATATCGGATTGACCAAAGGCTTCCGCTTGGTGGAATTGCCCAGCGGCTTTAACCGCTTCATCAAGTGACGCCATCATGGCTGCGCGGTGTGGACCTAAGCGATCAAGCGCACCAGCTTGGATCAGTTTTTCAATCACACGCTTATTGCATTTTTTCAAATCAACACGTGCACAGAAATCAAATAGGTCCTTAAAATAACCGCCTTGTTCACGACAAGCGATAATATTTTCAATTGGGCCTTCACCGACCCCTTTTATTGCACCGATACCGTAAACAATCGCGCCATCTTCATTGACATTAAAGCGATACAAGCCTGAATTCACATCCGGCGGCAACACTTTAAGATTCATGCGAATACATTCATCGACCAGACCAACCACTTTTTCGGTGTTGTCCATATCGGCCGTCATTACCGCCGCCATAAATTCAGCAGGATAATGGGTTTTTAACCACAATGTTTGATAAGAAACTAGTGCATACGCAGCGGAGTGAGACTTGTTAAAGCCATAACCGGCAAACTTTTCTACCAAGTCAAAGATCTTCATCGCAAGTTCGCCATCAACCCCGATGCTTTCGGCACCCGACTTAAAGATCGAACGTTGCTTAGCCATCTCTTCTGGTTTTTTCTTACCCATCGCACGACGCAGCATATCCGCGCCACCTAGGGTATAGCCAGCTAGAATCTGCGCAATTTGCATTACCTGTTCTTGGTACAAGATAATGCCGTAAGTTGGCTCTAGGGTTTCTTTTAATGACTCGTGTTGCCATGTTGAATCAGGGTATGAGACTTCTTCACGGCCATGCTTACGGTCGATAAAGTTATCTACCATGCCCGATTGCAGTGGGCCCGGACGGAACAAGGCCACCAAAGCGATAATATCTTCAAAACAGTCAGGCTGTAGGCGCTTGATCAAATCTTTCATACCACGAGATTCCAGCTGGAATACCGCCGTCGTTTCTGAGTTTTGCAGTAAGCGGAATGAAGCCGGATCCTCTAGAGGAATCGCTTCGATGCGAACTGGTTCTTTGCCTTCTTTTTGCAATCTAGGGTTAATTAAGCCTAATGCCCAATCGATGATGGTTAAGGTTCGAAGACCTAAGAAGTCGAACTTAACTAAGCCGGCTGTTTCCACATCATTTTTATCAAATTGCGTTACGGGGAAGTTACCTTCCGAATCACAATAAATAGGGGCAAAGTCGGTAATCGTAGTAGGCGAGATAACCACGCCACCAGCATGTTTACCGGCATTTCGAGTACAACCCTCAAGGATCCGGCACATGTCGATGAGTTCTTTAACATCCTCATCAGCGGCATACAACTCGGGCAGTTGTGGCTCAGCATCAAAGGCTTTAGCAAGCGTCATTCCCGGATCTGGCGGTACGAGTTTTGAAATACGATCGACAAAACCATAAGGATGCCCGAGCACCCTACCCACATCGCGAATTACCGCTTTCGCTGCCATAGTACCGAAAGTGATGATCTGAGATACCGCATCACGGCCATACATTTCAGCAACGTGATCAATTACTCGGTCACGCTTATCCATACAGAAATCGATATCGAAATCGGGCATGGATACACGTTCTGGGTTCAAGAATCGTTCGAACAGTAAGTCATATTCGAGTGGATCAAGATCGGTAATTTTAAGCGCATACGCCACCAGTGAACCGGCACCAGAACCACGGCCTGGGCCTACTGGAATATCGTTATCTTTTGACCATTGGATGAACTCCATTACGATCAAGAAATAACCGGGGAACCCCATTTGGTTGATTACATCCAGCTCAATTTGCAAGCGCTCGTCATACTCTGGTCGCTTTTCCAAACGAACTTGTTCATCAGGAAATAAGAACTCCAGACGCTCTTCCAAGCCTTCTTGAGATTTTTTAACCAAGAAGTCTTCAATGGTTAACTCACCGGTCGGAAAATTCGGTAAGAAGTACTCGCCTAAGCGTACCGTAACGTTACAACGCTTAGCGATCTCGACACTATTTTGCAGTGCTTCGGGAATATCTTTAAACAGCTCACACATTTCTTCTTCGGTACGAAGATATTGCTGCGGGCTATAATTTTTAGGACGACGCGGATCTTCTAACGTATAGCCATCATGAATGGCCACGCGAATTTCGTGGGCATCAAATTCATCAGAGGTTAAAAATACCACTTCATTAGTAGCAACCACCGGCAAGTCATACTGCTCTGCAATATCGAGGGCAAAGTGTAAGTAACTTTCTTCATCGGCGCGGCCAGTACGAGTAAGCTCAAGATAGAAGTGATCTGGGAAATGCTCTTGATAGAAATCGATGCAACGCTCAACCAGTGGCTGATTACCTTTAAGTAACGCACGCCCTACCTCACCAACGCGACCACCAGATAGGATGATTAAGCCCTCTTTGTGATTCACTAACCATTCTTTATCGATGACGGGTTGGTGCTTAACATGACCACGCTGGTAAGCTTCTGAAATTAATAATGTCAGGTTGTTGTAACCAACATTATTTTTAGCTAGAACCGTAATTTTGGTTAGCTCATCAGCAAAGTCTGGCGATTGCACAGTAAAGTCAGCACCGATGATTGGCTTAATGCCACAACCGTGGGCGGTACTGTAAAATTTAACCAAGCCACACAGGTTGGTGAAGTCCGTTAATGCCATCGCCGGCATATTAAGCTCAGCGACTTTTTTAACCAATGGTGGCACTTTCGAGAGGCCATCAACCATCGAATAGTCACTGTGAACACGAAGATGTACGAACTTAGGATCAGACATAAATTTACTGTACTTAGCTTTTAATAATGAAAGTGCTAATGAATACCGAAAGTGTAAGGGTTTATGGTAAACGCAACAATGGTTTTATTGCGTACTACTCTATTCCTAATACTTTCTTAACTGGCTTATAACTTTTGCGATATTGCGCCAGAAGCTCTGGCATTTGCGCGATATCATGATCAACAATTGCCTGCATGTGCACCTTAGTTGGATAACCATTGTGCTTGGCAAAACCAAACATTGGATACTTAGCATCGAGCTGCTTCATTTCTTCATCACGAGCCACTTTAGCGATAATCGAAGCGGCACTGATTTCCGCGACACGTAAATCCCCTTTGACGACCGCAGCACTTGGCATTGGTAATTCAGGCGTTTTATTGCCATCTATCAATACAAACTCTGGCTTCACTTTTAACCCTGCCACCGCTCTTTGCATTGCTACCATGGTTGCTTGCAGAATATTGAGTTCATCTATTTCCCAGGCTTCGCAGCGACCGAGTGACCAAGCCAATGCTTTCTCTTGAATTTCAGGCAACAAGGCAAGACGTTTCTTTTCGGTTAGCTTTTTTGAGTCATTTAACCCTTCAATCGGATTATTCGGATCAAGGATCACCGCAGCAGTCACCACGGCCCCAACTAATGGCCCGCGACCGACCTCATCGACACCGGCAAATAAACCAAAGCCTGCGGGATATTCAAATTCAGGTAATTCAACACTCATTACTTTGTCTCTTGCTCTGATAATAGATTCTCAGCATCGATAAGATTTAGCACCGCTTTGGCTGCTTGAGTATCGGCATCTTTACGGATCCACTGATGCATTTCATGGAAAGCCTGTTGCATCTGCTGACCTTTATCGCTCATTAAGCGAGTCACTTCTGAAGCTAAGTTTTTAGGTGTGCAGTCTTCTTGTAAAAACTCTTTCACTAACTCTTTATCCGCCAAAATATTCGGCAGTGATACATAAGCCGTTTTTAGCATACGACGAGCAATGAAAGCACTGACAGCATTAACTCGGTAGCCGACCACCATAGGTCGATTGACCAACATGCATTCTAACGCCACAGTGCCAGATGCCAACATAACGACATCGGAGGCTTCCATCACAGTACGCGCGGTGCCGTCTCGTAGTTCAAAATGCAGTTCAGGTGCAAACTCTTTCCATGCGGCTTCAAACTGCTCACGTCGTTTTTGATTCACTAGTGCAACCACAAAACCTAAGTTTGGATTTTGCTTGGCAAGTTGTTGGCAAGCTTGTAGGAATGGTTCACACAGCATTTTCAGTTCAGCATTACGACTTCCCGGAAGAACGGCTAACCAAGTTTTATCCTGCGCTAAACCTAGTACATCTCTTGCCGAGGCTTTATCCGTTTGTAAAGGGATGGTATCGGCTAAAGTATGGCCAATAAACTCACAAGGAACATTGAACTTGTCATAAAACGCTTTTTCAAACGGCAAGAATGCCAGAACTAAGTTGGTGGCTTTAGCGATACCATGAATACGGTTTTGACGCCAAGCCCAAACCGATGGACTCACATAGTGAACCGTTTTAATGCCCGCTTGTTTTAGTGCCAGTTCGACTCGCAAATTAAAATCTGGCGCATCAATACCAATAAATACATCCGGTGGATTTTGCTTAAAATAATCGACAATCGATTTTTTGATTTTCAAGATACGGAATAATCGACCTAGTACTTCCACTAAACCCATCACGGAAAGCTCTTCCATATCAAACAATGACTGGCAACCTTCCTCGATCATTTGCGGGCCACCTATACCAACAAATTCCGCATCAGGGTAACGGGCTTTAATTGCGCGAATTAAGCCTGCGCCTAAAGTATCACCAGATAATTCACCCGCCACTACACCAATTCTCAATCGACGCTTCATATCTATTTTCCTAATAAAAAAAGGCCCGAATTAACTAGGCCTCTTTAATAATTATCACGTTAACAATGAAAATATTAACGAACAATACCGCGCTTAGAAGAATCAATAAATTCAATCATTGCTTGTACCGATTCAAACTGCGCTGCATCTTCTGCCATTTCTAGCTTAGCTTCTTCTACCGTATTCTTATTACGGTAAAGTGATTTATAAGCACGGCGAATCGCATGGATTTCTTTTTTCTCGAAACCACGACGCTTCAAACCTTCAAAGTTTACACCATAAGGTTTGGCATGGTTGCCTTGAGCAATCACAAATGGAGGAACATCTTGAGCTACACCCGATGCGCCACCTACCATGCTGTGTTGACCAATTTGACAGAACTGATGCACGGCAGACATGCCACCAATAATCGCGAAGTCACGAACGGTTACGTGGCCCGCTAGTGTCGCATTATTAGCAAGAATACAACGGTTGCCGACAATACAATCATGCGCAACGTGAACGTTGATCATAAATAAGTTATCGCTACCAACTCGTGTCACACCTTCGTCTTGCGTTGTACCACGGTGCATACTGACACTTTCACGAATAATATTGCGATCACCAATGATTAGCTTGGTTGGCTCACCTTTGTATTTCAAGTCTTGGCATGCTTCACCAATAGAAGCAAATTGGTAAATTTTATTTTCTTTACCAATAACGGTTGGGCCTTTAACCACAACATGTGAATAAATTTCAGTGCCTTCGCCGATTTCAACATCCGCACCAATATAGGTAAAAGGACCAATTTTTACGTTGGCAGCAATCTTCACGCCATCTTCAATAACAGCAGAAGGGTGAATTTGAGCAGTTTCATGGATCATAAGGCTACCTTTAAAATTCGCGACGAGCACATTTCAGTTCAGCAGAACACACTACTGCGCCATCCACTTTAGCTACACCATTAAACAGTGCGATGCCACGGCGATCTTTAATGAATTCAACTTCAATAATTAATTGATCACCCGGTACTACTGGCTTACGGAATTTCGCGTTATCAATGCTCGCGAAATAGTACAATTCATTTTCAGAAGGCGCACCGAACGATTTAAATGCTAACAATCCGGTCGCTTGAGCCATCGCTTCAAGAATAAGAACACCAGGAAAAATAGGTAATTGTGGGAAATGGCCAGTAAATTGAGGCTCGTTAACCGATACATTTTTCAAGGCAACTAGATACTTTTCTTCTTGATAATCGGTAACACGATCAATTAATAGGAAAGGGTAGCGATGAGGAAGAAGTTCGCGAATTTCCGTAATATTTAGTGTTTTCTTTTCTGTAGTCAAAATTATTATCCTATTAATAATCGTCAAAGTCGGTCTATATACCCAAGTAACTAATTATATACTGAAGTTATTGCGCTATAAATGAAAAAGACCTGCAACAGACAGGCCTTTAGTGTTCAAGCAACATCAAATATACATAAATCAGGGATTCCTTATTGAAAAGAAACCAATTGAAATCACCTAGATGTTACAAGTTAGACCGATTTGATTAATCTTCAAGCTTCTTTTCAAGCGTTTTTAGACGTTTATGCATTTCATCGATCTTAAGAGTACGTGCCGCTGTTTTGCGCCACTCTTTATTACTCTGCAAAGGAATACCTGATGAGTATACGCCTTTTTCTGTAATGCTACGCATCACCATACCCATTCCGGTAATGGTTACGCCATCAGCAATTTCAATGTGACCATTCAATACTGACGCGCCGCCTATAATACAGTACTTACCGATTTTGACACTACCCGCTACGGTGGTACAACCAGCCATAGCTGTGCCATAACCAACGTGAACGTTATGAGCGATTTGAATATGGTTATCGATGATCACATTATCTTCAATAACGGTGTCATCAATCGCACCACGATCAATAGTAGTACAAGCGCCTATTTCTACGCGGTTACCAATGATAACAGAACCAAGCTGAGGGATCTTAATCCATTCACCACGGTTATTCGCATAACCAAAACCATCAGATCCAATCACAGTATTAGATTGAATTAAGCAAGCCTTACCGATCTCAACACTGTGGTAGATGCTAACATTCGCCCACATTTTAGAGTTGTCACCAATTTTGGCATTTTTACCGATAAAGCAACCCGCGCCGATCACAACGTTATCGCCTAACACCACACCAGATTCAACCACGGTATTGTGGCCAATACAGACCCCCTCACCTATCACAGCATCGGGTGCAATCACCGCACTTGATTCGATACGTTCTGCCGGTTGTGGCGTAGTATCTAGAGCTTGTGCAATTAAAGCAAAAGCCAAATAAGGGTCCGCGACAACAATCGCATTGGTCTGGCAAAGTTCAAGCTCACTCGATTTGATTAAAATCGCAGTGGCTTGGCACTCTGCAAGGTGCTTACGGTATTTTGAGTTAGTCAAAAAAGTAATTTGACCTTCGCCCGCTTTATCCATGGCAGCAATAGAGGAAACGGTTAATTCACCGTTTCCATGTAGCTCACCACCTGTAATCGTTGCTAATTCAGCAAGAGTAAGTTTTGGCATCTTCGACTTCTATTATTTTAGTTCTTTAATTACAGCGTCTGTGATATCTGAATCTGGTTTTGCATATTGAAGTGCTTGTGCATCAATAATCATGTCATAACCTTGTTTCTCAGACACTTCTTTGATTGCATCTTGAATCGTAACAAACAGTTTTTGTTTTTCAGCTGCTTCGCGTTGCTTAGCATCACGCTCTAGTGACTGACCTTGTACTTTATATTCAGCTTGTAGTGAGCCAATTTCAATTTGCAGCTTACGCATATCATCTTCACTTAGAAGCTGACCGTCACGACGTACTTTATCCATTTTAGTCTGAATTTTCTTTTGCAGAGAATCTAGCTGTGCTTTTTCATCTTTAAATTCAGATTGAAGCTTTTTCGCAATAGCCTCACGTTGTGGCAACGTTTGGAAAACTTTAGCGGTATTCACATAACCAATTTTTTCTGCAGCTTGAGCAGCATTTGCCGCTAAAGATGACGTCAGTACTGCTAGGCTAAGACCCGCGACTTTAATAAATTTTTTCACAATCATTTCCTTACAAAGGGCTAAAAAGTTAGAAGGTTTGACCAATCGTAAAGGTAAAGAATTCTTCATCATCACCTTCATAGATTTCAATTGGCTTCGCCACCGAGAACACTAAAGGCCCCATAGGTGACATCCATTGCAGCGCCATACCATACGAAGCACGGAACGCAAATGGGTCTGAATAATCATAATAATAATCTTTACCGGCCATATTAGCATCAGCATCACGATACTTAAATTCGGTATCCCAAACACTGGCCACATCAACAAACACACTGGTGCGCACTGATTGCTGAATTTCTTCAGAAGCAAATGGAGTTGGAACAATTAGCTCAACACTTGCCAATGCAGTGGCATTACCACCAACCGATTCATCAGTAGCTACATAGTTAGGGTTGTTACCACCATTGCCGCCGCCTTCATCATATACCGCTTTCGGACCTACTGAGTTAGAGCCAAAACCACGTAATGAAGAGAAGCCACCAGCGTAGTAGTTTTCATAGAATGGGAATAAGTTATCATTTCCATCGGTTGAACCATAACCATTACCATATCCCAGACGACCACGAAGCAATAACGTGAAATCTTGTTTTTGCGTTAATGGAATATACTGCTTGGCATCATATTGCATCTTATAATACGGAACGTCAGAGCCAGGTACGGTTATTTTAAAAGTTGCACGTTGGTGGTTACCTGCTGTTGGAAAATAACCACGGTTTAAATTATTTCGAGTCCACGAAATATTGACATCGAAATCATCAACATCCAATTCACCGGATTCAGTATCATAGTTCCCAGCCGACTGTTGCGAAGCTAAGAAACCTTCGTTTTGTACATATGGGTCAATATTTGAGATTTTATTGTGGGTATAGCCTATCCCCAGTTCAATGAAGTTTAATTCATTAATAGGGAAGCCCCAGGTTAAATCTGTACCGTAGCTCTGGTTGGTATAGTCAACAATACCCGCTTCTGACGCTTCAAATTCGTTGTAGAAAATCTTACCGCCCAGACTAACACCGTCCAGTGTCCAATATGGGTCACGATATTCTAAGCTGACATTTTTTTGGTAATCATTGGTCATGGCGTTAATACCAATACGATTACCGGTTCCTAAGAAGTTATCTTGCTGTAGGCCAACCTGAAAACTTACGCCGGACTCTGTACCATAACCGATACCGAAGTTAACACTACCTGAGTTAGCTTCTTTTACGTTATAGACAATATCTACTTGGTCTTCTGTACCTGGTACTCGCTGAGTTTGTACATCAACTGTTTCAAAGAAACCAAGACGATTCAAACGGGCTTTACCAGTTTCAATTGATTTTGAGTTTAACCAACCACTTTCCATTTGGCGCATTTCACGACGCAATACTTCATCTTTAGTAATGTTGTTACCAGTAAAGCGAATATCACGTACATACATACGGTTACCCGGATCGACTTGAACGGTCAGCGTTACTTCTTTTTTATTGTCATCAAACTCAGGAATGGTTTGTACTTTAGGATAAGCGTAACCTGATTCCCCAAGGGTTTTCTTGATGCCTTCTTCAAGACCTGTAACTAACGAACCATTATAAGTATCACCCGTTTCAAACGGCACCATCTCGGTGAAGTCATCTTGTTTACCAATTAAGTCGCCACGGAATTTAATTTCTTTCACCGTGTAAGGTTCACCTTCGTTTAAATTAAGCGTGATATACACACCTTTTTTATCCGGTGAAATGGAGACATTAGTCGATAACACTTTGAATTTCAGATAACCACGATCAAAGTAATAAGTACGCAGCTTTTCGATATCACCAGCAAGCACTTGCTTTTGATACTTTTCATCGGCCATGAAATTCCACCATGGCACATCAGCATTCAAATCAAAACGAGAAAGGAGTTCATCATCGGTAAAGACTTCATTACCAATAAAGTTAATTTGTTGAATTTTAGCTGATACACCTTCGGTAAATACAAACTTCAAATCCGAACGGTTACGTGGCAATGGCGTGACCACCGCTTTTACCGTTGCGTTGTATTTACCTACGCTGTAGTAGAAATCTTCTAGTCCCTTTTCAATGGTACTTAATTTCGTACGATCTAGAGCTTCACCCATTCGAATGCCAGAAGCATCTAGGTTTTGTTGTAGCTGCTCATCTTTAATCGCTTTGTTACCAGAGAATGAAATCTCAGCAATGGTTGGACGCTCTTTAACTTGTACTAATAAGACATCACCATCTCGAAATACTTTCACATCTTCAAAGTTACCAGAAGAATACAGAGCTTGAATAATAGCGGAAGCATCCTGCTCATCAACGGTATCACCGACACGTACTGGCATTTTGAGCAATACCGCACCGAGCGCAACTCGCTGTAAACCTTCGATCTTGATATCTGATACTTCGAAAGAGTCAGCGTGTGCAACCGTGCTGAGCATCAGCAAAGTTGAAATCCATAAACGTTTGATCGCCATAAACTTTATTATTAATCCTTTATACTACTTGGCCTTATTAAACCACTACTGGCACTACAGGCGAGCAAAATCATTGAAAATTGCAATTAACATCAGAGAGAAAATCGCCGCACTACCGATACGATATCCCACTTCTTGTACTTTTTCTGGGACTGGGCGACGAATCACAGCTTCAATAGCAAAAAATAACAAATGACCTCCATCAAGTACAGGTAAAGGCACTAAGTTGATAATCCCTAAGTTCACACTAATTAATGCTAAGAAGCCTAAAAAGTAAACTAATCCATAATCCGCTGTTGCACCCGCACCTTTGGCTATCGAAATTGGGCCACTCAAATTTTTAATACCGACATCACCTGTGATGAGTTTCTTCAACATGGTGAGTGTTAAATCGATAATTTGTCCTGTTTTTTCTACCGCTTTAGGTATAGAGGCTAACACGCCAAACTTTTGCTCAAAGCGATAAGATTCAGGCCATTCTCCCATTGATGGTGCAACACCTGCAAACCCTATTGTGTCACCATTTTTTAAAGTTTTACTCGCTGGAAATAAGCTCAAGGTTAAATCCTGACCATTGCGATTAACCTTCAAACTCACTTCTTGCTCTGGGTTTGCGACAACGGTATCAACAAATTGCTGCCACGTTGTCACCGCTTCACCATTAATAGCAATTAACTTATCACCGACTTGTAGGCCGGATTTTTCAGCAGCACTACCTTCCGTGATACTCGAAATGGTAGAAATAATTTCCGGGCGATATGGCTGAAAACCTAATGTACCCATTGCGGAATCGACTTCAGGATCAAACTTCCAATCTTGGGTATTTAAGGTAACAGTGCGTTCAACCCCTAACTCATCCGCTGAAGCGACTTTCATTACGATCTGATCATCACCAATATGAGAGATCAGAGCCATATTCACCGAGTCCCAATCAGAGGTTTGGATACCAGAAATTTCTTTAAGTTCCATCCCCGATTCAATTCCTGCTTGAGAAATAATTGAATTGGGCGTGACGTCACCAATGACAGGTTTCACTGCCGGTACGCCAATCATAAAGACTAGCCAGTAAGCAAAAATGGCAAAGAAAAAGTTAAAAGCTGGGCCGGCAGCCACTATCGCACTACGACGCCATAAACTTTTATGATCAAACGCTAAATGTTTATCTTGCTCGGCCACCTCATCAACGCGAGAGTCCAGCATTTTAACGAAGCCGCCTAATGGAATCATTGAGATGGAATACTCAACGCCATCCTTACCCTTGCGACTCCACAATGATTTACCAAAGCCGATAGAAAACTTTTCGACTTTAACGCCACAGCGTCTTGCTACCCAAAAATGGCCAAACTCATGCACAGCAACGAGGATGCCAAGGGCTACGATAAATGAAGCTAAATTCCATAATATGCCAGTCATTAATTACGCTCTGCTAAAGTTTCTGTTGCTTAAGGTTTCTATTGCATAGATTCGAGCTATTCTATCTAGCTCAAGTAAGCTTTCCAAACTCTCCGTCCCAAGAGTCGATAAGCCACACACTTTATTCATTACTCTTTCGTTAACCCGTGCAATATCAGTAAATTTCAATTGGCGATTTAAAAACGCCGCAACCGATATTTCATTGGCGGCATTAATTGCAGTGGTTGCATGTTGGCCGGTATAACAAGCATCAATCGCCAACTGCAAACATGGGTATCTTGACATATCAGGCGCTAAGAAGGTCAACTCACTTAATGCAGTAAAGTCGAGTGGTTTTACACCTGAAGGAATTCGATCTGGGTAAGACATTGAAAGCGCGATAGGAGTACACATATCTGGCTCACCCATTTGCGCGATTACCGAACCATCATTGTACTGCACCATAGAATGAATCACCGATTGTGGATGAATCAAAACTTTTAGCTGTTCTTGCTTAGCATTAAACAACCATTTGGCTTCAATAAACTCTAAGCCTTTGTTCATCATAGTCGCAGAATCCACTGAGATCTTTGGCCCCATAGACCAATTAGGATGAGCAATCGCCATCTCTGGGGTCACGGAATCAAGAGTGGCAATATCACTATAACGGAACGGACCGCCCGAGCCAGTTAATAATATTGAGTGGATGCCACCTTCATCGAGATCACAATAACCTAGCTGGTTTTGTACGCTCTGAGATAAGCATTGGAAGATAGCATTATGTTCACTATCAACAGGAAGAATTTGTGCACCGTATTGCTCAGCCGCATCAATAAAGAATTGACCTGACATCACCAAAGATTCTTTATTGGCAAGTAATATGCGCTTACCAGCTTTCACTGCCGCCATGGTTGGTAGTAAGCCCGGAGAGCCTACAATTGCCGCCATCACCATATCAACGTCATCAGCAGATGAAATAGCACATAGACCGTCAATTCCAGCAACGACTTGAGTTTTGCAGTTCACTTGTTTGAGGCGTTTTTCTAACTCTAACGCAGCCGCTTCATCTGCCATCGCTGCCATTTCAGGCTGCCACTTTTCACATAATGCTTGCATGCTTTCAACATTAGAAGCCGCAGCTAAGGCATATACTTCAAACTGTTCAGGATTATGTTCAACTACCGATAAAGTACTTGCACCAATTGAACCCGTTGCACCTAAAATCGTTATCTTTTGCATGATCAATCAACCATTAAGAATAAATGCATCAATATTCTTCCTATATTTCGTGCGGCAGATTATTGGCAAATAAAGTACAACAAAGCAAAAACTGGAAATGCCGCGACAAGGCTATCGATGCGATCAAGAATGCCACCATGCCCTGGGATAATATTACTGCTGTCTTTAATATTAGAGACGCGCTTAAACATACTTTCGACTAAGTCGCCTAAAACAGAAATAACCACTGTAACAAAAGTAATAAACAGCATCACTGTCAAGCTAGCAAAGTGAATATCTAGTAAAGAAGAAGCAAACCAACCCACGATCATGGCTAAGATAATGCCACCAAATAAGCCTTCTAGCGTTTTGTTCGGGCTAACATTCGGTGCCATTTTATGTTTACCAAATGTTTTTCCTGAAAAGTACGCCCCAGTGTCGGCGGCCCATACTAATAAGCAGACAAACATAACTAATTTAGCGCCATGATAAGGATTCAAAGCATAATCTTGGGCTCTAAGTAGAAAGACTGCCCAGAGAAAAGGAATCAGTGACAGCATGCCAAAAAGGTGACGTAAAGCTACGCTCCTCTCCCACAAGTTCATACTTCTTGGGTAGGTTAACGCTAAACCACTTGCCACAATCCACCAGATAGCTCCTACCGCCAAGATCCACAAATGTGTCTCAGAGACCGTCGATAAGCTTAAGGTATCAAATGGGAATACAGCAAAACTGCCAACTAAAATCACTAAAGATGGAATAAGACTGAGTGCGCGTGATTTAGGCAGAACAAACTGAGTCCATTCCCAAAAACCAATAATAGATATCGCCGTTAACGCAATAATGAAAAAAGGAATTGAAAGTTCAAATACCCCCCATAAAACCAAAGGCGCTAAAATCAATGCTGTTATTATTCTTTGTTTCAAACTTTCGTCCTTTATTATTGAATCATCAACGATTGTAGTTGCTCACTAGTGCAACCAAAGCGTCTTTCACGGTTGATGAACCAGGCAATGGCGTCCAACATTGCTTGCTCATCAAATTCTGGCCAAAATAAATCGGTAAAATACAATTCTGCATAAGCCATTTGCCAAAGCATAAAGTTGCTGATTCGGCACTCACCGCTGGTACGGATCATAAGATCGACATCCGGCAAATCAGCCATAGATAAATGCTGGGATATGGTTGCTTCGGTGATATCTTGCGGCTGGAGTTGCCCCTCAGATACCTGTTGAGCAACTTGCTTAACCGCTTCGGTAATATCCCATTTACCGCCGTAATTAGCGGCGACATTAATCACAGTGCCAGTATTCGCTTCTGTTAGCGCTTCTGCGGCAGCAATTTTTTTCTGTAATGCAGAACTAAAACGGGTTTTATCACCAATGATTTGTAGGCGTAAATTATTCTTATGCAGTTTTTTGACTTCTCTGGTTAACACCGTCATGAACAAATCCATGAGCACGCTCACTTCTTCTTCTGGGCGTTTCCAGTTTTCACTGCTAAATGCGAATAAAGTAATGGCTTTTATTCCCAATCGACTGGCGGTTGAGATAGTTTCTCGCACTGATTTAACTGCCATTCGATGACCATAGATACGAGGTTTACCACGTTGCTTAGCCCAACGACCATTGCCATCCATAATAACGGCAATATGTTGTGGTAGTAGTTCAGATGAGAATTGAGTATCAGACATTATTTTATTCATACTTGTAGGCAGGTTTTGCATAAAAAAAGCGCTGTGCTGTACCGCACAGCGCCCTCAAGCAGATAGAAAAAGGAGATTAAACTTCCATCAACTCTTTTTCTTTCACAGCAAGTAACTCATCAATATTTTTCACAGATGCATCGGTGATTTTTTGAATTTCGTCTTGCGCTTTACGATCTTCATCTTCAGAGATTTCTTTATCTTTTAGAAGCGCTTTAAAATCAGCATTTGCATCACGGCGAATGTTACGTACCGCTACACGACCGCCTTCAGCTTCTGCACGTACAATCTTAACAAGATCTTTACGACGCTCTTCTGTTAATGGTGGAAGTGGTACACGAATTACCGTACCAGCAGACATTGGGTTCAGACCTAGATCTGATTTCATGATGGCTTTTTCTACCAATGGCGTCAGTTCTTTATCAAAAACAGTAATTGCCAATGTACGCGCATCTTCAGCAATGATGTTAGCCACTTGGTTTAAAGGCGTTGGTGCACCGTAATATTCAACAGAAATATTTTGCAGAATACTTGGGTGAGCACGGCCAGTACGAATTTTTGAAAGGTTATTTTTAAGTGCTTCAACACTTTTTGCCATGCGCTCTTGAGCGTCTTGTTTAATTTCGTTAATCACGATATCACCTTGTTATTTGTATTTTCTACAGAGCGAATACCTTCACTCTCGCGATGTTAATTGCTTTGATCACGTTCTTATTCTGGCAGCTCGCCGATTAGTGTGCCTTCTTGCTCACCCATTACGACACGACGCAAAGCACCTGGCTTGTTCATGTTGAATACGCGAATTGGCATTTTGTGGTCACGAGCTAAAGTGAAGGCCGCTAAGTCCATCACTTTTAATTCTTTTTCCAGTACGCTGTTGTAACTCAGTTTATCACACAAAACTGCGTCTGGGTTAGCAACTGGGTCAGCTGTATAAACGCCATCCACTTTGGTTGCTTTTAGCACGATATCTGCTTCAATTTCGATCCCACGTAGACACGCTGCAGAGTCGGTTGTAAAGAATGGATTACCTGTACCTGCAGAGAAAATCACAACACGGCCTTGACGAAGTTGGCTGATCGCATCTGCCCAGTTGTAATCGTCACACACACCTTTCAATTGAATCGCAGACATCACACGCGCATTCACATAAGCACGGTGAAGCGCATCACGCATTGCTAAGCCATTCATTACAGTTGCTAGCATACCCATGTGATCACCAACGACACGGTTCATACCAGCTTCTGCTAGACCAGCACCACGGAATAGGTTACCACCACCAATAACAACGCCAACTTGTACGCCAAGTTCAACGAGTTCTTTAATTTCTTGAGCCATGCGATCCAAAATAGCCGGATCGATACCAAAACCTTCTTCACCCTGTAGAGCTTCGCCACTAAGTTTTAACAAAATACGCTGATATGCAGGCTTAGGATTCGTTGTCATGGAGTTTACCTTTCAAAGTATGGTTGATTAACGGTTATGAATAGACGTTACTCGTATCGCTTCGCTGCTCGAAAAAGCAAAAGCATTACTTAGCTTAGTTGAATCTAATATCTATTTATAACGATTAACGCTGTTCCAAAAACTAACAGTAGTCATATCGAAAAACGAGAAGCGTAGCGTCCTAGCGCCGAGACTCGCTGCTTCATTCACAAAAAGACCGCAGCAGTGCCACGGTCCTTTAGGTTAGCTATACAAATCAGAAATTAACCTTTTTGTACCGCTGCAACTTCTTCAGCGAAGCTCATTTCAGCCGCTTTTTCGATACCTTCACCAACTTCTAGACGAACGAAGTTAGTTACTGAAGCGCCTTGCTCTTTCAAGAACTCGCCAACAGTTTTCTTAGGTTCCATGATGAAAGCTTGACCAGTAAGAGAAACCTCACCAGTGAACTTCTTCATACGACCGATAACCATTTTCTCTGCGATTTCTTGTGGTTTGCCTTCGTTCATTGCGATTTCAACTTGAACCGCTTGCTCTTTAGCAACAACATCTGCAGGAACATCTTCAGGGTTTACGTATTCAGGCTTAGAAGCTGCTACGTGCATAGCAACTTGCTTGATTACTTCATCGCTAGCATCACCAGCAACAACTACACCGATACGTTCGCCGTGACGGTAAGAACCTACTTTAGCACCTTCGATGTATTGAACACGACGGATGCTGATGTTTTCGCCGATTTTTGCAACTAGAGCGATACGAGTGTCTTCAAATTTAGCTTGAAGTGCTTCTGCATCTAGGCGCTCTGCAACTGCAGCATCAAGAACTTCGTTAGCAAAGGCTAGGAAGCTAGCATCTTTAGCTACGAAGTCAGTTTGACAGTTAACTTCAAGAAGCGCGGCAAAACCGTCTGCTTCTTTTACTAAAATAGTACCTTCAGCAGCAACGTTACCCGCTTTTTTAGCAGCTTTAGCCGCACCGCTTTTACGCATGTTTTCGATTGCTAATTCAATATCAGCATTCGCTTCAACAAGCGCTTTTTTACAATCCATCATGCCTGCGCCAGTACGCTCACGCAATTCTTTAACTAGAGCAGCAGTTACTGTTGCCATGGTTTAATCCTCGGTTGATTCCAAAAATGGTAAAAAACAGGGGCCAGGCTAATATTTTATTAAAAGCATGTCCCCTATTTGTAACTATAACTCAATCTCATCAAATCATTTATGACAGCAAGATTAAGTGGCTAGGGTCTGTTGAACCTAGGAGTTACGATATTAAGCTTCTTCTACGAAACCGTCTTTATCAGCAACTGCAGCTACGTCTTTGTTACGACCTTCAGTTACCGCTTGACCAGCAGCGTTTAGGTATAGTTGTACCGCACGGATTGCATCGTCGTTACCAGGGATAACGAAATCTACGCCATCTGGGTCAGAGTTTGTATCTACAACAGCAAATACTGGGATACCTAGGTTGTTTGCTTCTTTAATAGCAATGTGCTCGTGATCAGCATCGATTACGAATAGTGCGTCAGGTAGGCCACCCATGTTTTTGATACCACCAAGAGATTTCTCTAGCTTATCCATTTCACGGGTACGCATTAGAGCTTCTTTCTTAGTTAGTTTTTCAAAAGTGCCGTCTTGAGCTTGAGCTTCGAAATCTTTAAGACGCTTGATTGATTGACGAACAGTTTTGTAGTTAGTCAACATACCGCCTAACCAGCGGTTGTTTACGTAGTACTGGTTGCTGTTGATAGCTGCTTCTTTTACTGCTTCAGAAGCTGCGCGCTTAGTACCAACGAAAAGAACTTTACCTTTACGCTCACCGATTTTGCCTAGCTCAGCTAGTGCATCGTTGAACATTGGAACTGTTTGTTCTAGGTTGATGATATGAACTTTGTTACGAGCGCCAAAGATGAATGGTTTCATTTTTGGGTTCCAGTAACGAGTTTGGTGACCAAAGTGAACACCAGCTTTAAGCATATCGCGCATTGATACAGTTGCCATTATATAATCCTCTATATGGGGTTAGGCCTCCACATCCCCCATGATACCGACCCTTTCGCTATAAATAAGCATAAAAGAGCACCCCGGATCACGTGTCGGAATGTGTGTGATTTAAGAAATAAGTATATGAAACCCACACGACTTCGCCTCAAAAAGGAGAAAGTAGTTGCAGATTTCGGTGCGCTTTATACCACAAAAGCCAGCTAAAACACCAGAAAAACCACTATTTTCCGCATGAGTTTTTCCGCAGTTTTGTCATTTATTCTGCCAAATAAAGAGATTTATACTAGATGCTAACGGATTTCAATTGCGATTAGAGCCCACTGTTAATACACTAGACACAAAGAGATAACGGATACTAATTATGTCGATCAAAATTAACACCGCTGAAGAAATTGAAAAAATGCGCGTTGCTTGTAAGCTCGCCGCTGAAGTTTTAGAAATGATTGAACCCCATATCAAAGAAGGGGTGACCACCGAAGAACTTGATAAAATCTGTCATAACTATGCATTAGAAAAAGGCGCTTATTCAGCCCCTCTTGACTACCATGGTTACCCAAAATCAATTTGTACTTCGATCAATCATATTGTTTGCCACGGTATTCCAGCAAGCCAAGATGAAGTAGGCAGCAACGGCCAAGTTAAGCCTGCGGTTTTAAAAAATGGTGATATTGTCAACCTAGACATCACAGTGATCATTCCTAACGATCCCAATGCTGATCTTAGCGTTCGTCCAGAAGGTTACTATGGTGATACTTCTAAGATGTTCCTTGTCGGTGATGTTTCACCTGCCGATAAACGCTTATGCATGGTGACTCAAGAAGCCCTTTATGTGGGGATGCGTAAAGTAAAACCAGGCGCAACAATTGGCGACATTGGTACTGCGATTGAGAAATACATCAAAGAAAACAACAAAAAGAACCCTCGCAATAAATTTTCGATTGTGAAAGATTTTTGTGGTCATGGCATTAGTGATGAATTCCACTCAGAACCACAAGTTGTTCACTACCGAAATTCAGATCGCCGTGTGATGAAAGAAGGCATGATCTTCACCATTGAACCTATGATCAACGCAGGCAAATTTGGTGTAACCGTTGATGCAGAAGACGATTGGACGGTTTATACCGGCGATGGTAAAAACTCAGCACAATATGAGCATACTATCCTGGTGACTAAAACGGGCTGTGAAGTCATGACATTACGCTCGGAAGAAACTATTCCTCGTTTAATGAACAATAGCTAAACTCGAAAACTCGAAAACTCGAAAACTCGAAAAGATTAAGCCTTTATCTCCATTCTGATAAAGGCTTTTTTATTACCTAGAGAAAAGGTAGTATCAAGGTAGACTTACTTGTTGCAAGGAATGCATTCATGACTTATCAGTCCCCCGTCTCTCTAGATGTTCAACAACTGTCATCCATGGCGCTTAAACAGCAATTGGAACAGTTTTCTCAACATCAAAAACAAGCCTTTTTAGAACAGCGACAACCTGTCCAAGATTTAGTGTACGAACGCTCTGCTTATATGGACTCCATACTTCAGCGCTTATGGGACTTTTTTGGTTTTGCACAAGTAAACTCTCTCAGCTTAATTGCCGTGGGTGGTTATGGCCGCTCTGAACTTCATCCGCTGTCTGATATTGATATTCTGGTATTGTCAGAGAAGAAGATCTCTGATGATGTGAACAAAAAAATCAGTGAATTCATTACTCTACTATGGGATCTACACCTAGAAGTTGGCCATAGTGTCCGCACTCTAAAAGAATGTATCCACGTCGGTAAAGATGACTTAACCGTTGCAACCAATTTACAAGAAGCGCGTTTTTTATGTGGTTGCGAAGATACCTACAACCAACTCATTGAACAGATTTCATCAGCCAGCTTTTGGCCTAGTGAGGTTTTCTATGAAGCCAAGCTCCAAGAACAGCGTGAACGCCACGCTCGCTATCACGACACCACTTACAATTTAGAGCCGGATATTAAATCTAGCCCCGGTGGCTTGCGTGACATTCATACTTTAGGCTGGGTCGCCCGCCGTCATTTTGGTGCGACTTCACTACGTGAGATGAGCTACGCTGGCTTTTTAACTGACGCCGAATATCGCGAATTATTAGAATGCCAAAATTTCTTATGGCGTGTTCGCTTTGCGCTACATATTGAATTGAAACGTTATGACAACCGCTTAACTTTTGGTCATCAAGCCAACGTGGCAGAAAACTTAGGCTTTACTGGTGAAGGTAACCGCGCCATCGAAATGATGATGAAAGAGTTTTACCGAACGCTACGTCGGGTTGCCGAACTCAATAAAATGCTGCTCAAGCTGTTTGATCAAGCCATCATGAGCAAAGGAAAGCTACCAGATGCGGTCATTATTTCTGATGACTTTCAGCGCCGCGGCTCATTAATCGAAGCGAGAAAGCCAGCTTTATTCCAAGCAAGACCTGAAACCATTTTGGATATGTTTTTGCATATCGCCAATGACTCAACCATTGAAGGCGTGAGCCCACCGACCTTGCGCCAACTGCGTACAGCAAGACGTAGGCTGAATCGATTCTTACACACTATTCCTGCTGCCCGTGAAAAATTCATGGCACTGATTAACCACCCAAACTCCTTGCATAAAGCTTTCAGTTTAATGCACCGCTTGGGAGTGCTAGCAGCCTACTTACCGCAATGGAGCCAAATCGTTGGCCAAATGCAGTTTGATCTATTCCACGTCTATACCGTCGATGAACATAGCATGCGAGTCCTCAAGCATATCCACTCGTTTAGTAATATCGACAACCATGATAAACACCCAATATGCTGCGATGTTTATCCGAGAATGCAGAAGAAAAACTTGCTGATTATTGCTGCCATATTCCATGACATTGGTAAAGGTCGCGGTGGTGATCACTCCGAAATTGGTGCCGTAGAAGCTTATGATTTTTGTATCGAACATGACTTATCAAAGCCAGAAGCCAAGCTCGTTTCATGGTTAGTTCAAAATCACCTTCTCATGTCTGTCACTGCTCAGCGCCGTGATATCTATGATCCAGACGTCATAACCGAATTTGCCAAAAAAGTCCGTGATGAAGAATACCTAGAAAATCTAGTTTGCTTAACCGTTGCCGATATCTGCGCAACCAACCCAGAACTCTGGAATAGTTGGAAACGAACACTACTGGCTGAGCTATTCTACTCAACCCAACGCGCTTTACGTAGAGGGCTAGAAAACCCGGTTGATTTGCGAGATCGCATTCGCCATAACCAACACATGGCCGCTGCGATGCTACGTAAAGAAAACTTCAGCCCAAGGGAAATTGAAGTACTGTGGCAACGATTTAAAGCCGACTACTTTTTACGCCACACAGCAAAACAAATCGCATGGCATAGTGAGCACCTACTTACTCAATCAGCCGATAAACCACTTGTTCTGATCAGCAAGAATGCCACACGTGGTGGTACGGAAGTTTTCATTTACGCGAAAGATAAAGCTAGCTTATTTGGTATGATGGCCGCCGAACTAGACCGTCGTAACTTAAGTATCCATGATGCTCAAGTGATGACCAGCAAAGACGGCTATGCTCTAGATACCTTTATGGTGCTCGACCAAAATGGTGACCCAGTTGAAGATGTCCGCCACGAGCAAATCAAACAATATCTCACCGATGTCTTAAATGGCAAAATCAGCGCCAATACTCGCTCACGTAGAGTACCCAATAAACTCAAACACTTTCATGTTAAGACTCGTGTCGATTTCATCCCAACACGTACTGGTAAACGCAGTTTAATGGAACTAGTAGCACTCGATACTCCAGGGCTTTTAGCCACGATTGGCCAAGTCTTTGCCAAGCTAGGAGTAAACTTACACGGCGCAAAAATCACCACCATAGGCGAACGAGCAGAGGATTTATTTATCCTCACCTCACCTAGCGGCGGTCGACTAGAGCCAGAAGTAGAAGATGCACTAAAAATTGAGTTGGTTGAGGCAATTAAAACCTTATCGCCACATGAATAGTTATTGCTTGTCACTATACTGAAAGTAAACCGCAACATTCATCTTTTGTTCTAACTAGAGGTAAATGATTTATGTATCCAAATTTAAAGAAACTTGGTATTCCAGACACATCCCTCATTGCTCGTTACAGCTTGCGCCAAGAAGCCCAAGTGGATGTATTAAAAGTTTACTTCCATAAACAAAAAGGTGAGTTGTTTGCCAAAAGCTTAAAATTCAAATACCCACGTCAGCGCAAAAATATTCGGGTAAATAACCAATCTGGCCAATATAAAGAAACCACCGAAGTGAGCCCAAACCTCACCCAAGTGATGACTGAATTAAACCAGATCACCAAACCAAAAGAATTAGACAGTGCTGATATCAAACACAAAATCTTGACTGATTTACGTCACCTAGAAAAAGTAGTGGCAGGGAAAATTGCAGAGATTGAAGCTGATTTAGAGAAGTTGCAATAAGTTCCGAGAGCCGAGAAGATTGTGCGGTTGACCATACTAATGCCAATGATTCTTTTCGGCTCCCTTGAACCTCAGTGGTTGTAAGAGATCCTGAACTGCGCTCCTACGTCGCTTTTCAGGATGACACTCTGTTTCATATATTGAGGTACGCGCTTTTCCGAGTTACGAGCAGTGAAACGCCCGAGATTCGAGCTCCGATACTCTTTTTACTCGAAACAAATCCTCCAACCAAACTCTTTCAATAGACGCTCCCACACCTCATCAAACTTCGCTTCAATAACGATAGTCTCATCAGTATAAGGATGCACAAACTCCAATTTACTGGCATGCAGCATCAAGCGGTTCGCGTTATAAACCTCTCTAAATAAACGGTTTTGTTTACCGTCACCATGAGAAGTATCGCCCAAGATAGGGTGACGTAGGTGCGCCATGTGGCGGCGTAATTGGTGTTTGCGTCCGGTTAGTGGTTGCATTTCAACTAAGCAAAAACGACTAGTTGGAAAGCGGCCTGTTGAATGGGGCACTTCCACTTTAGCTAATGGTTGGTAGTCAGTTATTGCAGACTGGGCTTCCACCTCTTTTGAGGCAAATTTATCGGCTATTTTGTCTTGCTCTTTTTTCAGTGGGTAATCGAGGCGATCGCCCTCTTCAATCCAGCCACGTACAATGGCATGATAAGTTTTGCTGAATTGATGTTCGGCAAACATTGGCGCGGCTTTTGCGGCAAACTCACTCGATAGTGCAAACAGTAGGACACCAGAAGTTGGGCGATCGAGTCGATGCAAAGGAAAAACATGCTGACCAATTTGATCTCTCAAGGTTTGCATCACAAATTGCGTCTCATGACGGTCAAGCCACGAGCGGTGCACTAGCATTCCAGCCGGCTTATTAACCGCAATGAAATACTCGTCACGATAAACCACTTCTAACTCTACAGTTTCAACAACGGCTTCTTGCGACTCATCCATCAACTCAGGGGGATTTTCTATATTCATCTTACGGTTTCATCTAATTGATTTAGGATTGGTAACAAGGCATCACGATGATCTTTATCTTCCATGGCTTGTTCAAAATAAGGGCTAACTTCAAAGCCAATCGGCACTTCAGATTGTGATTCAATAAGCTCACGTATTTTAGGTAGAAAAATCCATTGCAACCATTGGGTTGGTTGAAGTGTATCTAATGCAAATGGTTGATCGCTACTTAACGCTTTCTGAGTCGGCGGTTGCTCTTCCCATAACGACAATTGAATCAGTTTATCTTCAAGCTGCTCAAGTACATCGGTTAATTCAATATATTCGTTCATTTTGTTCCCACCCCTTGATATTCTGGGTATAAGATACCATTTCATAACGAATTATATACTCGAATTAAACTGGAAGCTTATATGAATGCAATACACAACCTAAGCCAACTATTAGAACAAAGTCAGTGCCAGTTTAAAATTTTTGATTTAGGGCGACGCATTCAAGCGATTGAAACCAAAGATTTCCAGCAAGTTGAAATGGGGCAAAAACCTTACCCTTACCCATTGCAGCGTTATGCCAACCTAGCCATTGCCTATTGGAATGACAGCCAGCAACCTTGGATTTGGTTCTTAAAATTCCCTCTCGATGAGCGCGGACTACTCAATCAAACTGATATTGGTAACTTTTTAAAGTACGTGACAGAGGCTTTCTCGGTAAAAGCAAGTGGCGCACTGTTAACTCAAGATCTCACCGAAGAACAGCAACAGCATTTAGCCAATAATCCATACACTTTCAAACCAAATGACGACAAAATGGCGGTTTTCCATAGTGTCATTCGAGCCGATCTAGGCCTATCCACCAGCCAATATTATGAACATGCTCAGCATTACTTTACCGGTGATCTAGGTTGGAATAATTGGCAGACCGTTGGCTTACAAGGTATTACCGACATGTGTAGCCGTTTATCAGATCAACAAAACGGTGTGGCGATTCGTAAGGCACTAAGCAAACTCGCAGAAGATAGCGCTAATCACCCTGCCCTATACGCTTTACTTGGCGCTCTAGAACACGTTGAGATCCCTGACAAACTAGCACAACGATTATTAGAACTGGCTGAACAAGAATGTGAAAAAGCGCAGCCCGATCTATTTTTATTATCCGCGTATATTCGTGCCTTATCAGGAGCAAACTCTGAGCAACTTATTACTATCCTTGAAAAAGTGCTCGCCGATGAAAGGCTTTGTCACGCAGAAGTGTTAATTGCGATTGCCGGCCGTTGTTGGGCACAATTGAATACCGAAGCGCGCGCAGTCAAATTCTTACTACGCCTAGCTCAGACCAAAAACCAAGATTTATTTAACCAACTGTTTGCCGATTTAGTCATGATCCCAGACTTGCGCTTTACCTTCTTGCCTCTACTTAGCCATACCCCAAGCCCTGAATTGGCGAATGCTCTTTACGCACTACAGCAGCAAACCAAATCTGCTCAATAATTTCATCAGATAACATAATGGATAAGGATAGCCAATGATAACCGACTTACTGATGATCCTTTTGGTGGTATTCATCGCTTTCCTATTTTGGCAACAACGTAGGCAATCGGAACTAGCACATAAGGCGATTGCTCGTCATTGTGGGCAACTCGATTTACAACTACTGTCGGTGTCGCTATTACGTTATCAATTACGTTTACCGGACGGGCGTTTTCAATTTCATTCTTTATATCAGTTTGAATTTTCCGCCCGCGGTGACGACTATTACCAAGGCCGAGCGATTATGGTTGGCTTTAAAGTAGCCAAGTTTATGCTTCCGCCCTACCGTATTGTCGAAAGTGACTAACTCGAAAAAGACCAAGCTGACAAGACTAAGCTGACAAGACTAAAGAGATCCGAAACATGCAAACACACGATGTAACACAAGAACTACATAGAGTACTTTCTGCCATCACCGAAGAAGGTAAGCAGCCAAGCGTGGCATTAGTTAAATCTAGACTTTCAATGCCTGTTCCAATGCCTGCCATTATCGCCACGTTAAAGTCTTGGAAGTCATCCAACAAAGTACCTAAAGTAGAAATTGCCAGTGAGAAAACCGCCCTATCAGCAGAAGAGCGCATTGCCCAATTAGAAAAACAAGTGCAAGAATTGACTCAGCGCTTAATCGCGCTAGAAGGGAAATAACATGAAAATTTGGGTTGATGCTGACGCGTGTCCAAAGACCATCAGAGAAACTATCTGTCGCGCGGCAGAGCGCACCGGCATTACCACAACTTTTATTGCCAACCACTTAGTGCCAGTACCGAAGCGCAATAACATTCATAGTGTACAAGTCGAGAGTGGTTTTGATATTGCGGACAATGAAATCGTCCGTAGAACCGAACCGGGAGATCTAGTGATCACATCTGATATTCCATTAGCAGATGAAGTGATCACCAAAGGCGGCCAAGCATTAAGCTCGCGCGGTGAGCTTTATACCAAAGACACTATCAAAGCTCGTCTAAATATTCGTGATTTTATGGATACCATGCGTTCAAGTGGTGTTCAAAGCGGAGGACCACCGCCACTCTCCCAAACCGATAAGCGTGAGTTTGCTAATCATTTGGATAGGATATTGGCGAAGAGCCGGAACTCGTAGCTCGGCCGCGGTGTTGCTCGTTGCTCGTTGCTCGTTGCTCGTTGCTCGTTGCTCGTTGCTCGTTGCTCGTTGAAAGATTTCAGTTCCTTGAAAAATATAAAGCGAGTTAATTTCTGATTTATTACGCTAAATTTACAGCACCTTCCCCGAGTTACGAGTAGCGAAGCGCCCTAGTCACGAGCAACGATTCCACCGTCCCTAATGTCTAAGCGCCGTCTAATAATTACTTCAAATGATCCCAAGACAAATTCGATACAATCCGACAATCATCACATTTGAAATAGAAGATATCATGCAGCGGTTGTTCGAGTTTCCAATCACTACCACAGCGAGGGCAAGGTCGATTCTGCTCGGCTTGCAAGCTTTCACCACCGACTCGATATAAATAATAATAGGTTGGAATTTTGGTGATGTACTCTAGTCGACCACGTAGATCCCATCCTCGGCGGAATAAATCACTGTCTACTTGAGCAATCTCTTTCAAGCCTGCATGTTCAGCTTCACACGCACCTGCCATTTGCAATTCATCACATGCTTGCCACTCGGTTTGCCATTTAACTAACGACTTATGATCGCCATTTAAGGTAGGTGGATTGTGATACAAAGGGATAGGCCTAAAAGTATCCCCGCAGCGTAATGGTGAGCATGAATGAACAAAGGTAGTATATAAAACCTGCCAACTCGGTGTGTTTTGCTCATCAAATGACACTGTTTGCTCAGAGTTAAGATCTTGCCCTAGTACTTTTACTTTGGGTGCTAATACTTTTGCCTCTGTTAATCGCTGTAAGCAGACTTTGACATAATCGGAATGGTAATCAGCGTGCAAGCTATTCGCTTCAGGGCAAATTAAACGAGCGCGAAACTCACCATCACCAATAATAATTGGAAACTCACGCCCGAGAATCTGGCCGTTATAACGCAAAGCATCAAATAAACCGTTAATCGCTTTTTCTACCGCATCGATAGTGGTGTTATCAAAACACTCAAATCGTAATTCAACTACGTACACTTAAAACCCCGACTACACTTCTGCTTGGCATTGTAATAAAAACTGCTCGATATTAGGCGATAGCACATCACGCTTATCGGTTCCTAATCGCTCTAAAATCACTTCACCAGAAATATTGCAGATTGAAATCACATCCAACTCGGCATCCGTGGTGCCAATAAAAATGGTTGGTTTTAATTTTAAACGGCGCTGCGTCACTAGGTGGCCTAAAATATTTTCTTGTAGACCAATAAAATCTTCATCACTCCACACTTGCAGTAGAGTGAATGGCTTGCTTTTCCAAGACAAAGTGAGATCGGCGCTATACTGTGAACCATAAAAAGTCTTTGCATCAGGGTGAATAATTAGCTCAATGCCGCGTTCTAACTTGCTGAAATCCGCTAACTCATCACGCTCTTGAGGTAGCCATTCAACATTTTGGCCATCAGTACGTTGCACGCAAGGTGAAGGAATGCCCTCCATCTCATTGGCGATAGGAAAGCTTTTATAAGCCTCCTGCCATTTATCCACAAATTCTGTGGTTAAAACCGCTAATGCCTGGGCAATATTGTGATTCATTTAGGACTCCCTTGGGCTTATTGACTTAGTGACAGCTAACTTTTGATTCAGTAATATTCAAACAAATTTCGGATAAGAGAAGTATCATGACCCACTCATCAAAGCAGACAAAATATGCTAATGCCAAAGAATTGCAAGGATTAACATTAGGTCAAGCAACACAATATAGCCATGACTATGATGCAAGCCTTTTGCAACCGGTTCCACGTAGCTTAAATCGTGATGATTTGGGGTTAAATGATTCTACTGCTCTACCTTTTGTCGGCGGCGATATTTGGACGCTTTATGAGCTTTCATGGCTAAACAACAAAGGTCTACCACAAGTAGCAATTGGTGATGTGATTCTACCGCCGACTAGCCCTAACTTGATTGAATCTAAATCTTTCAAACTCTACCTCAATAGCTTCAACCAAACTCGTTTTGAATCTTGGCAGCAAGTTGAGCAAATTATCGCGCAAGACTTATCTAATTGCGCAGGAGAAGCTGTAGAGGTCACACTACGCCCGCTAAGCCATTACACTCAGCAGCCTATCACTACGATGCAAGGTCAATGCATTGATGAGCAAGATATTGAGATCACAGACTACCAATTCGACGAAAGCTATCTTGTAGGTTCTACCAGTCATCAAGAGGTCAGTGAGTGCTTACATAGTCATTTGTTGAAATCGAACTGCTTAATTACCAATCAACCTGATTGGGGTAGTGTTGAAATCGAATACACCGGCAACAAAATCAATCAAGAAGCACTACTACGCTATCTAGTATCATTCCGTGAGCACAACGAATTCCATGAACAATGTGTAGAGCGTATTTTTTGCGACATCATGAAATACTGCCAACCGGAAAAATTGAGTGTTTATGCGCGCTATACCCGTCGCGGTGGGCTGGATATCAATCCATTTCGTTCCACTCATCTCACTAGACCGAGCCAAATGACTCGAATGGCCCGTCAATAACCACGTACAGAGCGATTATTCCGCTAAGTGATGATCCAACTAAGCGATCATCTAACTAATCGATCATCCGACTAAGCTACCATCCCACAAATGTAGGCTTATTCTCACTTGCGACTCAACAAGCTGTCGCAATAATGCTAAGCTATTCAAACCCAAGTGACCTAAAAATGCCGAATTGAGAGCACTTTAGATAGCTTGGGTTTCATTTACCCGTACCGCTTCTTAGAGATAATGTAACTATGAAAAAGATCCTTTGGATATGTTTCGCTTTTATGCTGACATTCAGCTCTGCGCTTCAGGCCAAAGTCTACCTCTCTCCTATCCTCAATGAAGCCCATAAATTGCTTAGCGTCACTCCCGAACAGTCCTTAGATATTACTAAGCAATATATTGCTACGCGCAAAATAGTCTCTACTAAAAACCAAGACTACACCTTGTCACGAGAAGGCAGTGAAAAGACCATTCGTACACCTTCAACGACCATTGAAGCACTGCAAATTATGGCTAGTGCCTACTACGTATTAGGCGAACAAAACCTAGCCTTTATTACCTTAAAAGAAGCAGAAGCCTTAGCGATAAAGTATCAAGTTACCCAACCACTACTCACCACTAAGTTAGAATATGCAAAATTACTTTGGCAATGGACCAAAGATCTCGAACGTGTACAACAAGATGTTGATCAACTCAAAATACAAGTCGAGGAAGAAACCACCAATAAACATTGGCAACAAGAAACCTTGTACCAACTGAATATGTTAGAAGCTGAAATGAACAGCTACTTAGGTCATGACGTCAAAGCAGAAACCGCCTTTCAACAAGCACATAATTATTTAACCAGTGCGAGATCGGTTCCTTTGACTATCGACTACCACTTACGTTTAGGTCAGCATTATTTATCCAAAAACCAGTACGATCAGTCTTTAACTGAACTCCTCACCGCCTATTGGTCTGCGATAGAAGAGAGCGATAGTATTGAATTAGCTCGCACTAACCTATTACTGGCTCAGTTATTTTTTACTCGCCAAGTATTTGATAAAGCACTTGAACATGCCACTGAAGCGGCAGACTTTTATGATGCCTACCCGCACTCCGCGCCTCTTTCTGACACCGTACAATTAATGGCTGATATTTTCTTTAACCAAGGAAAATACAATTTAGCGTTAGTGAATTATTTAAACCTGCTTGATAACGAAACCAATCAAAGAGACATCAAACAAGTCATCCAGCTACGAATTGATATTTCAAAAACCTATTTGAAGCTATTTGATCTGACCCACGCTGAAGACTATTTAGTCAAAGCAGAAACCCTCGCTGAACAAAGTAGTAATGCAGAACTAAAAGCAAAAACACTACTACTTAGAGGCGCGATTTCTCTCGCTAAAAAAGAAATAAAAGTCGCGATTTCAAGTAGTGAGAATGCTTTAAATATTGCTGAAAAAACGCAAGATAAACACTTACAAATGTATGCTTATCAAGTGCTGTCGGAAGCTTATCAACAAGGTGAAAATTACCAGCAAGCATTAAGCATGCAGCAACAATATCAGCGACTATGGCAAAACCAACAAGATCAGTTTAACGCCATCAATGAAGATGTATTTCGTCAGCAAAAAGACATCATTGAAAAATCACTGCACTATGCTGGTCTTGAAGATGATTTAATTTATCTCGATACACAATATGCTAAATATCAGCGTGCCACGATTATCCTAGGGATCGTTGCTTTTATGCTGCTATGTTTAGTGATTCGCCGTGGCTATTTAAATCAAAAAATACGTGATGAAGTTGAAACTCAAACGATTGATTTGTATACCCACCCTAGATCTGGTCTACAAAACCTCAAGCTATTGAATGCCAAACTGCCAAAATCATTGGAGCGTAGTAATGCGGTATTTGAGCAATGGCGACTTGGTGAGTTAATTAATGAACCATTAAGCGACCGCTTAAACTTTGTGATGTTCGACTTTCCATTTCTCCGCAATGTCTATTTAAGACAAGGCTATCAAGCTGGTCTTAATGTTGAAAAGCAATTCGGGAGCTACATAAAGGGTTTAATCATCAAGCCAGCTCGCTTATATCACTTTTCTGATGGATTGTTTTTATACATAGAACCTAAAGGCGAAGCACAAGATACGCCGGAATATTTCTGTGAAAAAATTCAACATTGGATCAATCAATTTGAGCCAAACCAAAATATAGATCGCCACTTTAGAATGGGTATGGCTGAGTACCCGTTTTTACCGCGCGCATACACCGCCATCAATGATAAAGAGCTGATTGATATACTCTTTATGGCGATTTATCTGGCACGAAAAATCAAAAAGCGTTACTTCCCCAAAGAGCCTTCTAACTGGGTACACTTAACCGCTATAGAAAATGCGCCTGCCGCCAGTTTTGCTAGCACTGATATTCGCCATGCTTGTGAACAGGCGGTCGAGCAAGGTTTAATCAAAATTCATACTTCTGGTGGGCATGATGAAATTGCCAAAGCCATTTTGCGTAACGATGAAAGCAACCAAAAGCGTTAATGTGTTTGGCAGCCTAAAAGAATGTCATTGAGATCACTCACTTATCAATAAATATTATTCACGGAATATAGCGAAATAGAGCAAACCTGTGTAATGTGAAAGAACCTACCGAAACAATCATAATTCATAATCGGTGAAAAGGAGCTTTCTATGATTACTCAAATTAGCCCGATGGGCAGTTTAGATTTATTGTCTCAATTAGAAGTTAGCAAGTTAAAAAAAGCCGCTTCAAGTGATCTCTACCAGCTTTATCGCAGCTGTTCTCTCGCGGTCTTAAACTCGGGCAGCCATACTGATGATTCTGAACAGCTACTAAAATTAAATGAATCATTTGAAATTGAAGTACTACGCCGTGAACGTGGTATCAAACTTGAGTTAACCGATCCACCTGAGCATGCTTTCGTTGACGGTACCATCATTAAAGGGATTCAAGCCCACCTATTCTCAGTGTTGCGAGACATTGTCTTTTTGCACGTACACTTGGCGGATAGCCAGCGCCTACACCTAACCGACTCCACGCAAATCACCAACCAAGTATTCGGCATTTTACGCAATGCTAAAGCTCTGCAAACCGGCACCGAACCGAATCTTGTTGTCTGCTGGGGTGGCCACTCAATCAACCCTATTGAATATCAATACACTCGTGAAGTTGGTAATGAACTTGGTTTGCGTGAAATGAACATCTGTACCGGTTGTGGGCCTGGTGCGATGGAAGGACCAATGAAAGGCGCAGCGGTTGGACATGCTAAGCAGCGCTATTCAAATCAACGCTATATTGGCTTAACTGAACCATCAATTATTGCGGCAGAGCCACCTAACCCAATCGTCAACGAACTGATCATCATGCCAGATATCGAAAAGCGTTTAGAAGGTTTTGTTCGTTTAGGTCACGGGATTATCATCTTCCCTGGTGGCCCGGGAACCGCTGAAGAATTGCTGTATATTCTCGGTATATTGATGCACCCAGATAATGCGGATCAACCTTTGCCATTGGTGCTTACTGGACCAAAAGAAAGTGAAGCTTACTTCCGCTCTATCGATCAATTCATCCACGATACACTCGGCCCTGAAGCTCAAAAGCATTATCAAATCGTGATTGGCGATCCCGCTAAAGCTGCGCGAATCATGAAAGAAGCAATGCCGAAAGTGAAAGAGCACCGTAAGTCTCACGAAGACGCCTATAGCTTCAACTGGTCACTACATATCGCGCCCGATTTCCAAGCACCATTCGAACCAACACATGAATCAATGTCGGCACTTGATCTACACCTAGATCAACCACCAGAAAAGTTAGCCGCCAACTTGCGCAAAGCGTTCTCAGGGATTGTTGCCGGTAACGTAAAATCGGAAGGCATTCGTGAAATTAAGAAACACGGCCCATTCATCATAGATGGTGACCGTAACTTGATGGAAAAAATGGATACCTTATTGAACGACTTTGTTGAACAACAACGAATGAAACTACCGGGCTCTGAGTACATCCCTTGTTACCGTGTTGCTCGTTAAGCAATAAAATTCAACTCTACAACTCGCTGAATTTGCTACAATGGCTTTGATTTTTTATAGATCAAAGCCATTTTTATTCTGTGTTAGGAGAAGTTATGTCAATTCACTTGGTGATCATCGATGCCCTCAACCTGATCCGTCGAGTGCACTCTGCACAACCTGATGCCAACGACATTGACCGTACTATCACTACCACCAGCCGAACCCTCAATAAAATTCTAGCCGAATCGCAACCGACCCATATCATTGCGGTATTTGATCATCATCTGCAAGACCGAGGCTGGCGAGCACAAGTCCTACCTAGCTATAAAGAAGACCGCAAGCCAATGCCCGCACCGCTCCTTGCCGGGTTAGAAAAGATCCAATCTGCTTGGTGGGAGCTTGGCATAGATTCATTACTTTCCGATGGCGATGAAGCCGATGACTTAGTGGCAACGCTTGCATACAAGGTCGCATCGGCAGGCGAGAAAGCCACCATCATCTCAACCGATAAAGGCTACTGCCAACTTCTCTCACCCAATATTCAAATTCGCGATTATTTCCAACACCGCTGGTTAGATGCGCCATTTATCGAGCAAGAATTTGGCGTAAAACCCGAACAACTTGCCGATTACTGGGGATTAGTCGGCATTAGCTCAAGCAAGGTTCCCGGCATTCCCGGTATTGGGCCGAAAGCAGCTAAAGAAATATTGCAGCAATATGGCGATATAGAAACCGCTTACGCCGCTGAAGATTTAGTACCTAAATACCGTAAAAAGTTTGATGAACATATTGAGCTTGCGCGCACCTGTAAACGAATTGCAGCGTTACAGACAGATATGAAGCTAGGATTTAATTTGCAGGATGTGAGGTTTGAAAAATAGCGTCGTGGCTCGTAGCTAGGACGCTACGCTGCTCGTATCTCGAAAAAGACAAAACGCCAACAACGGAATTAAATTGTAGCTCGTTTAATCGAAACACGAGCTACGATAAGCGCAGCGCCCAAGAAGCGCAGCGCTCGCTGTAAATTAATATGGCGAAATATTCTTCAAGATCTGCACATGCACGGTGATTTCTTCACGGTCATGGTACAAATGTTTCGCTTGCAGTTTGAAAGGTACATCGTTTTCTTTAAAGAAAATCTTCAAGTTTTCAATGTCTTCCAATACTTCATCGTAACGGCCTTTCATCGGCAGTTTTAAGTTAAAGATCGCTTCTTTGGCTAGACCACGAATCAACCATTCACCCATTAGTTGAGCAACGCGAGATGGTTTCTCGATCATATCGCATACTAACCAAGTAACATTCTTCTTAGCAGGCTCAAATTTAAAGCCATCGGCTGCGTGGTATTTAACCTGACCAGTATCCATCAAGCTTTGCGCCATTGCGCCATTATCCACCGCGTGAACAAACATAGAACGCTTAACTAATTGATACGTCCAACCGCCCGGGCAAGCGCCTAAATCAACCGCCCACATACCTGGAGCTAAGCGTGTATCCCACTCTTCTTTAGGAATGAAAACATGAAATGCTTCTTCCAGTTTCAACGTTGAGCGACTTGGTGCATCAGATGGGAATTTTAAACGTGGGATACCCATAAAAAACTGTGAGTTGTTTTGGGATAATGAGTAACCGACATAGCAATGCCCCGGCGCGACAAAACACACATGTAATACTGGCTTTTTGGCATTATCTTTAGCAAACAAGAAGCCTTTACCACGCATTGCACTACGCATTGGTACGGTGAACTTACGGCAGAATTTCAGTAATTCTTTCGCTTCGTTGGTATCTGGCGTTTCCACACGAATATCACCGCAGGTTGGGAATTTTTCCTGCGCTTCAATCGCCGCTAAAATTGGCGAAATGCGATCTTCTGTCGGCAAATCGGTTAATGCATCTGCCACCGCAATCATCTGGCGAGCAAAGATCAGCGCTTTAAAGTCGAGAAGTTTGATCAGCTTATCCGCATCACCTTCTTGGTAACACTCAAAAAGCACGTAACCCGATTGTTTTTTCACACGGGGAAAACCAAAAATCTCTAAGTTATTGGCTTTATCTTGGATTTCTCCTGCGCATTCTTTTTCAAAACCAGAGCGGCAGTAAAGTAAAACGTGTTTCACAGTGTCACCTTATTTAATCGTAAAACGGATAGAGCAAAGATAATCCAGCCCAACATAAAAAACACACCGCCTAATGGGGTAATTGGGCCAAACCATTTTATTCCTGTTAAAGCCAGCGCATATAAGCTGCCACTGAAACAAAGGATGCCGATGATAAAGCAAATACCAGCATATGCCACACCTTTACGCCCTTTCTCTGAGTATTCAGCTGACGAAGAAGCAGAATTCGGCGCAGTAATCATCAAAATAATTCCACACGCCAACAGCGCAAAAGTATGCCACGCTTGATATTGTACTCCAGTTTTAAACACACCGAGTAGATACTCAGGTAAGCGATGCGATAAACCATGCGCGGCAAAGGCACCGAGTGCCACGGTAACTAGCCCAGAAAACCCAGCAAAGGCGAGAATTTTCTGACCTCTGCATTTTGAAATAGACATAATTTCTCTCTTATTTAGTTTTGCGTATGCTGTTCAATAAAGGCCATCATTTTGCTGACCGCTAATGCTCGATTACCTTGCTCGGTAAAACCGGATTTTACTCTAGGCTTTAAGCTATGATCGCCATCGGGAATGAAATCGACATGAATGGCATCCGAAAAAGCAAATGACTGGCATTCCTCTTTAGTGCCAAAAGTATCGCGCTCACCTTGTAAAATTAACGTCGGTTTAGTGATATTAACTAAATGCTCGCCTTTATAATTCTCAGGCTTACCCGGCGGATGAAAAGGAAAACCTAAACACATCACTCCGGTCACTAATGGATGTTCCGATAAATGACTGGCCATGCGCCCGCCCATCGATTTACCCACCAAAAATAAATGCTGTCCTTCGCGGTGAAAAGCATTAATTTTTTCTTCAAAATCCGCCAATAGTTTCGGGGCACGATCGGGCGGTCTTTTTTTACCATCTTGTGCGCGAGTCACCATATAAGGGAAATTAAATCGCACTACCCGTACTCCGTGAGCCGCTAACTTTTCGGCCATGTCAGACATAAATTCATGATCCATTCCTGCGCCAGCACCATGGGCAAGTAATACCGTCACTGCCGCCTTGTCATCACCATCAATCATGATTTTATGTTGTTGTGACTCTAGACTCATGCTTTCTCCTCAGTATCACTGACACTGCCAATTTCTTCGCCGATTTCATCGAGTAGTTGGTCTTGCTCACTGGCCGCTTTGCTAAGCATCCAATCTCGGAACGTTGCTACGCGCCCAACATCGGCTTGCTTAGTATCACACACCACATAGAAAGCATTTTTACTGATCAAAACTTCATCAAATGGCTGCACTAAACGACCAGAATCTAAATCAGGCTGGGCAAGCACATTATTCACTAGCGCGATGCCCTGGCCATGCATTGCCGCTTGGATCACCATAGTTGAGTGACTGAATATTGGACCGTGATTCACGTTAACGCCTTCAATATCATGCTCTTTAGTAAACTGCTTCCAATATTTACGCGAACTATCATGCAGCAAGGTATGGTTTTTTATGTCGGCTAAACAATTTAATGGCTTACTACCGAGGAGTAGTTGTGGTGAGCAAACTGGGATCAAACATTCTAAATACAGTTTATCCGCACGCACACCCGGCCAATTGCCACGACCATAGTAGATCGCTACATCAACATCGTCAGAAAGCAAGCCTTCATCCATATCGACCGCTTTGATGCGCACATCGATATCGGGCTCTTGAGCATTAAAGTCAGCTAAACGTGGTACTAACCATTGAATGGCAAAACTTGGAGTTAAACTAATGGTCAAGGCGCCTTTTTCACTACGCTCTAACACCTTATCGGTGGCGTCAGAAATCGAAGTAAAAATATCTTTGATATCTAAAAAGTAGCTCTGCCCTTCTTCTGTCAGCAATAAAGATCGATTACGACGTCGGAATAGCTTGATACCTAAAAATTCTTCTAATGCTTTTACTTGGTGACTGACCGCTGCTTGTGTAACAAAAAGTTCTTCTGCTGCGCGAGTAAAACTCAAGTACCGAGCAGCTGCTTCAAACACACGTAATGAATTCAAAGGGGGTAAACGTCTAGCCATAAATCAAACCTTTATTTAGTAGTCAAATAACAGCATTGTTTTAACAACATTATTACGCATTAATTTTTCTCATGCGAAGCATTATAAATTGTCCATTGCTGAAGTGCCATGAAAACTCTATATTTCATCCCACATTAATGAGTTACAGCATTTATTCCAAACCTGTAAATCTGTGATTGACTAATGCTAATGTTGTGTTTGCATTAACTCTTTTGAGTTTTATGACCAATGGTAATACTCCCTCATTACCACTGAGTCCTGATTATTTGATAGTGAATCAAATTTCTGCACAGTTAGATTTATTCTAGCTGTGCTTTTTTTATGCCTGAAAACCATCAAACCAATGTGATTGATAATTTACAGAGATAAAAAAACGCCGACTAAAAAGCCGACGTTTTTGTTTATTCTATCTAGCGTTACGGGCGATAAACCTTCACGTTGTTATAGCCTAAATCTTTAAGATACAAGGCTTGTAAACGGCTCATCACACCACGGTCACAGTACAATAAGTATTGCTTACTCTGATCAAGGTCGCCAAACTGAGTCGCTAACTTATAGAAAGGTAAGTGTTTAATCTCAACACCATCAATTTCTAATGGATTCATATCCTCTTCATCAGGGCTACGAATATCCAGAACGACCGCTTGCTCAGCAATCTCTGCAACTTGTTCTACTTCTGGCGCTTGTTCTTGGCTTTCGGTTTCAATGTCACGGATATCCATCACGCGAGCATTGGCGACCACTTGCTCAAGAATATCGAAGTTGAAATTCAATTCTTCTTTTTCAAGTTTCGCTTTAACCGCTTTCACTGTTGGCTTTTTAGAGATCACGCCACAGTATTCAGGCATCACTTTAGCAAAATCTTCGGTGCCGATTTGACGAGCAACGTTGATAATATCTTCTTTATCCCAGTTAATCAGAGGACGAAGAATCAAAGTATCCGTTACATTATCAATCAAGCGTAGGTTCGTTAGCGTTTGGCTTGATACTTGACCTAACGCCTCACCCGTCACTAATGCTTCAATGCCGAACTTCTCAGCAACCATGCCGCCTGCACGCATAAACATACGCTTAAGCACTACGCCCATTTGGCCGTCATCAACGTTTTCAAGAATTTCAGCAACAACAGGCTCAAAATCTACCGCGATGAACTTCACTTTGGCTGAAGAACCGTATTTCTTCCATAAGAAGTGTGCTACTTGCTTCACGCCGATTTCGTGTGCAGGGCCACCTAAATTAAAGAAACAGTAATGGGTCTTAGAACCACGTTTGATATGTAGGTAACTGGAAACACCTGAGTCAAAACCACCAGAAATTAAGCTCAATACATCTTCTTGAGTACCAAGAGGGAAACCGCCTAAACCTTTATGGCGAGCGATCACTTGGTTTAACTTCTCATTGGCAATTTCTAAATTGACGGTCACTTCTGGCTTAGTCAATTTCACACGAGCAGATTCAACCGCTTGGTTTAAACCACCACCAACATAACGCTCTACTTCAATCGAAGTGAAATCATGTTGACCACGGCGCTTAACACGCACGACAAAGGTTTTCCCTTCGATAAGTTCGCGGCTTTGTTCTAATGCTTGCTCATAGATATTGTGCAGGTCGGTAAACTCAGACTGCAACACTTCAAGCGAGTGATGAATACCTGGCGTGTGCGTAATGATCTCAAGCACTTTATCGTAATATTCATCGCTATTGGCAGCGATTTCGATGTGATCACGACGGTTTAATACCGCAACAGATTCTGTTTCGCGCTGGATAATATTGCGAAGATTACGCTCCAGTGTGCGAGTGAAACGCTTACGAACCGAGTCACTTTTAACAAAAATTTCTGGATGGGGTTTTACAATAAACTTCATATCATGATTCACTTTTTATCGGATTATTCGACATTATGGCTAAATTCAATTCAGATAACGCCAAAACTAAGGCGCAAAATTATACACGACAATTCATCTAGGCGGAATGTATTTCCTCTCTAGCCCCTCTAGGCCACAATTTCCTGCCAATTTTAGGATAAAAAGCAGATTAACCCTTGTTTCACCTCTGCTAGGTCAAATACAATTAGCCCTTTCCAGATCATCTATATAAGCAGAATCCACATGGCGAGCAAAAAACCTGAAAACATGAGCTTTGAAGAGTCATTAACCGAGCTAGATGCCTTAGTTAATCAACTTGAAAATGGCGATTTAGATTTGGAAGACGCATTAAAGAAATTTGAACGTGGTATTGCCCTTGCTCGTTCTAGCCAAACCAAATTAACCGAAGCTGAGCAACGCGTTGAGATTTTGCTAAAAGATGACGATGAGTCAGAACTGATCCCCTTTGACCCTGAAAGTGACATTTAATATGAGCATTTCACTGGCTGACTACCAAGCACGAAATAACCAGCAGCTAAACTTGTGGTTAGATAGTATTCCGCATCAGAATCAAACGCTGACTAAAGCCATGCGCTACGGCTTACTGCTTGGCGGCAAACGTGCTCGTCCGTATTTGGTTTATATCACAGGGCAAATGTTTGGCTTAACTCTAGAGCAATTAGATACACCAGCATCAGCTATTGAATGTATTCATGCTTATTCGCTAATCCATGATGATTTACCCGCCATGGATGATGATGAACTGCGCCGTGGACAGCCGACTTGCCATATCGAATTTGATGAAGCGACCGCGATCTTAACCGGTGATGCGCTACAAACTCTTGCATTTACTATCCTAGCGGAAGGTTGTTTAGCCGAAGTCAGTGAGCCTCAACGTATTCAGTTAATCAAAGAACTGGCCAATGCTTCTGGTTCATTAGGCATGTGCATGGGTCAGTCTCTCGATCTTGAAGCAGAAAATCGCCTAGTCTCTATTGAAGAATTAGAAGAAATCCACAGAAACAAAACCGGCGCTCTGATTAAATGTGCAATCCGTATGGGGGCATTTTGCGCCGGACAAAAAGGCATTGAAGTTATGCCGCATCTAGACCGTTATGCAGAAGCGGTCGGGCTTGCTTTCCAAGTTCAAGATGACATCCTAGATATTATTAGCGACACCGAAACCTTAGGAAAGCCTCAAGGTTCCGATCAAAATTTAAACAAGAGTACCTATCCTGCTCTGCTAGGATTAGAGGGAGCCCAGCAAAAAGCGCAAGACTTGTTACAAGAAGCGCTTCAAGCACTACAGGCTGTACCTTACAATACTCAGTCACTCGAAGAGTTCGCTCGATACGCCGTCGAACGCAGCCATTAAAATACTCTAATTAAGCGCTAAAATTTTATGACTCTTGATATATCAAAGTATCCAACACTCGCACTTGCCAATACACCTGATGAGTTGCGTACCTTACCAAAAGAAAGCTTATCTCCGCTATGTGATGAGCTGCGTACTTATTTGCTCAATTCAGTAAGCCAATCAAGTGGCCATCTCGCATCCGGCCTAGGCACAGTTGAGCTGACTGTCGCGCTTCACTATGTTTATAACACCCCATTTGATCAACTGGTCTGGGATGTAGGCCACCAAGCCTACCCGCATAAAATTTTAACTGGTCGCCGTGAGCTCATGCCAACTATCCGTCAAAAAGATGGCTTACACCCTTTCCCATGGCGCGGTGAAAGTGAATATGACACGCTGTCGGTTGGTCACTCTTCTACTTCAATCAGTGCCGCATTAGGTATGGCGATCAGCGCGCAGAAAGAAGGCAAAGATCGTAAAGTGGTGAGCGTGATTGGTGATGGTGCGATTACCGCAGGTATGGCATTTGAAGCAATGAACCACGCCGGTGATGTGCACGCTGATATGCTAGTGATCTTAAACGATAACGAAATGTCGATTTCTGAGAACGTTGGTGCACTCAACAATCACTTAGCTCAACTGCTTACTGGCAACTTCTACACCTCCATCCGTGAAGGTGGTAAGAAAGTGCTATCGAATGTACCGCCAATTAAAGAGCTGGTACGTAGAACCGAAGAACATCTAAAAGGCATGGTCGTTCCAGGAACCATGTTTGAAGAGCTTGGCTTTAACTACATTGGCCCAATCGATGGTCATGACGTTAAAGAGCTGGTCAAAACATTAAAGAACATGCGCGGCTTAAAAGGCCCTCAGTTTTTGCATGTGATGACCAAAAAAGGCAAAGGCTATGAGCCTGCGGAAAAAGATCCGATTGGTTATCACGGCGTACCGAAATTCAACCCGGAAGAAAGCTCACTGCCAAAAAGCAGCGGTGGTAAGCCCACTTTCTCTAAAATTTTCGGCGACTTCCTGTGTGATATGGCCGCGCAAGATCCTAAGCTCATGGCGATCACTCCAGCGATGCGCGAAGGTTCTGGCATGGTGCGTTTTTCAAAAGAATTCCCACAGCAATATTTTGATGTGGCGATTGCAGAGCAACATGCTGTCACGCTTGCTTCAGGTATGGCGATTGCCGGTCAACACCCGATTGTGGCGATCTACTCAACCTTCCTACAGCGTGGTTACGATCAACTGATCCACGATGTGGCAATCATGGATTTACCTGTGATGTTTGCCATTGACCGTGCAGGCTTAGTTGGCGCAGATGGTCAAACTCACCAAGGTGCATTTGATTTAAGCTTTATGCGTTGCATTCCAAACATGGTGATCATGGCGCCAAGTGATGAGAACGAATGTCGCCAAATGCTCTACACTGGCCATAAACACCAAGGCCCTAGTGCGGTGCGTTACCCTCGCGGTTCAGGTTGTGGTGCTGACATTCAAACTGACATGACAGAACTTGAGATTGGTAAAGGTCGTATCATCAAAGAAAGCTCAGCCAAGAAAGTGGCGATTTTATCTTTTGGTACCTTCTTACCAGAAGCATTAAAAGCAGCTGAAAACCTTGATGCTACTGTTGCCGATATGCGCTTTGTTAAGCCACTCGATAAAGAATTAGTATTGAAACTAGCAGCAGAACACGACGTACTAGTTACCCTAGAAGAGAACGTGATTGCCGGCGGTGCAGGCTCTGGTGTGATAGAGCTTCTCATGCAACGTAAGCAAATTAAACCTGTGCTGCAACTAGGTTTGCCTGATCGCTTTGTCCAGCAAGGCACCCAAGATGAGCTGTATCAAGAGCTAGGCTTGGATGCTAAAGGCATTGAGAAGCAGGTAAAGGCTTATTTGGGTTAAAAACTAAAACAATAAAAAATGGCTCAATACTGGTCACCTCAAAGTGGTGATAGGTATTGAGCCATTTTTGTTTTGATTGACTACTTAGAAATTAAAACTTCGGCGCATCAAAGTTATTTGGTTCATCGGTGTAAACCGCGACATTCGACTTTTCAACTAAACCGCTTTCTGCCACACATTGCTGTTGGAAGAAGTCAGCAATTTCTTGACGTTGGCAGTGAGCTTCAAACGCTTCATTGCTTGCCCAAATTTCATGAAAAGCAATTGGACAGCTTTCACCGCCGGCAAATGGGCTGGTGCGGTGGCGAGTCACGACATATTGCAAGCAACCATCTTCACGTAACGTATTTGGCTCTAGCGCTTGCAGCACGGCAAACAACTCATCTAGTTTGCCTTCTTTTGGTTGAAACTGCGCCACACAATATACTTTCTTAGACATCTTACTTTCCCTTAATAATCGTTATAAATACAAAACCACCAGCCATAAACTGATTGCGGCAAAGACGCCAGCCAGCACATCATCAATCATAATGCCAAAACCACCATGCACATGACGATCGAGCAAACTAATCGGCCACGGCTTCACCATGTCAAAAATTCGAAATAACACAAAACCAATCAGCAAGGTTTGCCAATCATAATGCGGTAGTCCCAGTAAAGGCACTACGCTCATGGTGATCCAAAAGCCGACGAACTCATCCCACACTATTGCGCCATGATCATGAACTTGCATATCATCAGAGGTTTTCTGGCAAATGGTTATGCCAATTAAAGCGGAGATGACGACCACGATACCGTAAGCGATCGGCGGCAACTGAACCAATAATAAATAAAATGGAATAGAAGCTAAGGTTCCCATGGTTCCAGGAACAATTTTTGATAAACCACTACCAAAACCCACTGCTAATAAATGCCATGGATTGGATAACTTAATACGGTCGATAGGGTTTATCTTATCTGGTGTTTGCGACATGTTGCGCCTTATATTGTTGTTATTTTTTGGAGTAGTCTATATTAACTAAAATGGTCAAAGCCTTGAGCCTGTTTGGCCGGATCATCATCTGATAACGCTACCCCATTTCGCACTAGGGTGATATCACAAGGCGAAGCTTCAGCGTTTGCGATAATTCGTCCGATACAAGTTAACTGGCAACCGGCTTTATCTGCGATGTCATTTAACGCCGCTTTATTTTCAGAGGCGACGGTAAAACACAGTTCATATTCTTCACCGCTCTTTAATGCGGCCAGTTGTGCTTGCGATCTATCACCATAAAAGTCAGTGGCTTGCTGCGTGATAGGCAGACTACCAATATCAAGTTGAGCACTCACCTTAGAGCGCTTTAAAACGTGCTTGAGATCGGACATCAAGCCATCGGAAATATCAATACAGCTAGTAGCATGGTTACGCAGTAGTTCAGCGAGTTTAATTCGCGATTGCGCATAAAAGTGACGTGACACCAATTCTTTCGCATGAGGTCTACTCGCATCATCAGGATTGAGAATAACACTTAAGCCGGCCTGACTGTCACCTAGATTACCGCTCACAAAAATCCAGTCGCCTACCTGGGCACCACTGCGTGTCAGGGCTTGGCCTTTCGGCACTAAACCTTGAATAGTAAAAGAAATGCTCAATGGGCCTTTGGTAGTATCTCCGCCAATCAATTGTAAATTATGCGCATCCGCCAACTCGAACATAGCGTCACAAAAAGGTGCTAACCAAGCCTCATCAATTTCCGGCAAACTGATCGCCATGGAAAACCAAGCGGGCGTGGCTCCCATTGCGGCCAAATCACTAATATTCGACATTAATGCTTTATACGCGACGGCGGCTGGATCGGCATCGGATAAAAAATGCGTCCCTAGTACCACAGTGTCGGTACTAATCGCGATCTGATAACCATCGGGCGGTGACACTAATGCACAATCATCACCTAAGGCTAAATCGACATCTTTTCGATTGGCTTGACGATGTGCAAAATATTTATCAATGAGATTAAATTCACCGGGCATGGGGTTACTCTATAACAGAACATAAAAACTGATTATACAAAAAAGGCCAGCACTTGGCTGACCTTTGGTAATAATTCAGAAAATTACTTTTTACGAACGTGCGGTGCAGCTTTATCAAGCACACCGTTGATGAACTTATGACTATCTTCTGCGGCAAAGACTTTTGCTAGCTCAATCGCTTCGTTGATAACCACTTTGTATGGTACATCATCACGCTTAGTCATTTCATACATCGCAAGGCGAAGTAACGCTAATTCCATCATATCCAAATCTTGCATTGGACGAGAAAGGTATGGGCGTAACTTGCTGTCTAATTCCATGTTTGTGTTCACGACACCTGACAGTAAGTCTTGAAAATAAGCAACATCTGTTTCTGGTGCTTTTAAGCTAGGTTCACCTGCATGATGCTCTTCTTCATCATACTTTTCACCGGTTAGAAACTGATGTTCAATAGTTGCCACATTTTCTTTAGTGACTTGCCAAGAATAAATCGCTTGTAGTGCGAATTGACGTGCATTACGACGTGCGGCTGGTTTCACGCGAGCCCCCATTAGGAATTAGATTGCAAAAAATTAGTTAATTTCATTTAGAACGTTGATCATCTCAAGTGCGCTAAGAGCAGCTTCTTGCCCTTTGTTACCAGCCTTGGTGCCTGCGCGTTCAATCGCTTGATCGATTGTATCAACAGTCAATACGCCAAATGCTACTGGAAGACTATATTCCAAAGACACTTGAGCTAGACCTTTATTACACTCACTACATACATAATCAAAGTGTGGTGTACCACCACGGATAACCGTACCAAGTGAAACAATCGCATCGAACTTACCAGTTTTTGCTACACGCTGTGCAACAAGTGGTAATTCAACAGCACCTGGGCAACGAACAACAGTAATGTTGTCATCGCTTACTTGGCCGTGACGCTTCAATGTGTCAATCGCACCTGAAAGTAAACTTTCGTTAATAAAGCTGTTAAAACGAGAAATAACGATAGCAATTTTTGCATTCGGAGCGGCAAAAGCACCTTCGATTACTTTCATAAGTTATCCTTTAACTATTTTCTAGAGAGTGAGAATCGGCGGATTCTACCACAAATTTGTGAGCGATATCTATTGGTAATTCGTTTCTCGTTGCTCGGAAGCTCGTGACTCGAATAAAAGCTTTTTCAAGCAACGAGTAACGAGATTCCGAAAAACGTTATTCGGTTACATAATCCACAACATTTAAGCCGAAACCTGACAATGCGTGGTAACGTTTATCCGACGACGATAATAAGCGCATATCTTTTACACCTAAATCCGCAAGGATCTGAGAGCCTACCCCTACACGGCGTGACGTGCCCTGCTTTTTCGCCATCACTGGCGCTGTAGCATTATCTTGTTGCTCGAATACTTTGACTTTATGAATGATCGATTCTGCGGTTTCTTCTTTACCTAGAATAACTAAAACGCCGCCCTCTTGGTTAATGCGCTGCATTGCCGCATCCAGAGACCAGCTACGATCACTTGAGCGATTCGAATGCAATAAATCCGTGAACGTATCTTGCAAGTGAACACGAACCAAACAAGCATTATCGGTCACATTACCTTTGCGTAGTGCATAGTGAATTTGGTTATCAATCGTATCGCGGTAAGTCACTAGGTCAAACTCACCAAATTCTGTCGGTAATTTACATTCCGCTACACGTTCAATAGTGGTTTCTGTGTTGTTACGGTATTCAATTAAATCTGCGATAGTGCCTAATTTAATGCCGTGTTTTTCTGCAAACACTTCTAGATCTGGACGACGCGCCATAGTGCCGTCATCATTTAAGATTTCCACAATAACAGAAGCTGGCTCTAGACCTGCAAGACGTGCTAAATCACAGCCTGCTTCGGTATGACCTGCGCGAGTTAACACGCCACCATCTTGTGCAGCTAGCGGGAAAATGTGACCCGGTTGTACTAGGTCTGCGGCTTTGGCATTTTTAGCAACTGCCGCTTGAACGGTTACTGCGCGATCCGCGGCTGAAATACCAGTTGTGACACCTTCTGCTGCTTCAATTGAAACCGTAAAGTTAGTGGTGTATTGAGCATTGTTATCTTGCACCATTGGCGGTAAGCCTAGGTTATGACAACGCTCTTTGGTCAGGGTGAGACAAATCAAACCACGACCGTGAGTGGCCATAAAGTTAATCGCTTCTGGCGTGATATGTTCCGCGGCCATGATCAGATCGCCTTCGTTTTCACGATCTTCATCATCCATCAAGATAACCATCTTACCTAGACGAATATCATCAATAATTTCTTTTGAACTGCTAATTGGCATATTGAATTCCTAACTATTCTGCTGATGCTGACTTGGCTGCAAATAACCCGAAAATAAAGTTAAATTAAATTAGGTTAAGCAAAACCATTTTTTTGCAATAAGTCCATAGTAACGCGAGAAGCTGGTGTCTCTTCTTCTTCCGCTTTACCGGTAATTAATCGTTCTAAATAACGGGCGATCACATCAACTTCTAAATTGACTTTTCGCCCAACCACAAAGCTATTCACCGTTGTTTCTTGTGAGGTATGCGGAACAATTGTGATTTTAAAGGCGCTCTTACGCACATCATTGACGGTTAAACTAATACCATCAATGGTGACAGAACCTTTCTCAGCAATGTAACGAGCGAGATGACTTGGTACTTCAATCCAATACTCCATTGCACGACCTATGGGTTGGCGATCGACAATCACACCCACATCATCGACATGGCCAGAAACAATGTGTCCGCCAAAACGCGTCGAAGGTAGCATGGCTTTTTCTAAGTTAACGGACTCGCCCACTTGATACTGTGAAAAGCCAGTGCGCTTTAAGGTTTCTAATGATAAGTCAGCGCTATAACTACCTTGATCAAACTCCACCACCGTCAGGCAAACACCATTAGTTGCGATGCTATCACCTAGGTGTACATCTGACATATCAAGCTTACCGGCATCAACCTTAATGGTGACATCTTCACCTTTAGGAGTAATCGCCAAGATAGTACCGACCGCTTCAACAATTCCTGTAAACATAACGTCTCTTTCTCATTAAATTCTATTTTTCTTGATGGCCGCGGTTAAGCGAATATCACACCCCACCATGCGCACATCTTGAATATCAAGTTCGATCACATCGCTCATAGAGCTTAGGCCACATAGTTGAGTTAAACCACGACCATCGGTGCCCATCAATTTTGGTGCAAGATACACGATCAATTCATCAACACAATTTTGCTCAATTAAACTCGCGGCTAACTGTGCGCCAGCTTCGACCCATATATGGTTAATATTATGCTCATCTGCAAGCTGCTTTAATACGTTTGGCAAATCAAATTGTTGCTCAACCACTTTAGCGACTACCGATTGCTGGCCAGCCTTAAAGGAAGTAGGCACCTCAACAGCTGAATCATGCAAGGTTAGAATCTCGCCTTGCTGTTGCCATAATTTTAAATCAGCACATTCAGAGCCTTGCAACTTAGCTTGTCGATCAAGCACAACTCGTACCGGCTGGCGTAGTGAATCTTGTTGGTAAACCGCTTGAATTGACTCAGGGAGATCTTGCCAGCGAACATTGAGCGATGCGTTATCATCGCTCACCGTTTTGGCGGTAGACAGAATCGCGCCCGATTTGGCTCGGTATGCTTGTACATCTTGACGAGCTTTCGGACCGGTAATCCATTGGCTCTCGCCATTCGCCAGTGCGGTTTTACCATCAAGGCTAGCGGCCAATTTAAGTTGTACAAATGGCATCCCTGTTTTCATTCGTTTAATAAAACCGGGATTGAGATTAATGGCATCCTGCTCAAGCAAACCGACATCCACTTGAATGCCAGCCTCACGCAGCATTTGAATGCCTCTGCCTGCCACTTGCGGGTTGGGATCTTGCATCGCACACACTACCCGAGAAACTTGGGCTTTAATTAATGCTTCCGCGCAAGGTGGCGTACGACCATAATGAGAACAAGGCTCTAAGGTGACATAGGCAGTTGCGCCAGTGGTTTGATCTGCTGCTTGACGCAAAGCATGAACTTCCGCATGGGGTTGCCCTGCTTTAAGATGCGCTCCCTGCCCAATCACAGTCTGCTCTTTGGTGATCACGCAACCAACGTTAGGGTTTGGCGCAGTGGTATAAATCCCTTGCTTTGCCAAGGCGATCGCTTGAGTCATCATTTGATAATCAAAAGCAGAAAACACGGCTTGAGTCATGACTTTATTCCAATATCTGAAAGCAAAACGATTAATCTTCTAAGCGTGCGATTTCTTCGCCAAATTCGCGGATATCTTCAAAGCTACGGTAAACCGAAGCAAAGCGAATATAAGCAACTTTATCGAGAGTTTTGAGTTGTTCCATCACTAGGTTGCCAATCATTTCACTTGGCACTTCACGTTCACCGGTAGCGCGCAATTTCGATTTAATAGTACTGATCGACAATTCAATTGCATCGGCACTGACAGGACGTTTTTCCAGCGAGCGTTGAATACCACCAATCATTTTATCTTCATCAAAAGGTTCGCGATTACCATTGGTTTTTATTACTTTAGGCATCACTAATTCTGCGCTTTCAAAAGTAGTAAAACGTTCACTACAAGCAAGGCATTGGCGGCGACGGCGTACTTGATGGCCATCGGCAACTAAGCGCGAATCAATTACTTTGGTGTCATTTTCAGAACAAAATGGGCAGTGCATCCTCTCTCCCTCGAGTCAGAGTAATTTTTATATTCATTATTATTGCTTTAGTTTATCCGAAATAACTAGGCTTAGCGACTATGCAGCGAGGGCTGGTTCATCATTATCGAATAAATTTTATCCCTAAGTTGAGCAAAGTTTGCGATAAGGTTACACTTAATACAGTTTCAGTGATTGCCTAGCTCCTATTCCATGCGCTCGCAATCATTCACATTTTGGTCCGGTTATTATCTCCACGGATAAATATAGGAAGTAGCAATATGAAATATGTAGGATTAGCAGGGTTGCTAGTATTGGCCTTGTCAGGTTGTTCAAGCACCACTCAAGAAGATAATTACTTAGATGCGTCGTTTGAGCTATGTAACACTGAAGTGAAAGTATTCTCTACTAGCGATGACGGTAAAGTTCGTATCGTTTGTGCTGACGGCTCTAAGTTTGCAATGGACAATGCGAAAACTTTAGACACCATGCGTGACCTAAATGCTTCTTACTGTTCAGGTGAAGGTCTAGGCCAATTTAACGAAAGCTCTCGTTACTACATGTTCAAATGTAAGTCTGGCTCGATGATCAGCATCAACAAAGACGACTAATTCGAGTTTCGAGTTTCGAGTTTCGAGATATAATAAAGCCCCAGTTTGAACTTCAAACTGGGGCTTTGCTTTTTATACAGAAATATTATGCGTAAACAGGCTTACGCTTACAGATTTCTAATACTTTCGCTTTCGTTGCTTCAATCACAGACTCATCGCCCATGTTGTCTAGAATGTCACACATCCAGCCAGCTAGGTTCTTCGCATCTTCTTCAGTAAAGCCACGACGAGTGATTGATGGAGAACCAACACGGATACCAGAAGTCACAAATGGGCTACGTGGATCGTTTGGTACTGAGTTTTTGTTTACTGTGATGTTAGCTGAACCTAGAGCGGCATCAGCTTCTTTACCAGTAATATCTTTGTCGATTAGATCAACAAGGAATAAATGGTTTTCAGTTGAACCAGAAACGATGTTGTAACCGCGAGCAATAAACTCAGCAACCATCGCTTTAGCATTCGCAACAACGCGAGCTTGGTATTCTTTAAACTCTGGCTCTAGTGCTTCTTTGAAAGCAACCGCTTTTGCTGCGATTACGTGCATAAGAGGACCACCTTGACCGCCAGGGAATACCGCTGAGTTTAGTTTCTTATAAAGATCTTCACCTTCATTAGAAAGAATCAAACCACCGCGTGGGCCAGCAAGCGTTTTATGAGTAGTTGTTGTCACTACGTGCGCATGAGGTACTGGGTTCGGGTAAACACCCGCAGCGATTAGACCGGCAACGTGCGCCATATCAACGAAGAAGTAAGCACCTACTTTGTCTGCGATTTCACGCATACGCGCCCAATCACATACTTGAGAGTAAGCTGAGAAACCACCGATGATCATCTTAGGCTTGTGCTCAACGGCTAATGCTTCCATTTCTTCGTAGTTGATTTGACCCGCTTCATCGATGCCATAAGGAATGATGTTGTAAAGCTTGCCAGAGAAGTTTACTGGTGAACCGTGAGTTAAGTGACCACCGTGTGCTAGGCTCATACCTAATACTGTATCGCCAGCATTGAGTAGTGCCATGTAAACGGCGTTATTCGCTTGAGAACCAGAGTGAGGCTGTACGTTTGCGTATTCTGCGCCGAATAATTCACAAGCACGTTCAATAGCAAGAGTTTCTACTTTATCAACGTACTCACAACCACCGTAGTAACGCTTGCCAGGATAACCTTCTGCGTACTTATTGGTTAGCTGAGAACCTTGGGCTTCCATTACACGTGGGCTGGTGTAGTTTTCTGAAGCGATAAGCTCAATGTGCTCTTCTTGACGAAGAGTTTCTTCCTGAATTGCGGTAAAAAGATCCGCATCGTAATCCGCAATGTTCATATCACGCTTAAGCATTTGTATCTCCTGGTTCAGATTATCTGAAAGTCCTAAAAAACCCGAAAGGTCCATAAAAACGGTAAGTTTCGTAAAAATACAGCCAACGACGCAAAGCAAACGTTTTCGTCACTGTTTTTGATGGGTGCTATTCTACCTAATTTGATCCATATCAGAAAGTAGCAATCTGAACTTTCTGCATGCAAAAACTTAACAATTAGGTTGAAGAAAAGTCATAGTGAACAGATTACCACCATTTTTATTACATAGTGTACAGACCACATAATAAGTTTACATTTACGTAAACATTAAAATACAACTCGTTAACCATGATTTTCTAACAAAAGTACCATAATCACAATTCATTGATTAGAATTTTGCTAATTATGGACAAGAAGATTATTTCAATGATGGAAAAACACACAAAACGAGAAGATGGAATTGCACTACTAGTCGGCAGTTTTTTAGTCGCATTAGGGGTATTTTTCTTATCTTCGGCACAACTCATCACTGGCGGCACAGCCGGATTGGCACTATTACTCAGCCAACTTTCCACTTTATCTTTCGGAACTTTGTATTTTTTTATTAACCTACCCTTCTATGCCTTAGCTTGGCTACGCTTTGGCAAAGCCTTTGCGGTGAATAGCCTGATCTGTGGTGCATTAGTCGCAGTTTTTGCCGACCAACTACACAACGTTATCGTTCTAAGTAAGATAAATGAGGTTTTTAGCGCGATAGCCGGTGGGTTATTAATAGGTATTGGCATGCTGATTTTATTTCGCCATCGCTCAAGCTTAGGTGGCTTTAATGTGATGTGTTTATTAATCCAAGATAAGACGGGAATTTCCGTTGGTAAAACTCAAATGCTACTCGATTGCAGTATTGTTATTGCATCACTGTTTTTTGTATCAACTTGGACGATTGCCCTTTCGGTACTCGGCGCAATTGTATTAAACATCACATTAACCATGAACCATAAGCCAACTCGCTACACCGTTAGATACCAGCAATAGTTAGATGTCAGTAATAGATGTACTTAAGTCATAATGACAAAAAAGGGCTCAACGGCCCTTTTTTGTATTGTAGCTTTAAGCGCTTTTATTCTTTAACTTGAAAGCAATCGGTGAAGGTTTCATGATTTAAAGTAATGGTGGCTCTATCCCCTTTTTCCCAAAATGTTTGCATGCCATCTACCGAAGCATATTTGCTGCCCGATGCCGACTCCACACGAACAAGTGGATAAGACCCCGAATGCTCAACCAACATTGCTTGCTCTTGACCGGAGTATTCAATTAAGAAAGGTTTTTCAAACTTCCCTTGCGACTCACTTTCCGACTGATCAATTCGACATTTATAAGCAACACTCGTCACTTTAACGCCATCGACTGAAGTAGTCGTCGCAATATTATCTGAACTTGGTTGCTCTTCAACCGTAGTACAGCCTGACAGTAATGCAATTGAAAGCACTGTAAATAAAAACGACTTACTGCATGTCATAAATCACCATCCAATTAATTATATAAAAAGCACGAAACAGAATGATGTGAATTTTTATCTTCCATCAAAACAGGTTGTTGCTGACATTTTGACATGACTTTAGGGCAACGTGAAGCAAAGCGACACCCTTGGGGCCTATCAATCGGTGATGGAATGTCTCCTTTTAATAAAATTCGCTCACCAATGCCTTGCTCTTCCAGCCTAAGTTTGGCATTTCTGTATTTAGGGTGAGTTATGGGAATAGCCGATAATAAAGATTGAGTATATGGATGTTTCGGATGCTGATAAACCTGCTGCGCCTCGCCATATTCGACAATTTGACCTAGGTACATCACAGCAATTTTATCGGAAATATGACGAATTACCGATAAATCATGAGCGATAAAAATTAACGTCAAATCCATTTCTTTTTGCAACTCAAGCAGCAGATTAAGTATTTGCGCTTGAACTGAAACATCTAATGCAGACACCGACTCATCACACACTACTAGCTTCGGCTTTAATGCAATCGCGCGTGCAATGCCAATCCGTTGTTTCTGCCCACCAGAAAATTCATGAGGGTAACGTTCTGCCGCATCTGGCGTTAAACCTACTTTTACCAGCAACTCTGATACCCATTTCTTTCTTTCTGCTTCACTACCCAACTTATGGATCACAAATGGCTCTTGCAAAATCATCCCTACAGTATGGCGAGGGTTTAATGATTCCGTAGGATCTTGAAACACCATCTGCATTTCTTGGCGCAAAGAACGCATCGCCTTGTTATCAAGCTGACAAATATCTTGCCCTTCAAACAAAATTTGCCCACTAGTCGGTTCATATAAGCGCAACAAACTACGGCCTAAAGTACTTTTTCCGCAACCTGACTCACCAACTATGCCTAAGGTTTCACCTTTATTGACCACTAGAGAAACATCATCGACCGCATGAACGGTATAGCCTTTTTTCAGCAAGCCTTTTGCTGAATGAAAATACTGCTTAAGGTTTTTAATCCTAACTAACTCACTCATATTACTGACTCCTGACGCTTATCTTTGATGCGTAAATCAGACCAGAAGTGGCAGCTAATTTGGTGTTCAGCATTTTTCATTTCTAAAACAGGATCGTGTTGCAAGCATTTCTCTTGTTGATAAGGACAACGTGAGGCGAAACGACACCCCTCAGGCATGTTATTGAGATTAGGCACCGAGCCTTCAATGGTCGGCAAAATGGCTTTTGGAATCGACAGACTATTCGGCATAGAAGCCAGTAGCCCTTTAGTGTATGGATGACTTGGGTAATCGAACAATTCAAACACATCAGCTTGCTCGACGACTTTTCCAGCATACATCACTACCACTTGGTCGCAAATTTCGGCAACCACTCCCAAGTCATGAGTGATGAAGATAATCGACATGCCTGTTTCTTGTTGCAGTGATTTCATCAAGTCTAAAATTTGCGCCTGTACTGTCACATCGAGCGCTGTAGTGGGTTCATCACAAATCAACACGTCTGGTTTACACGCTAAGGCAATCGCAATCATCACACGCTGACGCATCCCGCCAGATAATTGATGTGGAAATTCCAACATCCGCTGTTTGGGGGAAGGGATACCAACTTTTTCTAGCATTTCGAGTGACAATTGATAGCGCTGTTTTTTCTTCAATGTAGGTTGATGTAATTGATAGACTTCCATCAATTGCTTACCAATAGTATGAACAGGATTCAGCGCCGTCATAGGATCTTGAAATATCATTGAAATCGCATTACCACGCATTTGATACATTTGTTCAGCGGGTAATTTAGCTAAGTCATCAACCTTGTCTTGATGAGCGTATTCAATACTTCCCGACACCACCTGGCCAAAAGGTTTAGGTAGTAACCCCATAATCGACATTGCCGTGACGCTTTTACCGCAACCAGACTCTCCGACTAGGCCGATGGTTTTTCCTTTTGGCACATGGAAAGTCACACCATCAAGCACACGAACTTGACCATTATCGGTTACAAATTCAGTGCATAAATCGGTAATGGTTAAAACAGGCTTTCGTGTCATTTGGCATCCATTATTAAACTTTGTTCGGTTCTCGTCGCTCGACCGCTTCGCTAATCGTTACTAGAAAAAGATAATATCCAAGCAACTTATCGATAAACGAGAAGTGAAACGCCCGAGATTCGAGTTACGAAACCACCTTCGGTTATCTAGGGTATACAACTAGAATCCCAGCGCTCTCTTATCTATCTATACTTCTCATCGACAATAGTCACTGGCTCAAACGCTTTACCTGAATCCATCGCGTCTTTGGTTTCTTTTTTCGCGTCTTGATCGATCCAGAAAGTACCTAAACTGCCAACAAAACCTGAAGGATAAAATAACGCTTCCGTTTGTTTCGTCGCCATTTCTTTTGGTAGCTTCATCCAACGCCAATACCCCTCACGCGCATAAGGAACGCTGTAGCCAGGGATCACCACTTTAGCCTCATACACTTTCTCTTGGATTTGACGAGATAGTTGATGCTTATTGGTTAAATCAAATTCATTGCGATAAGACTCAATTAACTTATCCAATTCAGGTGAACTGTAGTTGGTGAAGTTATTATTTTGCGGTTTATTGGCAAATTCAGAGGAGAAATACTGCCAGTACACCGGAATACGTGAGGCTGACATATCATGAAATGACAATTGATGTTTTTTCTCCAGCACATACTTAAACATGCTGGAACCATCGATCAGATTAAGCGTTAAATCTAAACCAGCCAATTTGGCTTGCTCACGTAAATACGCAATGCGTGGAGTATGTGCCGGCGTCGCGTAGGTCACAGCAAAGCTAAGTCGCTGACCTTTATCATTTTGGCGGATGCCATCTGGCCCAATTTGAGTAAAGCCGGCTTTTTCAAAGAACGAAGCCGCTAATTTAGGATCAAATTTAGGCGCGCTAATATCCGACTGGTCATAGTCTCCATGCCCGCTGCCCATTGGGTTACTTTTACGAACATAATCGTTACGCAGAATTTTATCCAACATGCCGTCATAATCCATCGCATGCATTAAACCCTGACGCACATTTATATCATCTAGCATTGGCATCGCGGTATTCAACCAAATGCCTCCCGCCCCTACTGGTGCTTGGTTAAATGCCCACGCTTTATGGATATAACCTTTATCATAGTTTTCACCGACCGCTTTATCATGCCAAAGAGTCGGACGCACCAAAGCAAATGAGTCTAGCTGACCTTTTTCAAAATACTTAAACGCAATATCCGGATCTCGAATCACTTTGATACTGATTTTTTCAACGTTAAAACGATGTTGATAGTACTTATTGCTGTAGCCCCACCAGTCTTTCACATGCTTAAAACTAACCGCTTTGCCTTTATCAATATCATCAATGTAATACGGGCCAACAGTTGGCTCTGGCTTAAAGTTATAACGACGAACAAAATCATCTGCAATGCCATCGCCATTTTCATCTTTACGAGGGTTAGCGTAAAAGTGGGCAGGAATTGGTGATAAATTGACATAATCCATCAGCTCATCGGGATTTCTTGGTTTACCAGAAACTACTGCGATAGTGTGATCATCATAGGCAATCACATCACTGACTTCATTGGTGTAAAAGTCGTTGTACCAAGGCGCGACGATGTCTTTCGAGCGCATCATTTGCAGAATAAAGGTGAAGTCTTTGGCGGTAACCGGTTTGCCATCGCTCCATTTCGCTTTGGGATCAAGCTTGAAATAGACCGTTTTATGATCATCGGAAAATGCCCAAGAAGTGGCAATCGATGGTAGCCAATTATCAGTATTAGGGTGCCTATCTAGCAGCGCCATGGTGGAACGAGTCCAAGAAGCAAAAGTGCCATTGGCATCAGGGCCGACAGTACGGAAAGTTTGAGGAAAGCTCGCCATGTAGGTGTGATAAATACCACCAAACTTAGCTTCGGGTGAGGCAAAAATAGGATCGTTATTATTGGTCTGCCAATCTAAGTTGTCTGGCAATTGCGCGGCATGAGCGAAACTACTGGAAAACGCCACAGTTAATGATATTCCACACAACCATAATGAGCGTAATTTAGTCGGTTTTATCATTGTTTTTCCTTAAACGTTTATTCTATTTTAAACATATTTGGTAAAGCGCTTGGGATCAAAGGCTTCACGAATGGCTTCACCAATAAATGTCACCATAATCAATACGGATACAATTGCCGTCACCACAGAAATTGCAATCCAAGGTGCATCGAGATTAGACTTGCCTTGCTGCAACAATTCCCCCCAACTCGGTGTCGGTGGCATCAAGCCTAATCCTAGGTAATCTAATGCGGTTAACGCTGTGATATTGGCGACAATGGTAAAAGGCGCCAGCGTGACTATCATCACCATAGTATTGGGCAAAATATGATGAAATAAAATTCGCCAATTTGATGCACCTAATGCTTTCGCAGCCAACGTATATTCCCGCGCCTTTTCTTTATAGGTCATGGTTCGCATGTACCAAGTCATGCCCATCCAACCAAACAATACATTGATAAAGGTAAATAGCATAAAACTAGGTTGCATAATGGAGACTAAGATCATAATCACATATAAAAACGGCACCATTGACCAAATTTCGATAAACCGCTGAAAGAAAAGGTCAAACTTACCGCCCCAAAATCCCATCACACAACCAACGGTTACACCAATCGCATACGAAATCGCCATGGTTAGCAGCGCAAAGCCCATGGCAATCCTAAAGCCATATAGCAGACGAGCGAGAATATCTCGTCCTATGGTATCGGTTCCTAAATAGTGTTTGCTTGCCATGCTTGGCGCTGCGGGAGGAAAGTCGCTATCAAAATCTTGTTCATAAGGATTCCAAGGTACCAGCGGCATAATCACCAAGCCTTGGGGATCTTTGTCGTTTATCACTTTTTGCAGTTGGCGATAATTGGTTTCAGCCTGATAACCAAGGTCGAAGGTACTACCGGAAATCACATCCGCGTAAGTTGGGAAATACCATTGGTCTTGATACTTCACTACAATGGCGCGGCTATTCACCAACAGCTCCGCTAATAACGCGAGTACAAATAAAAACGTTAGGATCATCAGTGACCAATAGCCACGTTTGATCGCTTTAAAGCGTTTGATTTTCTTTTGCGTTAACGGGTTTGAAATAAAGGCTAAACTCATATCAGGCTCCAAACTTAATACGAGGGTCAACCAAGGCCACGCAGATATCCGACAAAATATTGCCAATCAACAGCATCAAGGCATTAATGGCAAATAGTCCCATCACCACAGGGTAGTCTCGCTCCATAATCGATTCATAGCCTAATAAACCTATGCCGTTAATATTGAAAATTACTTCAATCAAAAATGATCCGGTCATAAAGAACATCAGAGAATTACCAAATGAGCTGGCTACCGGAATTAAGCTGTTACGTAGCGCGTGGCGTCTGACTGCTAGTTTAAATGGCAAGCCTTTCGCAATCGCCGTTCGAACATAATCGGCCGCTAAGTTTTCCATTAAGTTATTTTTCATGGTCATGGTCAACAAGGCAAAATCACCAATCAAATAACAAAACAGCGGCAACACCGCATGCCAAAGCAAATCTTTAATTTGCTCTGGTAGAGTGAAATAGTCAAAGTCATCACTGACAAAACCGCCCATCGGAAACCATTCCAAATGAAAGCTAAATAAACTCAGCAACAGCACCCCGATCACATAACCGGGCAGCGCAAAACCGACAAAGATAAAAATAGAACTAGAGGCATCAATCACACTGCCATGGCGCAATGCTTTCATGTAACCAAGAGGAATGGAAATAAGGTAGCTAATTAAAAACGTCATTCCACCATAAAATAATGAAACCGGTAGACGTTCGGCAATCATATCGGTAACAGGTTCGTAATAGCGTGTAGATTCACCTAAATCGAACTGAACCAACTTTTTCAGCCATAACCAATAAGCTTGAGGAATAGGCTTATCTAGGCCATAAAACTCATTAAGTTCGGCTATTTGATCATCGGATAACGCATTATTGCCGCCATGAGTCACGCTACTGGATGTCGCGACCTCGCCTTGCTGCATCTGTAAGCTAAGCAACATGCGCTCAACCGGCCCACCGGGCACAAAGCGAGTCAAAGTAAAAATCAGCAAAGTAATGCCAATAAAGGTAGGAATGACTAGTAAGAGTCTTCTAAAAATATACGCTAGCATCCAATCCAGCCTGTCATCATCAATTAATCATCCTTGTAGATCACTTATATATTTTCTGCCAAATACTTAGGCGCATCTTTAATACTATCTAACACAACATCAGCGAGTGATTGCGCTTCATCGGTGACTTCCTTGCCGCTACGCACTAAAATTTTGGTTTTCACACCAGCAGCAATCGCTGCTTTCATATCATCCGCTTTATCACCAATCATCACTGAACGTGACATATCAATATCTAGCTCTTCTTGAGCCGAAATAAACATACCTGGTGCTGGCTTACGGCAATCACACGCTTGAGCGTACTTTTCTACCGAACCTTCAGGATGATGCGGGCAATAGTACAAACCATCAAATTCCACGCCTTGGTCAACGAAGTTCCAATCCATCCATTCGGTTAGCGTCAAAAATTCTTTTTCAGAATAATAGCCACGAGCAATGCCAGATTGATTGGTCACAAGAACCAGTTGGTAGCCTAAATCTTTCAGCGCTTTGGTTGCCTCAAACACACCGTCGATGTATTCAAAATCATCCACTTTACTTACATAACCATGGTCGACATTAATGACACCATCACGATCGATAAAAACGGCAGGTTTAGACAAAATAACACTCTCTCTTTAAGGCTGATTTTGCAGATAGAAAACAAAAGTATTCAGTAAAATATGAATTAATAATTATTGCACGCTTTGCTTTGTTCTTCATTAGATTAATAAGAATAGTCTGAATCGCACCTTTTAGACGTCTAGACGTAAAAATACCTATTGACTTGAGGTAGTGAAAACCATAGCATCGTCTACTAAATCGCAGTCACAATGCGCGTTTTCACTAAAGTTTGGCTTTTTTGAAAATAGAATATATGGAACATATTATTAATTCAGGTTGTTAAATGATTGAAATTAATCAAGTCAACAAAGTGTTCTATCAAGGCAGCAAGGAAATCCCTGCACTGGTAGACATCAATCTTCATATCCCTCAAGGGGAAATCTTTGGTGTGATCGGCTCGTCCGGCGCAGGTAAAAGTACCCTTATTCGTTGCGTTAACATGCTTGAAGCCCCGACATCTGGTTCAGTTTTGGTTGATGGCTTAGACCTCACCAAACTTTCTTCTAAAGAATTAGGCCAAGCTCGCCGTAATATCGGCATGATTTTCCAACATTTTAACCTACTGTCTTCTCGTACGGTTTTCGATAATGTGGCGCTGCCTTTAGAGCTAGCTCAAACGCCTACCAGTGAAATTGAGCAACGTGTCACTGAGCTATTAGATTTAGTCGGTCTTGCAGACAAACGTGATACCTACCCTGCTAATTTAAGTGGTGGTCAAAAACAACGTGTCGCGATTGCCCGTGCATTAGCCTCAAAACCTAAAGTTCTGTTGTGTGATGAAGCGACGAGTGCGCTTGATCCAGCAACCACTAAGTCTATTTTAGAATTGCTGAAAACCATCAATCAGCAGCTTAATCTGACGATTTTAATCATTACTCATGAAATGGATGTAGTGAAGAATATTTGTGACAAAGTGGCCATCATTGGTGATGGTCGCCTAGTTGAGCAAGGCCTAGTAAGTGATATTTTTGCTCATCCTAAGACAGAGCTAGCGCAAGAGTTTATTCGCTCTACCCTAGACTTATCGATTCCGGAAGATTACAAAGCTCGCTTGCAAGAAACTCAAGTGGAAGGCTCTATTCCTCTAGTACGTCTTGAATTTACTGGCTCAACGATTGATGCACCAGTGATCAGTCAACTATCTCGCAAGTTTAATGTCGATGTCAGCATTTTAAACTCCGATATTGATTACGCTGGCGGCGTTCGTTTTGGCTTAATGGTTGCTGAACTGTTTGGTGAAAAAGAACTTGTTGAGCAATCTGTTACTTTCTTAAAAGACCACAATATTAAAGTCGAGGTGCTTGGCTATGTTTTATGATCAAATCATGGATTGGTATTACGATCATCGCACTTTCCGCCTAATTTGGGGCGCGACCTGGGAAACGCTATACATGGTCGGCGTTGCCGGTTTAATCGGCTTTATCATTGGTATTCCAATGGGCGTGATTCTGCATATCACTAAAAAAGGCGGCTTAATTGAAAACCGCACGGTGAATATGATCCTTGGTGCCATCGTCAATATTGGTCGTTCCGTACCTTTCTTAGTGTTAATGGTTGCCATTATTCCATTTACGACCTTTTTAATTGGTAAGTTTATTGGCACAACGGCGGCGATTGTTCCACTCACCGTGGGCGCGATTCCTTTTATTGCTCGGTTAGTGGAAAGCGCATTGGTTGAAGTACCAAGCGGCCTAATTGAAGCGGCACAATCTATGGGTGCAAGCCCAATGCAGATTATCCGTAAAGTATTGTTACCAGAAGCTTTACCTTCTATTGTTAACACCGTTACTATCACCCTAGTGACCTTAGTGAGCTATTCAGCCATGGCGGGAACCGTTGGCGGTGGTGGCCTAGGTGATGTGGCGATGCGTTATGGTTATCAACGCTATCAGCCGGACATCATGTTCATCACTGTGGTGTTACTAGTGGTAGTGGTACAAATTATTCAAATGGTCGGTGATCGAATCGCCAGCCGAGTGGATCATCGTTAATTATAAAAAATAGACCTGACTGATGAGCTAACAAATTAGTCATAAAGAATGCATTTATACATGGAGATTAGTATATGAAATTGAAAAGCCTATTTAGCGCAGCTGCGGTTGCTACTTCACTACTGTTAACTGGCGCGGCTAATGCAGCCGATAACACCATCAATGTCGGTGTGATTGCGGGTCCAGAAGCACAAGTTGCAGAAGTTGCAGCAAAAGTTGCCAAAGAAAAATACAACCTAGATGTGAAGCTCACTATCTTCTCTGATTACATCATTCCTAACGCGGCTTTAGATGATGGTTCAATTGACCTAAACGCATTCCAACACTTGCCATACCTTGATAAGCAAATCAAAGATCGTGGCTATAAAATTAAGCCGGTTGGCAATACCTTCGTTTACCCAATCGCGGGTTACTCGAAAAAAATCAAATCTCTTGATGAGCTGAAAAAAGGCGATAGCATCGCGATTCCAAACGATCCAACGAACGAAGGTCGTGCGTTATTACTTCTACAAGAGAAAGGTTTAATCAAACTCGCTGCGGATGCAGGTCTTGAAGCAACGCCTCTTGATATCGTAGAAAACCCTAAGAAATTGGATTTTGTTGAGCTAGAAGCCCCACAGCTACCTAACTCACTACAAGACGTTGCGATTGCAATCATCAACAACACGTTCGCGGCTCAAAATGGTTTAACGGCTGAAGAGCATGGTATCTTTGTGGAAGATAAAGAATCTCCATACGTAAACCTAATCGTTGCTCGTGAAGACAATGCCGATAGCGAAAACGTGAAGAACTTTGTCAAAGCATACCAAACAGACGAAGTTTACCAAGAAGCAATGAAACTGTTTAACGGCAGCGTTGTTAAAGGTTGGTAATCCAGCATTAAGGTTACATAAGTTAAAAACTTATTAATTACAAAGGGTAGCTAAATTAGCTGCCCTTTTTTGTATCTCGAGTTTGCTGCAAAGGAAATGGATTGAAACAAATTATTCATGAGATCTAGGTAATATTGATCACACACGCCACTAGACTTACACGTGTAAGCTAGATATTCTAGCGTACACTTGTAGCCTGAAACTTGGTCATTTATGAAAACACAAAATCCTCCTTTCATTTGGTTAAATGTCTTCATCTTCGCCAGCAGTATGTTGCTTGCGGTAGTTGTTGCACCAATTTACTTTATTAGCAATGGTATTACCGCGGCACATTGGGTGTGGCTTTTAATCACCTTTAGCTTTTGTAATCTATGCATCACGGCTGGCTACCACCGCTTGTGGTCACATCGAACCTACCAAGCTCACTGGTCTTTACGGTTTATCTTTGCTTTAGGTGGGGCGTTTGCTCTGCAAAATAGCGCGCTTCATTGGTCGTCAGATCATCGTGTTCATCATCGCCATGTTGATAATAACGACAAAGATCCCTACTCCGCTAAGCGTGGCTTTTGGTTTTCTCATATTGGTTGGATGCTGCGCCACTACCAAAGCGCAGAAGTTTATTCGGATTACTCCAATTGCCGAGATCTACAAAAAGAAAAGATCGTCATGTGGCAACATAAATACTATATCCCTCTTGCCCTGTTAATGAACTTAGGGGTTCCGCTTTTATTAGGCATCATTTACCAAGATATTATTGGCATGCTTTTAATGGTCGGCGCTGTGCGTTTAGTGCTAAACCACCACACGACTTTCTTTATTAATTCTCTAGCGCATATCTGGGGAAGCCAGCCTTATACCAATAAAAACACTGCTCGTGATAACAGTGTGTTAGCGGTACTAACCTTTGGTGAGGGCTACCACAATTTCCATCATATCTTTGAAAATGACTACCGTAATGGCATTCACTGGTGGCAATACGATCCAACAAAATGGCTCATCAAAACCTGCTCATGGTTAAAATTAACCGAAAAGCTGCGTATTACACCGGCCGATAAAATCGAAAAAGCCAAAGCATTACAATTGCTCAATGATACTAAACAGAAGGTTCGCCATTTGCCGAACCAGCATGATGTTATCGAGAAAATGCACAAAGAATACGATGCTCTGATTGCTCAAATGACCGAGTATTACGACTTGAAGAAACAGCTGATGCATGGCAAGAAACAAAAGATGATGGAGCAATATGAACACGCCGTTTTAAAGCTGCGCTATCAACAAATGAAGCAACACTTTAAACAGCAGCAATTACAGTGGCTGATGTTAATGAAGCAATACGCATAAGCTCCTATCCTCTTACATAGCTTCATGTGATAGCTTCATGCATAAAAAAATCCCCAAACGATTCAACATCGTTTGGGGATTTTTGTTAACGCTTTAAATGACGTTATAAAGGCATCTTAAGGCGTATAGTAAGTCGCTGCGCCTGGGCCTACAGGTAGACCAAATACGAATACCCAGATGTAGAACAAGATACTCCAACCTACTAAGAAACATAGCGTATATGGAAGCATGGTGGCGATTAGCGTACCAATACCTAAGTTCTTCACATAACGTGATGCCACCGCTAGAATCAAGCCAAAGTAACTCATCATAGGCGTGATTAAGTTCGTTACCGAGTCACCAATACGGTAAGCCGCTTGAATGGTTTCAGGGGCATAACCCACTAACATCAACATTGGGATAAAGATAGGCGCGGTTACCGCCCACTGTGCCGATGCCGAACCGATCATTAAGTTGATAAAGCCACACATAATGATGAAAGCAAAGAACAACGCCGGGCCAGTTAAACCGATGGTTTGTAAGAAGTCTGCACCGCCAACCGCGAATACTTGACCAAAGTTGGTCCACTTAAAGAACGCAACAAATTGCGCCGCAAAGAATACCAATACGATGTACATGCCCATTGAAGACATCGACTTCGACATGGCATTGATCACATCGCGATCATTCTTCATGCTGCCTGTTACTTTACCGTAAACAAAACCCGGAATAGCAAAGAAGACAAAGATGAAAGCAACAATACTCTTCAAGAATGGAGAGCCCGCTACTTCGCCTGTTACAGGATTACGCAACACGCCATTTTCAGGAACAATCGTCCAAGCAAGTAACGCACTAACAACTAAAACCGCGATACCTGCAAGCTTAAGACCTTTTTTCTCAGCCGCAGTCAATGCACCCATTTTATCTTGCGATAAGTCTTCAGCCGCTTCCTCTATTTTGTATTCACCTAGCTTAGGCTCAACAATTTTTTCAGTAACGAAAGCACCGACAATCGCAATAAAGAAAGTCGAAATGAACATAAAGTACCAGTTCACTTCAGGGCCAACCGTGTAAGTTGGGTCAATCATTTGCGCTGCCGATTCTGTGATACCAGAAAGCAGTGGATCAACCGTACCAATTAATAAGTTAGCAGAGTAACCACCGGACACACCGGCAAACGCTGCGGCAAGACCCGCTAATGGGTGACGACCTAGTGAATGGAACAGCATCGCCGCTAGAGGGATAAGTACCACGTAACCTAGCTCAGAAGCCGTATTAGAAATAATACCAGCAAAGATAACCGTGAACGTCACCATGCGCTTTGAAGCGCCCATCACCATGCCACGCATTGCAGCAGATAAAAGGCCAGAGTGTTCAGCAATTGCCACACCCAACATAGCGACAAGTACCGTACCTAATGGCGCGAAACCGGTGAAGTTTTTCACCAAGTTAGTCACGATAAGCTGTAAGCCTTCCGCATTAAGTAAGCTCACAACATGGATAATACCATCGGCAGAACGGCCACTTGCCCCTTCAGGACGTGGATCAACTACCGATACGCCAAAGTAACCTGCAATCCCAGAAGAGATAAGAATTGCCACACAAAAAATGGCAAATAAAGTGATGGGATGGGGTAATAGGTTTCCTAAGTATTCAACCGAGTCTAGAAAGCGGGTAAAAAGCGTTTTCTTCGAGTTATACGGCTTACTCGAACTTTGAGTTGTCATCGGGACCTCCTAGTCAATGACATCCAGCGTTTTGACACTGGTATAACAAAAGGTCGCTTAGAGTACGTGACTCAACAAAATTCAGAAAAGCATAAAATGTTAATAAGTGTAACTACATTGAAATATAAAATTGGTTAACAAACAAAATGCAAACGATAAGAATCGTACTTTCAATAAAATAGCAGAACTATATAGGTTAAAACTTACCCTAATTGTATAAAATTTATCAACGAAAGCACGTTGTCAAAAATGTGATCTTGATTAACGGTAGATTATTTTCCATCGCTGTTTATTTATCGTTATCATTAACCACCACTTTTTGATCAGACTAATACCATGCCATTTACCATTGAACCTATTGGACGAATTCACTCTCCTTATAAAGAGAAATTTTCAGTGCCAAGGCAACCACGATTAGCACCTGCCGCCAACGCACGAGTTGAGTTACTCGGTGAAGCCAACTCACCGGAAGCGGTGCGTGGTTTAGAGCAATTTAGCCATCTGTGGTTATTATTCTTATTTGATCAAAACCTAGAGGCGGGTTGGAAGCCGACCGTTCGCCCTCCTAGATTAGGTGGCAATGAAAGAATTGGCGTGTTTGCTTCACGATCAACATTTCGTCCCAATGGCATTGGCATGTCTGCGGTAGAAGTAAAAGGCATCACGCAGCAAGGTAGTCAAACCTGGATTGAACTAGGCAGTGTTGATTTAGTGGATGGCACGCCCATCATCGATATCAAACCTTATATCCCCTACTCTGATTCGATTGTCGATGCCGCTGGCGGATTTGCAGAAAGTGAACCGGATGTATTGCCAGTAGTGTTTTCAACTTCCGCACAATTAAGCTTAAAAGCACACTCAAATGGTCAGCATATTCAGGCGGTAATCGAGCAAGTTTTAGCGCAAGATCCTCGTCCTGCTTACAAGAAAAACAAAGCTGATGACAAAGAGTACGCCACTCACTTATTCGACCTAAACGTTAAATTTAAAGTAGAAAGCGATGACAGCAGCCATAATCTGGAAATAAATCGCAATTTCATCCATGTAACTTCTATCGAACACTTTTGAGAAAACCTCAGTGCTGCTATTATTACGGGCTAAATTGCCTCTTTGATTTTGGCATTCAATTATTAACACTCTATAAATAAGCGGGTACAAAAATGCGCACCAGCAAATACCTTGTTTCTACACTAAAAGAAACTCCAAACGACGCAGAAGTGATCAGCCACCAGCTGATGCTACGTGCCGGTATGATCCGTAAACTAGCTTCAGGTCTTTACACTTGGCTACCAACCGGTCTACGCGTGCTGCGTAAAGTTGAAACCATCATTCGTGAAGAAATCAACAATGCAGGTGCAATTGAAACCTTAATGCCGGTAGTTCAACCGTTTGAACTATGGGAAGAAACAGGCCGCTCTGAAAAAATGGGCCCTGAACTACTTCGCTTTACCGATCGCCACTCTCGCCCATTCGTACTTAGCCCAACAGCTGAAGAAGTGATCACTAGCCTTGTTCGTAACGAAGTAAGCTCATACAAACAACTTCCTTTGAACCTATATCAAATCCAAACCAAATTCCGTGATGAGCGTCGTCCACGTTTTGGTGTCATGCGTTCTCGTGAATTCTCGATGATGGATGCTTACAGCTTTGATATCGATAAAGACGGTTTACAACAATCTTATGATGCGATGCACGATGCTTACTGCAAAGCATTCGACCGCATGGGCTTAGACTACCGTCCAGTACTCGCCGACAGCGGCGCGATCGGTGGTAACGGTTCTCAAGAATTCCACGTACTAGCTGAAAGTGGTGAAGATTTGATCGTGTTCTCAACCGAATCAGACTACGCAGCTAACATCGAAAAAGCAGAAGCACTAGCACCAACAACAGAACGTGCCGCGCCAAGCCAAGAAATGACACTAGTCGATACGCCAAATGCAAAAACTATTGCAGAACTTGTTGAGCAGCACGGTCTAGCGATTGAGAAAACAGTTAAAACCCTATTCGTTAAAGCCTCTGATGAAGTCGATGCACCGATCATTGCGCTTATCATTCGTGGCGATCACGAGCTAAACGAAATCAAAGCTGAAAACCTACCACAAGTTGCTGCGCCTCTAGAGATGGCGACAGAAGAAGAAATTCGTCAGCTAGTTGGTGCAGGTCCTGGTTCACTTGGCCCTGTTGGTCTTGAGCTACCATTTATCGTTGATCGTTCAGTCGCGGTAATGAGTGATTTCGGCGCTGGCGCTAACATTGATGACAAACACTACTTCGGAATCAACTGGGGTCGTGATGTTGAGCTTGGTCAGGTTGAAGACTTACGTAACGTAGTTGAAGGCGATCCAAGCCCATGTGGTCAAGGTACGCTACAACTTAAACGTGGTATCGAAGTCGGTCATATCTTCCAATTAGGTACTAACTACTCTGAAAAAATGAACTGTGGCGTACTTGATTCAAACGGTAAAAACGTCATTCTAGAAATGGGTTGTTACGGTATTGGTGTAACACGCGTTGTGGCTGCTGCGATTGAGCAAAACCACGATGATTCAGGCATTATCTGGCCGGATGCAATTGCTCCATTCCAAGTAGCTATCGTTCCAATGAACATGCACAAATCAGAGCGCGTTAAAGAAGCGGCAGAAAAACTGTACGCTGAGCTAACCGCCGCTGGTATCGAAGTATTGTTTGATGATCGTAAAGAGCGCCCGGGTGTGATGTTCAAAGATATCGAGTTGATCGGTATTCCTCATACGGTTGTGATCGGTGATCGCAGTATGGATGAAGGTAACTTTGAATATAAAGATCGCAAAAATGGCGACAAAGTAGCGATTGCGATGGATAACATCGTCGAGCACCTAAAAGCTCAAATCAAATAATTAATGAAGAAGAAAAAGGCGAGCTTAGGTTCGCCTTTTTAATGCTTAAATTCTAAAGCTAAATGTAAAGAGAATGGATGTTATGAAAATTTATGACTGCTGCGATTTAGTTCGCGAACTCTATGCTCAAATTGGTAGTGGTGATCAAGGCTACATTCCTCAAGCCATCACTTGCGCGGTAAAAACCTTCAACGATATCGCTGCCGATGAAAGCTTGCCAAAAGAAACACGTGAACGCGCGGCCTTTGCTGCGGCCAATTTGTTAATTTCAGATTTTGAAGACTAGTCTCAGTTTACCTTAAGGAGAATTGCCATGAATTTAGCCAATTTTGAAAGCATGGATCCCGTCATGCTGATGAGCATCGTCAATATGAAATTACGCGACGAATATGGTGATCTAGATAACCTAGTCAAAGCTTTTGATATTGATAAACAAGCCTTAATCAACAAGCTTGCTGGTGCCGGATTTGACTACCTACCTGAAGTGAAACAATTTAGATAATCTATACCCAAATAACTTCAAGGTACAAGTTTCAGCAAGAATAAAAAAGCTGCCGAAACAGTTCAGTTTTCAGCAGCTTTATTAAAGTGTTATTTACTTTTGATATAAGTTGTCACCCATTAAAAGGGTTAATATAAAACAGCAAGCTTCCCCCTCTTAACGAACTACCATAGTTAAAGTTCACTCCGATACCAACGGTATCAATAAAATCCCAATCAAAAACATTAGCCCACGTTACACCGACACCAGCTTCATAATAAGAGTTGGTTTGCAAAATACTGGTAGCATCGTGGCCAATATCTATTCGCTTAACACTGCCATAAAGCGCAGGTTTAAATTGCTCAAAACTGGCAAGATCGTACTCAATCTGAATACCATTACTGACTCGCCAACCTTCGGGCGAACCATAAGAACCTTCATCTATTTTATCCCAGTTAACACCAGCAAAGTAATGCCACTGACTCATTACGCCCCAACGTCCCCAACTGCTATCAACTTGGTATTTAAATTCAATATAAGGCTCAATAAACGTCGACCAAACTGACATATTGGAAAATGATTGGTCTAAAAAAGGTTGGAGTTGTTGAGTGTCAGCACTTTTAAAGCGGTAATCATTATCGGCATACATGAGATAAGATCCGATACCATAAGCAATTTTCCATCTATCAGTGAGGGAATACTCTAAGGTATAAGATAAATAAGCAGAATAGACATCTTGATTTAATCTGTCAGGTTGAACATTATCAATCAGTGCGACATCTTCACTAAATGAAAAATAACTAAACTTCAAAGTGATTTCATGTTGGAAATCAGGATGGGCTCCTGCGATGTCGAAGTGCAATGGCAAGTTATAGACTGAGATTTTCTTACGAGCTTCTAAAGCTCCCTCTCCACCTAAATTGTCATCTTCACTTTTAAAAACCTCATTAGGATCAAAACTTTTAATCCCTAATGAGATAAGGTCGCTATCAGATAAAATGACCGCAGAGGCGAGAAGCTCTTCATAGTATCGCTTACCACTATCTCTTAAGCTATTCGCGACACTCTCGGGTATAAATCCTAATGATGAAAATAAAACTGCAGTAGGTAAAATCCTTTTCATCCCACTTTCCACCTATTTTAACCGCTTAAAACACATATCGAATTCCGCTCGCTAAAACCCAACTGCTGCCTTTATAAAAATCTAAATTCGACACATTTTCAGTAAAGCCACCCATTACCGCGACACCGACACCGGGCCAACCAAAAATATCATCATAAGTGTAGGTACTTACTATTCCGACAATATCATCTTCACGTGTTTCTAAAAAAATGGGGTGAGTGTCGTCAAAATTAGCATATTGATACTTAAAGCTTATGGTCAAAGCTGAGCTATCAAACTTCTGTACCACGGCTAACTGACCGGTATAAGTATCGGATGACATCGCATCGCCTTTGGCATTTTGTCTTAAATAAGCGAGCGAGCTACGTAAAAATAATTCTGGGGATAATGGGGTTAAATAAGACAGTTCTGAATAATAAATATCACTTTCTCTATTTAATTCAGATTGGATAGTGGGACTAAATTGGCTAGCACTTAATTCATCGTCAATCTTTCTCTGGCCAGCAGCAAGCTCAAACCCTAGTCCAGTATCAAAGATTTCTTGATATTGAAGCCTTATTCCTTGAATGCGTTGATCGGTTTCTTCACGGTTACTTCCCACTAAGAATGGATCTTCCCAAGTAGTACTTTTCAATAAACCAGGAACATAAGAGATTTTAAAGGTTCCGACTTGGCTAATATGTTGACCGTAACCTAGCTCAAAGTGTGGGCGACCTAATGCAATATCGGCATTACTGGTACCAAGAAAGAGTTGGTGATTTCCACCACTGAAAGTGTAATTGACCTTACTCGCCGCGATAGGATAGATAAAGCCCTCAGTTTTAGTTTCACCTTTATCATCCAGTGAGTTCAGCTTTTTATTGCCTGAATCAGCTAAAGAATCGGATTGCGTAACACCAAACAATAACATTGCGTTACCGGAGAAACCTTCTTTCCATTTGCCTTGTATTTCATCACTATAAGCTGTCGATGAAGAAAGTAATAAGATGGCACCAAGAGCGTGCTGAATTTTCATATCCATTCCTTAGATAATGTTCTTTAAAATCAGGCAAATCCATTAACCGTATAAAAGTTATAACTGAGTTACTAATAAACTACAAATAGAATACCCTAGCCACAGACTAAATTGCTTATTAAGTCTCATAAAAAATGCCAACTACCTTTCAATAGTTGGCATTAGTGAATTGCTTTTAAAATAGTAAGCTGTGTTCTAAAACGTTAGATCACAAACACTTCATAACCTTTTAATTCAGGGATTTGTTGACGAAGTGTTTCTTCATCTTTGGCGATACCTTGCAAATCAACACAGTAATCCGTCGCTTCTTTTTGTAGCTCTACAGATTGTGATTGTAGCTTCGTTTCTACTTTCGCTTTTAAATCGATCAACTGGTTTTGTAGCTCGCTTAAATTCACACTACCATCGGCTTTCATTTTTTCAGATAGCACCGCAAAGGCACTTGAGAAAAACTCACCATTGAAACGTTGCATCGCGGCAGCAGAATCGGCTTTCCAATTGGCAATCGCTTCGCTTACCGCATCTTTTTTCAATACCCATTCGCCATCATTGTAGTAACGAGATTCTACGTCAGAGTAGAAATCATCCATGGCTTTTTTCAAGTTATTGAATGAATCCGGATCGTTAAAAGACTCGCTCACATCATCAATCACTTCATTGGCTAGTTCAACACCTTGGTCGGCAATGTCTTTGGCTTTCGGTACATACAAGCTGACTTTTTCACGATACGTTTTGACCGCTTGTTGCTGCATCTGATTCAAATCGATTTTTTTACCATTGATAAATAGCTGATTCTCTTGGTCAATCACTACTTTAGGCTCACCTTGCTGATAAACCGAAACCACATCATCTTTAAGGTGTAGTTCATTATTAATGTTGATATCGCAACGTGGCGCTTGAGCCAAAGCAGAAAACGAAGACAGTGCCAGTAGTGTCGCCAAAAGTGTTTTTTTCATTTAAATAGCCTCATTAGAGATGAGTAAATACAATAGTTATGCAATTGTTACGGAGTTATATATCAAAACAATAGCAAGATTATAATGCTTAACGTCAGCAATAAGTGAAATGTTCATATACCCTAGTAACTTCAAGCTGCAATTAAAATAATGCCACCACTTCATAGCACCTTTCTTTGCCTGCGATGTTTAATTCAAACTCATCTCTCAGCCGCTTATTTTTCAATGCCTTGCCTAACGGTGAATCAAGGGTAATAATCTGAATGGTTTGGCCTTCAAATTCAAATGTTAATCCACCAGCAACCGGACTGACAAAGAACCATTTATTGATATCAGCTTGTTCTTCGTAAAGCTCAACTAAGGCACCTAAATGTACGGGATCTTGGCTGGATAGACTTTTAACCGGTAAAGACTTAAAGGTCTGAATATCTTGCAAACACTGCTGAACTCTTTGTGCTTGGCCGTGTGCTAAATACGCCGCCTCTAAGCTCAAAGTATCGTATTTATGTTCTGGTATATTTTGCTTATCGGTTGCCGCACTGATCGCTGTTTGCGTAGCTTGATGCGCGACATCGTGGATATTTATCAGAGCTTTTATGATCGCTTGATGTAAAGTTTCTTTATTCATAGAAAAGCTCGATAACCTTTTTCATTAATTATTTTAAATGCGCTACTATTCATCATCGCTTTACGACAGTATTACAGATGGATTTTTATGAGCCCGATTCAACAAGCGTTAAAAGAACACTTTGGTTTTGAACACCTTCGTGGTGGCCAACAACAAGTCATCGACACTATTTTATCAGGCCATTCTGCCGCGGCGATTTTTCCTACCGGCTCAGGTAAGTCACTATGTTACCAGCTGCCAGCCGTTTTATTACCACATCTAACGTTAGTGATTTCACCACTACTGGCGTTAATGAAAGATCAGCTTGAGTTCTTGCATAGTAAAGGCATTGCCGCCGCATCGGTGGATTCAAGCCAAGATAGAGAAACCACTAACCGCATTATGCAGCAAGTTCGCAATGGTGAGATAAAAGTTTTGATGATCTCGGTTGAACGGCTTAAAAATGAGCGTTTTCGTCAATTTATCTCACAAGTTCCTATTTCAATGCTAGTGGTTGATGAAGCGCACTGTATTTCTGAGTGGGGGCATAATTTCCGCCCAGACTACCTCAAGCTGCCTTTTTATTGCCAAAGTTTAAACATCCCACAAGTTTTATTGCTTACTGCAACCGCAACGCCGAGCGTTATTGAGGACATGAGCCGTAAGTTCAATATTGATAAACAGCACATAACGGTAACGGGCTTCTACCGTCCTAATCTCGATCTCAGCGTGCTACCTTGCGAAGAAGATGAAAAACCTCAAGCATTGGTTGATCTTCTTTGTACCGAAGCGAGCTTACCAACCATTGTTTATGTCACCTTGCAGCACACCGCTGAACAAGTCGCTAAGCATTTGCAACATCATGGTCTTAATGCTCTGGCTTATCACGCAGGTTTAGATTCTGATATTAGGCAAAATATTCAACAGCAATTTATGAATGGCGATGTGCCTTGTATTGTGGCAACCATTGCATTTGGTATGGGAATTGATAAATCGGATATTCGTCGAGTCGTGCACTACGACCTACCCAAATCGATAGAAAACTATTCGCAAGAAATTGGCCGCGCAGGGCGAGATGGGCAAGCTTCTTACTGTACTGTTCTTGCCAATACATCTGGTATTAATGTACTAGAAAACTTTGTCTATGGTGATACCCCAGATCCACAATCGATTCAATGGTTACTGGAATCGATCTTTGATGAACAAAGTGCTTCTGGACTATGGGAAGTGATGCTGACTCGTTTATCTCGCGATTCCAATATCCGCCAACTGCCGCTAAAAACGCTGTTGGTTTACCTCGAACTACAGCAAGTCATTCGAGCCAAATATAGCTACTTTGTCGATTATCGTTTCAAGCATATTGCCAGTGAAAATGAGATTTTGTCACGCTTCCCAGATCAAGGAAAACATGCTGAAAGACGTCAGTTTATACAAGCGATTTTCAGCTGTTCCAAAATCGCTAAGACATGGCGCAGTGTTGACTTTGATGCGCTGTGGATGGGTTATCAAGCCGAACGTTCTCGTGTGGTAGCAGCCTTAGATTATTTCCATGAACAAGGGTTGATTGAGTTAGAAAGCAAACAAATCACCGATGTCTATCAGGTTCTCAACTCTCCAGAAATAACGCATGACCATCAGGTGATCGCACAAGAGTTATCTCAGCTATTTAAGCAAAAGGAACATGGTAATCTAAACCGAATTCAAACTCTGATTAATTTGTTTGAAAGCCCGTCATGCCTAAGCTCCAAGCTCGCCAGCTACTTTTTAGATCATGATGTTCCAAATGCTTGTGGTCACTGTAGTGTTTGCCGTGGAAAGGTTGCAACACTGCCTTCACCTTACCTGGATGACGTTGAGATTGATAAAGTTAATCACTGGCTAAAACCTTACCGACAAGCATTTAGCGAACATGAAAAATCGCAACAATGGACTTTAAGCCTCGAAGCTCAAACTCGCTTTCTTTGTGGAATTGCCACGCCATTAAGCACTCAACTGAAAGCAAGCAAGATGGATGGTTATGGCAAGCTAGAGCAGTACCCATTTGCACAAGTCAGACAGTGGGTAGAAAGCTGCGCTTAAGATTAACTTGTAAGTAACAAAAACGGCCACTTCATTTGAAGTGGCCGTTTTATTTTTCAGCTAAGTAAAATATTACTCTTGGTCTTTACGCTTGCTAGCAGAGCGACGTTTATTGCGTTCTGCTTGAATCTTTTGAAATTCCACTAACTCTTTTTCAGCCCACTCAGTTGCTTCAGCTTCTGTCGCAAAACCCAGTTGACGCTTAGATACAATCGTTCTGCGAGAAGTAATGTGACGAATGATTTCTGCTGCCCAACCATTACGCTTCTCGATTAATTGAAAGCTGTATTTTTTACTCATAACACTCTTTTGACCTATCCTACCTCAAACAAGGAAACATTCGCTCTGACATAGGATTAAATTAGGTGCGCATTAGAGCACAAATCCAGCTAAAAAGATGCAAATATTAATATACCTTTATTGCCGATCACTCAGGCTGAAAAACAAATTGAGCCGTGACTGGAATGCTCGTTGCTATCGAATCTAGCTTGGCGACATCTTGTAATGCTTTAACCCCATTAGTCAGCTCAAACTGTGCGGTATTGATGATAATAGGTTGAAGAGTATTTACTTGAAATGCGCCATCACTTAACACGGTAACCGAGACCTTAGTGTCGATCTTCTGTTGATGATCATGCAAAGAAAGCTCAACGGTCAGTGGAACGGTTTTGATTTCCCCCACTTTCATGCCATTGAGCACTTTTAAATCAACTTGAGCGCTTAAACTCGCTTCAGGGTAATTCACCACATTAAACAACATCTCTTTCATCCGTTCATCACGAATTTCAATGTTGGTATTCACACTGGCTAAATCAATATCAACGACCACCACACCTTGATTATTAATCACTCCATTAATGGTACGAAAACTATGGACTTCGGTCACGGCTGTATTTTTAACAGTGACGAAATGCAACTCTGAATGTAATGGATCTAAATGCCACGATGCTAGAGCTTGCTGAGAAAAAGCTAAACCTAAAGCGATCCCTGTAACCTTGGAGAAAACTTTGGTTTTTGAGAGAAACTGACTCACTGACGTTTTCATACTATCTTCCCTATCATTCAATACAACATGGTATCTATTCGTTGAGTTTCTCTAATAGTGTATGTCTTTTTTGTAAAGATTGAGTATTAACAATGTCAGAGCATTATTAATTTTATAACAATATAAAAAACGGCCACCGAAGTGACCGTTTGATTCTATGCTTTTCCTAGAAACTAGGGACTAGCTACCTAGCGCCCTTAACCGATATGCTTACGTGCGTTACGGAACATACGCATCCATGGGCTATCTTCATTCCAGTCCTCTGGGTGCCATGAGTTCGCAACCGTTCTAAACACGCGCTCTGGGTGAGGCATCATGATGCTTACTCGGCCATCAGCAGTCGTTAAACCCGTAATCGCATTTGGCGAACCGTTCGGGTTATTTGGATATTGCTGAGTAGGGTTACCCATATTATCCACGTAACGCAGTGTCACCGTACCTGAATCTTCAATCGCTTGTAGATGCTGATTATCACGAACTTCTACACGACCTTCACCGTGAGAAACTGCGATAGGCATACGAGAACCGGCCATACCATTAAAGAAAGCAGATTGTGACTCTTGTACTTCAACTAAGCTAAAGCGAGCTTCAAAACGCTCAGATTCGTTACGCACGAAACGAGGCCATAAATCCGCACCTGGAATTAAGTCACGCAGATTCGATAGCATCTGACAACCATTACACACACCCAGTGAGATAGTGTCTTCACGTTCAAAGAAACCGGCAAATTGCTCACGAGCATTGTCGTTAAACAAAATTGACTTAGCCCAACCTTCACCAGCACCCAGTACATCACCGTAAGAGAAACCACCACAAGCCACAAGACCTTGGTATTCTTCTAATACAGCTTGGCCTGTTAGGATATCGCTCATGTGGATATCGGTTGCTTCAAAGCCTGCGCGATCAAACGCTGCCGCCATTTCTACGTGAGAGTTAACCCCTTGCTCACGTAAAATTGCCATTTTCGGTTTTGCGCCTTTATTGATCATAGGAGCGGCAATATAAGGGGCTGCCACATCTTCGTTGATATCAAAGCTTAACTTAACGTTTAGACCAGGGTCACTGTTATCTGCTTTCGCGGCATGCTCTTGGTCGGCACAAGCTGGGTTATCACGCATCGCTTGCATCTTATGAGTCGTTTCAGCCCAAATAGTGCGAAGTTCAGTGCGATTACGCTCAAGTACGACTGTGTTACCAGAAGTAATACGAAGGCTATCAGAAGCTTCAACCGAACCAATCACGTGTGAACACGCTGCTAGACCATTTTCAGCTAATACCGCTTGAACTGCTTCAAGATCTTCATTACGAACCTGAATAACAGCACCTAGCTCTTCATTGAATAGAGCCGCAAGAGCATCATCACCTAAAGCTGCAATCTCAGCATTTACACCACAGTGACCGGCAAACGCCATCTCTGCTAACGTCACAAATAAACCGCCATCACCTTTGTCGTGGTAAGCCAGAAGCTTGTTCTCACGAACCAAAGATTGCATACCAAGGTAGAAACCTTTTAGTTGCTCAGCGTTATCCACGTCCGCAGGTTTGTCGCCTAATTGCTTGTAAACTTGCGCCAGTGCAGTAGCGCCCATACGGTTTTTGCCATTACCTAAATCAATCAGAACTAGACTATTTTCGCCTTTATTGATTTGCAGTTGTGGTGTAACGGTTTTACGCACATCTTCGACGCGAGCAAAGGCGGTGATCACCAATGACAATGGAGATGTCACTTCACGCTCTTCACCATCTTGTTGCCATTTAGTCTTCATCGACATTGAGTCTTTACCCACTGGGATAGTAAGACCTAATGCAGGACAAAGCTCTTCACCGACTGCTTTCACTGCTTCATATAAACCCGCATCTTCACCTGGGTGACCCGCTGGAGACATCCAGTTAGCAGACAATTTAATGTGTTTAATATCGCCAATATCGGTGGCTGCAATGTTAGTGATTGACTCACCTACGGCTAAACGAGCTGATGCACCGAAATCCAATAAAGCGACTGGAGTACGCTCACCAAGAGACATCGCCTCACCGTGATAAGAATCGTAACTTGCCGCCGTCACTGCACAGTTTGCTACCGGAACCTGCCAAGGGCCAACCATCTGATCGCGAGCAACAAGGCCCGTTACCGAGCGGTCACCAATGGTGATAAGGAACGTTTTCTCAGCAACCGTTGGAAGACGTAGTACGCGATCAACCGCTTCATTCAACTCAATACCACTGCGATCAATCGCTGGGTTATTGGCTTTTAGCGTTTTCGCATCACGGTGCATCTTAGGCGTTTTACCTAAAAGTACATCCATAGGCATATCGATTGGCGTATTGTCGAAGTGTGAATCTTCTAGTTTCAATTCACGTTCTTCTGTTGCCACGCCCACGACTGCATAAGGAGCACGTTCACGCTTACAAATCGCATCAAACGTTTCCATATTTTCTGGTGCAACCGCCATTACGTAGCGCTCTTGAGATTCGTTACACCAAATTTCTAATGGGCTCATTCCTGGCTCATCGTTCGGCACGTCACGTAATTGGAAAATACCGCCACGCTCACCATCATCAACCAACTCAGGTAATGCGTTAGAAATACCACCCGCGCCCACATCATGGATAAAGGCGATTGGGTTCGCATCACCTAACTGCCAACAACGGTCGATCACTTCCTGACAACGACGCTCCATTTCTGGGTTCTCACGTTGTACTGAAGCAAAGTCTAAATCTTCTGCTGATTGACCTGACGCCATTGAAGAAGCGGCACCGCCACCAAGGCCGATATTCATCGCTGGGCCACCTAATACAATTAAGCTCGCGCCAACTGGAATTTCTTTCTTCTGAACGTGTTCATCACGGATATTACCCATACCACCAGCCAGCATAATTGGCTTATGGTAACCACGGATTTCTTCACCGTTATGAGAGTTTACTTTCTCTTCATAAGTACGGAAGTAACCTAATAAGTTAGGACGACCGAATTCATTGTTAAATGCCGCGCCACCTAATGGGCCTTCTAGCATAATATCTAACGCAGTCACGATACGGCTTGGTTTACCAAAATCGGTTTCCCAAGGCTGTACGAAATTAGGGATTTTAAGGTTAGAAACAGAAAAACCAACTAAACCTGCTTTTGGTTTACCGCCAATACCGGTTGCGCCTTCATCACGAATTTCACCACCAGAACCCGTTGAAGCGCCCGGCCAAGGAGAAATCGCTGTTGGGTGGTTATGAGTTTCAACCTTCATCAAGATATGTGCTTGCTCTTGATGATAACCATATTGACGTGATTCAGGATCAGGGAAGAAACGACCTACAGTCGAACCTGTCATTACCGCTGCATTATCTTTATAAGCTGACAGCACATTATCAGGTGTCACTTCATAAGTATTTTTGATCATTTTGAACAAAGATTTTTCTTGCTCAACACCATCAATTGTCCAACCTGCGTTGAAAATCTTATGACGACAGTGCTCTGAGTTCGCCTGAGCAAACATCATAAGTTCAATATCAGTCGGGTTACGCTTTAATTTTTGCGTAAAACTTTCAACCAGATAATCAATTTCTTCTTCAGCTAAAGCTAAACCAAGAGTCACGTTCGCTTCTTCAAGTGCCTTGCGACCACCAGAAAGCAAATCAACTTCAGTCAAAGGCGCTGGCTCTGCCACCTGGAATAGAGCTTGAGCTTGTTCAAAGTCGCTGAAGACCACTTCCATCATGCGATCATGCAGCAATGCTTTTAGCTCAACCAGTTGCAGATCAGATAACTCAACCGAAGGTTCAACATAATATGCGGTACCGCGCTCAAGACGTTTGATTTTGTCTAAGCCACAGTTATGAGCAATATCGGTCGCTTTCGATGACCAAGGTGAAATCGTACCTGGGCGAGGAGTCGTTAGAAGCAGTTGACCTTGTGGCTCATGATCTTCAATCGTTGGACCATAAGTAAGCAACTTTTCGAGTTTTTCTAACTCTTGGGAATCTAGTTCAGAAGTGAGGTCTGCAAAATGCGCAAATTCAGCATAGATGCCAGACACAGGTAGGTTCAATTCACGACACAGCTCTAAAAGCTTGTTGACACGAAACTCGGATAAAGCGGGGGAACCACGCAAAATTCTCATGTGCTTAGGTCTCTTTAGCAGTTGTTTAAAAAAGAAAAGTGATATTGAAATCCGTTCAGAAAGCACCGTTCTTCAGCAGAACATATAAAGCGGATTTCAATTTCACCTAGCCCTTTTGCGGCGTATTATAGAGTAATTTCCATGTCGACGTAACACCAAAAGCAACCGTTTGCGTATTTTTTTCAATAAAACTAGTTTGATCTAAAACTCCTTTCAATTTTGCTGATATGGTCGCCATTTGGTATAAAGTAGCTACTAATGGCTTTGTGAGATTTCCTTTTGATAAAACTTTGTTCTCATTCCAACTTTAAGCGTTTGGTTTTCATGCTATTTATCCTTACTGGGATAACCGCATGTAAGCCAGATAGCCGATCAATGACCGACCTAGAAAAGATCCAAGAACGTGGTGTTTTGCGTGTTGGTACCTTAAATAATCAACTTTCTTATTTTATTGGTCCTGATGGTCAAACCGGTTTGGAGTACGAATTGGCGAAACAATTTGCCGATCAACTTGGTGTAAAACTAGAAATTAAACCAGCCTACCATCTAACTGGACTACTACCCGCCTTAGAAAACCACGAGGTTGATCTTGTCGCCGCGGGGTTGAGCCACACGCCAGAACGATTAAAAAAATTCAATGCCGGCCCTGCGTATTACTACGTCAGTCAGCAAGTGATCTATAAAAAAGGCACTTGGCGACCAAGAAACTTGCAGCAATTGCTCGACAAAAAAGGCGAACTGCATGTGGTTAAAGGCTCTCAATATGAATACACCTTACAGCAGCTTAGTAAAATCCACCCTGACTTAAAATGGACCAGTAGCGATACCGAAGATAATACAGACTTATTAAAGGATGTTTCCGAAGGGAAAATTGATTTTACGGTAGTCGATTCAGTATCACTGTCTATCACTCAAAGACTTCACCCTAACTTAGCTTTGGCGTTTGAATTAACCGATGATCAACCGATTTCATGGTTTATTCGTAAAAGCGATGATGACTCTTTATATGCGTTAATTTTAGAGTTCTTTGGTCAATTCAACCAATCAGGACAGCTAGCTAGCTTAGAAGAAAAATATTTTGGCCATATTCAAAGTTTTGACTATGTCGATACGCGTGCCTTCATTCGTTCGTTAGACAGTAAACTTCCAAAATATAAAAAGTTATTCCAAACTTATTCTAAAGAGTTTGATTGGCGTTTAATTGCCGCCTTGTCTTATCAAGAGTCACATTGGAATCCTTACGCAACATCTCCGACAGGTGTTCGTGGAATGATGATGTTAACCCAGTCGACCGCCAAAATGGTCGGTGTAGAAAATCGTCTTGACCCATCACAGTCTATTCGCGGTGGTGTTGAATATTTACGACGCGTAATTAAACGTATTCCGGATTCCATCCCTGAGCATGAAAAAATTTGGTTTGCCCTAGCCTCTTATAACGTAGGTTATGGCCATGTGATGGATGCCAGACGTATTACCGATCATGAAAAAGGTAACCCTGACTCTTGGACTGATGTAAAAGAAAGGCTGCCTAAATTACGTATTCCGGGTTATTACAAATATACTCGTTACGGCTTTGCCCGAGGTGATGAAGCTAAAAACTACGTAGAAAATATTCGTCGTTATTACCAAACGATCATTGGTTACGAAGCCGAGAATCAACCGGTCAATTCTGATGCTACTAAAGGGGATGATTTTCAAGTTATTCCACCAACAGTCAGTGAAGCAGAGCCAAGCGCCGACGAAACAACTGAATCACCACCAGCCAGCCAATTAAATAAGTAAGTAAATAAGTAAGTAAGACTAGCTAAAGTAACGAAACAAAATAGCCCCAATACTTAGTTAACGCTAATAATTGGGGCTTTTTATCATTGATAGCAAGCTAGGAAAATTAATAGTTGGAAAGAGTGATTTAGGTTGTGAAAAATGATTAGCTGGAAAAAATAAACTGTGCTACAACTGTCATTGTTACGTCACAAAATAACGATATAAAGAAGATCAATATAATAGAAAGCAAATATTAAGGAGGCATAACCATGTTCTCTAAAAAGAAAACAATGAATCGTCTTGTTCGTAATAAAGCGAACACCACTCGTAGAAAACGTATGCTAGCCAACAATAAGAAACAAGTACTATGGCGTCATCGCTCTTACGTTTTCTGGTCAGAAGTGGTTTAGTAGTACTAACTAACAACAATACTAACAATCTAAAAACTCGCTACACCGTATATCGACAAACAATTTATTGAATTTTTGTTTGTCGATAAATATCACTCCCCCGCATTTCCCTTTCTGGCCTGTTTAATCTCTTTTCGGCGACGCTTAAAAAAAGCTTGTAGCTGATGGCGACACTCTTCTTCTAATAGACCACCTTCTACTTGTGCGTAATGATAAGAAGCTTGACTTTCAAATAGATTTAAAACCGTTCCAGCTGCCCCTGCTTTTAAGTCATAAGCGCCAAAAACAATACGACCTACTCGGCTGTGTAACAAAGCCCCAGCGCACATAGGACAAGGCTCTAAGGTGACATACAAAGTGGTATCTAGCAGACGATAGTTTTGTAATGTTTGACCAGCTTGGCGCAGTGTAACAATTTCCGCATGCGCGGTGGCATCATACTCACTAATTGAAGCATTCCAACCTTCGGCAATGATCTTGCCCTCTTTGACGAGTACCGCGCCCACAGGTACTTCACCATGCTTTTCCGCGGTATCGGCAAGTTGCATAGCGCGTTGCATAAACGCTTTGTCTTGCTCACTAAAAGCAACTTGAGGGTTATCCTCACTCTCTGAACACATGTCAGTTAACTCACAGGTTACATAATCTAGCCCGATTATACCTGATCACATTTAAGATAGAGAGTTTGAAAATAAAAGGGTTGAAAAAGCGATTAAAAATCCTGCCAAGAGCCTTTTACCCAACGTGGTGGTGTAGAGCCTAATGCGGCATCAATCACATCTTCGTTATAGCTAAACTTTAAGGAGTTAAAAAACAATGCCATTTGGCCATCCATATCCAAATATTGCCCGCCAGTGAAATTAAATGAACCTTTCTGAAAGTAAGCTGCTGTATTGGCTTCTGGGTGATTATTGCCATAAACCTTCTTCAACTTGTTATCAAAAACGGTATTAGAATGGCTCAAGTCATGGTTTGCTTCTAATCCATCCCAATCTGCACTGCTAGGTTGAAAGCCATCATTAAAATGGAACAGTACCCCTTTAAAATTACCAGATCCATTCAATGAAAAAACACCGTTATGGAGAAGTAACAGCACACCGTCTGTTGCTTGTGATACTTGAGCAAGACTGGATAAACTTGCTCCCTCAATCTCACACGAACCCTCTAACCAGATGCGTGTATTTCCATTAATAACTTCTTGCTCTACTTTTTCTCCACAATCAGTAATTCGTGCTGCACTACTTCCTGCAATAGGTTGGTTTCCAGAAATAATAGAAAAATTATATTTAGAGCTATTTCTTACTTGAAGCCAATCCCCTTTCTCAACTTCAAACATGGATTCAAAAGGACTAAGACTTGTGTCTTGCATTAAGTCATTCTCATGGTGATTACTTGAAGCAGAACTACTCTTATGGTCATCAGCACAATCTTTACCATTACTCTGAAATCCACTATATGGAGACTCCGTCGTTTTTAATCCATTATTTACAATAGCTCCATTCATAGATAATTTATCTTTATACCGTATCGCAACGCATTCCCATCCATCATCGGTTTCAGTTCCAGGATCTGGTGGACTAACATCTGATGAAGCGTGCATGAACAAATCCGCCGTTGATTGAATAGCCCCCGCAATACGGTTACTACTAAAATCCATTACTTTCTGGACTATCGGTTGATTTCTTTCATCTAATGGCTGAAGTGAGTATTTTTTACTCCCTAGTGATACCACCTGTATTTCATCTAAAGATAAAGGCTGTTGGCAATCTGTTTTTAGATAGTCAGCATTAGTTAGTTCAGTTCTATTTAAATCTAACTGAGCCTTGGTAAACGCACACTCAATCGCTCCCTCCCCAGCCCACAAGGATTGCCTAGCCGCAATTTCATTTTGCACACGTTTGGATTGGAAATAAGTCGATTTGTAAGAAGCAAGCGATAGTGTTAGAGCAGCAATTAAAATTAACCCACTAAAAAGGAGGCCCACAGCCCCCTTCTGATATCTCATCATTGCAATTCCTTTGCATTAATTATTATTTTTAAGACAAAGAAATACTAATTGATATATTACTGATTTGAATTGATTTGAGATATTTACTGATAGTTACAACAATAAATTCGAGTCAGTTATCAAATTCATTATATTTGGAGATCATGGTTTTCAGCGCAACGGATTGTCGCTCGTTCCAGCGGTTACTCCAGCCAGCTTCAATCTCGATAGTTTTTAAAGCCACTCCCCCCGAAATAGGGAATGAGCCTGAAACTGTCCATTCGACAGTATATGCTCCTGAAACAAAAGAATGCGTACCTTCTGATATAGAAGAAAAAGGCTTGGTCCCATCTGTACCATTAATTGACCGTGTTCGGAAATATTCTAATTGAGACTCAGCTAAGTGAAGGGCCTTAATACTGTTTTCGGCATAATCAGCCTGCCGTTCCATATAGGTTTGCAGTTTGATTAATCCCATAATACCGACGATAAGAATGATAAAAGTGATCAACACTTCAATTAAGCTAAAGCCCTGTTGTTTAGAAATCATTCCATGATCCTTTTAGCCATTTTGGTTTAAGTAATTGACCAAGTGGGTTTTCTATTTTTGATTTATTGTATGAAAGGCTAATAGAGCCATTTATAACACCTATATTCCCAGGTGCATCGATCACTAATAATCCATCGGGAACTTTAGAACCGGCCATAAAAATGACAGGGACAATTCCGGTTTGCACATTGACCGAATCAACAAAGCTTTCACCACTAAAGCCATCCCACATATCAATATCAAAAGAAATACCGTGAATAAACTGAAAAAGAACACCATCAAAAGGAACCGAGCCAGTTGTAGCCAACAACCCATTTTCTACCACTAAAATAATGCCTTCACTGGTATCTTCATCTGCAATTGCAGAGGCGCTGCCTAAATCACAAGATCCATTCACCCAAATTAGCACCTCACTATCATTGATTGCATTTGCTATATTTTCATCACAAGTACAGGTAGCTCCAGAGCACATTGAGGAGCCATTTACCTGATAGAATTGCTGTTTAATTGAAGTATATTCATTGCGTGGAACACCAAATAACTCCTGAAATGGATCTAAATTCTCAGTAAATAAGAAATCCTCCTTAAAACTTGATTCATCAATACCATCATCCAATAATTCGTTTTGATCATTAGCCTCTGATAAGTGAGCCGGCGGTGTGCTCCCCGTCACTGTCGAAGTATATATAGCATCACAACCAATATTCGAAGTTCCCTGTGGGATACTAGTCACCCAATTACCATTAACAAAAATATTTTGAGAGTATCTCGCTGAAACACAAGAATAATTGCTTCCTAGTAACTCTATCGGTTGAGGTCGAATTGAAGAAGTGCCTTGTAAATACAAGTCGGCATTAGCCATTAATGCCCCTGTTGCTCCACTTTTAGGTACCTTTATCACTTTCGAGACTAGATAGTTACTTTCATTGGAAGTGACTATGTACAAATTTGGATGTCCAGTTACCGGTGAAATATTAATATTTGAAGAGTTATCACAATTTGAAAAGTTAATCCCGGAAATTGGTGAAGGTGAAGTTTGTACAACCTTAGCCATAACACACTCCAATCTTCCCTCACCTTTCCAATGAAGTTGCCTAGCCTCAACTTCATTCTGAGCACGCTTAGCTTGAAAGAAAACACCTTTATAACTCGCCAATGAAAGAACCAATACACTCGCAAGTAGCAGCACTGCCACCAATAATGTTGCGGCTCCTCTTTGCTTTGAAAGTAAGGAGGTAGAGCTAAAGTGATTCAACATTACTTCCAGTTCCTTTGCTTAATTTGAGTCGACATAGTTTGTGGATACGAACCATCAGACAAAGAGGCAGTTAAGGTGATGGTATAAAGTGCTGAACTGACCGTAGAACCTAAAGCCTGACTGGCGACTTCAAAATTATTTACTTTGATTCGATTTGTATCGAGAAGTGAAAATGATGGGTTAGCCGAAGTGCCACACGGGATGAAAGTTTGTGTTGTCGATACTGATTTCTCACACACTCTTAATGCTTCATCTTTATAAATAAATGCCACTTGAGTGTATAAGCTACTCCCTCCACTCAATTGAGTTTGGTATCCATAAGCTAAACTACTGGAGGTTGTTTCAATAATCGAACTTGCTCCTGATAAAATGAAACTTTGCCCGTTATTGCCATTAAAGCCCGCTCTTTGGGTATCTTCTTTAATGTAACGTAACGCTTCATTCATACTCTGCAAAACAAACAGGCGTTGAGATCTTTCAGCTGCAATCTTTTGACTCGAAAGGAAAACACCACCAACGGCGATTAAAGCAATGATTCCCATAGCGGATGCAATCATCAACTCTACAAGAGAAACACCTTTTTGGTACTTCTTTAATGCCTTAACACTCCGGATAGCCATATACATCCCCTGTCACGCTACAAATTCGCGCACTACTACGATTATGAAACTTCAACATTAAAGGTTTGGTTGAATCTACCGAGAATTGGATATTGCCATTTTGTGTTGGGCGGCCATTTACCCGGTCAAAGATCGTCGTCGTTGATGAAGCGGTAAAGTTGACGGTGATATTTTTAAAAGGCGCACCATCCAAATACGTTAACGCATTTACTTTCGCTGCATGGCGATCTGAAGGCGCGCTTGGAGAAGTATTGGTCACTAATGCCCACTCCCCTGCATAGGCTGCCCCATCTTGTACAAAGTGCAAATAAAGCTCCTGATTTCTCAATACGGCCTCTGATTTAGTTTGTCCCCAAAAGCCTTGCAGTTCCTCTGCTAACCTTTGCATTTTCGATCTTTCACTCATCCCACTAAACGATGGAACGGCCGCAGCTAACAAAACAGCTAGCACGACTAATGAAATCAGCATTTCTATTAGCGTAAACCCTCGAGCCATTCCCCAAAATCCTCTGCAACTAGTTACATCTTGATATTTCAACTTGCAGTGATGCTAGCACTTATCAAAAATGGCATAAGTCTCTAACAGGAAGTAATAGAAATGATTCGAATAAATCGATGCAAGGAAAACTGCAGCAGACAAAAAGGAATGACATTGATCGAATTATTGATCGCTGTGGCGATTATTGGTGTTTTGACCGCTATCGCCTACCCTAGCTATCAACAGCATGTGTTAAAAAGTCACCGATCTTCTGTCATGTCCGATATGATGAAAATTCAATTAGAGCTTGAGCAACATCGTACTCAGAATGGCAGTTACGATTACACCATTATTGATAGTACCGCAGGGACCTGTGATTCTAGTCTAGGCTGCCAAACCGATACTGACCGCTATAAATTCTCTATTACTTCTGGTGCCAGTGGCATTAATCTTTATGTAATTAAAGCCACCCCACAATCTGCCTTGGGACAAGATAAAGACAAATGCGGAACGCTAGAGATGAACGCGGGCTCTGTAGGAAGCGCCAAGAAAGGTGGCGTTAATGTGGATGGATGTTGGAATTGAGGAAGGTTGCTCGAGTCTCGGACGCTGCGCTGCTCGTTTTTCGATAAAGAATAAAAGCAACTCTTGAGAAATATTTATATAAGTAGTTGATCTTAAACTGAAAATCACTCTTTACCGAGCAACGAGCAGTGAAACGCCCGAAAAACTAGACTTATAAATAAACAAAGCCTCCACTATCACTAGCAGAGGCTTTGTTATTCATATCAAAATCGACGATTAGCTCGTCAGATCATCAAAGAATTTTTTCACGCCATTGAAGAAGCCATCTGATTTCGGCTTATGCTTTTGGCTTGCTTCTTCGCCACCAAAAGACTCTTCAAGTTCGCGTAATAGTTCTTTTTGACGAGAGCTTAATTTCACTGGTGTTTCGACTACTAACTTACAAATTAAGTCACCCGTTGCGCCACCACGTACTGATTTCACGCCTTTACCACGCATACGGAACATACGGCCAGTTTGCATCTCAGCAGGTACTTTAAGCTTAAAGCGACCATCTAGAGTAGGTACTTCTACTTCACCGCCCAATGCCGCTAAAGTAAAGCTTACTGGTACTTCACAATGCAAGTTATTGCCGTCACGTTCAAAGATATGGTGGTCTTTTAAGTGTACTTGTACATATAGGTCACCGGCAGGAGCTCCACGTTCACCCGCTTCACCTTCGCCGTTTAGACGAATGCGATCGCCAATATCAACACCAGCAGGGATTTTAACGTTTAATGTCTTGCTCTTATTCTTACGGCCTTCACCATGACAAGCACCACAAGGGTCTTTAATGATTTGACCACGACCATGACAAGTCGGACAGGCTTGCTGCACAGCAAAGAAGCCCTGACGCATTTGTACCTGGCCATGACCATGACAAGTGCCACAAGTTTGCGAGCTTGAACCCGCTTTAGCGCCACTACCGTCACACACTTCACACTCTGTTAGAGTTGAAATGTTAATCTCTTTTTCACAACCACGAACCGCTTCTTCAAGAGACAGTTCCATGTTGTAGCGTAAATCTGCACCACGTTGAGCACGCTGTGGACCGCCACGACGGCCGCCACCAAAGATATCGCCGAAGACATCACCAAACATGTCTTCAAAGCCGCCGCCTCCACCGAAGCCGCCACCGCCGCCCATACCACCTTGTTCAAAGGCTGCATGACCGTATTGATCGTAAGCTTGCTTCTTCTGTGGGTCCGTTAAAACTTCATACGCTTCTTTAACTTCTTTAAATTTGTCAGATGCATCCGCTTCTTGGTTGCGGTCTGGGTGATATTTCATCGCAAGACGTTTGTACGCCTTTTTAATATCGCGCTCTGATGCATCACGGCTGACACCTAATACTTCATAAAGATCACGTTTTGACATGCTCGGTTCACCAATTTTCTTTTACCAATAAGCATTGCTCATCAGTGTGTGTTTTAAACTATGAGAAGCTATATCTAGCTAGATAATCCGATATACCTTAAATAACAGCTTAGGTAGAAGTGATTATCTAGCGGGACAATACCCCAATAAATTAACCAGTATCAGATCGAAAATTGCGGGCGTGAGAGACAAACTCTAAACGCCCGCAGTTTCGTATCATTCGCCCTCAGTTAATTAAGGGCGACAGACTTAACAATAATCAGCCTCGATTATTTTTTGTCTTCGTCTTTAACTTCTTCAAACTCAGCGTCAACAACGTCATCTTCAGGTTTAGCTTGCTCGCCACCTTCAGCTTGTTGTGCTTGAGCTTTCTGCTGAGCAATTTCCATCAGTTTTTGAGCCGCTGCTGCTAACTCTTGAACTTTAGTGTCGATTGCTTCTTTATCATCGCCAGACTTCACTGATTCAAGCGCTGCAATTGCTGCTTCAATTTTCTCTTTCTCTTCAGCTGGAAGTGCATCGCCTGCTTCTTCCATTTGCTTACGAGTACCGTGGATCATTTGGTCAGCTTGGTTACGAGTCGTTACTAACTCTTCGAACTTTTTGTCCGCTTCTTTGTTAGCTTCGGCTTCTTGTACCATTTTCTCGATTTCTTCATCTGATAAACCACCAGATGCTTGGATCGTGATTTTTTGCTCTTTACCTGTCGCTTTATCTTTAGCAGAAACGTTCAAGATACCATCCGCATCTAGGTCAAACGTTACTTCGATTTGTGGCATGCCACGTGGCGCAGGGTTAATGCCTTCTAGGTTAAATTGACCTAGAGACTTGTTGTAAGTCGCTTGCTTACGCTCACCTTGTAGTACGTGAATCGTTACTGCGCTTTGGTTGTCTTCTGCTGTTGAGAATACTTGATTCGCTTTTGTTGGAATCGTGGTATTTTTCTCAATTAGCTTCGTCATAACACCACCCATCGTTTCGATACCGAAAGATAGAGGCGTTACGTCTAGTAAAAGAACGTCTTTCACGTCACCCGCAAGAACACCACCTTGAACCGCAGCACCAATTGCTACTGCTTCATCAGGGTTCACGTCTTTACGTGCTTCTTTACCAAAGAATTCAGCAACTTTCTTCTGAACCATTGGCATACGTGTTTGACCACCAACTAGGATAACGTCAGTAATTTCGCTTACTGATAGGTCAGCATCTGCTAGAGCAACTTTTAGCGGCTCAAGAGAACGTTGAACTAGGTCTTCAACTAGAGATTCTAGTTTAGAACGAGTTACTTTTACGTTCATGTGCTTAGGACCAGTCGCATCCGCTGTCACGTATGGAAGGTTCACGTCTGTTTGTTGTGCAGAAGATAGTTCAATCTTCGCTTTCTCAGCCGCTTCTTTCACACGTTGCATCGCAAGTGGATCGTTTTTCAGGTTAATGCCTTGCTCGTTTTGGAACTCAGATACTAAGTAGTTGATCAAACGAGTATCAAAGTCTTCACCACCTAGGTGAGTATCACCGTTAGTTGCTAGTACTTCGAAAGTTTGCTCGCCTTCGTGATCATCAATTTCGATAATAGAGATATCGAATGTACCACCACCAAGGTCATAAACTGCGATAGTGCGATCGCCGCCTTTCTTATCAAGACCGTAAGCAAGTGCAGCTGCTGTTGGTTCGTTAATAATACGCTTCACTTCAAGACCTGCGATACGGCCAGCATCTTTTGTTGCTTGACGTTGTGCATCGTTGAAGTAAGCCGGCACAGTAATAACCGCAGCAGTTACCGCTTCGCCTAAGTAGTCTTCAGCGGTTTTTTTCATTTTCTTCAAGATTTCAGCAGAAACCTGAGGAGCTGCCATTTTTTGGCCTTTCGCTTCAACCCAAGCATCACCGTTGTCAGCCTTAACAATTTTATAAGGCATGATTTCGATATCACGCTGAACTTCTTCGTCTTCAAAACGACGACCGATCAAACGTTTGATTGCGAACAATGTATTTTCAGGGTTAGTTACCGCTTGGCGTTTTGCAGGTTGACCTACTAATGTTTCGCCATCTGTGTAAGCTACTACTGATGCTGTTGTGCGTTCGCCTTCAGCATTTTCAATTACGCGTGGTTTGTCGCCGTCTAATACCGCAACACATGAGTTAGTTGTACCTAAATCAATACCAATGATTCTACCCATTTGACATTCTCCAAAGAATTTCAGTTATTCAGTTTTTGCTATACCCAGCTTTTGATAACAAATAGATGGGGGCTCAGAATTGGGATTCAACCCTGTAAGCTAATTTGTTTTGCATTTCGCATTACGTGTTTCTGTATGCACAATAGATAAGGGCGGCAAAATGCTTTTCAAGGGGAAAAATAAAAAAATGCCGAGTTTTTTATACTCGGCACTTAGTTTTAATTAAATTGTTGATGCTAGGTTACTAGCGCAAGATTACTTAGCAGCCATTACTTAGCAACCATCACCATGGCAGGACGAATCACTCGACCATTTAATTGATAGCCTTTTTGCATCACGATCATCACAGTGTTTGATTCATGATCTGGGCTTTCTTGAATGCCAATCGCTTGGTGTAGTTCAGGATTAAACGCTTCACCTTCAGGATTAATGGCCTCTAAACCAAATTTAGCAACCGTATCAACGAAAGATTTGTGCGTCATATCAACACCTTCAAGAATCGGCTTAACTGCTTCATCTTCAGGGTTTGCTGCTTGTAGAGCACGCTCTAGGTTATCAATCACTGGCAATAATTCTTCAGCGAACTTATTCAATGCGTACTTACGAGCCTTATCAATTTCTTGCTCGCTACGACGGCGCATGTTTTCAACTTCCGCTTTAGCGCGAAGTACTGAATCTTGCTGCTCTTTAATTTGAGCTTCCGCAGCATTTAACGCCGCTTCTAATTCGATAACACGAGAAGCTTCTTGCTCTACTTGTTCAATTTCGTCATTCCAATCGATATCGCCTTCGCCACCAATGGTTTGAGCGTCATCTGTATTAACATCATCTTCAACAAGTTCTTGCTCAACTTGTACATCTTCCGATTTTAGCTCTTCATCTTGCGGTTTGTTATGTTCTGTAGTCATGATATCTCCAAGAATATATTCAACACCATGCGCTTGTCCTAACGGAATAGGCACAAAATACTCGCATAGTCGTTCCACTTGCCTTTATTATGGGGATGAAGATTTATGATTCAAGCGTAGAGTGCGTTTATCTTTCACTATGCTTAATAAATATGCCTGATAAAATACCAAGAAAACCTTATCGCCCCTTTTCACAATAGAGTTGATACCTATGCAGAAGCCTTTTAACGTTATTGCCATTATTGGTAAGCCTCGCGACCATAAAGCTGTGCAAACGCATAAAGAGCTTTTTCATTGGCTGATAGAACAAAACTACACCGTATTAATAGATGATCGCTTGATCGATATTTTAGATGACCTTCCAAGAGATGTGTTTTCCAGCTTACTCAACATTGGTCAACAAGCCGATTTAGCGATTGTGGTTGGCGGTGATGGCAATATGCTCGGTGCGGCGCGTATTTTATCTCGCTTTGATATTTCAGTCATCGGGGTTAACCGCGGTAGCCTAGGTTTCTTGACCGATCTCAATCCTGAAGATTTTCACGACGCACTACTCAAAGTACTTAAAGGCGAATACCTAGTTGAAGAACGTTTCTTATTAGAGGCGGAAGTGCATCGTAGTGGGCATGTAAAAAGTCATAACTCTGCGTTAAATGAAGTGGTTCTGCACCCAGGTAAAATCGCTCATATGATTGAATTTGAAGTCTACATTGATGACCGATTTGCTTTCTCACAACGCTCCGATGGTTTAATCGTCTCAACGCCAACGGGCTCAACAGCTTATTCACTATCTGGCGGAGGGCCAATTTTATCTCCTAGTTTGAATGCGATTTCATTAGTTCCAATGTTCCCACACACCTTATCTAGCCGCCCGCTTGTAGTTGATGGCAAGCGTAAAATAAAACTGGTGGTATCTCCTGATAATCGAGGCACTCAAGAAGTCAGTTGTGACGGCCAAATATCACTGCCAGTGTCACCTGGCGATGAAATTCAAATCTTCCAAAGCCCAAGTATTTTAAAGCTAATTCACCCTGAAGATTACAGCTACTACCATGTATTGCGTCATAAGCTAGGTTGGTCGAGTAAATTATTTTAATCCCAGCTTTCTGGCTCGCGACTAGATAACAGATAGCTATGCCTATACACAAAGTAATTGGAGTTGCAGTGAGGCGACAAGTGAATGAGACCTCATGAGCATAGCTCGTCTATGTGATTGAGGCGAATGAACGCCGTCAACAAAGCTGCGGCTTCAAGTACGAAGGGTATATGAAAATGCTCAGATGATTCCTGTGATCACCTGAGCATTTTTATATCTAGCTGACCGCAAGATGCAAAATTCACACAAAAAAACTTTACTGTATAAAAAGCCAGTATATACTGTTTTTACATACAGTGATTTGTTTTATCTTTTTTCGAGGTGGATTTATGCTCTCCCATTTAAGTATTAATAATTTTGCAATTGTTAAGTCTTTACAGCTAGAGCTTTTCAAAGGAATGACAACCATTACCGGTGAAACAGGTGCTGGTAAATCTATTGCAATTGATGCGCTGAGCCTTTGTTTAGGCGGCCGTGCTGATAGCAATATGGTACGTCCTGGTGAGGAAAAAACCGACATCACCGCCTCCTTTATCCTAGACAACAACATAAATGCCACTCGATGGTTAGAAGACAATGAATTACTGGATGGTGAAGAATGCATTATTCGTCGCATCATCACTAATGAAGGTCGCTCTCGTGCGTTTATCAATGGCAATCCAGTGCCACTGTCACAATTAAAATCACTAGGACAAAACTTAGTCAATATTCATGGGCAGCACGCTCATCACCTACTGATGAAGCCTGAACACCAATTAACCTTGCTAGACCAATACGCCGGCCACCAGCAACTGATCCAAGCAAGTAAAAAGCATTATTCAGATTGGCGTCAACTACGAAACCAACTTAAGAATCTGCGCGCTAATAGCCAAGAAAATTTAGCTCAAAAGCAATTGCTTGAATATCAAGTGAAAGAGTTGGACGAGTTAGCATTATCTGAAAACGAATTTGAAGATCTCGAACAAGAACATAAAGTCCTTTCAAGCAGTGGACAGATTGCGGTGATTTGCCAACAAGCAATCAATGAACTGTATGAAGGCGAAGAAGTGAATGCGCTTAGCCTACTTCATTCTGTCAGTCATTCACTCAACGAGCTTGCAGAATTAGATCCATCATTGGCTCACCTGCCGAATCTATTATCGGAAGCCATGATCCAACTAGAAGAAACCAACTCAGAATTAAGACATTACTCCGATAACATCGATGTCGATCCCGCGCGAATAGCCGAAGTCGAAGAACGTTTCAGCAAAGTAATGACTACCGCGCGCAAACATCACGTTCGTCCAGAAGAGTTATATCAATATCATCAAGAAGTAAAAGCGCAAATTGAAGCGCTCGATTGTTCTGATGAAAAGTTCGAGCAATTAGAAAAAGATGTCGATGATAAATATCAAACCTTTTTAACCGCCGCAGAAAAGCTGAGTAAAAGCCGTAGCCGCTATGCAAAAGAGCTAAATAAACTGATCTCTCAAAGTATGCATGAGCTAAGCATGGAAAAAGCGCAATTCTGTATTGATGTGATTAAAGATGAAAAACATGCTGCGCCATTAGGCATAGATCAAATCAATTTCTTAGTTTCAACTAATCCTGGCCAGCCATTACAAGCGTTAGCCAAAGTTGCTTCTGGTGGTGAACTGTCACGAATTTCATTAGCGATTCAAGTTATCACGGCGCAAAAAGTTCAAACACCAAGCCTAATATTTGATGAAGTGGATGTCGGTATCAGTGGCCCAACGGCAAGTGTTGTCGGAAGAATGTTACGTAAGCTAGGTGAGTCTACTCAGGTACTTTGTGTCACCCACTTACCGCAAGTAGCCGGCAGTGGTCATCAGCAATTATTTGTCGCGAAACAAGCAAAAGCTGGAAAAACGGAAACTCGAATCCATCAATTAGATGAAAATCAGCGCATTGATGAACTGGCTCGTTTACTTGGCGGTAGCACAATTACTGATTCAACTAAAGCGAATGCCAAAGAATTGTTAGTTGCGGCTTAGGGCTCGGACTCGGACTCGGACTCGGACTCGGACTCGGACTCGGAAAATAACCGAGCATTTATATTAACTTTGCAACTAAACTCTAAGTTTTCTGTCTTAATTTGCATGTTTAACACTACGGGCTTTTACTTCTTCGCTTGGCTTGTTTATCATCGAGCAAGATTTTCGCCTTTAACTCAAAGAAACCACTATGCATTTTAAAAAGTGGATACTCATTATCCCTTTCGCTTTAACGATATTATCCGGCTGTAGCGTACTTGAACGCTTGGTTTATCGCATCGATATTGCTCAAGGTAACTACATAGAGCAGCCAGATGTCGACAAACTTCGTATTGGCATGACCAAAGAACAGGTTCAGTTTGTTCTAGGCTCTCCAATGTTAGTTGAAAATGGTTACCCTGATACTTGGTACTATATTTACCATTTCACTCACGGCCATGACGATTCTGTTCAGAAAAACTTTATTGTGAAGTTTGATCCTCAAACTCAAGCATTAACCGAAGCGTCGGGTGATTTTGACTTAAGCCCAGATTTCAATACTCCGTTAAATTAATAACGAGTAGCTCATAAACGCAAAATGGCCTATCAAGTAGATATTAAGATCTCACTTGATAGGCCATTTTTTATCGTTCTAAAAACCAATAACCTTCACTTAAACTCAATCAATTAAGCTTTCTTCTTGGCTTGTTCCGCTTTTGCTTGCTCTGCGCGCTTGCGGCGAATTTCTTTTGGATCCGCCAATAACGGTCGGTAAATTTCAATGCGATCTTTATCGCGCACCGTCGAATCTAGTTTTACATTTCGACTAAACACACCCACTTTATTCTTCGCTAAATCTATCTCAGGGTAATTAGCCAAAACGCCAGACTGTTCAATAATCTCTTGAACGGTTAAGTCTTCTGATACCGCAAGTTCAAACACTTTTTGCTCATGCGGCAGTGCATATACTACCTCAACATGGATCAGTGAATTAGCACTTGTTTGCTCTGTCATTGTTTGTCACCTGTATGGCTACTCGCCAATCAATTGTTGTACATTTGCTTTGCGCGTTGAGTAAAAGAGTTCACCATATTGTTAGTCAGTTCATTGAAAACTTTACCAAAAGCCATTTCAATCAGTTTGTTAGTAAACTCGAACGACAAGCTAAACTCAATCTTACAAGCAAAGTCATCTAGCGGGGTAAACACCCAAAATCCGGTTAAGGACTTGAAAGGGCCATCCACTAACTCCAAATTAATCCTACGGCCAGGTTCCATTGTATTCGAAGTGGTAAAGGTTTTTTTAATCCCGGCTTTTGAAACATCGACCGAGGCAACCAAAGCGGTATCGGTATACTCAATCAGCTTGGAGCCTGAACATCCTGGTAAAAATTCAGGGTACTTTTCAACATCATTGACCAAATCATACATTTGCTGAGCACTAAACGAGACTAATGCTGAACGATTAACCTGAGGCATACTTCTTCCTAATTTGAGCCATGAAGCAAATTCTCGAAAATAAACAAAATATTACCAAGAATTAGAACAAAAGGATTCGCCAAAATAAAAGCAATCCGTATAATGAGGCCATTATGGCAAAGAAAAAATCAAAATCAAAAGCCGGTAGTAATACTATCGCTCTTAACAAGCAAGCTCGACACGAATATTTCGTCGATGATGAAATAGAAGTTGGTCTTGAGCTGCAAGGTTGGGAAGTCAAATCTTTACGTCAAGGTAAAGCCAATATCGCAGAAAGTTACGTCTTTCTTCGCGACGGTGAAGCGTTCCTAAGTGGCGCGTCAATCATACCACTTCAACAAGCTTCTACCCACATTGTTGCTAACCCAACTCGTGTTCGTAAGTTATTACTTAACCGCCGTGAACTCGATAACCTATTTGGCCGCGTAAACCGCGAAGGCATGACATTGATTGCCCTATCGCTCTACTGGTCAAAATCTTGGGTTAAGATGAAAATCGGGGTGGCGAAAGGTAAGAAACTTCACGACAAGCGTGATGATAAAAAGAACCAAGATTGGCAGCGTGATAAAGCTCGAATTATGAAGAGTAGCTTACGCTAACATTCCGTTTTTAAGTAACAAATATCAAGTGAGTTAATGTTAACCACTTAAACGCAAGTCGCTAGACTCTTAAAGGTTTTATGTTACTATGCGTTTGAAGTATCGATTATCACAATACTTGATAAAGATACAAAGCGTGAAAGCGCTAGTTTGAGATTTTGATGAGTAGTTCAAAATCAATCAAACAACCTTGGGGCTGATTCAGGATTCGACGGGAATTTGTAAGTCTGAGGTGCATGTCGTGGGGCGGTTGGCCACGTAAAAAGCCGCAAAAAAATAGTCGCAAACGACGAAAACTACGCACTAGCAGCTTAATAACCTGCTGAGAGCCTTTCTGCCCTAGCTTCCGTTTGTAAGACGGGGAATAACAGAGAGTCAAACCCAAACAAACTCGTGTGGAGTCTCCCGCCTGAGAGACAAAGCATTAAAAATAATTCAGGATAGCCATCAACTAGCGTGTCGGTTCGCAGGTCGGTGGTGAAATTAAAGATCGACTAAGCATGTAGTACCAATGATGGATGATTTTCGGACGCGGGTTCAAATCCCGCCAGCTCCACCAATTCAACATTTAAAGACGTCCTAGGGCGTCTTTTTTTGTGCCTCAAAAACATAAAATCAATAACTTAGCGTCTTTTAAGTTCTATTAATGTCTTTTAACATCTTTGCATTATAGGTACATCACAGGGTACACTACTTTTAATGTACCTAACTGGTGTACCCATTATGGCAAAAATAACTACTAGGCTTTCAGATAAAGAAATCAAAGCTGCAAAACCTGAGTCTAAAGAATACAATCTATTTGATGGTGATGGCCTTCGTTTACGCGTGAAACCTAACGGCTCAAAACTGTGGTTACTAAATTATAAACATCCCCATACATCCAAAAGAACTAATCTAGGCTTAGGTAAGTATCCTGAGGTTAGTCTTGCTCAGGCACGTAAAAGCATACTTTTATCTAAAGAGCTGATCGCTCAAGGTATTGACCCACAAGAAGACAAAAAGAAAAAGCAACAAGCTTATAAAGAGGTTCATGAGCATGTCTTTGAAAAAATTGCTCAAGACTGGTTTGAAATAAAAAAAGACTCTGTTACTCCTGATTATGCAGAAGATATCTGGCGTTCTCTTGTGCTACACGTTTTTCCTAAGCTGGCTAATACTCCAATAAAAGAAATCACAGCCCCATTAGTCATTGATTTATTACGCCCTATTGAAGCAAAAGGTAATCTTGAAACAGTAAAAAGAGTTGCTCAACGGTTAAATGAAGTAATGAACTATGCAACTAACTGTGGCCTAGTTTCTGCAAACCCATTAACTGGGATTAAAGCTGCATTTAAAAAGCCGAAAAAAGTAAATATGGCCGCTCTATCTCCGGACGAGTTACCAGAACTAATGAGTGCACTTGCCACCTCTAGTATTAAAAAGACAACTCGCTGTTTAGCAGAGTGGCAACTCCATACAATGACTCGTCCATCTGAAGCGTCTGGTGCTCGATGGGATGAAATTGATCTAGAAAATAAAATCTGGACAATTCCACCAGAGCGCATGAAAAAGCGTAGAGAACACCGAATCCCACTTACAGATCAAATGTTACTGATCTTAGAAGTAATGAAGCCGATTAGTCAGCATAGAGAGCATGTATTCCCATCTGATCGTGCCCCTAAAAAGCCTAGCAATAATCAAACTGTAAATATGGCACTAAAACGAATGGGATTCACAGGTAGATTAGTTAGTCATGGTATGCGCTCAATTGCGAGTACAACTCTAAATGAACAGGGCTTCGAATCCGACCTTATTGAAGCTGCATTGGCTCATGTTGATGATAGCCAGGTACGTGCCGCTTACAACCGTACAGACTATCTAGAACGGCGTAGGCCAATGATGTGCTGGTGGAGTAGCCACATTGAACAAGCATCTAGAGGGAGCTTATCTGTAACAGGAATGAAGCAATTTAAAGTATCCGCGCCATGAACCCACGGGGCGATATTGTTAGTGTTTGAAGTTCCAAGGCAGGAGTGCATCGATATCAGGTTCCGCTTTCGCTAACTCCTGCATGCACTTGACCATGTAGTCGTAAACGA